>NZ_CP196372.1:0-1953131 GCF_058505625.1 Weissella sp. ESL1156 | reverse complement strand
AACGATATATGCTTTATTTGTCATTTGACTGTCCTCACATCTTCCTTGTAAATATGCATCAATTGATCTGCCAAATATTTTGCTCCCTCATCTGCTCCCAATTCATTTGGCTCAATGTGAGCATTATCAAATCCTATGACGCGAACAGCACTAGATTTAAGTTGTTCGATTTGATGTAATTCTTCAACCGTATGCTGTTCGTCATGAAAGTAAGCTTGTTCATCTAATTGCACTATTCCAAATTCACTATCAACTAACGTAAAATATCCACCAAAAGTAAGACCGCCAACAGGACCGCTATCAATTTGTTCATAAAAATCATCATAATAATCAACTGGAAAGTTATCAGGAATAACCACATAACCATTTAATGAAAATGGACCTTGATGTGTAAATGTATCAAACGGCTGTAAATCTGGTTTTGTTGCAACTTTTAATATTTCTTCATAAGTCATTAGTAACCTCTTTCAATCATCTTGCGTGCCTCTCGCACTACTTCAGGTTCTTCATATGCTTTAAATTCGCTCCAATCACGATAACCACGACTTTCAGCGAATTCATTCAGCTGTTTCAGCTTTGTCATCATTTGTTGTTACCAACTTTCTTAACAGATATAAGATTTTCATACTGACTAAATAGGTTATTTCTAAAACCAGCTGTTTTTATTTTTACCTTATCGCCTACAGATAATTTAGCTTGAATATCAGCACTATTGAACTTAGCGAATAGAAGGCTATCATCATTTTTGATGACCTCGTCATTGTTTAGCACAATAAAGAAATCGCTATCGTCACTTTTGTTTTTAACATACAGATTAGTTATCTTGCCTGATCTGATGTGAGGTTGCTTATAGGCATCCACTGCTGATTTAATTAACAATGTTCCACCTATCATCAGAGCGATTGCTAAAATACTTATTAAACTCATTTTCACAATATTTTTCATCTTCATACGGGTTCACAGTCTTTACACCCTTGACTGTTGTTTAGTCGTAAAATTCTAGTTCGATGCCGCTATCGAATTCATATAACTCAATCTTGTAAATATACGTGTCTCCTAACCAATAACGTTTGTAACCTAAGTTATTAACAATTTGGCTATCGTCAAACCCTAAAACTTCTTGTAAAACGTCATCAGAAGCTTTTACCGAGTTATCAACATCAATTGTTCCTCGTGTAATTGGTAAAACTTTTGAGCTATCAAATTCAGCACGTTGTTTCTTGCTACTTACCAATGATTTTGGCACTGGATAAATGAATAAACTTCTAAGCTCATATGCTTGACCTGCTTTCATTTGTACCTGTACTTCGTCTAGAACTTCTTCTAGGCTAGCTTTCAAATAATTGTGATAAACATGGTATTCCTCAGGCCTATACAGCTTATTTCTAGCAACTTTCATTTGATTACCTGATGCAAATTTCATTGGTAATTCTATTTTTGCTTCGAATACTTTTTTCATGATTTGCGCACCGCTATTGCCTGATGTTCACGATCATAGAATGATTTAAATGTGTGCTGTCCGCCTTGTCGGTTCTTAGCAACAATCAAATCTAAATCAACGTTAGTCGGTACATTTTCTTGATAATAATCATCTGAATGTAACAAAATGACTTTGTCAGCGTCTTGTTCAATCGAACCTGAATCACGTAAATCCGTTAATTGCGGCCGATTGTTCTTTTCACCAGCTTTCGCACGATTTAATTGCGCTAAAGCAATCAGCAATACATCATGTTTCATTGCTGCTAACTTCAATCGTCTTGAAATATCGCTCACTTGTTCGTATCTGCTCACACCTTTTGAAGTGATTAGCTGCAAATAGTCCACAACAACAACTTTTTTGCCTGCATCTGCTTGTCTGCCAATTTCTAGCTCAATATTTTCAATACCTGAACGAATATCGTCACGAATATCGAATACATCTAAGTTCTTGTTAAACACCTCTAATGCCGTCTCTTGTGTCATTTTTGGTTCTAACAGCATTCTATTAACCATGCGTTCAAAAACTTCTGTACGGCGCATTTCTAAGCTAATTAATGCTACTGGTACACGTTGCAACGTCAATGTGCTCATCATGTTAGTTGCTAAGGCTGTCTTACCCATACCAGGGCGACCAGCAATGACAATCATCTGACCAGTTTCAGCTTGAATTTTTAAGTTTTTCAGCAAATCAATATATTCACGCTCTCGCCCAATGTATTCACGGTATTCAGTAATTAAATCGCTATTATCAACATCAAAATTTTGGTATTGTTCAATTTCTTCAGTGAATGCTGCTAAGTCTGCGTAACTATTTATTTCTCCGTTGCTAGCTTTTCGATAAAAAATTCGTCTGATTGCTTCATCTTGTATATATTTACCTAATATCTTTGGTGATATTGGAATGGCTGGTACACTTTCGACTAACATTGTTGTTGCGCTACTTATCGTTTCAGCCGTGCCAACGTTGTTATTGTTAATCGTCAGCAAATTAATATGTTCTTTATCTTTCGCTTGCGCCCACGTTTTGAATATGTTTTTCGCAACGTTATTACTGAACATATCTTCACGCACAACTGTTTTTAGCTCTTGCATTGCTTCGTATGGATCACTAGCCGACATGACATCAGCCAACGCTGCCCATTCAGCTTCTTGACCTTGCATTAATTGTTCCCCTTTAATTCTGCCAACTTGTTACTCATGAAATTGCGTTCTAACTCATTTAGATTGTCGTCTTGCAACTCATTTTCTAAGCGTGCAATTTCATTTGCTTTATAATCATTGCTTTGCTCAACGTTTCCAGTTTCGTAATCATCTTCCCAACGTTTTTGATTGAACCAAGTACCACCATGCGGAATATATTTTTTATCGGTTTCTTTAAAAGCAATCTCTTTTTTGAGATTAACAATTCCTGTTTGAATTTCTTTGTTTGTGGTGCCTGTTTTGATTGCTTTTTTATATGCTTTCAAAGCTAGCTCTTTACCCTTTTTATTTGGGTACAATTTCCACAATTTTTCAAAGTCAGAATCGAGTGCAATTTTTGATTGCACGTTAGTATATTCAATTGATCTATTAATTGATCTATTATCCTTATCACTGGTGATAACACCCCTAGTCGTTTTTGATGAGGGGGTATTATCATTTTTGATGAGGGGTATAGTCGTTTTTGATAATAGGGTAACTACTCGCTTTTCTATTTCTTGCTTGTCGTTATATGTCATTTCTACATGAATATATCCCAATCTAGACAATTTATTTATTGACCTACTGATTGTTACTTTTGATTTTCCATATCGTTCTGCAAGCCTAGCATTACTCATGAAGAATTCATTGCCTTGTTTAGTAACAGTAAACACTTCGCTGTAAATAAATTTATCTAACAAACTTAGTTCTTTGTTATCCAAAATATCCGTTGGTACCTGATTGAAAGTTTGAGTAGTTTTTTTATTAGTCATGCGCTACTCACTTTCTTGAAAACTAGAATGGCAAATCGCCATCTTGAATATCGATTTCGTTACCAGTGGCAAATGGATCATTACGTGGTTGTTGAGTCGGCTTGTTGTTACCACCTTTTCTACGCTGCTCTGTCTCTGTTCTGTTTTCAAACAATGTGAAGTCATTTGCGACAATCTCAATGATCGTAACTTTTTGTCCTTGACTATTTTCATAGCTACGTGATTGTAAACGACCTTCAAAAGCAACTGGTGAGCCTTTAGTAGTAAAGTTTGCTAAGTTTTCAGCAGACTTGCCCCAAATTACGACATTGAAGAAGTCCGTTTCATCTCTTGCATATTTACGATCAACTGCAATTGTTGTATTCCCGACTGTTTTTCCTGATTGCGTATAACGAAGCTCTAACTCTTTTGTCAATCGCCCCGATACCGTGATGTTATTAACTGCCATTGTCTATATCCTCCATTTGTTTGTAGGTCATAATGCCTAGCTGATTTAATGTTTGAGCGTCTAGTTTGACACCTGTAACGTGGTATTTATCTTTAAAAGTCAACCAACCTAGCTTGTGAGCTTCTTGGTGGTGTTCTCTGCATAATGCAATCAAATCTTTAGTACGGTGGTCTGTGATGTTACGATTATTACCCATTCCAATTGCTTGGATATGGTGTACATCTGCGTGTTTACCACAAATAACACATGAACGATATTTAAGTGACGAATACATGTAAGCTTCCAAGTCATCTTGATAAGTTAATCCGCTATGTTTCATCGGTACATGGTTTCTAATCGCATAATCTAACAAGAACGTAATGAACTCTTTTGCGGTCGTCATATCAGCATTTGAAAAGCTAAAGTGCGGTGTACCAGTTTCAGCGGTAAAGTAATATTTCAGCCACTCTTTGCATTCTTCTGGGATATAACCAGACCACCTAGCAATTTCAGCAATTAGTGCGTATGCTTTTTTGCGCTGCAATACACTTAATTTGCGTTCGTCTTGCACATTTACAACAACTTGAGGTTGTTCTGCTGTCGTGAATAGGGACAAACTAGCAAGCTCTTGCATACTTTCCAAACTGATAACAACTTGATTACCCTTGACTGCCGTTATTTTGCCCCATAAGTCCATTAATTAACCCCACGTTTCAGCCAATTGATAAGCCCTTGTTTCTGTTCTCCACTCAATTTATTAAAATCAAAAAAGTTTTCAATTTTATTTTTTGAAACCTCATTAATTTGTGCATACATCTCTTGTTCAGTAATGTCATTTTGTTGCTGATACTGTTTTGATACAGCACCAAATACTGAATTCAATGGATCTTTAGGCTTTGACGTTGTTTTCTTTTCTTGTTGCCGGTTATCCATACTGTCAGCGTCTTTCGTGTCATCAATAGCAAATAGTCCGTTCAATGCATATTTGCGTGCGTATGATGATGAAGCACCAGTAACTTGCGATTCGTCCATGCCTTTTTTTGTCTGTGGTTCTCTGGCAAAAGCGGTTGTTTGTCTTGTCTCGCCTTTTTCATTAGTCAAGGTTGCTGTCGCCTTAACATAAATGCGTTCACCGACAACAACAATGTCGTCACTTAGTGTTAGGTCAACATTTAACTCTTCTTCAAATGGTTTAACCGCCGCCAAAATATCCTCTGCATTACGATATGAATATTTACCAAAACTGTTATATTGGCTCTTTGGTGCGTTTAATTTTGCTTGAATTTGGCTAAGTTCTTTCAACTACATCACCTTCTTTTCTAATTTCATCAGTTTTGCCATTTCTATTTGTGTCTTTTTCATCTTTTCAATTAACAGATAACTATCTTGATAAACAAACACTTCATCACCCTCAACCACTGAATAGCCAAACAAATCATTGCCGACTGGTTTCTTCAATGTCTCTGGTGTAAAGAAATTACGGTCCATAAATTCCTGCGCATAATCTCGTTCCATTTAGCACCTCACATTTAGCGAATACGAAGTGATTGAGACTGTTTTAACTCAACCCCTGCAATTACCTGACCTGCTTTTAAATCGTTCAGCATGGCACGTTTGTCGAACCTTTTGACGGTCTCCGTCTCATAATATTTGCTAGGAATGACATTTTCATCTGTGATATTTGTTCCAGCTGGATTATTTTGAACATTGAAATTAAACAAATCTGTTTTAAGATTTTTACGCCCAAGCCGTTCCATATTTTCCTGCAAATACAATTTCAACCATTTAATTCTTTTTTCAATCGTTTTACGTTTCTTGGCTAGACGCTCTTCTTCACTCTTGTAACCTTGTACATCAGCTTCTAAGCTGCGAATAACTCGCCCAATATTGTCAGCTTTATCTTCAATCGCTTCATCAATTGATTCCAATGTGTCAAACCATGCATCTTCATCTAGATCCATGCTGTATACTTGCTGCCATTTGCTACTTAAATCGTATAAATTCATTGTCTTTCCTCCGTATTAACTGTATTTCCATATGAAATTAAGTAAGTCACCGCTTTTTCAATAGGAATATATTCGTTATCAATTTCAACAACTTCATCTCCAATTACGATTTCATCACCTTCAAAATCATATCCCCATGGCAATTCATCATTAGGCGGGTCTATTAAATCTTTTGGCATGTTAAGCCTCCCTGTGTTAATGTAGAAGGGTAATTTTGTCTGTAAAACTAATTACCCAGCGTCTGACTATTGCAGTAGTTAGACGCTTTTTGTTTGGTCAATTAGCACGGCGTAATAGTGTTGTGCTAATTTGAAATCTGTGACTGTTGTGTTAAATCTGTTGAATACCAGTCCAAAGCCGTTATCGTGTAATGTTCCAGTGTCGTTTGAAAACGGGTTCGTCATGAACACCAATTCATCATCTGTCACATTGTCGTGTACGAGTTGCATAATTTGATTTGCTTCACCTAGTTTCACGTTCGTTTCTCCATTTCATTTCATATTGCGGACCACGAATTGTAGCAATTGATAGCTTTAACTGCTTAGCTAATCGCTCAAATAAAATCCTCTTTTGAACACCTTTTGCAGTCGGAAATTTATCCCGTTCTTTTTTGAATATTCGATAACGTTCTTCGTGTTTCCTTGATTTCTCATTTTGAAAACTCGAAATCGTTAAATGATATTTCTGACAATATTGCTGTAAATATCTATGATCTAAGTCACTGCCTTTAATGCTCATTTCCTTAGCTATTTTCATGATAATGGCATTCTTTTCAACACTTGAAATACGTTGCTTACCATTAATGTGTGCATTCATATGCTTCTCAAAATCATGAAACGTTACCGTTTTAAGCGTTGGCTTGACCCAAGGATTATTAGCCATGTTTTCACTTTTAAGAACGATATCTGATGGCAATTGAACTAAGTCACTTGATTTGGCAAAACTGTAATGCAACTTGCCCACACCAGTTGAACCGATATCATAATCACCCATCTTATTTCCTTTCTGTTGACCGCCAGCACCGATTGAAATGCGCATATGGACCCGTGTAAATCGTTTATTTCACATCTCAACCTGTGTTGACGGTCAACCATTTAAATTAATTAACGCCGTTCATCCGCTTTCTTCACGCCGTCTGTAATGCACGTCAGTAACCAGCAGATTGCCCGCAAGACACCACGCAGCAAATTAACAATGATCCATTCAAACTTGGCATAATGCAGATAAACGAAACGAATCACTAGCGTTACTGCTGCACCTAGAATGCACGCTGGCACAATTGCAATGCCTAACAGTTTCAGAAAAAATAATGCTTCTGTCATATCTATCTCCCTATCTCTCCGTTGCCCCATTTCCTTAGTAAGTCCTGGGAAAATCTACCGTCTCTTTGCTCAACACCTGCCAATACAAATGATGTTTCTTCTCTGATTTCTTGAAATTTTCCCTCGCTATATCCAAGCAAAGCGGCTGCTGTTGGTGCATCTAGCCAAATGCGTTGCTCAATTGGTATTTCTGGTTTTTGCCTCGACATAATTAATCTCCTGTATCGTGCATGTAATCTAAGAAGCTGTTCATGAATTCTTTTGCTTTATCGTGCTTAGCTTCATCATTTACCAATTCGAGAACTTCAAATAGCTTATCGACTAAGCCGTATGGATCATTAACTTTATTGGTTTCTGTGGGCTTTAGTGTTTCACCAAAATCTTTAGCTAAATCTTCCATGGCAAGCGTTAATTGAGCGAATGTATCAGATACGCTTGGACTTAGATTTACATCTTCTGTTGTGTCGCTCTTCAAACTGTTCATAGATACTTCGTGCATGGCAACTAACAATTCATTTGACAGTTGGATAATGCCGTACTTATCAGGTACGAGTGTTGTTGCTGGTACATAGTGTTCTGTTTGTAATGCTGGGTGTGTTTTGTATTCGTTCATGATTAGTTCTCTCTTTCGATTGTTGGTAAGATATTGTTTTCTTTTAGCAAGCTATAAATGAATACTCGTCCTTTTTGTGTCCATTTAGTGTTCATTTTTACGTCGCTGCTGCCGTCTTTTTTCGTGATGTCAACGGTGGTGCTAAATGTGTAACCTTTATCCTGATACTTTGAATAAAGCACCCATTGACCGCCAATTTTGTATTGAACACCTAATTCATGTAACTTGTCGTTCATTTGCTTTGCTGACCAGCCATAATCTTTTGCAATTTGTGTGATTGTAACTAGCGACTTTGATTGCATGATTTTGTCATAATAATCAGCTTTTGGTCGTGATTCTGAAACCTGTTGCGTGAGTAGCACATTCTTTTCTTTTTCGTTTTTTAATTCCGTTGCCACTTTGATTAATGTATCGGGACTTAATAGAATTTCTTCAATCTTTTCGTTAGTTAGATATGCGCCGTGCTTGCGAATGCTTGGCAAGACTTCATGAGTTGCCCAATCTCTAAATTCACCAGCAACTCGTTTCATTTCAGGATTTCGTGATTGACGCGCTGCATCAAAAATCAAATCATACAATCCCGCTTCATTAATAACTGTCATTTGTTGTGTTCCAGAGGGGGTCGTAACTTGCGACCCCCTTCTATCTTCGCTATTAACATGTTTTGTTAAAGCATCGTTTGTGTTTGCATATCCTAAGATATTGGCAACGTCTTTTCCCACGAACCAAGGTTTGTTATCAATCTCTACTGTTCGAACATTCATCTGTTCAAAGTTAAATACCTGTACTTCATTTGGCATGTTATTTCTCCTTATAAATCTGTGATATTAAACAACGTGAATATTTTCTTACGAATGGTCTTTGATTTAGGTGAATTTTCGCCGTTGATTGCTCGATTGGTTTGACTGACACCCTCGCCAATTAACTCGGCTAATTCACCTTGTGTCATATCATTTCTGTCCATAAGCTCATTTTTAATGCGCTTTTTTATTTTAATTTTTTGAGCATCTTGCTCTTCTTCAAATGTTGTTGCAGTCATAGTGCAACCTCCTTTGTTTATTTTTGATAAAATATATACATCTCTTATAGAAAGGAGGTGTATATATGAGTTACAACGAAACGATTGATTCTATGCAATTTATAACTAAATTTGCTGAATCATTACGTCCAATGATTGATGAGATGACTAAATATATTCAAAAAACTATTGCTCACATGAGTAAACAGATGAATGAATCTATAAAGTCAATTCCATATAAACAGATTGATAAAAACTACCAACACTTGTTTTCACAATCTACAATGCAGACAATTACTAAAATCCAAAGAGAACGAATAACCAACTTTAGTAAACAAATTGTTGAAATAAATAAAATGAGTTTGCTAGCCTCACAAAATGAAATTACTATTGATGAACCGAATGATTTAATTGATGAAGAAGTAGTAGTTCCTACCGCCATAGAAACAAAAACTAAGCATCTAATCACTTGGGAAAATGTTTCAAAATTCATTCAATATCTTGTTAAAAAACTTTTGGAAATTTGTGTCGTTAATCCGTTTTTAAAATCTTTGTTTGATAATTTCCTGCTACCAATCATTTATAAAATTTGGGAATGGTTTCTCTGGACTCTTAGCCAATTGTGGTGAGTAATTAAAAGTCTCCTTTTTAGGAGGCCTTTTCTTTTGCCCCTTTCTGTTTATTTATTATCAAGTTGTTGCAATTATTTACACAGTTGTGTACAATAAAGGCATAGAAAAACAAGCACAGAAACCCTATGTATCAATATCCGCTCGCCAAAGCTTTGATTATTTTAGGTCTGTTTTTTGTTGCTCAATTACTTGATGAACTAAGTATATAACACTGTTGTGTATCTTGTAAAGACATTTGTGTTATTTTGTGTAATTAGTTTATTCAAATGCGGAGATATTAAAAATGACAACGTTTGAACGAATTAAAAATATAGCCAGTGAACGTGGCTTAAATCTTAAACAAACAGCTTTAAAAGCTGGATTATCAGAAAACGCTTTGTATAGGTACAATCAAGGTGTAGAGCCTAAGTATGCAACTGTTAAAGCAGTAGCTGATGTACTAAACGTTTCAGTAGACTACTTATTAGGAAACACTGATGAGATACGCACAAATAAAAAATCTACTAGTGATGAACCAGTAGATTTAGATAAGCTGTTATCAGATGAAGGCATGGCTATGTTTGACGGTCAACCACTATCAGAAGATTATAAAAAAGCATTGCTTGCAATGCTTAAAACCATGAAAGGGAACGATAAATAGTATATGCATGAAGATTTATTCAGCTTGCTATTAAGCGTCGCTGACAGGGATGGTATTACAATTACAGATATACCAGGACATTCAAATGACCCTGATGTTGCATTTTGCAATACCAAAATCATTAATATCAATAGAAATTACAATTCAACTATTAGTGTGGTTTTTAGATTAGCTCACGAAATAAGTCATATTGAATTTTCACAGCCATCGTTTTTATACACTTTTTCCCCTTACATCAAGAACAAAGAGGAAAGAAAAACTAACGAACGTGCTATTCGTATGATTGCTAGGTTAGTTTATATCGATACGCCAAATGAATATCGTAATTGGTCAGATTTCATGAGCGAGTTCAACTTACCTAGTTGGTTTGAACCATTAGTTAAAGATTTAATTTATGAATAAATCGCCTATACAAGGTGGTACACATACGTGCAAATCTGAACCACGTTAAAAGCTGACATAGGAGTATATTTCTCATGGAAAAGTTACCAGAGAAAAAGGTATTGGGTATTATTTCAATCGTAATTGGGGTAATTGCATTGATTTTGTCATGGGTGCCAATTGTTAATAACTTTGCAGCAGTTTTAGCTGTTATTGGTGTGATTTTAGGGCTAGTTGCACTATTAATTAATCGCAAACATAAAAAGCTATTAGCATGGCTTGGTACTATTTTTTCAGTAATTGCATTTGTTGTAGTTTTGGGCACACAGTCAATGTATTCAAATGCAATTGATGATGCAGCTGGAAAAAACGACACGCAAGCAACTAACAAGGCTGATTCATCAAGTAGTAAATCCTCATCGAAAGCCAGTTCGCATAGCGAAGAAAACAAAACATTTAACGTTGGCGATACTGTTTCTCAAAGAAACGGCATGAACGTAAAAGTTGATTCTGTTGAATTCAAGGATGGCGGTGAATATGATGATTTAGATGCTGGAAAACAATTCGTTGTTGTCCACGTATCATTAACTAACAAGGGAACTAAAACTCTTGATTACAATCAATATGACTATAAGCTAGATGACAACGGTAAACAAACTGACATGGGCTCAATGATGTTGGATGAAAATGGTAATGATATTTATTCTGATATGTTAGAAAGCGGTTCTCTTCGTCCGAACGCTTCAATGACAGGGACATTGATAGGCCAGGCAGTCACTTCTGACAAATTGCAATTTGTATCTAACGCTTATGATAATTCAAATAATTGGACTATTGATTTAAATTAGACAAATAAAAAAACACGCACACTCCCGTCGCCAAACAGATGTGTACGTGCAATCGAATATTAACAAAGCGGTTTTATGCGCTTTAATTTAACGTATCTAGTATACCAGACCTAGACACGTCTTTAAACTGTTAAATTTTTTACATGAAAGGTTAGGTTTAAATTAATATGGCTGATATTGAAAAACGTGGCTCTAAATACTTAGCCCGTGTGTCTTATAAAGAAAAAGGTAAATATAGAAGAAAAAGTAAAGGCGGTTTTAAAACTAAAAGTGCTGCTAGATCGTGGATAAAGCAGCAGGAATCAGACAAAGTTACTAACCAATTTACAATTGATAGCAAGCAATTGTTTCCTGATTATTTTAAATTATGGTGTGAGTTATATAAAACTAACGCTACTGATGCTCAAAAAAGGTGGTACAAATTTGCCTACGGCGTTTTTACAAAATATTTGAATAATGTATCGCTTGATAAGTTGACTCGTCCAGTACTTCAAAAATTTTTAAACGACTTGGCTGTTATTTACTCGTTTTCAACAGTTAAACGTATTAAAACATATATGACTCAATCAATTCGTGACGCCGCTTATGACGGACTAATATCAAAAGACCCCACGGCTGGACTTACATATACAGGTAAAGACGGCAAAAATAAAGAATTAAAATTCTTAGAAGAAACACAAATGAAAGCTTTGATTAATTATATTAATAGTATTCCTATATTTGAAAGAAACACCAGCGACATGATGATTGTTACTACTTTAAATACTGGTATGCGTTATGAAGAAGTTTCTGCTCTAACGTGGAATGATATTACCTCGAACTCTATTTCAATAAATAAAGCGTGGGATCAAGTAACACATAAAATAAAACCAACAAAAAATAAAACATCTAATCGTGTTGTTGACGTACCAACTAATCTAATTATTGATTTAAAATCATGGTCACCAACTCACAACAACACTGATTTCGTTTTCACGAATGTTGAATCTTCATATCCCATTACAAGCAAATCAGCAAATGATAGATTGAAATTAATATTGAAAGAAATCAAATCTCCTAAGATAATTACCATGCATGGTTTACGACATACTCATGCAAGTTGGTTATTGTCCCAAGGCGTTGATATAAAATATGTCTCTGAAAGATTAGGACATTCGTCAATTACTATGACATTAGATATATATACACACTTATTACAAACCACAAGACATAGTGAAGCTGATAAATCAGTTAAATTACTTAATAATTTATAAAATAGTGGTGGCAAATTTAGTGGCAAATATTTTAAGAAGCATCGGGATTTTGTGGGACAAAACAAGAATTTAACATTTACGATAATATTAATAAACCGCTATACACCAACATTTCAAGCCGTTTATGTCAATTAGTTAATGTGCATATATTTAGTCCCCGGGTTCATTTATAAGACGCTACAAACATTGATATAACAACGTTTTAGTTGGAGTTAGTGCCGAATTAGTGCCGAATTCATTTTTGATTTGTTTGTTTGCAATTTCAGTCTGTTGAACGATTATCAATTTAGTCGCTCAACAGACTTTTTGTTTATCAATACAATTTGATTGATTTTCTATCTGCTGTTATTATAGATAGAAAACACAAAAAAGCCCACCAGTCGCAATGTGAGGTATACCCAAAAAGTAAAATTTTTACTTTAACTTTCACTTTCGGAGTACACCTCAATGACCAGTGGGGATTAATTTTATTTTGCTAACAGCGCCAGTTTGTGAGCTTTCAAGTTTTCACTGGTTGTAATGTTACTGTTAACATCATTTTCGACACTTTGTGCACGCTTCTTTTTCTTATGATAAATATCATGACGTTGACTAGTTTTAACTATCCGTACAATTTTACCAGCAGTCTATATTTTCATAAATTGCTTTAACGGCCCGATCTGACAGATCAGGTTGAATACCAAGCATAATTGATATTTCACTGGCACCTTGGTTAACCATTTGCAGACTAATATGATGTTCTTTCAATGGCGATACAATTTCAGCCAGTGCACCAATACGATTGCGCATACCTTCCCCAACGACCATTATAATACCGTAGCTAGGAATCCATTTCAGTGTATCAGGTTTAATTTCTGATGCAATATCAGCCATCATGCCATCTATCTGTTCTTGCGTTAAGAGCGTCTTGTCAAAAATGATTGTCAAGTCATCAATACCTGATGGCATGTGTTCATAAGATATTTGATAACGCTTTAGGATTTCAAGAATTTTTAGAGTGAAGCCGACTTCCTTATTTAGTAAATAACGATGGAGATATAGTGCTGCAAAACGATTCGAATTCGCAATACCAGTTACTGGACGTGATTGCTGAACTTCAGTTGGTGGTACAATAAATGTTCCCGGCGCTTCCGGTTCATTGGTATTTTTGATATTAATACGTATGCTACCCTGAATGGCTGGCATAATTGCCTCATCATGAAATACTGCAAACCCAGCATAAGACAATTCACGCATTTCATCATAAGTCATTTGCTCAATCGCAGCTGGCTTGTCAATAATATTGGGATCAGCAGCGTAAATTGCACTGACATCTGTAAAGTTTTCGTATAAATCAGCTCGCAAACCACACGCCATAATTGCACCAGTAATATCTGATCCACCTCGTGAAAAAGTTGCCATATCACCATTTTTAGTATAGCCAAAGAATCCTGGCACAATTAAGCGCTCTGATGTTGATAAATCAAGTTCAGAAATCGTATCGTATGACGTTGTGTCAAATGTTGCTTGGCGCGCATTATCATCGACCAATAGCCCAATTTCTTTTGGATCAATAAATCTTGATGGGACACCTAAATGGGTAAAAACCTTCGCTACTAATTGTGCATTCAGATACTCACCATGAGCAGCGAACGCAGCATATAAATAATCAAAAGATCGATAATGTCTGGTTGCCAAATGATTGATCTGTTCATCTAAATCAGTTAAGTCGTGGTCTGGTAAATCAAAATAGTTACCGATTGCGTGATAACGTTCTTTGATAGATTCAATTATGTCAGTTGCGTCTGTGTCTTCAATTGTTGCTTTAGCGTAACTGAGAAGCAAATCAGTCACCTTCGTATCATCTTTAAACCGTTTCCCAGGCGCAGATACCACAACTACTTTACGTTCTGAATCATCTCGGATAATATCAAAAACTCTTTTTAGTTGTTGACCATCAGCTAAAGATGATCCACCAAATTTTGAAACTTTCATAATGAAATAGCGCACTAATTGACACGCATCCTCCTAATCCTTTATTTGAACTATCCTACCGGTTAAATCAGTATGTAAATGATATGTTTTTCCAGGCAACTTAGCCAAATTAATGGCCGTTATTAACTGATTAGCCTCCGTTTCGTCAACAACAGAAATGACAGTTGGACCGGCACCTGACAAATAAGTACCAATTATGTTTTGCTGATGGGCAATATGACGAATAACTGTCAGTTCTGGCACAAGATATGCTCGCGCCTCTTCATGAAATTGATCCTGTTCAATTAAGTGTCGTGCAGTGCTAATATCATTACCAGCTAATGCAGCAACCAGGGTATTGCTAATTGCACTTGCAGCAACAGCCTGTTTAAAGGATAAAGTCTCTGGTAAGGCCGCACGTGCTTTTTTTGTTAATAGTTGATAATCCGGTATGAAAGTGACAAAACTTAATGACTTTGGAAAATGCAATGGTGTGTGAAAGACAGTTGTACCATCATAATATGCGGCAACAGCACCACCAAATATAGCCGGCGCAACGTTATCCGGATGTCCTTCTAATTTGGTGGCAATTTGAAGTAAATCTTCTTTAGTATATTGCTTATTGTCTAGGATACTAACCATTGTTAAAGCTGCAATCAAAGCTGATGAAGAAGATCCAAGACCACGAGCTAGTGGAATATCTGATTTTACAACTAAGCGATGTGGTTTTAGCAAAGGCGCAATCCGTAATGCCGTTGAGACAATAAAATTATTTTGATCAGTGGGCATGCTATCGCCATAATCATGAAAAACTTCCCAAGTAGCTGTCTGTTCGTGAATTTCAAGTGTTAAATATAGGTTTAAAGCCACGCCCAAAGAATCGAATCCCGGACCAATATTGGCACTAGTGGCTGGTACTTTTATTGTAATCATGAAAAAATTTTGTACTCCGAAACTAAATTGATACCATCTGCATTGCGGATAGTTGTTTTAATAACATTTAATTGTGCATCCGATGCAGGATATGTGAGCGCAACAAGTCGGGCATAACCATTTTGGGCAGGTGTTTGTTTTAAATCAGTGAAACTAATTTTTGCTGAAGTGAACATACCTGTTACGGAATACATTGCACCAGGTGTATCAGCCACATCAATGATTATAAATCGGCGTGCTACACGTTGAGATGGCTTAGCTAAATCAAGATTTTGATTAAATGTGTTAAATGGTTTCCCTGGCATGTAGTTTGTGGCAATATTTGTCAAATCACTTAAAACCGAGTTAGCTGTTGGCATTTCACCCGCACCTGGCCCATAAAGCATGACTTCACCTACGGATTCACCATTAACCAAAACGGCATTGTTTTCATTATTAACGGTTGCTAATGGATGATCAAAAGGTACTAGGTAAGGTGCAACTTCAATACTAATAGCGTCATTTGAGTCGCCAACGCGTTGCGCAACACCAAGCAATTTGATGCCATAACCAAAGCTCTTAGCATCTTTAATATCTAAATCTGTTAAGTTTGTGATGCCACTGATACTGACATCCCCCAGAACTGGTTGAATACCAAATGCAAAATTTGAAAGGATAATCAGCTTATAAGCGGCATCAAAACCAGCGACATCGTTAGTAGGATCAGCTTCAGCAAATCCCTTTTTTTGTGCCAAAGTCAGAGCATCCTCGTATGTCAAACCATTTGATGCCATTTGTGTCAAAATAAAATTACTTGTGCCATTAATAATACCAGCGACACGAGTAATCTCATCGGCAGTAAAGCTCGTTGCAAGTGTTCGCAAAATTGGAATGCCGCCAGCAACAGCCGCTTCATAATAGAGGTCTACACCATTTTCATTCGCTAAATTAGCAAGCTCTTGACCATGACTAGCAATAAGGTCTTTGTTAGCAGTCACAACATGCTTTTTAGCAGTGATCGCCTGCTTGATAATATCGTAGGCTTCTGTGATACCACCCATGACTTCCACAACGATATGAATATCAGGATTATTTAAAATGTCAGATGGCTGATCAGTAATTGGAAAATCTTGAGCAAAGCCGGTTCGCTGTTTATTTAAATTGTGCACAACAGCATGACGAACGACCAATTTCGCACCAGTTCGTTCAGTAATTTGTTGTGCATTTTGTTGTAAAATTTTAACGACACCTGTGCCGACTGTACCGAGTCCAAAGAGGCCAATTCCAATTTCCATATTTCTTTCCTTTTATAATTAATGTTCGATAAATTAACGTATTGTAATTAACATCTTATAATTTTATCATTTTTAAAGTCACAAATAAATGGATTTGTTATAATAAACTAAACTAATGATAAAGGAACTTAATGAAATGCAGTATATATCGACACGTGGTGGAGCACCCGCAGTTTCTGCTAGTCAAGCTATATTGAATGGTATTGCGCCAGATGGTGGTCTTTATGTACCCAAATCATGGCCTGAAATATCAGTCGATTGGGACACACTTAGTCATCAAACGTATGCGGAAATTGCAACGCAAATTTTTGATGCCTTTTTTGACGACTTCAGCGCATCAGAAATAGATTATATTATTTGTCAAGCTTATGGTGATCAATGGGATAATGAGAAAATTATCACTTTACATCGGGAAAAGAACCTGCACTATATCGAATTGTTTCACGGACCGACATTAGCTTTTAAAGATGTGGCACTTCAAGCGTTGCCTTATTTGCTAACAACTGCAGCGAAAAAGCAAGCAAGCACTGACAAGGTGGTTATTTTGACTGCAACTTCTGGTGACACTGGAACAGCTGCTATGAGTGGCTTTGCAGATGTACCAAATACAGAAATTGTGGTGTTTTATCCAGAAATTGGTGTCAGTGATATTCAACGTCAACAAATGATCAGTGAAACGGGTAAAAATGCTCATGTCACAGCAATCACTGGCAATTTTGATGACGCACAAAAAGCAGTTAAAGCCCTTTTGAGTGATCAAAAACTCATTCAAGAACTAGCTGATCATCACATGCGTTTTTCGTCAGCAAATTCAATTAACATTGGTCGACTGGTGCCACAAATCGTTTACTATTTTTACAGCTATGCACAACTAATTAAACAAAATGACATCAAAGTTGGGGATAAAATCAATATCGTCGTGCCAACCGGTAATTTTGGCAATGTTTTAGCAGCCTATTATGCGAGTCAGATAGGCTTGCCTGTCAATGATTTTGTGGTTGCTTCAAATGAAAACAATGTTTTAACAGATTTTTTTAATACTGGTGTTTATGACAGCAGGCGCCCTTTTAAAGTCACAAATGCGCCAGCGATGGACATTTTAGTGTCAAGTAATTTGGAGCGCTTACTATATTTTGCTAGTAACCGTAACACTTCAGAAGTTAAATCATATATGAGAGCATTGGCCGATGATGGTCAATATCGATTGTTCGAAGACACACGTCGTAACTTACAGCAGTTCAAATCTCATTTCGCAACACAAGAGCAAGTATGTGATACAATCTCGTCAGTATTTGATCAAACCAATTATTTGATTGATCCTCATACTGCTGTTGGACGCTATGTGTATCAGTCGATTAGTGATCAAGAAACTCCTACTCTATTAGCCGCTACTGCAAGCCCATATAAATTTCCACAAACTATTTTATCAGCGCTTGGTGAAAAGGTAGTTGAAGGTGCCGATGCATTAACGCACTTGTCGAGTAAAACAAATACAGACATTCCCAATCAGGTGTTGACTTTATTTGATAAGCCAATTTTGCATCAAAAAGTCATTACTCCAAATGATATTTTAAAATCTTTGAAAACTGAACTCTTTGATAAATAAGGCACAATCTTTCGTACCGAAAACGATTTTTAGGGGTACTCTGAACCTTAAGTTTTTACTTTAACTTTCAAAGTACCCTTCATTTTCAAATTTGTCGTCGTACTTTTTGTTTTTAACCATTTTATTTATAACACAAAGCAATTAGCTATGTTTAAGAAGCCTTGTTTTAACAATTATCCATGACAACCAATCAGAATATTAGTAACTAACCTACACTCCCTTATATTTTGGTATTAATAATTCACATGCATAGACATGACCAAAATACAAATAATACGCATGTTTCTTGAATAAAATTTTCAATTAAGTTAACTTGTGTTGAAGTTCACTCTAAGGTGTATATTAAGCGTATTCTTTATGCAAACAAATAACTAGAAAGAAAGGTTTATGTTATGAAAAATGTTCTGATTATCGGCGCCACGGGCACTATCGGTCAAGCTACTCGTCAACAATTATTAACAAAAACAAATGATCATCTCACTTTATTTGCTAGAACCGCTAACCAACTAACAATTAATAGTGATAGAGAAACCAAAATTAGTGGTGATGTTAGCCATAAAGAATCACTACTAAAAGCCATGCAAAACCAAGACATCGTTTTTATCGCATTAAGTGGTGATTTACCAACATATCTTAAAAACATTATATCCGTCATGAAAGAAGCACAAGTTTCACGCATTATTTTTATTGCATCAATGGGTATTTATAATGAAATACCTGCTAATATTGGCAAAAGTGGCAATCTTGATCAGAATCCGTTTTTAAAAAAGTATCGTCAAGCTGCCGACCTCATTGAAAATTCATCACTAAATTACACCATTATTCGCCCGGGATGGTTTGATCATGGTTCGGAAATATATGAATTGACAACTAAGGGTGAGCCTTTTGGCGGTCATGACATTGCCATTAATAGTATTGCTGACTTTGTTGTAAAATTAATGACAAATGACGACTTAGGTATTAATCAGAATTACGGTATCAATCGTCCAAATTCCTAGAAAAAGTTCAAATACAATCGCTAGATATTAAACAAAAAAATGCCAACGTTTTAAACGCTGACATTTCACATTATAACTGTTAGTCAATTATCGTCTGTAAGATTTTTCAAATCTTGCGGACTTTTTTATATTTTAATGATATGAAGAAATGACTATTTTACAGATTTCTACGTCCAATTTTATTTTGATTACGAACGAGCCCCATACTCTTTAAATAGTTGCTTATAAATTTCAATAAAATCAAAATACTGAGATTCAGGGACAAACTCGTTATCCTGATGTGGCGTATTATTACCCGGACCATACATAACGTAATCAAAACCAACAGGTTGGTCAACTAAAAATTGGCTAGCATCTGTTCCCCCAGGAACACCTAATGTCATTATTTTTCCAACTTGATAATCATCGATACCAATACTCTTAGCATCTGACATCATTTGTAACATTTCTTCTTTGGACATCTTATCTTCAGAAATAAATGGTTCTGCAATTCGTTGAATATCAGAAATTAATTTAGAAGTTGCATTACCTACGATTGGCACCACATCCATATCAGCACTCACTGAAATTTGTCCTGTACTCTCTGTATTATACTTTGTGACAATCTGCTGAATTTTTCCCCAAATTTTTTTATTGTCAAACTCAGGAATTGTACGAATATTAATTTCTGCCGTAGCCAATGCAGGAATTGCATTAACCTGATCGCCACCATGAATTGTATCAATGTTGATAACAGTATCACCTAAGACATCATTCTTAATATTGGCTATCTGGTCAGCTAATTTTGTCTTAATTATTTGCAATACATCAATCAAATGCTCAACAGCATTATTTCCTAAATAAGGCATAGAACTATGAGCTGCTTTACCGACAGATTTCACAGTCACATTTAGTTCACCTTTATTAGCAAATATGGCGCGATATTCACTTGATGGTTCAGCAATTAATAAGGCATCAACATCATCCATATAATGTTGTGCTTTTAATGCTGTGGCACCGGGCATGCCAACTTCTTCTCCGGCCGTTGCTAACAAACGAATCGTCCCAGGAATTTTGTCACCACTTTGCTTTAATTCAATCATTGCAATAACTAAAGCTGCCAACCCAGCTTTCATATCCGTTGTGCCGCGCCCATAAATATTACCATCCTTAATAGTCATCTCAAATGGATCAGTTGTCCAATTATCTGGATCAACGGATACAACATCCATATGCCCTGAAACAGCTAATACTGGTTTCCCCGAACCAATTTCTGCAACCAAATTTGCTCGCGATTGAGAATTTTCAAGCGGTAAAACGGTACTAATAATACCCACAGAATCAAATAATTGTTTCAGATAATCAGCAACCTGTCGCTCATTATTATTGACTGATGTAATCGCAACTAGATCTTTTAAAATTGATAATTGTTGTTCTTTTTCCATAACTATACCCTCCAAATATATTAGTTACACATCATCTTTTACAATATAAATATTAAAGTAACCATAATCTATATGAAAATTTGCATCTCTCTAATTTATCGTTGTGCTAGCCCCAGTCGCATAATTAATTTCAACTCCGGGTTGTACATTAGGAATAAAGACATTGAATTGTAGCTTCCCGTCACTTGACTTTGCTTCCAAATGATTACCAGAAGGTACTAAGTTGTTATCACTATAAAGTGGCGTCACTCGATAACGAACATTTTGATGACGATCTAATGCTCTACGTATAAGTGTTTCATAATAATTTTGACCTGTATTTTTTGAATTTCCATTTGAAGATTGATTGGCCCATGCTGTTTGCGTCGCAATATTTTGTTTATTCGCTTCAGAAGAATCGAATGAGCGAATATTACCAGCTAATGCATAACCAATTAAATGCCCACGATTATACAATGTGTGGTATCGTCCACCAATTGTTACTTGTTGCCAGCCCACTGGATTAACGGTTTGTGAATTACCTGTTTCTGAACGAGATTGGTATTGACGTGAACTTTTACTTAAAAATGCATTGGCCATGCCTGGACGTTCATGACTATCCAATTGTGATAATTGCACATAAGGTGCAACCTTAACTAACGCATCTAAATTTGTCTGATTGTTATTAACAATAAACGCACCTGATTGGTTATATGAAACTTGACTACTTTTTAGTTGTTTCTTAATTTCTGGTGTTAAAACTGTTTTTGCTAATGATTCACTTGGATGTTCATCAGCTACTGTCCCATAATTAACGCCATCTTTACTATGTATCTTTGTTGTAACGCTGGATGACGGTGCTGACTGACTTTGTTGTGAACCTGATAAATCATCAAGTTTAATGAAGCCGGTCTGTTGTAAAATTAATAACCCTGCAACAACGATTGCAGTCCCTATTGGTAATTTTTTCTTACGGGTCACAATACTGCCCTCCTTTTATAAACGTGAATAAGTATAGCACGTCATAAAAAGATATGCCGAATTGCATAACAAATACAATAATGCAGGACACCATATTTCAAATAGTGTCCTGCATTATGTTAATAGAATCAAAAACAATTATCACTAATTTAGTCCTGTACAGGTTGGTTATTATAGGATAGGATCGTTAACCCTGCCTTATTTAACGCCATTTGTGAAATTGATCCATTAGCTGGCCGTTCATGTACCTGGATTTTCCCCTCACCAAAACGATCTGCTAATGAAATTAATGTATTACCATGACTAACTAATAAAACATTGTCACCATCATCTAACACTGGATTGATCAAAATACGCTTTAATCCTGCCATAATGCGTTCCCAATATTCATCACTATTCTCTGCATCGTGCCATGGATCAGCATCTTTTAATAAATCTTTCGTCTTATCAACACCATAATGATCAACGATTTCTGAATACGTTCTTAAACCCACTGGTGCACCTGCATTTGTCCAAGCGACGTCCATATTTGAACCTTCAAAACTACCATAAAATTCTTCTCGAAATTTTGCATCTGTAATTAATCGAATATCACGACTATTTTTATTTTCGTCTAAAATAATTTTAGCTGTATCCATTGCCCTAGTTGTATCCGAACTATAAGCTGCTTTAAATTTTACCTGCGCTAATTTTTGACCTGCAGTATGTGCATCTTGAATCCCCGAATCAACCAATGGTGAATTACCCCAACCTTGTAACTTGTTATAACGATTAAAATACGTCTTCCCATGGCGTACAACATACAAATTCAATGTTTTCATTAACCAATCCCCCTATTTGCTCATTTTAACACAAATCATTTGCGTTTTCGTTCCAAAACACCCTTACGTCGTAAAACTTGCTCAGGTTTTAGATATTCTCTAAACATCTCAAGTGCTTGTTTTGCTTTACCACCAACAAATTCAAAAGTTTTACCATCTGTTGTTTTGATGAAATAACCACGGTAATAAAATTTCATCATAATTTCCATACTGATACTTTCAACATTTTGCCATGGAATTTGAATAAAACCACCACCTATGTTTGCTCGAAATTCTATCCCACGATCACCATAATATATTTTGCCTTGTTGAATATTAACTGGTGACATCAATGCATTTGCATTACCTGATAAGTTTATTTTTGTATTTAATGCCTGAACCATTTTTTTCTCCTAGATTATATAAAAAAGATGGGGCAGTTATGATAACGACCTCATCTTTTATTTTATCAAATTTATTGAAAATTGGTTTATGACATAATGCCAAAGGCGTATGCCAAGATACCAACAATGAACAATCCGAAGATAATTGTAATTGCTGATACACGCTTACGTAGTAACCAAAGTACAATGAACATCAACAATAATGGTGCCAAACCTGGCAACAATTGATCCAATGTATCTTGTAATGTCGTCACTTTGTAAGCTGTTAATGATTGACCACCTTGAATCTTTGTTACAACATCAGCAATTTGTGAAGCTGAAACATCACCATTGTTGATTGCCTTAGCCAATCCTGGTACACCAGCTGTCGCATCACTTTGGACCTTAACCTTAGACATCACCATTGGGAAGTTCATGGTTGTCCAACGAGGAACCAACACACCCATGATAAACATACCTAAGATTGAAGCACCCGTGGTGATCTTTTGCATAGCACCACCAGCCAAATCTTGTGTAATATTTGTTCCTTCTTTGTAACCCAATTGTTGGGTATACCATAGGAACAACATACGAATCAAATTCCATACCACAAAGAAGATAATTGGTCCCAAAATTGACCCTGTTTGGGCCATACCAGCAGCGAAAGCGCCTAAGACAGGACGCATCGTTCCCCAGAAAATAGGATCTCCAACACCAGCCAAAGGCCCCATCATTCCAACCTTAACACCGTTGATACCTTCATCATTGATTTCGGCACCATTTGCACGTTGCTCTTCCATGGCAAGCTCAACACCTAAAATAGGTGAGGCGACATATGGATGCGTATTAAAGAATTCCAAGTGACGCTTCAATGCAGCTGCACGATCTTCTTTTGATTTGTACAGACGACGGATACCGGGAATCATTGAAAATGCCCAACCGACGTTTTGCATACGTTCATAATTCCAAGAAGCTTGCAAGAAAGTTGAACGCCACCAAGTATTAACTAGATCACCTTTAGTCAAGTGAACTTCATTTTTTTCATTTTCACTCATGATGTACTATCCTCCAAGCCTAATAGTTATTTAAAATGGTATCAATTGGATCACCATTTGAACTGTTTGAACCACCCTTGCCTGAACCGCCACCATTAAACTTTGGTGATAGTTGTAGATAGATCAAGGCCAGTACAAGACCAATCATACCCATTGCAATCAAATTCAATTCTGTAACTGCTGACAATGCAAATCCTAAGAAGAAGAATGGCCATAGTTCAGCAGTTGCCATCATGTTGATAACCATGGCATATCCAACAACCACGATAAAGCCACCAGCAACAGCCAATCCCTTTGTGATAACATCAGGAATTGCGTTCAAAGCAGTATTAACAGGACCAGCACCCACGGCCATCACGATAATAACAGGAATTGCAATACGCAAACCTTGTAATGCTAAGGCTGACCAGTGAACAGTTTCAACACCGCGTAAACTACCCTTTTCAGCCTGCTTATCAGCAATATGAGCTAAAGCAACTGTAATTGTACGAACACCAATTGTCAAAACTTGTCCAGCAACAGCCAATGGAATAGCAATCGCCATACCAGTATCAACACTAACTTGTGCTGGACCAGTAACAAGGTAAGCTGATACAGCTGATGCTAATGCCGCATCTGGTGCAACAGCTGCCCCAATGTTCATCCATCCTAAGGCAAGCATTTGTAATGTTCCACCAAGAATAATACCCTCAGTTACATGACCATTTGCCAACCCAATCAATGTGGCAGCAACTAGTGGTTGATGAAACTGGAATTGATCTAGAATTCCATCCATTCCAGCAAGGAATGCAAATAGAACTACGAAAAACGCTGAAATCATGCGTTATCCTCCCGAATAATTTCTCTAATAAATTAAAAAACAAATTATGACTTCTTCAACAAGTCAAAGACATCTTTACCTTGATCAGCTGGTACTTTACGAACATCGAAAGTCACACCATTATCGCGTAGGTATTCCAATGTCTTAATATCCTCATCATCAACAGCAACAGCATTTGTTAGCATCCGCTTGCCTTCTGAATGAGACATTGATCCAATGTTAACTTCATTTAACTTTACGCCACCTTCAACCGCTTTTGCGACATCTTGTGGTGTTTCAAATAATAATAGTGCCTTAACAGATGCAAAACGTGGATCATCCCAAACATCAACCAACTTTTGAATGGGCACAACGTTTACTTTGACACCAACCGGTGCCGCTTGCGTCAACAAAGTCTTACGTAATTCATCTTTTGCAACACTATCTGAAACAACAATGATTCGGTTTGGTGCTACCGTCTTAGTCCATGCCGTTGCAACTTGTCCGTGCAACAAACGTGAATCAATACGTGCCAAACGAACATCCATCGTTGCCGTGCCCGTGTGAATGACTTCGTTCACATCACCAGCCTCTACAACAGGTTGTGCATCTTCTGAAGTATTTTCAGTCGTTGCTGTTGTTTCCTCCGTCTCAGGTAGGGTTTTAACACCATCTCTTGCAACTGGCATCAAGTAACTTGCTATCTCAGCAGCCGTTTCCATTGTAAAACGTGCCCCATAAGCTTCTACTAACATTGGCAAGTTCAAGCCTGTAATAATCGCCATACGATCTTCATGCAAAGCTTGAATACGAGATGCAGCGTTAAATGGTGATCCACCCCACAAATCAACGAGGAACAAGACCTGTCCCTCAGGTTCAAATGTTGCAAGTGCATCCTCAAACTTTTTCATCAAATCTTCTGGACCTTCGTTGGGCATAAATGTTACAACTTGCACATTTTCTTGCTCCCCAAAAATCATTTGACCTGACTGTCGGATACCCACAGCAAATTCACCATGACTAGCAATAATGAAATTTACCATAATTGCCACGCTCCTTATTTATATAATAGTGACACAAGTACAATCCATACTTGTACTTGTCTAATTATAGACTAAGTTATGCAATCTGTAAACGGTTACACACTTACTCTTAATTATTTAATATATTTTTTAAAAACTACTTTGTCGCTTATTTTTGTGTATTTTTTTCATAAGCTATTCTTGGAAATGATATAATATCTTGGATAGTCTTCTGGAGGTATCAAACATGCAATTGCATCTTAAATGGTCTTATCGATCACTTATTACCTATACAATTTATTTTTTTATTATCGCATTATTTATTTTTATGCCCTATTATTTGACTGATACTTCATTAGTTTGGCAATCTGATGGTATTGCCCAACATGTGCCAGCCTTAGTACACTGGCAAAATGATTTAAAAGATATTATTCATAACCATTATTTACCGACAAGTTGGCAATGGCAACTCGGTTTAGGGGCAGATTATTATCAAACTTTTTCCTACTATACACTAGGTGATATTTTTAGCTATGGCGTTGCCTTTATTTCTAAATCACATCTATTAAACTATTACAACTTCATGATTATTGTCAGGTTATATCTTGCTGGTGTGGCCTTCTTAGTAGCTGCCCATCATTGGTTCAAAAAAAGACCTATTTGGCAGTATCAATTAGCCGCTTTTAGTTATGTGTTCTCTGGTTATACAGCCTTTGCCGTTTTTGAACATCCCTTTTTCATTAATCCATTAATCATTTTCCCATTGCTTATTTTAGCAATGGATTATGCACTATCAAAACAAAATTATATTTTCTTAATTGTCATGATTTTTTGGACACTTTGGAACAATTTTTATTTCGCATTTATGATGGTCATTGGCTTAGGAATATTCTGGGTCGGCTATCAATTTTATCATCATACATGGACGAAGTGGACAACACATTTTAAGGTATTACTCGCTAGCATAATCGGTAGTTTACTAGCAAGTCCATTGTTCATTCCTAGTGTGAATGCAGTCTTTAGTTCTGCACGTTCAAATAATGAACTGGCTAATGGTCTCACCCTTTATCCCTTATACTATTACTTTGCGTTACCGGGAAATTTAATTGCTAACCTGACAACACCATCATTTTGGTTAACTGGTGGTTTTAGCGCACTAAGTGTCATGGCAATTATTTTTAGTTTACGTCGTTGGCATCAATATCGTTATTTTAATTATCTATGGATTATTTGTTCAATAGGTGTCTGTCTACCAGCTTTTGCTGCTATTTTAAATGGCGGTTCCTCACCTTCTAATCGCTGGTTATTCCTAATTTTATTACCGGCAAGCTTTATATTGTTGCAAATGCTTAATGATTTAGCCAATCTTTCAAAGCGTGACTATCTCTACTTTTTCATTGTTGGTTTAATTGCTAGTTTTTCATTACTTATTATTAGTAATTTTAATTTAAATAATCGCTATGGCGTCATGATTGCTATTTATTTTGTGACGATCATTGTTTTATGGTTAACCCAGTCGACACCACATTTTAAACCAATTTGGTTAGTTGTACTCGTTCTGTCGAATATTTTCTTGTTAACTATCCGCAATCACACAAATAATACCAATCCAGATACGACTGATTCACTGTCTAATCAAGTTGTTCAAACACTAATCAAACAACAACATCAATATTTAAAACCGCAAACAAAAGCGCTCACAAGAGCTTATGTTGACAATCAATTAAATAATGCAACCGGTATTGCACCGGCAACCAACTTACCTATTATTGGACCGTTGAATAATATCGAAAGTTATTGGTCCTTGCAAAATGGTGCTGTAGGTTCCGGACTCGCAAAACTTGCGATTAATACTGCCAATCCTAATGATATTACTGGTAATCTTGACTCTCGTGACGTTCTTAGTAATGTATTGGGCGTTTCGGATCGCTATGAGAATCCAAATTCTCTGACCCCTTATTCATATCAGGTCGTTGCAAATCAAGTTGTTAATGGTCAATCACTTGTACATTCTAAAAATGCTTACCCATTATTATATTTTCCAAAGTATAAAATCAGTCAAACTGACTATGATAAGCTATCACCAACAACTAAGGAGGCTAGTTTAGCAGACAGTATTGTCGTCAAGAATAGTCGCACCAAACAACATTCACAATTTGCAAAATCAGTTAAAACAGCACCAATTCGGACAAATCTAACTAAGTCACCGACTAAAAAGTTACATATGACTTATAAAACGAATTCCGATTGGTTACCAGCTGGTTTTTATCTCAGTCCTTCTAAAGATTTAGCTGGCACTGAGCTACATTTGGAACTTTCTAACATTCATTTCCATCCGTATAATATCAAACAACAACAACAGATTGCTTTAACAAAATACCGTTATGATCATCAACAAAATGGTCAAAATGAACAAAACCTTATTGATCGTCGCTATAATGAGAAAGCTTTTACGTGGAATTGGTATAAGCATCACTTTAGTAGTATTGGTAAAGAAATAACGGGTTATACGTTAACTGCAACTTATAATGATATAACGAATACATTCACTCAAACAGGTCAATCAAACTTATCATTTTATAATCCACAAAAGCAAGTAACGCTCAATCTTGGACAAGCAAATGATACAACGAAAGAAACATTCATTCCATTAACATTTAGCAAGGTTGGTGAATATAGTTTTGATGTACAAGTTAAGGCTATTCCTACTGATTATCGATTCAATAAAGTGGCTAAAACAATCCAAAAAACTGCACCTAAATACACATTAACAAATAATCAATTATCAACAACAATTAAAGTGAAAAAGGCAAGTATATTAGCAACAACCATTCCATATAGTAAAGGTTGGACTGCAGTTGATCATTCATCTCGATTAGTGGCATTAGGTACAGGTTTTATTGGAATACCTTTAAAAGCTGGCACGAATCACATTGTCCTGCGCTATCAAACACCAGGTCATCAAATTGCGAAATACGGCTTTCTAATTGGTACCGTTCTGTTAGTCATCATCTTATGTCAACGCTTGATTAGATTCATTTATAA
Source organism: Weissella sp. ESL1156 (assembly GCF_058505625.1). Lineage (NCBI taxonomy): Bacteria > Bacillati > Bacillota > Bacilli > Lactobacillales > Lactobacillaceae > Weissella > Weissella sp. ESL1156. The sequence goes on along the minus strand of NZ_CP196372.1, from coordinate 1,924,308 downwards.
TCATAAAACTGACTGAGCGATTAGTGTGTTATATCTGAAAAGGGGACGTTAATCTACCTCATCATTTGGTAGATTGACGTCCCCTTTTTACATGTTAAAATACTGCAATATAATTATGTCAACAAAATAAATGTTGTTTAATACTTTTCTTATTTATTATTAAAATTTATCAGCAGAAAACCATTCAGCAATGGTTAGCCACTGATTCGTCTCTTTACTTTTAATTTTGTACGCCGTGATGTCATATAGCGTTTTGCGATCACCATCTAAAGGTGACCAATAAGTTTCATCAGCTCGACGAATAACGTCCCAATGAAAATAATTCTTTTCCTCATTATTTTCATCACGTACTAAAAATCCATCCGATAAAGAAATATTTTTTTCACCAACTTGAGGACCAGCTACACTAAAATCTACCATTAACTGTTGATGCGTCTCACTAGTGATTGGTTTATTTGTCATTTATTCTGTTCCTTTCTAAAAAAAATATATTCTAATTAATTATAACTAATCTAACATATGTCAAAAATAAATTAATCATCAGTGCTATCTTTAAAAATTCGTTTGTTTTAATACTTCACTTGATTTCCTTATATTAGTAACAACGGTTCTTTATAAAACAAAAATCCCTAAGAGCCTATAAAAAGACTATCAGGGACCATACTAATGCCGTCGATGGGGGTCGAACCCATACTCCCTTGCGGGAACTGGATTTTGAGTCCAGCGCGTCTGCCAATTCCGCCACAACGGCATCATATTAAATACTACATCATTAAAGGGCGGTAGATGGGGATCGAACCCACGCGTGCCGGAACCACAAACCGGTGTGTTAACCACTTCACCACTACCGCCATGGCAGGGGTAGAGGGAATCGAACCCCCGCCGACGGTTTTGGAGACCGTTGTTCTACCGCTAAACTATACCCCTATGATATGATGTAATACTTAATTGAAACGGTCACAACGGGACTCGAACCCGTGATCTTTCGCGTGACAGGCGAACGTCATAACCAGCTAGACCATGCGACCAATGGACGTTACAGGGTTCGAACCTGTGACCCCCTGCTTGTAAGGCAGGTGCTCTCCCAGCTGAGCTAAACGTCCATATGCATCGCAATGTCCTATCCTCGCAGGAGGCGATCCTCCAACTACTTTCGGCGTAACTGAGCTTAACTGCTGTGTTCGGTATGGGAACAGGTGTGACCTCAGTGCCATCATCACGACACGTTTCTAATTGAGTGAACTTAGTTCCCTCAAAACTGAATCATAACTGCTTTTTTGCCTTACACCACTTGCTACTTGGTTAAGTCCTCGAACCATTAGTACTAGTCCGCTCCATGCGTCACCGCACGTCCACTTCTAGCCTATCTACCTCATCATCTTTGAGGGGTCTTACTTCATTACTGAATGGGAAATCTCATCTCGAGGCGAGTTTCACACTTAGATGCTTTCAGCGTTTATCTCATCCGTACATAGCTACTCAGCGATGCTCCTGGCGGAACAACTGATACACCAGTGGTACGTCCACCCCGGTCCTCTCGTACTAAGGGCAGCTCCTCTCAAATTTCCTACGCCCGCGACGGATAGGGACCGAACTGTCTCACGACGTTCTGAACCCAGCTCGCGTACCGCTTTAATGGGCGAACAGCCCAACCCTTGGGACCGACTACAGCCCCAGGATGCGATGAGCCGACATCGAGGTGCCAAACCTCCCCGTCGATGTGGACTCTTGGGGGAGATAAGCCTGTTATCCCCAGGGTAGCTTTTGTCCGTTGAGCGATGGCCCTTCCATGCGGAACCACCGGATCACTAAGCCCTACTTTCGTACCTGCTCGACTGGTAAGTCTCACAGTCAAGCTCCCTTGTGCCTTTACACTCTACGAATGATTTCCAACCATTCTGAGGGAACCTTTGGGCGCCTCCGTTACCTTTTAGGAGGCGACCGCCCCAGTCAAACTGCCTGCCAGACACTGTCTTCCACCACGCTTAGTGGTGTGAGTTAGAGTGTTCATACAACGAGGGTAGTATCCCACGTTTGCCTCCATCGAAACTAGCGTCCCGATTTCTACGGCTCCTACCTATGCTGTACAAGCTGCACAAACACTCAATATCAAGCTACAGTAAAGCTCCATGGGGTCTTTCCGTCCTGTCGCGGGTAACCCGCATCTTCACGGGTCTTTAAATTTCACCGAGTCTCTCGTTGAGACAGCGCCCAGATCGTTACGCCTTTCGTGCGGGTCGGAACTTACCCGACAAGGAATTTCGCTACCTTAGGACCGTTATAGTTACGGCCGCCGTTTACTGGGGCTTCAATTCGTACCTTCGCCGAAGCTAAGCACTCCTTTTAACCTTCCAGCACCGGGCAGGCGTCAGCCCCTATACGTCATCTTACGATTTTGCAGAAACCTGTGTTTTTGATAAACAGTCGCCTGGGCCTATTCACTGCGGCTCAGCTTGCGCTGAGCACCCCTTCTCCCGAAGTTACGGGGTCATTTTGCCGAGTTCCTTAACGAGAGTTCACTCGCTCACCTTAGGATGCTCTCCTCGACTACCTGTGTCGGTTTGCGGTACGGGCAGGTAAACACTAACTAGAAGCTTTTCTCGGCAGCGTGACATCACAGACTTCCCTACTTGATTTCGGTCCTCATCACAACTTGTCCTTATGACAGCAAGCATTTAACTCACTCTCAGACTTATTGCTTGACCCAGCTTTTCCAACTGCTGGGTTCTGTTAGCCTTCTGCGTCCCTCCATTGTTCAAACATGTTCACCTGGTACAGGAATCTCAACCTGTTAGCCATCGACTACGCCTTTCGGCCTCGCCTTAGGTCCCGACTAACCCTGGGAGGACGAGCCTTCCCCAGGAAACCTTAGTCATACGGTGGACAGGATTCTCACCTGTCTTTCGCTACTCATACCGGCATTCTCACTTCTAAGCGCTCCACCAGTCCTCACGGTCTGACTTCATCGCCCTTAGAACGCTCTCCTATCGCGCCACTAATGTGGCACCCGTAGTTTCGGTGGTGTGTTTAGCCCCGGTACATTTTCGGCGCAGAATCACTCGACTAGTGAGCTATTACGCACTCTTTAAATGGTGGCTGCTTCTGAGCCAACATCCTAGTTGTCTATGCAACTTCACATCCTTTTCCACTTAACACACACTTAGGGACCTTAACTGACGATCTGGGCTGTTCCCCTTTCGACAATGGATCTTATCACTCACTGTCTGACTCCCGGACATACGTGATTGGCATTCGGAGTTTATCTTAATTTAGTAACCCGAGATGGGCCCCGCACCAAAACAGTGCTCTACCTCCAACACGCTATCTTCCGAGGCTAGCCCTAAAGCTATTTCGGAGAGAACCAGCTATCTCCAAGTTCGATTGGAATTTCACCGCTACCCACACCTCATCCCAACATTTTTCAACATGTACGGGTTCGGGCCTCCAGTGCGTTTTACCGCACCTTCACCCTGGACATGGGTAGGTCACCTGGTTTCGGGTCTACAACAACATACTCGAACGCCCATTTCAGACTCGCTTTCGCTACGGCTCCGGTCTTTCCACCTTAACCTTGCATGTTATCGTAACTCGCCGGTTCATTCTACAAAAGGCACGCTATCACCCATTAACGGGCTCTAACTTGTTGTAGGCACATGGTTTCAGGAACTTTTTCACTCCCCTTCCGGGGTGCTTTTCACCTTTCCCTCACGGTACTGGTTCACTATCGGTCACTAGGGAGTATTTAGCCTTACGAGATGGTCCTCGCAGTTTCCGACCGGATTTCACGTGTCCGGCCGTACTCAGGATCCTACACGGGAGTTTGCTTACTTTCGCATACGGGGCTATCACCCTGTTTCGCTCAGCTTCCCAGCTGCTTCTGCTAATAAACAAATTTGTAACTCCACAACGGTAGTCCTACAACCCCAGTGTGCAAGCACACTGGTTTGGGCTCCTCCGCGTTCGCTCGCCGCTACTGACGGAATCGATTTTTCTTTCTTCTCCTGTTGCTAATGAGATGTTTCAGTTCACAACGTCTACCTTCGTTCAACTATGTATTCATTGAACGATAACTTGCATCACAAGTTGGGTTCCCCCATTCGGAAATCCCCGGATCATAGCTTACTTACAGCTCCCCGAGGCATATCGGTGTTAGTCCCGTCCTTCATCGGCTCCTAGTGCCAAGGCATTCACCATGCGCCCTTAATAACTTAACCGATCAACTCTCGTTGATGATTTCGTTTGAGTATTGTGACTCAATGGTCACAAGCGATTTTAAACTGATTTAAAAAACTCAAAAAATTACGCGGTGTATTTTTTCGGCTCAATTTAATTGATTAATATCAATTGAAATAAATTTAAAAATTTACAATTATGATTCAGTTTTCAAAGAACTAATAAGCAACCGTTTGGTTGCGATGGAGAATATCGGGATCGAACCGATGACCTCCTGCTTGCAAAGCAGGCGCTCTCCCAGCTGAGCTAATTCCCCATATTTGAATGTTAACCACTCAAAACTAAATATCGTTTCGTTGACTGTGTAGGTTTCCGATTTTCCTTAGAAAGGAGGTGATCCAGCCGCAGGTTCTCCTACGGCTACCTTGTTACGACTTCACCCTAATCATCTGTCCCACCTTAGACGGCTGGCTCCTAAAAGGTTACCCCACCGGCTTTGGGTGTTACAAACTCTCATGGTGTGACGGGCGGTGTGTACAAGACCCGGGAACGTATTCACCGCGGCGTGCTGATCCGCGATTACTAGCGATTCCGACTTCATGTAGGCGAGTTGCAGCCTACAATCCGAACTGAGACATACTTTAAGAGATTAGCGCACCCTCGCGGGTTGGCGACTCGTTGTATATGCCATTGTAGCACGTGTGTAGCCCAGGTCATAAGGGGCATGATGATTTGACGTCATCCCCACCTTCCTCCGGTTTGTCACCGGCAGTCTCACTAGAGTGCCCAACTGAATGCTGGCAACTAATAATAAGGGTTGCGCTCGTTGCGGGACTTAACCCAACATCTCACGACACGAGCTGACGACAACCATGCACCACCTGTCACCTTGTCCCCGAAGGGAACATCCTATTTCTAGGATTAGCAAGGGATGTCAAGACCTGGTAAGGTTCTTCGCGTTGCTTCGAATTAAACCACATGCTCCACCGCTTGTGCGGGTCCCCGTCAATTCCTTTGAGTTTCAACCTTGCGGTCGTACTCCCCAGGCGGAGTGCTTAATGCGTTAGCTGCGACACTCAAGGGCGGAAACCCTCGAACATCTAGCACTCATCGTTTACGGTGTGGACTACCAGGGTATCTAATCCTGTTTGCTACCCACACTTTCGAGCCTCAACGTCAGTTACAGTCCAGAAAGCCGCCTTCGCCACTGGTGTTCTTCCATATATCTACGCATTTCACCGCTACACATGGAGTTCCACTTTCCTCTACTGCACTCAAGTCATCCAGTTTCCAAAGCCATTCCTCAGTTGAGCTGAGGGCTTTCACTTCAGACTTAAATAACCGTCTGCGCTCGCTTTACGCCCAATAAATCCGGATAACGCTTGGAACATACGTATTACCGCGGCTGCTGGCACGTATTTAGCCGTTCCTTTCTGGTAAGATACCGTCACACACTGAACAGTTACTCTCAGTGCCGTTCTTCTCTTATAACAGTGTTTTACGAGCCGAAACCCTTCCATCACACACGCGGCGTTGCTCCATCAGGCTTGCGCCCATTGTGGAAGATTCCCTACTGCTGCCTCCCGTAGGAGTATGGGCCGTGTCTCAGTCCCATTGTGGCCGATCAGTCTCTCAACTCGGCTATGCATCATGGCCTTGGTAAGCCTTTACCTTACCAACTAGCTAATGCACCGCGGGTCCATCTCTTAGTGATAGCAGAACCATCTTTCAACCAACAACCATGCGGTTGTTGGTATTATACGGTATTAGCACTTGTTTCCAAATGTTATCCCCTGCTAAGAGGTAGGTTACCCACGTGTTACTCACCCGTTCGCCACTCTTTGTCAGATAAAATCAAATCTGAGCAAGCTCGTCATTTCATTTAAAGACAAAGCGTTCGACTTGCATGTATTAGGCACGCCGCCAGCGTTCATCCTGAGCCAGGATCAAACTCTCATTTTAAAAGCTTGAGTATAACTCATTGTTTTTTGTTGTTTAACAGAAGTTAAACGAATTTATTAGCGAATTGACTTCGCAAATGTTTTTGTATCAAGCAAATTGCTTGATGACCCTACACATTTGTTTCATCGAAACGATATTCAGTTTTCAATGATCAACATTTTGCTGTCGCATCGACAACTAAGTTAATTATACAGATATTAATTTAAAAAGTCAACATTTTTTTACACGCCATACTATTCTGTGAATACATTTATGACCGCTCGTATAATATACCTTAGAAATGAACGTTCGTCAACGGCAACTTTTATTTTTATTTTCACGAACAATCCAAGAATTCTCTGATTATATGCAAAACATTTATTTAATAAACAAAGAGCTCATAATCAATTTACTAACAAACTGATTATGAGCTCTTAAATGTGTTTCAAAGGATCAATCCCTTTATTTATTGATTTTCACTAGAAGAATTACTTTCACTACTACTATTATTATCATCCGAATTGTCGCCAGATGAAGTTGCTTCTTGAATAGTCTGTGGTGTACCACCTAATTCTGGTGCATCTGTAATATAATCTTTCAAAGTTGATTGATTATTATGCTTAGCCTTAACAGAAGTATTTTCCTTTTTATTCATCTTCTTTAACAATTGTAAGCCATTTGCTTTTTGATAAGAATAATCTTTCTTATTGACCTTTTTAAAGCCTTCAGGTGTGTAAAAACGTAGTAGATCACCTGTTTGAACATCATCAGAATATGTCAACATCTTATCAACGTATTTCTGAGTGTCATCAATAATTTCTTTCGCACGTGGATCTTCTTTCGGATTAATCTTTGTACCCGTAGTTGTGACATAATAATTACCACCGTACTTCATATATTCTGCCGATACCCAGTCACCATTTCTAAATGGTACAATCTGGCGACGATTGGTACCAAGCAAGTCTTGACCAAATTGAATATTATTTTGTGTTGACACACCTAATAGATGAAGCAATGTTGGCATCACATCAATTTCACCACCATAAGTATGATTAATACCACCTGTTAAACCAGGCGCATGAATCATAAATGGTACCTTTTGCCAATTAGCCAAATCATAATTCGAAATACTGCTCTTACCAGTTAACTTAGCAATAGCTGCCTTGTGGTTTTCAGAAATGCCATAATGATCACCATACAGTACGATCATTGAATTATCATATAATCCTGACTTCTTCAACCAACTCAAAAATTCACCAAATGATTGATCTAAGTAACGTGCTGTTTGTACATAACCGTCAACCGTTTTGTCATTTGTCTTCGTTTTGGCAATCGACGCATTTTGACTATCTAAATCATAAGGATAGTGATTCGTGACTGTAATAATTTTCGAATAAAATGGCTGTGGTAATTGTTCCAAATACTTTGCCGAATCTTTCAGGAAAATTTTATCCTTCATACCATATCCTATATTATAGTCAGCATTGTTTGCGTTCTTATAATATGGTTTGCTAAAGAAATAATCATATCCCCAAGATTTATAAGTATTATCACGATTCCAAAATGAGGCGACATCTCCATGAAAAGCTGCTGTCGTATAACCTTGCTGATCTAGGATAGCTGGCACAGCTTGATAAGTATTAGAAGTACCATAATTTACCATTGCTGACCCTGAAGCTGTCCCAAACAAACCAGTTTCCAACATCATCTCAGCATCAGCTGTTTTCCCTTGACCAACTTGATTATAAAAATTATCAAATGATAATGTATTTTGATCATGGTAGAACTTATTTAAATTAGGTGTGACTTCCACACCATTTGACTTGTAATCGATCAGGAATTGTTGAAATGATTCCAAATGGAAAACAATCACATTCTTTCCTTTTTCCTTACCAAAATAAGTTGCATTTTGTAAAGTCTGATTACCCTTTAAATAATTTTTAATTTTATTCAAATCATCTGCTTTGGCATCTTTCTTTATATCTGCCGTTTGCTTTGTTTTAAAAATATTATAAGCAGCGTACTCATTTAATCCCAAATATTTAACGATATAGTTATTATCAAAAGTTCTTGTTAACAAACCCGATCTATCTTTACTTGATAGACCATAACCTACCAACATCAAAACAACACCGAATAGGGTTGTTAATGCAGCAAAACGTTTCTGAACAACGACTTTATCATACTTAATTCGTTTAAATACCAAAAGTAAAACCAAGATGATGATATCGAGAAATACTAAAAAGTCGGCTGGACTAATGATACCAGCAATGGATTTTCCTAAATTATTATCAACCGAGCCACCTGAATTAATAATATTCAGTGACAAAAAATCTGAAAACTCACGATAGTAAAGCATATTTGCAAATAGCCAAAGTGATTGAATCAGATTAATCAAAACCATTAACCAATAAGCAACTCTTCCTCTAAAGTAAAGTGCGATACTGAGTAAAATAATCGCAGTTGGTAATGGATTAATTACTAAGATGAATTCTTGCAGCGTTCCTTTAACACCTAAAGAAAAGCTCGTCTGATAAGCCCAGTATGTTTTCAACCATACTAAAAATACAGACAACAAGAAGAAACCAACGGTATCGTTGAAATCCGGCCATTTTTTCTTAATGGCTAATAAAACTCGTTGCATTTTATTTTCTCCAAATATTATTTGACTAAATTTAGCCATTAATTTAAAAACTTCGTACACAAATTATTCATCAAACAAATATCCTATGAAATTCACCATAAATATTCCTTATATTTACTAAAATGATTCTTTAAACTCTACTAATGTTTCATAGATGTCGATTGCAAGTAAATCAACATCATCAAACGCAAAACGTCTATGCTCTTTTTGATTTATTTCTAATGCAAATATTCCTGATGCTGCATCATAAAACACTGTTATAACTGGTACACCAAAGACACTAAAATCGCGTTGCTGTATTGTTGCCCGGGTGTCTTTCACCATCGCATTAATACGTCGGACAATTTTACTTAAATCATTTTCCATCAACATTCGTCACCCTCATTGCTTTGGTTTCATATTAAACGCAACAATCCCGGCAAACATTCCGAGGTAGTAAGTAATAATTCGCCATAATGCCATTGCACAAATCAACAATGATGCACTCGGTAGAAACTCCGAGAAAAGCATTGAAAAGCCAATTTCAGCACCACCCGTACCACCTGGTATTGGAAATAATGAAATAACCATGACAATTAAAACATGTAGTGACATGACAAGAATAACATTAATATGTGATGCCCCTAGCGCTAATAAAATAAAATAGGGAATTAAGTAAAATACCATCAATTGGATCAACGTTAAAATAACTGCCCGTATTAAAACACTCCAATCATGACTCATACGGATGCTTTCTGCATGAAAATTACGTATTTTCTCATCCACAGTTTGCTGCCATGCAGCAGCTTTCGTTGGTTTAATCCACTTAATTGGCTTAAAAACTATTTTTACAAGAGCTTTCGTTAATCCTGGCCAATACATTATTAATAATAACGCAATAATAACAATAAAATGAATTAAAAAGCCTAAAACAACAAATACGGACCACGCTTTCAATTTATCAGCAATAAAATGGTAGCCCACAATCATTGCAATAAAAAAATTCACAACAATCATCGCTTGATAGACAACAAATTTCATCAACAATATTGATCCTGCTCGACCAGGGTCAATCCCTGCTTGGACTAAAGTAATCAGTTGCATTGGTTGCCCACCAGCTGAAAATGGCGTAATACCATTACCAAATTGTTCAACTAATGGCACCCGAATGGCATCGGACCAAGCTAATTTTTCATGTGAATCATCTACAAAGACTTTGACAACAATCGCTTCAACTAATAAATAAACAACCATGGCCAATAAAGCAACCAATAACCACCACCAATTAGCTTTTCGTAAATCATGTGTTAGTTGTACCACACCAACATTACGAAATGACCAGTAGAATATGGCTCCACCAGCTAGCATCATCAAAACAAATACAATACCATTTCGCCGCGTCATTAATGTACCTCATTGTCTGTGTCATCGACTTGACTTGTGTAATATTGCTCCCAAATTTTAGCAACTCTTGTCGCAGAATAATAATTTGATGCTGCTAAAGATTGCTCTGCCACCTGATTTTTCAAATTCGGATCTGTGAACAATTTATCTAATTGCTTCTGCATTTCCGATCGATCACCTGCTGGTAAGTAGTACCCATCGATAATCGCCCGATATAAGTCCAAATCTCGTAATACTGTAGGTGTTCCTGTACTAAACGCTTCCAATGCTGACATTGGAAATAGTTCTGTATAACTTGGCAACAAAAAAACATCTGCTGCATTATAGTAATCATTCATTAATTGACGATCAACAATGCCTGGAAAAATCAAATTTTTAGGAGGATTATCAACAACTTTTTTTAACTGATCATAACCTGCCGTAATCGCACCAAATGAAAAACCACCCACCCAAACAAACAACCATTGTGGATTATCTTTAGCAAGCTGAATAAAATCAAGTACGCCCTTACGAACCTGAACTTGACCAACACCCAAAATAATAAATGAATTTTCTGGTAATGATAATTTTTGTCGAATATGTTTGATTTGTTCAGCTGGTATTGGATAAAATTCTTCTTTTGATACGAAGTTCGGAATAAAAGTTATCTTTTCTCGCTTAACACCCAACGCAACTAACTTATCGATAAACACAGGATTAACGACAACAATCTGATCCATACGCTTATAAAATAACATCACGTACCAGTAAAAAATTTTTTTAATCGGTTGCCATAAGTTAATTGAATCCTCTAATGTTTCAGGTAAAAAGTGTACATAACCCACTTTTTTACCTCGACCAGGCAAAAAAGTATTCAGAAAAAAGCTGAAATTAATCGTATGATAATGACTAATATCTGTTTTAGCTAAACTATTAAATTTTAACGCAAATTTATCAGGAAATTTTTCAGTCAATAAATTAACTAATTCCCGATAAGCTGAACCAACCCCTTGTCCTGGTACCGTCTCAGCTGCAGAGAACATTGTAATTCGAATCATTTTTCGTCTTTATGGACCGGGTTTCTAGATAGAAACGATTTTGCATATTCAAAATCAATACTATCCGCCTCTTCCATATCCTCCTCTTCATGATACACAACCAGTGCTTCAGAGTAGAAATCTAACACTCGTTGACCAAAAGTGACTTCATCTATATTATGAAGCACTTGTTTTCTAACACTTGGATCACCAATGATTTGCCCCGCTTTTTTAGCACGCAAGTATCTTACTAAGGGTGCTAGTAAATCATAATTCTCATCAGCTAATGCCCCAATATTACTATCGATAACCACTGTTTCTAGATACGGGCTACGCATAGCAACCACTGGTGTATCAGCGGTCATTGCTTCAATAAATGTTAATCCTTGAGTTTCAGAAATTGATGCAGATAAGAAAACATCTGCTAATTTATAATAACCATAAACTTCTTGATGCTCTACCTCACCAGTAAAAATAACATGATCTGCAATTTCAAGTGAACGCACATGATCCTTTAATGCTGACATTGCTGGCCCATCCCCAACAATCAAAAACATGGCATCAGGCACTTCTAGTAGCACCTCTGCAAAAATAGATAATGCTGTATCGATATTTTTTTCAAAGGCCACTCGTCCGAGAGATAAAACAACTGGCGTTTCTGACTTTAGTCCTAATTTTTCTCTTAATTGTGCACTTGTATCTTCATCTGCTTGGTGTTTTACATTAACCCCAGTTGGAATAATTTCAATTGGTGCAGAAACCTTATATTTGTTTAATGTATCATAAGTTTGCTTTGAAGGTGCAATCACCCCTGTCATCCCAGACATATAACTACGAGCAATAACTGCAACACTTGCCGGACGAATAATTTTACCATTAGCAACATAATGCAAATAATCCTCATAATTTGTATGGAAAGTATGGACAACAGGAATTTTCAATTGCCTAGCAACTAGTTTACCCATCAATCCCAATGAAAACTCCGTTTGTGTGTGGACAATATCTAACTCTAATTTTTTTGCTAATTGTATGGCCTGGATTGCACCACGATATGATAAACGTCGATCCTTAAAACCAATAAATGGAAAACTTGGAAAACGATAAACATCTGGTTCCAAAACTTCTTTGGGGACATTTGGATCAGTTGAAGTAAAAATATATACACGGTGGCCATGTGCAATGAGTTGTTGTCGTAACGTTTGAATTGACGAAACAACTCCTGACACTTGTGGCGCATATGTGTCTGTAAATAATCCAATATTCATAACTGACAGACCTTTCACAAAATTACTTATTACTAATAATACCAAATTTCCATTTATAACGGGTAAAAAGCATTAAAAAAGAATCAGAAAATACTGTTCTACAACTTGCATTAGTCAAGTGGTAACAATGTTTCTGACTCTTTCATTAAAGTTAACTAACTTTATTTTCTGCTAAAATTTTTTCAACAACTTCATCCATTTCTGGTGTTCGCTGCCATTCAACATATTCTGAAATGGCAATTTTTGCTGGTATATCAAAATGTTCATTCACAAAATTTTCATACCGAATCACATTTTTTGAATGCGGAATATTAATCTTTAAAATACGAACCTTCTTTATCATCCCCTCTTCAACAGCATACTCCGCTTGTCCGTTATGCAATAAATTACCAATTTCTTTATACGCTGAACCATCATTACGTGTAATTTCCTCAATAATATCTAACGTTTGAAAATCTGCTGACATTAATCAACACCAACCTCTTGTTCAACAATCGTCACAATACGACCAACATAGTCATCAACAGCTGTTTGCGTTGGTGCTTCAGCCATCACGCGTAATAAATCTTGTGTACCAGAAGGTCGTACTAAAACACGTCCTTCATCGCCCATTTCAACTTCAACATCAGCAATAATCTGTTTAATTGCTGGATTTGATAATGCTGCTTTCTTATCTTGTACCTTAACATTAACTAACTTTTGTGGATAAATCGTCATTTCAGATGCTAACTCCGATAAAGACTTACCTGTATCTTGCATCACATGCAATAATTGTAAGGCAGTTAACATACCATCACCTGTTGTTGCCCAATCAAGAAAGACCACATGGCCTGATTGTTCACCACCAAGGTTATAACCTGATTTCAACATTTCTTCAACAACATAACGATCGCCAACTGCCGTTTTAACGGAATTTAACCCATTTGCTGACATGGCTTTATACATACCAATATTTGACATAACAGTCGTCACGATCGTATCTTGCTTTAAGCGACCATGCGATGACATATATTTACCTACGATAAACATAATTTGATCACCATCAACAATTTGACCTTTTTCATCAACTGCAATCAAACGATCACCATCACCGTCAAATGCCAAACCAACTTGTGCCTCATTTTCAACAACAAACTCAGCCAATGCTTCTGGATGAGTTGAACCAACATTTTGGTTAATATTAACACCATTTGGTGATGTACCCATTGTCACAAAATCAGCGCCCATATCCGCAAACAAATTGGCAACCAAACCAGAAGTTGCACCATTAGCAGCATCTATCGCTAGTTTCATACCTTCTAAACTACTTGGAATTGTTGTCTGTAAATATTCCAGATACTTAGCCGTGCCTTCCTTAAAATCAGAAACTGAACCAAGTCCTTCAGCTGCTGGTCGTGGTAATGTATCTTCCGGCGCATCAAGTAACGCTTCAATCTCAGCTTCTAATTCATCTGATAATTTCATACCATCTGATCCAAAAAATTTAATACCATTATCTTCAGCTGGATTATGTGATGCCGTAATTTGGGCACCAGCATCTGCCTTTTGCGCTCGAACAAGATAGGCAACGCCTGGTGTTGAAATAACATCCAAACGTTGAATTTCAATGCCAACAGACAATAATCCTGAAATTAATGCATGCTCCAGCAATGGTCCAGACATACGCGTATCACGTCCAACTAAAACACGTGGTCGATGATCATCTGCATGCCGTGTTAACACTGCACCACCCATTCGGCCTAAACGAAACGCCAATTCAGGTGTTAACTCCTTATTGGCAATGCCTCGCACGCCATCAGTTCCAAAATAATGTAATTCAACCATATCTTTAATTCTACTCCTTAGGTGTTATAACCACCGATACTGTCTTAGGATCAACGCTCTCAGCACCATTTGGTACGCTAATTGTAACACTTTGTTCTGTCGCTGTCGTAATACCTGATAGATCAACAACAGCTTGCACATTCTTCAATTTATTTAGTACGTCAATATTACCTTGCACTGCAACTTCATTGACTGAACCGGATAATGTAAACTCAGATGCATTACCATTTTTTGTTTTTAAATCTAATGGTACCTGACGTGTGCCATTACCTTTTTTAACTGGTATTTTTACTGTTGTATCTTGTGGCGATACTGCAACATCAACTGGATCACCATTAACATCAACAGCCTGTAAGGTCACCTTTTGTCGTGTTGTTTTCTTAGTATCCCGCTTTAATTGAACATTTGCAATAACACTATCAACCGCATTAATTGATGACTGGCGACCCATAATTTGAACATTGTTGACTGAACTCGTAACCGTACCAACCGTGTACCCATCCGCAATCGCTGCTTTATTATACTTTGTCTTAACAGAATAAGATGATGTACTCCGCTTATACATTGTTAACGTCACTTTGGGCTTTTTTAGATTGTAAGTTAGATCTTTATTAAGACCTGTTACTTTCAAACTAACCGTATGCGTACCATCTGATAAATTTTTTAAATTAGCCGATACTTGAAAATTCTTTGTATTTTTTGCTGCTGTTACCAGTGCCGCCGGTCCACTGACTGTAATAGCAACATTTTCTGGTGCACCACTAATGTAGTAATCGTCTGTATTGATCCCTGAAAATTGGATGGGTACACTAATCGTTTCTGTTTTGGCAGAGGTTATTTTACCAATTGTTGTTAAGCCATTACCATTATTTGCGCGATGATTAGAGGTTGTTGTTTGTGCGTCAGTATATGCAGACATAAAAATAGCAACGATCAATGTCAATAAACCATAAACAATTTTATCAGTATGTCGTTTCATATTACTTATCACCTCTCTTCAAGGTCGATCGTAATTGAGACCACCAAGATTGATTAGTCACATCATCTGATGTTACTAACTGACGTGTCAGATATTTTAAATAATCTTCCCGCGATAATGATTGCATTAATTCTGAATTTCTTGTAATTGACACGGCACCAGTTTCTTCAGAAACAACAATAGTCAACGCATCCGTTACTTCTGAAATACCTACGGATGCACGATGTCGTGTGCCTAACTCCTTTGGAATCGTTGCACTATCAGATAACGGTAAATAAGCAGCAGCTGTTGCTAAACGATTATCTTTCAAAATGACTGCACCATCATGTAAAGGCGTATTTGGAATAAACGTGTTAATTAATAATTGACTAGAAATTTCTGCATCGATTGGAATACCTGTTTCAATATACTCCTCCAACCCTGTTTCCATTTCGATCGAAATAAGAGCGCCTATACGCCGCTTGGACATATATTGAATTGCATCATCTAGCTCATTAACCAATCTTTTTTCTGATTGGTAAGCTTGTTTTTGCCTAAAAATACCTGAACGACCAAGGTGCTCTAATCCACGACGAATTTCAGGTTGAAACACAATAACTAGGGCAATGACACCCCAATTGATAATTTGGTCAGTTAGCCACGAAATCGTTGCTAAACCAAAATACCAACTCACAACTTTCACCACAATAACAATGCCAACGCCTCGAAGTAAGGTAACCGCCTTCGTGCCTCGAATGAGCATCATTAATCGATAAAGCAACCACCAAACAATGAGAACATCAATGATACGTACAATACTTATATTCTTTAATAGTGTATCAATATCAAAATTCATACTAGCTCCTATTCTTCCAAATTAGTTAGTAACCCCGCTTCTGTAAAGTTAATATTTTGACGAATATTCAAACTTGTCGCATTTGAAATAAAATGTGAATCAGTTAAATGTTGTACTGCTTCACGTTGCGCATTTAACCCTGTTAGTTCTAACGTCAGCCGTAATTCTTCTACATTTTGTGTACCTTTACTGCCATGACGTTCTCGCTCTAATCGTGAGCGATACATGATGATTAAATTATACGCTGCTGTTTGATCAAGTTGTGAATTTTGCGCCTCATCAGTACTGATATACTTTGAGATAGCTGCAATGGCTTCTTTTGCTGACTCGTGATGAGCTAGTTCATACTCTGATAATAAAATGTCAGAAGAGTCATCACTTAGCCAAACTCGGACCATTCGTCCAAAACCTGTGAAAAATCGTCGAATTTGACGCCATGTCCGTTTCCCCTTATCATGAGTGACCAAATCATCTAATTCTGATTCCGCCCGATCAATCCGTCGACCCTCACTCGCATAAACAAGCGGTGTAATTCGCTCATCAACTAACAATCTTTGAATCGTATTACGCTCTGCTTCAAGCGCAATTTGACGTAATGTCATTTCCGCATCTAAAATTGGGCTCATTTTATCCGCCTTCATAAACTGTAATTGTAATTGACGAATTTGAATTTGGTAACGACGAATAATTTCATAGACCACACTTTGATTTGATTCTCTACGTTGTGCTTCAATCTCACGGACAGCAGATTGTAAAACGTACACACGTGCTCTTGGCTCAGACATATGTTGGGCAACTCGTGCTTTCGCCTTATTAGAACCAGGTGGTACTTGCATTTTTTTCTGACCACCAATAATTGGTAAAAAGATGATTGCCATAACCAATGACAAGATAATTGTAATTGCGGCAATAAACAACATTAACGCTCGTTGGGGAAATGGTACGCCACTATCTGTTACAAGTGGCACGGACAAAACACCAGCCATGGTAACTGCACCACGTACACCCGTTAAACCAGATGTAATGGCAACTCGCCAAGAAGCTGTTTCATTTTTATGATTTTTTAGACGAACCCATTGGCTAACATACGTCCAAATGACGCGAATTCCAAAAATAATAAACCATGTAATGACTGAATAGATAATCGCCATTGGTAATGAAATAACTTTTCCTAAATGTGTTGCTAACGGAAATTCAATGCCTAGAATAACAAATATGTACCCATTTAACAAATAACCAAAGACATTCCAGGTGTTGATACCAACAACGTGTAATTCACCGGTATAGTCAACGTCATGTTTTGTATGGATATTCAAAATAATTGCTGCAACAACAACAGCGATGACACCTGAAGCATGAATTTCTTCAGCTAGGATGTAAACTAAAAATGGCGTAAATAATTGCAATACCACCCGCAATGACACGTCATTATTACCATGAGATGATAACCAATCACCAAAAAGATTAATAACAAACCCCATCAATGCACCAACTAGGGTTCCCATGATCGAAACATAAAGGAACTCACCTGTCGCTTGCAGCAATGAAAAAGTCCCTGCTGTTGCTGCTGCAACAGCAAATTTAAATCCAACCAAACCGCTGGCATCATTAATTAAACTCTCACCAGCCACTAAATGCATAATTGAAGGTGGTAGCTTTGCTTCAGATGCAATTGCTGAAACGGCGACTGGATCAGTCGGTGACAAAATCGCCGCAATGGCTAATGCAACTGGCAACGGTAATTGTGGAATCATCCAATAAATTAAAAAGCCACCAACAATTGTTGTAATAAAAACTAATAAAATAGCATTCCCAAAAATTGGTCCTCTCAATTCCCAAAGCTCTTTCTTGGGAAATCGCCAAGCATCCGAGTAAAGTAACGGCGCAATAAATAAAAGTAAAAACCATTCTGTATCAAGTTTAATCTGTATATTAAAAAAGACAGCAACAATCAACCCTAGTCCAATTTGAATCAAGCTAACTGGGACCTTTTTCAAGAAATAACCTAACACATTGCCTAACACTACTAAGAATGTTAATCCGACAATGGTTTGCAATAAGCCCATGCACATACTCCCTTTCTTTGTTTATTTTCTACCTAATATTCTAACCTCAGTTTCTAAGTTCACTGAAAATTTGTCATATACAACTGATTGCACATACTTGATTAAATTGACATAATCACTACCAGTGGCATGCCCACGATTAACAATAAAACCAGCATGCTTTGTTGAAACTTGTGCATCACCTACCTGATATCCTTGTAAACCTGAATCCATAATTAGTTTACCAGCAAAATAACCTGTTGGTCTCTTAAAAACAGACCCACACGATGGAAATTCTAAAGGTTGCTTTTGTGCACGTCGTTCATTATAGTCGGCCATCGCTGCACCAATTACGGCACGCTTTCCTGGTTGCAGACATAATGTCGCACTCACAATGATATCGCCTGTATCTTGTAATAGGCTATGACGATAACCAAAGGCCAACTCATCAAGATAATATGTTTTCATTTCACCAGTAACTGTAATCACATCAGTACTATACAACATTTGGTCAATCTGCCCACCATATGCACCAGCATTCATAAAAACAGCACCACCGACGGAACCAGGTATACCAGCAGCCCATTCCATCCCAGTTAACGAGTAATCATAAGCCGTATGTGCCACGTCAATAATCCATGCGCCCGCATCAGCTTTAATTTGACTTTTTGTAACTGTAATCTGACGCATTTCGGTTAAGAAGATAACTAATCCTTGCAAGCCATCATCTGTAATAACTAAATTCGAGGCATTACCTAACACAGTCATTGGTATCTGATGTTCATGGGCAAAACGAACAACTTGTTGTAATTCATTTTGTGCTTTGGGCCAGAAACACCAATCTGCTGGGCCGCCTACACGTGTATTTGTATACTTACTTAAATCAACATTTGCCTGAATATTATAACTGGGAAACACTTCATTTAACATCTTCATTTTTCAATTCCTTAATTAAATTACTTTAACTAACTGTTTTAACGGTTCAACACCAAAATCATTTGCCTGTTTAACTAATATTTGTGCAGCCGCCACAGTATCATTTAACGCATTATGATGATGCTCTAAATCAATTCCTAAAGCTGCAGCAACAGTATTTAATTTATGATTTGGTAATTGTGGATAAAGTTTACGTGACGTCCGTACTGTGTCTAATGATAGATAATGCGGTGTGCTGATACCATAATGAATCAATGTTTCTCGTAATACACCATTATCAAATGAGGCATTATGTGCAATAACCAATTGATTTGGTGTATAAAATTGCTTAATTTGATCCCAAACTTCTGGAAAAACAGGTGCGTCAATCACATCTGTCGCTGTAATGCCGTGAATACGCGTATTTCGTCTATCAAAAATAGTATCTGGTTTAATTAATGTATAGAATTCATCAACCAATTGATTATCACGCACTACCGCTAAACCTAATGACACAGCACTATATCGTTGTGCACTGGCTGTTTCAAAATCCATTGCAATAAAATTCATGTCTACACCTCAATCATTAACTGATAATATCATGTCAAAAGCCGCTACCTGTTCATGATTACTATTCATCATCTGTGTTTCTGACCCAGCAATTTTTTTGAATCCCAGCTTTTGATAAATATGAATGGCATTTTTATTAACTGTTTGTACAGTTAGAAACAATCGATCAACCGAGCTATAGGTTCTTGCCCATGTTAATAATTCTGCCATTAACGCTTGTGCTAAGCCGTTCCCTTGAAAATCTGCTAACACAGCAACACCAACCTCAGCAAGTCTAGGTTGTCTTGGCTTGGCAGCTGCTGAGGCAAGACCAACTAATTGACCTGTTTCTGTTGTTGCAACTAACATAATATTATTTGTTGTTGTTTGCAAAATATCGATATTATCGGCTTCTTCATTTATTTCGATGTTTTCTGGATCCTGTACAATCATAAATGTATTTGACTCATCTTGTAATGCAAATAACAGTCCCATTAATTTCATTGCATCTTGCCTATCTGCAGGGCGAATAAAAATTTCCATTATGCCTCCATTGCAGCTAATAACTTGGCCGAACGTTCACCCGTTGCAACAACTGTGATGATTCGAGCGGTCTCTTGTTCAGGCACTCTTTCAAATGAAATGCGTAAAACATCATCTGGTAATTCCGGTTTGATGTACTGCGACCATTCAACTAACGCAACACCGTCGCCACCAAAATATTCCGATAATCCTAAATCTTCTGCATTTCCTTCTTCACCAATTCGATACACATCTAGATGGTAGATTGGAAAGTTCACTGTTTGATATTCTCTAACCAACGTAAACGTTGGACTTTTGACGGGTCGCTTAATGCCTAACTCTTTCGCAAATCCTTGTGTAAACGTCGTCTTACCCGCACCTAAATCCCCTGATAATAAAATTGTATCGCCCGCCTGTACACTTTGTGCCAGTTTAGCAGCTAATTTTTGTGTTTCATTCACTGTATTCACTAATATTCTCATAGTACAAAGTATACCATTTTTCAACGCTTGATTACAGGGTCATGGCAGCAAGACCCTTTCAGTCACTGCACTTTTGAAGAATTCATTTCAGGCCATTAACCTACTCATTTGTAGCTCAATGGCCGTTTAAAAGATTGTTAATTTAACTGATTAACCGTTAATTTATCTGGTACACGATAAACAATTGGTTTTGTTAACTTGAGCATGTCATCAGTTAATTGTAATTTTGTAATGCTTCCTTGATGGTACGACTGAAAATAATAACTACGACTTTCAGCAACTGTTGCCGCACGATAGACTGAAAAAGTTTTTTGATGCGCGAGATTACGTGGCACTGTCACACTATCTAATAGATGCCAGCTTGTGATGATTGCTTCATCTTCGTTAGCTGGTTGATCTGCTCGTTCTTTTAGATAGGCTGCTCGCAAAAAACGAGCACCTGGTGAATAAGAACCCGGTGGTGTCGCTTTACCCGACAGTTTACCGGTTGTTACTTTTGGCACATTAATGCCAATTTCCCCGGTTTTAAATTCAGGTTTAAAATCAACATACTTTTCTAGTTGCGCAATTTGACGTTCAAAATGCGGACTATTCGTTACAACACCAAGTGGATTAGGGACAATTTTCATTGGCCATGTTGTTGGTTCAATGACGACGATTGCACCAGTTGGGTCTGTTACAGCAAAGTGCAATTCCGGATTACCATATTTTACAACACTTTGTTTTTCGGACATTAATTGAATGTCTGAAATATGTGCTGAAATATCAGCGACTGATTTAAAATTTCCTAATAACCAAAAAATAAATTCAAATGGTGCAATCTGAACTTTATCATCATTAATATCGTCCATATATTGCGCACCATTGCCAAAGGTGAGCTTTTGAGCACATAAACCATATTCATTTACGCCATCTGCTACGTCTGTTCGTTTATGACTTAATTCACCTCCACCTATAAAGGCAAATTTATTTTGAATGAAGTGCTGATTAAATGAGGATTGCCACTGATAGTTTCTGGGTACAAACATTGGTGAATTTTCTAACCTTGGCCAATCCATTGTCCGTGATAACACATGCACACCATCCTGGGCAATTTGTAAAATACTCGTACACATGTTGCTCATCTCCTTTCAAATCAATCTGTCATAATATAATAAAAAAGTGCCGCTTTAAACACATGACGCCTTTAATAAATGAATACATCAAACGTGTTAAACTGCACTTTTATTTTTTAATTGTTAAACGCTTGTGCGGCCGTGATAATGGCCACCTTGTAAACATCTTCTTCATTTGCACCACGTGAAAGATCCGAAACTGGCTTTGCCAATCCTTGTAGAATTGGACCAACGGCTTCAAAGCCACCTAAACGTTGTGCAATTTTGTAGCCAATATTACCAGATTGCAAATCAGGGAAAATAAAGACATTTGCATGACCTGCAATGTCTGAATCAGGTGCTTTCGACTTAGCAACTTCGGGAACAAAGGCTGCATCAAATTGCAACTCACCATCAAGTGCTAAGGTTGGATCCATTTGCTTCGCAATTTTTGTTGCTTCAGCAACCTTATCTACTTGCGGTGCTTTTGCAGAACCTTTGGTTGAAAAACTTAATAGCGCAACCTTAGGATCAATGCCAAAGACATGGGCCGTTTTCGCAGATTGCACCGCAATTTCTGCCATTGTTTGCGCTTCAATATCAATATTGATTGCCGCATCCGCAAAAATATATCTCTCATCACCACGTTGCATCACAAAAGCTCCTGAAATACGTGAAGAACCTGGTGCTGTCTTAATGATTTGTAATGCTGGTCGTACAGTATCACCCGTTGGATGAGTTGCACCAGAAACCATACCATCAGCCAAATTCATGTAAACCAACATCGTACCAAAATAATTAACATCAGCAACCCACTTCTTAGCAGTTGCTGTATCAGTCTTACCATGACGACGCTCAACTAATTCATGAATCATCACATTCATTTTATCTTCTGGATAACTCGCTGGATCGATAATTGTCACACCTGACAAGTCAAAATGATTTGTCTCGGCTGTTTCTTGAATGGCTGCCGTTTTCCCCAACAAAATCGGCACTACTAACCCGTCTGCGGCTAACCTAATCGCCGCTCCTTGCACACGCTTATCTTCCCCCTCTGGAAATACAAGTGTCTTGTTTTGCCCTTTAATTTTATTTGCTAATTGCTCAAACAACTCCATGATGGACAAACCCCCGTCTCTCTTAAAATAATTTTTTACTACACATTCATTATAGCATATCGCTTTCAGTGACAATGTGCATCATTCTGATTAAGATGTTCCATTCAAGCAACAAATCATGCACTTCTTTTGCCATCACTCACAACAATACATATTATGCCCAATTAATGGGTTGACAATGATATTTTTTTAAAAATGCATTCGTCTTACTAAACGGTTTTGAGCCAAAAAAACCACGATATGCTGATAATGGACTAGGGTGCGGTGACATCAATACAAGATTTTGATTACCATTAATCAATGGTCGTTTTGCTTGTGCCTGTTTCCCCCATAAAATAAAGACCGTTGGTTGTTCACGCTGGGCCACTAATTTAATGATTTCATCTGTTAGGGGTTCCCAAACTTCGCCAGCATGGCCACCAGCTTGATGAGCTGGTACTGTTAAAACAGTATTCAATAGTAGCACGCCTTGCTTCGCCCAATAATGTAAATCTCCCGTTTTGGGTGCTTGTATCTGTAAATCATCTGCTAATTCTTTATAAATATTAATCAATGATTTTGGTAAAGCCATTGTTGTCGGTACAGAAAAACTTAATCCTTGTGCTTGACCTGGATTAGGATAAGGATCTTGACCTAAGATGACAACTTTGACTTTATCTAACGGCGTCGCCTCTAACGCTGCAAATACATTCTGGCGCTTGGGAAAAACTGTATCAACTAAATAAACTGTATCTAAAAATTCTTGCATACGTCCAACATAATTAGGTTGTAAAACTGGTTGTAATGCTTCTGCCCAGTCTTCGGGTAATAGTTCTGGCATAATGCGACTCCTATTCACTTCAATTGCAATTTGTTTATCCTTATTATAACGACTAAACCTTTGTTGCGCTGGATTATGATAAAATAAAAGTAAAATTATTTTTCTTTCATGTCATAAAGAGGTATTTTCATGCATGATTTATTAATGTCTAAAGTTCACAAACAACTTGATGGTATCACCACTGTTACGACATCTACCAATCGTATAAAATACACTATTTCAGGACAAATTGGTCAGCGTAATGATAAACTGACCATTTTTAATAAGTCCTCTGAACCTTTGGCAGAGATAACCCAAATTTCTGGTGGCTTATTGCCAAGATTTATCCTCACTAACCAACAACAACAGGTTGGTTCAATTGGCTTGTCATTAAAATTGCATGAACTATTATTTGTCAGCACTTTAAATTGGTTTGTCCTCGGTAGTCTAGAAAAAAGATATTTTCAGATAAAAACAGTTAGTCAACAACTAGCAACTGCAAAACCAATTAGAGATCAACGTTTATCAATTAAAATTTTAAAAACAAACCAAGAGCCTTTACTACTACTCATTATTGCTTTCTTGGACCGTTGGGAATTCATTGCTCATGGTCACCCGCTTGATTGGCCTAGTATTTTTAACAATTCCAAGCCAATCATGGTACCTTTTACTAATGACGATATGTCAAATATAATTTCAAAAAAATAACCATATAAAAAATGCTGACAACTGCCACACTTAATTGTATGACTAGTTTTCAGCATTTTTATTTCATTTATTAGACGTTCAACACTTTATCTAAGAAATCACGGGTTCGTTCATCTTGAGGATGATCAAAAATATCTGCTGGCGTACCTTCTTCACGAATATAACCATCAGCAAAGAAAACCACACGGTCAGCAACCTGTTTTGCAAAGCCCATTTCATGAGTCACAACTATCATTGTCATCCCTTCTTCAGCAAGTTCCTTCATAACTGAAAGAACATCACCGACCATTTCAGGATCCAGTGCCGAGGTTGGTTCATCGAATAACATGATTTCAGGATTCATAGCCAATGCACGTGCAATGGCTACCCGTTGCTTTTGACCACCTGAAAGTGTATCTGGTTTAACATCAGCTTTATCAGCAAGTCCAACCCGATTTAATAACTTTTCAGCATTTGCAACGGCCTCATCCTTCGTCATCTTGCCCAATTGTAATGGCGCTAAAATCATATTTTCCATAACTGTTAAATGAGGAAATAGATTAAAATGTTGGAAAACCATACCAACTTTCTCACGAATTTTATCAATATTGACCTTTGGTTGATTAATATTTTGACCATCAATCGTAATTTCACCACTATTAATCGCTTCAAGTTTATTTAAAGAGCGTAAAAAGGTGGATTTTCCAGAACCTGAAGGGCCAATCATCACAACAACTTCACCTTCTTCAACGGCCAAACTCAAACCTTTTAGCACTTCATTTTTACCAAAACTCTTATGAACATTGCGTGCTTCAACAATCGTCGCCATTATTTGATCCTCTTTTCTACCCAGTTTGATAACCAAGTTAATAGTGTAATAACAATAAGATACAGTATTGCAATCATTAACCAAACTCGGAATCCTTGCAAATTGCGGGCAATAATTAACGTACCGGTTTGTGTTAATTCAATAATACCAATTGCTGATAAGATTGAAGTATCCTTTAACGTAATAATAAATTGATTAATAAAACTTGGTACCATCAAACGAATACCTTGTGGCATAACGACTTTACGCATTGCTTTACCATATGGTAACCCTAATGAACGAGCTGCTTCAAGTTGCCCAGAATCAACCGACTTAAAACCACCACTAACAAATGCGCCAATATAGGCACCCTCATTAAGAATCAATGTTATCACACCTGCTGTAAAGGCTGGAATTTTTTGACCTGTTAGATTTGGTATCCCAATGTAAATAAAGAAGGCCAAAACTAGCATTGGCAAACCACGAAAAATATAAATAATGGTTGTTGAAAATCCACGTGCCAACTTACTTGGCATCACACCAAGAATTCCCAAGAAAATGCCCCAAATAGCTGCTAGAATAATACCAACTAAGGTCAATTCTAAAGTTTTCACTAAACCAGTAAACAACGCACTTTTATTTTCATTAAACAAGTCCCAAATAGTCGTCTCATGTTGGTTATTCGCATTTTTCTTATAATTATAACCGCCCTTACCAAGATAACGATTGACTATCTTATCATAAGTACCATCTTTAACAATAGCGGCATATCCTTTATTGAATTTCTTCAATAAAGTTGTATTAGCACCCTTTTTTACACCAAAACCATACCAGTTACCATTTGCTGGCTTCGTCACAATTTTTAATTTAGTTCCTTGTTGAATGGCATATGCCATAACAGGTTGATCTTCAAAAGCAGCAACAGTGTTACCAATCAAAACATCATTATACATCGTGTTTGAATCATTAAAGAAAGTAATTTTAAATCCATATTTCTTAGCCATTGAGCGCGCATAATCGGCACCTGCACTACCGGTCTTTGCAGCAACCGTTTTACCTTTTAAGTCAGATAAACCTTTGACTTTTGATTTATCCGAGACAGCCATCACAATACCACTTTTGTAATAAGGTGTCCCAAAGTCAAATGTTTTTTTACGTTCATCAGTAATTGACATTCCTGCAACAATACCATCCACTTGACCAGCTTGCACAGCCTGTACACCAGCATTAAAACTCATTGGCTTGAGTGTATAAGTGAAATTTTCACGTTTAGAAATTTCTTTTAGCATATCCATGTCAATACCACGATACTTGCCACCATCAGCTTGAAATTCAAACGGTGGAAAAGTCGTATCTGTTGTAATGGTGTAATGAGGTGTCGCTGCATGTACAGCTGGCGAACTAACCATTATGCCAACTGTTAGCCCAATTAATGCCACTAAACTGATTAACCACTTGCGCATTGTCTATTCCTCCAAGACTCTTCTCTGTATATTCATATCAACTTATTGTACGCTATTCAAACTGAATGAGGATAATTCATGTTAGCTTTTCTAACATTTTTGGAACATGTTTTTTAAAAAAATAAAAAAAATTGATAGAAACTTATGACATTATCTGTCAAGAAAACATTCATTCATAAGAATCTTATCAATATTTTTTTTGATGATATTTTAGTATCTTTTTTTTAACATCCGATGTAAATCACGATCTTGATCACGTTTCTTTATCGTTTCTCGTTTATCATAATGATGTTTACCAGTTGCTACCCCAATTAAAACCTTGGCAAAGCCATGTTTCAAATAAACACGTAACGGTACAATCGTTTTCCCTTGCTGTGAAACAGCTGCCTGCAATGATCGAATTTCTTTTTTGTGTAAAAGTAACCGACGACTACGTAATGGCTCATGGTTAAAACGATTTCCTTGTTCAAAAGGACTAATATGAACATTATCTAACCAGGCTTGCCCGTCTCGAATTTGCACAAAACCATCCCCAATTGTGATTTTACTAGCTCGTACTGATTTAATTTCAGTACCTGTTAATTCAATACCAGCCTCGTAGGTTTCTGCAATTGCATAATTGTAACGTGCTTTATTATTAGTTGCCAACGCATCATTCACACGGCGCTTTTTTTTTGCCATGACAACCTCCTAAATGAATTACTTATGACGACCCTTACGATTAACATTTTGATGTTTTGCTTCTGGTGTCCGTTTATTTTGATAAGCACCAAATGACTTACCATCATTATGCGTTTTATTTCCTTTTGACGATCGATTTCTCTTATCGTTATGACGACGTTCACCACGATTACGACCAAATGCACCGCGATGCTCTTCTGGTACCTTAATATCTGTTACAGGTGCATCATCAGGATCAACTAGCACAAAATCAATCGATGCCTGCTCTTTATCAACTCGAACAACCCGAACTTTAACTGGTTGACCAATTTGATAAATATGATGTAAACGACGACCAATCAATGCCATATGCGTTTCATCATAAACATACTGATCGTCTGTAAAATTCGAGATATGAATCAGTCCTTCAACTGTGTTCTCTAATGAGACAAACATACCAAATTTCAACACACCGTTGACAACACCATCAAATTCTTCGCCTACCTTATCCATCATGAATTCGGCTTTCTTCATGGCATCTGTGTCACGTTCAGTATCTACTGCACGACGTTCTTTCGTTGATGTATCTTCACCAATTTGGGCTAGTTTATCCGCATATTTGGCTTGTGCTTCCTCGTTAAGACCATTCTTCTCATACCATTTAATCAAACGGTGGACTGTCAAATCAGGGTACCGTCTAATTGGTGAAGTAAAGTGTGTATAATATTGTGCACCAATACCAAAATGTCCTAATGGTTCATTAGAATATTTTGCTTGTTTCATGGTGCGCAACATCATCGTAGAAACCATTTGTTCTTCCGGTCGGTCAACAAAGAAATTATGAATGGCTTGCAAATCAGTAGATTTCACCTTTTCAGGATCAATCTTAACTGGCGCACCTAAAGCTTTCACAAACTCAATAAAGTTTTGGACACGATCTGCATCTGGCGTCTCATGAACACGATACAAAAATGGCACTTTTGCTAAATCGAAATGCATCGCCACAGTTTCATTAGCAGCTAACATAAATGATTCAATCATTCGTTCAGATAAACCACGTTCACGCAGCTCAATATCTGTTGGTTTGCCTTGCTCATCCACAATAATTTTTGCTTCAGGTGCATCAAACTCAATTGCTCCCCGTGCTGTGCGCTTTGCAGCTAAAATTTCATGCAATTCAGCCATATCTTCAAACATTGGCACTAATTCAGAATATTCTGAGCGTGTTTCCTCATCACCATCCAAGATAGCATTAACTGCTTTGTAAGTCATGCGTGCATGTGAACGCATCACTGAAGTATGTAAGCGATGATTAACTAGATTCCCTTTTGGCGTAAATTCCATCTCTGCAGACATTGCAAGACGATCAACACCTGGATTCAAAGAAGCAATGCCATTTGATATTTTACGAGGTAGCATTGGAATCACACGATCAGTCAAGTAAACAGACGTGCCTCGGTTATACGCTTCCTCATCTAGTGGCGTACCTTCAACTGCATAATGTGACACATCTGCGATATGCACGCCTAAATGGAAATTACCATTTGGTAGCTTCCAAACAACGACCGCATCATCTAAATCCTTTGATTCAATCGCATCAATTGTCACTAGGGATTGATCCGTAATATCTTCGCGACCTTCACGTTCACTATCTAAAACTTCGTCAGGAATTTTTTCTGCTTGTGCTAGCGCTGCTTTTGGAAAAACATGTGGGACATCATGATTATAGACAATTTCCAAAATATCTACACCCGGATCATCTTTATAACCCACTTTATCTGTTACAACTCCCGTAAAATGTTTTGGCATTTCTGCAGAAGGATATGTTGCAATGGCAGCCACCACAACTTCACCGTCAGTAGCAACCAAGCCCCCCTCTTTTACCAAAAATTCAAAAGAAGCTAATTTCTTATCGGTTAAATGAATGCTCCCAACATAACCCTTATAAGCACTTCCTAAAGAAAATTCACCAACAATTTGTTCACGACCTCGACTGACAATTTCGACAACTTTTCCTTCAGGACCACGTTTATCATCACCCTTATTTAAGAGTTTCACACGTACTTCATCACCTTGCGTTGCAAATGCTGTATTATCAGGATTAACAAATACATCAGGCGCTGTTTCATCATAATGAACAAATCCAAAGCCTTTGTCGTTAGCTTTAAAAATACCAATGATACCTTCATGAATGGCATTATATTGAAATGCACCCTGATCATTTACTTTCACTTTGCCATCACGCTCTAATGCAGCTAGAGCCTGGACCACTAACTTAAAAGCGTTTGTATCATCTAATCGCAACCCATCTGTCAACGTTTGTGCTGGATAAGCTTGGGTTGGATTACCTTTCAAAAAAACAAATAATTGATTTTGTAAATTTTGTAAATCCATTTATTTCTCACTATTCTTAAAATGAAAGACCTCTCGTCATATCTGTCACGAGAGGTCTTGCGCACTGGTAATTTTTTAATGTGAAGAAAGGTAAACTAGCGCCAATCCCAAAATAAACCAGATTGCTGCAAGGACTGCTGTAATTCGTTGCATAACCGCAACAAATCCTCGGGCCTTTTGGGTTGCAAACAAATCACCACCGCCACCACCTGACAATGCTGACAACGCATCTTGTTGTTTAGATGGCTGCATCATAACCGCAATAATAATTAATGCACCAACGATAATCATTGCTGTTAATAATATGTCGTACATTTTTGGTGCCTCCTCTTTCTTCGATTTTTAATCTCAATCATATATACCTATTTAGCATAACATAGGTACTTAATTGTCTCAATAAAAAAATGGAACTAGCTGAAAAACAGCCAGTTCCATTTTTTTAAATCAATTATTTTGCTTCGTAATTAACAATTGCATCACGTGCAGACTTGTCAATATTGTAAAAGCTGTTAATACCTTTGTACTCAGCAACCTTATCAGTCAACAAATCTTCGATACGCATCAATTGGTTATACTTAGCAATACGGTCAGTACGTGACATTGAACCTGTCTTAATTTGACCAGCATTTGTTGCCACAACCAAGTCAGCAATCGTTGTATCTTCAGTTTCACCTGAACGGTGTGAAACAATCGCAGTATAACCAGCTTCCTTAGCCATTTCGATTGCTTCAACTGTTTCAGTCAAAGTTCCGATTTGGTTAACCTTGATCAAAATTGCATTTGCAGCACCCTTAGCAATTCCTTTTGCCAAAAAATCTGTGTTTGTCACAAAGAAATCATCACCAACGATTTGTACTTTGTTACCTAGACGAGTAGTTAGCTTAGCCCAGTTATCCCATTGCTCTTCATCGTTCAAGTCTTCAGCTTCAGCCAAAGGATCCTCAACAGAAACAACAGGGTACTTCTCAATCAAGTTTTCTAGATAATCAATAAACTCATCAGTTGTGTATTCCTTCTTATCAGGCTCACCAGCTAATGTGTAAATCTTCTTATCATGATCGTAAAACTCTGATGAAGCAACGTCAAAAGCAATAGCAACATCTTTACCTGGCTTGTAACCAGCACGTTCAATGGCCTTCAACAAGTATTGGAATGGTTCTTCGTTTGAAGTGAAGTTAGGTGCAAATCCACCTTCATCACCAACAGCAGTTGAGTGACCTGATTCCTTCAACAGCGCTTGCAATGCATGGAATGTTTCTGAACCCATACGAATAGCTTCAGCAACCGACTTTGCACCAACTGGCATAATCATAAATTCTTGGAAATCTACAGAATTGTCAGCGTGAGCGCCACCATTAACAACATTCATCATTGGTGTTGGCAAAACCTTTGAGTTAAAACCACCAAGGTAGTTATACAATGGTGTTCCTAATTCATCGGCAGCGGCACGTGCAGCAGCGATTGATACACCTAGGATTGCGTTAGCACCTAACTTACCCTTATTTGGTGTACCGTCTAAGTCAATCATTGTACGATCCAACAAAACTTGATCAGTCACATCCATACCAATCAATTTGTCCTTGATTACTTTGTTAACATTCTCAACAGCCTTCAAAGTTCCCTTACCAAGGAAACGGCTCTTGTCACCATCGCGTAGCTCAACAGCTTCGTTAACACCAGTTGAAGCACCAGATGGCACGATACCACGACCAAAGCCACCTAATTCAGTGTAAACTTCAACTTCAACAGTAGGGTTACCACGTGAGTCTAAAACTTCGCGTGCATAAATATCAGTAATTGCAGACATGTTGTCTTCTCCTTACTTATTCTTGAAAGTATAGTTATATGGGAATATCCCTCGAAACTTATTGTAACATAATTCACAGTATATGCTAACAACGACGTCTGTAAGTTTAATAAGCGCTACTAAAAAATCATATTTTTTTCATATTTCACGATCAAAGTCACTAATATCACTCATTATTTGGCACAAGTCATTATTTTGCAAGTTATTTGTTGCTATTTTGTCATACGATTGACTATCATGTAATTGCTAAGCACGTTAAACTATATTAATCATATTATTTTATTTTGGAAAGGAGGATTTATGAAGCGCGCATTTTTCACCATTTCATTATTAATCATTTTATCAATTATTATTCCAATTGGCTTTCTTAGCACTTCACAAGCTTTTTCGGGTTGGTTAACCAATCCTATCGAACAAGCAGCTCATCTACAATCACAAAAACAAGCGGCTGTTGAATCATCATCAAATTTGAAACGCTTTAGTTCTCGATTGGTTGCTAATGGTATTTCAAAATTTTCTAGTAGTAATCAAGTTGGTGCCAGTGCTGGCACTATTGCAATGACTTCTTCAAAGTCTTCGCACAATTCAGCGATGCAAAGTCCACCGAATGACAGTTCACCTGCAATGAGCTCACAAAGCCAAAGCAGTGCAACATCAAGTCGTGAGACGAGCTCAGTTGCCTCTCATTCATCAAATATACCTAGTTCTTCTAGTACCAACACATCGTCTACAAGTAGTAGTTCCAGTTCTTCTAGTGATAGTTCTTCAAATAGTTCTAGTTCAGATGCTAGTTCCGAATCTGAAGATAGTTCTAGTTCTTCAATGAGCGGTTCAACTAGCAATTCATCTAGCGATAGTTCTGAAAGCTCATCATCTGTCTCGAGCAACAATGACTCAGATGCCTCAGATAATGGATCTGCCGTCGTTATTCCAAATCCAGACACAGCTATCTCATCGGTTGGGTAGTATCTAATCCCCTAAAAAGAATAAAAAGAATTGGAACATCAGTTGCTATGTCCAACTGAAGAGGGCGTCAATCTATTAGTCGGTAGATTGACGCCCTTAAACGTGTTCTAAAAGACTGAAACATCGCTGTAACAACAATTAATTTCAGAACGTCTTTTGTCTCACTCTCTTTTCAATTGATATTGATTATGCTAATTCTCGCTTTGCTTGCTCAGCGAGGCTGATTAATTCAAGAAAAGTCGCTGCATCTAATGCAGCATCCCCCACTAATACACCATCAATGTCTGGTTGCTTTAGCAAGTCATAGGCATTTGTCGGTTTCACTGAACCACCATACAAAATGCGAATATGATCAGCAATGTCTTGGTCAAACATATCAGCAACCGTTTGACGAATCACACGTAAACTTTTTTGTGCAATCTCTGGACTCATGGCTTGTCCTGAGCCAATTGCTGCCGTTGGTTCATACGCTAACATTAATCGTCCCATTTCTTCACGTGTGACTCCTTTTAAGGATTCAACAACTTGGTTAACGATCCAATGCGCATGGTCGTTTAAAGATTCTAATTGCACAGCTTCATCAATTGCAATAATTGGTGATAACCCATTACGTAATGCAGCCAATGTCTTCAAGTTAACCATCTCATCTGTTTCGCGAAAATAATTTCGACGTTCAGAATGACCAATGATAACTTTGCTGATTCCTAAATCAGCAAGTGCTGCTGGACTAGTTTCCCCCGTATAGGCTCCCTTATCCTGCCAATACATATTCTCTGCACCAATTTCAATTGATGTCCCTGCTGCAGCAATTACCATTGCATTCAATAAAACATCCTGTCCCGCTAACACTGCATCAACGTTTGGATAATCAGCTAATTTTGGTGTTACTGCTGCAATATATTGTTTAACCTCACTTGGCAATTTATTCATTTTCCAATTTGCCATAACAATTGGTCGTCGTAACATTATCTTTTACCACCCCTCATCGTGCTTGTCTTGATTATACCACGCTTATGTACCAATTCAGATTTGACGATGAATAAAAATTATTAATCAGACAATAAATTTGGGCGAAAACCCCTATGTAAAGAAGTTAGTTGCGTGTAAAAAAGAATTGATTTTTTTTTTTAAACATATAGACAATTATGATAACGAGCCTTAAAATTTTTTAATTAAAACTGGCCTATCACGATAGCTGAATAACCAGACATCTCAATCGTATTTTCCTTCATTGTGATGTCTCCAACTTGGCTAAGTACCTTACCATATCTATCACTACCAAATTGTATTGTTTTCGGACTTAAGTTAACAAGGACTGTTAATATTTGATTTTTGAGTTTTCTTTGATATCCAACGACTGTATCAGGTAATGATACCATCGGTTCAAAATCACCAGTCGTTATCACGGATTCCCAGTCTTGATCATGATGCAATTGTCCTAGTTGCTTATAGTAATTTAGAACCGATCGTGGTTCATCTATTTCTTCTCGGACATTGACACCCTCCCTATCAGTTCCCATCGTTAACCACGGTGTCACATCAGAAAAACCTGCAAATTTTGAATCATCCCATTGCATTGGTACTCTGGCATTATCACGAGATTTATCATTGATTGCTGCTAAAGCATCCTTTTTTGAATAACCATCTTTGAGTGCCATTTGATAATTATTAATCGATGACACATCATTAAATTCAGTAATATCATGACGCTCAAAATTTTTCATTCCAATTTCTTGTCCTTGATAAATAAATGGTATACCTGGTAAAAAGTAATACATCGTTGCTAAAGCTTTTGCTGCATCTGACGTCTGATATTTTTTGTTAGGAATTAATTTTGACAAGACACGTGGTTGATCATGATTTTCCAACACATTTGCCAAGGTACCCTTATCTTGGAACGCAACTCGTTGTGATTCAAATAATGCCTCACGTAGCTCTTTTACTGTCCACTGTCGACGACCTCGGTACCACTCATCAGAGTTTTTCACATCAATATTCATATATGAAAAATCAAAGATCATTGAAAAGTAACCATCTGGACCAATATATTTACCTAAGTCTTCTTCAGGCACACCATATGCTTCACCAACAGTGATTGCATCATACTTATCAAATGTTGTCGCCTTTAATTCATTTAAGAAAAGATCAATACCCGGGCGATTTTGCCCCTTCTTTATAACAGAAACTAAGCCATCACTACCATCAGCTGGCAGACTTGCCCAGTCCAAATCTTTTTTCAAATGCGTAATTGCATCAACTCTGAAACCAGCAACACCTAGTTCAAGCCACCAATTAATCATTTGATAAATTGCTTGTCTTAATTTCGGATTTTCCCAGTTTAAGTCTGGTTGCTGTGATGCAAATGTGTGAAAATAATAATTCCCTGGTTCTCCAGGGACGGGTTTCCAAGTTGAACCACCGAAAATACTGCGCCAATTATTTGGCGCTTTACCGTTATCACTTTGCTTAAAAATATAGTAATCACGATACTCACTATCAGGATTCTCCAACGCATCAATAAACCATTGATGCTGATCAGAAGTATGGTTTACCACTAAGTCCATGATAACCTTGATTCCTCTTTTTTTTGCTTCGTATAAGAATCGTTTAAAATCAGCCAACGTACCAAATTGTAGATCAATATCTCGGTAATCAGAAATGTCATACCCCATATCAACCATCGGTGATTTGTAGATTGGCGATACCCAAATCATTGTGACCCCTAATTCTTGGATATAGTCTAAATGATCAATCATCCCTTGAATATCACCAATCCCATCATGATTTGTATCCTGAAAAGATCGTGGATAAATTTGATAAACAACCTCGTTTTGCCACCATTTTGTAGACATCTACATGTTTCCCCAAATATTTATTAATGGTTTTAGCATATCGGAGTTTGACTGAACATTCAATACTCTGCTACCCATCAAAGAAAACGCTTCCAAATAAAGATAAAACTCGTTTATTATTAATGAATTGTATATTTTTTTTTATAAATACAATTTAATTTTAAATATATTTATAAAGTTTAATTAACCATCATTTCAAGGAATTTCATGTTACCGATAACATTTTGCAACGTGGCAATCATGTGCCTCATTAAAAAATGATTAATGTCATTAAGCCTTAATAAGGATCCCCTGATATGATTATTTCCTAGTTAATTTTACAGATAAAAAAAACTGTCTCAGTTACTTAACCAAGACAGTCTTATTAATCAGCATAATTATTCGACTGTTACAGTACTTTTTACTAAAGCAATGACTTCATCATTTGTTTCAGCATCAACTGCCTTTGCGGCCAGTTCAGCCATATCCTTTGTATCCAACTTCTTCATTAAAGAACGTGCCTGTAGAATAGACGTTGCTGACATTGAGAATTCATCCAATCCCATACCAACAAGAATTGGCAAGGCAATTGGATCCCCCGCCATCTCACCACACATTGCAGCAAACTTGCCGTACTTATGTGCAGAATCAATCACATTCTTAACCAATCGCAAAATTGATGGATTGTATGGCTGATACAAATATGACACACGATCATTGCCACGATCAGCAGCCATTGAATAACCAATTAAATCATTTGTTCCAATTGAGAAAAAGTCTACTTCTTGTGCAAACTTATCAGCTAAAACTGCTGCTGCAGGAATTTCAATCATGATACCCAACTTGATATCATCTGAAACGGCAATACCTTCTTCGACTAATTTTGCTTTTTCTTCTTTAAAGATATTACGAGCAGCCCGAAATTCTGGTAATGTTGCGACCATTGGGAACATAATCCACAATTGACCATAGACAGAAGCTCGCAATAACGCACGCAACTGCGTCCGGAAAATGTCATCACGATCTAATGAAATACGGATAGCACGATAACCCATAAATGGATTGTCTTCTTCTGGCAATGGCAAGTATGGCAGATGCTTATCTCCACCAATATCCATTGTACGAACAGTAACTGGCTTACCATCCATGCTTTCTAGAACTTTCTTGTATGATTCAAATTGATCTTCTTCAGTTGGTAGTTCTGACGAATCCATATATAAGAACTCTGTACGATAAAGGCCAACGCCCTCAGCACCATTTTCATTGACACCATCAAGATCTTTTGGCGTACCAATATTAGCACCAATCACAAAATTCTTGCCATCAGCAGAAACAGACTGTTCATTCTTTAACTTCGCCCACTCTGCCTTCTTAGCTATATATTGGTCTCCTTTTTCTTGGTAAACTTTGACTTCTTCCGTCGTTGGATTTACCAAAGCAACCCCATCCAAACCATCTAAGACGACTGTATCGCCTTCAGCAATTTCTGCCGTTGCAACATCAGAACCGACAATAGCAGGAATCTCCAATGTACGAGCCATAATGGCAGCATGCGCTGTTCGCCCACCAACATTAGTAATAAAGCCCTTCACAAAACGACGATCTAATTGAGCCGTATCAGATGGTGTCATATCTTGTGCAACGATAATGACTTCTTCATCAATTAATGCTGGATTTGGTAAGTTCTTTCCTAACAGATGACTCATGACACGCTTTGTCACGTCACGAATATCGGCTGCACGTTCTGCCATGTATGGATTATCATCTGCCATACCTTCAAACATACTAATATACATATCAGTCACTGATTTAACAGCAGCTTCCGCATTTATCTTATCACTATCAATTTTGTCATTAATACCACTGAGTAGTTCTGGATCTTCCAGTACCATAATATGGGCAGTGAAAACTTCTGCTTCATCAGCACCCATTGATTTTTCAGCTTTTGTACGAATTGTTTCCAAATCTGCCTTAGAAGACAAAAAGGCCGCTTGAACGCGGTCTTTTTCCTTTTGAGAATCGTCAACTTTACGAGTCTCAAAAGACAGATCTGGGTCAACTAACTTATATGCTTTCGCAATTGCAACACCGTTTGAAGCCGCAATTCCTGTAATTTTATTAGTCATTTTATTTTCCCTTAAAATCTGTTTAATTCAGTTACAAAATTATTCTGTCAAACCTTCAGCTGACATCGTTTCTGCAATAGCTGCTAAGGCATCTGCCTCATCATCACCTTCAGCAGAAATCTTAACATCAGCATTTTGACCAACACCTAATGACATAACACCCATAATTGACTTCAAGTTAACATCCTTGCCTTGGTATGACAAAGTAACGTTTGATGAAAACTTTGAAGCTGCTTGAACCAACAAAGTTGCTGGGCGAGCGTGAATACCAGTTTCGGCTACAATGTGAAATTCGCGTGATTCCATGGTGATAATCTCCTCTAAATTTAAATATTATTCTTTTACTTTGGGTTAAGTTAAGTCATGCTTTCAACAATCTTTTTTAACCAACCTTCATAGGTACATTTTATCAGGTCTAAGATATAATCGCAAGCGCTTACATATTTTTTTCATAAAATATAATTTGGAATAGCTAACCTCTAAATTTTATTCTATGATGCTTCGTCATTTTTTGCTGTATAAGTAATTGTACCACCACGCTCGGCAATGCCCCTAATCGCATTTTGGTACGGATAATCTCGCCATACCACATAAAAATCGGAAAACTCTTTTGAAGTGACGATAAATTGATCTAATTCGCCTGATCTTAATTGATCTAACATTTGACTATAATCCATTTTGCCTCCTCAATATACATTATACAGCGATTATTAAAACTGACACAAGAGACTACCGTAAGTAAATCCAGCGCCAAAACCTGTTAGTAAGACTTTCTTACCGCTTAATGATACTTGATGTCTTAATTCATCTAACCCCATCGCAATTCCCGCCGAAGAAGTATTACCATACTTTGTCACATTCGTTGTAAATTTGGTCATAGGTTGTCGCAATTGATTAGCAATCATTTCAATAATTCTAAGATTAGCCTGATGTGGAATATAGTAGTCAATATCATCTGGCGTTAGACCATTTTCTGTTAAAAAGTGTCTCATGTGATTTGGAATTAACCGTTCGACTTCACTAAATACCTGACGACCTTCTTGGTGAAATGCTTCTGTTTTTGGATAATTTTCCGCCGATAATTCACGTAATGGCGAAATGCGACCTGAATGAACAACTTCATCATTACCAATCGTATGCATCTCTTCTGCAACCAACAATGATTGATTACTTGCTTCTAAAATAAATGCGCCAGCGCCGTCCCCGAAAAAGACAGATGATGCGCGATCTTTAAAATCCATCATTTTAGAATTTACTTCTGCTGAAATAACTAATGCATGTTTTGCCACACCAGAGCGTAAAAATTTATCTGCTGTACTTAAACCAAAAATAAAACCAGCACAAGCAGTAGAAATATCATAAGCCCATGCATTTTCTGCTTGTAAATTTTTTTGTACCAAAGCCGCTGTTGAAGGTGCCAAGCCATCTGGTGTAAATGTCGTGACGATAATTAAATCAATATCTGCTGGCGTTAGTTCAGTTTGAGCAAGTGCCTGTTTAGCTGCCTTAGTCGCTAAATCCGACGTATTTTCTCCTTGCAACGAAACATGCCTCGTTTTGATACCGGTATGTGTTTGTATCCATTCATCATTCGTATCCATAATTGTGGCTAAGTCATCATTAGTCACAATATCTTGCGGGACATAATGCGATGAAGCAACTAATCTTACGCCTTGCGTCATGCTCTGCTTCCTCCTAAGTACTATTAAAACAATTATACTCATGCAAACCACAAAAAAACATTAATATTTTAATAAAAAAAATATTTAGCCACTATGCACGGTTGTAATAATACAAATAACGATCACCAGCTAACGTTTGTGTTAATTTTGTCACACTCGCATTATCTGGTTCAGGTAATTTTTTTGTCGCGCTTGTGATGCCAAAAATTGTCATCACAACAGCTTTGATTGTAAAGCCATGTGTCACTACTACAATTTGATCGTTTGGCCACTGCTTTGTCATGTCATCCAAAAATGCTTTTACACGACGGACAACTTGTTCAAAGGTCTCGCCATCACCAGCATATTTTACATAATCAGGGGTGACATCATGTATGACTTGATCAAATACATCAGAATATTGATTTTGTAGTAAGCCATTCGACTGCCCATCCCATTGCCCGTATGAAATTTCTAATAGCCGATCATCAGTTGTCAGTGGCAATCGTTTACGGTGATTAAGAATTTTAGCTGTTTGGATCGTTCTATCTAACGGACTTGCTATTAACTGGTCAGCAAAGGAAAAATCAAATTTATCTGCCAAGCGTTTTACCTGTGCAACACCAAAATCGTTTAACTGCGTTATTAACGTATTAATTTGTCCCTGTTTTAGATTCTCAGCGTTAGCATTAGTTTGTCCATGACGTACAAAATAAAAAGTTGTCATTTACACATCCTTTATGAAATAAAAAGGTTGGAACAAACCAGATGTCCCAACCTTACAAAAAAGTCTACAAATATTGGCACGTGATACCAAATATCCAACTCTAAAACTTTTAACTATGTTCTGTCATTTTATGTTGTTGCATTTTAAAGTTTTCATTATATGAAAAAACATTTTGACCAGCAATCGCAGCATCACCTACTGCAGTTGTTATTTGACGTAGTTCTTTTTCACGAACGTCACCTAACGCAAAAATACCTGGTTGTGCCGTCTCCATACGTTCATTTGTTTGAATCCAGCCTTGTTCATTTGTAATACCTAAATCAGTGACAACACTTGAAACTGGTAAAACACCAACATAAATAAACACACCGGCTGCATCAACCGTATAAACTTCATCAGTGACATTATTGTGCACTCGAACACCAGTAACTTTTTTATCATCACCTAGAATTTCTTCAACTTCTGTATTCCAAACAAATTCAATCTTGTCGTTTGCAAAGGCACGATCCTGCAAAATTTGTTGTGCACGTAATTTGTCACGACGATGGAAAACTGTCACCTTATCGGCTAAGCCAGCAAGATATGTTGCTTCTTCAACGGCTGAATCACCACCACCAACAACGATAACATGTTGGCCACGGAAAAAGGCACCATCACAGACTGCACAATATGAGACACCTCGTCCTGTATATTGATCTTCACCTGGAACTGCTAGCTTCTTATAATCTGAGCCTGTCGCTACAATCACTGTATTGGTTGTGTACTCGTCCATATCAGTCACAACACGCCATGAGCCATCAGTTTCAGCCTGCACATGTAAAACAGTGCCAAATGCATACTCAGCACCAAACTGTGTTGATGACTGATACATTTTCTCGGCAAGATCTGGTCCTAAAATACTGCTAAAGCCTGGGTAATTTTCCACCTCTGCCGTATTATTCATCTGACCACCATAAATACCGCGATCAATCATTAATACAGATAAATTTGCGCGCGAAGCATAAGTTGCTGCCGTCATGCCACCAGGACCAGCACCTAAAATTATTGTGTCATAGTGTTGGGTCATAACAACACCTCCCCCTTCAAGTACTTCTAATAGAAGTCTTCTTAACTATCTACTATATTTTACATGCTTTTATCAAGAAAGCAAGAACTTTAACTTACTTTTTGTAATCAATATAGAATGATAACCAATCTACCACTTGATCACATTAGAAAAGGCTAACAGCGTAACCACCTAATATGGTCAGTTGTTAACCTTTGACTGTGTTGCACAAGATTGTCGTTATCTTAATAACTAATAACACTAATCCAATTTTTTAGCTAAATCTTTAATATATGCTTTCAAAGCTTCACCAGTTTGTGGGTGTTGTAGCCCAAATTCAATATTAGTTGTCAAGAAACCAATCTTTGACCCAATATCATAACGGTCACCTTTAAATTCATGCGCATAAACATGTTGACGCTTATTTAATGAATCAATGGCATCAGTTAATTGAATTTCATTTCCCTTACCTGGCTTTGTTTTCTCTAATTCTTCGAAAATCTCAGGTGTTAATAGGTAACGACCAATAATCGCTAAATCAGAAGGTGCATCTTCTGGCTTTGGCTTTTCAACAAAAGTATTCACTTGGTGCAAACCAGGTTCAACTTCTTTTTCAGGAGCAATCACACCATATTCTGACACTTGATCATGTGGTACTCGCATGACAGCCAAAGTTGACTCACCAGTTGTATTGTAACGATCAATCAATTGCTTAGTCAATGGTTCTTGATCACTCATCAAATCATCTCCAAGCATAACAACAAATGGTTCGTCACCAATAAATGACTTAGCTGTCAAAACAGCATCACCTAACCCGCGTGGGTGTGATTGACGAATAAAGTATAAATTGATATCCGTTGTCTCTTGAACGATTTTTAACAATTCATCTTTGCCTTTTTCACGTAAGTTATTCTCTAATTCCGGATTTGAATCAAAATGATCTTCAATAGAACGCTTTGACTTACCATCAACAATAACAATATCTTCAATGCCTGAAGCTAATGCTTCTTCAATAATAAACTGAATTGTTGGCTTATCAACAATTGGTAGCATTTCTTTTGCTAATGCCTTTGTTGCTGGTAAGAAACGTGTTCCTAATCCGGCAGCTGGAATAATTGCTTTACGTACTGGTTTCATGATAATTCTACTTCCCTTCTTGTGAGACTGGTCGTCCCATTAATAATTGAATTGCTTCTTTAACATCTTGATTTTCATATAACACATGATAAATAGCTGATGTAATTGGCATTTCAACGTGCTTTTGCTGTGCTAATTCGTGAGCAACTTTGGTTGTTGAAATACCTTCAATAACCATCCCCATATTGTCAATAATTTCGTCTAATCGCTTACCCTCGCCTAATTGCACACCCGCTCGATAATTACGAGAATGAACCGATGTTGCGGTTGCAAATAGGTCACCAACCCCTGATAATCCCATAAAGGTTATTGGGTTAGCACCAAAGGCTTGGCCTAAACGACTAATTTCAGCTAGTCCACGAGTGAACAATGCCGCTTTGGCATTTGCATCATAACCCAAACTTTCAAGTGCACCAGCACCGATAGCAATCACATTCTTTAGTGCAGCACCATATTCAGAACCAATAATATCTGTATTTGTATAAACACGGAAAACTTGATTACTTAGTGCTAATTGCACACGCTCAGCAGTTGCTAAATCGGTGCTAACTGCTGTAACTAGTGTTGGATCATGAACCATAACCCCTTCTGCATGTGATGGTCCTGAAATAACACCCAGGCCTTGTAGATAGGCTACTGGTACTTCTTCAGTCAACATTTCTGACACACGTTTGTATGTTTCTGGTTCCAATCCCTTAGTTGCAGCCATCAAAATAATCGGTTGTTTTAATTGTTTAAGAACCGTTACCAATTGCTTTGCAACTTCACGTGTTGCTTTGGTTGGCACGACACTCAATACAATGTCCGCATCTTGAATAGCAAATTTCATATCTGCTGTCGCAACAACGCCTTTATTAATTAGACTGTTACCAAGATACTTACTATTACGATGCTTCTGATTGATTTCATCAACTTGTGATGCGCGATGGCTCCAGAGACGAACATCGTGTCCATTTTCAGCAGCAACATTTGCCAATGCCGTTCCCCACGATCCAGCACCTAAAACTGCAATAATTTCG
The DNA here is from genome assembly GCF_058505625.1 of Weissella sp. ESL1156. Taxonomy (NCBI): domain Bacteria; kingdom Bacillati; phylum Bacillota; class Bacilli; order Lactobacillales; family Lactobacillaceae; genus Weissella; species Weissella sp. ESL1156. The sequence goes on along the minus strand of NZ_CP196372.1, from coordinate 1,881,393 downwards.
TTACCCACGAGATTCCTCCTTCTTATTGCATGAATGGCAATATCATAATAATACCATATTCTAATATCTTCGCAATTTTATCATTAATCAACTGCCATAAATCAACAATATTCTACTTACTTTGAATTTTCAGCAATAAGATTATTCAAATTATTATTAAAAGTTTCAGTGGCATCAAAGCCCATTTTCTTAGCTCGGAAGTTTTTTGCTGCCGTTTCAATCAACACCGCTAGATTTCGTCCAGCTTGTACAGGTAAAACGAACCGAGGTAAGTCGACACCTTGAATATTAATAATTTCTTCACCATTTCCTAAACGATCAACTTCTTGATCATCATGCCATTTTGCTAGATGCAAATTAAAGGCGATCGTTGCATGAGAACGAACAGCACCGGCACCAAACAAATCCATGACATCAATAATACCAACACCCCGTAACTCCATCAAATTTCGGAGAATTGCAGGTGGTTCCCCTACCAAACGTTCATCATCTTGTGCATAAACATCAACACGATCATCCGCAATTAAACGATGACCACGTTGCACAAGCTCCAATGCCGTTTCAGATTTACCAACACCTGAATCGCCTGTAATCAAAACACCTAAGCCATACATATCTACTAAGACACCATGAATAGATTGACGTTCAGCTAAACCACCACTTAAGAAATAAGTCATATTAGCTAAAATTTTTGAAGACGTTAATTCAGTAGCTAATACTGGAATATGTGTTTCGTCCGCCACCTGCATAAATTCTTTTGGTAGTTGTCGACCTGTTGAAACAACAAATGTTGGTGTGTTTGGTTGCATCATTTTTCTTGCAATGAGTAATAACTCTGCATGATTCATTCGATGAGCAAATGATGTTTCTGTAATGCCCATTAGTTGAATTCGTTCAGGTGCATAATAATTAAAATAACCCGTCATTTCTAGACCAGGTCTTGAAATATCTGGGGTTGTGATTTTACGGTCTAAATATTTTTCACCGGTGACGATTTTTAGACGCGTATTATCTAATAAATCTTTTACTGTTAATTCTTTTGCCATTTTCCAACACCTATCTTAACTATTGATTATTGTCTTTACTAAAATAACTCGAAATTATCATATTTACGACAGACATAATGATTGCAATGAATACAGCCCATCCAAAGCTAGCAAATCGAAAGCCATCACCGACAACCCAGGCTGTCAGCCACAACACCAGCCCATTAATAATTAAGCCAAATAAACCAAACGATAAAATGGTAAATGGCAATGCAAGCAAATGTAAGACTGGTTTCACGAGCGCATTTAAAATTCCCAAAATAACTGCAGCTAATATTGCGGTCCAAATACTTCTAATATATAGACCATCTCTAAATAATCCGGCCATTGCTAATAGCATAATCGTGTTAATAATAATTCGTTGCCAAAAAGAAAAATTTTTAAAAGTAACTGCTTTCATGTAAATCCTCCAGTTATTCCTAGCATCAGTATATCAAAATTATGCCTATATTTGGCTAAATATCCTACAATTTATCTAATACAAAATAAAAACCAGAAATGGAAATATCCATTCCTAGTATGATGGCAAATTCTTGATGACATTAATTGTTTTTAGCTCTAAATAAATCATTAAATGGTGATTCACCACTGTGAGCAACCTGGGTTAAAAACATCTTAACTGCTTGTTGTGTCGTTAACCCATTTTCTTTGAATACAGCATCTGCTGCATTACGAACATCCTCTTCAACGCGAATTTGAATTAATTTTTCCATGTGATACGTCCCCCTGTATCTTATCAGATATATTCAACTCACACCTCATTATATACCATTTCACAGAAAATAACTTAATCAAGTATAGATTTAAAATACAACTTATTAAGGTTTTGCACTTTTATAAAAAAATACACCGTCTTTTAAAAGACGGTGTATTTCATTTGGCATTGCTAAGATTGACGCGTCTTAGCTCACGTGATGGTTACCCATCAGTCAACGTACACCCATTGAAAAATTCAAAGGTAGTCATGTGCAGTTAAGCAAGTTCCACAACTTCCTTAACATCCTCCAGCAATTCGGCTGTTAATGAAGACCGTTTATCAAAGATCATTTAAAATGATCCTCTCGACTCATCGCATAAAGTAAATTATACCATGTGAAATTTAAAAAGCAAATTTTTTTATATTTGACACCTAAATACGGATTACATACATGTACCATTACTATCTAAATTTTAAGATGGCGCTTACAATAACCAGTTATTAGGTATATAATATAGGTATATAAAGTGATTTATGTGAATAACAATTATTTATAAGGATGGTGACTGCCATGACAGAAGATAAGATTGCATATAAGAATATTTTGGCGCCACTTGATGGTTCAAAAATTTCTGAGGCAATAGTTGAAAAAGCTGCTGCTGTTGCGATACGTAACCAAACTGCTTTAGATATATTATACGTCATTGATACTAATTCAATTTCTGGATTGGCTGGCATGTCAATTTCCGGCGATGTTGTTTATCAATTGGTACAAGATGCTGAAGAAAAGTTAGGTAAGTATGCAGAAATTGCGCATCAACAAGGCGCTCAAGAAGTTAATATCCATGTCCGATTTGGATCACCAAAGACTGTCATTGCACGTGACTTCCCTAAGGATCACGATACCGGTTTGATTATGTTAGGTAAGTCAGGGTTGAACACTTTGGAGCGTTTACTCGTTGGTTCAGTTGCAGCTTTCGTTGTTCAAAATGCAAAAGTAGATGTTTTGATTGTGCAATAAACATAAAAATACCAGCCCGATTGCGGTTGGTATTTTTATTATCCAATTATAAATATTTTGCTTGCTATTAATAGTCACAATGGATTTTTATTAAAATTAAGTTATAATTATTTTATATTTTTAATCATAAGAAGAATTAGAGGGTGCATTATGAAAATTATAGGCAATACACTAGAAACAATTCACAAGTTTCGCCATGGACACCTTAGTAAACGTTGGTTAGAAGATCCCTTTTTAACATCAACTGCCTCATTAGGTGCTAATCGTAACGTTAAATTACAACTCTTATACTTAGACACTAATGATACTTTTTATTTAGTGGAAAGCACTTCAGCAATTGCCCATTCTTTGCAATATCGTGATGGTGCAATCAGTGTCTCCGAATGGACACCTGCTGACCTTGACGGCTTACTACGTAGTTACAATCAACCTGGTTTTGACAACTATTTCCAATTGATTGTGACAAACACTGCCATCGCCTACTCAAATTCTTCACATCAGAATTTTGTTAAATAATTGAAAAAACGCTAGTAAACGATATATAAAAAAGTTTGCTAGCGTTTTTATTATGTTTAAGATTTCTTTATCACCGTTGTGCTCAAAATTTTAACTGGATCAACTGGTGACGACTTTTCTGAGCCATCTGCATTGTTCTCTACCTTAGCACTAGCAATTTTATCAACAACCTCCATACCACTAATGACCTGCCCAAAGACTGTATAATTTCCATCCAATGATGGGTTGCCACCCTTTTTATACGCTTTAATGATTTTGTCTGGATAATTCTTTTTCTTTAACTGTGTCGAAGCATCTTCATGATTCTGATTAATAAAGAATTGTGATCCGTTAGTATCTTTACCAGAATTTGCCATCGATAAAGCCCCTCTAATATTATACAAAGATGCAGAAATTTCATTTTTAAACCCAGAGCCAGAATCAATTTTTTTATTCTTATTTTTCCAAATAGATGAACCACCTGTTCCGGTACCAGTTGGATCACCACCCTGAATCATAAAGTCACTAATTACACGATGAAAGATCGTATTGTTATAGTACCCTGTTTGCGCGTGCTTCACAAAGTTTTTAACTGCTAAGGGGGTATATTTATCAAACAGCTTTACTTTAATATCGCCAACCGTTGTTTTAATATCCACAACTGTCTCATTTTTACGAATAGTATTTGATAACTGTGGTAAAGCAATTTTATTTAATTGTTTCTTTGACAATTGCTGACTTGCTTTCGTTGTCGTCTGTTGACTTGAATGTGATGATTGATATGCAATCCCAATAACAACAGCCATGACAATGATAATGACACTTGCCACGATTATCTCTGATCGACCCTTCTTCATATTTGTTAACTCCCATTCCGTATTAACTTTAAAGCATAAATTATAAACATTATTGTATAACCTTTTACTTAGCCTAAAGATAAAATATTTTTTTGAATTAACGATTTGTCATTTTAAACTCTAAGAAATAATCATTATATCTTCCAACCCAAGTAGGTCCTAAATCTTCATACACTTCCAGGTTTGATAAAGTCTTCTTTGATGGATACCAAGCCTTATCATTTCTAATTGCTTTTGGTAACAAAGTTAGCGCCTTTTTATTGGGTGTCGCATACCCAACGTACTCTGCATTCTGAGCAGCATGTTTCGGTTCGCTCATAAAATTCAAAAATGCATAAGCTGCTTTTTTATTTTTAACTGTTTTTGGCATAACAATATTATCAAACCAAAGATTACCACCATCACTTGGCACAATATAATGCAAATGTTTATTTTCTGCCATCATTTCTGAAGCATCACCCGAGTAATCAACAGCAATCTTAGCTTCATTTTGTGCCATATACATCTTAATTTCATCAGCAACTATGGCTTTGACATTAGGCATCAGCGTATCCAACTTTCCCTTTGCTGCTGCTAGTTCTGGAATACTCTTCGTATTAACTGATTGTCCACTAGAAGCCAATGCCATCCCCATAATATCTCGAGATGAATCGATCAACATAATACTTTTCTTATACTGAGGACGCCATAAATCATTCCAAGTTTTTATTTCATTAGGCTTGATATACTTATCATTATAAACAATCCCCAACGTACCCCAAAAATAAGGTATGGAATACTTATTACCGCGATCAAATGGTTGGTTTAAAAACTGTTTATCATAATTTTGCAGACCAGTTAGGCGTCGATGATCTAATGGCACCAACAAATTAGCTGCCTTCATTTTTTGAATCATATAATCAGATGGCACAGCTAAATCATAGTGGGTACCCCCCTGTTGAATCTTAGTAAACATTGCCTCATTTGAATCAAATGTTTCATAATCAACTTTATACCCTGTCTCCTTTTGAAACGTCTTAATTAAAGCCGGGTCAATATAGTCACCCCAATTATAAATCGTTAATTTTTGACTGTCTTTCCCCTTCACACCAGCATCATCAGTATGTTGCAATGTCAGATTGATACCAAACAAAATTAAAACAGCTGTTAAAATAATACTTGTTAACCAAATAATTTTCTTCATTATTGATGCACCACCATTCTAGTGTTGCGCTTTTTCTTACCATTTTTTGAACTATAGTTAGAAATAAAATAGTAAATAATCACCAACAATAGTGATAACAAGAACATCAATGCGGACATCGCGTTAATTGACAAATCAATACCTTGTCGTGCTCGTGAATATATTTCTACAGATAACGTTGAAAACCCATTACCAGTGACGAAAAAAGTTACTGCAAAATCATCAAGTGAATAGGTAATTGCCATGAAAAAACCTGATAAGATACCTGGCCAAGCATACGGAAGAATAACACGTGACAGTACTTGATAATTATTAGCACCTAAATCACGAGCTGCATCTACTAATGCGGGATTCATCTCATTCAACTTTGGTAAAATCATTAACACAACGATTGGAATCGAAAAAGCAATATGTGATAAGACCACTGACCCAAAACCTAGTTTTAATCCAATCATTGTAAAAAAGATCAAAAAACTCGCACCAATAATAACATCGGGTGATACCATCAAAACATTATTCAATGATAATAGAAGGTTTTTAACTGTTTGTTGCCGTGTATTATAGATGCCAATGGCACCAAACAGACCAATTAATGTCGCAATTAACGCTGATAATAAGGCAACAATAAACGTATTTATCAACATTTGCATCAAACGTGTATCAGCAAACATATCAACGTAGTGTCGCAGAGAAAAACCTGCAAAGTTAGCCATATAATCACCTTGATTAAAGGAATAAAAAATTAAATAAAAAATTGGTGCATACATTAATATAAAAACAAATACTAAGTAAATACTTGCCCATTTTTTGGTCTTATTTGCCATGCTTTACTCCCTTCTTTTTGCGATCTCTAGTCAACACCATCGTCAAAATCATCGCCACAATTAAAACAACACCTATTGTTGAGCCCATTCCCCAGTTTTGTGTCACTAAGAAATGCTCCTCAATTGCTGTTCCTAAAGTGATGACACGGTTACCACCAATCAGACGCGTAATCATGAATAATGACAGTGTTGGAATAAAAACGGCTTGAATACCGGCTTTTACACCACTCATGGACAATGGAAAAATCACCTTAATCAGAGTTTGCCAAGATGTTGCCCCTAAATCACGAGCCGCATTAACATAACTTTGGTCAAGTTCAATCAAGGAATTAAATATAGGCATAATCATAAATGGTATTTCAATATAAGCCGCAACAATCAAAAAAGATAAATCCGTAAACATAATCTGATGTGGTCCAATACCAATCAGCGTTAAAAAATTATTGACAGTTCCTGATTTTGAAAATAGGCCAATAAAGGCATAGGCTTTTAATAATAAATTCACCCACGTTGGCAAAATGACTAACAATAACCAAAATTGTGCATGTTTCAACCGACTCATAATATATGCCATTGGATAGCTAATAAGCAATGTAATGACCGTCACAATAAAAGCAAAAAAAACTGAATTAAATGTCATTCGCAAATAAGTACCCGAACCAAAATAGGTCGCGTAATTTGCTAATGTAAAATGTCCGGAAAGATTGCCAAATGATTGTACAATTAATAAGATAAGTGGTGCAATAACGAATAAAACTAACCATAATATATAGGGGATGGTGTAACTAAAAGTGCCATGACGCTTCATTCAATTTCCTCCTCTACATCTTCATATTCTTCCATACGCGCATCGAAATCTTCTTCAGATTCGTTCAACCGCATAATGTGAATATCTTCTGGATCAAAGAACAAGCCTCTTCTTTCACCGATGACAGCTGGGTTTGTCGCTTGAATTTGCCAATTATTCTGATCATCGTCGTGTGCCGTAATTTCATAATAATCACCACGAAATGACTGATCATCAATAGTAACGACTAATTTTCCTTCTTCTACAGTGACTAAGTCCAAATCTTCTGGTCGTAAAACCACCTCAACGGATTCATTTGGTCTCATCCCACCATCAACATTTTCAAATTCTTTACCAGCAAATGAAACTAAATAGTCTTGACGCATGACACCAGGTAAAATATTTGATTCACCAATAAAATCAGCAACAAAATGATTAATTGGTGCATCATAAATATCGACTGGCGTCCCATTTTGTACAATTTCACCATCATTTGTCACAAAAATCCAGTCAGACATGGCCAATGCCTCTTCTTGATCATGTGTCACAAAAATGAATGTTATGCCTAATCTTTTTTGAATTTCACGTAGCTCATATTGCATATCTTTACGTAATTTATAATCTAATGCAGAGAGTGGCTCATCTAATAATAAGACTTCAGGATCATTAGCTAATGCTCGTGCAATAGCCACTCGTTGTTGTTGTCCACCAGACAATTCGGAAATTTCGCGATCTTCAAAACCCTCCAACTTAACTAATGACAGCATTTCGGAAACTTTCGTTTTTATTTCAGTTTTATTTTTCCCTTTAATTGACATGCCAAATGCCACATTATCAAAGACATTCATATTCGGAAATAGTGCATAATTTTGAAAGACCGTATTCACTCGCCGTTTTTCAGGTGGTAAATCATTAATACGTTGTCCTTCAAATAAAATGTCACCAGAAGTTGCCTCTAGAAACCCAGCAATCAACCTTAAAATTGTTGTTTTACCTGAACCCGATGGTCCAAGTAAGGTATAAAATTTACCCGCTTCTATTTCTAAATCAACAGATTTTAGAACAATATTATCATCATATTGTTTTGCGACATGTTTAAATTCAATAATTGGTTGTGCCAATATCAGTACCACCTTTCTTTACATAACCTTAATTATACAAATTAATCAAAAAATAGTCGATACGTAAAGCCATCGTTACTTGTAAGAACAAAAAAGGACGCCAATAAATATTATTGGCGTCCTTCTTATATCTTTTTGAAAATCAAACTATTCAGCGTTTGATTCACCGTATTTAGCAATGATTTCTTCTTGTACATTCTTAGGTACAGCTTCATAGTGATCAAATGACATTTGGAAAGTACCACGACCTTGCGTAGCTGAACGCAAAGTAGTTGCATAACCAAACATTTCTGACAATGGCACCTTAGCATGGACTAACATTTGCTTACCACGTTGCTCTTGACCTTCAAGCAAACCACGACGAGCTGAAACGTGACCCATTGCATCTCCCAAATTATCTTCAGGAACAACAATGTCAACCTTCATGATTGGCTCCAAAATAACGGCTCCTGCAGTCTTTGCAGCTTCTCGCAAAGCTAATGAAGCAGCAATCTTAAAGGCAGCTTCAGATGAGTCGACATCATGGTATGAACCATCATACAACTTAGCCTTCAAATCAACCAATGGGAATCCAGCCAAAGGACCGTTGTTCAATGACTCCTTCAAGCCAGCTTCAACTGAAGGAATATATTCACGAGGAACAACACCACCAACAATGGCATCTTCGAATTCAAAGCCAGCACCTTCTTCGTTTGGTGAGAACTCAATCCAAACATCACCATATTGTCCTTTACCACCAGACTGACGCTTGAAGTATCCACGAGCTTGAACAGTCTTCGTGAATGCTTCACGGTAAGCAACTTGAGGTGCACCAACAGTAACATCAACGTGGAATTCACGCTTCATACGATCAACGATGATGTCCAAGTGCAACTCACCCATTCCTGAAATCAAAGTATCACCAGTTTCAGGGTTAGTCTCTGCACGGAATGATGGGTCTTCTTCAGCAAGCTTTTGCAAAGCAACAGCCATCTTTTCTTGGTCAGCTTTTGTCTTAGGCTCAACAGCCAATTGAATAACTGGGTCAGGGAATTCCATTGATTCCAAAATCAATTGACGATCTGGTGATGTCAAAGAATCACCAGTTGTTGTATCCTTCAAACCGATAGCAGCAGCGATATCACCTGAGAATACCTCAGGGATTTCTTTACGGTCAGTTGCATGCATTTGTAGCAAACGTCCAACACGTTCACGTTTACCCTTTGAAGTGTTCATGATGTATGAACCTGACTCCAAAGTTCCAGTATAAACACGTAAGAACGTCAAACGACCAACGAATGGGTCAGTCATAACTTTGAAGGCTAAAGCAGCGAATGGATCTTCGTCGTTAGCAACCAAATCAATTTCTTCACCAGTATCTGGATCGTTAGCAACATATGGCTTAACATCTAGTGGAGATGGCAAGTACTCAACAACTGCGTCCAACATCATTTGGACACCCTTATCCTTGTAAGCTGAACCTGCAAGAACTGGGTAGAATTGTAGTGAAATTGTTGCGCGGCGAATAGCAGCCTTTAACTCGGCTTCAGAAATTTCTTCACCTTCTAAGTACTTATCCATGATTTCATCATCAACATCTGCGATAGCTTCAACCAATTCGTTGTACTTTTCTTCAACTAAATCTTTGTACTCATCAGGAATTTCACGTTCTTCCCATTCTTCACCAAGTTCAGTTGTTGGATACATTGCCTTCTTTTCGATCAAATCGATAACACCAGCAAAATCATCTTCAGCACCAATTGGCCATTGAATGGCTTTAGCGTTTGCATCCAAACGTTCCTTCAATGAATCAACAGACATTGCAAAATCTGCACCTAACTTATCCATCTTGTTAACGAAGACGATACGTGGTACTTCATAAGTCTCAGCTTGATGCCAAACAGTTTCAGTTTGTGGCTCAACACCAGCAGCCCCATCCAATACGGCTACGGCACCATCAAGTACACGCAATGAACGTTCAACTTCAATAGTAAAGTCCACGTGACCTGGGGTGTCAATAATGTTAACACGGTATGGTTCGTTCTTATATTGATCGTAAAAACCATGCCAAACAGCTGTCGTTGCGGCAGATTGGATCGTGATTCCACGTTCCTTCTCTTGATCCATAAAGTCCATTTGTGAAGCACCATCATGTGTTTCACCAATCTTATGAATCTTACCAGTGTAATACAAAATACGCTCTGTCGTCGTTGTCTTACCAGCGTCGATGTGAGCCATGATTCCAATGTTACGAGTACGCAGCAAAGGATATTCACGCTTGTTAGCCATGAGTAATTCTCCTTGAATTTCTTAACATGCAATGCCTTATGCCACCGCATGTTGGTTGTCTAAATATATTATACCGTAAATACACCAAAAGTGGCTACTGTCATTTGACTGCAGCCACAAAATTGGATTATTACCAACGGTAGTGTGCAAAGGCACGGTTGGCTTCAGCCATCTTGTGTGTGTCTTCACGCTTCTTAACAGATGCCCCAGTATTGTTAGCAGCATCCATAATTTCCTTTGCCAAACGTTCTTCCATCGTATGTTCACCGCGGGCACGTGAGTATTGCACTAACCAGCGCAATCCCAGTGTCACACGACGCTCAGGACGAACTTCAACAGGAACTTGGTAGTTAGAACCACCAATACGGCGAGCTTTAACTTCCAATACGGGCATAATATTGTTCAATGCTTCTTCAAAGACAGCTAATGGTTCATTACCAGTAGCTTCCTTAATACGGTTAAAAGCATCGTATAAAATTGTTGAAGCAGTTCCACGCTTACCATCAAGCATCAAACGGTTGATCAAGCGTGAAACAAGCTTTGAGTTATAAATTGGATCTGGCAGAACTTCAGCCTGCTTAGTGTAACTCTTACGTGGCATTATTTAAGTCCTCCCTGATTATTTTTTCTTGTTCTTAGGGCGCTTTGCACCATACTTAGAACGTGATTGCATACGACCATCAACACCAGCAGTATCTAGTGCACCACGGATAATGTGGTAACGAACTCCAGGCAAGTCCTTAACACGTCCACCACGGATCAAAACAACTGAGTGTTCTTGAAGGTTGTGTCCAATACCTGGAATATATGCAGTAACTTCAATCAAGTTTGACAAACGTACACGAGCATACTTACGCAAAGCTGAATTAGGCTTCTTAGGTGTCATCGTGCCAACACGAGTAGCAACACCACGCTTTTGTGGTGAAGAAACACGAGTAGCTTTCTTTGATTGTGAGTTATAACCAAAGTTCAAAGCAGGTGACTTTGACTTTGTGCTCTGTGACTTACGAGGCTTACGAACCAATTGGTTAATTGTAGGCATTTCGAAGAGTCCCCTTTCAAATTTTCTTTATTATAGTATTTAATCCACATTTCCAGGCGTATCATTAATTAAGCAACAATAACCCAGAAAGAGGGACTTATGTGGTACTTCTCGTTCACGAGTTCAGCACGTCGCGTAACCGCAAACACCCTGCTAACTAAAAGCACAATTAATAATATACCACCCTACGCCATATTATGCAACTTTTTATTGTATAAAAACGTTGATAGATTGGCTTTTAGTTTGCAAACAATCCCGGGCGTATCATTTTTGTCCAATCGAATTAGTAAAACGTCCTTATTGAAATAATCAAATTTTTTAGAAACGAGTCAACCATATGATTTTTGATTTACTATTATTAATTATTCTCATTTACTTAGCTTACCAAGACATTCATCAACAAACGATCAATAGTTTATGGCTTGCGCTCCCATTAATGATAGGCATGCTTTTTTATCGCGTACCAATTTGGTGGATCTTTTTTATCTATACTTCTATTCTTATAATCAATACTTATAACCAGGAACAATTCATTGGTAATGGCGATCTTGATGTGTTAGCAATTTTAGCATTGTATTTAGATTTTCAACATTTTTGGTTAGCATGTTGCATTGCCTGTGCTTGTCAATTAATATATCATCTCATTTTGCATGTGAAAAAAATCGCCTTCGTCCCAGCCCTATCTTTTAGTTATACCATTTGTTTATTATTAACATTAGTGTCTTAATTAATAAAAAGAAGCTGAGACATATTTTCTGTCCCAACTTCTTCGAATAAATTTTTCAATTGTTATTGACAAATTTATATTTTACTAAGCATTAAACCAATGCTAATAATTCAGCTTTCTTTGCTGAAGAAGCAAATTCAATACCATTTTCTGATAAGTATGCTTTGATTTCAGCGACGGTGTTCTTTTCAGTTGGCTTTGCAGTAGAAGCTGCTTGCTTTGGGGTAGCTGCGTTAATCGTAACACCCTTTTCTAAAGTAGCCGCTGATTTTTCTGCAACAACTTGTCCATCATCTGCCAAAGCTTTCTTTGCATCTTCAACTAAAGCTGAAAATGCTTCAAAGTCTGATACAGCTAGTTCAGCCAACATCTTACGATTCAAAGTTGAACCCATCAATGACAAACCGTTCATAAAACGTGAGTATGACAAACCGTTCATACGTGCACCAGCATTGATACGTGCAATCCATAACTTACGGAAGTTGCGCTTTGTTTGCTTACGATCACGGAATGCATAGAACCATGACTTCCAAACTTGTTGCTTAGCAACCTTGTAGTTGATGTGACGTTGACCACGGTAACCCTTGGCCAACTTAATCATCTTCTTACGACGTGAACGCGTAACGTTACCACCCTTAACTCGCATGGGTATTTCCTCCAGTAATTTCTATTTTTATTTGGAACCAGTTATAACTATTAGAAATAGTAATAATTAACGGCTCAACAAGTGCGTATATGTCTTCAAAGTTGTGTGGTTCATCATTGAAGTACCACGTAATTGACGACGTTGCTTCTTAGTCTTACCGTGGAAACGGTGTGACGTATAGGCGTTAGCTGACTTCAACCCACCATTAGCAGTTTTCTTAAAACGCTTTGCTGAAGCGCGGTGTGTCTTATACTTAGGCATTGATATGTCCTCCAAACTGGTTTAATTACTTAGTTTCTTTGGGTGCAAGCACCATAAACATGCTGCGCCCTTCCATCTTAGCTCTTGATTCAACCTTTGCGATTTCTTCAAGATCCATTGCCATACGATTCATCACTTCACGCCCAATTTCCTTGTGCGTAATAGCACGTCCGCGGAAACGAATTGATACTTTCACTTTATTACCTTTATTCAAGAACTTGATTGCATTGTTCTTTTTTGTATTAAAGTCATTGACATCAATTGTTGGGCTAAGACGAATTTCTTTAACATTAACAACTTTTTGATTCTTTCGTTGTTCACGTTGCTTTTTCTGTGCTTCGAATTTAAACTTTCCATAGTTCATAATCTTGGCAACAGGTGGCTTAGCGTTGGCTTGCACCAATACCAAATCCAATTCAGCATCGTCAGCAAGGCGTTGTGCGTCTGCTTTAGACATAACACCTTGGTCACCGTCATCTGTGATTAGACGAACTTCACGTGCACGAATGCGATCATTGATTAAATCTTTTTGTTGTTGTGGTTGGCGTGCGTTTGCTATGATCCTTACCTCCGAAAAAACTTGCGATAAAGTAAAAGCGGCTTGTCGTGAAACACAACAACCCGCTATCTATCATCTGTATGATAAAATGATTAACCTGATAAGTAATCTTAACGAGGTGAATAGCGGGCAGCCATTACTTTATTTCCTAACAAATCCTTATTATACACTCGACTAATCTAAAGTCAAGGCTTTATTTAGTACACCATTGATGAATTTACGTGACTTATCATCAGTAAAATCATGGGCTAACTGCATTGCCTCATTTACTGCTATTTTTGTTGGTACTTCTGTATATTTCGCCTCATACAATGCTAAGCGCATCAAAACTAAATCTGTCGTATTTAGTCGTTCTAACGTCCAACCAGTAGTCAAATGGTCAGAAATAATTAAGTCTAATTCGTCTTGATGAGCGACAACACCTAAAACAATAGCTGTTAAATCTGCTGGTATTTCATCCTGCCAAGCAATTTCGGGATCACCAGATAATACTTGTGAAATTGTCATGTCTACATCAGCAGTTGCATTTAATGCTAATCCAAAAAGTGATTGAAAAGCAGCTTGACGAATTTGGTGTCGATTTAGTTCGCTCATTATTTTGTTCCTTCCACGTCTGGTTCTTCATCAAACAGATTGTTCACATCAACAGTACTCGTTGTTTTTTGCGATACAACACCTTGCACATGAACATTAACCAATGTCACAACGAGTTCTGTCATTGCTGCAACTTGAGATGTAATTTTTTGTTGAATATCATGTGCTACCTTGGGTACACTAACACCATAATTTAGGTATACATAGACATCTACAATGAGGCCATCTTCTGTTTGTTGTAACGCAACTCCTTTACCATGTACATGCCGTCCAAATGCTTCTTGTGCCCGTTCTGATAATGAACCACTTAAACGAGAAACACCTTTGACTTCTTGCGCAGCTAAACCTGCGATAATCTCTAATACACGCATACTAACCAAGGTTTCACCAGAGTCTTCATCTGAGTGTGTTAATACGATTGCCTCTTCTGCCATACGGAACCGACCTCCTAAATACGAAAGCGCCGGCCGGCAGCCGGTCGGCGCTTTCTAAATCAATATATCTATTATACCCAATTTTGTCAGTAAAGACTAGGCACGTGAAGTATATGATCCACCATTGTCAGTATTAACAACTAGCTTATCACCTTCATTAATGAAATCAGGCACAATAATAACTAGGCCAGTTTCCATTGTTGCTGGCTTACCACCCCCATTGGCAGTAGCCCCCTTAATACCTGGTTGCGTTTCCTTAACAGTTAACGTAACCGTCTTAGGTAGCTCAACATCTAAAATCTCACCATTATAAGTTGTAATTTTAACATTCATGTTTTCTAGCAAAAACTTCAATGCATCAGCAATTTTATCTGCTGGAATAGAAATTTGTTCGTATGTTTCGTTATCCATAAATACATGTTGATCACCATCTGCATACAAGTATTGCATATCTGTCTGATCAATGTTTGCCGTTTCAAACTTGTCACCAGGACGGAATGTTACTTCATTAACAGCACCTGTACGCAGGTTCTTCAACTTTGACCGTACAAAGGCTGCACCTTTACCAGGCTTAACGTGTTGGAATTCCAATACGCGCCAGATTGATTGGTTATACAAAATTGTTAAACCAGTTTTCAAGTCATTCATACCAATAGTTGCCATGATTGAGTTCTCCTAAATTTATGTCTTTCTGAATTATACTATCAGATTTTGTTGCTAAAAACTAGTATTGTCACTATTTTCAGCAAGGTGTCTTTTATTTTTTTATAAAGAAAATATTTTTCATAGTCTACGAAAAAGAATCGAAACATATGTTTCGATTCTTTTAAAATGTTTTTTATAGACGTGCTTTTAATGACTCTGTTAATTCTTCATAACCTGGCTTACCTAACAAACCAAACATATTCCGCTTATAGTTTTCAACACCAGGCTGGTTAAATGGATTAATACCATTTAAGTAACCTGATATACCAACAGCAACTTCAAAGAAATAAATCATTTGACCTAAAGCAAATTCATTTTGCTTATCAATCTCAACAACCATATTTGGTACACCACCATCAACGTGTGCTAGCATTGTTCCTTCAGAAGCCGTGCGATTAACGTAGCTCATCTGCTCCCCTTGCAAATAGCCCAAGCCGTCATCAGCGTCCATTGTTGGGATTGTAATATCAGTAACTGGTTCAGTAACTCGAACCAATGTTTCAAACAGATTACGACGGCCATCTTGAATATATTGACCAAAACTATGTAAATCAGTTGAGAAGTTTCCTGATGCAGGGAAAATACCCTTACCATCTTTTCCTTCAGACTCACCTTGTAATTGCTTCCACCATTCACCAAATTGTGCAAGTGTTGGATCATAATTAATCAATAATTCGGTTGTATATCCCTTACGATACAAAATATTACGATAAGCAGCATATTGATAAGCAGGATTCTTTGTCAAATCGGCATCTGCATACGCTTTTTCACCAGCTGCTGCACCAGCCATTAATTGCTCAATATCACCACCACCAGCTGCGATAGGTAGTAGACCAACAGCTGTTAATACTGAAAAACGACCGCCAACACCATCAGGCACAACAAACTCTTCATAACCTTCTTCATCAGCTAGCGTCTTTAAAGAACCACGTGCTGCATCAGTCGTTGCGTAAATACGCTCACGTGCACCCTCAACACCATACTTCTTTTCTAGTAATTGCTTTAATACTCGGAAAGCAATAGCAGGCTCAGTTGTTGTCCCTGATTTTGAAATAATATTAACTGAGAAATCACGATCACCAATCAATTTGATCAAACTATTTAAGTATGCTGGTGCAATTGAATTTCCTGCAAACAATACTTGTGGAAAATCACGATCTTCGTCACCATAATAGTTATTAAAATAATCATTTAGAAAATCAGTTGCTGCGCGTGCACCTAAATAAGAACCACCAATACCCACAACAACTAACACTTTTGAATCTTTTTGAATCTTTTTTGCAGCTGTTTGAATACGAGCAAACTCATTTTTGTCGTATGTTGTTGGTAAATGTAGCCAGTCAGTGTATTCAGCACCAACACCAGTTCCTTGACGTAATAATTCGTCAGCAACATTAACCATTGGTTGCATCATTGATAATTCGTCTTCTCCAACAAAAGATGCCAATTTTGAAGTATCAAATGATAATGTGGTCATAATTAAATCCCTCTTCCTCTATATCGTTTGTCTGTTTATCGCTATCTCTCTTTGCGGTATAGACCAATTATAACTTTTAACGATTAAAAATGAAAGAGTTTCCATGTATTATTTTACACAATCTTTTGATACTAATCTAAATTATTAAACTTATATACCGTTTGATATGTTTGTTTCTTACCAGCTGGCAAAACAATATCACCAAAGCCTTCATGATTAATGGCATCTGATAATGTTTGTGCTTCCAATGCAACAGCATTATATGGATGCTTGTCAAACCATTCTCGATCACCTTCATGGTAAGCAACTGCTGGATCAGCAATGAAAAAGATAATTGCATTTCTATCAGAATACACTTCAATACTACGTCCTGATTTTGGATCTGAAACAACAGCAGCTGGTCGCCCAGCAACTTGATTAATTTCAAATGCATTATCAAATTTTACATCATACGGACCATCTAATTTTGATAGGTTATCACCAATTCTAGTTGGTTCGTTAAAATCAAACGGGGTATTTACATTGTCCAAAAAATTACCAGTTGGCGTCGTATCTTCTGGACGCAATTCCAACCGACGTTGTGAATGAATCTGTAAATACAAATCACGTGCATCAGTATCAATACCTGCTGGATTAAAGTAGCCATGACTAGTTGGATTATATAGTGTATCTTCATCCGATTCTGCGCAAAATGTCAAAACAACCTCATCATTGTCTGAAAACTTATAAGTCACTGATGTTGGCATCGTTCCTGGAAAATGATCAATTTCCTCAGTCATTGTTGTTGTAAATGTCACTGAATTTTCTGCTTCGTTCAGTGTATAATCCCACATTCTATTTGAGAAATTATCTTTACCACCATGTAAAGCATTTCCTAATTCATTATCCTTCAAATGGTATGTTTTACCATTTAATGTAAAAGTAGCACCAGTAATACGATTACCAACACGACCCACGATATCCCCAACTGAATAAAGCTGCTCCCAAAGTTTATCTGTCGTTTGTAAGCCGACCATTAAATCTTGTCCACTATTTGTTTTAAAGAATTGCCAAGTTGCACCCCATGTTGTCACACCAATTTTATGACCGTTTTTATTTTCAAGTACAATTTGCTTTGCAACTTCTCCATTTGGCATTTTACCAATTTCATGAACTGATATTGTCATCTTATTTCCCTCTTTCATTCCCCTAAAATAAACATATATAAATTTACAATATAGTTGTATTTTAACATATTCTTTTGTTTACAATTGTACATAAATAAACCGTTTTCATAACGATTAGAACTTCGTAAAATAAAAAAGGCCTCAACCACAGAAATAGTCTAGGTAGAGACCTCGTATAACAATGAACTTGTAAATGATACAAGTATTCACTAATTTGCTTTTGTTGGTAGTGAAATATCAAATTTTGTGCCAATGCCTAATTTTGACGATACCTGAATATCACCTTGATTTACTCTAACCAATTGTTGCACAATTGCCATACCCAAGCCTGATTCGCCACGCTTTGTTCTTGATGGGTCTGCTTTATAATATCGCTGCCAAATTTTAGACAACTCGTCTTGCGTCATACCAATACCAGTATCAGTAATCACAATATGCGCTTGTGTATCTTTTTGATAAACTTCTACAGTAATAATCCCATTCGTTGTAAATTGAATCGCATTCGCGAAAACATTCATTAATATTTGCTCAGTCTGATCTAGATCTGCGTACACACAAATATCATCCTGTATTAAATTTTGAATTTCGTCACCAACTTCTTCGGCTTGCTGCATTAATTGTGTCATTAAACGTTCAATCACCGGCAAAATATAAAATTTTTCCGGTTTATTTTCAATATGCTTTTGTCTTAATCGTTCGTACGATAGTGTTGATTTAATTAATCGTGTTAATCGATCAGCTTCTTCTTTAATCATGTCATATGAATGTTGTTGCTCTTCTGGACTAATAACACCATACTGCAATCCTTCAGCAATACCTGCAATTGTTGTTAGTGGGGTTCGCATTTCATGGGAAGCATTTGACAACATTGCTGCTTCTTCATTTTTTTGGGTAGCAATTTTTTCTTTTAATGTTGCTATTTCATCTTTCTGTCGTGCGACAATAGTCATTTGTCTATGGAAAATGATTACGTTAACTAGACCAATCACAAAGGTTATTAATACAATTAAAATAATGGCAAGTTTCATTGTATCGACTACTAGCATGATCATTAATAAAATTAGTAGCATAACAACGCTTACTGGCAAGACTTTAGCCCACTTATTTTTCATCTATTCATCTCAATCATTTATTTCATTGGTGTTTCAGGGACATTTGAATCATCAAATTTATAGCCAACTCCCCACACTGTTTGAATAATTTGTGGTCCAACTTTTTCAATTTTTTGGCGCAATTTTTTAACATGTGCATCAACAGTCCGTTCATCACCAAAATATTCATAATCCCACACCAACTGTAATAATTGATCTCGTGAAAATACTTGGCGTTGCTTTTTTGACAATACACGTAGCAAATCAAATTCCTTTGGTGTTAAATCTGGAATCAGCACACCATTTAAATAAGCTTCACGTGTCCGTGAATTCAATTTAAATGTGCGTGTCTGAATATCAAAATCATCAACAGCATCTTCATCATGATTTGCTGGTTGCATTGTCGCACGTCGATGAAGGGCCTTAATTCTCGCAATTAAAGTAATTGGACTAAATGGCTTTGTGACATAGTCATCTGCGCCAACCTCAAAACCAAGTACTTGATCTGAATCTGAGTCACGAGCAGTCAACATTAATAATGGTACATCTGTTGATATTTCCCGAATTTTTAATGCTACTTGCATACCATCTATTTTTGGTAAATTTAAATCAAGTATAACAACATCCCATGCCGAAGCATTTTCAGTAAATAATTGTAATGCTTCTTCGCCATCATAGGCGTTCGTCACATCCCATTTCTCTTTTTTATAAAACATCCCCATCATTTCTGATACAGAGGCATTATCTTCTATCATTAACAGTTTCATTTTCTTACCTATATTCTATTAATAGCGCTTATTTTCTTTCGTAAATCTTTACCTCTTATTATACAACGATGTTTCTTAAAACTTTTTAATAAGTTATTTCATAACTGCAACACTAAAAGCACATATATACCAAAATAAGAGAGATTTATTTTTCAAGTCATATAAATACATAGAAAAACACTAAAAAAGATGAAACGAGACTGATACGTTTCATCTTGTTCATAACAAACGCTTTGAACGTTGCCATATGTTTATTTTGGTAAATTAAATTTCATTTCTGCCGGTTTTGTTTCTACTAATATATTGCCTTCATGAACAGAATACAATAATTCAACACGTTCATTGAGCGCATTATACCAATTATCAGCATTGAAAATTAAGAAATTAGCCGGTTTACCAACTGCAATACCATAACTATCTTCTACTTGGAGAGCACGAGCACCATTGCTAGTAATAAAGTGGTATGAATTCATAATTTCTGTATGACCCATGATTTGCGTTGCATGTAAGCCCATATGTAAGACATCCATCATATTACCATTTCCCATTGGATACCATGGATCTTTAATATCATCTTCACCAAAAGCAACATTTAATCCTTCTTGATCTAACTCCTTGACTCGAGTTAAACCACGACGTTTTGGATAGGTATCAAAGCGACCGCCCAAGTACATATTTATTAATGGGTTAGCAACAAAATTAATATCAGACATCTTTAATAATCGCATCAACTTCGATACATACGCATCGTTATAAGATCCCATTGCTGTTGTGTGAGATGCTGTGACTTTTTCTTTTAAGCCAGTCTCTAATGCAAGCATTGCAAGTGTTTCTAGACCGCGTGAAGCAGGGTCATCAATTTCATCTGTGTGCGCATCAATTAACAAGTGATACTTTTCAGCTAATTCAAATGCAAAATGCAATGATTCAACCGAATATTCACGTGTAAATTCAAAATGTGGAATGGCACCAATGGCATCCACCCCCATTTCTGCAGCTTTAGTCATTAATGCCTTGCCATTAGGAAATGACAAAATGCCTTCTTGTGGGAACGCAACTAATTGTAATGTCATCCATGGCTTAACTTCTTCACGTACTTCTAACAATGCTTTTAGCGCAACCAGATTAGGATCGGTGACATCAACATGTGAACGAACAAACTGCAGTCCATGAGCAGCCTGAATCTTCAACGCTTTAATTGCCCGCTCCTTAACGTCTTCATGAGACAACGTTTGTTTGCGCTCACTCCAAATGCGGATACCATCAAATAATGTACCACTTTCATTCCATTCTGGTTGTCCAGCTGTCATTGTAGAGTCTAGATGAACATGTGGATCAACAAAAGGTGGAATCATCAACTTTCCTGTTGCATCAATCATTTGCTCACCCTGTTGTGGCTCTATATGATCACTAATCTCTGCAAATTGACCATTCATGATCCGAACATCTTGTCGCGTTTGCGCATTTTCTATCACAACTTGTTTGATTAACATTTGATTATCTCCTTAAAGACTACGCTTTTTTATGTTTTTGTGGGTTTAACTTAAACCCATAATATTTGTGTCCTTTGTATGTTTGTTGCGCTAATTTTCCCTCAGCAATATATGGTTTTCCACGCTTCGTCTTTGTCTCAAAATGAATCGTTTGCCCCCTTAAAAGTTGTTGAATCTCTGAATCTGAAAAAGTATGATTACTCCATATTCGAGAAAAACTAATCTCTTGTCCATCAAAGTGGGCCATTACTTTTTCAGTCACTTGTTTTCGGGATTTGCGCTTTGTTTGTATTTTTGGTTTTCCTAATAGCGTTTCCAATTTTTGCGCATTATTAATCATGATTGGCATATCATGTTGCACAACTTGTGTTACTGAGTCAAGCGCCTGAGACATGTCTGTTTTAAATTCACCCACTTCATTCATAATTTCAAATAAACGTTTGGTAATCTTAGGTGATGCAATCCATGTATCTTGTACCATGACCGCTGACACATTTCCAACGTCTGTTAAAGTCAAACGTCCTTTATACTCCTGCATCATCTTTCGTGTTCCACGACTGATATCCGATAATGTTGAGACACGCGTTGCCCCTGTACCAACATTATTTTTCTCTAAAAAGGCCATTAACCATTTTGTTGTTGGGTAAACTGGTTTTGGATTAACACCTTCAAAAACAAACGGTGACGCCGTTTGACCAAGCTGAGTACTTTCCAAATTATTGGGCTTCTGATTATCTTGTAACGCTGCCTGTGCATCATATACCAATCGATAATTTAAGGAAATTGGTAAATTGAACGATGTTTGAAACAATGGATATTGTTTCAAATTAGCTGTCACGTGATCATAGATATAATCTTCTGCTAGCATTGCCAGATAATTTTTAGCTAAAATTTCGTATATTGCACGAGCACTTTTCCCATATTTTAATAACATTGTTAAATCTGCCGGCACATTTTCACCTGGTCGATTTGCACCGTGAGAACCGGTAGCTGTCACATGTGTCGATCGTGGTTTACGATGTGTCAATAATTTTGTATCGACGCCTACTAAAGTCGCAATTTGATCAACTTTAGGTAATAATGCATAAAATTGCTCAGGGGTCACTGTTTTATCATCTGTTCTAGGATATGACACAATTTGTGCCTCATATAAACGTTGATATGTTTGTAGCACCTCTTGGCTATCAAAACCACGTGGGGCCAAAATGGCTGCTAATCCTGCAAGATCTAATAACTTATCAGGCGCTTGTTGTCTTCTCGTGTGCTTTTCATTAACCACATCTGCAATTTGGTAACCCTGTAACTCTTGTTGTGCTTGCTGCTGATCTAAATAGCGCCAATTGACCTTTTTTTCTTTCGTAATACTCCGTTTAAAAGTATGCCCTGTAGTATCTTTAAATCTAACCTCAAAAAAGGGTTGTTTAACATAATTTTTAATGGCTTGTTGTTGTTGATAAATTTTCCAAACAATGACTGATTTTAATCTTCCTTCACGAGCAACAACTTTAAATCCGGCTTTTTTTGCTGCAGTTGTCGCAATCCGAGTTAATTGCATCGAAGCAAAATCCCAACGACTACGAGTTTCACCCTTTAAATAAGCACCATGTATGGTTTTATCAGAAACATTTGTTAACATTTGCATTGCTTGTCGAATACTATCTGGTGCCTCATCAATAAAATTTGCTCGCAATACTTGACCTTGCCAATTAATTGCATCGATCACTTCCCAAGCAAGTAAATCACCTTCACCAGATGGATCAGTATCCGTTGCAATCACAATGGCATCGTAATCATGCTGACTTTCTTCTTTTAAAGCCAGCAATTCTGATCTTGTAGATCGTAATCTTTTTGTTTGTGGTTGCCATTGTTTTAAAAAAGTCCGTTGCCAGCTCATTTCTGACAAATTCCAAGGCATATTCTTCATTGCCCATGATTTATATATGGCTGCCTTTTCTGATGCAACCATGTCCTCAGGTTCTTTAAATACCATCATATGGCCATGCAAATGAACAATATGGTAATAATTACCAGCAAAATTACCCGACTGACCACCCAAGGCTTTGATGAAATTTTTTGCGGCTGAAGGTTTCTCGGTCACAATTAAATACTTTGCCATGTTTTATATCCTCAATTGGCCATGAATTAACAACTTTATTTTACCTGATGATTGCATACTTTTGTTAATGAATAATAGATGATACCTGTCAAAATCATCGCAACAAAGGTCACACCAATCGTATCACTGATCCATAGGACTGATTTCAAGCTAAAGTATAGAACAACACCTAGTCCCCATGAAATAATCGCTAGCCAGTTCAAACCTTGTCGATACCAATATTTACCGTCAACTTTAGTGATTTCACTGATTTCATAATGACCCTTGCGAATGATAAAATAATCCACTAAAAATACGGCTATTTCTGGTCCTAAAAACATCCCAATATAATCCAAAAAGGCTGTAAAAGCATCTAGGAAGGTTCCAAATAACAATGGAATAAATGATACAGCTGTGGCAATCAAAGTCACTATCCATAATGCTGGCGTTAACTTTAGCTTATGCCAGACATTGGTTAACGCTGAACCGGCTGCCATTAAATTAACTGCATTAGCCGTTGTAGACGTAATAACAATTACTAACAATGCAATAATTCCTAACCCTAATTTTGATGCGATAGTTGACGGATCGGAATCATTTGGATCAAATGATTGGTTCATAACAGCCGTACCAATTGTTGCTAAAAGTCCAATAAACGCAAAACCGAATAACCCAACATTGGCACCAAGAAATGACCACCCAGTTGCACCGGATTGCTTTTTTGCAAATCTAGAAAAGTCTGACGAAGCTGTTACCCAAGCTAAATTAAAGGCTGCTAATATATCAATGGCTGCCCCTGAAGAAATTTTGACACGATGTGGTGCTTGCCAAGAAAAAATTTGACTTAATGAAACATTTTGAAAAACAACAATTGCTTCCCAAACAACAAAAATAATGACTAAAATAATGCCAACACGTTCAATCATCCGTACAGATTTTTCACCCAATGAAATAGACGCTAGGTGCAGTAGTGACATGATAATAATACCCACGACCAAACCGGCCTTACCGCCATTAGCATATGCCGTCCAACCAAACAAATCTTTAAAAATCACTGAAATAGAAATCGCCGCAATAAATGTATTGGCAGCTGCCCAACCAATGAATTGAACAATATTAATAATTGAAGGACCAAAAGACCCTTTTAATCCAAATGATGCTCGTGTTAATACCATCATTGGCAGACCCGTTTTATATCCCATATATGAAGCTAACGCTAGAAAAATGTAAGAAATAATACCGGTTACAATTAATGTCGTTGATGCCGTGTACATACCTGCTGCGGCAATTACACCACCGATATACCATGTCCCATTATTCGCATTAGCACCTATCCAAGTGGCAAACATATCCCAATTTGACATCGTTCGATAGTTTTTCCCAATTGCGCGCACGTGCCCAAATTCTTTCGCCATCTTATCCTCCCTAATTACAGAAAAAATCGCACCACAAACATGGCGCGATCAACTTTGTTTTTCTCATCTTTTGACGCGCTCCTTAGTCAGCTCTCGTCTGATCCTTAAAAAAGCAATTCTATATCGTATAAGACTATACCCATTTCTCAAAATGAAGTCAAGTATTAACTAATTAATCTGTCGTGTATTAACTGCTAAATGAATATCATGCTCGGCTAATATCCGCATAACAACCATGTTAACATCAGCACGAGCACCAGGAAAATCAGTATTTGGTCCCATTTTCAGAGCGACGTTTACCACAAATTCATAGCCATAGGGTAATACTTGGTTAATATAAGCCTTGGCAGTATCTTCTTCAAAACGCTGATCTGTTGCTAATTTTGCCATCGTTTCTTCTGAAACTGCAATTAATTCTTTCGTATGCGTATCTAATGACAAATAAAAAGTTAAGGCAATTTTACGAGAAGCCACACGCGACCAATTTGTAATCGGTTCATTTGACAATGTCGCATTAGGAACAATAACCAACGCGCCATCCAGTGTTCGTACCAGGGTTGAACGAAAAGTAATATCCTCAGCCGTACCTGCAACAGATGGTGATTCAATATTGTCACCAATTTGAAAAGGCTTTTCTGTAATAATAACGATACCACCGAGTAAATTTTTAATTGGGTCTTGTGCAGCCATTGAAACAGCCAAGCCGGCCAATCCTAGTCCGGCAAAGACACCATTTACATTTATGCCCCAATCTGACAAAATCATTGTCACTGTTAATGCCATAACAACAAATTGCAATGTTCGTTTTAAAAATGGCATGACAATTGAATCAACTTCAATATGAATTTTTGCACCAAAATGTTGCAATAATTGTGTCAATGAAGACATCAGTGAATATAGGCCATAACCAATACTAAATATTAGTATCGACTTATTGATTTCATGAGCAAACTGTAAAATTTTATGGGGTGCTTGCGCAATATTCAATGCCCAGACAATACCTGCAAATAAAATGGCAATCTTTGCTGGCGTTTCAAACGCCTTCAAAACATCTTGCCAAATGTCCAATCGTTTTGGCAATCTTTTTTCAACTTGAAAAAAAGCAAATCGTACAACGCCCTTAACGACAATGATCGTTAAAATAACAACCAGCAAAGCGAGTCCAATGGCTTGCCAATCAAAATTATCGATCAGCCATTTTTGTAAAATTTTCATAGATGACTCCCTTCATCTTCCTTTAATAACCATATCATACATGAATAGTAGAGACTATCACAGAAATAACAGATTTTTTAAAAGTAATGAAGAACTTTCCCATGACAAAATATGCGTCATGAAAAATTTTAGTAAGAATCACCGTTAATAATCGAATTTTTAACAATAACATAATCAACATAACGTAAATCACGTAATTGACAGCCACCAGCGTAAGAAATTGATGATTGTAAATCTTGTTCCATCTCAGTTAAAGTGTCCATAATAGCACCACGATAAGGTACCAACAGTTTCTTTCCTTCGACATTTTTATACTCACCCTTTTGATATTGTGAAGCAGAGCCAAAATAAGTTTTATACTTTGCCCCATCAATTTCAACAATATCCCCTGGTGTTTCTTCATGGCCGGCAAATAATGAGCCAATCATAACCATTGTCGCCCCAAAACGAACAGACTTTGCAATGTCACCATTGTAACGAATACCACCGTCTGCAATAATTGGCTTCTTGGCTGCCTTTGCACATAAACGCAGTGCTGCTAATTGCCAACCACCAGTACCAAAGCCTGTTTTCAACTTTGTAATGCAAGCCTTACCAGGACCAACACCAACCTTCGTTGCATCAGCACCAGCATTTTCTAAATCCCGTACAGCTTCTGGTGTTGCAACATTACCAGCAATAACAAAAGATTCGGGCAAATTTTCTTTAATATATTTGATCATTTCAATAACTGAATCAGCATGTCCATGGGCAATATCAATAGTAATATATTCTGGTACTAAACCAGCTACCTTTAATTCATCAATGAAATTATATTCTTCTTTTTTAACACCAACTGAAATTGAAGCAATTTGACCAGCATCATGGAAGGTACGCACAAAATCTAATCGTGTTTCTGGATTAAACCGATGCATAACATAAAAATAGCCAGCTTTTGCTAACTTCATGGCTAAAGCATCATCAATAACCGTCTGCATGTTTGCAGGTACAACAGGTAATTTAAATGTGTGTTTTCCTAGTTGAACAGATGTATCTGCCTCTGAACGGCTATTGATAATACATTTATTTGGTACTAATTGAATATCTTCATAATCAAAAACTGTTGTGAATTCCATATTATATACTCCTAATGATAAAAGTTCGTGTTTTTTAATTATTTTCTTTTATTTTAACCACCAACTAGAAATTATACACGAACTAAAAAGAATAAACAACATTTATAACAACTCAAAACCGAATATTTTCAATAAAAATATTTTATTTTAACGATTTGTGCAACTATAAAATCCTTGTTATACTAAATAAGATGATTACGTTACGGGGTCGTTACGGAATCGACTAGCATTGTTTGGGCTGGTACTGCGTTTAGGGGTTGTGGCCCTATAATCCACTCAGTAGAATTAACTGCAAAAAATTCAAACAATAACTACGCATTAGCTGCCTAAAAAACAGCTGGCGTTGCTTGTACTAGTATTAGTTGCATACTTGTATGAGTCTCAAAAAAAGCAACCTGCGCTGAGTGTTCGCCGTCTGTGGATACTTAGAAGAGGATAATCAGACTAGCTTATCTGATCGCTTAGCAAAATGGCGTGCAGTGAGTAAAATTCAAATCATTTTGCTATGAACGTAGATGTGTCAGTTGCAAAATGTTAGGACAGGGGTTCAACTCCCCTCGGCTCCATTTAATACCAGCTACAAACGTTGATATAAAGGCATTTATGCTACGATTTGTGGCAATTAGTGCCGAATTATTCTTCAGTTTGTTAGTTAATAATTTTAGTCTGTCGAACGATTATTAATTTAGTCGTTCCACAGGCTTTTTGTTTATCAATACAAATTGATTGAATATCTGCTATTTTGTCTAAAAAAACTCTAAAATAGCATACATATTTATCTAGTGAGACTTTATTTATAAAACAACATCCAAAAGAAAAGCGCCAACGTTCTAAACGCTGACACTTAACACTCTAAACTTAGGACACTTGACGCCTGTATGTTTTCGCACACCTTACGAGCTTTTTATATACTGTCAATGTAGTAGATGCGTTAATATTTTGTGAATTTTTATATGAAAATGTACCTCAAATGACAGTTGTTCAAGTACAAAATTTTTTTCTTACAAGTATCGGTTTACCTAAAGTTTGTAAAAATGGTGGTCACTTACAAGGAACCACCACGGTGTATGTTCGTACTCTCTCAACTAGTTTAATAAATGTACTTGTAAATACACTTGTTATAAGTATGGGGCGTATTTATAAACACGCCCCAAAATATTCAATCTCTAAGAGACTATAACCGTTTTATACTATTCAATGAACTAATTGGTGCCATTTAAGCAATGGTTGATAAAGTTAACAAATTCATTGACCAGCTTGGTCAACCATCTAATAAATCAATTTGGTCTCCTAAAATTTACCGTTTTTTATTGAAAATATTTATCTGTTTTGTTTCCGACGAGCATAGCTTCTCAAGGTTCTATATAAACTCGCAAGAATTTGAACGACAGTGACTATCAATGAGATTTTTTCTAATAAACTTGTTTTCGCTTTTGCTTTTTCCTTTTTCATTGAATCCCCCTATAATTGCACAACAAATAATCAATAACTACTTAGACAATACCAATCTTGATAAATATTTACAATGATTGTGCTCGAAACAACTATAACGATCAATCAATTTTCAATAAATAATTTTCATCTATCTTTTATCACTATGCATCCCATAGTGATATATCCAAAAAGTAAACGTATCAACGACACTACTTTTTCAAAACTGATAAAATGTCTGCTAACACACCGCGTTGATAAAACTGTTGTCTTTGAAACTTTGCTCTTTCAATTTCAACAGCTTGAGTTGCTTGTTCAGTAATTTCTTGTTTCAGTGTCGTTTCTGTTTTTTTCTGTGCAGCGTTTGTTGCTTGAATTAATTGTCGCATGCCATAATAATATCCCAAGAACCAGCCATTAAAGTAAGGCATAATCACATTTTCCATGACCAATTGATTATTATTGTGGGCTGTCACCTCATGGTATTCTTCTGACAACATACTAGCA
The DNA here is from genome assembly GCF_058505625.1 of Weissella sp. ESL1156. Lineage (NCBI taxonomy): Bacteria > Bacillati > Bacillota > Bacilli > Lactobacillales > Lactobacillaceae > Weissella > Weissella sp. ESL1156. The sequence continues at coordinate 1,852,354 of NZ_CP196372.1, read as the reverse complement.
ATTTGCTTTTCTAGGTCACCGTTAATTTGCTGAACATGTGGCGATTGCATCACTAACTTTTCAAATTTTTGATCTGCCAAATGTTCGATGCTATCAATCCATTCAGCTGATTGATTTTCAATGAGTACTTCTTCAGTTAAACTCACAATTTCTAAATAGGCTGCCCGATACCCCTGTCGCATACCTTTCATTAAAATTGGTCGTAATATTTGATTTAATGACTTCACATCTAATGATTGATTTAACTTCTTAATCATTTGTTGTAATTGTTCTTTCAACATATCTTTTCCTACTTTTTATAAATGATATTCAAAAGGTCGAAGTCTCCTACCATAAGGTATTAGAAAAACTTCGACCTTTATCAAACAAGTTAAAACACTCGTATTATTTTTCCCTATTTTAAGCTAAAGCACCCATTGGATCCCAAGGAGCCAATTCTTTAGGTGTATTATTTTCGTACACATTGCGTAATTCTTCAGGCAAAAATTCCTTCTTAATAACAACTTGGTACGTAAATTGATCAAACCATTCATCAGACATTGTGAAGTAACCCTTGTGACCATTCTTATCGCCCCAAGAATTTTCAACCTTCCACTTTGTTGGTTGACCGTCTACTAAATCAACACCTGTCAAAACCATAGCATGAGTCATCAATGAATCACCATAATCTAGACGTTCTGCTTTAGTCATACTAAAATCAATATCAAATAGGCTATCCTCATCATACAATTCTGTATCCATTAAACCAGCAACACGATCCAACTTTGGTCCCATATCAACACCAAACCAAACATTTTCACCTGCAGACAATTGTTTAATAGCCAATTCCTTAAATGTCTTCAAGTCCAAATTTAGGTGTTTAACTTCACGACCACCGACTACTGATCCTAACATTTTAACACCATAAGTTTGATTATATGGCTTATCAGACGTTGGTGCATTAATGATTGAAATATACTCACTTAAATCCCAACCAACATACTTTTTAAAGAAGTCTTGTGGTGTAATCGCTTGTTCACGATGATATTCATTATTTGTATCACGGAATGAAAAATCAAATGATACAGGTGGCTCACCAAATGTTAATGATAACATGTGATAATTTTCTTTGTTAAATGCCGCAATTTTTGCTGACACTTGTTCATCTGTTGCTCCATCAACAACTAATTGACGCAATACAATAGCATCCTTGCGTAATTTTCCATTAAACAAACGGTTAAATTCAGCAGAATGTGATGATGCTTGTGATTCTGGGAAGGCTGATTGTGGTACAACACCATACTTCTCAATAATGGCAACGATCATATCCCATTGACCACCATCCTGTTGTGGTGTTGCTAATAAAAAGCTAACTTCACGATTTGTTGTTGGCTGATCAGCAGTGGCAACAATGTTATTGTAGAAATAGTTCGCTTTTTCTAGTTTATCCCAGAAAAATGTATAACTTTGTGACAATTCAAAATCACCAGGTAATCCATGCTTTGACTTCATATCATGACGCATTGTATTTAACGCTGCAAACATCCAGCAACGACCTGACTGCAATTGATTAGCCACTGGTGAACTTTCCAAATCAACACTAAACGTTGGTGTTAATTCACCAGCACGTTGATTATTACGAGCCGATTTCAAAATACCATTGGTGGTTACAGCACCACGCAAAACTGCCGCCTTAGGGCTTTCATTCACAGCTTTTTTAAATGTTGTTAATTGTTCTTGGGTAATTTCACTCATTTTTTAACCACCTTTTTCTCATAATCATTTAAGTTTAGCGCTTTAATAACTAATATGCAATATATCCAACAATTCTTAATGAATGTGAATCCGATAAGCCCGATAGACGTAACCCTTCGACTGCAAATTAGATAATTCGACATTAAAGGCTTGATAGCCCTGAGGTGTCACTTCAATAATATTTGAAGCATCCCCCTTCTTTGCATTGAGATAGCCAAAATCAATTAAGAAATTACCATTACGTAATAATCTATTAGAACCAATACGATCTGTAAAATTAGCTTCTCCTAACGCCTGTCCATATGACCACACTTCTTTTGCTGTCATGGTCTTTAAATTAATTTTAATTTTACGACCAGCCGAATACTTTTTCGTTGTCTTTTTATCACCGTAGCTTACTGCATAATTATTATCGTAAATAGAGATTGTTTCCTGATCATTCTTTTGTGAACCTGGAATGACTCGTGCATCATGTTGGCCACCATTAATAGTCGTCCCCTTAGCAAATTTCAATACATATTGTTGCCATTTTTTGGGCCATTCATTTTTAAGTTTACCTGATAAAATCCAAACAGGCTTTAGCGTTTTATAACTTAATTTCATAACAAGATCCTGATGACGTGATGAAATAATGATACTATTATCTTTTTGATCATAATTAATTGCATTTTGATGCAACCAGTCAATTTTCCCGTCAGAACGTTTTGTTGTTGTATATTGTGCATATGTTTTTGTTGGGAAAATACGTTTTAAATCAATGACTCGTACAATTTTCCCTGTTTTACGGTTAATTTCAACCATCGTATCCTCAGTGAATTTTGATCCATCAGATACAGTTGCTAAGATATCCCCATTTGGTAATTCAATCACATCATGATGAATTGCCGTTGTTTCACCATCAGATTTACTTGTTGATTTAATATTTTCAGTTGAAGACGCTTTATTACTAAATTGATAATTGCGATATATTTTTCCCAAGTAATTTGTTTCAACTAAATCGTTATACACTAATTTTGTATTATTTTGTTTCTGCAAAATCAATAAATGCCCATTTTTGAGCGTTTTAAAAATATGTTGATTATAGTAAGTCGCGTACCATCGAATGGCCCCATCGGCATCAATTGCAAAAGGTTGCTTTGTTGTCCGCATAAAAACAGTTAACCCATTTTTCCCAATGGCCATTTGTTCTTTATTTGCCATTTTGACAGCTATTTTAACGTTTGCTAATGCCTTAGGTAATGGTGACGTCTGTACTGAGATAACTTTTTCTTCAGTTTGGCCATCTTTATAAGTAATAGTCAGCTTAACTTGATTTGCATAGTTTGCATACAACCCCACAACATTAAGACGATGATTTTTTGTTTGCTTGTTTACTGAATTAGTAATCGATGTCTGTGCCGTTTTACCAACAACCGTATAACTAACTTTTGCAGCACGGTCTGTATGAAAAATAACTAATGCCGTTAATGGTGACGTACGATATGGATTAACCTTCACATACATATTATTAGTTGTATATTTCTTATTCGTCGCGATGTTTGTATATGTTTTATCTAATCCTTTTTGCTAGTTAATTAATTGATTACTGAGATGAACCCCTAAGTTATTTTTTATTTGGGTGTCAGTTAATAATTTCGGATGTGCTTCTCTGTATATCTTATAACCATGATGACCACCAATAAGGACAATCAAAACAATGATTAAAAGGGTCCCCCATTTAAAGAGCATTTGCCATTTGCTTGCGTGCTTCATTATTAGTGCTTTCCTTTTATGTGTGCCTACTTTTTCTAATTAATCTCTAACATAGCGGTTTTATCTCATGAAATCAAGTTTATTGATAAAAAAAAGAAAACTTTTAAAAAACAAAACACCCATCAAGATTATCCTGATAGGTGTTTCGGATCAAGTCGGCTATCAAATAACCAACGATCTATTAAGGAGTAGGTTGTTTAAAGTAGCGTACTTTAAACGAATAGGTAAATTTCTATGAGTGTGGGCTATTGATAGGAATGGGCTTTCCTTATCAACAATACTTATAGTAAAGGTACCGACTTAAAAAAAATATAAATCTGACTAAAACTAACCTTTAATGTCGAAATTAATCAAAAAAAGTGATTTCAATGCTACCAAAGTAACAAGAAATCACAATTCATCATCTATTTAAGAGTAGAAAATATGAATAAAGTTGATGACTTACGCTAAGTATATCATAATAAATGACAAACTCAATCATTTTTCTAACCCAAATTTAATTTAACAACAATTATTACTCTTCATCACTATCTAACGCTTTTTCCCCTAATAACACTTTAATCATTTCTGGATAAACACCGCCATTTTGATTTCTTTTCATGACGAGTGCTGTCAAAGCTTGCTTCAAATAAAATTCATTGTGATCATTAATTGCACGCCAAGTTGCTGAGCCACCCATTGATTTAAAGGTAATATGTCCAGTTGCAGCATAAACATCTTGTTGATCTTCCATGTAATAATCGTAAACAATTACATCTCTATCTTCATACCGCTTAATAACTGTTAACATATTACTTCTCACTTTTTTATCACTTGTTGTTCAACTCACTAATTATAACGCAGATTATACAAATTACCAAAAAGTCATCGTTCGTTTAATCAGCAAGCAGTTCTTTAGCCAAGTAGAAACAGCCATAGATACCTGCGTTATCACCATTACCAACAGATACAATGTAATGATCCAAATCAGGAACTGATAAATAGTCATGTAATTGTTCAGCAAATGATTCACGCACCATTGGTAAAAGAATCTCTCGATGAGGAACACCGCCACCAAATACAATGCGTTCTGGCCTCAATGTTGCTGTATAAGTTACTGCAGCTTGTGCAAGGTAAAAGGCCTCAATTTGCCATGCCAAATGATCATCAGGTAAATCTTTTGCAGAAATTTCCCAACGTTCTTCCATTGCTGGGCCAGCAGCTAATCCTTCTAAGCAACGATCTTCATGAAATGGACAGTGACCAGAATAATGATCTTCAGGATGTTTAGCCATCATAATATGTCCAGCTTCAGGATGTGAGTAGCCACCAACAAATTGACCATTAGCAATGATACCTGCACCAACACCTGTTCCAACCGTTAAGTAGACAATATTATCCACATCTGATGCCGCACCTGATATATACTCTGCCCAACCTGCAGCATTAACATCTGTCGTCCAATAGTAAGGAATGTCGCGCCAAGCTTTCATTGCCCCTAAAAAGTTATACCCAGACCAACCACGCTTAGGTGTGTCCAAAACATAACCATATGTTGCACTTTCTGGCTTAACATCTATTGGTCCAAATGAAGCAATGCCAATCGCTGCAATATCCTCATATTGATCAAAGAAATCTTGTACTTTCTTAACTGTTGTTGCACCATCTTCTGTTGGAAAACTCTCACGAGCCACAACAGCCTCTGGATCATCAACGGGTGCTACCGCCACCACAAACTTTGTTCCACCTGCTTCAATTGCACCAAGTAATGCCATTTGGCAATTCCTCCTAAATTATTAGTATACAAATATTTTAAGCGATATTCGATTTAATTGCAAACGGTTACAAATATTGTTATTAAAGGCTTACAAACGTTTACGCTTTTGTAGTTAGATTATTTTAAATCATGCTTTATTTCGGACAAAACATTGTCATCATTATTCCTTATTAAAAAAACGCCTATCTTGCGCGTTTAGATAGGCGTTTTTTAGTTTGTGGCATCGATGTCTCAAATTTTTGTCATTTACTCCACAACATTTTGAATATGCTCCTATTATAACGTATTATCCATAAAAATGGCGAATTAGTTTTTAATTAGTCGGCGATACATCCAGACCGTTAAAACATAATACATTATGTAGAGAATAAATATGATTATTAGTGATGGCCAAAAGCCAAGATAAGCATTCTTTTGTCCACCCATTAATGGTGCAAACATTTGTAGACCAAAGATAACATCTACCGTCCCGATTAACATTGGAATAAAAAATAAAATTCCTAAATCTTTAGCGACTGTTTTTGTCACAACCTTATTGCTGGTTCCAATCATTGTTAACACACGATAGCGTTTTTTATCATCTGCGACACCTGACAAAGTTTTAAACATTAATGTTGCTGCCAACATTGCCAAGAAACCTATTCCTAGGAAAATGCCCATAAATTCAATGCCACCAAAAACACCTTTTAATTGTCCATAAGTTGCAAATGATCCCGTAGCAAATTCAGGATCAACATCCGCTAACTTGGCTTGCATTTTCATATTGTGCGATAAAGCTTTTTGGTTTGCCATCATATCAGCTACTTTAAACATTTGAACTGACTTAACAGTTCCTTGTTTTGTCATCTCGGCTGATGTTTTTGTAATGATCACTTTTGCACCATAGCGTTGATTCAAAATCTGATTGGCAACACCATCAAGTGTATATTCTGAGCCAGGTGTTTGCCGGAGATAATCACCGGTCAACCATTTTGTCTGTCCGGTTGAACTGTTTGATGTATAAACCTTGGTTGGCAACTTATGGGTGTTAAATTCTTCACCATTAAAGTAAACATTTTGTCCCTTAACAACGTAATGATAAGTTTGTTGCCAAGTAACATCTTTTAGGTTGTCTGTATTAACCTGCTTTGTCACATAAGCTGCAGTTAAAGGATAAGATTTTTCAGCTTGGTGTGGCAACATCTGATAGTAACCTTGTCCAACAGACATTGCACCTAGTGCCAAGGCAAACATCACCGCAATAGATGATAAAATACGTTGGTAATCTGGTAACCGAAATGCTAACTGTCCATTAATAAAGGCACGTAAACCACGCATACTATACTTTGAGTGACGCATCCAATTTGTCACCATCTTCAGCGTCCGACTGATAAACCAGTACGTTCCCCAAACATTTAATACCAAAATAACTATAAAGCCAGCTAAGCCAACCTTAGCAATATCAGGCATCAGAACATAACTTGCAATCAATAGACCTAAGCCAATAAATCCTAACACTGGATCCAATACTTTATGTGGCTTAGGATGACTAACTTGTTTGTTAGCCAATAGTAACGTTAATGTATCTTGCTTACGTAATCGACGTCGATTGTATAAACCATTAAGCGTAAATAAAATAACGAAAAAAATTAATGTCGTCAACACAGATTTCATTGAAAATGATGCCCAATGATCTAGCTGTACCCCTAATAAATTCATTAAATAGTAACTACTAACACTCGTTAAGCCAATCCCAAAAACAATTCCAATGATTGTTGCAATGACACCAATGCTTAGTGTCTCCCTCATCAACAAGGAACCAATTTGTTTTTTATTAGCACCCAACATTGACATCAAACCATATTCTGATTGACGCAATCGTAACAGGAAGCCATTTGCAAAATTCAGATACACAAATGTAATGATTCCTAATAAAACTTCACCAATAATGAAGATAACCGTTATTTGTGAAATCATCGAATTAGCTTCTAGAAAAGCCTTATTGGTTGCCATTGCACTAAACATATAAAAGATTGCTGCTGATATAATTAACCCAACAAATAGTACAATATAATCTCGCCATTTAGACCGTAACGATTTTAAAGCAATTCCAAACATACTACTATGCGCCTCCTAATTAAAATTTCCTAATTCAGACAACACACGCTGATAGAATATTTCTCGCGATTCACCATCACGAGTAATTGTTTTGGTTATTTGTCCATCTGTCAAAAATAAAATGCGTGAAGCAAATGAGGCCGAAAATGCATCATGAGTTACCATAACAATCGAAATGCCCTCTGCTTCATTAATGCTCGTCAAGTAATTCATCATTTCACGGGCATTTTCTGAATCCAAAGCACCCGTTGGCTCGTCCCCAAAAATTAGTGTCGGATTGTGCACAAGTGCCCGTGCTGCACCAACACGTTGTTGCTGACCACCTGATAATTCTGTTGGATATTTATCAAGATAATCTTCAATATGCAATAATTGTGCAACTTTTTGAACAGATGTTTTAATTGTTTTATGATTTACCTTTTGTAAGGTTAACGGTAAACTAATGTTTTCTCTAACGGTTAAACTATCAATCAAATTATAATTCTGAAAAATAAAACCCATATCTTGACCACGAAATTTTGAAATGGCGTTATCATTCATATTTAAAATATCTTTACCATTAATCGAGACCGAACCTGATGTTGGTTTCATCAATGTCGATACGATGTTCAATAATGTTGATTTCCCTGAGCCAGAAGGTCCCATGATTGCAACGAATTCACCCTTACTTACTGATAATGAAAGATTGTGTAGCACATCTTGTTGTACACCGGCCGCACTTAAGTAACTCTTATTCAACTGATTTGCAACTAATACTGATTCAGTCATATTTCTTCTCCTAATCATTATTTCATTTGTGTTACAAGCAATACTATACACAATCTAATATTGGATTGTCAAATCATTTTTTTAATTTAAAAAGAAAAACATGGTTGGACCATAATTTTGTCCTACAATTAAGGCCGCGAATCTAACCATTTTAAACTGGTTGATTCACGGCCCTTTAACCACAGATTGAAGGTTTACTGTCATAATAATTATGTCATTATAAGTCTGCTTTTGCTTCAAACCCAAATCCTCTAACTATTGTTACAATTATCTTCAAAACATTTTTTATGCTTTTGTTGTTTTTATACTTCTGGTAACTTTAAGTCTTTTGCTTCAATGAGTTGTAATTTATCAATAAAAATGTACTTCATCAAAAATGCCAATGCAATTGGTATAACAAAGAATACAATTATAACTCGTGTGCCAATACCAGTACCAGCTGATTCATTCAATGCTGTAATTGGTCCAATGAAACCTGACATACCAAAGCCGGCAGAAAATGGGGTGCCAGACATCTTTAACAAACTTGAAATACCACCAGTAATTGCTGAAGCAATAATAACTGGAATAAATAATTTTGGTTTTGACAGCATATTTGCCATTTGAATCTTAGGAGAACCCATGAAATGGGCAATAAATAGTCCCCATGAATTCTCTTTCATGCCCATAATAGCTAAGACCAAAGAAGCTGTAACAATTCCTGCATTCGCTGATCCAGAACCAACGCCAGCTAAACCAATCGCAGTTGCAATACCTACTGAAGAAAGTGGTGAAACAATTAAAACTGCAAAGATAACACCTAGTAATATACCCATGACTAATGGTGCCGTTTGTGTGGCGGCTTCTACCACCTGACCAATAGTATTTTGAATAGCAACCATCATTGGTAGGGTCATTAAACCAAGTCCACCACCAACTACTAAGACAGCTAATGGTTCAAAGACCGCCCTCAACTGTCCTAATAACTTATGAAAGATAATTGTTACAATACTAGCCATGAATGTAGTTAACATGATATTTAAAATAACGCCCGATCCGCTTATGATAAATTGACTATTATGTATCGTGACAACACCTGAAGATATAAAAGTTGCTAACGCCATTGACGCACTTTCAACTGTACCAAATTTTAGTAAAGCTCCTACAGCAAACGCTGCAATAATTGGTAAAGTACTTTGTGCTAAGGTTACCATCATTGTTAACGTCTTAACGATTTCAACCTGTGGCATTGCTGCTAATAGTTGACTAATAATTGCTGCTGGAATTAGTGCAACAATAATACCACTAGCATTACCATTTAAGATCGCGAAACCAAATTCTCTTTTACTTATTTTATGAACATCCATACTTCCCACCTCTTAAAATTTTTAATAGTTATACATGCAGCACAACTTTATTTTTGATAACGCCTAATTCTCCTAATACATACCACCACAAAAAAAGAACTGAGTATTTATAAAAAATACCCAGTTCCTAATACGTCTTATGGTGGTCATTAAGCCGTATTATTTTGGTTCCGGATATTTTTTTATCCGAAACCTAGCAAAAATGCTTTTGGTCATTTCGGATAGTCACCTAAAAAACCAAAAGTAATACACCGTTTTAGTTGTCAACGTTATATTTGCCATCATTTTTGCTCCTCTACTTAATTGATAACTCTAATTCTAATTTATTTTTCATATTTGTCAATGGTTTTTAATAAAATAAACAAAAATAACGCCGTATGTCTACGACGTTTAGCACATAAATGCACTAGATAGTTATGAATTTAACTACCACGGGGAATATCTATAGTATATCTTGATGTTGCAAAATAAGCGAATAATTTGATTATCATTAAATTTTAACAAATTTACGAAATAAAAAAATCGCTCTGCGTAACCGCAAGGCGATATGGCGTGGATGACGACCCACAAATATTTTTTGATTGTGAAAGCGTTGATGTTGATTAAGAGTCGTCTCATCACCCTCTTACTGCTCGAATTATTTTAAACAAATATCGTTCTAATTTTTTCTGAAGGAGAAGAGTTTTCAGCAAGTTTTTAAGATCAAACGATTATTCGAACAGTAAGAGTGAAATGCGACAATAACATCCCAATGATCCCCATACCACTGGTGTTTCAAAATCTTTGATAGTTTCGTATACGTTCCCCCGTATCCTTAACACATTTATCATTGTAAGCGTTTTCAGTGTATTTGTAAACCTTTTCATTAAATTTTTTTTATTTTCTTTGTATGAATCCCATGAATTATATGTATTTGTAATTAAATTCTATCAAATGCATCTTTATTTAAAGTAAAAGAGCCAGTATTTTCATACTGGCTCTTGCCTGTTAATATTAGTTATCAGCTTATTTTGCATACTCGATTGCACGAGATTCGCGAATAACCGTGACCTTAATATGCCCCGGATAATCTAGATCATTTTCAATTTGATTTCGAATATCCCGAGCTAAGACAGTTGCTTCAATATCTGAAACAGCCGCTGGTTCTACAATAACACGTACTTCTCGGCCAGCTTGAATAGCATACGACTTTTCAACACCGTTAAATTCATTTGCAATCGCTTCAAGTTGTTGCAAACGTTGAACGTAGTTTTCTAACGATTCCGATCTTGCACCTGGACGTGCCGCTGAAATGGAATCAGCAGCAGCAACAAGCACAGCAATAACAGAATCTGGTTCAACATCCCCATGGTGTGAAGCAATCGAATTAATCACGACCGGACGTTCTTTGTACTTGGTTGTCAATTCTACACCAAGTTCCACATGAGAACCATCTACTTCATGATCTACAGCCTTACCAATATCGTGTAACAGTCCTGCGCGCTTGGCAAGCGTAATGTCTTCCCCTAACTCAGCTGCCAACAAGCCAGTTAGTTTTGCGACTTCTATTGAATGAACAAGCACATTTTGTCCGTAACTTGTTCGATAGTTCATCCGACCAACAGTTTTCACTAGATCTGGATGCATATTATGGATTCCTAAATCAAAAATTGTCTGTTCACCAACTTCACGAATATGTTCGTCCATCTCTTTACGCGATTTCTCAACCATTTCTTCAATGCGAGCTGGATGAATCCGACCATCCGCAATCAATTTCTCCAATGTGTTCTTAGCGATTTCTCGACGAATTGGATCGAAACCACTTAAGACAACAGCTTCCGGTGTATCATCAATAATTAAATCAATACCAGTAACTGTCTCAAGTGCTCGAATATTACGACCTTCACGTCCAATAATCCGACCCTTCATATCGTCATTAGGCAGTGTAACAACAGAAACGGTTGATTCAGCTACCATATCGGCAGCTGATCTTTGAATCGCACCAACAACAAGATCCTTAGCACGTTTATCCGCTTCTGCAGCTGCACTTTCCTCACTATCTTTAATCATGACAGCACGCTCAGCTACAAGCGCTTCTTGAGTTTCTGATAAAATTTGATTTCGAGCATCTTCACGTGTTAAGTTAGCAACTTCAACCAACTTATTCTCACGTTCAGCCACAAGTTCTTCTGCTCGTTTTTGCTTATCATTAACACTTTGCCGTTGATGATCTAACTTTGTTTCTTTACCCGAAATAACTTCTTCACGTTTTTGCAATGAAGCATCTTTTCGATCCAACACAGATTCACGACTTACCAAACGTTCTTCTTGTGACTTAACCTCAGAACGACGTTCCTGTAATTCACTTTCGATACGTTGTTGGTAACGTTGGCTTTCATCTCGTGCCTCAACTAGAGCATTTTTCTTTAATCGCTCAGCATCAGTGGCAGCTTGATTCGTTATATCTGTAGCAGTTTGATGTGAAATAGTTAATGTATGGTTAATTTTTGTCTTAGCCACTGTGTAACCAATTCCACAACTTATTACGATTGCGACAAGCAACAACAGGATGATCAATAATATGTTCATCTTGTTTCTCCTGTCTAAAGAATTGACGTTTATGTCAAATCAATAGTGTTTTTTTGCGCTTAATAACACATGTTTAATTTTAGGCTTTTATTTAAAATAAGTCAATGAGATGAACAACTGATGTAAGTTACAAAAGACCGTTATATCAACATTTTGATGATATAACGGTCTTTTACCTTGATATTTTACCAAGCATTTAATTTTTAACACGTACTCGTAAAATATAACTCATTATGCAGCGTACAGTAATTGCTACGATTGGTGCAACATATAACCATGAAGAGATAAAAATCCCTAATCCAGCAGCCAATAATAACAAAATAATAATTGGTAAACTAGTTAACGTCAACATTTTTTTATCAATCTGCATTAAACGATCTGCTGTTGCCCATAAGCGTTCTAAATCAGCAACACTTGCCACATGAATATCTGCATTAATATCTGGACGATTCACGGCCACTGTAATTGCTTTTGTTTCCGCTGGCAAATTATCTTGATTCGTCACGATCATTGTATGTGGCGCAGCTGCCCAAGCAGTACGTTGTGCTGCCTTTTCACTTGGCGTCAAATCAGATTGTACCTCGCCTAAAGAGGTCATGATATTTGTTAGTTGCATTGTTGCCCCAATCGTATCACCAGAAGCAATTTTTACATCCAAATGTCTTTTCGTAAAGAATCGATCTAATGAAATAAGCGTTTTATTTAGAGTGTCACCAAAGGTAATCACACCAATAACCTGCAAACTATCCACAATATAGCTGACTGAATTACCTAACATTTTATAGGTCTCTAAAGCTTCTAAATCAACAACGTAATTTTCAGCTAACACTTCAGCAGCAGATAATACTGCAAAGCGCTCATTTAAGATGACCCCTCTTACCCCTGCACCATCAATAATTTCTGGTTCTGACGCCGTTGATGGAAACACACCATGCTTTTCAGCATACTGCATAATTGCTTGTGATAACACTGATGAATCATTCATTGCTAGCAATCCTGTTGCAATACCCAATATATCAAAATCGCTATACCGCTTATCTAATGACATAATTGAATGTACTGTGATTCGATTATCAGTTAAAATACCGCTTTTTTCAGTAATAATCGTTGTGACATCGGGTAATGATTCAATCACACGTGCATTTCTAAAATTAACCCCATTTGTTGCTAGTTTTTCAAGACTTTGCTCTCTATGCCATCCTGACCACAAAGCAGGCCAATTAGCATCGGTGATGATTAAAACAGATACCATGGTTGTTAAACCATAAATCCAATTTGTAGTTAAGCCAAAAAACAACAAGGCATATACTGATAAAAACATGGTAGCGATATTCAAGCGATGTGCCGTACGTTTCATGGGCTGATTTAGAATAATAGATAATGTCTCTTTCTGCAACAAGCCTAAAGAAACCAATAATAGTGCCACACCCAAACACAATATCGGCAATGTCATTGTGACGATCATACGACCGTTTGCATTAGTTAAATAAATCCACAGTACAACAAGATACCAAACTGTCTGACCCAAAACTGGTAACCACAGTGTCACTATTTTCATTTGCTTTTGTTGATACAAAGCTTGTTTAATTATACGATCATCTAAATAAACAATCATAACAGCAACAATTCCAAAAACGGTCAATGTCATATTTGAAATATGCGCTGTAATTAGTGCAGATGTTCCAATTAATGTTGGTAAGAATATCGCAGAAAATATTGCTAAAACAACCATCAACACTGCATATTGAAAATATCGAATTTGACGTATCGGCATATCTTAAACTCCTCACATATTCAGAATGATATTGATACAAAAATAACCGTGTCCACGGGACACGGTTATTTATAAAGGAGATGGAGGGATTCGAACCCTCGCGCCGGTTTCCCGACCTGACGGTTTTCAAGACCGTTCCCTTCAGCCAGACTTGGGTACATCTCCATTAATTGCGGGTGTAGGATTTGAACCTACGACCTTCGGGTTATGGGCCCGACGAGCTACCAGACTGCTCCAACCCGCGATAATATAAAATTATAACATCACAATGGATATCAAAGGAGATAGGGGGATTCGAACCCTCGCGCCGGTTTCCCGACCTGACGGTTTTCAAGACCGTTCCCTTCAGCCAGACTTGGGTATATCTCCATATGTGTTCATAGTTAACACAATAACCACAAAAGATATCATACCTCTTTATTGCAGGCATGTCAAGAAAAACTATTCCAATTATAAATAACTCAGTTACGTATTATTTTTTTAACAACAAAAAATAGGACAAGCATCCTATTTACAGTATACATTAATTTGGGTATTATGATACCACATTAAGCTAAAGACAAAAAGCAAATATACTATCGTTTTATCTTATATTCAAAATTATCCAAAACCATTAACGGAGGAAAAATGATTGGATTAATTGGTTTAGTGACTATTATATTTGGTATCTTATTGACAATACTTGGTCAAACAGCACCACTCATACGGTTATTTTTTGGTGATAAAAGTGTCATTTATCAAATCTGTTGGGGTAGCTTACTATTCATCATTGGCACAATAATCCTAATTTATCATGCCATTCATATATAATATATCAAAACAGCACCATTACTAATGCAATGGCGCTGTTTTGATTGCACGCAAAAGACATCATCAGACTATTATACTAACGTTTATAAATATTTTGTCGCAAATTTTAAAACAATTGTTTTGTCCAATAAATATATTGTTAGGTTCTCAATATCTATCATATTTTTTATTGGAAACAAAATAAAATGAAACAATTATTTTATATTTATTTAATTTTTTAAACATTGTTCAATAATACAATATATATGCCATGTTATATGTTATCTTTTGGGAAGATTAATATTATTGAGGCATATCATGAAAAAGTATATTCAACCAATTATCATATTTTTTATTATTGCAATATTTGTTTCTAGTCCGATTATCCTTAACAAAACACCTGTGTTAGGAGTTGATGGCTATTTTCACTACAACAGAATATATGAAGCTGCAATGCAGATCAAACACTTAAATTTTTCAATGCTAAATTTATATTCATTTCAACAATCTGGACGCATTGTAAATGCACTATATAGTCCCTTCTTTACCTATCTTTTCGGATTATTATTATTGATTGCCGGCTCTTGGCTAAGATTTCAAATCATATTAAATATTTTAGTTATCTTTACAGCAGGTTTTACCACTTATTTTGTCTCAAGAAAAATAGGATTTAGCCAAACCATGAGTATGGGATTAGGAACTATTTATTTAAGCACTAATGCCGTTGCATCATTCTTAATAGTTTCTGGATGGCGTTCAATAGGCTTAGCATTTCTGCCCTTAATGATTTTACCTATCATGGACATGTTAAAGGGCCATTTTGGCCTAAAACATGCTCTTTTACTCGCATTAACCGTCAGTTTACAAGTTCAAGGACATTTACTAAGTGCCGCATTTGCAATACCTGTATTGATTTCTGCATTTATTGTTGGGTTCATTCAAACACCTGAGAAATGGTCAATGATTAGATATCTAGTTATAGCAGTTATTACTTCGATTATATTATGCTTAAATACTATTTTGCCTTATCTACAGGTATCAACACATAACGTGTTAGTACCACCAACGCGCATAGATGTCACAGATAGTATCTTTAATCCATTTGATATTTTTTCAACAAATGGTATTCCCTTGTTAGGCAACCACATATCAGTATCTGAAAACATATTGGCCCTTTTAGCAGTACTAGGAATTGCTTTAATTATGATGTTCTGGAAAAGAACATCTATTTTAAGTAAAATTTTAATTATTTCAGGACTTACCTATTTTGTCTTAGGTAGTAATTTAATGCCATGGTCAATTATCCAACGAAATTTACCTGAAATTAGCAATTTTTTACAATTTTCATTTCGATTTACACTCGTTGGTGAAGTATTTATTTTAATTGGCACATTATTGGCTATTAAAGAATTAATAAATAACGCCAATCTTAATTTTAATAAATTACTAGAATTCGCAACGATTACAATGGCTATCATTAGTGTTATCAGTCTAGCAACCTCGGTTTCAAACAACGTTATTTCAAACGATAAACAGACCACTACTGTTGCACAAAGTGCCGCAATTAATCCAAAAGATTTAAGGTCCAACCCCCTAGATGGTCATCCAGTAAATACAACAACTGACTTAAGACCAGCTTGGAGTAGCCCCGATTTAAGTCAACTTATAAATACAGTAGATCGAACAACACCAGACTACTTACCAATTATTAAAGTTGATAATAACACAGATTATTATGGCCTATATACTGAGCATGTTTTAGCAAGACATCATACATTTAATAAAGATGTGCAATCAAACGGTGTCTTGCATATTTCTTGGCATCAAAATAAAACTCATCAAATTGAAGTGCCTGCTTTTATATATAAAAATACAAATACTTACCTTAATAACAAAAAGCTAAATAACGCCACTATTTCTAAAACATCCATCGGAACATTGAATCTTAATGGTGTTAAAGGTAAAAATGTTCTGACGTTACACTATAAAACTAGTCATATGTTTAATTTGATAATCATAATTTCTGATTGTAGCTGGTTACTTTTACTTTGTTATTTTATATTTATAAATATACTAGTAAAATTTGATAAAAAGTCATCTCAATTAATATCACATTAAACAGAAAATTTCACTAATCTATTCAATTTGATTGTTGGTCAAATCATTCTAATAACATTATTATTTCGTTGAATAGTTTAACTATTAAACAACTGAACTTGCCATCAGTTTGGTTGTTTTTTTATGTGTCATTTTGCGAGTAGAAATTATTTTCGAAAGATTTTGTCGTAAATTTGTCGCAAATGTTTTAGTAAATAATACTATCTAATAGTTAATTATAAGAATAATGACCATATCAAAGTAAACAAAAAGCCTGACATAACAACGTTTTACTGTTATATCAGGAACTCTATAAAATCATTAAAATGCGAACGGAGGGGGTCGAACCCTCACGGTATTTCTACCACAGGATCCTTAGTCCTGCGCGTCTGCCAATTCCGCCACGATCGCATACCATGTTGCTCAATGCTAACATAGCTAATGTTATCAAAGATAGTTAAAACTTGCAACATTTCTAAAAACGACTATTTTGAAATTCGTTCTTAATGATTTACTTCATTTTTTGGTGCGACCATCGTTAATCCAATCCGTTGTCGTTTCTTATCAATTTCAGTCACCCAAACAACCACAATATCACCAACGGCAATGATATCATGTGGATTAGTAACGCGTTGTACTGATAATTTGGAAATATGGACCAGCCCATCTTCATGAACACCAATATCGACGAAAGCTCCAAAATCAACAACATTACGGACTGTACCCTGCAATTGCATACCAATACGTAAATCATCTATTGTTAATACATCTGATCTTAATGTTGCCGCTGGTGCAGCATCTCGTAAATCACGACCTGGTGTTTCTAATGACACAATAATGTCATGTAAAGTTGGATAGCCAATATTTAATTCATTCGCAAAGTTTGGTGTATCGAATTTTTGCAATTTTGACTTTATTTCTGAACCCAGTTGGTCCACATTAGCAGCTTTCAAAATTTTTTTGGCAACTCCGTATGACTCTGGGTGGATATCTGTATTATCTAATTGATTTTTTCCATCTGATATACGTAAAAATCCGGCCGCTTGTTCAAATGCTTTCGGTCCTAATTTTGGTACTTTCTTTATCTCAGTCCGCGACTCAAAGCGCCCATTTTCATTGCGATAAACCACAATATTTTGGGCCGTTATCATATTCAACCCTGCAATGTGGGTTAATAATTGTGGTGATGCTGTATTCAAATTAACGCCAACTTGATTAACCGCTGTTTCAAGAACATGATCTAATTCTAAAGACAATTCTTTCACTGGTAAATCATGCTGATATTGACCCACACCAACTGCTTGTGGGTCAATTTTAATTAATTCAGCCATTGGATCTTGTAACCTGCGAGCAATTGAAATGGCAGAACGCTGTTCAACCGGTAAATCAGGAAACTCAGCACGTGCAACATCACTAGCTGAATAAACCGATGCCCCGGCTTCATTGGTGACAACATATCTCAACTCTGGTAAATCATTTTTAATAATGTCTGCAATAAATTTTTGTGATTCACGTGAAGCAGTACCATTTCCAATTGCAACCAATGATACATGATATTTTTTAACCAATGCAATTACTTTTTCACGTGCGCCTTGCGGATCATATTTTGCTGCTTTATGTGGGTAAATTACAGCTTTATCTAAAAATTGACCGGCTTCATTAACGACGGCTAACTTAGATCCGGTACGAATACCAGGATCAAATCCTAAAACAATTTGTCCATGTAATGGCGCTGCCATTAATAAATGATATAGATTTGTACCAAATATCTTAATTGCATCCCCGCTTGCTCGATTAAATAATGTTTTCCTAATTTCTCGCGCAATTGCAGGACCGATAAAGCGCCTATAAGCATCAATTGCAGCAGTAATCAAAATATCCGCTATTGGGCCTTCACGATGACCTACTAATCTAAATTTTAAATAACGTGCAATTGCATCCTCATCCGCAATAATATTAACCGTTAAGACACCCTCATTTTCACCACGATTAATTGCTAAAATTTGATGGTTTTGAATATTCTTAATGGCAACATTGAAATCATAATATAATTCAAAAACACCCTGTTCATCTTTCTTATTAGCACCACGTTTTAGTTTTGCAACAAAACGCCCATTTTTTAATGTAAATTGACGTACCCAATCACGTAGCCCTGCATTTTCACCAATGACCTCTGCAAAAATTTCATGCACTCCTGTAAAAACAGATGCCGTATCTGGTAATCCTTTTCCTGAATTCACATACTTTTCTGCTTCCACTTGTAAATCAATATCAGGAAAAGTTTGAATAAGCTGTGCAAATGGCATTAATCCTGCCTCTTTAGCCAACGTTGCTTTTGTTTGTCTCTTTTTCTTAAACGGTAAATAAATATCTTCTACTTTTTGCAAAGTATCAGCTGTTACAATTGCCCGTTGTAAATTTTCAGTCATCATATGTTGTTCAGTAATTGCTTTAAAAACAGAATGCTTACGAGCCTGTAAATCCATCAATTGCTTTGTATGTGTTTGAATATCTCTGATTTGAACCTCATCTAAATTACCGGTTACTTCTTTACGATAACGCGCTATAAAAGGTACTGTATTTCCTTCATCTAGTAGATTATTAACCGCTGCTACCTTATTAGTAGGTATGTTTAAATTTTTCCCAATCTGTTGTGCAATATTAATTTCTAATACATCAGTCATTTTAATTACCTTTATTTTTTAAGACGCAATCGATGTAAAAATACGTCGAATTTGTGTTAAGAATTTATTCATATATTTATCTTGTTTTGCTTCAGAATCCCTAAAATTAGCAATATTAACATCTTGTGTTGCCACATCTAAAGCATCAGCCATCTGTTTTGTTGCGGTAGTATAATCTGTAAATATTTGTTGCAGATTTTTATGTAGGCCTATTAAGCGTACCGGTGCTATAATTTGATTAAATTTTTTTGAAACATCTTGATAAATATCAACAGTATTTTCAAATGCTGTTGCAATCTCTTTAAACTCTACCACTGACATTTTATCTAGTTCTTCTTTTTTTAGAGCGTTATCAATTTTTTCAAAAAAAGGAGCAACTTGATTTCCTGCTTCTTGAATCGTTTCAAACATTTCACTCAATAATAATCTATAGCGTTGATTTGTCATATACTTACTTTTCGCCATTTATTTTCCTCATTTCAAATTATTATCGCTTATCAATTTAATTATTAAAGATAAAAAGACCAGGAAAGTTTCCCAGTCTTTCAAATTTCAAATTCAATTAGCTTGTATGGCAATTTCCCATTTGCCTACAAGATGCCATGACACTAGTTTACAGTGTCAAGTAATGCATATTTGCCATCACGTCGCTTATAAACCACTGCTGGCAAATCTGTTTCAGCATCTTGGAAAATAAAGAATTCATGACCCAAAAGTTCCATTTGAAGAACTGCCTCTTCAGCATCCATTGGTTTCAAATCAACGTGCTTTGTTCGCACAATCTTTAAACCATCTTCTGCTTCGTCATCAGTTGATGGTGCTGCAGGATCAACCATGAAATCAGTATTTTCAATACCCTTGTAACCCTTTTCACGGGACTTACGATTAACTTTAGTCTTATACTTGCGAATTTGACGCTCTAATTTATCAGAAACAAAATCAACTGTTTGGTACATATCTGTTTGCGTATCCTCTGCACGAAGTAACAAATATGGCAATTGAATAGTTACCTCAGTTTTAAATGTACCTTCTTTGTATGATCGTACATTCACGCGAGCGATATAACTAGCTTCAGTATTTAAATAACGCTCTAGTCGAGAAATACGCTTCTCAATGTATTCTGACATGGCATCAGTGATTTCAATATTCTCACCACGTACTTTAAATTCTAGCATAATCCTGTCTCCTGTCTGACTATATTTATAAGATATATCCCAAAAAATTATATCTTACACGTCCCGATATAATCATTTCTGTATCCTATCGGTAAGTATATTGTAACATATTGATAATAAAAAAAGAAAGCGTTAACATTCAACAACCATCATTATCGCGCGAGCGTTAACGAAATAATCTTAGTCGCACCAGCTGCGACTAAGCATTGTGCAGCATGTCTTAAAGTTTGTCCCGTTGTATAAATATCATCCACAATGCAGATACTTTTTTCTGAAATATCTTCTGTTGACGAAGCTATACTAAATGGTTGATTTGTTAATAATCTTGCCTGTCGTGTTTTATGAGATTGTGTCATTTTTTTTGTTTCTCGACAGCGTAACAATGGTTCAAACGTTAAACCCTCTAGCCAACCAACTACCTGATTGTATCCTCGGTGACATAAAGTGTCATCTGTAATAGGAATAGGGACTATTTTATCTACATTTACTTTAAATAACCTTTGTTGTAGTTCATATTTAAAAATATTTCTCAAATGATATCCACCTTGAAATTTATAAGCTTTAAAATATGACTGCATTTGATTATTATATTTAAATAGTGCTTGGTTATTAATATTTGGATAGCCTAATCGAAGCCACCAAGTACAATCTGAACAATATTTTTCATTAGTTTCAGACTGGCATCCAAAACATCCTGTATTGGGCATTATTCGTTGAAATCCATCTTGACAGGTTCCACAAATCATAGATTGCTGACGCACTGAAAAGTTAAAAAAATCATTAAGTTGCCACTCACCATTAAATATCATGCCGCATAGTTCACATTTCATACAATTTTCCTAATGTGTTTAAGTAGTTGATTTCCATTATTGCATTACTCAATGCACTTGTTTTTTCTTGTACATATACTTTTACTAATCCGTCTGGTCGTTGCGTACTACGGCCACATCTACCAGCTATCTGAATTAAGGTTGCTGTTGAAAAGATTAATTCGTCACCACCTAAAATAAGGACATCAATTCCCGGAAAGGTAACGCCACGTTCTAAAATGGTTGTTGTTATTAGTCCATCTAACTGACCATCACGCATTTTTTGAACCTTTTCTAACCGGTCTTTATCGGTCGCATATGTGCCCATTATTTTAATACTTTTAATTTTTAATGCCGTATTCTTTAACTGCATTAATATATTAGTAACATCAATCACTTCTGGTACAAATAATAGAAATTTTATACCTAATTGTTTTAATTTATTCATTTGTTTGATTAACTTATGAGGTATCTTTTTACGCCAAGCTCCCACTCTCTCTAATTGAATATTTGGCAAACAATAACCATGAAATCGTCTAGGCAACATTGATAACTTCACTTGCTTTTTATTAATCATTTTTTTTAATGCAATATTCAAAGTAGCTGTTAAATAAAATATAATCCCATTATTTTTTTTAGCTTGCTTAACCGCTCCTATCAAAAACGGATTATTGGCATACGGGAATGCATCAACCTCATCAATAACAATTAAATCAAAAGCAGCTTTAAATTTGAATA
The DNA here is from genome assembly GCF_058505625.1 of Weissella sp. ESL1156. Taxonomy (NCBI): domain Bacteria; kingdom Bacillati; phylum Bacillota; class Bacilli; order Lactobacillales; family Lactobacillaceae; genus Weissella; species Weissella sp. ESL1156. The sequence goes on along the minus strand of NZ_CP196372.1, from coordinate 1,830,267 downwards.
ATTGATGTGTCGTGGCTAATACCAATTGTGTATATTGATATGTGTCTTCTGTTCCACCATATAAAGTTATAAATGATAATTGAAAGCTTTGCTTTATTCTTTTTCTCAACTCCAAAACAACATCTACACGAGGCGAAACGATTGCAATTCGCTTTCCTTGTTTTATTGCTAAAGATAACATTGGGAAAAGCATTTCTGTTTTACCAGCTCCGGTTACCGCATAAGTTAGGTGTGATCGATTATCTATCAATGACTCAATTTGTTGACTAGCAATCCGTTGTTGCAAGCTAGTTAATTTTCCAGACCATATGCACGGACTTTCTGGTATTACAAAATCATTTGGTTCTGGAATCGTAACCAAATAATCTTGTGAAGTTATTCTACCTAACTTTGCACATTGCCAACAATATAAAACATTATCTGGTAATTGCCATTCATTCAATATGAAACTATGACACCGACCACATTGATTTTTATGAATTGCTGGTTCTATGTTCACCTTTTTGGGTAATTGACTCAATTTGTTTTCTGTACAAGTTATTAGACGACCATATAGTAAAGATTCATCATATTTTTTCATTATTACCACCCAATTAATAAGGACGGTAATAAACCAATAATGTTCAAAAATTTTGATATTCTTTGCAAAATGACTGATTACCATCATTCTGCCTAGTACTATTTATAAAACATAAAAAAAGACTCACAATTAATTGTGAGTCTTCTCTATTCGCATCGCAATGTCCTATCCTCGCAGGAGGCGATCCTCCAACTACTTTCGGCGTAACTGAGCTTAACTGCTGTGTTCGGTATGGGAACAGGTGTGACCTCAGTGCCATCATCACGACACGTTTCTAATTGAGTGAACTTAGTTCCCTCAAAACTGAATCATAATTACTTTTTTGCCTTACACCACTTGCTACTTGGTTAAGTCCTCGAACCATTAGTACTAGTCCGCTCCATGCGTCACCGCACGTCCACTTCTAGCCTATCTACCTCATCATCTTTGAGGGGTCTTACTTCATTACTGAATGGGAAATCTCATCTCGAGGCGAGTTTCACACTTAGATGCTTTCAGCGTTTATCTCATCCGTACATAGCTACTCAGCGATGCTCCTGGCGGAACAACTGATACACCAGTGGTACGTCCACCCCGGTCCTCTCGTACTAAGGGCAGCTCCTCTCAAATTTCCTACGCCCGCGACGGATAGGGACCGAACTGTCTCACGACGTTCTGAACCCAGCTCGCGTACCGCTTTAATGGGCGAACAGCCCAACCCTTGGGACCGACTACAACCCCAGGATGCGATGAGCCGACATCGAGGTGCCAAACCTCCCCGTCGATGTGGACTCTTGGGGGAGATAAGCCTGTTATCCCCAGGGTAGCTTTTGTCCGTTGAGCGATGGCCCTTCCATGCGGAACCACCGGATCACTAAGCCCTACTTTCGTACCTGCTCGACTGGTAAGTCTCACAGTCAAGCTCCCTTGTGCCTTTACACTCTACGAATGATTTCCAACCATTCTGAGGGAACCTTTGGGCGCCTCCGTTACCTTTTAGGAGGCGACCGCCCCAGTCAAACTGCCTGCCAGACACTGTCTTCCACCACGCTTAGTGGTGTGAGTTAGAGTGTTCATACAACGAGGGTAGTATCCCACGTTTGCCTCCATCGAAACTAGCGTCCCGATTTCTACGGCTCCTACCTATGCTGTACAAGCTGCACAAACACTCAATATCAAGCTACAGTAAAGCTCCATGGGGTCTTTCCGTCCTGTCGCGGGTAACCCGCATCTTCACGGGTCTTTAAATTTCACCGAGTCTCTCGTTGAGACAGCGCCCAGATCGTTACGCCTTTCGTGCGGGTCGGAACTTACCCGACAAGGAATTTCGCTACCTTAGGACCGTTATAGTTACGGCCGCCGTTTACTGGGGCTTCAATTCGTACCTTCGCCAAAGCTAAGCACTCCTTTTAACCTTCCAGCACCGGGCAGGCGTCAGCCCCTATACGTCATCTTACGATTTTGCAGAAACCTGTGTTTTTGATAAACAGTCGCCTGGGCCTATTCACTGCGGCTCAGCTTGCGCTGAGCACCCCTTCTCCCGAAGTTACGGGGTCATTTTGCCGAGTTCCTTAACGAGAGTTCACTCGCTCACCTTAGGATGCTCTCCTCGACTACCTGTGTCGGTTTGCGGTACGGGCAGGTAAACACTAACTAGAAGCTTTTCTCGGCAGCGTGACATCACAGACTTCCCTACTTGATTTCGGTCCTCATCACAACTTATCCTTATGACAGCAAGCATTTGACTCACTCTCAGACTCATTGCTTGACCCAGCTTTTCCAACTGCTGGGTTCTGTTAGCCTTCTGCGTCCCTCCATTGTTCAAACATGTTCACCTGGTACAGGAATCTCAACCTGTTAGCCATCGACTACGCCTTTCGGCCTCGCCTTAGGTCCCGACTAACCCTGGGAGGACGAGCCTTCCCCAGGAAACCTTAGTCATACGGTGGACAGGATTCTCACCTGTCTTTCGCTACTCATACCGGCATTCTCACTTCTAAGCGCTCCACCAGTCCTCACGGTCTGACTTCATCGCCCTTAGAACGCTCTCCTATCGCGCCACTGATGTGGCACCCGTAGTTTCGGTGGTGTGTTTAGCCCCGGTACATTTTCGGCGCAGAATCACTCGACTAGTGAGCTATTACGCACTCTTTAAATGGTGGCTGCTTCTGAGCCAACATCCTAGTTGTCTATGCAACTTCACATCCTTTTCCACTTAACACACACTTAGGGACCTTAACTGACGATCTGGGCTGTTCCCCTTTCGACAATGGATCTTATCACTCACTGTCTGACTCCCGGACATACGTGATTGGCATTCGGAGTTTATCTTAATTTAGTAACCCGAGATGGGCCCCGCACCAAAACAGTGCTCTACCTCCAACACGCTATCTTCCGAGGCTAGCCCTAAAGCTATTTCGGAGAGAACCAGCTATCTCCAAGTTCGATTGGAATTTCACCGCTACCCACACCTCATCCCAACATTTTTCAACATGTACGGGTTCGGGCCTCCAGTGCGTTTTACCGCACCTTCACCCTGGACATGGGTAGGTCACCTGGTTTCGGGTCTACAACAACATACTCGAACGCCCATTTCAGACTCGCTTTCGCTACGGCTCCGGTCTTTCCACCTTAACCTTGCATGTTATCGTAACTCGCCGGTTCATTCTACAAAAGGCACGCTATCACCCATTAACGGGCTCTAACTTGTTGTAGGCACATGGTTTCAGGAACTTTTTCACTCCCCTTCCGGGGTGCTTTTCACCTTTCCCTCACGGTACTGGTTCACTATCGGTCACTAGGGAGTATTTAGCCTTACGAGATGGTCCTCGCAGTTTCCGACCGGATTTCACGTGTCCGGCCGTACTCAGGATCCTACACGGGAGTTTGCTTACTTTCGCATACGGGGCTATCACCCTGTTTCGCTCAGCTTCCCAGCTGCTTCTGCTAATAAACAAATTTGTAACTCCACAACGGTAGTCCTACAACCCCAGTGTGCAAGCACACTGGTTTGGGCTCCTCCGCGTTCGCTCGCCGCTACTGACGGAATCGATTTTTCTTTCTTCTCCTGTTGCTAATGAGATGTTTCAGTTCACAACGTCTACCTTCGTTCAACTATGTATTCATTGAACGATAACTTGCATCACAAGTTGGGTTCCCCCATTCGGAAATCCCCGGATCATAGCTTACTTACAGCTCCCCGAGGCATATCGGTGTTAGTCCCGTCCTTCATCGGCTCCTAGTGCCAAGGCATTCACCATGCGCCCTTAATAACTTAACCGATCAACTCTCGTTGATGATTTCGTTTGAGTATTGTGACTCAATGGTCACAAGCGATTTTAAACTGATTTAAAAAACTCAAAAAAATACGCGGTGTATTTTTTCGGCTCAATTTAATTGATTAATATCAATTGAAATGAATTTAAAAATTTACAATTATGATTCAGTTTTCAAAGAACTAATAAGCAACCGTTTGGTTGCAATGGAGAATATCGGGATCGAACCGATGACCTCCTGCTTGCAAAGCAGGCGCTCTCCCAGCTGAGCTAATTCCCCATATCATGGGACTGAGAGGACTCGAACCTCCGACCTCACCCTTATCAGGGGTGCGCTCTAACCAGCTGAGCTACAGTCCCAGGTCGAATCTTATGAGTGTTAATCACTCAAAACTAAATATCGTTTCGTTGACTGTGTAGGTTTCCGATTTTCCTTAGAAAGGAGGTGATCCAGCCGCAGGTTCTCCTACGGCTACCTTGTTACGACTTCACCCTAATCATCTGTCCCACCTTAGACGGCTGGCTCCTAAAAGGTTACCCCACCGGCTTTGGGTGTTACAAACTCTCATGGTGTGACGGGCGGTGTGTACAAGACCCGGGAACGTATTCACCGCGGCGTGCTGATCCGCGATTACTAGCGATTCCGACTTCATGTAGGCGAGTTGCAGCCTACAATCCGAACTGAGACATACTTTAAGAGATTAGCGCACCCTCGCAGGTTGGCGACTCGTTGTATATGCCATTGTAGCACGTGTGTAGCCCAGGTCATAAGGGGCATGATGATTTGACGTCATCCCCACCTTCCTCCGGTTTGTCACCGGCAGTCTCACTAGAGTGCCCAACTGAATGCTGGCAACTAATAATAAGGGTTGCGCTCGTTGCGGGACTTAACCCAACATCTCACGACACGAGCTGACGACAACCATGCACCACCTGTCACCTTGTCCCCGAAGGGAACGTCCTATTTCTAGGATTAGCAAGGGATGTCAAGACCTGGTAAGGTTCTTCGCGTTGCTTCGAATTAAACCACATGCTCCACCGCTTGTGCGGGTCCCCGTCAATTCCTTTGAGTTTCAACCTTGCGGTCGTACTCCCCAGGCGGAGTGCTTAATGCGTTAGCTACGACACTCAAGGGCGGAAACCCTCGAACATCTAGCACTCATCGTTTACGGTGTGGACTACCAGGGTATCTAATCCTGTTTGCTACCCACACTTTCGAGCCTCAACGTCAGTTACAGTCCAGAAAGCCGCCTTCGCCACTGGTGTTCTTCCATATATCTACGCATTTCACCGCTACACATGGAGTTCCACTTTCCTCTACTGCACTCAAGTCATCCAGTTTCCAAAGCCATTCCTCAGTTGAGCTGAGGGCTTTCACTTCAGACTTAAATAACCGTCTGCGCTCGCTTTACGCCCAATAAATCCGGATAACGCTTGGAACATACGTATTACCGCGGCTGCTGGCACGTATTTAGCCGTTCCTTTCTGGTAAGATACCGTCACACACTGAACAGTTACTCTCAGTGCCGTTCTTCTCTTATAACAGTGTTTTACGAGCCGAAACCCTTCATCACACACGCGGCGTTGCTCCATCAGGCTTGCGCCCATTGTGGAAGATTCCCTACTGCTGCCTCCCGTAGGAGTATGGGCCGTGTCTCAGTCCCATTGTGGCCGATCAGTCTCTCAACTCGGCTATGCATCATGGCCTTGGTAAGCCTTTACCTTACCAACTAGCTAATGCACCGCGGGTCCATCTCTTAGTGATAGCAGAACCATCTTTCAACCAACAACCATGCGGTTGTTGGTATTATACGGTATTAGCACTTGTTTCCAAATGTTATCCCCTGCTAAGAGGTAGGTTACCCACGTGTTACTCACCCGTTCGCCACTCTTTGTCAGATAAAATCAAATCTGAGCAAGCTCGTCATTTCATTTAAAGACAAAGCGTTCGACTTGCATGTATTAGGCACGCCGCCAGCGTTCATCCTGAGCCAGGATCAAACTCTCATTTTAAAAGCTTGAGTATAACTCATTGTTTTTTGTTGTTTAACAGAAGTTAAACGAATTTATTAGCGAATTGACTTCGCAAATGTTTTTGTATCAAGCAAATTGCTTGATGACCCTACACATTTGTTTCATCGAAACGATATTCAGTTTTCAATGATCAACATTTCGTTGTCTTACTGACAACTTAATCTATAATACAGAGAGAAGAATAATTTGTCAATAATTTTTTTAACAACTCATTGATAAATTGAATATAATTTTCTTTTAAAATAATACCATTATTGTTCACAATAATATAAAAATAAATTACATTTTTCCCCAATTGTTCTCCCGCAAAAGACAACTTTTATATAATACCCCTATGCAAAATATAATGCAATAGTTTTTGATAATATTACTCAAAAAAACATAATTATTACGTGTTATACTATTAAAAGAACTTGAATAAATTAAGGATGTCAATATGTCAAACAAAAATAATAAAATAAATCCTGAAAATTTTCTAGCAATATTACTACAATATAGTCGTAATTCTCATTACAATCATATTAACGTTAGTGTTAGATTAAACAGAAATCCTGCTTACACTCGTCAGGTAATGAATATTAAATTAAAGCGTATTTCTAAAAAATACGGTAACGACGAACGTCTATATGTATCAATGACAGCTGAAGAAGCACAACCATTCTTGTCGTTGATTAATCAACTAAAAGAAGAAATGTTTGCAAACTTTGCTGATAAAATCATTTGGCATACAAATATTCTTGAACGCAATTTACAAGAATTTGGTTATCATCAAATTCGTGAACGTGATCAATATAACAATTTAGAATTTGAACTACTACTATAAAGATGCACCAATATTATATATAATCTATTTATCTTAAAACTGATCAAGTAAATTTTAGAATTAGCCTAAAATTCACTTAATCAGTTTTTGATTTATTTATAACCCTTTTACCAATAGGTTCCATAATTATAATTTGTATAGTAAATTTACATTTATTTACTTATCTATTGGAACAGGATATTGTGCAGTATACAACGCTGCAATAATACCATGAGCCACCGATACATTCAACGAGCGTACTGACCCTGTTTGGGGAATATATATCATTTCATCAGCAGCTTCAATTAATTCATCAGCTAAACCAATTTGTTCCTCCCCAAATAAAAAAACACTCTTCTTTGGAAATTTTATTTCAAAGACATTATGTAATTCATAACCTTCAGTATTATCTACTGCATAGATAACATATCCTTCACGGTGCCATTGCGCAAATAATTTTTGATAATCTAAGATACGGTAATGGCTAATATGTTCATAATGCTGTGTACCAACTGCACCTTTTTTATTCCATTTTTTGGCACCCTCTGTATTTTCTTTATCCATTGGATTATCTGGATTTAAAAATACAATTTCTCTTCCCGAAAAAGCATTATGATTTCTTACCGCCGTTGCTTTATTAAAATCATGTGTTAGATTCTGTAAAACTGTAATCATTGCGCCACGACGCTGATCTAATGCTTGCATAATTTGATCATTAGTCATCCCTTTAAAATTTGCTCCCAAATTACGGTAATCCATACCGTTTTGTAAATTAATATGACTCATTGTTTATCCCCTATATTATTTTCATTTCACTAATCTATATTAATGATTATACCTAATTAAGGTATTAGTTTACTTTCTTAAAAGTGCTCGTTAAAAAATGTTTGATTATATGCAAAAAGACTCACAATTAATTGTGAGTCTTCTCTATTCGCATCGCAATGTCCTATCCTCGCAGGAGGCGATCCTCCAACTACTTTCGGCGTAACTGAGCTTAACTGCTGTGTTCGGTATGGGAACAGGTGTGACCTCAGTGCCATCATCACGACACGTTTCTAATTGAGTGAACTTAGTTCCCTCAAAACTGAATCATAATTACTTTTTTGCCTTACACCACTTGCTACTTGGTTAAGTCCTCGAACCATTAGTACTAGTCCGCTCCATGCGTCACCGCACGTCCACTTCTAGCCTATCTACCTCATCATCTTTGAGGGGTCTTACTTCATTACTGAATGGGAAATCTCATCTCGAGGCGAGTTTCACACTTAGATGCTTTCAGCGTTTATCTCATCCGTACATAGCTACTCAGCGATGCTCCTGGCGGAACAACTGATACACCAGTGGTACGTCCACCCCGGTCCTCTCGTACTAAGGGCAGCTCCTCTCAAATTTCCTACGCCCGCGACGGATAGGGACCGAACTGTCTCACGACGTTCTGAACCCAGCTCGCGTACCGCTTTAATGGGCGAACAGCCCAACCCTTGGGACCGACTACAGCCCCAGGATGCGATGAGCCGACATCGAGGTGCCAAACCTCCCCGTCGATGTGGACTCTTGGGGGAGATAAGCCTGTTATCCCCAGGGTAGCTTTTGTCCGTTGAGCGATGGCCCTTCCATGCGGAACCACCGGATCACTAAGCCCTACTTTCGTACCTGCTCGACTGGTAAGTCTCACAGTCAAGCTCCCTTGTGCCTTTACACTCTACGAATGATTTCCAACCATTCTGAGGGAACCTTTGGGCGCCTCCGTTACCTTTTAGGAGGCGACCGCCCCAGTCAAACTGCCTGCCAGACACTGTCTTCCACCACGCTTAGTGGTGTGAGTTAGAGTGTTCATACAACGAGGGTAGTATCCCACGTTTGCCTCCATCGAAACTAGCGTCCCGATTTCTACGGCTCCTACCTATGCTGTACAAGCTGCACAAACACTCAATATCAAGCTACAGTAAAGCTCCATGGGGTCTTTCCGTCCTGTCGCGGGTAACCCGCATCTTCACGGGTCTTTAAATTTCACCGAGTCTCTCGTTGAGACAGCGCCCAGATCGTTACGCCTTTCGTGCGGGTCGGAACTTACCCGACAAGGAATTTCGCTACCTTAGGACCGTTATAGTTACGGCCGCCGTTTACTGGGGCTTCAATTCGTACCTTCGCCAAAGCTAAGCACTCCTTTTAACCTTCCAGCACCGGGCAGGCGTCAGCCCCTATACGTCATCTTACGATTTTGCAGAAACCTGTGTTTTTGATAAACAGTCGCCTGGGCCTATTCACTGCGGCTCAGCTTGCGCTGAGCACCCCTTCTCCCGAAGTTACGGGGTCATTTTGCCGAGTTCCTTAACGAGAGTTCACTCGCTCACCTTAGGATGCTCTCCTCGACTACCTGTGTCGGTTTGCGGTACGGGCAGGTAAACACTAACTAGAAGCTTTTCTCGGCAGCGTGACATCACAGACTTCCCTACTTGATTTCGGTCCTCATCACAACTTATCCTTATGACAGCAAGCATTTGACTCACTCTCAGACTCATTGCTTGACCCAGCTTTTCCAACTGCTGGGTTCTGTTAGCCTTCTGCGTCCCTCCATTGTTCAAACATGTTCACCTGGTACAGGAATCTCAACCTGTTAGCCATCGACTACGCCTTTCGGCCTCGCCTTAGGTCCCGACTAACCCTGGGAGGACGAGCCTTCCCCAGGAAACCTTAGTCATACGGTGGACAGGATTCTCACCTGTCTTTCGCTACTCATACCGGCATTCTCACTTCTAAGCGCTCCACCAGTCCTCACGGTCTGACTTCATCGCCCTTAGAACGCTCTCCTATCGCGCCACTGATGTGGCACCCGTAGTTTCGGTGGTGTGTTTAGCCCCGGTACATTTTCGGCGCAGAATCACTCGACTAGTGAGCTATTACGCACTCTTTAAATGGTGGCTGCTTCTGAGCCAACATCCTAGTTGTCTATGCAACTTCACATCCTTTTCCACTTAACACACACTTAGGGACCTTAACTGACGATCTGGGCTGTTCCCCTTTCGACAATGGATCTTATCACTCACTGTCTGACTCCCGGACATACGTGATTGGCATTCGGAGTTTATCTTAATTTAGTAACCCGAGATGGGCCCCGCACCAAAACAGTGCTCTACCTCCAACACGCTATCTTCCGAGGCTAGCCCTAAAGCTATTTCGGAGAGAACCAGCTATCTCCAAGTTCGATTGGAATTTCACCGCTACCCACACCTCATCCCAACATTTTTCAACATGTACGGGTTCGGGCCTCCAGTGCGTTTTACCGCACCTTCACCCTGGACATGGGTAGGTCACCTGGTTTCGGGTCTACAACAACATACTCGAACGCCCATTTCAGACTCGCTTTCGCTACGGCTCCGGTCTTTCCACCTTAACCTTGCATGTTATCGTAACTCGCCGGTTCATTCTACAAAAGGCACGCTATCACCCATTAACGGGCTCTAACTTGTTGTAGGCACATGGTTTCAGGAACTTTTTCACTCCCCTTCCGGGGTGCTTTTCACCTTTCCCTCACGGTACTGGTTCACTATCGGTCACTAGGGAGTATTTAGCCTTACGAGATGGTCCTCGCAGTTTCCGACCGGATTTCACGTGTCCGGCCGTACTCAGGATCCTACACGGGAGTTTGCTTACTTTCGCATACGGGGCTATCACCCTGTTTCGCTCAGCTTCCCAGCTGCTTCTGCTAATAAACAAATTTGTAACTCCACAACGGTAGTCCTACAACCCCAGTGTGCAAGCACACTGGTTTGGGCTCCTCCGCGTTCGCTCGCCGCTACTGACGGAATCGATTTTTCTTTCTTCTCCTGTTGCTAATGAGATGTTTCAGTTCACAACGTCTACCTTCGTTCAACTATGTATTCATTGAACGATAACTTGCATCACAAGTTGGGTTCCCCCATTCGGAAATCCCCGGATCATAGCTTACTTACAGCTCCCCGAGGCATATCGGTGTTAGTCCCGTCCTTCATCGGCTCCTAGTGCCAAGGCATTCACCATGCGCCCTTAATAACTTAACCGATCAACTCTCGTTGATGATTTCGTTTGAGTATTGTGACTCAATGGTCACAAGCGATTTTAAACTGATTTAAAAAACTCAAAAAAATACGCGGTGTATTTTTTCGGCTCAATTTAATTGATTAATATCAATTGAAATGAATTTAAAAATTTACAATTATGATTCAGTTTTCAAAGAACTAATATTGAGTGTTAATCACTCAAAACTAAATATCGTTTCGTTGACTGTGTAGGTTTCCGATTTTCCTTAGAAAGGAGGTGATCCAGCCGCAGGTTCTCCTACGGCTACCTTGTTACGACTTCACCCTAATCATCTGTCCCACCTTAGACGGCTGGCTCCTAAAAGGTTACCCCACCGGCTTTGGGTGTTACAAACTCTCATGGTGTGACGGGCGGTGTGTACAAGACCCGGGAACGTATTCACCGCGGCGTGCTGATCCGCGATTACTAGCGATTCCGACTTCATGTAGGCGAGTTGCAGCCTACAATCCGAACTGAGACATACTTTAAGAGATTAGCGCACCCTCGCGGGTTGGCGACTCGTTGTATATGCCATTGTAGCACGTGTGTAGCCCAGGTCATAAGGGGCATGATGATTTGACGTCATCCCCACCTTCCTCCGGTTTGTCACCGGCAGTCTCACTAGAGTGCCCAACTGAATGCTGGCAACTAATAATAAGGGTTGCGCTCGTTGCGGGACTTAACCCAACATCTCACGACACGAGCTGACGACAACCATGCACCACCTGTCACCTTGTCCCCGAAGGGAACATCCTATTTCTAGGATTAGCAAGGGATGTCAAGACCTGGTAAGGTTCTTCGCGTTGCTTCGAATTAAACCACATGCTCCACCGCTTGTGCGGGTCCCCGTCAATTCCTTTGAGTTTCAACCTTGCGGTCGTACTCCCCAGGCGGAGTGCTTAATGCGTTAGCTACGACACTCAAGGGCGGAAACCCTCGAACATCTAGCACTCATCGTTTACGGTGTGGACTACCAGGGTATCTAATCCTGTTTGCTACCCACACTTTCGAGCCTCAACGTCAGTTACAGTCCAGAAAGCCGCCTTCGCCACTGGTGTTCTTCCATATATCTACGCATTTCACCGCTACACATGGAGTTCCACTTTCCTCTACTGCACTCAAGTCATCCAGTTTCCAAAGCCATTCCTCAGTTGAGCTGAGGGCTTTCACTTCAGACTTAAATAACCGTCTGCGCTCGCTTTACGCCCAATAAATCCGGATAACGCTTGGAACATACGTATTACCGCGGCTGCTGGCACGTATTTAGCCGTTCCTTTCTGGTAAGATACCGTCACACACTGAACAGTTACTCTCAGTGCCGTTCTTCTCTTATAACAGTGTTTTACGAGCCGAAACCCTTCATCACACACGCGGCGTTGCTCCATCAGGCTTGCGCCCATTGTGGAAGATTCCCTACTGCTGCCTCCCGTAGGAGTATGGGCCGTGTCTCAGTCCCATTGTGGCCGATCAGTCTCTCAACTCGGCTATGCATCATGGCCTTGGTAAGCCTTTACCTTACCAACTAGCTAATGCACCGCGGGTCCATCTCTTAGTGATAGCAGAACCATCTTTCAACCAACAACCATGCGGTTGTTGGTATTATACGGTATTAGCACTTGTTTCCAAATGTTATCCCCTGCTAAGAGGTAGGTTACCCACGTGTTACTCACCCGTTCGCCACTCTTTGTCAGATAAAATCAAATCTGAGCAAGCTCGTCATTTCATTTAAAGGCAAAGCGTTCGACTTGCATGTATTAGGCACGCCGCCAGCGTTCATCCTGAGCCAGGATCAAACTCTCATTTTAAAAGTTTGAGTATCACTCAATTGTTTTTTGTTGTTTAACAGAAGTTAAACGAATTTATTAGCGAATTGACTTCGCAAATGTTTTTGTATCAAGAAAATTGCTTGATGACCCTACACATTTGTTTCATCGAAACGATATTCAGTTTTCAATGATCAACATTTCGTTGTCTTACTGACAACTTAATCTAAGTTACAGAAACAAATTCAACTTGTCAACACTTTTAATATTACCAAATAATATTTACTCATGCCATAAATTTGAACCTTGTAACTGCCAACTCGATTAATGTTACACACTTCAATAAATAAAGTCAATATTTTTTCCAAATATCACTACTTTTTAAATTTTATTAAAAATAATAACGTTCATCAATTCATCGCATCGATACAAGAATACATGCGAATGATACTAGGAAAACTTTAGACAAAAAGTAACTTTTGGTAAATAAAAAAAGAGGTGTCAATCTACCTTGTTTAATACTGGTAGATTGACAACCTCTTAAATATGTTGTCAAAGACAATAATAACCTTACGCCGTACCCTATTTCACTAATTATGTTTAACAATCCATTTTAGAAAAGCGCCAATTGATTTTCATCAGGCATGCCATTCAAAACACCATTTTCATCCAAAAACTGTAATAATGTTTTCGAAATACCTCCTCTTTGTGCAAGGTCTTCTTTAGACAAAAATTCTCCTTCTGCTCTGGCGGCAATAATCCGTTTCGCAACATTATCGCCTAAACCAGGTACAGAATTGAATGGTGCAATTAACGTGTTGCCATCAATTAACCAAGCATCAGAGTCTGATTTATAAAGATCAACCATACTGAAATCAATTCCTCGCTCTAATGCTTCATTCGCGATCTCAAGTACTGTTAACAAATCCTTATCCTTTGCAGAAGCATCATTACCTTGATGTTTAATCTCCATAATTTTTGCTTTAGTGCTATTTAGTCCCCGTGACATCGCAACGATATCAAAATTGCTAGCACGCACTGAAAAATAAGCTGCGTAATACAGAGTCGGGAAGTAAACTTTAAAATAAGCAATCCGTAATGCCATTAAAACATATGCTGCCGCATGCGCCCTTGGAAACATATACTTAATCTTTAAGCCAGAGTCAATATACCATTCAGGAACACCTGCTGCACGCATCTCCGCTTGATATTCATCCGTAATTCCCTTACCTTTTCGAACTTTCTCCATAATCTGAAATGATGACTCAGGATTAACACCATAATTGATTAAATCGGTCATAATTTTATCACGGGTTCCAATAACAGTACCAATTGTTGCCACACCCCGTTCAATCAATTCATCGGCATTTCCACGCCAAACATCAGTTCCATGCGATAGACCAGAAATTTGCAATAATTCTGAATAATTTTTAGGATGCGTTTCTTCTAACATTCCTCGAACAAACGCAGTTCCAAACTCTGGCACACCTAATGTCCCTGTTTTAGAAAAAATTTGTTCCTCGGTAACACCTAGTATTTCTGGTGAAGAAAATAAACTCATCACGCCCGGATCATTCATTGGAATGGTCGTTGGATCAATTCCTGACATATCTTGCAAAGCACGAATCATTGTGGGATCATCATGCCCTAAGATGTCCATCTTTAAAATATTATCGTGAATAGAATGAAAATCGAAATGCGTTGTTCGCCAAGTTGCTGATAAATCATCAGCCGGATATTGAATTGGCGTGAAATCATAAATTTCCATATCATCAGGCACAATCAAAATACCAGCAGGATGTTGTCCAGTTGTTCTTTTAACACCAGTCGCTCCCATTGCTAGTCGTTCAACTTCTGCACCTCGATACTGTTTATCATGATCACGTTCGTACGCCTTAACATAGCCAAAAGCGGTTTTATCTGCAACCGTCGCAATCGTTCCAGCACGAAAAACGTTATTTTCACCAAACAGTGATTTCATATAATTATGCGCAAATGGCTGATAATCACCTGAGAAATTCAGATCAATATCTGGCACCTTGTTTCCTTTAAAGCCTAAGAAAGTTTCAAACGGAATGTTATGGCCGTCCCCAATCAGCTTCGTACCATCAATTGGACTATATTTTTCAGGCAAATCATAACCCGACTCATAATCACGTGGGTTCACAAATTCAACATAATCACCATTAACACTACGGTAGTGTGGCGGCAATGCATTAACTTCAGTAATCCCAATCAATAAAGCAATCAAAGATGAACCAACTGACCCACGAGAGCCTACCAAATATCCATCTTTATTTGATTTCGCAACTAATCGCTGTGCAACTAAATAAATAACTGCGAACCCGTTTTTAATAATTGAATTAAGTTCTTGCTCGATTCTTGCTTCAACAATTTCTGGTAAAGGATTACCATACATGCGATAAGCCGTTTCGTAAGATTTTTGACGAATTTCATCATTAGCGGTTGGCATATTAGGTGGATAATTACCTGTTTTGATTGCTTCAACATCATCAATCATATCCGCAACAACATGAGTATTATCAATCACCAACTGCTTAGCAAGTTCAGCGTCCATCCAACTAAAATCATCTAAGATTTCTTGTGTTGTCCTAAAATGTAGTTCAGGTAAAGCATAACGATTTAATGGATTAGCACCACCTTGTGAACTTACCAAAATTTTACGATAAATGGCATCTTCTGGATTAAGATAGTGCACATCTCCCGTGACGACAACTGGCTTATTCAACTCATTACCAATTTTAACAGCCTGCATCATTAATTCACGTAATCTCGCCTCATCCTTAATGAGTTCACCTTCAATTTGAGGTGCGTAATTAGGTGAAGGCTGAATTTCAATATAATCGTAATACTTTGCTTTTGCTTTTGCTGCTGCATACCCTTTTTGCATGAGGGCTTCCCAGAATTCTCCTGAACTATCACCAGTTCCCAATAATAACCCATCACGATATTTATTTAACACAGAACGTGGTACTCGTGGATTACGATAAAGATAATGAACATTAGATTCAGAAATTAATTTATATAAATTTTTAACGCCAGTTTGGTTTTTAATCAAGATTACAGCGTGATTTGGCCGGCCGTGTCGCCAGGCATCATTATCTGTCATATGATCATTTAATTGGTCTGCATGCGTAATACCGTAAGACTTGCGAGCTTCTTCCAAAAATATCCGATTTAAATGCCCCGTTGTCTCAGAGTCAAAAATCGCCCGGTGATGTTGTTCTAGTACTACCCCAAAATGCTTTGCCAGAGTATTTAAACGATATGAACGCATATTTGGATATAAGAAACGCGCTAATGTCAGGGTATCAATCACAGGATTAGTAATAACCCCCATACCATGACGCTCATATCCTTCGTTCATAAAGCCCATATCAAATGTCACATTGTGACCAACTAAAATTGCATCACCATAAAACTCTCGAAAGGCCGTAAAAACGTCCTTTTCTGATTTAGAACCATGCACCATATCATCAGTAATTGATGTCAAATTAACCGTTGTTTCACTCAACGGAAAACCTGGATCAATAAATTCTGAAAATTCAGCCGTAACGTTACCCTTTACCATTTTAACAGCTGATAATTCGATAACTTTATCATATGCTGCTGACAAACCCGTTGTTTCCACATCAAATACCACATATTCTGCATCAGCCAACTCAATATGTGCCGGGTTAAAGATAATTGGTTCACCATCTTCAACGAGATTTATTTCAACACCATAAATCATTTTAATATTATTCGTTGCTGCAGATGAAGCTGCTTCTGGAAAAGCCTGAGCTCCAGCAGTATCTGTGATGGCAATTGCATCCATTCCCCAGTCACTAGCTTGTTTTACATAATCTTTAATGCCGTTTGTCGCATCCATCGTCGACATTAATGAATGTGTATGTAATTCAATTCGTTTACGATCACCTTCATAATTTTCATGACGTGGTTCATGACTAACTATTTGAATATCGTACGCCATCATCGTTAGGTCGTGTAAAAAATCATCCTGTTGCACTGGTCCACGGGCACGAATCCACATGCCTGCTTTAATATTAGCAAAAAATGCTTCATCATTTTCATCACGTGAAAATTTTTTCAAGATAAATGAACTCGTATAGTCCGTGACCTTCATCGTTAGTAATTGGCGTTCAGATTTTAAAATTTTTACTTCAGCATCAAACACATAGCCTTCGACAATTACTGAACGTTCTTCATCAATAATGTCGACCATCTCAGTAATTTCAGCATCATTCGCAATCTTGCGGCCTAAATTATTACCACCATGACTAGTATGCCCGTGATTACTTGTCTGTCGATGCTTTGCAGCCTGCTCTAATTGCACTTGGGCTAATTGTGCTAATTGTTCATCTTGTGATGCCCGTTGTGCCATGGCTTCTGCTTGTGACTGAGCAACCAACTCATCATCAACATGAATTTGAAATGGTAGTTGACCGCTCACACCAATTTGTTGATAACTTTGTTGAATTAACGTCAATCCAGTTTGTTGGGCATAATTAGCCCAAGCTTGTGAATCAAAACGTAATATCAATTGATTATCATGTATTTCTGGCATGATTTGATCAAATGCTCGTTGGAAAGCACCTGGTTCATTTTGATGTTGTTGTAAAATCCAACGCCAATAATCAACAATTTGGGTCAATTCAGGTTGTTTTACGAGATTAATCTCATATTGAATGCTTGCAATATTTGCAAATGTCGTTTGTAGTTTATTAATTAACGTTGCTAAAGTTGTCACATCTGGTAATTTTGGTAATGATAGGTGAAATTGCCAAATTCGTGATTTCTTATGGATCGTTAGTTTCGTTAAAGCTGCTGCTTGGAAAGTGCTGGGCACCTCCTCATATTGCAACTGTTGTAACAATACTTGAAATTGTTCTTGCGGGTTCAACGCCATCACTTATAGCCCCTTTCGTTACTTTTACAATCTATTGCTATTATACATTGTCCAGGCGTCATGAAAATATCAAAACGATTAATTGATTAGACAAATACAAAAAAGAGGAAGCAACGGGCTAGTTGCTTCCTCTTAAGATAATAAACAACACATCATGCTGCGTCATTATCACTAATAAAACTGGATGGGCTTCCAACTTTATTATCAAAAGGTATACTCACATATACCAATTTAAGGAGTAGTTGCAGGAACGGGCATTCCTGCTAGGTTATGAGTAATCATTATGGGCATCGATAGGACATCTCTGTATCCCTCATCGATAGTTATACTATAAAGCTAAAATCTTAAAACAAATATAAAGTCATTCAATTGATTTAATCTTTATGGCCATTCAAAAATACTTGAAGCGTTGGTACAAGTTCTTCAGCTCGCACTTCAATTGCCTCATCTGCTTGACGAAGTTTCACTTCAACGATACCTTCACTAGCTTTCTTACCAACTGTTACTCGTACTGGCAAACCAATAAGATCTGAATCTGCAAATTTTACTCCCGGACGTTCATTACGGTCATCTAACAGCACTTCATAACCAGCAGCCGTTAAACGATCATTTAATTCATCCGTTAATTGTGCTTGCGCTTCATTTTTATACTTAATTGGTACCAAATGCACATCCCATGGTGCAACAGCTGCTGGCCATGACAAACCGTTTTCATCAGCGTTCTGTTCAGCAATCGCCGCTAGCAAGCGTGAAACACCTATACCGTATGATCCCATAATAATATCAGCTTGACGTCCATTTGCGTCCAATACTTGTGCACCCATTGTTTTAGAGTACCGTGTACCCAATTTAAAAATGTGTCCAATTTCAATTCCCTTAGTAAACTGTAAATGACCTTTGTTATCAATTGCAGGATCACCCTCACGTGCAATACGCACGTCGGCAACTTCATCTATTCGGAAATCTCGATCAACATTTGCATTAAGATAATGGAAGCCAGCTTCATTACCACCAACAACCAGATTAACCATATCAGTTACCCACTCATCAGCAATGATTTTGACATCTTCACCAACACCAACAGGACCCAATGAGCCAAATGGTGCGCCTAAATATTGTTGTGCTTCATCTTCTGTTGCCAAGCGGAGCTCATTAGCATGTAAATAATTTTGAACCTTTACTTCGTTAACTTCATAATCCCCACGTACCAAAATCATAACAGGTTGATTATCAGCCATCATAAACAACGTCTTAACCAATTGGTCAGCTGACGTCTGTAAGTAATTGGCTAATTCAGCAATCGTTGCCACTTCAGGCGTTGCAATTTTTTGTAATTCAGCTAATGGTGCATGTGACTTATTAGGTGTATATAAATCTTTTGCCATTTCCAAATTAGCTGCATAATCTGATTCATCAGAATATGCAATTGTATCTTCACCAGCAGCTGCTGGTGCAGAAAATTCTTTTGAATCAGAACCACCCATGGCACCCGCATCACCAACAATAACACGATAATTTAAACCAACCCGATTAAAAATATTAACATATGCAGATTCCATTTTCTTGTAAGCTTCATCTAGACCAGCTTCATCTATAGAAAATGAATACGCATCCTTCATAATAAACTCACGACCACGTAAAACACCAAAACGTGGTCGATCCTCATCACGCAATTTGGTTTGAATTTGATATAACGTTAGTGGTAATCGTTTATAAGATTTAATATCGTCACGAATCAAGGTTGTCATTGTCTCTTCATGTGTTGGGCCTAAAATCATATCACGACCATGACGATTCCTTAATTTAAATAAATTTGGTCCATAAGTTTCATAACGGCCTGATTCTTGCCACAATTCAGCAGGCAAAAGAACTGGTGCAGTCATTTCAACAGCATCAATTTTTGCCATTTCTTCACGAATAATTGTATTAATTTTATTTAGTACACGCTGTGCTAATGGTAGATATGCATATACACCGGCAGTTACTTGACGTACATAGCCGGCACGTAACATCATTTGGTGTGAAATAACTTCGGCATCAGCTGGTGTTTCACGTAACGTTGGAATAAAAACTTTTGATTGTTTCATGAATTATACCCATTCCTAATCTTTGTGCTTAAAAGCACATTAAAATTCTTTTTCTATCTTACCACATTTGTCTACCAACAGCATTTTCCAGCACAGGGTCACTTAATAAAATACCGCAAAATATCGTTACCTGTCACAGCAATCATTAAAATAAACAATAACCCAACACCAATCAAAGTCACTGTCAATTCCGCTTTTTCTGGTACTGGTCGTCTAATGATTGCTTCAACTGCATTTAACAATAACTTGCCACCATCTAGGCCAGGAATTGGTAGTAAATTCATCATGCCAAGGTTCACTGATAACCATGCCATAAATGAAATAATTGCTAAAATTCCCATCCGACTTACTTCAGAAGTATTTTTATATATTGCCACCGGTCCGCCTAATTTATTTAACGAGAAACCTTGTACAAGATTTTTAATCGCTCTAAAAATTTGAGTCATTGATTGGCCTGTTGCTTGGAACCCATAACGTAACCGAGCACTAATGGCTGTTGTTTGTTTTGAAGTCACACCAATTTGACCAATGACCATCCCCCCATTTTTAATACCATGTGGCTCTAGAATGGCTTGTTTTGTGTGTCCTTGACGTTCATAAGTTAGTACCACGCGTTGATCTGGTAACAATTGAATGGTATTCTGCATGTTTTGCCATGAAGTCACCCGCTTACCATTAATTTCAGTAATCGTATCATTATGACGTAAACCAACCATGGCAGCTGGTGAATCTTTTGCAACTTGATCAATTGTTGTTGTTGAAACACCAGGTAACATGAAAGCTAATCCAATAAATAACAATAATGTCAAGATAAAATTATTCATTGGTCCGGCAAAATTTATCAGAGCACGTTGCCATAATTTTGCGGATTCAATGTGCGTATCTCGTGGCGCAACCAATACCTTCGTGCCATCTGCCTCAATAATTGACGCATCATGATCTACAGGTACCCGAACAAGTTCATCACTATCCGACCAATAGCCTTCAATGAACATATCATCTACCAAATCAACTCGATTGACCGTGATTGTACGACCACCGACCAATTCTTCTTGCTCAGATAAATTAATACGAGTAATCACTTCGTCAACAACGACAACCGTTACTGACATTCCTGGTTGAATTGGTTCTTCATCTGTATCGCCACGGCCAGCCATACGCACATAACCACCAACTGGGAGAATTCGCCAAGTATAAGTTGTCCCATTATGCTGCGTCTGTAGTAATTTTGGTCCCATTCCTATCGCAAATTCTCGTACACGAACACCTGATTTCTTCGCAAAATAAAAATGGCCAAATTCGTGAACAATGACGATAACACCAAAAACAATAATAAATGTAATAATCGCTGTCATTCTTTTCTCCGTCCCTAGTCTAAGTAGGGCTAGTATACAATAAAAACAGGGCGAAAGGATAATTTGTTCTATAATTTATGGTTAAAACTGGTAAGGGGCTGAGACATAAGTCGTTATGATCAGCTGAAAAAGGCGCTAATCTATCAATTTTGATTGATAGATTAGCGCCTTTAAACATGTTCCAAAAGACTGAAGTCTTACTGTAACAATCGGCTTCAAACCGTCTTTTGTCACACGCTCTTTGACCTTATAATTAAAATACACCTAACAAATACATTAATGGTAACACAATCAACATTGAGTCAAATCTATCTAAAATGCCACCATGTCCCGGCAATACTGTACCAGAATCTTTCACATGGTAAAAACGTTTTAATGCTGATTCAATCAAGTCACCGAATTGACCTGCGACTGACAAAATAACACTAATGACTAGCATGATTCCCCAATTGTAAGTTTGTGGGAAAAAGTATGTATAAATCGCAGCGACAACCACGGCGATAACACTACCGCCAATTGAACCCTCCCATGTTTTATTTGGGGAAATGGCCGTTAATTTATGTTTACCAAGTTTACGACCAACTAGGTAAGCACCTGAATCGGTAATCCAAACGATTAAAAAAGCATACATCAACGTAGCAAACCCAGCAGCTCTGGCAGTTACCATCATACCAAAGCCCATACCAACATACATCATTGTAAGTGTAAATACGCCCGCATCTTCAAAATTAAATTTATTACGTGCAATAACCGTATGCAATAACATTAATATAACGAATATATAAAGCATTGACGACCGTTGTAACGTCACTGGTAACTCAATTTTTTGCCAGATACCTGTTGGTAACGTCATAATCAAGGCCCCTAACATCGTTAGGATCGCCCCAAAATCAACTAACAATGTGCGGCGCATCAAAACAACTTCTGATGCGGCAACGACAGCTAGTACTGATGCTGCGATCTGAATCCAAATACCACCTGCAATCAAAATCGGAACAAAAATGGCTAACGCAACCACTGCCGTAATGACTCGTGTCTTCATGATCTTTTTCTCCTATTTTTTATCACTCTTATTTTCTGTCAAGCCACCAAATCGACGGTGACGTGATTGATATGTTAAAATCGCGCGTTTGAATACGGTTGGTGTAAAATCAGGCCAATGTTCATTAACAAAAACAAATTCAGCATAGGCAACTTGCCATAACAAGAAATTTGATAAACGCTCTTCACCACTTGTTCGAATCAATAAATCGGGATCAGCGTAATCCTTTAAACTTGCCGTCATCATGGCTCGACTCATCATGTCTTCATCAATTGCATCAGGTGCTAATGCACCACTGGCGACTTGTTTAGCAATTTTTTGCACACCCGAGACAATTTCAGAGCGTCCACCATAGTTAAGAGCAAAATTCAATACCATGCCTGTATTATTTGCAGTCTGCGCAATTGCATTATTAACTGCTTTTTGCGTGAAACTAGGTAACTGATCAACATAGCCAATCACATTTACACGAACATTATTTGCCACAAGCTCAGGTACAAATGTGTCAAAAAATTTACCAGGTAACTTCATCAAAAAACCCACTTCAGTTTCTGGTCGTTTCCAGTTTTCAGTTGAAAATGCGTACAATGTGAGCACTTTAACGCCTAAATCACTGGCAACTTTTGTTATATCTTTTACAACTTCCATACCACGTTGATGTCCAGCAACTCGTGGTAAGTTTCGACGTTTCGCCCATCGGCCGTTACCATCCATGATAATTGCAATATGATTTGGAATCTGTTGCTGATTAAGCATAATGGTTTGCTCATCAGTATCTTCCTCATGTCGATCATTAAAAAACACGATTTTTCCTCCGCTATTTGACAAATAATCACTATGAATATGAAAATATAAACCACATCATAACCTTATACATTATACCAGTTTGTGTCTTTAGATTTAGGCATTAGCCATTATTTATCAAAAATTTTGTTTGTATTATCATCAAAAGCACCAGCTAACAATGCCTCAATGGTATCCAACACACCATTATGATTATTATCATTAACGGCAAGATTATTGACACGCACCTTCATAAAATCTTCTGCATTTGGCATGACAAATGGATATTTAACATATCTTAACATCTCTAAATCATTACCATTATCACCAAACGCTGCCATTTCTTCAGGTTTAATGCCCCATATTTCCCCTAATTCTTCAAGACCTGTTCGTTTATTCACACCTGGTGCTAAAATATCAACCGTACCAAAGCCAGACCCCGTTGTGTGCAATTCCTCACCAAATGCTGCTCGTAACTGTTGAATATGTTGATGCACATCAATCCCTTGTTCCCAAACAAATGTGAAACGAAAAATATTATCATCAATATCTTTAAATTTTTCAACTTGATGAACAACTGGATAAAATTGTTTTACCATACTAATAATTTCAGGTGTCGCATGATTAGAGACATAGGCGCCATTGTGCCCTGATAAAACAATCAGGTTAGCCATATCAGGATTGACACTATTATTCCAATCGATGACCCGATCAATTTGTTCACGAGTAATACTTGATTCAGCAATCACTTCGTCATGATTCATGACTAACGCACCATTATCAGAAACGTAAGTAACACGATCAGGATTAATCGGATTAAAATATGAACGTAATTGCTTATATTGGTTACCACTTGCTGCAACAAAACGAATGCCTTTTGAATCTAATTCGTCCAATAAATCTTCCATACGTGCGTAATCAAACGTTCGATCATCTCGTAATAATGTACCATCCATATCTGTTGCAATTAATTTAATTGTCATTTTTTAATCTTCTCCTTTAACCTAAATATCATTACTTTACTTAAAACATAATTGGAAACTATCACAAAAATATTCTGAATAATATTCCAAAGCATATCGTTTTGATGCAACATCTGTACACCAAATTGCAAGATGATGTATCCTATCACACCAGTTGCTATTCGAGCAAAGAAAAATTTAAACATTTCCAGTAAAATATTAATAAAGCCTGATGTTTGACTATCAAATACCCATTTTCGATTTGTTAAATAAGCAAACAATACACTCAGTAGCCAGGCTAAAAGGTAGGCGCCATTTATTGATAAATGTGCCCAGCGTGCACCAGCATACACAATGATACTGACTAATGTGGTTAAACCACCAAATATCAAATACATAATTTGCATTCGATACTTGTTTATTAATTCGATGATTGTCTGCATGTTATTACTCCATTTCACTAATTCGACAAAATAATACTCAAAATATTATATCAAACTCCCAAGTAAACGGTTAGTTTGCTACAATAATGTAGTGAGTTCTTACAATTTTTTTAGAAAGGCATTCTTATGAATATAGATTCTCATGATAATGTATCTCGTTTAAACCAGCTTAAAGAGGCGCCTGTTAATAATCAGCCAATGACTCGTCAACGCCGTCTAAAAACATCATCGCGTTTAAAAGAAATGCAATGGATTGCCTTAATTGTCAGCGTCATTGCTCAAAATATCGTTTGGTGGGTATACCCGTTAATTTATTCAAACAATCTTGCTGGTGGTCAATGGCAACACAACCCGCTACTAATGACTTATAGTCTTATCTTAGCTATTGCAATCTTTTTAACTTTTAACCATGGTTTCTCTCGTTGGATCAATTATATCGTTATCTTAATTCCGCTCTTATTTTTATATTTTCTATATAAACAATTTACCGGACAACAGGTCATGTTGCTCGCGTTACTCCCAATCTCGTTACTATTAATCAACATACCATTATTAAACTTGCAAAATATTCTTGGCCTAATATTATATTCTGGTGTTGCAACCCTTGTCATGCCTGTGGTCATTTTTTATCAACAGAATACGTATTTAACTGAGCCTTTTATCCTGAGTTTATTGCCACTATTTTTTAGTTATCTCTATTTCATGAGTAGTCTATTTGTGACAGAAGGCCGCAATAAACGACTAACTTCTTTAATATTTGGTTTTATTTTATTGTTGAATGTTTTAGCATTACCTTGGAATTTTTGGACAATTCTAACAACAATCATTATCGTCTTTACTTGGATGGTGCTGATTAATTTCAATTTGAAACAACGTTATCGCATGATATTTTTTACAGTGCTACAGACTATCACCATTATGGTCATTTTCTTACAGCAAATATAAATACAATCCAGTCACAGACAAACGATTTCTTCCGTTTTGTTTGTGCTTTTTTATTATCTAATTAATATATTAAAATTTCATTATATCATTACTTTTCAACCAACATACTTTCATCATATGAACTATATTGATAAAAAATTGACTAATCAACTAATTTAAAATTTAATAACAGAATGACTTTTCAAAAACATATTAACGATTTATAATATATTTATGGATGAACAATTATCAGAATTTTTTAAATTATTTTCGAATGTTCTACGATTGAAGATACTAAAAATATTAGTCAATCATGAACAAAACGTCTCAGATTTCGTTAACGCAACTGGCTATTCGCAATCAAATATATCGCAACAATTAAAAATGTTGAAACAGGCCGACATTGTTGATTCTCATAAACATGGTAAGCAAGTCTTTTATGCTTTAAAAG
This sequence comes from Weissella sp. ESL1156, assembly GCF_058505625.1. Classification (NCBI taxonomy): domain Bacteria; kingdom Bacillati; phylum Bacillota; class Bacilli; order Lactobacillales; family Lactobacillaceae; genus Weissella; species Weissella sp. ESL1156. The sequence continues at coordinate 1,804,795 of NZ_CP196372.1, read as the reverse complement.
ATGATCATATTCGGTTAATTATTGCTTTAGCAACAAAACACTTGGAGGAAAAATTATAATATGCATAATCACCATGAGCATGCAGGCGTTCCAAAAAGGCAATTACCTTATCTAACAGGTATTATTCTCAATACGCTCTTCATCATTGTTGAAATGATATTTGCACACTATGCCCATTCAACTGCCCTTTTTGCTGATGCTTTACATAGTATCAGTGATGTTGCTTCATTAATTTTAGCATGGGCAGCCGTGGCCGTTTTTGGGTTGCGTGCCACATCGACACACACATACGGCTGGCATAATGCAACCATTTTGGCAAGTTTCATTAATGCTCTCTTTTTGTTAATGGCTGTTTTTGTTATTTGGTATGAAGCCATTGTGAAACTCGTTAATGGTGGCACGGAACCAGCTGGAAATCTTATTATGATCGTGTCAGCTGTTGGTATCCTTATTAATTTTTTGGCTGCAAAGTTTTTTGCGATGGCTGGCGATCACAAAGATGATATTAATGCCAAGGGCGCCTATGTTCACTTAATGGCTGATGCAGGTGTTTCACTGGGTGTCGTTATTGCTGGATTATTAACCATGCTATTAAATTGGTATTGGATCGATCCAATGATTTCAATCATTATCGGCTTTGTCATTATTATCTCATCTTGGGATATTTTTAAACAATCAATCTTATTGATTTTCAATGGTGTACCAGAAAATATCGATGAAGAAGTCGTTAAACAGGCAATCTTAGATAATCCACAAGTTATCAGTTTACACGATTTACACATTTGGGGAATTTCAACAACTGAGACAGCATTAACAGTTCATCTCGTTGTTAATGACCCAGGTGACATGGTATTACTATCTCACCTGGGTCATATGTTACAAGATGACTTACACATTCAGCATACAACCATTCAGCTTGAACGGAATATGCCCGATGAACCTTGTAACGATATTTAATGATAAAAATATAAAAAATAAGCGGTGTCCAACGTCACGATTAGTTGGACACCGCTTTTGCTTCAAAAATTTGAAATCTTATGATGACATTTATTCAGCAACTTTTTTATTCAGTTAGTTCAAGTACTGCAACATATGGTAAGGCACGATAATATTCATTATAATCCATACCATAACCAACCAAAAATTCATCGGGTACCTGCGTGCCAATAAAATCAGGTGTGATTCCACCAGCAGATGCCGATTGTCTTTTATCTGTCGCAACCGCTACATAGACTTTTTTAGCTCCTCGTGCTTCAAAATCAGCTTTTAGATAACGTAATGTCAAACCGGAATCAACGACTTCATCCAATATGACGACTGTCCGATCTTGCAAATTAACTTTTAAATCACGTTGAATTGTAATATGTCCGGTTGATTGATCGCCAACATAACTTGAAACGTCAATATAATCAAGTTCAACCTCACGATGCATGGCTCTCATTAAATCGGCCATCCACATGTAAGCCCCCTTCATCACACCGATAAATACTGGCCGTTCAACATCAACTAGTACTTCATTTAATTCATCTGCAACACGTTGCACCATTTGTGCAATGTCACTAACAGATAAAATTGTGCGTGCTAATCTCATTTCGGTCATCCTTAGTCCTCATTCCAAATATCAAATAAGATGATTGTTTGTTCATTTGAAGGTCCAACAGCAAAAGTATATAGTGGTACACCAATCAGTTCTTCCACACGCTTCAAATAATTTTCAGCATTTTGGGGTAGCTCATCGCGTGACTTAACGCCAGTAATATCTTCTTGCCATCCTGGTAATTCCTCATAAATTGGCGTGACGCGTTGGACATCCTTTAAACTGGCTGGATAATGTGAAATTTGCTTACCATCTAATTCGTAAGCAACTGCCAACTTTACTGTATCAAGCCCTGATAAGACATCTAAACTATTCAATGAAAGATGTGTAAAGCCACCAATCCTTGCAGCGTGGCGTAGTACAACCGTATCTAACCACCCAATACGCCGTGGTCGTTTTGTCACAACGCCATATTCATGACCAATTTCACGAATACGGTCCCCAACTTCATCAAATAATTCTGTTGGGAATGGGCCATCTCCGACACGTGATGTATAAGCCTTCGCAACACCGACAACCCGTGTAATCTTTGTTGGTCCGACACCTGCACCCACTGTTGCACCACCACCAACTGGTGATGATGATGTCACATAGGGATACGTTCCCTGATCAATATCAAGCATAGCACCTTGCGCCCCTTCAAAGAGCACCCGCTTGTGGTCATCAATATATTCATTGATTAAGACTGTTGTATCAACAATAAATGGCCGTAACTTTTGACCGTATCCATAATATTCATCCACTAATTTTTCAAGATCATATGGTTCATGATCATAGATTTTTTCTAGTAATTCATTTTTTTCAGCTAATACATTTGCTAGACGTTCATGAAGAACTTCTTTATCTAATAAATCAATCATGCGAATTCCGACGCGCGCTGCTTTATCCATATACGTTGGACCAATACCACGACCAGTTGTACCAATCTTGCCATCCCCCTTCTTAGCATCTGCCAATTGGTCAATGAGCATATGATACGGGAAAATAACGTGAGCCCGATCAGAAATTCGCAAATTTTTAGTGGTAACACCCTTTTTTTGGATATCACGCAGTTCACTTAGTAAAGCTTTTGGATTAACCACCGTACCATTACCAATAACTGCCAATCGATTAGGATTAAAGATACCTGATGGTACTGAAGATAATTCAAATTTTTGACCGTCCACATAGATGGTGTGACCTGCATTGTTACCACCTTGATAACGAACAACCATATCTGAATTTTGTGAGATGAAATTTGTAATTTTACCTTTTCCTTCGTCTCCCCACTGACTACCAACAACTACAATCCCTGCCATAATGGCCTCCTATTTTTAAAAATTCGCTCTAACACGAACTATATATACATTTTCAACACCTAATTAATTTTATCAACAAACGTTACTTGTTTCAATATTCATTCTATAAAAGTTCGACTTTTAGTTAATTTTATAGCAATATATTCGAAATATCGCTATTAAAAAACGACCTTTATATTTTTTAAAAAACAAAAAAAGTGTAAGAGGCGAACTTCTTACACAATAAAATCTATTTTTTATGACGTATTGCTTTCACAATTTCCCAATAAATATTCGGAACTAATGCCAACACAATTGTCACCAACCATGCTGTTCCTGGTAGTGGTACAAAGCTAAACAGTGTTTGTGTTACTGGTAAGATAACCAATAATAGTGATAATGCCAAGGCAATGATTGCCATAATGACTAGCATTGGATTAGCATTGAATTTAATTTTAAACATTGACTGATCACTACGAATATTAAACACGTGTAGAATTGATGTTGCTGATAAGACAATAAACGCCATCGTGTTACCAATTTCTGGTTGACCAATATAGATACCATATCCTTGTGCCAATAAACTGACAACTGCAAATAGCAATACATTAACAACGATCTGTCTTGCCAGCCCATTGGCAAAAATACTTGCTTTCGGACTAACTGGTTTTTGATTCATGACACTATCATGAATTGGTTCCCGGCTTAACGCAAAACCAGGTAACCCATCAGCGACCAAATTAATAAATAGTAGTTGTGTCGCAATTAATGGTGACCCCCAACCAAAGAGCATTGCTGCGACAATAATAACAATTTCTGAAATATTAGCACTAATCAAGAAATTAATTGTCTTTCGGATATTATTGTAAATGCCACGTCCCGTTTCAACAGCGTGTACAATTGTTGCAAAATTATCATCAGTTAAAACAATTGCAGCTGCTTCACGCGCAACATCGGTTCCAGTCTCCCCCATTGCAATCCCAACATCGGCACTCCGTAAAGCTGGTGCATCATTGACGCCATCCCCAGTCATGGCAACCACATCACCACGCCTTTGCCAAGCTTTGACAATTCGAATTTTATCTTCTGGTGTGACTCGTGCATACACTGCATACCGTGTCACATTTTTCTCAAGTTCTACATCAGACATTTCATGTAGTTCTGCACCAGAAAGTGCAAGATCATCTGCTTGTAGAATACCAATTTCACGTGCAATAGCACTTGCTGTAACAACATGATCACCAGTAATCATTACTGGTTTAATTCCCGCAGCTCTAGCTTCAGCTACCGCAGCTGCTGACTCAGGTCGTGGTGGATCAATGATACCAATCAACCCTAACAATGTCATATGTGATTCAAGTTCTTCTTCAGTTGGTTCGTCACTGATTTCAGGTAACTTAACAATTCCCACTGCAATGACGCGTAATGCATCTGCACCAAATTGTTCATTAATTTGTTTTGCTGCTTGATGCATTGTTTCTGGAAATTTAGGCAACAAGACATCAAAAGCACCCTTTGTTACTGCTAAATAGCCATCATCAATTTGATGAACTGTTGTCATTCTTTTTCTTGTTGAATTAAATGGTATCTCAAATACTTTTGGATAATCTTTCTGTAACTGTTCGTAGTCACCATATCGTCCCAATGCGTTGACCATAGCAACTTCAGTTGGCAAACCAGTGACTTGATGATTGGGGTTTGTCACATTAGTTGACAACGCACCAAACTTTAAAACGTCAGACAATTGATTTTTAATTTGTTTATCATCATACACTTGATTAGCTTGTGCATCCCAAATACGACGTACTGTCATTTTATTTTGCGTCAATGTCCCCGTTTTATCCGAGGCAATCACTGTAGCAGCACCTAAAGTTTCAACTGCTGGTAGACGACGCACAATGGCATGTCTTTTGGCCATTTTTTGAACACCCAAGGCAAGTGTAATCGTCACAATAATCATTAATGTTTCTGGCACAACTGCCACCGCCAAAGAAACGGCGGTCATAAACAGTGTTAACAACGGCTCGTTATAAGCAATACCCAATCCAATCACAATCAGCGCTGACAAAATGGCAATGATGCTTAATCGTTTACCTAAATTCGTTAACCGGTTTTGTAATGGGGTCTTCTCACGTTGTTCATTGCCCAGCAAACCAGCAATTTTACCCATTTCAGTTTGCATACCAACAGCAGTGACTTCTGCGGTTCCACGTCCATTAACAATCACTGTGCCACGATAGACAACATCTAACCGATCCCCTAACGAGTCCTCTGGCTTTGAGTGTTTCGTTTCATCTTTTTCGATGGCTTCACTTTCACCGGTTAGTGCTGATTCTTCAACCCTTAATTCACTTGTTTCAATTAATCTGGCATCAGCAGAAATACGCTTACCATTTTCTAATATTAAGATATCACCAACAACGATTTCAGTAATGGGTATGGTCACAACTTGTCCATCACGTCTGACTGTCGCCTCAGCTTGCTCTAAATCTTTTAAGGAGTCTAAAGCTGCTTCCGCACGTCCCTCTTGATAGATAGCCAATACTGAATTAATAATAACGATTGCAATGATCAAGACACTTTCAAAATAGTGACCATTATTCTGCATAATCGAAGTGATCAAAGAGATAACTGCGGCAATAATCAAAATAATGGTTGCAACATCACTTAAACTCCGCTTTATTTTAGAGAACAGTGATTCCTTAGGTGCTTCTTTGAACACATTTTCACCATATTCTTGCCGAGATTGTTGCACTTCTAATTCTGATAATCCATGTTGCACATTTGTCGGGCTATGATCTCTTTGTCTATTTTCTTCCATACAACTCTCCTTTGTTTCGCAAAAAAATATTTATCTTATGTTTAAATTTTAACAAATTTACGACAATTTGTAAATATTTATTATAAATCGTAACTTTTTAAGCGTGCAAAAAATAAGACAAAGACCTGCCACCAAAAATATCTCTCTACGATTTTAGGTATGCATATTAATCTAAAATATTATCATAATCAATTTTGTAGCTGTTAATACGACCATTGACAATTCTTTATCGACCACTTTGCCCAGTATTAATAAAAATCAGTTGAATATTTAGTCATAAAAAATACCCCATAATCGTTAGATTTTTATGTCTAACAATTATGGGGCACTTCAATTGGTAGATTGACGCTCTTTTCTACTAGTAATGTGATTTTAAAATCTGTCTAAACAAGGTATTCATTGTTGTTCTGAAAATTCTGCTTGTAATGTTGCCAATTCTTGTCGATACTGCTTCACAATTCGATCCGTTAGCCCAGGTTCCACTTGATCAAGAATAACACCCAAAGTTTTCATAGACTGCTCATAATCATAACCTGTTTCATAATAATATCGTGCTTGTTGAGTTGCTTGAACAACTGCAGGATTATCACGATACCTTGATGCTTTACGTACCAATCGTTCAGTAACCGTTGCTGCCTCAATGAGACTTTCCGTTCTTTCATGAAGTGTATCTAAATCAGCTGTCACAATACTTAGTTGTCGTAAGACATCATCAACATTAACTCGTGACATACCTATCTGCTGCTTAACACGTTCTAATTCATCACTAACCGAATAGAAAATTGATAAGTATGTTTCTGGTAAGCCTGGTAAGCCCTGACGTTCGAATGACCGTTGAATTAATCTTAATTTGTCTGCCAACAGTGCTACACGCTTTTTTGATTGTTCTAACTGTCCTGGTAATTCTTGGAAAGCTTTCCATTGCGCAATTTGTTCACGTTCAATTCTCTCTAGATCTCTACGAATGGCCGTTTGTTCAGCAATTAAATTAGAAAAGACAACCTCATGACGTGCAATTTGATGCTTTAACTCTTCAAAAGTAACCGTATTATTTGACAATTGAATTTCCCAGCTACGAATTTGACCAGTTTCATCCTTTGAGAAGACAAAATCTTGATTTAAACGATCTAATCTCGCGTATAATTCGTGGTTTTGTCGTTTATTATGAGCAAGATAGCCTGTTAGATTTTCATTATTTTCCCAAACTGTCTGTGCTGCTTTTGCTTCTTTATCAAAAGTTTCATACAAAACTTCCGTTTGACTTTCCATACGTTGAATTAATTCAGCAATCTTTTTAAGTGTCAACTCTTGCAATAATGTCAACGCTTCTTGTAACTCTTCTTGAATATTTGTTAATTCTTTATCAACGTTCGTTTCAAACTTAAAACCTTCTGCTGTCATTTTGTCGTATGCTTCTTGTAATTCGGCCAACTGCCCAGGAATTGTATCATGCAACTGATGAAAAATACCAGGTATTTGATCAATTCGTTGTTCTAATTGATTCGTTTCCATACTTAATGTTTCATATATACCAGTAGCCGTCGCGTGATCGCCTGCCTCAGTTAAACGAGCAAATTCAGCAAAATCATCTTCAAGAGAGCCTAATATTTCTTCTAATTTATCAATAGCTGGTCCGAACGAAAAATTTTGTGAAAGCAACACTTTACGTAAGTCTTGATATTTCGTTTCTAAATCTTTAACCGCTTGTTTATGTGCAGCATCTAACTGTTCTAAATCATTTAATCCTTGATTAACGACGTCAATAATTGTTTTTGCATCACGTATTTGCTGTTGTAAACTTTTTAATCCTTGCGCCGTCTTTACGAAATTTAATCCTTGTGAATCAAACAACACTGTATTTGCTTTTAAATCAATGTTATTAAATTCGTTTTTTTCTAACTGATTATATTTTGCTTCTAACAATTGGAATTGCTTCAAAGATTGTCCCGTCAAACTCAATTGGCGTCCTTTTACTAACCGATCACGCATCGGAATTTCAGCCAACTCGTTTTTCTTTTGGACTAATTTATTAACTTTTCGTGCAGTCAACCGTTGAGAGACAAAGATAATCAAATAAATGGCTGCGACAACAACAATTAAGCCAATAACGATATGTCCAATCTGTGTCATACTCTTTTTATCTGGTGAATGATACTCACCATACTCCTAACTATCGGGAATTCTAATAAGATTAGCGTACCACGTCAATTACAATCATGCTAATTTTTTTATGTTGTTTAGTGTTTATTTGGCGTTCTTTAAAAATTTTTAACTTATTATCGTGTCTTTCTCATATAAAAAACTGCAAAAAAAGCCAAGACAATTGTCTTGGCTTTTTGACATTGTGTGCCACAAACTCCATTGAATAATAAAAAATTATCCAATACGGTTGTAGTACTCAACGATTAGGGCTTCGTTATATTCATGATCTAACTCTGCACGCTCTGGTTCGTGAACCAAAGTTCCCTTTAATGTATCTTTATCAAATTCAACGAATGGTAACGTACCAGCTTGTGCTTCTACAGCAGCTTGGATGTAAACATTCTTTTGTGACTTCTCACGAACTGAGATTTCTTGTCCAACAGAAACTTCGTATGAAGGAATATCAACACGCTTACCATCAACTAAAATGTGACCATGGTTAACAAGTTGACGTGCTTGTTGACGAGTTGTTGCCAAACCTAGACGGTAAACAATGTTGTCCAAACGACGTTCTAGTAATGACATAAAGTTATCACCGTGAGTACCCTTACGAATCTTACCTGCCTTCAAGAACAAGTTATGGAATTGACGTTCAGTCATACCGTAAGTGAAGCGCACCTTTTGCTTTTCTGCTAGTTGAATACCATAATCTGATGGCTTTGAACGACGGCCGGCACCGTGATCACCAGGTGCATAATTACGACGAGCAAGTTCCTTACCAGTACCTGATAATGAAACACCCAGACGACGTGACAAACGGTACTTAGGACCAGTATAACGTGACATATTTAAATGTCCTCCAGAATTTTTATTTTGTTGAATTCTAGAGAATTGCCTCACATTCGTGCATTTTATCCAAACGTTCACCGCTGCAGCGCAGTTACTAGCGTGTTCTCTGCCATCATTGAAACAGGTCGATAAATTGTTGACGAGCTTGCGGACAATCCGCTGCAGTTTTCAACACTTTGAATATCATACCAAAATATTTGTAAATAGACAAGCATTTATCATTAACCGTCTCATAACATAGCATTAATCGAACTAACGTTTATGACTTTTCCATATAAAATTCGAATCTTGCACCAACATACTGTGTTTGCACATACTCAAACGGGACACCTTTTGTATCATAAGTGATTTGACGTAATACTAATACAGGATCTCCACGTTTAATGGCTAAATATTCTGAAATCCTTTCTTTAACCGCTGCTGCCGTGACTGTTTGTTGTGCGCGTCCTATTTTTAAACCACGTTCTGTTGCTAATGTTCGATATAAAGAATCAGTTAATGCCTGCCGTGATAACCCAGTGACTAAAGTTTCCGGAATTGCTGCTACTTCAAATGCAATTGGTTCACCATCCCCATATCTGACACGTTCCATTCGCAATACACGCTCATCTGGCGTGAGTTGTAATTGTTCTTGTTCTGAATTTGACGCCCGACCCACATGAAAACTAACTGTTTTGGACGTGGCTTTCTTACCAGCATCCGCCATCAAATCTGTAAACGAAGTAATACCATTTAAATGTTCTTGCACTTTTTGTTCAGATACAAACGTGCCTGAACCCACGCGACGCTCTAAAATACCTTCATCAACGAGCAACATAATCGCTTGTCTTAATGTCATACGGGAAACACCAAATTGTTCAGCTAATTCGCGTTCTGCTGGGATCCTATCACCAGGAACCCACCGACCAGCTGCAATTGCTTCGTGAATCTCATCATGAATTTGAATATATACTGGCGATCCCATCATCCTTACTCCTTTGTTTCAATGCCATCTTGCTTAGAAAAGCGACGACCCAAGCTATAGGTCGCTTCTAAGCTTGTTAAATCAGCACTAAAGATATTCAGATCGGCATCTTTGCCGACCGTCAACGTCCCCTTTTGATCAAGATTAAATTCAAGGGCTTGATTAACTGATGCCATTTGAATGGCTTCATGAATTGATGCACCTGTAAAGGCCATCATATTACGAAAGGCATCATCGAATTCTAGAACAGAACCAGCCAATGTGCCATCTGCTAAGCGAGCTTGCTTATCTTTTACCCAAACTTTTTGCCCACCTAATTCAGATTCACCATCACCAAGACCCTTTGCACGCATTGAATCAGTAATCAAATCAATTCGATGAGCAGTCTTTAATTTATAAGCTAAATTGACCATATCAGGATACACGTGGAAACCATCCACAATTAATTCGGTATGAATATTATCTTCTAACATAGCATGTCCAGTGACACCAGGTTCACGATGGGCCATTGGCCGTTGTGCATTATACAAATGCGTAATGTGACTAGCTTTAGAATTCGTTTGCAAAAATTCACGTGTTGCATTTGAATGACCAATTGAACCAACAATGTGATTTTCAATTAAATAATCTTCAAATTCTGCGACATTATCTGCTTGTTCGGGTGCATACGTAATTAAACGGACACGATTGCCAGATAACTCATGCCATTTTTGAACTAATTCCTTACTAGGAGCAATAATATATTGTTCTGGTTGCGCACCCTTAAAATGTGGATTAATAAACGGTCCCTCTAAATGAACACCCATAATCGCTGGTTCTTGTTGCGCAGCTTCATTGACTGCAACCATCGCTTTTGAAATATTATCAACGGATTGTGTCATCGTCGTTGGAAAAACAGAGGTAATTCCTTCAGAAATTTGACCATGGACCATTTTAACGATATCAGTTGCTTGGCCATCCATTGTATCAAAACCATACGCACCATGTGTATGGACATCAATAAATCCGGGTACAATGACTTGACGGTCAGCACGAATAACATCATCTGTTGCCTTAATTTTTAAGGCTGACATTGGTCCAATTGCTTCAATTTGTTTATCAAATCGAATATAAGCGTCCTTGATTTCCGGTTGTTCATCTTCACCAGTATAAATCGTTGCGTGCGTTAAAACTTTGCTCATGATATGTTCCCCTTATTTTTTCAATGTTACAAGTGGATAACCACCATTTGACATTCATTTCTAATCGTCTTCAAGTTTACACGGTCTAGACCGATTTTTCTAGTCAGACATCTAACACAAATGTCCTGAAAAACAAAAAGCCAAAGACTATGCCGTTAATTAACGGTCATCTTTGGCTTTCTTATATCTTTTATCAATTAATTAATCAGCTGCCAAGGCATCGATTGGATTCAACTTTGCGGCACGACGAGCTGGTAATAGTGCAGCAAGGAATGAAATCACTAACGCCAAAATAAGGGTTGTGATGACGTTACCAACTGAAATTTGAATCATATTAAACTTTGCAATCTTGTATAATGCCGAATTAAGTATCGCACCAATACCAAAGGCTAGTACTAATGACAACACAAAACTTGCCATACCAATCAGTAGTGACTCTGATGTAAACAAACGACGAACGTCTTTTTTACTTTCACCTAAGGCACGTAAAATACCAATTTCTTTTGTTCGTTCTGAAACAGACATAAACATTGTCACAATAATCATCAGTGCTGACACAACTAGAGAAATAGCGGCAATCGCTGCCAAAACATTTGTTGCTAATGTCACGATGGTATTAATGGTATCCAAAATAGACCCAACCGTAATCGCTGTATATAACCGCTTATTATCAGAATCCTTCAATTTATTAATTGCTTTTTGGAAAGGTTTAACATCATCTGGTGTTGCTACTCGAACAGTGGCAAATAAGGCATTTGTGACAGCCCCGGCTTCTTTATTAGCTGCATGTACAGTTTGATAACTAACGACATTGGCTGTTCCAGCCTTACCTGCATCGATCACACCAGAAATTTTCAAATCTTTTGTAATTGTCACTGGTGTTCGACCATCTGCTTTCACTGTGGTCCAAGTTGCCGTCATGGTTTTGCCAACGACTGATTGCCAATTTTTGGTATTAAATTTCTTTGCAACCGTCTTTTTATCAACCAAAATTTCATTTTTACCTGGCAAATGCCCGGCTTTAACAAGTTTCTTTTGATAAGTTGCTGACCACGTCTGCACCGTTCCCAGATTGTAATCTTTGTTTTGCAATTTCGCTTTCACACCAGCAATTTGATAGCCCGGCTGCACAGCTTTAGCTCCTTTTAGATGCTTAATCTGTTTCATTTGTTTATCAGAAATGGTCGTTTTTGCAATATCAGTGGCACTACCACCGGCAGTTGTTTGACCAATACCAGAATTGTCATTATCTTCATCCTGATAACGAGTAACTGTAATCGCAGTTGGATTTGCAAGAGAATTCACTTGATCATTAATATAGGCTTTGACACCATTTCCAAGACCCGTAAATAACATCACAGCAAACAAACCAATGGCGGTTCCCAACATAATCAATGAATTACGCCAAAAGCTGAAAGTTAAATGTTTGTACGCATTTCGATAAGAAGCCGTTGCTGGTAGTGGTCGGTCTTGCATATGTTCAGCATTTTTATTGACCGGATAAGCCTCTCGTAACCGTTGATCATTATCAATTTGACCATCTGCTAAATGCACAATACGTGTCCCGTGGTCAGCAACTTCTTGTGAATGTGTCACTGCAATAACCAAACGGCCTTCAGCTGCAATTTCATCCAAAATTTTCAAAACATCGGCTGTGTTTTCTGAATCTAAAGCCCCCGTAGGCTCATCAGCAATAATAATGCGCGGATCAGAAGCTAATGCTCGCGCAATGGCAACACGTTGCTTTTGACCACCAGACAATTGATTCGGATGTTTTTTAATTTGTTCTGCTAACCCGACACGCTCTAGCAAAGCTGTCGCATGGTCAACTTTTTCCGACTGTGATAAAACTGTCATTTCAAGTGAGACCATAACATTTTCAAGAACGGTCAAATGACTGATCAAATTGTAAGATTGATAAATGTAACCAATGGTTCCCCGACGATATTCATCGAGTTGTTTTTCTTGTTTATGATCTAAAACTTGACCATCAATTGTCACCGAACCTTCAAATTCACGATCTAGTCCACCAATAATATTCATCAAGGTTGACTTACCACCACCTGATTCTCCTAAAATTGAAACAAACTCCCCCAATTCAAAATCAAGATCAATCCCTTTTAGTACTGGAAATTCTTCTTTACCAAGATAGTACGATTTATGAATGTCTCGTAACTCTAAGTATGCCATTAACTCTCCTCCGGCTTCCTATTTTCAGTGCAATTTATTTTAATTAGTTTAACCTTTTACATCAAGCACCGTCAAGGATAGTATTATTGTCACTATTTCAAAGTCAATAAAAAATAAATAATTATATCAGATAATGATTTGACTACATATAAAAAGGTCTAGCAACGACCAAAATAATATGGCTAGGTGCTAGGCCTGATTAGGTTGTATACATTTTAAATTATTTTTTCAAGTGTTTCTAAAACACCATCATGATCGCTATCCTTTGCGACAACATGATATCCTCGACCAAATAACCGTTCGTCAGAATTTGGCATGATATAGACGTTACCCGCTAATTGCATCATTTCTAAATCGTTCATGCCATCACCAAAAACAGTTAAATCTTCAGGTGCCAAATCAATTTCATCAATCAACATTTCCAAACTAGTCGCTTTATTCACACCAGCCGCTAAAATATCAACTGTGCCATAACCAGACGTTGTTGCATGTAATGGTAAATGATTATCATCAATTAATGCAATGGCTTCTTCAGAATGCGATGGTGTAAAAATACCCGTGATACTTGTTAATAATTCTGGAATATCTGCTAAATGCTGAACTGTGGCCATATTTGGATAAACTTGAGCCATATAATCTTGCATATTATCAGGTAAGTCTTGCAATCCTGCTAAATTGTACATATTATTTACGGAAAAAGCAATCACGCCAATTGTTTCGAAAGTATCATCAATTAGAATTTCCTCTAATTTAGGTAATGCAGTTGCATCAATATTACGAATGTGCAGGTGATTAGACCCATTCACACGCCAAGTTGCACCATTACCCGTTACTAAATGAACACGATCTGCTAATTTGCCAAACTTATTACGCACCCAATTTTCATCACGACCAGTCGCAATGGCAAATTTATCTCGTTTTTCATCTAACTTATCTAAAATAGATGTAAAACGTGGCACATTAAATTCTCGTTCTGAATTTAAAAAAGTTTTATCTAAGTCGGTCACGAATAAACGTGTCATATGATTTCTCCTTATCCCATCAATTATTACAACGATGTGGCAATAGCTTCGTTAATAACCGTTTGTTCATCAGTAATTAAAGCAACCCGGCCAGCAATCACATTAATATCCATTTTAATCTCACGAGTCAAACCTGGCGTATCTAATTTTGGCTCAAAGAATGCTTTAAATTCTGCTAATCGCTCAGCCGTTTTAAAGACTTTCGCAGTCACTGTAATGAACGTTGTGAACTCCATGTCACCACCCACTGTTTGTTCAAGCCAAGACCATTCTGTTCTTAGCCAATCCCACGCCATTTGCTGACCACGTTCATTTGCCAAAATACCTTGGTACCACCCACGTAAATCTTGTGGTTTAATCGTTTGACTATCTTTGAAATAACTGATGAGTTGTTGTATAAAATTCGTGTCCAAGATTTTCGTTAACGCCTTCATGATATCGCGTTGATAACCACCATCAGCTGTTGTCCGATAATCTGTTAACAATTGCTCAAACAAGACAGCATTGCCATGGTGCTTGACTTCATTAGCTAAGACACTTGCGCGAATATCAGCAGGTAAGTTAATAAGATTAGGTTGATTTGCAACAACTAACTCGTGTGCGGATGTCACTGCAACTGTATTATCAGCAAATAATGCCGCATCAACAATAACTGGTCGACTGACTTGATCATCGTTATCTTCATTTGCCTGCTTATACCACCCCAAACGATTAAATTGCTCTGCACTCAAAGTTGCCACTAAGTGCTTAAACTGTTTTTCTGCAAGTGTATCTGGCACAATAAACTTTTTCAAGTTTTCAATGACTTGATAAAGTGCTGTATTAACAACACTTGAATGACTTGTCGCAAATTTTTTCAATAGTGGTACGACGATTGCATAAGATATATGACGACCTTCAGCTAATAAACGTAAATCTTGGAGTAATTGTAATTGTGTTACTGGATTTAGATTATCAATATCCTCTAAAATATCTGCTAATAATGCTGGCTCATAATTAACAATAAAGTGAGCTGTATTATCAACATTCAAGCGGAATGGTGTCCCAGCTGTTTGACGTAAAATCTCATAATCTCCCAAATTCAATTCTTTAGTCACTAACAATTCTGGTAAATCTGAATAATTACTATGCAACGGTATTTGCCACTTTCGTTGTTGATCAACGCCATCTCCAATAAAGAACTGTTCTTGCATTATTGTCAAATGACCGTCAACAACTTTCACATTAACAACAGGGTAACCTGGTTGTTCTAACCAAGTATTCATCATTGCTGTCAAATCAATACCTGACGCTTTGCCCAAAGCAGCCCATAAATCAGATCCAGTTGCGTTAGCAAATTTATGGGCTTCAAAATAATCCTTCAATCCTTGACGTAATGCATCATCACCAATCAATGCTCGCACCATCACTAACATGCGAGCCCCTTTCGCATAGACGATAGCCGCATCAAAAATAGCATCAATTTCAGCGGGTTTTTCTACTTGAACATGCACCGGTTGGACGCCATCAGTTGCATCACGCTGTAATGCAGCTGCCGCTTCTGAAGTCTGGAAAGTTTCCCAAATATGCCAATCGGGTTCTAGCGCATCAATTGCCACGTACTCCATCATGTTGGCAAAACTTTCATTAAGCCATAAATCATCCCACCATTGCATCGTGACTAAATCACCAAACCATTGATGGGCTAATTCATGAGCAATCACCGTTGCCACTTGTTGCTTCATTTCAATAGAAGCATTGTTTTCATCAATTGCTAGGTAAGCTTCACGATAAGTCACCAAGCCCCAATTTTCCATTGCTCCTGCTGAGAAATCAGGTAATGCTAGTTGCCATGAATGTGGTAATGGGTATGGTGTTTGATAATAGTCTTCATAAAATTCAATTGATCGTTTCGCAATATCAAGCGCAAAATCAAGTTCAGACGCTTGATGTGCCTTGGTTGCAAAAACACCAACTTGAACACCACTTTTTGTCTGGGTCAGTTTACGCTGCATATCACCAAATGCAAAAGCAACAAGATATGTTGACATCTTTACAGTTTCATCAAAATAATGAACACCATCAACCACTTTTTTCTCAGGCATGTTAGCAATAATCGTTTCACCCGCTTGTTCATCAAATTTTATTGCTAATGAAAATGTCGCTTTAGCTGCAGGCTCATCAATGCCAGGAAAGGCTTGTCGAGCAGCTGTTGTTTCAAATTGTGTGCCAATCAATTGCTTTGTTTGGCCATGTAATTGATAATATGACGGATAAATACCCATCATCGTATCAGTTAACGGTGCTGTATAATCAACCACAATTGTTAAATCACCCGTTTGTGGTGCCATAAAATTCAATGTTTCTGCATCATCATCAGTCGTCGCGATAACTGTTTGACCATTAACAGTCACATTATTAATTGACATAAACTTTTGATTTAAGCGAATTGCCGTTTGCATTGCCGTCCCCTTAATCGTGGTCTGACCAGCAATAACTTTGGTTTCCCGATTAATATCTAAATAGATATCATAATGGGTTGGCCGAAATACATTTATCAAGCGCTGTCCTTCTGTCATAAATTCAAAATCCCCTTTTTAAACATCTCTTAATATAAATTAAGTAATAAATTCCATCTGACCTTATTTTATCATAGTGTCTGATGTAACGTTATTTTGTCTTAAGGATCTGCTCATAAAAAAGAATGACCTGACACAAATTGATAGTAATTATGAGCTAGTCGCAAAAAAAAGAACTGGCATCTCTGTCAGTTCTTTAAAAAATAGCTCATCAGGGAGTCGAACCCTGGATGCCGGTGTGAAAAACCGGAGTCTTAACCGCTTGACCAATGAGCCACAATGATTACTTCGTTGCTTCAACAACATAAATAATCATATCAGCTTCAATAATCGTTTGCAAGCCTTTTTATATGAAATCTCATTTATTCAAAGGATGCATTTTTAGCCATTGTTGCAGTAATCGTATCCTTGATTAATTGATTCAAGCCACCCGTCGTCAAGACTTCATATCCCGCCGCAGTTGACCCACCGGGTGTCATCACTTCATTAGCTAATACCATTGGTGCCTTTTTAGCCTGCATCATATGCTGCGCCGTGCCAACGACCGTTTGTTCGGCTAATCGAGCTGCGATACTTTCTGATAAGCCTTTCGCAACGCCAACTTGCTTCAAGGCTTCTGTAAAGGCCGCAACAAAAGCTGGTCCAGAACCAGCAATTGCACTTGCAATACCAAATTGCTCCTCTGGCAGTTCATCAGCTCGACCAAATTCCAAGAACAATGCCGCCACTGCCCCTTTAATATCTGCAGCCACATCCTTATCAAAAGCTAAGGCAGTGTAACCATATTTTACAGCCACATTAACATTTGGCAAAGCACGAACAACCACTATTTTTTGACCCAAAGCTTTCTGTAGTTGTGCTAAAGAAATACCACCAAGTACCGAAACGACAATCACATCAGGTTTCATTGCAATACCTGGTTGTAGTTCATTTGCAACAGCTGCTAATTGTTCAGGTGGTGTTGCCAAAACGACCAAATCCGATGACATCCAAACATCTAACGCTGAATTTTTTGCCGTCATATGCAAGTCGTTTGCCACTTTTTTTCCCGAATGAGGGGAATAAACAACTAATTGTACTTCCTGATTACCCGACCAGCCTTGCATCATTGCCTTGGCCATATTACCAGCACCAATAAATCCGATTGTTAGCATGTGATACTCCTTTGTTTTCAAAATCATTTTTATCATATCATAACTCACAAAAAAAGGTTTAAAAATCAGTACAAGAACCTAGCTAATTGGTCTCAACTTCTTTTTAAACCATCTCACATTATGAAAATCCTTCGCGTTCAGATAACGAGAATGATTTATTATGATATCTCATCGACATAATCAAACCAATACCAATCATGTTACCAATTAACGCCGAACCACCTTGCGAAATAAATGGTAGTGGAATACCTGTTAAAGGTACTAAACCAATATTCATCCCAATATTCTCAAAAATATGGAACAATAACATCATAACAACACCTGTTGCAATATAGGCATAAAATTGATTTGATGAATCAAAGACAACTTGAATAATTTGATAAATCAACAAGAAATATAAAATCAACAACAGAATGCCACCAACAAACCCAAAGTTTTCACCAATAACTGAGAAAATCATATCTGATTCGCGAACTGGTACATCAACGTGTGATACATTAAATCCTGTACCAGTGATGCCACCAGAACCAATGGCTTTCATTGACTGCCATAATTGATACGCACCATTTGACGTATCATTTTGTGGATTTAACCACGCGTCCACACGAGTAAACTGGTATGCTTTGAAACCAATATGTTCAAGTAAATGCCGACCCCATGTTTGTGTCACAAATAATATGGCTACTGAACCTAACGAACCAACAATGGCAATAATCGGTCCCAAGTATAACCAGGATAAACCAGAAACTAGTGTCATACCAAACACAACAGCAATGAACACCATGTTTGTTCCAAAATCACTACCATTAACAATTAACACTGGTAGTGTCCATAAAACAATTTTCGTTAGCAGATGCCAATCTGATTTCATGGTATGTGTTGGATTCGCAATATTATGATCTGTAATGACCCTTGCTAGCATAATAATAAATGCTGGTTTCATAATCTCTGCTGGTTGAAAGGTTACTGGTCCAATAGCAAACCACTTTCCACCCGTACTAGCATAATAACTTCTTGAATAGAAGAATAAGACAGCAATCATCAAGACCATGCTAATGGCAAACCCATAGGGTGCGATACGCCACAATTGTTCAGAATCAAATTGCATAATGATTGCAACACCAATAATACCGACAACATAGTAAGCTAACTGTAAAAGTACCATACGTGTGACATTGACACTCGCATCATGTGTTCCTGCAACGTAGAGTGAAGCTAATCCAATCAACGCTAACATTAAAACCACAAAAATAATTGACCAATCAATCTCGCCACCATCTCTTGAGAAAAAACGTTTCAGCATATTGCCTCCTTTCTCATTGGCTTATCAATTAATGATGTAAATTGAATTCTGCAAGTAAACTTGCAACAGCATCATCAAAACTATCTGTTGTTGTTTGATGACCATCTGCAAACGTCACAGCCAATGGTGATGTTTTTTCATCAACTTGCCCTAACGTCACCTTATTAATCATCACTTCTGAAATATTATCATCTAATTCGTTGATTTCAACAGCAACCGGTTTATTTTTTCGTGCCATAATAACCTTCCTTAATTTGCATGCATGTGTGCAAGAAGCATCCCTGCTCCTTTAGCAACATTATCTAGTGGCTTCTCTGAAATCATAACAGGAACACCTAGATGTTGTGCAATCAATTTATCAACCCCACGTAACAGTGCACCACCACCGGTTAATACAATACCGCGATCAATAATATCTGACGCCAATTCCGGTTGAATACGAGCCAAAACAGCATGTGCCGCATCGACAATTTGTGTTAATGTATCGTGCATTGCCACTTCAACTTCATTAGCATTGAGTGTCACTGTTCGTGGCATTCCTGTAAAACTATCACGACCGCGCACATCCATTTCTTCAGGATCATCTAATGGCGTTGCCGTACCAATCTGAATTTTAATTTGTTCAGCTGTCCGTTCACCAATTTGTAACCCGTGATCCTTTTTAACCATCGCCGAGATATCCGCATTCATTTTATCACCAGCAACACGAATCGATTCCGACGTCACAATATCCCCAAGTGAAAGTACCGCAATATCCGATGTACCACCACCCATGTCAATGACCATTGATGCAATCGGCGAGAAAATATCTAATCCTGCCCCAACTGCTGCAACTTTGGGTTCATATTCCAAGTAAACTTTACCACCACCTGATTTTTCAGCTGCACCAATAATTGCTTTGCGCTCAATGCTGGTAATGTTCGTTGGCGCGCATACCATCACACTTGGTCGTGACATGACATTTTTAACATTTAATTTTGACATAAAGCGTGACAACATTGCTTCTGTCATGTCAAAATCTGAAATAACCCCGTCTTTTAGAGGACGAACAGCACGAATATTTCCTGGTGTACGACCAACCATTTGGTAAGCTTCCGTACCAACGGCTAAAATTTTCTCTGTTTTTGTATCAATTGCCACTACGGATGGTTCATTTAAAATAATACCTTCCCCATCAACATAAATCAGCACATTCGCCGTTCCTAAATCAACGCCGATTTCTTTGGCCATGAATTTCACCTCTTATTTATTACCGAGCAAGCTCGTCCAAATTTCTAATTACTATCTTTAATAGTATAAACCATACGAACGAAAAAATCTTGAAAAATACGTATCCAACTAACTTTGTTTGCTGGTCCTTTATGAACAATGTAAAATATAAAGAAACATCTTAAAAAAGGAAATAAAAATATGAAGCTAACTTTACAAGAAATGGCAACAATTCTCGAAGCGCCCATTAAAAATGAAGCAGCTGCAATCGTGACCAATACCACTTTTGATTCTCGCCAAGTAACTGCGGGTAGTTTATTTATCCCATTGGTTGCTGATAATGATGGCCATGATTACATTGATGCTGCAATTAAAAATGGTGCTACCGTTGCATTGTGGCAAGCAGATCATCAACATATGCCAACAAATTTACCAATCATTATTGTGCCTGATACCTTGGCAGCTTATCAACAATTAGCCAGTGCTTACCTAGCAAAAGTTGCGCCAAAAGTGGTTGCTGTTTCTGGTTCAAATGGTAAAACAACAACGAAAGATTTTATTGCCGCCATTGGTGAGACAAGCTATAAAACAATCAAAACACCCAAAAACTTTAATAACGAAATTGGCGTACCACAAACGATTCTATCTATGCCAGCTGATACCGAATTATTAGTCATCGAAATTGGTATGGATCATCCTGGTGACTTAACATTCTTGTCTAATATGGTAAAACCAGATATTGCATTATTAACCATGATTGGGGAAGCTCATATCGAATTTTTCAAGACTCGTGAACGCATCGCCGATGGGAAAATGGAAATTATTAACGGCTTAAAAGCGCATGGTCATCTCGTATTTAATGGTGACGAACCTTTGTTAATTGAACGTGTTAGCCAACATGCTAGCCTCCAAAATGAGTCCTTTGGTTTAAACAGTACTAATGACTTATTTGCGAGCGATATTGAAATGACTCCTTTACAAGCTAGCTTTACAACTAACCAAAGTAATCAACGGTATACTATTCCACTCACTGGTCGTTACAATATTACCAATGCTTTGGCTGCAATTACGGTTGGCCATTTACTACATATTTCTGACACAAAAATTGCCCAAGCTTTAGCAAATGCACCGATTACAGAAAATCGTACAGAATGGCTAACTGGTAAATTTGGTGGCAAAATTCTGTCCGATGTTTATAATTCTAATCCAACAGCAACAAAAGAAGTGCTCAACTTTTTTGCAAATACACCAGTAGCTGGTAAACGTGTGGCTGTTCTTGGTGACATGCTACAACTCGGAGATGCTTCCGCGACACTACATGCTAGTATTGCTGCTAATTTGGATCCACAAAAGATTGCCCACGTTTATCTCGTCGGTGAAGAAATTGTGGCTCTCGAAAATGCTTTAAAAACCAAATATACCTCACGAGCTGTTAAAAGATATGCCGTTAATGACCAAAAAGCTCTTTTAAATGATTTATTAGCTGATTTAACGGCTGATGATATGATTATGCTGAAAGGATCACATGGTGTTCATTTAGAAAATATTGTGGCGCAATTAAAAAAATAACCAAAACTGATGAGAGTGAAACAAACATATAAAATGAAAATCGCAGTCGTATTAGAGTATGTCTAGCACAACTGCGATTTTTGCTTTATAAAAATGACAATATCAACTATTTCACATCAAAATATTGCTTCAAATATGCAGCAACACCATCTTCATTATTAGTCAATGTTTCAGCATTAGCGACTGCCTTAATTTGGGGAATTGCATTACCCATCGCAACACCAATACCCGCCTGCTGAATCATTTCAAAATCATTTTCTTCATCACCAAAGGTCATCACATTTTCAAGTGATTCACCAAAATGTGACATTAATTGCGACAAACCACGCGCTTTATTCACTTGGTTAGGCAAAAATTCTAATAGTTCTGTACGCGAAGGCACGATATGTAATAAATCTGTTAATTCATTTGGCATTTCTTGGCGAACTCGTTGAACAACATCTGCTGGTGCTGCACAAACAGCTTTCCCAAATGCTTGATCAACAGGTAAGTCTTCAAAAGCAACATCTTTAAAAGGTAAAGCTGCGCCCATAAAGTCTTCATAAGCAGACTTTCCTAATTCAATCAATGAATAAACTTGATTAGCGCCAATCACATCAATTGGATAGTGTCGAACCAATGCATCAGCAAATAAAACAGCAATATCTTGTTTACTAATCGTTGTCTGTGCCAAAATGTCTTTACTTTGATTGTGTTGAATTAAGCCACCATTAAATGTAACGGCATAATCATTTGGTTCAAATAGTGCTAATTGTTTAAGAAATTTTTGAATACCTTGAATTGGGCGTCCCGTGCACAAAACAATTCGCTTACCAGTACGGTGTAATTTTTTTAAAATACGTTCATTTTCTGCTGAAATCTCTTTTTCTGAGTTGAGTAATGTATTATCTAAATCCAATGCAATTGTTGTAATCATCTCAATTTCCACCCCTTATCCATTTCATAGTTGAACATGTCTCCATACCCTCACATGCTTAACTGTACATTCTATTATAGCAATAACCGACCTATTAAAAAATGCCACTCCTTACGTACAATTAGGAATGACATTCATTAACTAATGATTAAACAGACTTAATATAATTAACACCATCTGCTGCTGGTGCCTTTGACTTTGCAAAGAAAATAACCAAAATCAAAATCGTAAAGACATATGGTGCAATTTGTAGATAAACTGCTGGAATTTGATCAATCACTGGCAGTTGTGCACCAACAATGGCCATTGATTGTGAGAAACCAAAGAATAAGGCTGCACCCATTGCACCGATTGGATTCCAACGACCAAAAATCATTGCGGCCATTGACATATATCCTTGACCTACAATTGTTGAAGCTGAAAAATTACCTGCAATTGACTGTGCAAACAAGGCCCCGCCAATACCACCTAACACACCTGAAATTAAAACACCCGAATAACGTAGTGCATAAACTTTCAATCCAAGTGTATCAGCAGCCTGTGGATTTTCACCAACTGAACGTAACCGCAAACCAAAGCGCGTCTTGAATAATACCCATGATGCAACAAAGGCAATCAGAATAGCAACCCAAGCAGTTGATGATGTTTTTGTAAATAAGATTGGTCCAATAACTGGTATTTTACTCAAAAGAGGTACATTCCAGTAACCAAAATTCTGTGAAATCATTGACGTTTGACCTTTACCATACATCAACTTAATAATATAAACACCTAATGCTGGTGCCATTAAATTCATCACTGTTCCTGACACAATGTGGTCAGCACGCAGTGTAATCGTCGCTACCGCATGTAGTAATGAAAATACTAGTCCAATAACACCACCAGCAATTAAGCCTAACCAAGGTGTCGCACTACCAAATTGATTAGCAAAAGTTAAATTAAAAACAACTCCCGCAAAAGCACCCATAATCATGGTTCCTTCAAGACCAACGTTAACAATTCCCGCGCGTTCCGAAAATGTGCCACCTAAGGCCGTGAAAATCAATGGTGCTGAATAAACTAATGTACTTGAAATGACTAATTGTAAGATGATTTCTAAACTCATAATCACTTAGCCTCCTTTGGATTCGTTGTCGTTGATTTTTGACGCTTATTCTTTTTATCCTTTTGCTTAGGATCATCCTCATCTAACTTAACAAGGATTAAACGAATCAAATAATTAGCACCAATAAAGAAGATAATTGACGCTGTAACAACGGAAACTAATTCAGTTGGCACGCCAGTTGCTAAAGGCATACCTAGGCCTCCCACTGATAAAACAGAGAATAAGAATGCTGCAAATAAAATACCTAGGAATGACCCAGAAGCTAACAAGGCAACAGCCATCCCATCATAGCCAACCTGTGGTGCTGAAGATTGTGAAAAAATATTTAAATAAGTTCCTAATCCTTCTGTTGCACCTGCCAAACCAGCTAATGTACCAGAAATTGTCATTGCAATAATGGCATTTCGCTTTGCTGACATCCCTGCATAACGTGCCGCATTAGGGTTCAATCCGACAGCACGAATTTCAAAACCAAGTGTTGTGCGTTTCATAATAAACCAAATACCAAGCAATGCAATTACTGCGATAATAAACCCAATATTTAGTCGTGATCCACCCGTTAAATTAGATAATAAATCCCAACGTAATGAATTAGATGTATCTAGTGTCTTGGTCATATCAGTCGTTGCCATCAATTTTTTAGGCAACCCTTGTACAATGGCATTACCAGCATACAAAGCAATGTAATTTAACATAATTGTGGTAATAACTTCAGATGCGCCAAATTGTGCTCGTAACCAGCCTGGAATATAGCCCATGACAGCACCACCAAGGGCACCAATAATAACGGCTATTGGAATCAAAAGCCATGGATTCATACCTTGATTTGCTAGTACAAACCACGTTGACGAAATCCAGCCAACCCAAACTTGTCCCGAAAGACCAATGTTAAAAAAACCAGCAGCTTGTGCTACCAAAAAGCCAGCAGCAGTCAAAATCAACGGTGTCATCGCACGTAATACTTCACCAATATTTAATGACGATCCTAATGCTGACTGTACTAAACTAATGTACCCAGTTACCGGATTAAATCCTGATACCAACATAATAATTGCGCCGACCAATAAACCAAAGAAGACAGCCAAGCCAGCAACAAGCCCTGTACTATATGAATTAATTTTATTCACGTGATTATTCTCCTGCTATTTGTGATCGAGCCTCTTCTAGTGACATACCTGCCATTAACAGACCAAGCTCATTCTTCGAAGTTTCATTTGCATTGACAATACCCGTAATCTCACCATGTGAAATAACTGCAATACGATCTGCAACATTCAAAATTTCATCTAACTCAAAACTGACGAGCATCACTGCCTTGTTAGCATCACGTTGATAAATCAGCTGTTGGTGAATGTATTCAATAGCCCCGACATCCAAACCACGAGTTGGTTGCGCGGCAATAATAAAATCAGAATGACGGTCTAATTCACGTGCAATAATAGCTTTTTGTTGATTTCCTCCTGATAAAGAACCAGCTGGTACTAATTCATTCACAGTGCGCACATCAAACTTTGCAATTAATTCACGAGCATGTTCATTGATTGCTTCATAATCTAACACACCATACTTCGATAAAGGTCGTTTATAGTATGTTTGTAATGCCATATTTTCTGCCAACGTCATTTCTAATTCTAACCCAAAACGTTGCCGATCTTCAGGTATGTGTGCAATGCCGGCTTCGGTTATTTGACGCGGTTTTTTATTCGTCATATTTTTACCATTCAATAGCACTTTTCCGGAAGCAGTTGGCATTAGTCCTGTTATTGCTGAGATTAATTCTGATTGCCCATTACCATCAATACCAGCAATTCCAACAACTTCTCCTGCATGAATATCAAGATTCAAATCTTTAACTGCGATCACGCCACGATTATCTTTGACTGTCAAATGTTCTAATGATAAAACAGTCTCTTTGGGTTGTGCAGGCGTTTTTTCTGTCGAATATAGCGAAACAGAACGTCCTACCATGATATCTGCTAATTCCTGTGAAGATACCCCTGCTACTGGGAAGGAATCAATTGATTGACCACGTCGAATTACAGTTACTTGATCAGCGACTGCTTTAATTTCATCTAACTTATGTGTTATTAAAATAATTGACTTACCTTCAGCAGCTAAATGACGCATAATATCCATTAATTCTTCAATTTCTTGCGGTGTCAAAACCGCAGTTGGTTCATCAAAGATTAAGATATCAGCACCACGATAAAGTGTCTTCAAAATTTCAACACGTTGTTGCATACCAACCGAAATATCACTAACCAACGCATTTGGATCAACATCTAAGCCATATTGTTCTGATAATTGCTTAATGTCCTGACCAGCTTGTTTGATATTTAATTTTATGCCATTAACTGGTTCAGATCCCAAAATAATGTTTTCAGTAACTGTAAAGGCATCCATTAACATAAAATGCTGATGAACCATCCCGATACCAAGTTCCGCTGCTTTCGCTGGACTATCGACCACAATTTTTTGGCCATTAATTAAAATATCACCAGAAGTTGGTTGTAATAAACCAGACAATTGATTCATTAATGTTGACTTTCCCGCACCATTTTCACCGAGTAACGCATGAATCTGTCCGCGTCTTACTTGTAAATCAATCCCATCATTTGCACGAAAATCGCCAAATTGCTTCACAATATGATGCATTTCTAGCACAATTGGCTCATCTGCCATATTTTCTTTCTCCCTGAAAATTTATTCACTTGCTTACTAATAAAATCTAATATACGAATTTAATTTTACAGATGTTTTTAACGTTTTGCTAGTATACCGACTGAAATCTTTCGTCTTTTAACATTTTTGTCACATAACGCTAACGAAATATGTTCTAACACTAGAAAAAGCCGAACATTATTCTGTTCCGCTTCCCCTCTAACGCTTATCTATCTACAAATTTATTTCATTTTGTTTGGTACTGTCACTTCGCCCGACTTGACTGCCTTTTCAGCTTTTTGAACAGCCTTTTTCTCTGTGTCATTCAAGTTTGCCGTCGTTAGACCAACCCCGCCATTTTTCAAACCAAATGAAACCGTTTTACCACCTGGGAAATGTCCCTTCATTGCTTGATTAGAAATTTTAACGATCGAGCTAGGAATCTTCTTAACTGCTGATGCTAATGTTAAGTTGGCAGCTTGCCCATCTTTAGTTTTATAATTTCCTTGATCTTTTTGATCCATATCAACACCAATTACCCAAGCTTTACTTTTATCATCCTTGTTTAACTTTGTGTCGATATCCTTTGCTGATGTAAACACTGAATTTCCAGCAGGTCCTGCTGCTTGGAAGATAATGTGTGAACCTGAAGTATACATCGCATCAGCAATCGTTTTCGATTTTGCTGTATCTGTAAATGATTCAATAAACTGTGAATCTACCTTGATATTTGGGTCAACTGATTTCACACCAGCAATATAACCAGCTTGGAAGGCTTTAATTGTGGCAGAACTCATCCCACCAATAAAGCCAACTTTATTGTCACCAATTTCTTTTGCTTTCGTCGCTGCTGCAACACCTGCTAAATATGATGCTTCATGTTGTTTAAACATCATTGATGCAACGTTTTTTAGTGGCTTCTTTGCCTTATCATCAATCAATACATAGTCTGTCTTTTTATTTTTTTCGGCAGACTCAACAAGTGCATCATTGGTTGCATAACCTACACCAATCAATAAGTTATAGTTAGCAGAAACACCTTGTTGGAAATTTGGCGCAAAGTCAGCATTTGTTTTTGAAGCAAAGTAATTATAACCATCTTTACCCTTTTTAAGATTGTGCGACTTTCCCCAGTCCTTAACACCCTGCCAAGCAGATTGGTTAAATGAACGATCATCTACACCACCAACATCAGTAACCATTGCAACGGAAAAATCTTTTTTATTATTACTTGCGTTCTTATTACTAATCATTGTTGCGCCCACACCCGCAATAATGACAATTGCCACACCACCAATGACGATATTTCGACGTGAAACCATGTCCCATTCTCCTCAACTTTCGTTCATTTAAATCAACTGTATTATCGTTAGTTAACAAATAGGTTAACACTGTTCAGAACGTTAATTCCTTTGAATAGTATAGACTGTCTCCAAATGATGTGCAACGAAAAA
Source organism: Weissella sp. ESL1156 (assembly GCF_058505625.1). Classification (NCBI taxonomy): domain Bacteria; kingdom Bacillati; phylum Bacillota; class Bacilli; order Lactobacillales; family Lactobacillaceae; genus Weissella; species Weissella sp. ESL1156. The sequence continues at coordinate 1,776,823 of NZ_CP196372.1, read as the reverse complement.
TGTTATCTTTTTGGTCTTTTGGTAAAACCTTTTACGTACTTTTTAAGCTTAGTTATTCATTAAAAGCGAACAATTATAAATTCAATTAAATGAAACGTTTGTCATAAAACGTTTTAAATAGATTAATTATTAAAAATTAATTTTTGCCATTCGGTAATTTTTTGGAACTTTTTTTAAATTAGAATGATTGATTGAATTTAGAATTAGCTGGGTGTGCTGGCACTTTAATATTTCCCTTAATAATACCTTGCTTTGCTTTCAGTACTGCTTTTTTCTCAGCAGTTGTTAAATTCTTAGTTGGTGTTGAAACACCACCCTCTTTTAAACCATAAGCAACAATCTTACCACCTGGGAATTGATTCTTCATGGCTTTGTTTGCAATCAATTGTAACCCACGACCAACGCCTGTAATTGATGACGTTAACGTAAAGTTACTGTGCTTACCATCTTTCGTTTTGTAATTACCCATGTTAGATTGATCCATATCAACACCAATAACCCAAACTTTATCTTTAGAATTGGCTACTAATGATTGATTATTGTCCTTGGCAGCTGTAAATACACCATTACCAGTTGCCCCGGCTGCTTGAAAGATAATTTTCTCACCTTTAGCCATCATCGCATCTGTGATTGTTTGTCCCTTCGCAGCATCCCCAAATGAATCTGCATATTGCACATCAACCTTTAAATTCTTATCAACTGATTTCACACCGGCAGTATAACCAGCTTCAAACGCATCAATAATATTGCTATGCATCCCACCAACGAACCCAACTGTTGTTTGATTTAATGCCTTTGCCTTTGTTGCTGCAGCAACACCAGCTAAGTATGATGATTGTTCTGATCGAAACATAACTGATACCACATTTTTTGTCTTTTTCTGATCAATATCATCCACTAAGACATAATCCGTTTTGGGATTCTTTTGTGCGGAACTCACCGTGGCATTATGCAATGAATAGCCAATGCCTGCAATTAAGTCATATTTACTTTGCACTGCTTGTTGAAAGTTTGGTGCAAATTCTGCTTGTGATTTAGATTGCAAATAATTATACCCATTTGCACCTTTTTTTAGACCATGCTGTTTCCCCCAACTCTGCAAACCTTCCCATGCTGATTGGTTAAAAGATTTATCGTCAATCCCACCAACATCGGTGACCATTGCAACAGTATAATTCTTCTTACTTGAAGATTTTGAAGCATTAGAAACACCATAGACAATCCCACCAACAACGACAACAACCGCTACACCACCTATAATTTTCAACCGACGTGAAACCATTTTTTTACCCACTTTCCTAACCATCATCACGTAACTCTCTGTTACTTATTTTGAAACAATAGTCAAATTATTAGATTATTTGATACTCATTTTCAAGTTATTATTCATTAATATTTCGTTAAATAAATTGACAATCCCCTATATAAAAGCTTTTGTTATCGCATTTTCATTTTATAAGCGAACAAAATTTACATTTAATTCATAAATTATGCGTTTTATTAACTAATTTTCAAAATCATAACGCTCTGTTACATAAATGATATTTTAACAACTTAAATGTGCTAACCCAAACAAGCAACTTATATTTCATATAAACTTCAATATTTCCGCTTGCCTTTCTTATAATAACTGTGGGTATAATTAGGATGGTTATATTGAATCATTTAAGGAGTAACTTTGTGATAGATTTTAAAACAATATTTAAACGAACCGATATCCAAAAATTAATTGCCTTAGTTTTCATTTTGCTTTTCTTATACATTATTAGAGATTTAATCAGCATTGTTTTACTAACAATTATTTTCAGTTATTTAGCAATTAAAAGTGCAAATAAAATTAGTCACTGGACAAAAATACCCTATGGCTTTTCTGTCTTACTTTTATTCATCCTAAGCATCCTTATCTTTGTTATGGCTTTCACGTTTATCGTGCCAACGTTAGTCGAACAATTTGCAGTGATTCCTGATGAAGTCATGAAAGTCATTAAAAGTTTCCCTGATATTAAAAAATATCTCAACGATACCTATCAAAATTTGGATTTGTTGAGTGAAATTAGCAAAAATTGGAAAAGCTTACTTGCTAGTGGTTGGGATACTTTAAATACGATTGGTAGTATTCTCTCAAAAATCTTACTATCTGTTTTTTTGAGTTTTATTTTTGCTGTTTCATGGCAACGATTACGTGTCTTTGGTAGCCAATTTTTAAATTCAAATTATCCAAAATTTTTTAAAAACGTCTACGAACTAACCAGCACGTTTGTGTTAATCTTTGGCAGTGTTATTGAGGTACAACTAACGATTGCCTTTATTAACACCATTTTAATGGTCATTGGCTTAAGCATTATTAAGGTACCAAGTATCATGGTCATGGCTTTACTTATCTTTATACTAGGACTGATTCCTATTGCAGGTGTCCTAATTTCATTGATTCCTTTGAGTATTATTTCTTTTGCTGCGCTAGGTTGGGTTGGTACATTAGAAGTCTGGATTCTTGTTGCGATCATTCATTTATTTGAATCATATTTCTTACATCCAAGACTAATGGCTAGTCGTACTGAGCTACCAATCTTTTTGACCTTTGCCACAATTATCGTCATGGAACATTTGTTAGGTGCCTGGGGATTAATTGTCGGCGTGCCAATTGTCGCCTTCGTCTTAAGTCTTTTAGGCGTCCAAGATGCTTCAATTTCTAAAAAAGCATAATTATTATTTATATAATCAGCATAAAACGATCAGGACGAATCTAGTCATACTAGGTTCGTCCTGATCGTTTTATATTTCTATAATTGTCTGATGAGGTTCCCATATTTATCATATGCGATAGAAATTATTAATTTTGCTATTTCTAACCAAGTAACAAAAGCCAACGTGTACGAAAAAATGACAACGACATTATCTTAGCGCAGTAAATAACCACCATCAACTGGTAATGTGACACCTGTCACGTAACTAGCAGCGTCACTAGCCAAAAAGACAACAACACCCATTAATTCTGATGGATCAGCCCAGTGACCCGCTGGAATATGATTCAAAATTTCAGGTCCACGAACTGGATCTTCCTGAAGAGGTTTTGTCATATCTGTATTCACATAGCCTGGTGCAATGGCATTAACTTGGATATTGTGTGATGCTAAGGCATCGGCATATGCTTTGGTTAGGCCAACCACACCATGCTTGCTGGCTGCATATGGATAAATAAACTTACCAGCACGATATGATTGCATTGATGCAATATTAATAATTTTACCACTCTCTTGCTGCGCCATAACTTTAGCGGTCGCCTGTGATAAATAATAAAGTGCATTTAAATTCAAGTTGATCACTTTATCCCAATCTTCTTTAGGAAATTCGTCCCACTCATGCCGAATGGTCATCCCTGCATTGTTAACTAATATATCAATTTTGCCAAACTTTGCCACCGCTTCAGCTACTATCTTGTCAGCTGCGCCATCTGCCGTAATATCAATGGCTAAAAATTCAACACGGTGTCCTGTATTTGCGACATAATTTTTAATATCGGACCACCCATTATGTGAACGCGATACTACCATTACGTCTGCGCCTGCGGTACTCAATGCTTTTGTGTAATATTGTCCTAATCCTGAGGCACCGCCAGTAATAATGGCAATTTTGCCAGACAAATCAAATTGCTTCATTGTAAATACATTTTCTGTCATGATATTCCCCCCCTTAAAATGACATACCTTGTTTATCATTCACATCTACTACTTCAAATACTTCACAAATACAAGGTATTTTTTCATGAAATACTTTCTTCATTTTATCATATTCAGACTTAAAAAAAGATTCATGAACTTGCCGCCAATAATGTAACGTGCGATCACCTTCGCCTTCATGATACGCGTGTTCAGATGATACATTATCATATGGTATCGTTTCAACGACCATTGTTTGTGTCACACAAACTGGTTGTCCTTGTCCATTTAAAATAATATTATATTCACCAGTATATGGTTTTGGTTCATTTTGCTCATATAATTCAGCTGCTGACGTTGTCGCTGTTTTAACACCTTGAACCGTTAATCTTGCTAATTCATCTGCCATTTGCACACTATCACCATAAGTCCAAGCAGAATATGCCGTCTCCACTGGTATATTGTTCAATTGACAAAATTTTTGCCAATAAGCTCTAATTTCCTGATTTTGAACCATCTGTTTTACATATCCTTTTCATTTTTTTGCCACATTCGCTGTGATGATTGACTGAGTGCATACTAAAATCGTCATTATCGCTCATTTAGACCACAAAATTTAAATAAAAAATATTTAATAAACTTTATATTGCTGCCCCTCATTCGAAACCTCAATTCATCAAAATCAAATAATCTGATGAATGATTCCCACCAATATGCTTCACCATTAGGATACACAATTTTCTGAAAGATTACACGACATAAAGAGGGCCAATTTGTTAAATCATTTAAATAGGCACACTTTATCTATCAACCGAGTAAACAATAAAACTCTAATTTGATTCATAGCATCCTCAAATTAGAGTTAAATTTATTTTTAGTTTTGAAATTGATTTAATCTAGTGCTTTATAATGATAAATCTTCGTCGAGAAATCTGACAACGTAACTGGTTCATATATGCCAGTTTGCATTAATTCATCACCACCAATAACATCCCCTGTTTCAACGTTTTTATAAAGTTTGTCTGCGTCTAGATTAACTAATTTAATGACTTCGTTTGTTGGTTGTGCTTCAGATAAAATTTTAAATGAAAATACTAAAACTTCATCTTTATTTGGGCTAACAAACATCCAAGCACAACGATTATTTTGATTAGGATCAATTAAACGACTGTACTCACCGAATTGTACTAATTTTCGAATCGCTTTATATTGGGAAACTTGTTTTTTAACTGCTTGCTTTTCAGCCTCAGTCATTTGTGTTAAATCTAGTTCATATCCAAATACACTACTCATTGCAACCGCACCACGCGTTTTTAATGACGTATCTCGCCCAGTTTGTTGATTGGGAGTCTCTGATACATGTGATGTAAATGAAGATATTGGATATGCTAATGACGTACCATATTGAATTCCCATTCTTGCAACAGCATCTGTATTATCACTAGTCCATGACTGAGGCATATAATACAAAAAGCCTGCATCAATACGACCACCGCCACCTGAACAGCCTTCCCATAGAATGTCAGGATACTCACTCGTTAACTCTTCTAATAGTTTATATAGTCCAAGAACGTAGCGGTGCATGACTTCACCTTGGCGATTAGCGGGTAAATCATTTGCATAAATGTCTGATAGGTTACGATTCATATCCCATTTAACGTAGTCAATATCTACTTGTTCAAATATTTGACGCATCTGTTCATGAATATTTTCCCGAACTTCTTGACGTCCAATATCTAAAACAAATTGACTACGCGAAGGACTTGGCTCACGATTAGGAACTTTTAGCATATACTCTGGGTGCTTTTTATATAGCGTTGAATCTATTGAAATCATTTCTGGTTCAAACCAAATGCCGAACTTTAAACCGCGTTCATGGATATAATTGGCAAAATGTTGCAGTCCTTGTGGAAACTTTTTTGAAAATACTTGCCAGTCTCCCAACGATGAATGATCATCATCACGATGACCAAACCAACCATCATCTAGGACAAACATTTCAATACCCATTGATTTTGCCTCGTCAACAATTGGTTGCAAGCGTGCTTCATCAAAATCCATGAAAGTCGCTTCCCAATTATTGACCACAATGGGACGCAATTCATTCTTATATTTACTTCGTACCATTCTTTGTTGTAATAATGAATGTATGGCATGGCTCATACCATTTAATCCCTTATCTGAATACGTCATAATGACTTCAGGTGCTTGGAACGAATCTTTTGGGGCAAGTTCCCAATCAAACTGATCATCGTTAATCCCCACTGCAATGCGGTATGTGCCATATGGATCCTTACTAACTTCTTCTTTATGATTCCCCGAATAAGCAAAACTTAACCCAAGTACTTCTCCTTGAAATTCATCAGTATTGGGATTGCAAATTGCGATAAAATTATTCATATGATGACTGGTCGTTCCACGACGACTTTGAAACACTTTCGTCCCAAACGTTATCGGCTCGCGATTAATGTGACGCTCATTTGCATGACCACCTGGTAAAGATATCACCTGTTTTTCGCCAACTGGTAAATCAATCATCATCGAAGAAATTTTTTCTAAATGTATTGCTTCAGAACCGTTATTGATAACTTTGACAGAACGTGTAATCACCGGACGATCACGATAAATTGTATAGTTCAACGCTAATGTCACTTGACTAACCTCATCTACCAAATGAACTGTTAGCGTCTGTGCTTCATTATCATTTAAAGTATATGTGGCTGGCAATCCTTCTAATGTCGGCTTACCATTAGATATCGTAAAATCAAAATATTTAAAAAAAGCAGATCTACTACCATCATGTTGTCGCACAATAATAGCTGGCGAACGAAAATCTCCATCGCCTTCATAACTATATTCACGTAAAATAGCATCCAAAGAGTATGTTCTATCAGTTGCATTTGGCAAATTTCCTGAAAAACCGCGGTCAATACGAGGATATTTTAATTGACCATGATACTGCTTAATTCGCTTACCATAGTACAAATGTGCGAGTACACCACCTTCTTCAATCCCTAATAAGTAAGATATTTCATCATTATGCAGATGAAATGAATGTGTTTCATCATCATATTCTATTAGACTATCATTTTTCATAGGTTGCTATCTCCACTAATTTTTAACTTGTTGTAACGAGAAAACTGGTTCGCTATTGGCGTTAACGACTTTATTTGGTTCAACAAGTAATTCAAAATCTTTAAATTTTTGTTGATTTGTGACGACAACTGCAACAGTATCATCTAAGCCAGCCTTTTTAATTGCTGGATCCCAAAATTCTATTAACTGTGTTCCCTTTTTCACTTGTTGGCCTTCTGTCACCAAACTTATAAAGCCAGTGCCGTTCATATGAACTGTGCCAAAACCAATATGAATTAACAAGGCCACACCATCTTTTGAGACCAATCCAATCGCATGACGTGTCGGGAACACTTGTTTTATTTGTGCATCAAACGGTGCATAAACCTTACCATCAGATGGTTTGATTGCAAATCCCTGACCAACTTGACCACTTGCAAATACTGAATCTGAAACTGTGTTCAACGCCTTAATCTGACCATTTATTGGAGACGTTAATGAAATAGTTGCACGATTCTTATTTTCATTAGTATCTACTGTAATATCTTTACCCCAAGTTTTAGCTAATTCATCCACAATTTCAGCATGACGTTTCTCGGTCAAAGTTGATTTACGCCAAAACACCATAAATGCAATGATAAGTAATACTGCTGGTACACCAAACATCATTAATTTAAATTTAAATGCACCACTAGCTGTGATAGATGCTGCGGTAGCTCCTGTCGTCATACCAGCTATAACGGCAACTTGACCGACAATTCCATTTGAAAGTGCACCACCCAATTTATCCAAGAGTGGCCGAATGGATAGCGTCAAAGATTCATCACGATGTCCCAATTTTAGTTGTCCATATTCTACTGAATCAGAAATAATCATTAATACAACCAAGAAAATAACTGCTTGGGGTACTTGGAACATTTCGGCAGCAATGATAACTAGCGCAAATGATTTACCCGCTAGTGAGAACAATAATAGGCCAGCTAACATAATACCAATACACGTTGCAAAGACACGCCGTCGATTAAATCGATCAACTAATTTTGGAAAAATAGAAACTGAAACTAAACTAATAACAATGTTGACTCCTTGAAAAATTGAAAATAAGGTTGACTTTCCCATAATAAAGGTAAAGTAATACAAAACAAGTGAATTTTCAATGTTAATACCAATGGCATAAATACCATAAGTTAGCGCAATCCACATCAACTGATCATTATGTGCTAATGTCGCAAATATTTGTTTAAAACCAACTGTATCGGCAACATTTTTTCGTAAATCAGATTGCACTTCTTTGGTTCCTAATCCGACGATCCATGAAGTCGCAATCCCAACAAGCGCGACAATTAGACCGAATGCAAACCAGCCGCGAGAATCACCAGTACCATTTACTCGATTGACTGAGAAAAATAGTACAAGGGGCATGACAACTACCCCAACAAGGCCACCACCCAAAGTTGATCCAATACGGGCAAATGAAGAAGTACGTTCTCGTTCTTTTGAATTAAAAGATAGTGCTGGAATCATTGACCAAAAAGCAACATCCTTAAAGGCATAAAAAATATCCATTGTAATATACAGAATTGCAAAAATAACTAAATATAAATAAGGATGGGTTTGATTGATTCCTCCCAGATCCGTAAATAGTAACATCAACATAATAGAGGTTACTGTACCACCAATGACGACCCAAGGCTTAAACTGACCAAAACGTGTTTTTGTTCGATCGATCCAATTACCAATAAATGGGTCAATCACTAATTCAATAACGCGTAGAATAGTTATAATAGCTGTGATATACATAATCATACGGTTATTTTGTGCTTTATCGCCTGTATTGAACAAATGTGTCGTTACAAACATAATAAAGTAGGTCGACAACGCGCCATAGAAGACATCGTTACCAAAAGCACCAAAGGCATAGGACACTCTAGAAACTATTTTTTGTAAAGCTGTTTGCTGTGACTGATTATTTATTTCTTCCATAATGTTTCCCCTATCATTATTTAAGTTGATTATTCTGAGATGTAGCATTAGCAAGTTTGTTTACTTGTTTACCAGCCTACAAATAGAATTGTAATCGCTTTCTTTAAATTAATCAACTATTTATTTTACTTGTTTACTTGCAATATGAAAAAGCGCTATGTCGTTCATAGCGCCAAATATGATTGATATATTTTATATACTTTCACGTCTGATAATCTTAGAATTCATCGTTAGTTGAATGGCTGACTGACGTTCACCAATTAATTTTTCACGGACTAAATTAATCGCTTCCTTGCCCATCTCTTTTGCTGCTGGACGTACTGTCGTTAAAGATGGAAATAAATATTTTGCCATTTCAATATCATCAAAGCTAACAACAGCAATATCAGTTGGTATTTTATAGCCTGCTTCTTGAATCGCTCGATAGACACCCATCGCCTGTAAATCATTACTAGCAAATATGGCAGTTGTTGTTGTTTGCTCGTCTAAAATCTTTTTCATCACTTGCATTGCTGCATCAGAAGTCCAATCAGTAATATATGTATTAATATTTTTCCCTAATTTATGAAGAATCATCCAGTCTAAATAGGATTGGTGACGTACATCTAGAAAACTAGATTTTTCAACACCAACTTCTCCAATAAGATTCTTTTCACCCCCAATAAAAGTAATGTTACGGTGACCATTGGCATAAAGCAAATTTAGTAGTTGATTCGTTTGACGATCAAAATCATTTCGAACAACATCAAAATTATCAAAATTTCGACTATCATCGATAATAATGATATTTTGATTATATTTATATATTTTTAACAATAAATCTTCTGTTAATAATCCAATAACGATGACAGCACCATATATTGATAAATTTTCCCATTCAATCGTTTCTGATGCTGGTAACCTAATCTCATCCGCAATTTTCATACCCCATAGTAATGCCTGCTCATTAACACCGGCCATAATTTGTTGGAAATAAGGATCGCCCAGTTCTTGGTCTGTTGTTAAAGCAGTCACAATTGCCAAATGTAATTTATCTACCTGATTCCTATTAGCAACATTTGATAATTTATAATTCAGTTGATTAGCTATTTGCCAAACACGGTCTCTGGTAACATTTGATACTGAAAAAGTTGCATCTTGATTTAATATTCTAGAGACAGTTGCCTTAGATACACCTGCTAATTTTGCAATATCTTGAATATTCGCCATATATTCCTCCACTACACACCGTCGTCATTAGTTAATATCATACCATTTTAAAATTGACATAGATAATTTTTGCTAAATTGTCTTATTTTGTGATTTTTTTCACTTTACGTCGTTGTGTCTTTTTGTTATGATTTAATTGTTTCGAGGGATACCTATTATTTTGGAGGAAAGTATGATGAAAGCTGCAGTTGTTAGAGATAGCTGTGATGGCTATGTTGATATTAAAGACGTTACCTTACGTGAGTTAAAATACGGTGAAGCACTTGTAAAAATGGAATATTGTGGTTTATGTCACACAGATTTACATGTTGCCGCGGGGGATTTTGGTAAAGTTCCTGGTCGCATTATCGGTCATGAAGGTGTTGGTAAAGTCATTAAAATTGCTGATGGTGTCACTAACTTAACCATTGGTGATCGCGTTTCAATTGCTTGGTTCTATCGTGGCTGTGGTCACTGTGAATATTGCACAACTGGCCGTGAAACATTATGTCGAAATGTACAAAATTCTGGTTTCAATGTTGATGGTGCGATGGCCGAAGAATGCATCGTCCCTGCTGATTACGCCGTTAAAGTACCCGATGGTCTTGATCCGATTGAAGCAACTTCATTAACTTGTGCCGGTGTAACAGTTTATAAGGGCTTAAAAACTGGCGATGTTAAACCTGGCCAATGGGTTGAAGTTGTTGGTACTGGTGGTTTAGGCAACTTAGCTGTGCAATACGCACATCGTGTTTTTGGTGCCCATGTGGCTGCAGTGGATATTGATGATGACAAATTAGCTGCCACAAAATCACTTGGCGCTGATTTAACAATCAATTCTCGTTCTGAAGACGCATCACAAATTTTACAAGAAAAAGTTGGTGGTGTTCACAGTGCCCTCATTACTGCAGTTAGCCCGGCATCGTTTACAACAGCAGTTAATGCGCTTCGTCCCGATGGTACTTTAGTTGCCATTGCACTCCCTAAAGGTGAGATGGGATTAAATATTTCGAAAACTGTACTAGATGGTATCAAAGTGGCCGGTTCATTAGTCGGCACACGACAAGATTTGACTGAAGCTTTCCAATTTGGTGCTGAGCATCAGGTTAAACCAATTGTTCATACACGTAAACTATCGGAAATTAACAACATTATTGACGAAATGAAAAACAATCAAATTGTTGGTCGTATGGTCGTTGACTTTACCCACTAAATTTTTCTCGTCTGTTTTTAATGAATTGGATCATCAATGAACGATTAACATGGTTCAATTGATGATCCTTAACTATTTTCTCAAAGATTTTAAATCATGATGTTTTTTAATATAATCGCCTGTTTACAAATCATTAAATTGTGGTAAGTTAATTTTAATTAAAAAATAGAGGTAACTTACAATCATGAGGATCAATATTTTACAACATACGCCTAATGAAGGTCCCGGTACTATTCTAGACTGGGCCAATGAACATCATCATAGTGTTTATATTTACCATCCTTATCAGTTTCATCTGCTGCCTACTGCCAATGAAACTGATTTACTTGTCATTTTAGGTGGTCCAATGAGTCCAAACGATGATCTGCCTTGGATTCATCAAGAACGAGCATTGATCAAACAATTAATTCAAGCGAATAAACCAATCTTTGGTGCTTGTTTTGGTGCCCAGCAAATCACAATGTCTCTGGGGTACAGTGTTCATAAATCACCTGTTAAAGAAGTTGGTTGGGCACCAATTTATGTCCAGACTGATGCCATTCCCAATATACCTCAAAAATTAGTCGTTTTGCATTGGCACGAAGAGATGTTTGACATACCAACAGGTGCTCAGCTGCTATTTAGTAGTGACCATCTAGCAAATCAAGGATTTATTTTCAATCAAAACGTTGTTGGTTTACAATGTCACTTGGAACCTAAGCAATTAAATATTCGCGAAATGGTTGTTAACGATGCGGCGTATATTTCTAATTCCGTCTTAAACCAAACAGCAACTGACATTTTAAATCACGCAATCCCTATTGAAAATAAACAAGCAATGTTTGCTATATTAGACGATATCACGACTAACTAATGTTACTAACATTTGTAAAAAAAGATAGTTTAACTATCACAACAATGATATGAAGCGCCCCATAATTGTTAGATATAAAAATCTAACGATTATGGGGTATTTTTTATGATGAGTTGATCATAAACGCTAATTTCTGATAATTGCCAAATGGCTACTATATCAACGATATGATCAATAGATCTAATCTTACTATCTAATTATCTTCTCTTTCTGACCAACCAAATGATAGCCGCAATGAATATGAGTGTCATTATTAATGTACCAAACCATGCCCATGTGCCTTTTGCTAATGGCAAATGCATATTCATCCCATAGAATCCGGAAATAATTGGTGGTATCGCTAAAATTAATGACCAAACTGTTAAAAACCGCATCGTATCGTTTAAAGAATTATTTAAAATATTATTATAAGTATTGGATAATTTTTCAACTAAATCAGAAGTATCTTGTGTAATTTGTTGACTCTGTGCCGTCTCTATTTCTACGTCGGCAACTAGATCACGTTCACGTTTTGTCAATGATAATTCATCAGAATCAGAATCGCTACTTAATTTCATTTGTTTGATAGCCATGACATTATTATCTGTTGCTGTCGTCAAATGGACCAACTGATTACTTAAAGATGCTAAATGCTCAATTTGCATATTGGTTGGATTTTTACGGAATTTAGATAAGTTTTCTCGGCTGTTATTGATTTCATCAATTTGATCCATGTATTGGTCATTTAAATGCCAAAGTAAGCGTAACAATACCGTCATAATACTCACTAATGGTAAATCATTTCCCGAAAATATTTTTTCTAATTCATCATTTACTTGAGTAACCGCAATTGGTACCACAGAAACCAATGTTTCTTTCGTAACAATAAAACTCACAGGTTTAACTTGATAGGTCCCTTTTTCTTTAATAATGACTTGCCAAATCAGCATACCAATACCTGTTTGTTCATTATAATCAAAACGTGACCGCTCACGTGGATCTTGCACATATGACTGAAATTTATTGGTTAATTCGAATTTTTTTTGTAATTGTTGGACATCTTCATATGATGGTTCTGTCACACTGATCCAACGTAGACCATTTACAATTGGCTTCTCTTGGTACATTTCTTTATCCTTTTCCCATTCTTTAATAACATTATTATAACAGGGTGTTTAACTGACCGTTTATATTGATCCAGTTATGCGACCAAAAAAAGTAACAATATGACCATTTTGCCTGGTAAATTACTACTTCCAGAAACATATATATTATTTTTGTTTCGTTAAATGCCATTGTGGTCGACCAATCAAAAAGCCAAATGGCGGCAATTTGTAGTATACAAGCGACATACAGTAATCCAACATGATAATTATTAAAAAGATGATCGGTATTAATAAAAAGATGAGCCAAGTGGGCAATGTCAATCCCTGTAAAACCATTGCTAAACCTATAATTGGTATTGTTTGTCCTAAATACATACCAAACCCGATTTTTGAACCAGTTGAAACAAAGCTAACTAACCACCGTGGCAAACCGTTTTCACGGTATTTTGCATATTGCAAGCCAATCCAAATAATAAATCCGATGATAAATAAATCGTATATAAAAATATATGGTTGGTGAATTTCCAATGTCTTTTGCATTGATAACTTTAAAATATATCGATTATAGTAAAATTCACCAAGTGTCCCTATCGCTAATACAAGCGTGCCCCAACCAAGAACTCGATGTCGTTGTTCAATAAACCATTTAAACTTGTCATAGTGAATGGCAACAACTGCTCCCAATATAAAGTAAAATTGATAAACTAATAAATTAAATTCAGTAAAAATGGCCAATGGTTTGTTTGTATTTGAGGCAATTGATACTTAATAAAGAACAACATGCTCAATTGTATGAAAAAAGAAATCCCGAGAATCAATAAATGTCTGTTTGGAAATTTTTTGAATAACCAAACCAATAATGGAAACACAAAATATAATTGCATCGTAATAATAATATAATACATATAGTGGTCAGTTCCATGCGATACTAAATAGATAAATGCCAATAAAAATGTTTTCATGGTTGCACCATTATTTTGCATAAGTGTCTCACCAAGTAGTAAAATAAAACACCAACTAATATATGGTATACCTATCCCTAAAAAACGTTTTTTCCAAAAAGACCAAATATGCAACTTTTTATGAAAATGTTGTAGAAATAAAACAAGCCCTGTAATGAACATAAAACCCATTCTTGTAAAGACAGATGTGTCATGTTAAGAAAATTTACTTCCCACGAGGTTGCTGATAATTTACTAGCCACCATTGTCGTTGTGTGATTTAATAATACCCCTGTAATGAAAATCAATCTTAAGATATCAACTTCATATAAATATTTTCTTTTTTGTTGTTTTTCTACCATAGTTTTAACGACTCAGTTGGGTTTCGCATGACCTTTCCCGTTGGATTATGTGGGTATTGATTAACAAAGAAAACCCTCGTTGGTCTCGCTGGCAAGGAAAAATGATTTGCCGCGTATTGCAATAATTGATTCGTCATAGCCACTTCTGTTAATTGACGCTGTGCCCTAGGAATGATCACTGCAACAACTTCCTCGCCATAAAGTGCGTCAGGTAACCCAATAATGACAACATCCTCAATAAATGATAATTGACGTAAACTATCTTCAATGGCAACTGGGGCCACCTTCTCGCCGCCATGACTAATAATATCTTTGATTCGGCCAACAATCTTTAAATAACCATCATCATCAAATTGACCTAAATCGCCTGTTCGTAACCATCCTTGATAAAATGAATCTGGTCAGCTATCAAGATAATCAGTAATCACATGATCACCGCGTAATAATATTTCTCCGACTTGACCAGCTTTTTGAGAAATAGCGCCATCCACTAATATGGCAATATTAGTCGCAACCGGTAAACCAACGGTCCCACTTTTAGGGGCATTAAATGGATTTAAAGCAATTAATGTCGTCCACATTACCCCTAACGCATACCGAACTCCCATTAAAATCGTGGGCATTGCACCTGGAAAGATAATCTTTGTTAACATTTGCCATTTTGATAATTGATATGAATGCCCCATTTCAATCAGTTTTGGATCAATCGATCGAATGCCATGTAATGTATTAATATAGATTGGAAACATGACACCAATGGCAACCAATGTCACTTTTGCTGGTTCACCAATTCCTAACCAGATAATGACCAATGGCATCAAAGCAAGGTGTGGAATGTTACGTACCATTTGCACAGTAGAGTTAAACAATAAATGACTGATTTTTAATAATCCATTTGCCATACCCAAAAAAAAGCCAAACGTACCACCAATCAACAATCCCATCGTTGCAGGGTATAACGAAATACCAATATTTTGTTGTAAATTCCCCGTTTGCCATAGTGTCACTGCTTGATTAAAAACGGCTGATGGACTGGGTACATAGGTTGTATCAATCACACCCATATCAACAATCAACTCCCATAAAATAATCACAGCGATTGGTATCAACCATGGTAGACTGCTTTCAAAATGTCTTTTCTTTGTCTTCCGTTCACTAACACTTTGCAAAATATCCCCTCCTTCTGATAAACGACATTTTAGCAATATCGTGACACATTCATCCATTTAAAAAGGGTAATCAGATAATTATTTTTTAATATTCATAAATAATCAATCATAATTTTTAATTTATCTTACCGCTTTGTTAATATGGTCTATATTAGGGTTGAAAACTGAAAGCTAGGGTAAATTTATGTTTTTTTATACAAATTTAAGGTACAAAAAAAAGCATGAATGAGCTTTAGCTATGCGCTCATTCACACGTTTTTATAATTAATCTGCAAAACTTGCTAATTTTTTCTTTGCTTGTTTAATTTGATATTTTACCTGTTCAAAACCAGTAGAACCTAATGATATTCGTCTTGCAATCGCATTTTGGGGATCTAAAGCGGCATACACATCATCTTTTATCAATGGTTCAGCCTGTTGCAATTGTGCCAATGACATTTCTTGTAATGGTAATTGATTTGCCATACCAAAATGGACTAATTTACCAACAATTTGATGTGCTCGTCGGAATGGGATACCTTTATCGGCCAAATAATCAGCTAACTCTGTCGCATTTGAAAAATCATCATATAACGATGCCTGTAATTTATCTGACTTAACTTCAATGGTTGCCAACATTTCAGTAAACAATGAAATACAATCTTTTACGGTATCAACCGTATCAAAAATGCCTTCTTTGTCCTCTTGTAAGTCTTTATCGTAAGCTAACGGCAATCCTTTTAGCGTCGTTAATAAGGCAAACAATGCACCATATACTCGACCAGTTTTACCACGAATTAATTCTGCCACATCTGGATTTTTCTTTTGTGGCATAATGGAACTGCCTGTTGCAAATGCATCACTAATTTCAATGTAACCAAACTCATAAGATTGCCATTGAATGATTTCTTCACAAAAACGACTTAAATGCATCATTAATGTTGTCGCTGCATGTAAAAAGTCTATTAAATAGTCACGATCAGATACAGCGTCAATTGAGTTTTGGTAGTTATCCGCAAAATTTAATTTTGCTGCACTGTACACACGATCAATTGGAAAAGTCGTTCCAGCCAACGCTGCTGCTCCCAATGGTGACTGATTTGCACTTTCAAATGCAATATCAAACCGTTTCTTATCACGCATAAACATCTCGTAATATGCCATTAAATAGTGTGCATAAGAAATGGGTTGCGCATGTTGTAAATGCGTATAACCCGCCATAATAGTATCAACATGTTTATCAGCTTTTTCTACAACGACATGCAATAATTGATTCATTAAAGTGATTATCGTTGTTGTTTCTTCTTTTAAAAATAAATGCATATCTGTCGCGGTTTGATCATTACGACTTCTAGCCGTATGCAATTTTCCTGCCACTTCACCTATTTCTAATTGTAATAAATGCTCGATATTCATATGAATATCTTCAAAAGTATCTGAAAATTTTAATTCTCCTGCAGCTAGCTTTTCTTGTAATTTTTTTAAACCCGCTACTATTTGATGACCTTCTGATTCAGAAAGTATTTTTGTATGTGTCAACATTTGGGCATGGGCAATTGATCCTTGAATATCATACTTAGCTAATCTTTGATCAAAAGAAATCGAGGCATTAAATGTCACCACATCTGCTTGATTGCCTTTTTCGAATCGACCACCCCACATTTGATTGGTTGCCATCACGTAACCCTCTTCCTACTTCGTCGTTATTTGTTTTGTTTCTTGTAATTTTTGTTGTACTTGAGCATGCACGATTGAAGGCAGACTGTATAACTTAATAAATCCTGCGGCAGCTTCTTGGTCAAAGGCGTCTGCTGAGGTATATGTTGCTAAGTCTAAACTATAAAGTGAATTATCAGATTGACGGCCTTCACAAATGACATTCCCTTTAAATAATTTCACCCGCACTGTCCCATTTACCTCTTTTTGACTCTCATCAATAAAGGCCTTTAATGAATCAAATAGTGGTGTGAACCAAAGAGCATTATAAATTGTGTCAGCAATTTCTTTTTCAATCAGCGGCTTAAAGTGCGCCAAATCTTTGGTTGTTGTCAAATCTTCTAAATCTTTATGTGCTTTCAACAAAACTTCAGCGCCAGGGCATTCATATATTTCACGAGACTTAATCCCAATTAAGCGATTCTCAACATGATCAATACGGCCAATCCCATGTTTGCCTGCAACTTGATTTAATTTTTTAATTAATTCAGCCAATTCATAAGTCTGCCCATTAATTGTAACTGGAACACCTTTCTTGAAAGTGATTTCAATATAATCTGGTGTGTCTGGCGTTTCCTCAAGCGGTGTCGTTCGTGCATAAGCATCCTCAGGTGCTGTTGCCCAAGGATCCTCAAGTACACCACACTCATTCGCACGACCCCATAGATTTTCGTCAATAGAATATGGACTTTCTTTTGTAATTGGTACGGGAATCCCATTTTCTTTGGCATAAGCAATTTCCATTTCACGAGACATATGTTGGTCACGAATAGGATCTTCTATTTTCATTTCAGGCGCTAAGGCATGAATTTCTGTTTCAAACCGCACCTGGTCATTGCCTTTACCTGTACAACCGTGTGCGATGGCACTTGCGCCAAATTCTTTTGCAACTAAAACCAATTTTTTTGCAATCAAAGGACGTGATAAGGCTGAAATTAGTGGATATTCACCTTCATAATATGCATGTGCTTGTAAAGCAACCAACGCATATTCTTCAGCGAATTCTTTTTCTGCATCAATAACAATTGATTCAACGGCTCCGACTTGCTTACCTTTTTCTTGAATTTTTGCCAAGTCTTTTTCTTCACCAACATTAATACAACATGCAATGACGTCATAACCCGCATTTTTCAACCAGGCAATTTCAACCGATGTATCTAGACCACCAGAATATGCTAAAACAACTTTCTCTTTACTCATTTTGAATCCTCTCTTTAAAACGTTTTCTAAATAATAGAATAAATATGCAAAAAAATCAATACTTTTTGTTTTTTATTCATTATTACTCTTTATATTCACTTATAAATGCATATTTTTTTAAACAAAGTACAAAAAAACACTTCAAATCCACCTAATTGATAGGTCATTGACTTAAAGTGTTTAATAATTAAAAATCGTTTACGTATGACATGTCTAAATTTTATTTTTTATTATACAAACAATGATAGCAACAATACTGAACCTAATCCAGCAACCGATAGTACACTTGTTAATGTTGTCCAAGATAGCAACGTTTCCTTTAGCGATAGACCAAAGTATTCTTTAATCATCCAAAAGCCAGCATCATTAACATGATCAGCGAAAACTGAACCAGCACCAATAGCTAGTACAATTAAAGCTGGATTAATACTAGAACTAGCAACCAATGGTGCAATCAAACCAGCAGCTGTAATACCTGAAACCGTTGAAGATCCCAAACTAACACGTAAGACAGCCGTGATTAACCAAGCAGCAATAATTGGTGACATTGACGTATGTGCAAATAGTGCTGAAACATAATCTGAAATGCCACCCTCAATTAGGACTTCTTTCAGTGCGCCACCACCACCAATGATAAGTAACATCATTGCAATTTGTTTGATTGACTCAGTTAAGGTATTACCAATTTCTGACATTTTAATGCCCCGAAGCACACCCATTGTAAACAAAGCAAAAATAAGTGATAGTAACATTGCCATATCAGGACTACCAATAAAGCCAACTATTTGACCAAGAATTGATTTTTTAGCCAGAAACGGATCTAAAATAGTTGCCACACCAATCAAAATAACTGGCATCATTGAAGTTAAAATACTGATACCAAATCCTGGTGTTTCTTCAAGTTTAAATGTCTTAAACTCACCAAAAACATTGGGTGTTTCTTTGTGATAAGCACTTGGATAAACTTTCTTAAGAACCATGTTAAAAATTGGTCCAGAAATAATAATTGTTGGAATAGCAACAATAATACCTAGTATCAATACTTGACCAATACTTGCATTAAACACACCGGCAACAGCAGTTGGAGCTGGATGTGGTGGTAAAAAGGCATGCGCAGTATTCAAAGTTGCAGCCATTGGAATACCCAAATAAAGCAATGGCACACTCAACTCTTTTGCAATAACAAACAAAATTGGTAGTAAAACAACTAGTCCAACTTCGAAAAATAGAGCGATACCAACAATAAATGATGCCAAGATGATTGCGATTTGAATCTGTCTCCGACCAAATTTTTGAATTAACGTATGCGCAATTCGATAACCACCACCAGTATCAGACACTAATTTACCAATCATTGATCCTAGCCCAAAGACAATGGCCAAGTGACCAAGCTGACCACCAATTCCTGTTTCAATGGCCGGCCCAATTTTATCAACTGGAATACCTAATACCAAAGCTAAAAATACCGCTGTAACCAATAATGAGACATATGTATTTAATTTAAATTTCACGATTAGTAAAATTAATAAAACAATGCCCACTAATACCCAAAATAATGGCATAATAAAATCTCCTTTTAAGTAAACATAATAAAAAATATCACCTTTTAAGTGTAAACGTTTTCATTGTTTATAGACAGTCCTTTATTGTCCCATTTTGAAATAACGATTTTACATTTTTCATCATATAATTCTTAACATATTATTGATTGATTTTTTCGTAAAAAGAAGCGATTTCTTTTTAAATGCTGTTAACAAAAAACCAGTCTGATTTTTTATCATCAGACTGGTCACTTGTAAAATATAACTATTAATTGTGATTGTGATAACTCACTCACATATTAATCTTTACTTTCATGTTTCTTAACTTTTATACCTAATGCACCTAATAGACTAGCTAATAGTGCAAGTAACGTTACAACAATATCTTGCTTGCCATCAGTTGTTTGAACACCTGTATTTGGTAGTGTCATATTTTCTGAATTTTGAACTTGTTGCTTATGATCACTATCATGAGATCCTGGTTCTCTGCCACTTACCATATCATTATCAGTCGCATGAACAGATGGTGTTACCCCCTCATCTGTATGTGGATATTGACTTGAATTTGTGACATGTCCATTGTTCATACCTGGTACATGTTGTTTATCAATTTCCTCCTTTCCTTCATTTAATGCTCTATTAACTTCATCAGCATTTGTTGCTTCATTAATTGCTTGTAGCGCATGTTGTACGGCACTGTCAACAGCTTGCTTCTGCTTTTCTTTTTCAACTGTTGTTAGAGAACTATCATTATCAATATCGTGTTTAATGTGATCACCCTCAGCAATAACATCTTCCTTAGCCTGGTTCTTTTGATCATCAAGAATTTGGCCAACATGGTGCTGAGCTTTAATCTCATTAATACCATCTATTGTTACTTTTTGAATAGCATCAGCGATTTGCACACGATCTATTTTTTGAATTGCTATAAAGGCCACTTGATCTACAGCTGCTTTTTGAGCATTCTTTTGTTTTGTCGTTAACGTTGGATCGTTATCAATCGCTATCTTTGTCTCATTAGCTGCTGCACGAATTTTCTCTTTAGCGAGATTCTTTTGCTTATCAATACTCATTCCCACTTGGTGTTGATTAGCGATATTCGTCTCACCTGTGGCTACCGATTGGTTAATGCCGTCAGCATCCGTGGCATTGTCGATTGCCGCATTAGCAGCCGTTACTGCTTGGTCTACATCCGCCTTTTGTTGCGTCTTTTCGGCCGTTGTCAATGTGGCATCATTGTCAATGTCTTGCTTGACTTGATTTGCTGCGGCTTCGATCGCATCCTTGGCTGTTTCCTTTTGGTTATCGGTTGTCTGACCAGGTTTGTGTGCTGCTGCGATAGCGGTCTCACCCGTCGTTACTGCTTGGTTAATGCCGTCGGCATTCGTAGCATCATCGATTGCTGTATTAGCCGCCGTGACTGCTTGGTCTACATCCGCCTTTTGTTGCGTCTTTTCGGCCGTTGTCAATGTGGCATCATTGTCAATGTCTTGCTTGACTTGATTTGCTGCGGCTTCGATCGCATCCTTGGCTGTTTCCTTTTGGTTATCGGTTGTCTGACCAGGTTTGTGTGCTGCTGCGATAGCGGTCTCACCCGTCGTTACTGCTTGGTTAATGCCGTCGGCATCCGTAGCATCATCGATCGCTGCATCTGCTGCCGTCACTGCTTGGTCTACATCCGCCTTTTGTTGCGTCTTTTCAGCCGTTGTCAATGTGGCATCGTTCTCGATTGCGGTTTTCGCTGCATCAGCCGCCGTTTGTATAGCCGTCTTTGCTGCACTCTTTTGATCCGTTAGCGCTTGTCCAGCTTGGTGCGCTGCTGCGATTGCCGTTTCACCTGTTGTGACCGCTTGGTTAATGCCGTCGGCATCCGTAGCATCATCGATCGCTGCATCTGCTGCCGTCACTGCTTGGTCTACATCCGCCTTTTGTTGCGTCTTTTCAGCCGTTGTCAATGTGGCATCATTATCGATTGCGGTTTTCGCTGCATCAGCCGCCGTTTGTATAGCCGTCTTTGCTGC
The DNA here is from genome assembly GCF_058505625.1 of Weissella sp. ESL1156. Lineage (NCBI taxonomy): Bacteria > Bacillati > Bacillota > Bacilli > Lactobacillales > Lactobacillaceae > Weissella > Weissella sp. ESL1156. Next base: position 1,754,841 of record NZ_CP196372.1, on the reverse strand, counting down.
ACTCTTTTGATCCGTTAGCGCTTGTCCAGCTTGGTGCGCTGCTGCGATTGCCGTTTCACCTGTTGTGACCGCTTGGTTAATGCCGTCGGCATCCGTAGCAGCTTCGATCGCTGCATCTGCTGCCGTCACTGCTTGGTCTACATCCGCCTTTTGTTGCGTCTTTTCGGCCGTTGTCAACGTGGCATCATTGTCAATGTCTTGCTTGACTTGATTTGCTGCGGCTTCGATCGCATCCTTGGCTGCTTCCTTTTGGTTATCGGTTGTCTGACCAGGTTTGTGTGCTGCTACAATAGCGGTCTCACCCGTCGTGACTGCTTGGTTAATGCCGTCGGCATCCGTAGCAGCTTCGATCGCTGCATCTGCTGCCGTCACTGCTTGGTCTACATCCGCCTTTTGTTGCGTCTTTTCGGCCGTTGTCAATGTGGCATCATTGTCAATGTCTTGCTTGACTTGATTTGCTGCGGCTTCGATCGCATCCTTGGCTGTTTCCTTTTGGTTATCGGTTGTCTGACCAGGTTTGTGTGCTGCTGCGATTGCCGTTTCACCTGTTGTGACCGCTTGGTTAATGCCGTCGGCATCCGTAGCAGCTTCGATCGCTGCATCTGCTGCCGTCACTGCTTGGTCTACATCCGCCTTTTGTTGCGTCTTTTCGGCCGTTGTCAACGTGGCATCGTTGTCAATGTCTTGCTTGACTTGATTTGCTGCGGCTTCGATCGCATCCTTGGCTGCTTTCTTTTGGTTATCGGTTGTCTGACCAGGTTTGTGTGCTGCTGCGATAGCGGTCTCACCCGTTGTTACTGCTTGGTTAATGCCGTCGGCATTCGTAGCATCATCGATTGCTGTATTAGCCGCCGTGACTGCTTGGTCTACATCCGCCTTTTGTTGCGTCTTTTCGGCCGTTGTCAACGTAGCATCGTTGTCAATGTCTTGCTTGACTTGATTTGCTGCGGCTTCGATCGCATCCTTGGCTGCTTCCTTTTGGTTATCGGTTGTCTGACCAGGTTTGTGTGCTGCTGCGATAGCGGCCTCACCCGTTGTGACTGCTTGGTTAATGCCGTCGGCATCCGTAGCATCATCGATTGCTGTATTAGCCGCCGTGACTGCTTGGTCTACATCCGCCTTTTGTTGCGTCTTTTCGGCCGTTGTCAACGTAGCATCGTTGTCAATGTCTTGCTTGACTTGATTTGCTGCGGCTTCGATCGCATCCTTGGCTGCTTCCTTTTGGTTATCGGTTGTCTGACCAGGTTTGTGTGCTGCTGCAATAGCGGTCTCACCCGTCGTGACTGCTTGGTTAATGCCGTCGGCATTCGTAGCATCATCGATTGCTGTATTAGCCGCCGTTACTGCTTGGTCTACATCCGCCTTTTGTTGCGTCTTTTCGGCCGTTGTCAACGTAGCATCGTTGTCAATGTCTTGCTTGACTTGATTTGCTGCGGCTTCGATCGCATCCTTGGCTGCTTCCTTTTGGTTATCGGTTGTCTGACCAGGTTTGTGTGCTGCTGCAATAGCGGTCTCACCCGTCGTGACTGCTTGGTTAATGCCGTCGGCATCCGTAGCATCATCGATTGCTGTATTAGCCGCCGTTACTGCTTGGTCTACATCCGCCTTTTGTTGCGTCTTTTCGGCCGTTGTCAATGTGGCATCATTATCGATTGCGGTTTTCGCTGCATCAGCCGCCGTTTGTATAGCCGTCTTTGCTGCACTCTTTTGATCCGTTAGCGCTTGTCCAGCTTGGTGCGCTGCTGCGATTGCCGTTTCACCTGTTGTGACCGCTTGGTTAATGCCGTCGGCATCCGTAGCATCATCGATTGCTGTATTAGCCGCCGTCACTGCTTGGTCTACATCCGCCTTTTGTTGCGTCTTTTCAGCCGTTGTCAATGTGGCATCGTTCTCGATTGCGGTTTTCGCTGCATCAGCCGCCGTTTGTATAGCCGTCTTTGCTGCACTCTTTTGATCCGTTAGCGCTTGTCCAGCTTGGTGCGCTGCTGCGATTGCCGTTTCACCTGTTGTGACCGCTTGGTTAATGCCGTCGGCATCCGTAGCAGCTTCGATTGCTGCATCTGCTGCCGTTACTGCTTGGTCTACATCCACCTTTTGTTGCGTCTTTTCGGCCGTTGTCAATGTGGCATCATTGTCAATGTCTTGCTTGACTTGATTTGCTGCGGCTTCGATTGCATCCTTGGCTGCTTCCTTTTGGTTATCGGTTGTCTGACCAGGTTTGTGTGCTGCTGCGATAGCGGTCTCACCCGTCGTGACTGCTTGGTTAATGCCGTCGGCATCCGTAGCAGCTTCGATTGCTGTATTAGCCGCCGTGACTGCTTGGTCTACATCCGCCTTTTGTTGCGTCTTTTCGGCCGTTGTCAATGTGGCATCATTATCGATTGCGGTTTTCGCTGCATCAGCCGCCGTTTGTATAGCCGTCTTTGCTGCACTCTTTTGATCCGTTAGCGCTTGTCCAGCTTGGTGCGCTGCTGCGATTGCCGTTTCACCTGTTGTGACCGCTTGGTTAATGCCGTCGGCATCCGTAGCAGCTTCGATTGCTGCATCTGCTGCCGTCACTGCTTGGTCTACATCCGCCTTTTGTTGCGTCTTTTCGGCCGTTGTCAACGTAGCATCGTTGTCAATGTCTTGCTTGACTTGATTTGCTGCGGCTTCGATCGCATCCTTGGCTGCTTCCTTTTGGTTATCGGTTGTCTGACCAGGTTTGTGTGCTGCTGCAATAGCGGTCTCACCCGTCGTGACTGCTTGGTTAATGCCGTCGGCATTCGTAGCAGCTTCGATCGCTGCATCTGCTGCCGTTACTGCTTGGTCTACATCCGCCTTTTGTTGCGTCTTTTCGGCCGTTGTCAACGTAGCATCGTTGTCAATGTCTTGCTTGACTTGATTTGCTGCGGCTTCGATCGCATCCTTGGCTGCTTCCTTTTGGTTATCGGTTGTCTGACCAGGTTTGTGTGCTGCTGCAATAGCGGTCTCACCCGTCGTGACTGCTTGGTTAATGCCGTCGGCATTCGTAGCATCATCGATTGCTGTATTAGCCGCCGTGACTGCTTGGTCTACATCCGCCTTTTGTTGCGTCTTTTCGGCCGTTGTCAATGTGGCATCATTGTCAATGTCTTGCTTGACTTGATTTGCTGCGGCTTCGATCGCATCCTTGGCTGCTTCCTTTTGGTTATCGGTTGTCTGACCAGGTTTGTGTGCTGCTGCAATAGCGGTCTCACCCGTCGTGACTGCTTGGTTAATGCCGTCAGCATCCGTAGCAGCTTCGATCGCTGCATCTGCTGCCGTCACTGCTTGGTCTACATCCGCCTTTTGTTGCGTCTTTTCAGCCGTTGTCAATGTGGCATCGTTCTCGATTGCGGTTTTCGCTGCATCAGCCGCCGTTTGTATAGCCGTCTTTGCTGCACTCTTTTGATCCGTTAGCGCTTGTCCAGCTTGGTGCGCTGCTGCGATTGCCGTTTCACCTGTTGTTACTGCTTGGTTAATGCCGTCGGCATTCGTAGCATCATCGATTGCTGTATTAGCCGCCGTTACTGCTTGGTCTACATCCGCCTTTTGTTGCGTCTTTTCGGCCGTTGTCAACGTAGCATCGTTGTCAATGTCTTGCTTGACTTGATTTGCTGCGGCTTCGATCGCATCCTTGGCTGCTTCCTTTTGGTTATCGGTTGTCTGACCAGGTTTGTGTGCTGCTGCAATAGCGGTCTCACCCGTCGTGACTGCTTGGTTAATGCCGTCGGCATTCGTAGCAGCTTCGATCGCTGCATCTGCTGCCGTTACTGCTTGGTCTACATCCGCCTTTTGTTGCGTCTTTTCGGCCGTTGTCAACGTAGCATCGTTGTCAATGTCTTGCTTGACTTGATTTGCTGCGGCTTCGATCGCATCCTTGGCTGCTTCCTTTTGGTTATCGGTTGTCTGACCAGGTTTGTGTGCTGCTGCAATAGCGGTCTCACCCGTCGTGACTGCTTGGTTAATGCCGTCGGCATTCGTAGCATCATCGATTGCTGTATTAGCCGCCGTTACTGCTTGGTCTACATCCGCCTTTTGTTGCGTCTTTTCGGCCGTTGTCAACGTGGCATCATTGTCAATGTCTTGCTTGACTTGATTTGCTGCGGCTTCGATCGCATCCTTGGCTGCTTCCTTTTGGTTATCGGTTGTCTGACCAGGTTTGTGCGCTGCTGCGATAGCGGTCTCACCCGTCGTGACTGCTTGGTTAATGCCGTCGGCATTCGTAGCATCATCGATTGCTGTATTAGCCGCCGTTACTGCTTGATCTACATCCGCCTTTTGTTGCGTCTTTTCGGCCGTTGTCAACGTAGCATCGTTGTCAATGTCTTGCTTGACTTGATTTGCTGCGGCTTCGATCGCATCCTTGGCTGCTTCCTTTTGGTTATCGGTTGTCTGACCAGGTTTGTGTGCTGCTGCAATAGCGGTCTCACCCGTCGTGACTGCTTGGTTAATGCCGTCGGCATTCGTAGCATCATCGATTGCTGTATTAGCCGCCGTGACTGCTTGGTCTACATCCGCCTTTTGTTGCGTCTTTTCGGCCGTTGTCAATGTGGCATCATTGTCAATGTCTTGCTTGACTTGATTTGCTGCGGCTTCGATCGCATCCTTGGCTGCTTCCTTTTGGTTATCGGTTGTCTGACCAGGTTTGTGTGCTGCTGCAATAGCGGTCTCACCCGTCGTGACTGCTTGGTTAATGCCGTCAGCATCCGTAGCAGCTTCGATCGCTGCATCTGCTGCCGTCACTGCTTGGTCTACATCCGCCTTTTGTTGCGTCTTTTCAGCCGTTGTCAATGTGGCATCGTTCTCGATTGCGGTTTTCGCTGCATCAGCCGCCGTTTGTATAGCCGTCTTTGCTGCACTCTTTTGATCCGTTAGCGCTTGTCCAGCTTGGTGCGCTGCTGCGATTGCCGTTTCACCTGTTGTTACTGCTTGGTTAATGCCGTCGGCATTCGTAGCATCATCGATTGCTGTATTAGCCGCCGTTACTGCTTGATCTACATCCGCCTTTTGTTGCGTCTTTTCGGCCGTTGTCAACGTGGCATCGTTGTCAATGTCTTGCTTGACTTGATTTGCTGCGGCTTCGATCGCATCTTTGGCTGCTTCCTTTTGGTTATCGGTTGTCTGACCAGGTTTGTGCGCTGCTGCGATAGCGGTCTCACCCGTCGTGACTGCTTGGTTAATGCCGTCGGCATCCGTAGCATCATCGATTGCTGTATTAGCCGCCGTCACTGCTTGGTCTACATCCGCCTTTTGTTGCGTCTTTTCAGCCGTTGTCAATGTGGCATCGTTCTCGATTGCGGTTTTCGCTGCATCAGCCGCCGTTTGTATAGCCGTCTTTGCTGCACTCTTTTGATCCGTTAGCGCTTGTCCAGCTTGGTGCGCTGCTGCGATTGCCGTTTCACCTGTTGTGACCGCTTGGTTAATGCCGTCGGCATCCGTAGCAGCTTCGATTGCTGCATCTGCTGCCGTTACTGCTTGGTCTACATCCACCTTTTGTTGCGTCTTTTCGGCCGTTGTCAATGTGGCATCATTGTCAATGTCTTGCTTGACTTGATTTGCTGCGGCTTCGATTGCATCCTTGGCTGCTTCCTTTTGGTTATCGGTTGTCTGACCAGGTTTGTGTGCTGCTGCAATAGCGGTCTCACCCGTCGTGACTGCTTGGTTAATGCCGTCGGCATTCATAGCAGCTTCGATCGCTGCATCTGCTGCCGTTACTGCTTGGTCTACATCCGCCTTTTGTTGCGTCTTTTCGGCCGTTGTCAACGTAGCATCGTTGTCAATGTCTTGCTTGACTTGATTTGCTGCGGCTTCGATCGCATCCTTGGCTGCTTCCTTTTGGTTATCGGTTGTCTGACCAGGTTTGTGTGCTGCTGCAATAGCGGTCTCACCCGTCGTGACTGCTTGGTTAATGCCGTCGGCATTCGTAGCATCATCGATTGCTGTATTAGCCGCCGTGACTGCTTGGTCTACATCCGCCTTTTGTTGCGTCTTTTCGGCCGTTGTCAATGTGGCATCATTGTCAATGTCTTGCTTGACTTGATTTGCTGCGGCTTCGATCGCATCCTTGGCTGCTTCCTTTTGGTTATCGGTTGTCTGACCAGGTTTGTGTGCTGCTGCAATAGCGGTCTCACCCGTCGTGACTGCTTGGTTAATGCCGTCAGCATCCGTAGCAGCTTCGATCGCTGCATCTGCTGCCGTCACTGCTTGGTCTACATCCGCCTTTTGTTGCGTCTTTTCAGCCGTTGTCAATGTGGCATCGTTCTCGATTGCGGTTTTCGCTGCATCAGCCGCCGTTTGTATAGCCGTCTTTGCTGCACTCTTTTGATCCGTTAGCGCTTGTCCAGCTTGGTGCGCTGCTGCGATTGCCGTTTCACCTGTTGTTACTGCTTGGTTAATGCCGTCGGCATTCGTAGCATCATCGATTGCTGTATTAGCCGCCGTTACTGCTTGGTCTACATCCGCCTTTTGTTGCGTCTTTTCGGCCGTTGTCAACGTAGCATCGTTGTCAATGTCTTGCTTGACTTGATTTGCTGCGGCTTCGATCGCATCCTTGGCTGCTTCCTTTTGGTTATCGGTTGTCTGACCAGGTTTGTGTGCTGCTGCAATAGCGGTCTCACCCGTCGTGACTGCTTGGTTAATGCCGTCGGCATTCGTAGCATCATCGATTGCTGTATTAGCCGCCGTTACTGCTTGGTCTACATCCGCCTTTTGTTGCGTCTTTTCGGCCGTTGTCAACGTGGCATCATTGTCAATGTCTTGCTTGACTTGATTTGCTGCGGCTTCGATCGCATCCTTGGCTGCTTCCTTTTGGTTATCGGTTGTCTGACCAGGTTTGTGTGCTGCTGCAATAGCGGTCTCACCCGTCGTGACTGCTTGGTTAATGCCGTCAGCATCCGTAGCAGCTTCGATCGCTGCATCTGCTGCCGTCACTGCTTGGTCTACATCCGCCTTTTGTTGCGTCTTTTCAGCCGTTGTCAATGTGGCATCGTTCTCGATTGCGGTTTTCGCTGCATCAGCCGCCGTTTGTATAGCCGTCTTTGCTGCACTCTTTTGATCCGTTAGCGCTTGTCCAGCTTGGTGCGCTGCTGCGATTGCCGTTTCACCGGTGGTGACCGCTTGGTTAATGCCGTCGGCATCCGTAGCAGCTTCGATTGCTGCATCTGCTGCCGTCACTGCTTGGTCTACATCCGCCTTTTGTTGCGTCTTTTCAGCCGTTGTCAATGTGGCATCGTTCTCGATTGCGGTTTTCGCTGCATCAGCCGCCGTTTGTATAGCCGTCTTTGCTGCACTCTTTTGATCCGTTAGCGCTTGTCCAGCTTGGTGCGCTGCTGCGATTGCCGTTTCACCGGTGGTGACCGCTTGGTTAATGCCGTCGGCATCCGTAGCAGCTTCGATCGCTGCATCTGCTGCCGTTACTGCTTGGTCTACATCCGCCTTTTGTTGCGTCTTTTCAGCCGTTGTCAATGTGGCATCGTTCTCGATTGCGGTTTTCGCTGCATCAGCCGCCGTTTGTATAGCCGTCTTTGCTGCACTCTTTTGATCCGTTAGCGCTTGTCCAGCTTGGTGCGCTGCTGCGATTGCCGTTTCACCTGTTGTGACCGCTTGGTTAATGCCGTCGGCATTCGTAGCAGCTTCGATTGCTGCATCTGCTGCCGTTACTGCTTGGTCTACATCCGCCTTTTGTTGCGTCTTTTCGGCCGTTGTCAATGTGGCATCATTGTCAATGTCTTGCTTGACTTGATTTGCTGCGGCTTCGATCGCATCCTTGGCTGCTTCCTTTTGGTTATCGGTTGTCTGACCAGGTTTGTGTGCTGCTGCAATAGCGGTCTCACCCGTCGTGACTGCTTGGTTAATGCCGTCAGCATCCGTAGCAGCTTCGATCGCTGCATCTGCTGCCGTCACTGCTTGGTCTACATCCGCCTTTTGTTGCGTCTTTTCAGCCGTTGTCAATGTGGCATCGTTCTCGATTGCGGTTTTCGCTGCATCAGCCGCCGTTTGTATAGCCGTCTTTGCTGCACTCTTTTGATCCGTTAGCGCTTGTCCAGCTTGGTGCGCTGCTGCGATTGCCGTTTCACCTGTTGTTACTGCTTGGTTAATGCCGTCGGCATTCGTAGCATCATCGATTGCTGTATTAGCCGCCGTTACTGCTTGGTCTACATCCGCCTTTTGTTGCGTCTTTTCGGCCGTTGTCAACGTAGCATCGTTGTCAATGTCTTGCTTGACTTGATTTGCTGCGGCTTCGATCGCATCCTTGGCTGCTTCCTTTTGGTTATCGGTTGTCTGACCAGGTTTGTGTGCTGCTGCGATAGCGGTCTCACCCGTTGTTACTGCTTGGTTAATGCCGTCGGCATCCGTAGCAGCATCAATTGCTGTATTAGCCGCCGTTACTGCTTGGTCTACATCCGCCTTTTGTTGCGTCTTTTCGGCCGTTGTCAACGTAGCATCGTTGTCAATGTCTTGCTTGACTTGATTTGCTGCGGCTTCGATCGCATCCTTGGCTGCTTCCTTTTGGTTATCGGTTGTCTGACCAGGTTTGTGTGCTGCTGCAATAGCGGTCTCACCCGTCGTGACTGCTTGGTTAATGCCGTCGGCATCCGTAGCAGCTTCGATTGCTGCATCTGCTGCCGTTACTGCTTGGTCTACATCCACCTTTTGTTGCGTCTTTTCGGCCGTTGTCAATGTGGCATCATTGTCAATGTCTTGCTTGACTTGATTTGCTGCGGCTTCGATTGCATCCTTGGCTGCTTCCTTTTGGTTATCGGTTGTCTGACCAGGTTTGTGTGCTGCTGCGATAGCGGTCTCACCCGTCGTGACTGCTTGGTTAATGCCGTCGGCATCCGTAGCAGCTTCGATTGCTGTATTAGCCGCCGTGACTGCTTGGTCTACATCCGCCTTTTGTTGCGTCTTTTCGGCCGTTGTCAATGTGGCATCATTATCGATTGCGGTTTTCGCTGCATCAGCCGCCGTTTGTATAGCCGTCTTTGCTGCACTCTTTTGATCCGTTAGCGCTTGTCCAGCTTGGTGCGCTGCTGCGATTGCCGTTTCACCTGTTGTGACCGCTTGGTTAATGCCGTCGGCATCCGTAGCAGCTTCGATCGCTGCATCTGCTGCCGTCACTGCTTGGTCTACATCCGCCTTTTGTTGCGTCTTTTCAGCCGTTGTCAATGTGGCATCATTGTCAATGTCTTGCTTGACTTGATTTGCTGCGGCTTCGATCGCATCCTTGGCTGCTTCCTTTTGGTTATCGGTTGTCTGACCAGGTTTGTGTGCTGCTGCAATAGCGGTCTCACCCGTCGTGACTGCTTGGTTAATGCCGTCGGCATCCGTAGCAGCTTCGATCGCTGTATTAGCCGCCGTTACTGCTTGGTCTACATCCGCCTTTTGTTGCGTCTTTTCGGCCGTTGTCAATGTGGCATCATTATCGATTGCGGTTTTCGCTGCATCAGCCGCCGTTTGTATAGCCGTCTTTGCTGCACTCTTTTGATCCGTTAGCGCTTGTCCAGCTTGGTGCGCTGCTGCGATTGCCGTTTCACCTGTTGTGACCGCTTGGTTAATGCCGTCGGCATCCGTAGCAGCTTCGATTGCTGCATCTGCTGCCGTCACTGCTTGGTCTACATCCGCCTTTTGTTGCGTCTTTTCAGCCGTTGTCAATGTGGCATCGTTCTCGATTGCGGTTTTCGCTGCATCAGCCGCCGTTTGTATAGCCGTCTTTGCTGCACTCTTTTGATCCGTTAGCGCTTGTCCAGCTTGGTGCACTGCTGCGATTGCCGTTTCACCGGTGGTGACCGCTTGGTTAATGCCGTCGGCATCCGTAGCAGCTTCGATCGCTGCATCTGCTGCCGTTACTGCTTGGTCTACATCCGCCTTTTGTTGCGCCTTTTCGGCCGTTGTCAACGTGGCATCGTTGTCAATGTCTTGCTTGACTTGATTTGCTGCGGCTTCGATCGCATCCTTGGCTGCTTCCTTTTGGTTATCGGTTGTCTGACCAGGTTTGTGTGCTGCTGCAATAGCGGTCTCACCCGTCGTTACTGCTTGGTTAATGCCGTCGGCATCCGTAGCAGCTTCGATCGCTGCATCTGCTGCCGTCACTGCTTGGTCTACATCCGCCTTTTGTTGCGTCTTTTCAGCCGTTGTCAATGTGGCATCGTTCTCGATTGCGGTTTTCGCTGCATCAGCCGCCGTTTGTATAGCCGTCTTTGCTGCACTCTTTTGATCCGTTAGCGCTTGTCCAGCTTGGTGCGCTGCTGCGATTGCCGTTTCACCTGTTGTGACCGCTTGGTTAATGCCGTCGGCATCCGTAGCAGCTTCGATCGCTGCATCTGCTGCCGTTACTGCTTGGTCTACATCCGCCTTTTGTTGCGTCTTTTCAGCCGTTGTCAATGTGGCGTCGTTTTCGATTGCGGTTTTCGCTGCATCAGCCGCCGTTTGTATAGCCGTCTTTGCTGCACTCTTTTGATCCGTTAGCGCTTGTCCAGCTTGGTGCGCTGCTGCGATTACTGTCTCGCCTGTCGTCACCGCTTGGTCAATACCATCAGCATCTGTTGCTGCGTCGATTGCTGCATCTGCTGCCGTTACTGCTTGGTCTACATCTGCCTTTTGTTGCGTCTTTGCTGCCGTTGTCAATGTGGCATCATTGTCAATATCTTGCTTAGTTTGACTAGCAGTATCAATAATGTCTTGCTTAGCTTGTGCGATTTTTGCAGCGCTCCGTTCATTAGCTAAAGTGACGTCATTATCAATATTAGTTTTTGATTGACCTAGCAATGTATCAACATCATTTTCAGTTGTCGCCGCATCAATAGCTGAACTCCCAGAAGTCACTTCACTATCAATATCAGACTCATATTGTTTTTTCTCATCAGTTGTTAACCCAGGCATTGTTGTGTCAATTTTATTCTTAGCTTGGTTACCATATGCAACTAAGTCTTCTTTATCAAGGATTTTCTTATTAGCTAGTCTTAAGTCTCCAACATTATAACTTTCTGTATCTTCTAAGAATTCCTTGGTTGCATAGATGACAATCGTGTCAGTATTATTCAACGATACGCTTGATAAATCAATAACGAATTGCCCTGCATCATTAGTCATGACTGCATAATACTTACCGTCCCTCCAATAGGGACTAGTTAACTGATTAATTGTGCCAAGACTATCAATGGTGCCATCCGCATGTTTGATACCAACATTAATATAAGCACCAGATACACCATCAACAAGATTTCCAGTCAATGTCTTATCATTTAATCTCACACCGTCAATAACAACATCATCCCCAGCAGAAATGAAATCAAGAACATTGACCGATTGATTATTTAATAATGCATTAACTCTATTTTCGGTATCCTGTGTCTTACCCTCAATACTGCTAACAGTGACTTTACCATTGCTAAAGTTTAACGTTAAAGTCTTAACTGAGTTTGTATAACTATCCCCATCTTTAACACGAACATCATTAAACGTTAAACTAGCGTTATTAATAACCGAACTATTCGCATTGGTATTTTTTGAGCGGTCAATCACAAAATGTGCCGGATCGGTGACAATAAATTGACCACCACTTGAGATATTAAAAATCGCAATTGCTCCTGTACCATCAATGGATACATTGAAGGATGCCCCTTTATTAATAATAAAGTTTGCATTACTCCTTGTGATGCTAAAAATACTCTTTGTTGTATTATCCAGATTATTTCCCTGAAAATTAAATTTTGCACCAGCATCCATCGTAATGGATGCATTAGACCCATTGAAATAAATTGGCTCAGCTAATAATTTACCATTAGCTACGATATTAATTTCAGCATTATCTGCTGCTGTTACTTGTGCATTACTTCCTAAGGCAATGGCACCAGAAGCACCGGCGTCCGTCGAGTCGACATTTAAATAAATGTTCAACTTTGCACTCTTCCCTAATGTCACATTACCATTCGTTAAGATAGCATAGGATGCCCCGTTTTGAACTCCCTCACCTGTACCATTTGCATTTGTATGAGGGTATAGATCAACAATAGCACCATCTTCCAAAACAGCACCTTTACCACCATTTGTTAGTTGCAAAACATTACCATTACTGGTTGTTGCAATAAAATGACTACCAGTTGTAAAAGTAACCGATGACCCTTGAATAACTTGTTGATTGTTTCCACGACTAACACTCGAATCTTGTGTTGTTTTTAGTTGTGAATGGCCATCAATACCGTTACTATATTGAGCAACCGTCGTCACTGTGACATTATCATGAATATATATATCAGCATTGGGCGAATAAACAAACTGTGAGCCAACATAGTTAACATTACTAAAATGATATTCTTTCGCACTTCTAATTACACCATAATAACTACAACCAAAAATATCCAAATTTTGAATAGTAATAATACCGTTACCACTATCACTAAAATAATAAGAATCCATGTCAAGAATGTAATGACTGCCTGCTACCGAGGTAATTGTAATACTTCTTGAATTAGAGATTATTATCCAATTACCACTTTTTAAATCAGACATATCAATATTATTAGCAATATAAATCGTATTATACGTACTTTTAGCAATTGCATCTGATAGTTGTTGTGCCGTGCTTACAGTAATAGCATTTTCAGATTGCGGATTATCTTGTGTCGTCACGCTGTTTACATTATTCACAACAGACGTACTGCTAGTTGTACTTGCGGCTGATGACGCTGCCGACGAGCTTGACTGACTACTTTGTAATACGCTACTAGCATTATTTGCAGCAGAAGATGCAATCGTACTTGCTCCTGAATCAGACGTAAGAGCAGTTGATGCCGTTGTTTCATTTTCTGTTGCATCACTTGTTGCAACGTTGGCACTTGCTGAACTAGCTGATGTTGCAATACTATTTGTTGTCGTTTGGCTTGCAGCAGTATTTGCTGTACTATCAGCCATTGATGAACTTGCACTATTGCTAGTCACACTTGTTGAGCTAGCCGAGTTATTATCAACACTATCTGTTTGACTAGATGTTGCCGAGCTGACTGCAACACTATCTGCTTGACTAGACGTTGCCAAGCTGGCTGCAACATTACTTGATTCACTGACTTGTGTATCCTCTGAACTAACGCCGTTATCACTACTTGTGACTATTTTAAAGCCAGCTGTTGCATCACTTGATGCTGCAGACTGTTCAAGGGTACTATCATTTTGATTAGCTGACGTATCATCCGCATGAACACTTTGAGTAGTCCCTTCAATACCAAGGCCTAAACTTAGCGTTGCAATACCTGCGAACATCCATTTTTTCCCAGCTTTATACATTTTAAATCGAACAATTTTTCTCAGCTCCATAACTGACTACCCCCTAATTTATCAAAAACAGGAATTAACTATCAAAAACAGGAATTAAAAAACTCCGTTTTGCGTTTACTTTATTACTAAAAAATGAGATGTGCCTATCCGATTTTTTTAATTTTATAAAATAGTTAGATTACTTATTTCAGTTTTTTAAAAAAATATTAAATAATTTGATATTATGTAACAATTTCTTATTTTATTATGGGAATAATAGATTTTTTTGTTATAAAATTTTACGATTAACAATATACTTAGTTTTAATGTACGTATTATTGGAGTTGCACATGTTTAAAAAATTCAAACCATTTTTAGGACGAGAAAATACGCTTATTTTTTCTTTCTTCGAGTTATTATTTCAATCAGAAAATAATGAACTATCGTTAATTGAACTACAGCAAAAATTAGATATTAGTAAATATAAATTAGATGTTACCCTCACAAGAGCACAAGAAATCAGTTCAAATTTTTCTGAACTGGATCTTGTATTTGACAAAACACACATTACCTTCAACACAATTAGTTACACTACTTTTAACAATCTAAAATCATATATTGCCAATCAATCTATACCATTTCAAATTTTTATTTTTAATGTTATGTTGCGACGGCATACTCCTGAAGAACAATTTCAACAAAAGTTAAATATTAGTAGTGCTACTTACTTTAGGATCAGAAAACGCTTATTCAATGACCTTAACCTAGACCATTTAGATGAAATGCAAATCCGTTTTTTAATATTCGATGCATTGACCTACTTCAACTACTTTGACTATTTAACGGATTACCATGTCGATGATTTAGAACCATTTATCGCTCTTTCAAAGGATATTTGGGATTTTAAATTACCAGAAGATGTATATCGTAGTTGCATGCATTTATTAATGATTAATTATGTACGTTCATTAATTCGCGGTGTTCGAAGCATTCCTGCGAAATACTATTTAGTAAATTATGAGTCTTCTGAAAATGTTCAAGAATTTACTCATCGAATTATGTCTAAATTAAATACTTCTCGTGAATTCGCTATTCAAAGCACCAACATGATTTTAATTTATGTCTTATACCATGGCTCATTGCCAAATAAAAATATTAATCGATTGAACAATGCGAAAGAGATACAACAAATTACTGCATTACAAGTAGAAGCTGCTCGAAAAACATTAGGTGATCAAGCTAATATAAAAGAATTTAAAGATTTTGCAGATAATTTAGCCGCAATTAATGTTGCCGCTCTCCTACCAATTGTGCCAATGCAAGATTGTATGAATGATAAGACAATGATGTGGCATAAAGAATCACATCCTGGCATTGATCATTTATGTCAACAATTAACAGATATTCTTCTTAGTCATTCTTCTCAAGTAGACAATATGGTACTTGATGAAAAGCAATGTCGTTATCTTTTTGGTATCTATATTTCAACTGCTCTACCAGCAAATATTTTTCAGGATACTGTTTATATTGCCGTCAACTTTAATCAAAGTCGTTTATTAACACAACATGTTTTGAAAGAATGTCAATCCCTGACAAATCTCAATATTATGGCGTATGAGGATATCGATGATAAAACGGATATCTATATATCTGATACTTACAACCCAAATTTTGATAAACCTCAAGTCATTTGGGCAAACTTACCAGAAATGGCAGATTGGCTAAAACTATATAAGTTGGTTATTAAAGTCAAACATGAAAAGTTTATTGCTGAAGAAAATTAATTAATTCCTAACTTTGTGTCAATTTTCATAGCTACATAAAAAAACAGGATTTCCAAAAATAGGAAATCCTGCTTTTTTAACGATTGATGAAATCGTTTGTTTATTAATTATTATAGATTAAGCTTCAGGCTTCAAAATCTTCTTTGAAACAACGTTCAAGTCTTCATCCAAGTCGTAAACCCATGGCTCACCATTAGCAATTTCAACACCCATAATGTCAGCATCTGAGATTTGCTCAACATGCTTTACTAGGGCACGCAATGAGTTGCCATGAGCACCGATAACAACATTCTTACCGTCCTTCAATGCCTTTGAAATATCTGAATCCCAAAATGGCAAAACACGATCCAAGGTAACTTTCAAGTTTTCACCTTTTGGTAATTCACCTGCAGGTACATCTGAATAACGACGATCCAATGCTGGATACGTCTTACCATCAATGGTCATTGTTTCTGATTGCTCTTCTAGTAATGGTGGCAAAACGTCATATGAACGACGCCATTGATGAACTTGTTCATCACCCCATTTCTTTGCTGCATCAGCCTTATTCAATCCTTGCAAAGCACCATAATGACGTTCATTCAAACGCCATGACTTAACTTCAGGAATCCATAATTGATCTGCTTCTTCCAACGCCAAGTGTAATGTCGTAATTGCACGTGTCAATACTGACGTATAAGCTTGGTCGAATTGAATACCTTCCTTAGCTAACAATTGACCAGCCGTCTTTGCCTGTGCAATTCCCTTGTCACTTAACTTTGTATCAACCCATCCATTGAATAAATTTAATGCATTCCATTCACTTTGACCGTGACGAATTAAAACCAACTTTGCCATTGGTACACCTCTTTTTCTAATTTTGTTCGTTATTATTGTAACAAATTTTCATGATATTTAGTAGTAATTGATAAAGCTTTCACAAAAGCATCACTAACGTTTTACCATACCATCTTCAACGACTAATGCTGTCGAATGAGCAGGTCCTTTAATGTCAGGCAAAATGCGTGTCATGATGTCATTGATTGCCGTGGGTGCCTCACCAAAACCAGTCGCAATCACATCATATTTACCATTGTAAGCAGCAACATCCCCAATGGCATAAATATTAGGAACTGAGGTTGCCATATTTTGAGCAACTAATACTTGATTCTGCTGATTAACTTCAGGCTGAATTGTCCACCCTGCCATGATTTTATTTTCAGTTTGGAAACCATAACTAATCACCACTTCGTCAACTAATACTGTTTTTGTTTCTTCCGCACGAGCTAGTTGTAATGTCACCAATAATGCGCCCGTTTCTTCACGAGTAATTTGTTTAATCGTATATGGTGTCTCTAGCACAATTGATGAGTTTGCCAACTTAGTTAGACTATGCTCTAGTGCTCTAAATTTATCCCGTCGATGTGTCAAAGTGACTGTTTTTGCAACTGATTCTAATTGCAATGCCATGTCTACTGCTGAATCGCCGCCACCAGCAACTAGGACACGTTTATTTTGAAATGTATCAATATCATGTGTCGAATAATGAATGTTGGCTTGGACATGCTCACCCAATAAATCACTTGCAATCTGACGTGGTTCAAAAGCTCCTGCTCCTGTCGCTAACAAAACACCTTTCGTATGAAAATCTTGTTGATTATTTGTTTGGATATGGTAACCATCATCCTCAGGAATAATATCTGTTACAGTTGTTCCCCGTAATATTTTATGGTCAAATTGAGACAGCTGAGTTGTTAGATCAGTAATCAAATCTTCACCGGTAACATTTTTATAACCAGCAATATCTAAAATGGTTTTTTGGGGATAAAAGTTAGTCACCTGACCACCTAAATCTGCCAGGCTTTCAACAATCACAACGTTTAACTCACGTAATCCTGCATAAAAGCCTGCAAACATCCCAACAGGTCCTGCACCAATAATCGTCAAATCAATTTCTTCATTCATTATCTCTTAAACTTCCTATCTTACAAATTAACCCACAACGTTAGTCTAATGTCCGATTATATAAACTATCAAATTCAGATAAGTCAACTTGGAAATCATCAGCAAAAACAATGTCCACCGCACTACCTTCATCCCCAGCCTTTTCTTCAAAAGTAGTTGCAATTTGTTGGTATAACGCTTGAACGGCATCCCGATCTGGTCCATCGATCACTAACAGATAATTAGACGTATCTGTATCATTATTTGTTAACCACAGCAAATACATACTTTCGATAGTCCCCATTGCATCATCTGCAATACCAATCAACTCGTATCGTAATGGTGTTGGAATAATTTCTTCAGCAGATGAAATTTCCATATCATTGTCACCCTCTGTTGACTCTGTCGTGTCATCTGTTTGCTGTTCTGCAACTTGTTGGGCAATATAAGCAATATTATCACGTGTAATCGGCATACCATTTGTGAATGGATTAAGTGCTAATCCTTCAATACTTTGAGCGTCATCGTTTTGCAAAATTGGCAAATAATCGGCTAGTGCCATCCCCCATGGATAAACCGGTAATTCAGACTCGATTGACTGGGCATTATAGGCATCAAGATCCGTAAATACTGGGAAAACACCATTACCATTTTCCAATTCAAAGGTGACTAACTGCATTTGTGCATCATCTGGTAATTCTACATCACCATCATCTTTAATAATTGGAGGTTCTGAAAAATTAACTGGTGCAATAAAAACAGCATCAATTAGTGCTTGGATAAAGTTATGTTCAGTGACCTCATTTTGTTCTTCACGAAAAACTGCTATCGCATCTAGTAACTTGTCATTACGTAGTTCTTCTTCATCATTATCCATGCGTTAATATTCTCCTTATCAGCTCTCATTACTTGTTAATAAGTATAACGGAAATCAATATGTTTGTCAGTGGGCGACATTTTTATAAATATTAAAAAATATTTGGTTACTGAATGTTACTCAAAAAAGTTGTCATAATTTTATTGTGCCAAACTAAAAAAGCCGAACATCGTCGCATCATGCGGACGGTTTCGACCAGTGTCGTTATTATCGATCTCTATGACACTTTCGACGGATAGGTGGTAGTCAAACAGTTGATTGTTAACTCCATAAACATATGCATTATTACTAATAATGACACCATTGTCACCATCTTCTGTCTAACTTTTTCAGTGTGATTGGTTATAAAACACTCATCACTGACTTAGAAATATATTAATACCATAATACTGGATTATATCTCTATATGTGTTTCTAATATATTTTGCGTTTCCCCTCAAGCAGTAACTTCATAATACCTTAAATAACACTTAAAGTAAATATATAATCCATTTTATTTGATCATATTACGTTATTTTTATATTTTATTATCAATAAAATATAAAAGCGTTCGGATTATACTAGCATAGTTAATACAAAAACGAACATTACGTTTAATTCACTGGTATGATCATTTTCAAAAAATATAATCATCAGTTATAACTGTTAATCTAAAAAACCATCAATTCACCAAATTATAATGGTATAATCGACAGTTTTTCATTCAACTCTATGGGTTGCCTTATTAAGGCACTATTGTTCTTAACTTAATCTGGATAATTAGATTTTATTCATTATTCGGCTGGTACCTTCACATCACCATCAATAATTTTCTTCTTCGCATCTTGAACAGCTTGCCAAGCATCACTTGACATATGACCACGTGTTACAGCCACACCTTTATCATCTAACCCATAAATCAAATGCTTTCCACCAGGAAAATTACCCTTCGCTGTTTTGTTCGTGACATCAACAACAGCCTTGCCAACACGCTTAACAGCAGACGTTAGTGTAAAGTTAGATTTACCATCTTTGGCAGTATAGGCACCATCAGCATTTTGATCACGGTCAACACCAACGACCCAAACCTTATCTGACGCATTTTTACTTTCGTTTAAGTCCTTTGCTTCAGTAAACACACCAGCACCTGAACCACCAGCTGCAGAATAGACCACATCGGCACCATTTTGATACATCGTTGAGGCAATCGTCTTACCCTTTCCTGCATCAGTAAAGCTACCAACATATTGTGCATCAACTTTAATATCAGGATTAACAGATTTTGCACCTGCAGTAAATCCAGCTTCAAACGTTTCAACAACAGCTGACTTCATACCACCCACAAAACCAACCTTATTTGTCTTAGTTGTTTTTGCTGCTGCAACACCAGCCAAATATGATGATTGCTCTGATTTAAATGTAACTGAAACGGTATTCTTACGAGCTTTAGCAACATCGTCAATAATCATATAATTTGTATCTGGATGCTTTTTTGATTGCTCGTTAATTGTTGAGACAAGTTGGAACCCAATACCATAAATGTTTTTAAAACCATCTGAACGTGCTTGGTCCATATTTGTCGTAAAATCAGCACTTGTCTTTGAAGGATAATAAGCATAACCACCCTTACCTTGCTTGACATTATTTGCCTTTGCCCATGACTTCATACCTTCCCAAGCTGATTGGTTAAATGACTTATCATCTATCCCACCACCATCAGTTACCAAAGCAATTGAAGTCTTATCACTCTTTGCATCATTTGACTTGTTTCCAGATAAGGCAGCATATGCGCCTCCTGCAATTATAACCACTGCAGCACCTGCTACCCACATCTTTGCGTTTGAAGCCATTTTTTATCCCCTTTTACTAAATGATTACCAATATTGTTCGTCTATTACGAATTACAATATAAATATAATGGGTAGTTAACAAAAAGTAAAGCACTTTGTTCGTTTTTATGGTTATTAAAGCTAAATAATTAAAAAAAATAAGACAAAAGACGAACAATGCCATTTTACCTTAATTTTACTAACTAATTTACGAGTCGCACAAGGTATGTTTCTGGCACAAATCCTCTCACTGCATTATAAATCCGCTTCGCACGAGATTCCTTTTCCGAAATTGCAAAAACCGTTGGCCCAGTACCAGACATTTGCGCTGCATCAGCACCAAAATCATACATTTTTTGCTTTAATTTCAAAATTTCTGGATATTTTGTGCCTGTAATTGTTTCAAGAACATTGAACATTTTATGATAAGTCGCTTGAAAATCACCTGCATTCACTGCATGCATCAATCCAATCATATCACCGTGTTGCATATCTGAATAATCAACTAACTTTAAAATTTTAGGTGTCGATACGCTAATGCCTGGTTTAGAGACAATGATCCATAGTGCTGGTAACGCCCGTTGCAATGGCTCAACAATTTCCCCACGCCCACGTACCCGAGCAGGTCGTGAATAAACACAAAAGGGGACATCGGCATCAATACGTAGCCCAATAATTGCTAATTTTTCTTCTGTATAGTGCAGCTGCCAAATACGATTTAAGCCACGTAATACAGCTGCTGCATCCGATGAACCACCACCTAATCCTGCTGCAACTGGAATGCGTTTCATAATATGAATTTCAATACCTTCATTTTTACCAGCCATATCACGCATTAATTTCGCCGCTTGGTAGGCTAAATTTTTTTCATTCAAAGGTAACAAGCCACTTGTTGATTCAACAATAATTTTTTGATGATTAGTCGTTGTGCGAATAGTCACCGTGTCAGCTAGATCGATGGCCACCATTAACATATCCCACTCCTGTTCACCATTTTTATGAATAAAAGGGGTATCAAGGCTAATATTTAACTTTGCGTATGCTTGTTCTAATACTTCCATCGTAGCCAAATCCTTTCACAAGTTATTCTAATTATAGCAAGTTGCTTTTAATTACGAAACAATGTCTTGTTATAATAAAGCAGCATAAAACGCTAAGGTGTTGGTCTGCATTGCATCCATATTTTTTGTGAGACAATGACTACCATGAAAGTTGCTTATCGTTCTAGTAATTGAACAATTGATTTATTGAAAAAGAAAACTAATTTAGCCATCATTTCACTAGCAACAAAAATATCAACTAAAACTTTTTAGACTTTTAAGGGCTTGGCACTACTCATTTTTAAAAACGAGCAGCCAAGCCCTTTTGATAACATCCCCTTATTTCATCAACTTAAAGCTACTTCAAATACTGTTGTGCAATATGACGATACACGTCTACCATTGCGAAATAAGTATCACGTTCAACATATTCATTTGCTTTGTGCGCAGTTGTATTACCTGGACCAATAATGGCTAACTGCATATTAGGATTACCACGCAAAAATTCGGTCGCATCTGTTCCCAATGATACAGCGATTGCTGGGGCTGCAACTGGTTCAGACAAATAACTTGGAATGATTGATTGTATCATTTTAATCAACGGTCCATCCTTAGGTGCAACAACAGCATCATCGTATGCCTTGACACGCAAACTTAACTGCATTGTATCATCAGTACGATTAACGTCAGTCACTAATTGGCTTAGTCGTGCGATCAATTCTTCAGCTGGCAGTTCAGGAATAAGTCGTGCAAATTCAGTTAGTGTCGCAGAATCAGGTACTGAATTGGGTTGACTCCCACCACGAATAACGTTAGCCCCTTGCATCGTTTTTGCCAAGACTGGACTTTCTTCAGTTAAATCATCGTAAAACTTTTTTTCTGCTTGATAATAGGTAATCAAATGATCGATGGCATTAATTCCTAATTTTGGCATAGAACTATGGGCAGCTTTACCAGTTGCTGTCACTTCATATGCCAAAAATCCTTTGTGAGCGAAAAATATAAAGTGTTGTTCTTTTGCCGTCGCATTAGTCATTGCTTGTTTTAAATTAGTAAGCGTTTGCTCATCGATAACCGCACCACCACTAGCAAAATAATCTGAAATTTCTGATAGTGCGACACCAGTGGGTTCACCAATGATGACAGCATCAACGTCATCCAAATAACCATCAGCAACTAGTTTTTTTGCACCAGTCTCTGTTCCTTCTTCATCAACAGTCGCAATAAATCGTAACGTTCCATGGAGCGATTGCTTTTCATCATGAAGTTCAACCATTGCCATGGCAAAATCGGCCAAGCCACCTTTCATATCAGTCACGCCACGACCATAGAGTTTGTTATGACGTTCATCAAGTTGAAAGGGGGCTGTTTGCCACGTGCTTGTATCCCCCTCATGAACAGTATCAATATGGCCAGCAAAAGCCAACACTGGTCCTTGTCCATCTCCAATTTCAGCAACTAAATTCGCTCTGCCTGGTGACACATAAACTAATTGACTTTTAATATCATGTGCTAAAAAATACGCCTGTAAATATTTTGCAACTGCTTCTTCATGACCAGCCACTGTATTTATTGCAACTAAATCACTTAATAGCGTTATTTTTTCTTGATCTGTCATACATTACTCCTCTGTCGGTATTCTAATCTAATCTTAATATAGCATTGATAAATTAGCAAAATAATTTAAAAAGCGTATAACAAAAGATTGAGATTTTCAAATCATCTTTTGTTATACGCTTTTTTCAGCATGATTGCTTAGTCTTCTTCATAACGAATGGTGTGTTTATACCCCACTAAAATACTAAATAATACACCTGTAAATGCCACAAACGTCAATGCTGCAGCAGCATAGAATAAGGTATGATAGCCTTGCGCCTGAATAATAAAACCTCCTACTAAAGGCCCAACAGCTCTACCAACAGAAGGTGCAGCAGCAGATAATCCTTGGTAACGTCCTTTCAAAGCCATTGGTGTTAATTCATTAACTAATGCAGGAATCATTGGGAAAGCAGTTGCTTCACCAATCGTCGTAATAATCATGGCCAAAGCAAAACCACCAAAATGGTGACTAAAAGGCAACACTAGAAAGGACAAACCAAACATAATAATACCGACAAATATTTGAATAAACATTGATCGTCGATTAGCCGATAAATTTAAGGCATTCATCCCTAATTGAATAATTGCAATTAATACACCATTAATCGTCCATAGAATAGAATATTGCCAAAGCGGTAATTTCAGAACACTATTCATATAAACAGAAACATTTCCTTGCCATTGCGCATATGAAATCCATAAAATCACTAAGCCTAACACACTTGCATAAATAAGTACGAGATTCCATTTCGGTAATCTTATTTTTGTTGCTAATGTTTCCCGACTCTGATTGCCCAAATCAATCCGGAATTTCACGTGTACAATCACAAACAACACGATATACAATAGTAACGCCAATAAAAATAACCATGTGATACCGAAAGGATAAATTGGTCCAACTAAAGCTGTTGAAAATACCATCCCAAAATTACTCATAAAATACAGCATGTTAAATACGAATCGCCCATCATGTGACCGAACTTGTGTCCCATAGGCATTAATTACGGCTGTCAACCAGCCACCAAAAAAGCCAACCATCGTTAAAATAATGGCATATATTGGCCAACCATGCCATAAAATGAACGCAATTTGCAAAATCATCATCAATATCACACCAAACTGAATCAGTTGATAGGGTTTAAAGCGATCAAATAAACGTCCACTAATAATTGAACCAATTGCTTGACCAATTGCATTCGCCATCATAACCCACCCAATAGTTACAAGGGTTTGATACAACTCATTGTATAAATAAACCGAAGTGAGTGGCCAAATAAAGCCAAACGCGAAACTATTAATAAAACTTGCTGTTAATAACCAGCGCAATGACATTCCTTGCGCAGTACTTTGCATGATAAACCTCTTTTCATTTTGCCCACACAAAATAGAGCGAGGTTAATGAATTTAATCATCAACCTCGTTCTTCACGATTTACGACATCTACATGTTAACCAAAGCCACCTGGCTCTTCATTATGAAAATCAATATTAGAAAATTTATTGTATGATTTTACAAATAATAATCGTGCAGTTCCACGAGCACCAGAACGATTTTTCTCTAAAATAACTTCAATTTCACCAATATCTTGCTGCTCTTCCTCACGTGGATCATTTTGGTTATCCGCATCATCGTTTGATTTTTCATAATAATCATCACGATATAAAAATGCCACGATATCCGCATCCTGCTCAATAGAACCAGATTCACGAATATCTGATAACATTGGTCGTTTATCTTGGCGTTGCTCAACACTACGTGATAATTGTGACAATGCAATGATTGGCACATTCATTTCCATCGCCATCATCTTGATTGCTCGTGAAATTGCCGAGACTTCTTGTTGACGTCCTTCATTACGAGTTCCCTCAATCAATTGCAAATAATCAATGATCACAAGTCCTAAGCGTCCTTCACGCTTATAAAGGCGTCGTAACTTTGAGCGAATCTCTGTCACCTTAATACCTGGTGTATCATCAATGTAAATGTTCGTTCGTGCTAATGAACCAGTTGCCACGGCCAATGCGTTCCATTCGTCTGACTCTAACTGTCCCGTTCGCATATGTTGTGAATTAATATTACCCTCTGCTGCTAACATACGATTAACTAACGCCGTGTCTGGCATTTCCAAT
Organism: Weissella sp. ESL1156; assembly: GCF_058505625.1. Classification (NCBI taxonomy): domain Bacteria; kingdom Bacillati; phylum Bacillota; class Bacilli; order Lactobacillales; family Lactobacillaceae; genus Weissella; species Weissella sp. ESL1156. The sequence continues at coordinate 1,730,430 of NZ_CP196372.1, read as the reverse complement.
GAGAATATGACCACTGGCAATGTCGGATCAGCAACCGCCACTTTTTGCGCAATGTTTAGCACGAAGGCCGTTTTACCTACGGCCGGACGAGCAGCAATAATAATCATTTCTCCTTCATGAAAGCCTGTTGTTAAATTATCTAACGCTGGAAAACCCGAAGCAAGTCCAGTTACTGTTTCATCAGTTCTTGAATTTTGTTCAATTTGTTCGAACGACTTATTAACAACATCGGCAATATTTTTAAAATCGGCACTTTTTTCGCCACCGTTAATTAAGTCTAACTTTGTCGAAAGATCTGCCACAGCATCATCAACTGAATCACTACCCTCATATGTTTGTGTCAAACTATCCTGCAGTGTATCAATCATATTACGGCGCACTGAACGTTCACGCACAATGCGTGCATAATACAATGCATTACCTGCAACTGGTACGCTTGATGCTAATTCGGTTAAGTAGGCCATGCCACCAACATTTTCAACTTGATTATCTTTATCCAATTCATCAGTAATTGTTAAGATATCAATAGCACGTTGTGACTCATCAAGTGCTAAGATAGCTGAATAAATTAAGCGATGTGCTGTCCGATAAAAATCATCTGGTTCCAGAATTGTCATTAAATCAGCTAATAGATCTTGTGGATCCGTTGCTAATAAAATTGACCCCAGTACAGCTTGTTCTGCTTCAACATCTTGTGGCACTTGTAATGGTGCAGCCTCATTTTGATCAGCCATGTGAACATAACCTCCTTTCACAAATAATCCATTTCTCATTGTATCAAATAACCAACAATTTTGCCTATCGTTACTGTCATCTTTTGACACTAGTTTAAAACCAGCAACCCACCAAATAAAAATGGTTAGATTACTGGCTCTTTGATGAGATATGATGACAATATCTCAACTGATAGGTTATTGTTCATCCGTGTGAACACGAATTGTTGCTTCAACATCACGATGAAGTTTCACCTTAACATTACGATAACCCAATGCGCGAATAGGTTCTTTCATATCCATTTTGCGCTTATCAATTTTAATATCGTACTGGTTTAACAAAGCTGCCACTACTTGTTTTGATGAAATCGCACCAAACAAACGCCCATCTTTACCTGCTTTTGCTTTTAACTCAACAACAGTTGCATCATCTTCTAATTTATTTTTTAAAGCAATTGCTGCTTCTTTTTCTTCAGCAGCCTCACGATCCGCCGCTTTCTTCTGACCCCGTAAAGCAGAGACGTTGGCATTTGTTGCTGCTTGCGCCTTATGATTCTTAATCAAGAAATTATTAGCGTAACCATCTGGCACATTTTTTACTTCACCTTTTTTCCCACGACCCTTAACATCTTCTAAGAAAATAACTTTCACTATTCATACCTTCTTCTAACTAATTTTCTTGATCACTATCTTTATTAAGTTCGGTCAACAACATCTGGTAAACATCTTCAGTGGTCGCTTCTTTAACTTGGGTAGCCGCATTACTTAAATGACCACCGCCACCCATTGCTTCCATTACTAATTGGACACTAACGGTTCCTGTAGAACGAGCAGAAACAGCAACAGTATCGGTATCTCTACGTGTAATAACATATGCTGAAGACACACCAATCATTTGTAACAATGAGTCTGATGCTTGTGCTGCAACGACTGAATCATACTGCACATCATCTTCACCAACAACAATGGCAACTGTATCATGTATTTGCGCACGTTCAATAAGATGTGCCCGATTTCGATACGAATCAACCGACTCTTTCATAAAGTCTTGTAATAAAGTTCCGTCTGCGCCCACGGCACGTAAATAACTTGCCGCATCAAACGTTCGTGTACCTGACCGTAATGTAAATGACTTCGTATCAATTTGAATACCAGCTAACATTGCCGTTGCTTCCAAACGTCTAAGTCCTTGGGCACGACGTGGTTGATACTCAAATAATTCTGCAACCAATTCTGAAGTTGATGACGCATACGATTCCACATACACCAATTGTGGTTCTTCAGGAAACTCTTCACCACGTCGATGGTGATCAATAATAACAACACGGTCTTTCATTGCTTCGTATACTTCTTGTGACTCTGATAACGATGGCTTCGAATGATCAACAATAACTAACAAACTTTGATCCGTCATCTGACTTAACACTTCACTCGGTGTGAGCATCGCATTCTCATCGGAAGCATCTTCCGCTAACTGACCCAATAATAATTGAATATCAGAGTGCTCTTGGCCCGTTTCTTCATAAACAATCCAAGCTGGTTTACCCAACATTTCAGCTAACCGCCGAACACCTAAGGCGCCACCAAACGAATCCATATCTGGTCGTTTGTGCCCCATGACAAACACTTGATCCGCTTGGTCAAACAAATCAGCCAAAGCTTGTGAAATCACACGTGCACGAACACGCGTTCTTTTTGCCATTGGATTTGTATTTCCCCCATAGAACCTTGCAGAACCAGTAGATGACTTCACAACAACCTGATCGCCACCACGACCTAATGCCAAGTCCAAGTTAGCTTGTGCATTTTCAGCTAATACATCGATAGCCATTTCATTATAAGCAATCCCAATACTTAATGTAATTTGTGCATTTTGCATTGAAGTTGACTCACGAATGGCTTTTAACAGATTAAATTTATCATTTTCTGCTTTCTTCAATGCTTCGCGGTAACCAATCATTAAATACCGATCAACTGATAAACGCCGAACGTAGATATCATGGTCCGCCATCCAATCAGATAACGTTTTCGTGACATATGTACGTAATGTCGATGCATCTGCATCACTCATACCTTCGGTTACTTCATCATAATTATCAAGCGATACAATCCCTAAAAATAATTTATGATTTTCATAATCTGCTGATATTTTAGCAGATGTTGTCCGATCCATTAGATAGACCGCATTCAACTCTGGCTGCACTTGTAATTGAAAAATATGACCCAACCAATTCAATTCTGTAATTCTCTTAGTTTCATCTGGCCACACAGTAACAATTTCAGCTAATTGCTCAGACACCTGCTGCAAATCGCTGCCAACAATCGTTTCATCACCTAATAATTGTTGCAAATAAGGATTGACCCATTCAATTTCTCCATCATCTGTAAAAAGAATAACACCTAGTGGCATTTGAATAATGGCTTCTTGCTCACCACGATTAATGCGATAAGATAAATTTTCAATATAATGGGTTGTTTGTTCGCTCAAGTCTTGTAGTGTTTTAAAAATGACTATTAGCGCAATGACAACTAAAACTAACCAAATAATACCGACAATCCAATTAACCAACCAGGCCAAAATTGACCCCACAATTGCAATGAACGATACTAAGGTTGCCATGCCAGCAAGGCGCTGATTTTTAAAGAATGTCGGTAACGCTGTAAAATTTCTCACCCGTCTCACCTAACCTATTCTTTTATTTGTATCGTATAATTATAACATAAACGCTCATCACGATAAAATTGACCCGAATAAAATAAGACGAAAGATTGTTGCTCAAATCAGTCAGAGCTTACACATTCTTCCGTCTTATTTTCATTTTTAATCAATTAACCCGAATTCACGAGCACGTTCTTGATACATGGCAACTTCATCTTCACCGGCCCAAACAAAATGTTGTGGGGCGATTTCAACCATTTGTCTATCACGTCCATCTAATTCATCAGTTGGATCATATACCAATGGTACACGTTGCTCTTCAACGCTTGGATCGGGTACCGGGATCGAGCTCAACAATGAACGCGTATAATCATGTAGCGGATGATTATAGACTTCATCGGCAGATCCTATTTCAACCATTTTACCCCAGTGCATAACACCAATACGATCTGAGATATACTTGACCATCGACAAATCGTGGGCAATAAACAAATAAGTTAATCCTTGTTGGACTTGTAAATCTTTCAGCAAATTAACCACTTGTGCTTGAATCGAAACATCCAATGCTGAAATAGGTTCGTCAGCAATGATGAATTTGGGGCGCACTGCAAGTGCCCGCGCAATACCAATACGTTGCCGTTGACCACCTGAAAATTCATGTGGGTAACGACTAGAATGGTCACGGTTTAAACCAACAATTTCCAATAGATCTTCAACTTGCTTAGAACGATCTGCTGCATCTTTTGCTAAATGATTAACATCAATACCTTCCGCTACAATATCCTTAACTTTCATACGTAAATCAAGAGATGCTTGTGGGTCTTGGAAAATCATTTGCACTGCTTGATGGAACTTGCTTAGTTTATCATGCTTCTTTAACTTTGCAAGGTCTTCACCTTCAAATAAAATCTTACCATTTGTTGGTTCATATAGTTTCATAATGGCACGACCTATTGTTGTCTTACCTGATCCTGATTCCCCAACCAAACCAAAAGTTTCACCTTCATAGATATCAAAGGAAGCATTTTGAACCGCTTTTGTTTCATTAGATTTTCCTTCATTAAAAGTAATATCTAATCCCTGTATTTCAACTAACTTCTTACGATCATCAGCCATTATTTGCCACCTCCATTTCCTAGAACAGCAGCATTATCGACTGGAACAGCCTTTGAACGGTCCGCTTCTGGATGTTCAGCTTGGAAACGTGCCCATCGCTTTTGCACCTCTAACGGTGGCTCAACTTCCGGTGCTCTTTCGTCTAACAACCAAGTTGCAGCATAATGTGTCTGTGATAACTTGAAATAAGGTGGTTTCACCTTTTCATCAGCTGCAATAGCATAGCGATTACGTGGTGCAAAGGCATCACCAATCGGTGGATTCAACAGATCAGGTGGCGTTCCTGGAATAGCTTCCAACTTACCACGTTCTGTTTTAGTCGTTGGCATTGAATTTAGCAAGCCCCACGTATATGGATGTTGTGGAAAGTTAAAGACTTCATCAACTTTACCAATTTCAATAATCTCACCAGCATACATTACAGCAACACGATCAGCCATTCCGGCAACCACACCCAAATCATGCGTAATGAAAATGATTGATGTCTCTGATTTTTCTTGAATATCCTTCATTAAATGAAGAATTTGGGCTTGAATGGTCACATCCAAAGCAGTCGTCGGTTCATCAGCAATCAAAATCTCTGGATTATCAATCAGTGCAATCGCAATAACAATACGTTGTCGCATACCACCAGAAAATTGGTGGGGATAATCATTAATATGAGCTTTTGCATTGGGAATACCCACTAATTTCATCATTTCTAAAGCTTTTTCCCAAGCTTTTTTCTTACTTAAATGTTGATGTTTAATTAATGGTTCTGCAATCTGTTGTCCAATTTTCATCGTTGGATCTAATGATGTCATAGGATCTTGGAAAATCATTGCAATTTCAGAACCACGAATTTTTTGCATTTGTGCTTCTGATTTGCCAATGATTTCCTCACCTTTAAAGGTAATTGATCCCTTTTCAACACGGGCATTTTTGGCTAACAATCCCATCAATGAACGTGTTGTGACTGATTTTCCCGATCCTGATTCACCCACAATTGCTAATGTCTCACCTTTGTACAAATCAAATGAAACATCGCGGATGGCCTGAACACTTCCATTATAAGTATTGAAATTGATTTTAAGGTCATCAACTTCAAGAATTTTCTCTGCCATATCTTCACTCTCTTCCATTAATCCTTTGTACGTGGATCAAACGCATCACGTAATCCATCACCTAATAAGTTAAATGCAATCATAATAATTCCCAAAACGACTGCCGGAATAACTAATTGATAAGGGTAGAATTGCATGGCTTTTTGTCCATCATTTAACAAAGTACCCAACGATGCCATCGGTACCGGAATACCCAATCCAATAAATGAGAGCAATGCCTCAAAGAAGATTGCAGATGGAATGGTAAACATTAGTTGAACGATAATTGTCGAGCTTAGATTAGGTACCAAATGCCGTAACCCAATCCGCCAAGTAGACGAACCTAATGTCCGTGCAGCTAAAATATAATCTTGTTCTTTCGCTGTCAAAACTTGTGCCCTGACCAATCTGGCCATCGACGTCCATGATGTCAAAGCAATTCCTAATGAAATTGAAAGCATACCTGGCTTCATAACTAAAATCAATAGCACGAAAACAACTAAATTAGGAATTGATGACACGATTTCAATAATTCGTTGCATGACCATATCTGTCTTACCACCACGCCAACCTGAGAGAATACCATAAGCAACCCCAAAGGCCAAATCCATCAAAGTTGCAATCAATGCAACTTCCAATGAAATACGCGTACCATATAAAACACGTTTGAAGATATCTCGTCCAAATTGATCTGTTCCAAACCAGTAATTTTTCTTATCAGAAACCCCTGCTGATTTGTATTGGTCGACCTTTTTTCCATCCAGCTTAGCTTCACCAGTAAATCCAGGAATATCACCTAGTACACCTGGTAAACGAGCCGGTAAGTTTTGAATCGTCACATCTTGACGAGCAGTTGCGGTTGAATTAGCAACTGGCGTTGAAGCAAATGCAACTACAAAAACAAAGATCAATACCCAAAGCGAGATAAAAGCACCCTTATTCTTTTTTAAACGACGCCAAGCGTCTTTTAAGAAACTGACAGATGGCTTTAAAATCTTTTCATTGTCAGTTTGACGATCAGCGGGAAGCAATTGAAAATCATCTGCTGTTAAATTTACTTTTTCAGACATTAGCTACTCCTTCCTTATTTGGCCAATCGTATACGTGGATCAATAATTCCGTACAAGATATCGGTTAACAACAAAACGACCATCAACATCATTGAATAAACAATCGTTGTTCCCATGATGATTTGATAATCATTTGTCAAAATTGAATCAACGAATTGACTACCAATACCAGGAATCGAGAAGATGTTCTCCACAACAATTGATCCAGTCAACAAATTAACCGCCATTGGTCCAATCAATGTGACCAATGGAATCAATGAATTACGCAAAGCGTGTTTCCAAATAATTTCATTCTTTGATAAGCCCTTCGCACGAGCTAATTCTATGTAATCTGAACCAAGCACATCAACCATTTCAGTTCGAATGAAACGAGCTGACGTTGCTAATGGACTCATGCCTAAAGCGATGGTTGGCAAAATAGTTGCTGCAAAACCTTTCCAACCAGCAATTGGTAACCAACCCAACTTTAGTCCAATCCAGTATTGTAGTAAAGCTGCGAATACGAATGAAGGAATTGAGATACCAAGAACGGCTAAGATTGATAGAAATGTATCAGTCTTAGTATTACGACGAACTGCAGCTGCTGCACCAAGACCAGTACCCGCAATCAAGCCAAAGATTAATGCTTGAATTCCTAGTTGTGCTGAAGGACCAAGGCGCTGGGCAACCAAAGTCGATACTTCTTGATTTGCGAATTGGAATGAAACACCAAAATTAAAATGTAGTGCATCCCAAAGATAAGTCACATATTGCACAATAACGGGCTTATCCAATCCATATTGAGCTTCAATCAACTTTTGTTGACTGGCAGATAAACGTTCTGCGTTAGCCAACGGTGATCCTGGCATCAGCTTCATTAAGAAAAATGTTGCCGAAATAATCAAGATCAAAGTTAACACAATAATTGCTAACCGTTTAATTATATATTTGAACATGGCCATGCCTTCCCTATTTTTGTTTCTACTCATAATATGCTAGAAAGTCATTTCGAAAACAACCATACTCTCATATCTCATAGCTATTAATTAGATGTTTTTAATTCTACCAGACGTTGTGTGATTGTAAAAGAGTTTGTTATAAAAGCTCACATAAATATTTAATTTTTTATTAAAATGCCATCGCTTACATTGATGAAAAATCAATTTTTTTAATGGGTTTTCATTTATTTTTTCTTTTGTCACACTGTTTTGCAAACTAATAATGAAACTCACGCTTATTTTCTAAAAATCCACTTTTTTAACCAATAATATTGTGTATTTTTAAGGATAAAAAAATGAGAGAGCAGGACAAATATATTATTTGTCACACCCCCTCCTTTTTTACATTAGTCGATTTTTATCAGTTTCACTGAGAATATTACTTCTTGTAAGCCCACTTCCAATCGAATGGTGCGCCAACTGTATTTGAAACAACACCCTTAACTGATTGATTCAATAGTGATGGCTTAGCTTGGTAGTAAACTGGTGCAACTGCGGCATCCTGTTGTAGCAACTTTTCAGCCTTAGCATAGTCAGCGTAACGCTTCGTTGCATCATTTACATCAGTTGTCTTAGCTGCCTTCATTGCATTATCGTAATCAGTATTCTTCCAACTACCATGGTTAAATGATGAGTCAGATGTATACAAGTCCAAGAACGTTGATGGATCAGCGTAATCAGCACCCCAAATAGTGTTAACCATATCAAACTTCTTTTCATTAGCTAATGAGATACGTTGCTTGAATGGTACTGTCTTAATTGTCACCTTCAAACCAGGCAACTTTTCCATTTGTGATTGGATAAATTGTGCAGAACGCTTTGCACCATCAGTATCGTCAGTCAAGTATTGCAAGGTAACCTTCTTCTTACCAGTTTCCTTCAATCCTTGCTTCCACAACTTCTTTGCTTCTTTCAAGTTGTAGCCAACAGCTGACTTATCAGAAGCCACCTTAGCGAAGTCCTTACCAGTTGCTGGATCCTTTGCTAACTTAGTTGATGTAAATGAAGTTGCTGGTGTTCCAGTACCACCAAGAATTTTTGAAGCCATTGTCTTACGATCAATCGACTTTGACAAAGCCATACGGATATTTTTATTATTCAAAGGCTTCTTGTGTTCATTAAATTCAATGAACGCTGTTGAAGCTTGTGAAATAACAACATAATCTTTCTTATTCTTTGAGGCCTTATATTGGTCAGGTGATAAGGTTGTATAGTCAACCTTCTTTGACTTGTACAAGTTATATCCTGTATTTTGATCCTTAATTGTTTGAATCGTAATCTTTGGCGTCTTTACAGTCTTAGCATCCCAATACGTTGGGTTCTTAACCAAAGAGAACTTGTTGTTTGAACCTGTCCAACCCTTCATCGTATATGGTCCGTTTGAGATCGTATACTTTGCAGCAGTACCATACTTCTTACCAACTTTATCAACAAACTTCTTATTTTGTGGTTCAAAAGTTGCCATTGTTAATACTGATTCTAATTGTGGCATTGGTCGCTCAAGTGTGACTTGCAATGTCTTGTCATCAAGTGCCTTAACACCTAAATCACTGACCGGCTTATCACCCTTTTGTACTTCATCGGCATTCTTAATGCCTGAATATAGGTAAGCATATTGTGAAGCAGTCTTTGGATCGTTCGTACGTTGCCAACCATAAACATAATCACCTGCAGTAACAGGATCACCGTTAGACCACTTCATATCACGCAAATGGTATGTCAAAGTTAAACCATCGTCTGACTTATCAACAGATGTTGCACCAGCCAATTGTGGTTTACCAGACTTGTCCATACGGTACAATCCCTCACCGATTGATTGTAAGTAATTAAAATCAATGGCGGCAGTTGTCTTCGAAGGATCCATCGTCCCAACATTAGCACTTTCAGTCCAATTAATTGTCTTATACTTAGCGGCACTAGCCGTTACTGGTACAAAAGCTGATCCTAAGATAACCGCACCAGACAACAAGGCACTAACCTTTAATGTCTTATTCATATTTGTCCCCATTTCCTAACCACATTCATATAACGTGATAACTTTTTCATAATCATATAATAAACTTAAATCATAGTCAACGATTTTTTTAAGTTCATTTTAATAAAACAATCTTTTTGAATATATAAATAACACATCATTTATATCTTTATAAATGTTTGCTAACGCTATTTTATTTTTAGTAATCTATCTCATAATCAGTTCATTTTATACTTTTGTCATTTTCTCATTTTTCCTAAATAAAAAGGAAGTTCTCAACGATTAAGAACTTCCTTTCATAAAAGCATCACCAATTTAGGCTGTCATACGACGATCTAATATATCACCAATCTTTGAAATAATAAAGTTTAGGATAAAGTAAATGACTGCTAATGCAAAGAACATTGAAATGATTGCGCTAGGTTCTTGTGCATACACAATTTGGGCACGATAAGTCACTTCAGGCAACATAATAATCGTTGCCAGTGACGTATCCTTAATCAAAGACACAAATTGTGACACAATTGGCGGAATCATTTTCTTATAGGCTTGCGGTAAAATAATGTGCCACAAAGCTTGCTTAAAGTTTAATCCATTTGATAACGCACCTTCTAATTGGCCCTTAGGAACAGCTAAAATACCTGAACGAATAATTTCTGCCAGCATTGCAGATTCAAAAATCGTCAATGCAAAGATTGTCGATGTGATGACACCAAAATGAATCCCAATTTTTGGCAAAGCAAAATAGGTGAAAAAGATAATTAATAGCAATGGCAAATTACGAATCAAATCAATAATAAATCCGATAATTTGTGAGACATAAGGAATTTTGACATACCTAACCACTCCCAAAATTGAACCAATAATGAAACTCAGGATAATTGAAACAACTGCTACCTCAATCGTTACTCCTAGTCCCATCATCAAGAAACGCATATTCACCCACGAAAATGCTGAAAAGAACTCACTCATGCGCGACCTCCATTCTTTTCAAGTCTGTTTTCCAAATAACGCATATAATAACTCATTGGCATCGTTAGAATAAGATAGAATATACCAACAATAATAAATGGGCCAAATGTGTCAAAAGTCATTTGTGAAATCTGATTTGCTTGATACATCAAATCTAGCCCTGCAACGAACGCTAGAACTGATGAGTTTTTAATTAAATTAATAAATTGATTACCGAGTGGTGGAATCACCAGTTTGAATGCTTGTGGTAAAACAATATAACGCATACCTTGCCACCACGAAAGTCCATTTGACATAGCACCCTCTAACTGTCCTTTTGGAACAGCATTAATACCTGCACGCACTGTTTCAGCAATAAAGGCTGACGTATATAGTGTTAATCCAAAGGTTCCTGCTGCAAAACCACTGATTTTAATAACATTGGCAATAACAACATAAAAGAACATTGTGATAACTAATAGCGGAATATTTCTAACAACTTCGATATAAATACGCCCGATGATGTTGACTAATTTATTAGGCACAACTTCCATTAAGGCAAAAACTGTTCCTAATATTAATGAACCAATCAAAGCTAGAATTGATGAAGCAATTGTCCAGCCAAATCCAGTCAGAAATTCACCAGCGTGTGATTGAAATAATGAGATCATTCTTTAGCCAACTCCTTCCAGTTCATACCCTTAACATTGCCGAACCATTTCTTAGCCATCTTAGCATAAGTACCATCTGACTTAATATCATCAATTGCCTTATTGACAGCCTTCACTAACTTAGGATTTTGTTTTTGCATTGCCACCCCGTATGGTTCCTTCGTAAAAGTACCACCACGAACTTCCAATGTCTTCGACCCTGCTGCCATACCATAGAGAATACCATTATCAGTTGTTAGGGCATCCCCTTGACCAGCTTTCAAAGCAGTTAATGCTGTAGCGTAATCTTGTAACCCAACAACCTTGGCTTTTGGCGCAAACTCTTTAATTTCATCAATTGATGTTGATCCTTGCACAGCTAACACACGTGCTTTAGGTGTATTCAATTGTTTGACATTATGATACTTACTTGATTTTTTAACCAAAATCGATTGTCCGGCATTAAAATATGATTGTGAAAAATCAACGACTTTTTGTCGATCAGGTGTAATCGACATCGTTGCAATAATGGCATCAATATTACCGTTTAACAACATTGGGACACGTGTACCAGATGTAATTTGTGTATATTCTACTTTAGCTTTTGGATTGACACGCTTTGTAATTTCTTTAGCCATATCAACATCAAACCCTTCAAGTTTACCTGTCTTGATGTTCATCAAACCCATTAATTTGGTATCACCTTTCACACCCCAATTCATGCGATTAGTTTTCATAATGCGATTATATGTCTCGTTTTTAGCAGTATCTGCATGAATAACTGTTTCCCCGGTTGCCCCAGCAAATAAGGTGACTGCAGCAGCTGCAAGAATTGACTTCATAACAACTTGAAACTTACTTTTCATGTTGCGCCTCCTTAACGAATAATTTGTGAGAGGAATTCCCGTGCACGTGGCTCCTTTGGATTAGCAAAGAATTCTTCAGTAGGTGAATCCTCTAAAATTTGACCCTTATCCATAAAAATAACACGGTCCGCAACCTTCTTAGCAAAGCCCATTTCGTGAGTCACAACTAATGTTGTCATTGATGAATCACTAACGATATCTTGAATAATCTGCAATACACCATTAATCATTTCAGGGTCCAACGCTGAAGTTGGCTCATCAAATAATAGGGCCTTTGGCTTCATTGCAAGTGAACGTGCAATGGCAATACGCTGTTGTTGTCCACCAGAAAGTGCAGCAGGTGACTTTTCAGCCTGATCAACTAATCCAACACGCTCAAGCAGTTCCATCGCAACTTTCTTATTTTCAGTCTCATCACGATGTAACACCAATCGTGGTGCTAACATAATATTTTCTAATACTGATTTATTCGCATACAAGTTGAAGTGTTGAAAAACCATACCAACATTCTTACGTGTACGGTTCATATCAGTCTTGGGATTCGCTAAATCTTGCCCATTAACGATTAGCTGTCCCCCCTGAACCGGTTCCAAACCATTTATCGTGCGAATTAACGTTGACTTTCCTGAACCAGATGGCCCAATTAAAACAACCGTTTCCCCAGCCTCTACCTTTAAATTGATGTCCGTCAATGCATGAAAATCTCCATAAAATTTATTGACATCTTTGAATTCGATCATCGACATAGTGGTTCCTCCTTGATAGATAACTCACCTCATGAAATTATCTTAGTATATAAAAATAACCCGTCGCGATTTTATTCGTGACGGGTCGCTAAACTAATAATAATCTTAAATTATCTAAAATGTCAATCATCTTGTTAAGTTTGTTGACATGAGAAATAATTCAATTTTAATGAATTAATTACTTTTTTGTATATGCTAATTCTACTGCTAATCGATACGGTTGTTCAACTGGCATCAAGGCCTGACGCCCACGCGTTTTGCCTGGGCCACCAGTAATAACGACAGATGCGATATATAAATTGTATGATTTTAATGCCAAGTCGACTGGTTGTAACCCAACTGTTTGAATGCGCGCTAACCGTGATGAAAGCATTTCATTTACCCCACCGTAAATAGCTAGGCCACCCCGCTCTTCTTCTAAACGAAAATAAGGTAATGGGGTTCCCGGGTGATTTGCAAAAATTGCTTGTTGCCCAGTTGCCAAAAAAGCCAATTGGTCTTTTTCTGACAGGCCACCGTAATTATCAGTGACCATACCACTTTCACGAAGTTGTTCAATAACCTTCTCGATTTCCGCAACCATATCATTATCTGAAACAGCTGTTGCTGGTAAAACTTGCTTTTTATTGTAAAGTCCATTTGCTGGCACATAGGGCATTGCTTTCCCCGTCGCCTCTTGCTTAGCGGCTTGGGATCCACCCAAAAGTTTCTCTAGCTTTGGCGAAATATCCCAACGAACTGTCTTTTTTGTGTAGTAATAAACACCATTCAAGATGGCACAATACAAAATAAACAGAAAGGCAAGTGCCAAACCAGCGCCTCGTAGATAAGCGCCATTTTGTGTGTAACGTATTGCCAAATATAAAATATAAAAATCACCGACAGTTGCGAGGATCGTATAAACTTGCCCCTTCCAACGTGCATTCACATTAAAAAAGCCAAGATAATGATTCAGTAAATCTAAGATTGATAACATTAGTTGGTTGTTCCTCCCTGTGTTGCGTTATTGGTTGTATTACCAGTTGTATTATTGGTCGTACTATCTGTTGTTGTCCCACCAGTCGTTGTCGTTGATGTATCAGATGATGCTTGATCCGTATCTTCAGAACTACTTGAAACTGATGCATCATCCGCTTCGCTACTACTTGAATTACTAATTTTTGATTTTGCACTTGAATTGACTGCATCGTCATCACTAACCACATCACTACTTGTATCATCTGATTCACTCGATCGACGTGATGATTTCTCTGTATCACTACTTGTCGAAGTTGAACTTTTCACACTAGATTGTGTTGTACTAGATGATACGACTGATGATTTTGCTGCTCCGTTTGATGTATGTGTTGATACATTAACAATTGCATTGGCAGCACTTAAAGCTAAAATAATAGAAACTAATGCGACTGGTGTAATAAATGGTGGTGTCCGATATGCCATATGTTGCTACTCCTCCTTCAGGTCATTAACGACAGCCTGTTTAACAATATGATCAATCTCTGCTTTTGCATTTTGCCAGTCATCGTTTACAATAACGTGCGCAATGCCTTGCAATGATTGTGGTAACTTGATATCTCGTTGATATTCTTCACTTGATAAGCGTTGTTGCATTTCTTCAAGATTATCCCCGCGTTTTGACAATCGCCCTAATAGATCAACAGTCTTTGTTACTGTCAAAAAGATGATGACAGCTGTATCTCCTAACTTTTCAGCATAGGTTTTAGCGCCTGCTGTATCAAGTACGATCGTGATCAAAGGATTCTTTTGCCAGGCTCGTTCTAATCCTTCATACGAAGAACCATATTGGTAATTTGCATATGACACACTTTCCAAATAATGATTATCTTGGAAACTTTGCGCCGTTTCAAAATAATAATCCACCTGATCAATTTCCCCTTCACGTGGCGGGCGTGTTGTATGCGTGATAACCTGTGGCATTTCATAAAATTCATTTAAATAATTTGCAACAGTGGTTTTCCCTGTACCTGTATTTCCCGTTAGTACGAAGACTTTGCGATCCATAACCCTATCTACTCTCTTTTTACTATTCTTTAGTATAAAACGCAATGCTTAAGTTTCCCTAATATTGTTTATGTTTCGACTAACTCGTTTCGTCAAAAATACAATGATTTTGCTAAATAATCATTGCAACATGTCGGCATATCATGAGTCATTGACGTTGACCGACCCGTGATCATCAAATATACTGTCATATAATTGTAACATATCTTTATTGTAAATGAAAAAATCATTCGTAAAGAATTCATCTGCGGGTAATTGAAAAGCCGTTAATCAACCAATGGTTAGATTAACGGCTTTTCACAGCGACATGCAGCCAGATTTCACTGTCTAAACAAACAATGAATAGATTGTTATTTCATTAATTTTCAATATTTAATAATTATTTGACATTTGCCAATTCATACATTGCTTGACCAAAAATTGCCATTGCACGTGTCAAATCAGCAACGGGGTAAAATTCATCAGCTTGATGCATCGTATCAGGCACCCCTTCAAACATCGCACCAAACGCAACCCCACGTTTTAGCAAACGACCAAATGTGCCACCACCGATGACTTGTTCACCAGCAGGTAAACCAGTATGTTCACGATAAACTTGTAATAGCGTTTGAACAAGTGGATCATCACCAGATACATAATGTGGTACTTGTGCATGACCCTCTTGCTTTGCAATGGCATCAAAACCTGCAGGCAATGACTCAGCAACATGCTTTTCAATTTCTTCAGCAGTTGTATTTTGTGGATAACGGAAATTCGTATTAACAAATCCATCTTCACCATCAGCAAAACGTTGAATACCCACATTCATTGATAAATCATGCATTAATTCATCATGTTTAATCGCACCAATTTTCTTGGCAACCGTATCATCATGAAGTTGTGTCCCTAAGAAAGTTAAAAAGCCCGCAGCGTTGCCGCCAAAATCTTCTGTTTGTAAGAAGTTGGCAAGATAGGTTCCAGCATTTTCACCAGTTTCCGGCATAGCACCATGAACTTGCTTACCATAGAATGTCAACGTCACTTGATCACCTTCAACGGTTGCTTCACCTTTCACACGATTTTCATTAGCCAAGTAGTCGTGCATATCCTTAACCAATGCGTCTGAAGCAGGTGTCTTAACAACAGCCTTCGCAACACCAGGCACCATGTTTGGGCGTTGACCAGCAGTAAACGAAATAAGCTTTAAGGCACCACCTTGAGTACCAGCAAAGCGCGTAACAATTGATACATTTCCCTTTTCACCATTAATGATTGGGAATTCAGCATCAGGAGAGAAGCCCATCGTTGGTTCACCATACTCAGCAAAGAAGTCGTCCATCCCTGTCCAATCTGATTCTTCGTCAATACCAACAACCAACACTAATTTACGATTCAACTTTAACTTCAAATCTTTAATCATCTTCAATGCATAGTAAGCTGCAAAAGTTGGCCCCTTGTCATCAGAGGCACCACGAGCATAAAGGCGACCATCTTCAATAACAGGTGTCCAAGGATCCTTTGTCCAGCCATCACCTTCTGGCATAACATCTAAATGACCGATAATGGCAACTGTTTCCTCGGCATCTTCAGGTCCTAATTCAGCATAAGCAACTAAATTCTTGTAGTTCCCAACTCGGAATCCATCACGCTTTGCAAATTCCTCAAATTTCAACAATGCTGCTTTAGGTCCTGGTCCTAAAGGTGCATCTGCGGTTGCCGCTTCATCATCACGTACAGACTTGATTGCTAACATTTCTTTCAAGTCTTCTAATAAATCATCTTCATATTTTAATGCTTCCGCAAGCCATTGTCTTGCCATTTTAAAATTCCTCCAAGATTAACATTGTCCTCAATTATACACTTTTTTATAATATTTCACATCTGATAACGTATGCATTATAAGTTAGATTGAATGCGTGCCATATAGTTTGGCAAGGCATCTGCAATAAATGATGGCTTTACGACATAACTATGACTTGCCATCTCCTGAGCAATCATGGAATGTGCGTACACCGCTGCTTCAACTGCTTTTAAATGATTACTTTTAAATTGACCAACAAAACCACCAATCACACCAGCTAAAACATCTCCCATACCGCCAGTTGCTTGATATGCACCACCAATCATCAACTGTTGCAATTCATTTTCTGCATAAATTAACGTATGATGTTGCTTTAACACTAGCACATCCAAGTTGAGAATTTGGCGTTGTACTTCATTTAATTGATGCTCTGTTTGATAATTTAATTGTACACCACTCAAGCGTGCCCATTCCATTTGGTGTGGTGTCGCTATCGTGTAGGGCTGACGCGGGAACATCAGATTATTTTCAGCCATAACAGTTAATGCTGACCCATCAACGACTAAAATATGCTGTTCGTTAACTGCGTCAAAAACTTTTTTAACTAAAGATACTGCTTGTTCATCTGTTCCTAAACCAGGTCCAATGACAATGACATCATTCTTTTCAATATTAGCCAATAACTGTTGATCATCTTGCCAATCTAAAAACATTGCCTCAGGTGTACGGGCATGTAACGCCGTTAAATTAACTCGATCAGTTGCAACAGTGGTTAAACCTGCACCAGCCCCCACGCTCGCTTGACTTGCCATTAAAATAGCACCACCAAATTGCATGCTACCACCTATTAGCAAGACACGACCATAATCGCCTTTATGACTATTATCAGGGCGCCTTAAAATAACTTCATGTAAAATATCTGATTTTAGTTCACTAACCATGGTGATTCTCCAGTTTTTTATAGTATATCGATTATACCGCGTCCATGTAGTGGTATAAAAACTTGTTTATCATTCTACTTAATACTACTATTCTACCATCTATTGCACAAATACATGAATTACGTGAAAATGGTCATAGAACATATTTTGGAGGTTCCTTATGCTTAACATCGCCTATATTGGGTTCGGTAAAAGTACAAATCGTTACCATATTCCCTACATTCGTCAACGTTCTGACAAATTTCACATTAGTCGTATCGTTGCCCCGCATATTAATAAAAGACCGACTGATCGAGCAATACTCGAAAAAACAGGCACTATTTTTTCAACTGACATCGAAGATATTATTGCTGATCAAACCATAGATTTAGCAGTTGTTGTCACACCAGCACCAACTCATTTTGCGGTTGCAAAGCAATTATTACAGGCTGGTAAAAATGTATTAGTTGATAAGCCAGTCGTTGCGACAGCCAATGAAGTTCAGACACTCATGGATATCGCTAACAAAAACCATTTATTCTTTATGTCTTTTCAAAATCGTCGCTTTGATAGTGACTATCTCACTTTACAGCATGTCCTGAAAACAGGTTATGTTGGTCGTCCAATTGAATTAGAATTACATATGGATCATTACCGTCCGCATGATGTAAAAACCTCAGGTAATACAATAGATACAACATGGTTTGATCACGGTGCCCATTTAGTTGACCAAATCGTTGCTTTATTTGGTGCTCCCAAAACGGTCGCTTACGATTTACGAACGACCCGTGAATTAACCGCAACCCTTTCTGACCAATTTGAGGTAAATTTATTCTATGAAAATGCCTTTAAAGCAACGATCCAGTCTAGTGAAATAACCGCTGTCCATTATCCAAAATGGATTCTTCATGGTACAAAAGGTTCTTATATTAAACATAATATCGATCAACAAGAATATGATCTAAAGGCTGGTATTATGCCTGGTGATGTTGGTTTCGGTTTGGATGCATCACAAGATTACGGCAAGTTAACTTACTATAACCAAAATAATGATCGTTTAGAGAAATTTATTCCTTCAATAATCGGAGATTATGGTCGTGTTTATGATTCAATTTTTGAAACGCTTGTTCATCAACAACCAAAACTAGTTTCTGACGAGCAGTTATTAACAACCATGCAAGTGCTAGAAGCTGGTACAACTGGCTCTAATCCACATATTGTTCATTTTGAACATTAATATTGAACTTTTTATTTGTAAACGTTTCCATAGCGTGTTATTATAATGGTGTACCAAAGGAAAGGTAGGTAGATGATTTGAAAATTGATTTCTCTTCAACCTCAAACATCGCTTTATCTACTAAAGTCCGTATGGGCGTGTCACAGTAATGATGCAAGATAACTTTAGTATCAAATTGAACGATAAACATTATGTCATGAGTTGACAGTCTTGCAGTCATTAGCATCGGTTACTTTAACGGAATACGATAGCTCTTTTTAAAGGGTGTAAGCATGTATTCTCGTCTGAAGGCTGCTCCCGACACGGTTCGCTTTTGAAACGAATAAATGTGGATGAGTAGTAGTTGCAAGCAAGATGTATTTGGTTTAGGTAATACTAGCGACAGTCGTTTAAATCTGCAGATTAAACCTCTAGTTATTACCATTACAATTGAATATAGGGTCGCAAATTTAAGTGCTCCCCTTGTTATCGCCTTTATAGGTATAACAAAAGTTACCGCGGGTCAATGCACCGGCGGTTTTTTAATGCATAAGATTGCTCATAAGAAATTGATTCGTATTCATTTTTGTTATTAAAATATCATCTAACAAAAAAGCGGCGTCTTAGTAACGTCGCTTCTATGTATTAATTATTCATCCGATATTCTTGTAACAAACCTTCACGAACACCAGAAGCAGAAAAAATGACTTTACTTGAACCAGTTCGCTTAATCAATGTAATTAATGGTAATAAACCACTGATAATAATATCAGCACGATTTGCTTCTAATCCCAGCAATTTTTCACGTTCAACTCTTGTCATCTTAACTAACTTGTTATATGTTGCCATCACTGCTGCTGTTGTCATTTCATAACCATGAAAATCTGAATCAGAAGGCAAGCCATGTTGCACACGATCTAACCTTGCTAAAGAACGGTTGGCACCACCCAATAAAATAATTGGTAATGTAATCGTGTCATCTAACCATGGTAATTGGCGATATTGCTGATCAACATACTTCGCTGCTTTCTCAATTGCTTCTGGTGAAACCACACCGTCTACATTTAATTTAAACTTTTCAGATAAATTGACCGCCCCAAATGGTAAGCTCATCATATTCGTTGCCATACGATCTTCAATGCCTACCAATTCAACGCTTGCACCACCTGTATCCAATAACCATGCATCAGATATATCCAATGCTGATACTGAACCCAAATAATCATAGTAAGCTTCTTGATCACCAGTTAAAATACGAATCTCAACGCCAACAGCGCGAAAAACTTTATCTAAAAATTCAGCTTGATTAGTTGCCTCACGAACAGCAGCTGTTG
The DNA here is from genome assembly GCF_058505625.1 of Weissella sp. ESL1156. Lineage (NCBI taxonomy): Bacteria > Bacillati > Bacillota > Bacilli > Lactobacillales > Lactobacillaceae > Weissella > Weissella sp. ESL1156. The sequence goes on along the minus strand of NZ_CP196372.1, from coordinate 1,710,353 downwards.
CAATACCAACAACTGTCACATCATCAAACATCATATAGTCTTGTTGAAATTCTAACAATGCGTCAACAACTCGGGTCATTGCCGCATCAGTTAGCTCACCATCGTTTTCGTCCATTCCCTCTGCTAAACGTGTATCTAGTTTACGGCGACGTAATTCAATAAAATTCCCATCTGCTTGTAGTTCTTCAACTACCATTCGGGTGGAATTTGAACCCAAATCAATGACTGCCAAATAACTCATTTCATGCTCCTTCAAGGTATTAATTAACCCCAGTAATCAACACCCATTGCATGGCGTACTTCTGCCATTGTTTGTTGACCAATAACACGGGCCTTTTCAGATCCTGCTTTCACAATATCCAAAACTGCTGCTTTATCTTTAGCATATCGCTCACGACGCTCACGAATTGGTGTCAGTTCTTTGTTTAATACTTCAAATAGATACTTCTTAATCTTCATATCACCTAAACCGCCAGCCTCATATTGCGACTTTAAATCCGCAACAGTTGCTTTATCTTCATCAAAAATATCCAGATAAGTAAAGACCATATTGCCTTCAACATGACCAGGATCCGTCAATTGAATATGCGTTGGGTCAGTATACATTGACTTGACTTTCGTCCATAGTACCTCTTCATCATCACTTAGATAAATCGCATTACCCAAAGATTTTGACATTTTTGCGTTACCATCTAACCCCGGTATCCGTCCTTGACCCTTTGGTGGAAAAATCCCCTCAGGTTCTAATAAAATATCTGTATTGTAATAACGATTGAATGTTCGGACAAGTTCACGTGTTTGTTCAAGCATTGGCTCTTGGTCATCCCCAACTGGCACAACTTGGCCTTTAAACAAGGCAATATCTGCAGCCTGTGATACTGGATAAATAAAGAATCCTGCTGGAATACTCTCACCAAAACCCTTTTGTTGAATTTCAGCTTTCACGGTTGGGTTACGTTGTACACGAGCAATTGATACTAAATTCAAAAAATATTCTGTTAATTCAGAAAGCTCAGGTACCGCTGATTGTACAAATATTGTTGTCTTTGCTGGATCAATACCAACAGCTAAATAATCCAAAACAACTTCCAAAAGAGAGTTTTGAATTTTTTCAGGATTTCGTGCATTATCAGTAAAAGCTTGCTTATCAGCTACCATAATATACGGATCATACAAACCCGAGTTTTGCATGGCAACACGATTCTTTAATGAACCAACATAATGTCCGATATGTAGTTTACCGGTTGGGCGATCCCCAGTTAACAAAACTTTCTTTTCACTCATATTTTTTCTTCTTTCCATTGTGAGCATTTCACAGATTAAAATTCGTCAAAACCAATTGTAAAAGTTTTTTAATGTGATAACAAGCACTTGTTAATTTATTATCAGATTGTTTCTTTATTCAGTGTTTTTTCCACTTGCGTAATCAATGGTGACGCTGGTCCAAGACTGATTAAACAGAGTGCGTGCATCGCCCGAGAAGCTAATGTATATAACAACCCGGTCGCTTGACTATCAGGATAATTAGACTGTGAAACATCATAGCCAATCACGGCATCAAATTCCAAACCTTTTGCTAAATAAATCGGCATAATTAACACATTTGCCAGTCGTGATCGATCTGTTGCATGTAGTAATTGTACTGACTCTTTATAACCACGTAAAGCATCCATCACTTGTTCAGCCTGTAGGGCTGTTTTTGTCAAAATAGCGACCGTTTGATTTGATTGACGTAAGCGCGTTATTTCATTTGTTAATACACTAGCACTTTCCTTAGCATTCGTTTGCAATAAAAGCGGTTGTTCACCATGCCTAGTAAACGTCATAATGTCATCACCATCTGGTAGTAATGCTTTGGCAAAGTTCATAATTTCTTGAGTTGATCGATAAGCTTTATTAAGTTTGATCAACATTGGCTTTTTTGCCTCAAAAGCTTGCGCATATTTATTTAATAACATTTGGGGTGTTTCGACTTCACGAAAGAGTGCTTGCTCCGAGTCACCTAGTACCGTAAACTTTGCTTTTGGAAAAGCATGCTTTAAATATAACAATTGTGACAACGCATAATCTTGCATTTCGTCTACAAAGACATATGCCATCGCCTGATTTGTTCCACCCGCTGTTAATGTATCTCGTAAAAATAATAACGGTGCTGCATCTTCTAAATCAATACGATGATACTCTAATTGTAAATCAAACCGTCTGTTTTTAGCTTCCCACCATGAACTTCTTTGGACATCGTTGAAGCTTAAATACTTTAAGAAATCTGAATATTGTTCATAAATATCTAAGAAAAAATGATTATAAAGCGCATCATCAATAATTTGCCAATGTTTCATTAAATAACGTTTGGCAACTAACGACATCACATCATCGACATCTTCTGCTGCTAATGATGTTTCAATATCTTCTTCTCCCAATAAGGCTTGATATTCCTGATCAGTTAAGTTATCTAGCTCAGCAAGCACCCAATCCGAATTTTGGAACCTTGCAATACGATCTGTCAGCACATGCATAAAATGTTTTTGTACTTGATCAATTCGTTCGCGCATAGCGTAACTATCTGATAGTGTTGCAGCGTAATCACTAAATTCTGTTGCACTAAAGAATATTTGGTCTTCGTAATAAATATCCACAAAATGTAAGTCATTTATTTCTAGTTGAGTGACATATTGTTCAACCAGCGACAAAATGTCTGCACTTTCTAAAGTTTCTCGAATACTTTGACTAGCGACACCAATATTTTGTTGTTCTTTTTCATATCTATCAAACAATGTTTGCACCGTTAAACCCTGTAAACGAGCACTAAAAAATTCAGCCAGTGTGACCTGTCGCATGTTCCGCTCACCTAAGGAAGGTAATACATCAGCAATATAACTAGAAAATAAGCGATTTGGCGAAAACAACACAATTTGATCAGAGTTTAGGGATTCACGGGCATGAAAAAGAAGAAAGGCAATTCGTTGTAAAATAGCCGATGTTTTCCCCGAGCCAGCAACACCCTGCACAACTAATAAATCACTGGTTGTATCTCGAATAATTTGATTTTGCTCTTGTTGAATCGTTGCAACAATATTTCGCATCACATCATCATTTTGTTGTCCCAATGCGAACTGCAACATTTCGTCACCAACAGTCTCATTCGTGTCAAACATACTAGTAATTTGGCTATTATCAATGACAAACTGTCTTTTTTTCTTGAGATCAACGATTTGTTCCCCATTGGGAGTTGGGTAACTGACTTGTCCTAACGTACCATTATAGTAAACACCACTAATTGGCGCCCGCCAATCATAAATCAAAAACTCACCATGATCATCCTGTAACGACGATAAACCAATGTATAACGTTTCTGGCAAATGATCTTCAACAATATCAACACGACCAAAATATGGATTAGGACGTAACGTTTTCAATGTTGTCACAGTTTTTGCCATGATATTTTCAGTCTCAGTAACTCGTGCAACAATATTTCTTTGTTGTTGAATTTCAGCATTGGTTTCCATGGCATCGTCCACTTCAGCAGTATTAATTGATGTATTAGCAATATAGTTGCTTTCAACTGCTCGCGTTTCAGAATGTGCTTTTGTATAAGCTTCTTTAGCCTGCAGTAACTGTTTATCAATAATTTGAACAACTTGATTCAATCTAGCTTGTTCAATTGCTTGTTCTTCATACATGTTACGCCTCCTCTAATAAATTTTACTAATAAAAACAGGCGGATAAAACCAAAACGTTTTATCCACCTCATTGTTATTAAATTATACTAAACCAAGACTGATAAACAAGGCTTGATCAATTTTTACGACTAAATTCGTTGGTACAGTACCAATCTGATCTTGCAATCGTCGCTTATCAATGGTCCTAATTTGTTCTAATAAAATCACTGAGTCCCGACCAATACCAGTATTTGGCAACTCTGAAGGTAACCCAACATGTGTTGGTAATTTTGGCTTTGCAATCTTTGCCGTAATTGGTGCCACAATGACTGTTGGTGAATGTTGATTCCCAACATCATTTTGGACAATGACAACTGGTCGTTGACCACCTTGTTCTGACCCAACCACAGGTGATAAATCTGCAAAGAAAATATCACCTCGTTTAATATCATTTTTCTTTGCCATACGTCTCTCTTTATTATATTAATTTTCGTGGTAAACGTGTTGATAAACTTGTTGCAACCTCATATGGAATCGTATTTAAACGATCTGCAAGATTTTCAAGTGTTATTTCTTCATGACCCACTTTACCAATTAATGTAATGACTGTGCCAATAGGTAACTTTTCTGGCAATCGAATCATTAATTGATCCATTGCAATTCGACCAACAATTTCAACATGTCGACCGTCAGGTAGCAGTCCATACATACCTTGCAACTGACGTGAATAACCATCTGCATAACCTATAGGCAACGTACCAATCCATTCTGGTTTTGGCGCTTTATATGTTGCCCCATAAGAAATGGCACTTCCTGTCTCAACACATTTCACATGAACAAGTGCCGCTTTTAATTGCAATGCTGGTACTAACTGATTTGTTTCTAAAACATTTCCTGATGGATTAAAGCCATACATTGCTGCCCCAACTCGTATTGCATCAAAACTTGGTTGCTCATGCCATAATGCTGTTGCAGAATTTGCTAAGTGTTGCCAAGTATCTATCGGTAACGGTAAGCCATCTACTAACTGATGCCAGGTTGCAATTTGTTTCTCATAGTAATCCGTATTCTTTTCATCTGCCGTTGCAAAGTGCATGCCAATCCCTTTTAGTATGAGATTATCTGCTTGATTAATTTTAGTCACAACATGTTGTAACACGTCGCGTTGTCGTATACCAATGCGCCCCATACCAGTATCAACACCAATAGATACTTGTAGTCTGGCAGCTAATGGTAATTCCTTTAGTAGTTCATCTAACCATCCCTCACTTGTCACAACAGGTATTAGATCATACTTTACTAAATCAGCCACATAAGTAACTGGTGTAACACCCAATATAAAAATTGGCTTTTTAACACCATATTGACGTAACCAAATGGCCTCATCAATTGTCGCAACACCAAAACCATCTACACTCGCACGCTGTGCCGCTGTCACAATCTGTGCCAAACCATGGCCATAAGCATTTGCTTTTACAATCGCAATAAAATGTTTAACTGCTGTTAATTGACGTACTGCATCAATATTATGCTTAATCGCTCTCTCCGAAATTTCTAACCAGGCAGGTCGTCGATTACTAATAACCGCTTGATTGGCAATTTGTTTATGACTAATCATTTCCTGTTGTGAAGTTTGTGACTCTAAAATGACTGAACTATGTACTGTATCACCCGTATGTGAAATAGAAATATGTACCACTGCTTCATTTTGTCTTGGATGACTAACCATCACTGGTTGTCCAGACTGATTAGGTAAAATTTCAATATCTTGCCAACTAGCTTGTGAGCCAATACCAGTACCTATCGCCTTACTATAGGCTTCTTTAATCGAAAATCTACCCGCTAAAAATTCCAATTGATGCTTACCTTTTCTTTGGTCATACACCGCACGCTCTGCTGGTGTCAAAATAACATCAATAAAACCTGGTCTCCGTTCAGCAACAGCAGCAACTTTACTGATAATTTGCGCATCAATGCCATGCCCAAGAATCATATCCCCACCTCCCAAAATATTATTTTCATTATAACCTCTATGGTAATCACTGTGCTCGCTTATTTTTTATTATATCAGAAAGAAAAGTGAGAAAAGGTTAGCTAATTTACCACTTAGTAACTAAAATGAAATAATAAATCTCTTATTTTGACATATATATCGAAAAAGCTAAAGCTTTCCAAATTAATGGCAAACTTCAGCTTTAAATCATTTAATTTGTTAAATTAGTCGTTGTTTTTAATGACAAAATTACGTGATTGACGACGTGGCGCACCTGAATGACCACGTTGTGACCGATCACCTGAACCAGTACGTGAACCACGATCGTATGAACGACGCTCACGTTGACCACGGTTACCACGATAACCACCACCATGACGACGATCACCGTCACGACGACCGCGATAACCACCACTACGGCGTGATCCCCCATAGTTACCATGCTTATGTGGCAATGGGCGTTCGTGTGATAACTTAAATTCAGCATCCATTTCTTCAACATTAGCAACCGCACCTAATAGTGCAGCAGCTAATGCTTTTGCATCATATTGTTCAACCAATTGGTTGACTTGCTCTGAATCGGCAACATTTGCAGTTGCTTTGACAATCTCCGCAACTGATTCGGCAGCAACACTCATACGTCCAGCTAGTGCTTCTTCACGAGTATATGGCTTTAATGGCTGCATACGCTTCTTCGTTAGCTTTTCAATATCTTTTAAGTAATCCATTTCTGAATTACTTACAAAGGTAACAGATGTACCATGTGCACCGGCACGACCAGTACGGCCAATACGGTGAACATATGATTCTGAATCTTGTGGAATATCAAAATTATAAACGTATGTCACACCAGAAATATCCAAACCACGTGCTGCAACGTCAGTGGCAACCAAAATTTTAATTTCACGGTTTTTAAATTGTTTCAAAACCTGTGTCCGCTTTTGTTGTGTCAAATCCCCATGGATACCAGCGGCTTTAAATCCACGCAAAGTTAATCCACGAGTTAACTCATCAACGCGACGCTTTGTACGTCCGAACATAATTGCTAATTCTGGTTGTTGTACATCCAAAATACGCGTCAAGACATCAAACTTTTCAAAGTCACGCACACGAACATAGTATTGATCTACTAAGTCAGTTGTTAATTCTTTGGCTGCAATTTGAATATGCTCTGGATTCGTCATAAATTGCACACCAATACGCTTAATTGCAGGTGGCATAGTTGCTGAGAATAGCAATGTTTGACGTGAATCAGGTACGGCCTTTAAGATTGATTCAATATCTTCTAAGAATCCCATGTTTAACATTTCATCAGCTTCATCTAAAACTAATGTCTTAACATGTGATAAGTTAATCGTACCACGACGGATGTGATCGATTAAACGACCAGGTGTTCCAACAACGATGTGTGCACCATGGTTCAAACCATTAATTTGACGACGAATGTCGGCACCACCAAAGACCGCTTGGACACGAACATGCTTGTCACGTCCTAATTTGAATAGTTCCTCTTGTGTTTGGATAGCTAGTTCACGGGTTGGTGAAACAACTAGTGCTTGCACGTCTTTGTTCTCATTGTCAATCATTTCTAGAATTGGCAATCCAAATGCAGCCGTTTTTCCAGTTCCTGTTTGTGCTTGACCAATAACATCTTTACCAGTCATGATCAAAGGAATTGTCTTTTCCTGGATTGGTGTGGCTTCTACATAACCATGCTTTTCAATGGCCGCTAATAGGTCTTGACTAAGACCCAACTCTGAAAACTTCAAAATTTTTCCTCCGGTAACGATTGCCGCAACAACCGTTCTTTAATATCGTGAACTTATCAACATAAAAACAAACTAGACACAATCCGGCGTCCATACTACGTTTGATTTTAGTAATCGTCCTTTATTTTCGTAACTTATCTAGTTTATCCTGATAATCATGAATTAGCAACCATTATGGCTTCTTTTTTCTTTGTAATTATTTTAAAAGCAGCAAAAGAAAAAATGTCTGCGCTTTCATTGTACGAATACGAACCACCAATTTTTGCTCAGACATTTTATTGTTTATCTAATTTGACGCATTATTCTTCAGAAATCTCAATATCAGCATTCAACATCGTTAACTTATGGATAATATGATCATAACCACGCAAAACATGCTCTGCATTCAAAACTTCCGTGACACCATCAGCCATTAAGCCAGCCGTGACCAAAGATGCTCCCGCACGTATTTCTGCAGCAGAAACGCGTGCACCATGAAAGTGCTGACACTTCGTTACGGCAATTTGCCCGTACGCCGCATTAGACACATTTACTCCCAGTTTTTGTAGCTCTGGTATGTGACGTGTTCTTTCCGGATAAATTGTTTCATAAATTAAACTAGTCCCTTCTGCTAACGTCAATAATGGCGTAATTGGTTGCTGTAAATCAGTTGCAAATCCAGGAAAAGGTGCTGTTTTAATTTGAATAGGTTGCAAGTTGACAGACTTTGGTACATAAATACTGTCTTCACGCACATCTAATTGCACGCCCATTTCTAATAACTTTGCCGTAAATGATTCCAAATGCTCTGGGATGACATTCTTAATTAAGATACCATCCCCCTGCGCAGCTGCCAGTGCCAAATATGTACCAGCTTCAATACGATCTGGAATAATCGTGTGTGTATTTTTAGAGACTAATTTATCAACACCAGTAATTCTGATGACATCTGTACCAGCACCGCGAATTTGAGCTCCCATATTATTCAAGAATGTCGCCAAGTCAATAATTTCAGGCTCACGGGCAGCGTTTTCCAAAATGGTTGTGCCTTCTGCATGAACAGCTGCCATAATAATATTCATCGTGGCACCAACTGATACCACATCCAAGAATATTCGAGCTGCTTTTAAACCATGCTCAGCATTAATATAAACAGTATCATTTTCTTCATGTACTGTTGCGCCTAATGCCTCAAACCCTTTAATATGTTGATCAATTGGTCTTGGACCAATGTTATCTCCACCTGGGAAAGTGACTGTTGCTCGTCCAAATCGACCAAGCAATGAACCCATAAAGTAGTATGATGCACGTAATGATTTAATTGCTGTTGATGGTAACTCTGACTCAACAATCTTGGTTGGGTCAATCATGAGCTCACCACCTTCAAATGTTGAAGTAACATTCATTGAGCTTAAAATGGCTTGCAAATTATAAACATCCAAAATATCAGGTACGCTATCAAATTTTACAGGTGTTTCAGCTAAAATTGCTGCTGGAATTAAAGCTACGGTAGAGTTTTTTGCACCACCAATGGTTACTTCACCACTGAGCCGTCGTCCACCATGGATTACCAACTTCTTCATTTTTATCAATCCTTTTAGAGTCTTTACTCTATCATCCTTAATTAAGGTCCATTCATTCAAAATTTTTTGTTATCCCTCATTCGACTATCGCCAAATGAAAATGGTTACGTATATTCAAAATATAATATACTTAAACAAGTTTACATTAGTTACATTTAAATGACAATAAGATGTCGTTAGTTTTTCTTTCCCACTTAAAATTTCACTAAAAAATAGCATAAAATTACTAAAAACTTAAAAATAACCGTTTCAACCATTATAACAATCGAATACTATAATAACCTAAAAAAATGATTGATAACAAAAATTATCAATCATTTTTTTCTTTAAATTATCAAATTATTTTTTCTTTATGTGCTAATGCCGCTTTGACAAACCCAGCATACAAAGGTTCTGCATGATTTGGACGTGACATAAACTCTGGATGATATTGTGCAGCAACAAAGAAATCATTTGCCGGTAATTCAATAATTTCCATCAAACTTTGGTCAGGTGATGTACCAGCAAATACCATACCAGCGTCTTCGAACTCTTGACGATAAGCCGTATTAAATTCATAACGATGACGATGACGAGCTTCAATCTCTGATTGAGCACCATAGAGTTTTTTAGTTAGACTGCCTTCTTTTAACATGGCTGGATATAGTCCTAATCGCATAGTCCCACCACGATTGGTAATTTCTTTTTGATCATTCATCAACGCAATGATTGGCGTATCTGTTTCTGAATCTAATTCAATTGAATTAGCATTTGCATGCCCTAGAACATGGCGTGCAAATTCTACCGTGGCCAATTGCATACCTAAACAAACACCTAAGAATGGCAAATTATTTTCACGTGCATATTGAATTGCTACAATCTTGCCTTCTGTACCACGTGGTCCAAAACCACCTGGCACTATCACACCATCAGCATCAGCTAAAATATCTGCCACATTTTCTACAGTCACCTTTTCAGAATTAACAGCATTGATCTCAACATCTGTGTCAATGGCATACCCACCAGCACGTAAGGCTTCATTAACAGAAATATAAGCATCTTGCAAATCAGCGTACTTACCAATCAATGTGATTTTAATTGACTTCTTCAAGTGACGAATGCTATCAATCATTGCACGCCAACTCGTTAAATCAGCAGCTGGTGCTGACAGTCCCAAACGCTTTAGGATAACATCATCCATCCCTTGCTTTTGCATGTTAAGGACAACCTCATACAAAATATCAACATCCAGTGACTCAATAACAGCTTCAGGTGCCACATCAGTGAATAAAGCTAATTTATCACGCATACTCTGAGTGATATGCTGTTCCGTACGAACGACCAACATATCAGGTTGAATTCCTAATGAACGCAATTCTGCTACAGAATGTTGTGTTGGCTTTGTTTTCATTTCACCAGCTGCACGCAAATAAGGAATCAATGACGTATGAATGTATGCCACATTTTCAGGACCAACTTCACGTTTCATTTGACGCAAAGCTTCGATGAATGGTAGTGATTCAATATCACCAACTGTCCCACCAACTTCAGTGATCACAATATCAGCATCAGTAGTTTCAGCTGCACGCATCATTTTTTCTTTCAAAGCATTCGTAATATGTGGAATCACTTGAACGGTTGCCCCATCATAATCACCGCGACGCTCTTTTGCTAAAACTTCTGAATAAACACGACCAGAAGTAACGTTTGAATATTTATTTAAATTAATATCAATAAAACGTTCATAATGACCTAAATCCAAATCCGTTTCCAAGCCATCTTCTGTCACGAATGTTTCCCCATGTTGATAGGGTGACATGGTTCCTGGATCAATATTGATGTATGGGTCAAACTTTTGTACCGCAATTTTAAAACCACGATTTTTTAATAAACGTCCTAGTGAAGCTGCAACAATACCTTTACCTAATGATGAAACTACACCACCAGTAACAAAGATGTATTTAGCTGTCATATAAATATATCCTCCGAGTTCTATGTCGATGCCAATAAAAAATAAAAAAGCCCCCAATGCTTAGGTAGCGTTGGGAGCATTAATCAACTTTGATTACGCCTTGTAAGTAAATACAAGAGCCCGGAATTTAATAATACACGAAAATCCCAAAAGTGTCAATTAATAATCAAATAAAATTGTTTGACAATTTTCAGTTATCGAACCAACAACAATTAGTGTTCAATATCACCTGAACCATAATCATCATCAACATCTGTCTTAATACCACTGATTTCGTCACCGAGACCACCTGATACTTCATCGTGCTCAAAATCATCATCAGCACTAGTATCATCGTCGTCATCATCGTCATCATCAGCTGTATCATCATCAGCATCAGCTGTATCCACATCAAAGTCATCATCTTCAGGATCGTCGTCATTATAGTCAATGACATCATCGTCGTCATCAGCATCAGCCAAGAAGGCATTGATCTTCTTGCGTTTCTTCTTCTTTGGCTTGCCTTCAACTTCTTCTTCTAGATCCAAGTGAACAGCTTCATCAATTGAGTCAATTGGGTACCATGAACGTAAGCCCCACATTGTATCACCCAATGAAATGAATGAACCGTCAATATTCAAATCAGTATAAAATTGTGATAAGCGCGCACGAATCTCTTCATCCGACTTACCGGTAAATGCTTGTACTTCATTCAACAAGTCATTAAATCCCATTGTTTCATGACGGTCAGACAAAATTGCACGAGCAACTTCAATCATTGAAAGCTCATCCTTATTTTGGCCGTCAAATTGTGTTAATGCCAAATCACTACACGTCCTTTCGCGGTCTTACTCAATGTCTAATATTACAATATTTTTGTCATTTCGGCAAATATTTTCCAATTTAATTTTCTAATTCAGGCACATGCTTGTTCAAAACCCACTTTTCAACAGCAACCCCCACACCATCTTCATTTTGCGATGTCGTGATGGTATCCGCAATTGCTTTTACCTCTGGGACGGCATTTGCCATTGCGACACCCAGACCAGCAGCTTGTAACATCGTTATATCATTATGCTGGTCACCCAAAGCCATTGTTTCTGACATCGCAATGCCTAATCTATCAGCTAATAATTGCAAACCTGCACCTTTTGTAGAATTTTTATGCATGACTTCCAAGAAATTAGGTGTCGATTTAACAATATAATAAGTGTCTTTTAACGCTTGTGGTATATTTTCAACAATTTCATTAATTTTGTCAGCTTCATCGATAAACATAAATTTTACATAGTGTTCATCTTCCGTCATTGTCGCAACTGGCTGAAACTTTAGGGGCATACGAACCATGTTATTCTCACCATTTGCATGTCGATTAACCATTGTGTTAGCAGTAATGGCATAACTAAGTGATTCTATTTGTATATAAGCTTGATGCTCATCGGCAATCGCTTTAAATTTTTTATAGTCAGCTAACGTTAATTCATGTCCGCCTAATTGTTGACCAGCCGTTGTTTGCACAACACTGCCATTGTATGTCACTGCAAATTGATCGGTTTGATTTGCTAAACCCAACTCACTGAGATAAATTTGAACGCCAGACAGTGGACGACCAGTTGCTAAAACAACTTTAACACCCTTAGCCTTTGCTTCTTGCAATGCTTTTTTTACTCGTGGTGTAATTTGTTTTGCTGAATTCACCAAAGTATCGTCAATATCGATTGTCACTAACTTAATTGCCATAATTTAAAAACACTCCCTATTCACCATCTGTCTTTGCCGGATTAATTAACGTTTCATTGTGCACATATCGCTGAAAGTCATTATAAATCGGTGCCATAATATCACCTACTGCATGTTCTGCTAACATTTCACGCGGGAAAAAGAAACGCGCATTCCCAAAAATCCGTCCAGTCATTGCTTCAACAAGTGGACTTTGCGTTGATAATTCTGTTAACGAACCATCCAACTGCATAATTTCAATTTGCGTTCGTGGCTTTTTATCTTTTGGATTGTACGCATCATATGGTAAATCAAAACTATCATTTTCAGCCGTATAATAGCGTGTATCAAACCCGGCAGAATCGATCAATCCCTTAATAATTGGTAACAATTGACGCGTTTCATCCGTAATGACAATTGATTTTAGTGGTTTACGATTAATAAAGCGTGTGGCTAAATCAGCTAAAATAGCATCTTCAGCGTAGCGCCATGAATTGATATTAGCCAACATTAACGAATCATCTAACATCAAATATTGCTGTAAATCTAAATTACCCGCAAAAAGTGGCTGGAGTGTCTTAGAAATAAACGTGCCATCCACTCGCGAATCCGTTTGGCTTTCATCATATACAAATTTTGCTCGTTCAAGTAAATGCTGTAAGAGTACTTCAAACGAACGTGATACCGGATGAAAATAAACCTGGACATACATCTGATAACGCGACACAACGTAATCTTCGATAGCATAAGAGCCCTTTTCATCAAAAGCAATCCCGCCTGAATATGGGCGCATCACATGAATGATACGAGATAAGTCAAATTGACCGTATGTTGCACCAGAATAATAGGCATCACGTAATAGATAATCCATTCGATCTGCATCAATTTGACTAGAAATTAACTGAACCACTTGTGGATTAGGGTACGTTTTAGCAATGACACTGGCAACTTTTTGTGGAAAATCGGGTGCAATTTTTGCCAATACCTGGTGCACTTCAGTGTCTGCTGATAAGATAATATTTTGTGTGTAAACTTCATGATCTGTGTTAAAAATATGCTCAAAAGTATGTGAATATGGTCCGTGACCAACATCGTGTAGCAATGCCGCACACAACAAAACAAGCCGTTCGTTAACATCCCATAATCCATCCCCAGCTTTTTGCGAAGGATAAAATTGTTCTAAATGATTTGCAAAACGGCGAGCAATTTCGTAAACACCTAATGAATGTGAAAAGCGTGAATGCTCAGCACCATGGAAAACAGCACTAGCAACACCTAATTGTTTTATTCGGCGCAGACGTTGAAATTCAGACGTCCCAATTAAATCAAGAATGACTTGATCTTTTACCCGTATTGAATTAAGTACGGGATCCCGAAAAACCTTTTCTGAACCTGTTTTAATAAATTGCGTCATGATTTCCTTTCTAATTCTGTCGAATATGCCGTATATTTATTACATTATACCCTATTGAACCCTGTATAATGGACTGAAACAATCATATTTCAAGGAGTTTTATATGCAACCTATGAGAAAATCATGGTCAACCCGTATTTCGTTAACAACTCAGATTAAACAAGCTGATGATATTGAACAATTTCAATTTGAAGAAGAGGCAACATTGACGTTAACAGATAACGCCCTCTATATCCGATACACTGAACATCAACAAGACGTTAATGATACGCCAGTAACATTTAAAATAACAACGACGAATGATATCTTATTGCATCGTCACAATTACTTTACTGATGTGCAATTACATTTTATGTTGGGACAATTTTTTCAAACACATTATGTCACACCACAAGGTAACATCCCAATTACTGTACAAACTGATGAATTATTCAGTGATATATCGCCCCAACACCCCTATGGTAAATTAACAGTTAGTTATACCTTACAAAATAACCACGTTGACGTTGGCCGTTATCAACTAGCCTTAGTCGTTATACCAAAATCATAAAAATAAAAGTCGTTTACAAAAAAGTTGACAATACAGTCAAACCGTCTTTTGTAAACGACTTTTTTCAATAAAAAAAGACCACCGTGCAAGAGGGGGAACGCAACGATGGTCCGCCGCCGGCTACTATCGCAACCAGCGAAGGGGGGATACATAGTTTGGGGAACTATGTAATTTTTCATATACTTTGGGGAGTAATGAATTCCACTAACAAAAGCGGATATACACAATATAAACAATGAACTTTTCGTAAAGGTTTCAAAAATATTTCAATTTGTTTACAAAAAGCAAAGAAGGTTTGAATTTATTCACACCTTTCTCACATTTTATTTCTAATTTATTCACTTTATTGTTCGCTACTTAATGAACTAGTTGATTTATTAAGTTTAACGGTAGTTGTCGATTCTTTACCATTTCTATAATAAGTCAATTTTACTGCATCACCAATTTTATGCTTATACAATGCATCTCGCAATTCACCTGAATCAGTGACCGTCGTACTATCAATTTTTGTAATGACATCATACTTCTTCAAACCAGCATTGGCTGCTGGTGAGTCATCTTCCGTATTAATCACCACCACACCACCAGAAACACGAGATGGCAAATTTAAGACATCACTCTGGTCACTGGCCGAAACATTACTTAAATCTACCATTGAAACACCGAGTGCTGGTCGTTCGATTTTTCCATTCTTTTCTAGTTCGTTAATGATGCTAACAACTGTGTTAGAAGGAATCGCAAAACCCATACCTTCAACTGACGTACCATCTTCAGATGAAGCTAATTTCATGGAATTAATACCAACAACTTGTCCTGCCAAGTTAACTAATGGTCCACCAGAATTACCTGGATTAATTGCTGCATCTGTTTGCAATACAGTCGCTTTACCAAGGGAGTTACCACTTTCATCAGTTGCATCCACTTGACGTTTCGTGGCAGAAATAATTCCCTCTGTCACTGACGTTGCATAATCTGAACCTAACGGTGATCCAATTGCTAGGACTGATTGACCCGCTTCAGTTTTAGACGAATCCGCAAAATCAGCAATTTCCGTTACTTTACTTGCTGAAACTTTCAAAACAGCTAAGTCAGTTTGCTCATCTGTTCCAACCAATTTTGCTGTTAGTTTGGTGCCATCACTTAATAGTACTTGAATAGCATTAGAATCTGCGACAACATGATTATTTGTGACAATATACGCTGTGTTATCAGTCTTTTTATAAATAACACCTGAACCTTCTGAAGCAGTTGCTAAACCGGAAGAATCACTGCTTGCTGTCGAATCATTATCCGTCGTGCTACTCCCATATGTACCGGATTGTAACGATTGTTGTTTTTGTAAGTTAATGACCGACACAACGGCTCCCGAAACCGTTTTAAATGCTTTTGTTGCGCTTGACGTCCCCTTAACATTACTACTGTTGACCTTAACAGGTACTGTTTTACCTGTCGTTACTTTAGTTGTAGATTGATTTTGATGTGAAAAATAAGTCACCCCACCAGCAGCCACACCCCCACCGACTAGTCCAGCGACGACACTCATTACCACAATTTTTGTTCCTGATGATAATTTCATATTCATGCCCCGTATCTTATGTTTTACCATTAATTTTATCAGCCTATATAAATATTACTTTAAGCTAACACCCTTTAAATCGCCTTAACCTTAATATGTATCAAGGTTTTTCAGATTTGTATTAAGCGTGTTGCAATTGCTGGATCTGTATCTAACAATTGGAAATCATGATCAACACCAAAATCATTTTCTTCTAATACTGATTGTACTGTGATATGTGCTAATGGCTTTTGATTGTTTTCTTGACTTAAATGACCAAGATAGACATGTTTCGTTCGATTACCTAATAATTGTGTTAATGCCATTGCACTATCTTCGTTTGATAGATGACCTTGATCACTTAAAATACGCTGTTTTAACGACCATGCATAACTACCCATCCTTAACATTTCATAATCGTGATTTGCTTCCATCAAAATAGCATCTGCGTTTTTAATTGATCCAATAATACGATCATTAACATACCCTGTGTCCGTTAACATGGCAAAAGTTTTATTGTCATGATGAAAAGCGTAAAACTGGGGATCTACTGCATCATGTGATACACTGAAACTTTCAATATCAAGGTCCCCCATTAGTTTTGTTTGACCCGGTTCAAATAATTGCTTTTGTTCAGAATCAATATGACCAATTTTATTCGCCATTGCATCCCACGTTTTTTTATTAGCATAAATATCCATCCCATATTTACGGGCTAACACCCCAACACCAGCAATATGATCACTGTGTTCGTGAGTCACAAATAACGCATCAACATCATTTAGTGAGCGACCAATTTGCGACATTAAATTTGCAATTTTCTTTCCTGACAAACCAGCGTCAACCAACACATTATGTTGAGGCGTTTCAATAAACGTAACATTACCTTTACTACCAGATGCTAACATTGACACCTTAAAATCATTTGCCATTCTTAACTCCTTACTAACATTTAAAAATCTATCCTAATAATCATTAAATTTTTTCACCATATCCTTAATTTTATGATGCTATCAATGACATCTTGTTATATACACTTAAGGCACAAAATTCACACCATTATGGTGGCAAACTTTGTGCCTCTTACTAAGGACGTGCTTATTTACGCCAACGTCTTTTCATTATTATTCCACCACAAATTATATTTTAACACGTGATAGAAGGTCTATTTCATAATTGAACCATTAATTGCATTAACTGAGACAACTTCCGTTGTTTTACTACTATTTTCAATCAAAAATTGCCATACCGGCACAAAGATAATATCATTTTTAACCGTGGTTAATGTCGTATAACCCATCATTGACAGTTTAACTGTACTATTATTAGGCAATTCATTATATTGATATAAACTAATCAACGCTTGTTTTTCAGAAATTAATTGCATATCATCTCTTAAAAACTGCGTTTGATTAACATATTGTTGACTATAACTTTTCAGCCGATGATGATGATCTACTTCAAAAACGATTTGCGCACGATCTGCCAAAAATTGGTGTCTATCTGTTGGTATCTTTTGTACATAAACATAGACGTTTGCCGCTTGCTTATTTTCAGACTGAACGATTTGCGTCATTTTTTTACTGTACTGATAATGTGTCCCTGCAATCACTTGATCACGCTTTTTGATCAACTGATTAAGAGCCTGAACATCGCTGACGGTATCCATTCCTAATGCTATTGGCGTTTGTGCAACAACTTTTAACTGATTATTTGAAAATGAGGTTTGCCAACGTGGACGAAGTTGCTGTACATGCTTCATCAACATTTGCTTACCGCTTTTCCCAGCAAGATATGAACCAATCTGATGATTTTGTGATAAATTTTTATACACAATGCCATCATCACTCATTTCATCTAATATTTGTTCATCTGTTGGCCGATTATCACTAAATGGGTATTCTCGTACCCATTGAATACCCAAAAAGATATCTAAAGCAACAAAAACTGCTAAGAAGGCTGCTAAGACTTTACGAAAATCCATCTAATGCCCCCTCTCCTCATTGTTAACTTGATCATTAACCGATTGCCAAACATGTCCTTGTTCAAAATACCATTCTGGTTGCAACGTCACAATT
This sequence comes from Weissella sp. ESL1156, assembly GCF_058505625.1. NCBI lineage: Bacteria > Bacillati > Bacillota > Bacilli > Lactobacillales > Lactobacillaceae > Weissella > Weissella sp. ESL1156. Next base: position 1,692,124 of record NZ_CP196372.1, on the reverse strand, counting down.
TGGTTATCTGTATTCAGTTGCCAACGATAGCCAATTGACATCTGCTCAATATCATCTTTTGATACACCAACACTTTCTAATTTTGCCATCGCATCTGTCATTGGTGCCAGTATCACTTTATTCTTTTGATCTGTTGGTAATGGCACTCGTAATGAATATTGCGACATCACAATTTCTTCATGCTGATTAGGTAATTGTTTCACCTGAACGGTGCCATCAGTCGATTGATTAAATATCGGTAATCCATTCACAAATAAGCGATATGTCAATGTTTGACCACGATTTTGCTGTTCAAAATAATATAAATTATCTGACAATTGATGTAAAGTAGTTAGCCAACGATAGCTTTGATATTGACGCTGGTTAAATGTATCAACATTGTGATGGATCCCATATGCATCATAGTTAATCACCCCTGTCGTCACATTGTGTTGCATCCGTCGATTATTATCATTTGTATAAGTCAAAATTTCTTGACTATGATTGACTTCTCTTGTGCCGCTATCTGGAAATAACTTGGTTAAACGAGAAATCGTACTATCAACATCTAACAGATAACTATAACTTTGAAACGTGGTTGACTCTGTTGTCGCTGCCATGACGCTCTTACCCAGCCATTCATATTCAACAGTGACAACTTTTTTATTATTGGGGCGTGTCTGAATTTTTTGTGGCATATTTGTTGCTTGAAAAGTATAAATCTTGCGATGACGATCGTCATAAAAGGCAATTCTATTACCCTTATTTCGTGGTAATTGCACGTGATTGATCATGGCATTATTTGGTAACTTGATTTGTTTACCAAAGATTTTTTTGACGATGCTGCCAGAAACTGAATCTGGAAAACTCATCACAACAACATTATCCCGTGCTAACTTATTAATATAAGCCTGCTTTTTGACAACTTGACTGCCCTTACTACTTAAACTCCATGTTTGCACACGATTAATCATTTTAGACGCTAAAGTTCGATAATCAATCACACTCAGTTTTTTTTGTCCATGATTATAAGTAATTTGTGACACACTATACACATCCGTTAAATCTTTACCCGCAACATTTTCTTGATTTGTTTCGTCAGATTGCTGGTTTTGTGTTGATTGCGTTGGACTTTGCCATAATTGAACTGATAAAAAGATACTAATAAAAATAGCAATAACTAGGGCAATAATGAGACCATATTGTTGCTTAAAGTATCTGATTTTTATTCGCCATTGCTTATTCTTCTTCATCCCAAGCACCATCGTCCCATTCATCGTCTAGTTCGTTATATGGTTCATAAGGTAATGCAATTGAGAACGTTGAACCTTCACCTTCAGTTGACTCAACCCATACACGACCTCCAAATCGTTCAATAATTTCTTTGGAAATTGCTAATCCCAAGCCAGTACCACCTTGCGCTCTTGAACGCGCTTTATCAACACGGAAGAAACGATCGAAAATTTGTTTCATATCTCGTTTTGGAATTCCTAATCCTTGATCAGTAATACTTAAGACAACTTCTGTTTGACGATCGACTAAGCGTGCCGTAATCACACCACCATCAGGGGAGTATTTAATCGCATTATTCATAATATTGTCAATCACCTGTGTAAATTTCGATGTATCAATTTCCACCCAAATTTGTAATTGTGGGATAATCCGCTTAATGGAATAATACTTAGCTGGTTTATCGTCATTCGCAATGATCATATCAAATCGGTCCAGGATATAATTAAATAAATCCGCAATATTCGTGAATTCATTTTCAAGTTTCATTGTACCTGAATCCATCCGTGATAACTCTAACAAATCATTAATCATGTGGATCATACGGGTCGTTTCATCCTGGGCAACTTTTAAGAAACTATGCGATACTTCCGGATCTTCGACCGCGCCATCTTGTAGAGCATCAACATATGATTTGACAGATGTTAGCGGCGTGCGCAACTCATGTGATACGTTTGAAACGAATTGACGACGTTCACGTTCAATTCGTTGTTGTTCAGTAACATCATGCAAAACAATGACTAATCCAGAAATAAAGCCTGATGCACGCTCAATTAAACTAAAGTAAGCCCGAATCATTAATGGGTGTTCATCAGTGCTAAAATCTAATAGTAATTCATGATGATTATCTAACAAATCACGAAGACTATATTGATCAGCAATTTGTAAAACATCTAAGATGGACTTTCCCACCGCATCTTGACTATCTATAGATCCTGTCATTCGTAAGGCAGCAATATTAATGATATTAATACTACCTCGTCTATCGGTGGCAATAACACCATCCGACATATGCTCAAGCACAGAATCCAAACGACGACGTTCAAAATCCATTGAGTTTGTGGTTTCCTCAATGCGTTCCGCCAAAACATTAACATCTTGTGCTAATTTTCCAATTTCATCATTCGTTCGAACAACGATACCGCCAGAATAATCTCCTTGAGCAATCTTAGTTGTTCGCTCACTGATCTCAGCAATCGGCTTTGTAATACTACGCGAAATAAATATCGCCATGATTACACCTAGAGCAACAGCAAATACTAACGAAGCAAAATAAATAAATGATATCTTCGTTAAATTATCATAAACCGTTTCCAGACTGGCACGAACAACCACAACTCCCACAATATTACTTTCGCCATTCACCGTATTGACCAATGGTTTAATCACCAATTGATACCTTGTACCATTTTGAGTAATAATTGGATTCTTCGTATATTTATTGCCAGCAATAGCTGCTTTAATATCTGCATCTGTTGTCTTTTGCCCAACCTTGTCCTGATTATTAACATCATTGGTACCACGTAAAATCCCGGCTGTATCAAAAACCTGAATTTCAGAAATAGCCGCATTATTAGTTGAGTTCAAAATCGTATGCACATTTTGATTAACTTTCTTTTGACTACTACTTGCTAATTGCTGCGTCAAAGAATCATCAACATAAACAGGTAAGGAAATTTGATCACGAAATGATGATAGACTTTGTCGTTCTAGTTGCCGCACAAAAAAAGCACCCACTAATTCCAAAGTAACAATCAATGTTAGCGTAAAGACTAGCGGAATTTTAAAGTGAATAGATGAAAAAAAATGGCGCCATTTACGTCTGATTTTCATAAATCTGATACTGCCTTTCCTAATAACAAAAAAAGCCAGCGCCATGCCATTTGGCAAGGCACTAGCCTTTTACAACTTAATTCTTTATTCTTCAGATACTTTTAGATAATAGCCAACACCGCGACGTGTCATTAAGATTTGTGGATGACTAGGTGTCTCTTCAATCTTTTCACGGATACGACGAACAGTGACGTCGACTGTACGAACATCACCAAAGTAATCATAACCCCAGACAGTTTGCAATAAATCATCACGTGTCATGACTTGACCAATATGTTTTGATAAATGGTGTAATAATTCAAATTCACGATGAGTTAATTCAATATCTTGACCATTTTTTGAAACCATGTAAGCATCTGGATGAATAGTTAACGCACCAATCTTAATATCACCACTATCATCGACTTGTCCTTGCCCAGACGATGGGGTTTGGCGCCGCAAGTTTGCTTTAATTCTTGCCAAAAGTTCACGATTTGAAAATGGTTTTGTGACATAATCATCGGCACCCATTTCCAAGCCCAATACTTTGTCAATTTCTGAATCTTTTGCTGTCACCATAATGACTGGTGTTTGAGACTTCGTCCGAATTTGACGCAACACTTCAGTTCCTTCAACCTCGGGTAACATTTGATCAAGAAGAACTAAATCTGGTTCCTCACTATCGAACAAATCCAAAGCCTCACGACCATCCATTGCCACAACGACGTCATAACCTTCTTTTGTTAAATTAAATTTTATGATATCTGAGATCGGTTTTTCGTCATCTACGACCAATATTTTACTCATTATTATGTCCTCCCAATGGTGGGTCTCTGATTGATATTATAACATGCAAGCGAATTTTACCAAAATAAAATTTTATCAAAAATTTAAAAAAACGATATAATGCCAATTTTTTAGACTGTCACTTTAATCAATGTTATTATACTGGCCTTTTTTATTTTTTTATTGCAATCTATTTTTATCAGTGGTATATTTACTCTTGTTGTTGTAAAACAATTTATTTGGACAAGTAGCTCAGTTGGTAGAGCAACGGACTCTTAATCCGTGGGTCCAGGGTTCGAGCCCCTGCTTGTCCACTATAAAGACCACACAGATATCAATTTGTGTGGTCTTTTCTTATTAGGGATAATTTTATTATTTATACATGATGATAGTTAGGCGCATCCCGAATTAAGGTAACATCGTGGGGATGACTTTCTGTTAATCCTGCTGCAGTAATTTGGACAAATTGACCATGTTGTCGTAAAGTAGCAACATCTCCCGATCCGGTATAACCCATACCCGATCGTAAGCTGCCACTAATTTGGAAAATATTATCTGCGATAACACCGGTCATCATTTGATCATCTACCATCGTAGCAACTGCACCCGCAGCTAATGCTTTGACAACATCTCCAGAATATTTAACACCTGATCCAAGAATAACATTCTTATCAAATTTCGCTGCCAATGCTGTAAAAGCCATGACCGTTGTCACAATGTTGGTTAAAGGATGATTATTGTTGCCAACAATAATCGTGTCAGCACCTGCTTCTAAAGCATCTTGCGCATCTTTTAATGAATCCGTCGGTCCAACCCAAACTGGTAATGTCGGAAATTGCTTTTTTATATCATGAATACTTCGCATCAGTAATGATGTCTGTTGCGTTGTGGTTGGTAATTGCAACACATTTATGCCCGCAGTTACTAATTCATGAACTCTAGTTATCATACTAGCAGACAAGTTGATTGAAACACCAACTAGATACGTTGTATCAATTTGCTTCATTTTTTCAACAATGATCGGTGTTGCTAATGTTTCTGGCAAAATTGCTAATGTGCCTGCTTTCGCAAAGGCAAGTGCATGATCAACAGTCGTAAAATTAGTGGCACCAATAATTGGCACTGATAGTTGCAAATACTGTGTGACTTGCGTACGAATATCGATTTCATTTGGTAACACATCTGATGCACTGGGCACTAATAATACCTCATTGAGTCCTAATCCTTGTTTGCTGAGCATTATATCAACTCCTCCTTTTTAATGATCAACCGTATATTCTGTGGCACATTCGCATAATCTGGGGTTGTTGTGGTAACTAATAATTGACCCTCATTAGCTGCCTGTGTGACTGATGTTAAACCAGCCTGCTTTAAATCGACCATTGTCGTTGCTAACAATGGTTCTAATACATCTAACAACGTGCCCTTGTATGCTGTCTTTCCTTCAATACCTTCAGGAACCATTTTATTAGCTTCATTAACTTCACCTTGAAAATAACGATCTTTTGACCCATTTTGCATCGCAGCAATTGATCCCATTCCTCGGTAAGCCTTGTATCGTAAACCAGTTTCTGGTGTGGTTATAATCTCACCAGGCGTTTCAAAAGTACCTGCTAATACTGATCCTAGCATAATGGCATGACCACCAGCTAATAATGCTTTACTCATATCTGAAGCCGTCTTAATGCCACCATCCGCAATAATCGTTTTATGGTATATCTTTGCCGCTTCTTGGGCTGCGACAATCGCTGAAATCTGTGGTACACCAACGCCAGCGACGACCCGTGTTGTACAAATCGAACCTGGTCCAATACCAACTTTAGCAACATCAGCACCAGCATCGTATAATGCCATTGCACCCGCTTTAGTAGCAATATTACCAGCTATAATATTAATATTTGAAAAAGCCTGGCGAACTTCACGAATTTTACGTAAGACGCCTTCCGAATGACCATGTGCTGAATCTAGAACAATCGCATCAGCGCCAGCTGCTACTAATGCGGCAACTCGTTCCAGCGTATTAGAAGTCACACCAACGGCCCCAGCAACTAGTAAACGACCCTGTGTATCCATTGCTGCATTCGGAGATGCTTTAGGGTCAACTTTGACAGCTTTAACTTGTCTAACCTCAGCAGCCTGATCTGCAATTAGCATGTTCTTGTGAATCACGCCTAGTCCGCCAAATTCAGCTAACGCAATTGCCATAGGTGCTTCAGTAACCGTATCCATTGCTGCTGATAAAATTGGCCGATTTAATTTTAACGTTGGCGTCAATATAGTTTGCATATTTATTTTTTCTTGCGCATTTTCTGTTTGATGAATTGGTAATGCAACATCTTGAAATGTTAGCCCCATTGGTACAAATTTATTTGCAAAACTATAATTAACCATAATTCCTCCATTTTTTTGTATAAAAAAGCATTTGCAGGATAGTATATAATCCTACAAATGCTAGTTAACTGTACAGTTATACCTAATCATTTGTAGATTGTCGCCTATTATTGGGTAGGCGGTAGAAACTTGTTAGCCCGTTTATCTAACGATTAAATCTACAACAATTAATTAATATTTATTTATCAACTGATTTTACTCGGCTAAAACAAAATTGCAAGACCTAATTGCTAATAATTTTCCTAATAAAAAAACTTGTATCATGATCCGTTTTATGGTATATTTTTATTCGTTGTTGTGAAACAATTTTTGGACAAGTAGCTCAGTTGGTAGAGCAACGGACTCTTAATCCGTGGGTCCAGGGTTCGAGCCCCTGCTTGTCCATTTTAAAGAACTAATACTAATTGGTTCTTTTTTTCACTTACAACAAACACTTGCATATATACTCATTGTATGATATATTATTGTTTGTTGTTGTGAGACAATTTTTTTGGACAAGTAGCTCAGTTGGTAGAGCAACGGACTCTTAATCCGTGGGTCCAGGGTTCGAGCCCCTGCTTGTCCACTACTTAAAAAAGAACGGCAAAATGTCGTTCTTTTTTTATACCATCATAATCATTCGTTTAAATCACGAAAACCAATATCGGTGCGATAATAAAAATCATCCAGTACTAAATAGTTTAACGATTGATTAACCTTCTTTTGTGCCTCCTTAAGAGTTTTAGCGTGTTCGATTAGTGTAAAAATACGACCACCAGTACTATAAAGGTGCTGTTCTTTAGCAATGACTCCAGCATAAAAAACATTTGCAGGTAGCTTTGGCAACTTAATTTGCTGCTGTGGGGCAATTGGATAACCCGGTGCAACTACAACCGTTCCTAAATAATAATCGTGATTTTGCCAGACCATTTGTGGTGTTTTGCCAGCAATTAAGTCTGTTACGGCTTCATAAAAATCACTTTCTAATTGTGGTAATAAAATCTGAGTTTCTGGATCACCCAATCTCACATTGAACTCGATCACTTTAATACCAGTACTAGTCAGTATACAACCAATATATAATGTTCCAGCATACATCAACTGCTCTTTACGCAAACCTGCCATTATTGGCTTAATAATTGTTCGTTTAACTTGGTCAATAACATCTGATGTCATATGAGGTACCGGTGAATATGCCCCCATGCCACCCGTATTAGGACCAGTTTCAGCAGCAAAAATTTTTTTATGATCCTGTGATACCGGTAAAATCACCGGCTCAGGACCACCCAAAAAAAGCATTAATGAAAATTCTTCACCCTGTAAAAACTCTTCAATGAGTATTTGATCACTATTATTCAAAGTAACTGTTACAGCAGCTACAACATCAGCCCATGTCTTGACAATTTGAAGGCCTTTTCCACCTGCTAAACCATTTTCTTTGACCACAAGTGGCAAAGTTAATTTTTGAGCATATTCTAATGCCTTATTTGCATCTGTAAAAGACGCAAATTTTGCCGTCGGCACTTGATTACGAACCATAAAATCTTTCGCAAATTTTTTATTACTTTCTAACTGTGCTGCCATTTGATTTGGTCCAAAAATACGTAAGCCTTTTTGCTGAAAAAAATCAACGATTCCCGCTGCTAATGGTGCCTCAGGACCAACAAAAATTAGATCAATTCGTTGTTGTACCGCAAAATTTGCCAACTGTTCAAAATCATTTTCAGCAATCGCCATCGTTTGAATACCATGTTGTTGCATCCCTGGATTACCTGGCACACAAAAAACAGCCGTTACTTGACCGCTTGCAAGAAACGTTGCTGCAATCGCATGTTCACGCGCACCTGAACCAATGACCAATACCTTCACCATTAAAAACTCCTTTCTAATTAATGTCGAAAATGACGGACACCAGTTGTTACCATCGCAATACCATACTTATCCGCCATCGCAATTGAATCTTTATCCCGAATACTCCCCCCTGGCTGCACAATTGCTTTAATATTGTGTTGCGCTGCATATTCAACACAGTCATCCATTGGAAAGAAAGCATCAGAAGCCAAAATGGCATCTTCGTAACCCGCCTTCGGCATCGCTTTGTTTATCGCAATCTTAGTGGCATCAATGCGATTTGGTTGTCCCATGCCAACACCCAGTGTTTTCGTTGCGGTTGTTACGACAACCGCATTACTTTTAACAAATTTAACGACATGTTGCCCAAATTGGAGTGCTTTTAATTGTTCTGGTGTTGGTTGTGTTTGCGTCACAACTTCAAAAGCCGGTATTTCTGCCACTTCGCGATCTGTTTCTTGCACTAGTAACCCACCACTAACAGTAACCGCCTCAAAGCGTTCATCTTCCTTTCGATGGCTAAAATCAGCTTGTAATAAACGAATATTTTTCTTTTTTGCCAGTACTTCTAATGCATCTGCACTAAATGACGGCGCAATGATAATTTCCAAAAAGATTTCGTGCATTTTTTGAGCTGTGGCAAGATCAACTTCACGATTAACGGCAACAATACCACCAAAAATTGACATCGGATCCGATTCGTATGCTTCACCCCAAGCGCGTTCAATCTTATCAGCTATACCGACGCCACAAGGATTCATGTGCTTCATTGCCACAACGCATGGTTCATTAAATTCACTAACCATATTCAATGCGGCATTAGCATCTTTTAAATTGTTAAACAACAGTACTTTGCCATGTAATTGTTTGGTAATGATCGACAATTTTGCTGGTATTGGTTCGCGATAGAAAGCAGCTGCTTGATGACTATTTTCACCGTAACGTAAGCTCTGTTGTTTTTCATACGTCAACGTTAACTTTTCAGGAAACGCCTCTGTTGTTAGATAATTGGCAATTAACGCATCATATGCCGCCGTATGCTGAAATACCTTAGCAGCTAATGATTTTCTGAATTTTAAATCATCCCGCCCAAATGCTAAGCGCGCTACGACTTGATCATAATCAGCAACATCGACTACCGTTAAGACATCTGTAAAATTTTTAGCCGCAGCCCGAAGCATTGCTGGACCACCAATGTCAATTTGTTCAATTGCCTGTGCCTCTGTTGTGCCCGGCTTTTCGATCGTCTCTTTAAATGGTTTTAATCAAAATGTTCCTCACTTTCCATAGACGCTAACCGTTGTGCTTGTTTAAAATCATTAAGTGATTTTTCAATATTAGCTTGCGTGATGCTCAATATTTGTGCTGCCAAAATAGCTGCATTTTTAGCACCCGCTTCACCAATACTGACCGTTGCAACTGGTGTACCGGCAGGCATTTGAACAATTGAAAGTAGTGAATCGACGCCATTAAGAGCATGTGTTTTCATCGGTACCCCAATAACTGGTAGTGTTGTGTTTGCAGCAATCATTCCAGGTAAATGAGCAGCACCACCAGCACCAGCGATAATGACTTTAATTCCCTTTTCTCGAGCTCGTTGACCAAATGTTTGTAATTCGCTTGGCATTCGATGTGCCGAGATAATCTGTTTTTGATATGGAATATCCATTTCATCTAGTTGTTGACATGTTAATTTCATTGTTGGCCAATCTGAAATTGAACCCATCAATATTGCGACTTCACCTGCTATTGTCATTGCTCACTCCTTAAACGTCATTAGGCAACATACTTATTTTCACCTTCATAATACTTAACGATTAAATATAAGCCAACGCAATAGTTCGTATTTATTTAAATTAATAGCTAAATAAAGCTTTTAATTAATTTAAAGTTCGTATTTTAAGTAATGATGACATAAAAAAGGAGTTACGATACCAGTCATTATGATCAGCTAAAAAGAACATCATTTGAAAGGATCAGGAGCAAACTGCTATTTGAATTTCTTTTGAATACATAATAAACCCCGTAAGTTTGGATTTACTCCAACTTACGGGGTTTAGTTCATTGACTGGTAGATTGACGTCCTTAAATATGTTCCAAAAGACTGAATGCTTGCTGTAACAACAATTAAGGGGGCCGATTATTCGAACTAAAATTCCCTAATCATCGTTATAATCGGCTTCAGAACGTCTTTTGTCTCACTATCTTGTTAACAGTTTCTCTATTAGATTATGATTTACTGTCTGAAATTTTTTGTTGCACATTAACCGTTGCTTCAGCAACATCTAACAAATGTTCAATCTGATCTTCATTTGACTCACCTGGATATTTCGCTTTCAAATCATCTTCATAACTATCCAAATAAGAATCTTCAAAGGCATCAGCAGCATCACTCACTGATACCTCTTTAATCAACTCATTTTTTTGCTCTTTAATAAACTGATTTAACATATCACTGACTTGCTGAGTCACTTCATTTTTCGTTGGCAAAGTAATCGCGCTAGTTTGAGAGCTGCCACTCTGACTACTTTGACTGGTTACAGTTTTATTTTGCTCGTTTTTGAATGACGAAGCCTGGGATTCACGATAGTTCGATTCATATTTCGCTCCCCCCATTTTTTATTACATTTATTATAACTGATACAACATACCGAAGCGAATGATAAGACCATACAAAAAGCGACCACCAATTAAATGATGGTCGCTTTTTTAAATACAAATTAGTCTTCCGCAACGAATGGCAAAAGGCCCATGATACGAGCACGCTTAATAGCAGTCGTAACTTTACGTTGGTTCTTTGATGAAGTACCAGTCACACGACGAGGCAAGATCTTACCACGTTCTGAAATGAAACGCTCCAACAATTCAGTATCTTTGTAATCCACATATTCAATATGGTTGGCTGCGATAAAGTCAACCTTACGACGGCGACGAGGTCCGCCACCACGACGTTGTTGTGCCATGATTAAATTCCTCCTGATAGAATAATGTCGTTAGACAATGTTACGCTTAATAATTTAGAATGGTAAATCATCATCAGAGATATCAATCTCTTGACCACCACCGAAGGGATCGTCAGATGCTTGTGAACTAGCAGCGCTTCCATTAAACACATTGCCATTTGATGCGGGTGCACCAAATGGATTTTGTGAAGATGAGGAATTGAAGTTCCCCTGGTTACGCTGTTGACCGCCACCAAAATTATTCGAATTGTTCGAACCATTTTGCGAACGACGCGCCTCACTTTCTGCACGACTTTCCAATAACGAGAAGTTATCAACAACAACTTCAGTAACGTAAACACGCTGTCCTTGTTGATTTTCATAGTTACGAGTTTGGATACGACCTTCAATACCAACTAATGATCCTTTTGAAGTAAAATTAGCAAAATTTTCTGCTGATTTACGCCAAATAACAGCATTAATAAAATCAGTATCACGCTCACCGTTAGCATTTGTAAATTGCCGATTAACAGCAATTGTAAATGAACCCACAGCAGCGCCAGAAGTCGTATAACGTAATTCAACATCACGAGTTAAACGACCAACCAGAACAACTCGATTTATCATATGGAAAGCCTCCTTTCAAGGTCTTTAGACCTAGCCCCTAAATTATTAAATTAATGTCATTTATAAAAATTACTCAGCTGATGCTAACTCACGCTTAACAACCATGTGACGCAAGATATCTTCTGAAATCTTAGCCAAACGGTCAAATTCGTTAATTGCTGCGTCATCTTCTGCAGTAAAGTTAACAATGTGGTAAAGACCCTCACGGTAACCTGCAATTTCATAAGTAAAGCGACGTGATGACCAGTCCTTTGACTCAACCACCGTAGCACCATTATCTGACAACACCTTGTCAAAACGCTCAACCAATGCTTTCTTAGCGTCAGCATTCATGTCAGGGCGAATAATGTATGTTAATTCGTATGCCATTATATATTCCTCCTTTTGGTCTATGGCCGACTACCTGCCGGCAAGGAGAGTTAACAAAAATGATAACTCACAAACACTTATACTACACGACAATACAACAATTTGCAAGTGTTATAACCCTTGCTAGGCCAAAATTGTCAATGTGTAATTCATAAAACGCTCTAAGTAAAATGGCTCGTCAACTGCAACAGCAACGAAGTTATTCTTTTTGGACTCATGTAAACGACTTAAATCACCAATGGTCCGACCATCATTGACATCAACCATCATATTCAATGGTAATAACGACACAAAATTAGGATCAACTGCCACACCGACCGCTAAAGGATCATGTAACGCTGCGCCTGCTTTATTAATATCTAAATTATAATAAGCATCAATATAATAATCAAAAATATCTGCAAACACACGACCTTTTTCTGTTCCTAGATCACGCCACTGTTGCGTTTCTTTTTTCGTTAATAACGTCTGCAACGTGACATCTAATCCAACCATAACCAAATGCTTAGCATGTTTAAAGACGTAATCAGCTGCCCCAGGATCTTGATTGATATTAGCTTCAGTGTATGGTGTGACATTGCCAGGTACTGTCAAAGCACCACCCATTAGTGTCACATTACCAATTAAATCAGCAATGGCAGGATCTTGTTTATAAGCAGCAGCTAAATTTGTTAATGGACCTGTTGGCACAATAATCAAATCATCAGCATATTGGTGCGCAGCCGTAATCAAAAAGTCAACTGCTGACGTTGTTTCAACTGTTTGTTCCGGATCTGGTAGTATCACATCTCCAATCGCATTTTTACCATGAATATCCATCGAAACTTGCATTGTCTCAAAATGGTCGGTTGTTGATGAATAACTTGCCCCAACAAAGACAGGTACATTACTTTTACCTAACAACTCTAATAATTTCAGCGTATTTTCTGCTGCTGTATTTACTTGTGTATTACCAAAAGAAGTTACCACACCAATCAAATCAGCATCTGGTGTTGCTAAAGCGTATGCTAACGCAAGTGCGTCATCAACCCCAGTATCTAAATCTAAAATCATTTTCTTCTTTGCCATATTCTTCTCCCTTTGTTATAAAAAAGCGTTGCTCTAAACTTTGCTAGAGCAACGACTTATTTTTTACTCAACTGTCCGATGAAAGCGTTTCTTGAACAATGGCGAAACTGCCTTATTCTCGTTAATGCGCTTAATCGCCTCAGCAATTAATTCTGCAGTAGAAACTTGTACCAACTTTGGGAATTTCTTTTCTTCAGGTAAGTTGATTGAATCCGTCACAATGACTTGTTCAAAGACAGAATTCTGTAAGTTCTCAACCGCTTTTCCTGAAAATACTGCGTGTGTTGCAACAACGTAAACCTCAGAAGCACCCTCATCTTTTAGCTTTTGTGCGCCTTGCGTGATGGTACCACCAGTGTCGATCATATCGTCAATCATGATTGCACGCTTACCCTTCACATCACCAATGATATTCATGATTTGCGCCACATTTGCCTTTGGACGACGTTTATCAATAATTGCGATTGGTTCATGAGAACCCAATAATTCAGCTAAGGCACGAGCACGTGTTACACCACCATGATCCGGTGATACAACAACTGTATTATCATCTGCAATACCAGTTGTAATCAGGTAATCAGCTAATAATGGTGCTCCCATCATGTGATCAACGGGAATATCAAAGAATCCTTGGATCTGTGATGCATGTAAGTCAAGCGCTAGAACACGTGTTGCGCCAACCATTTCCAACATATTAGCAACTAATTTTGCTGAAATCGGCTCACGAGAACGCGCCTTACGATCTTGACGTGCATAACCATAATAAGGCATTACAACATTAATTGAGCGTGCACTTGCACGACGTAGTGCATCAATCATAATCAGCAATTCCATTAAACTGTCATTAACGGGTGCCGATGTCGGTTGAATAATGTAAACATTATCTCCACGAACTGATTCCTCAATATTTATCTGAATTTCACCGTCACTAAAACGAGCGATATTAATTTTCGATAGTTCCACACCAATAGCTGCCGCAATTTTTTCCGCTAATGGGCGGTTGCTGCTCAATGAAAAAATTTTCAAATGTGGATCCGAATAAGTTGCCATGCTTTCCTCCATTAGACACATCCAATTGTGTATTCAAGTCTTTAATAGTCTCATTGTACAGTTTTTCAATGTATTCTTCAATCTATTATTAATCGACTCATGCACTCAGTAATCAAATAAAGTTGTTATTTATGGAACTTTTTAAAGAGTGGCGTTCGTTGCCAGAAATCTGACTTAACAGTTTGCCGAGCACGTGCAATTCCCATGGCATGTTTCGGAATGTCATCAGTAATAATTGAACCTGCTGCAACAAAAGATTCATCAGCAATTTCAACTGGACTAATAATTTTTGAACCTGAGCCAATAAATGCGCGATCACCCACATTAGAATGCCATTTATTTTGGCCATCATAATTAACAAAAACCGTGCCAGCACCAATATTTACATCTTCACCAACAGTTGCATCACCCAAATAAGATAAGTGTCCCATCTTTGAACGTTCACCAAGTGTTGCTTTTTTCACTTCCACAAAATTACCAGCATGCGCCTCACGAGCAAGGTAAGCTGCTGGCCGTAAGTGTGCAAACGGTCCAACTGTTGCTGCTTCTCGCACTTCGGCTTCTTCTAGATGACTTGCATCTATTTGTGCACCATCCGCAACAATAGAGTCGACTATTTTCGTTCCCGCTGTCAACACAACATGTCGTCCAATCTTCGTGTCACCCTTTAAGTAAACGTTGGGCTCAATCAACGTATCAGCCCCAATTTCAACATCAATATCAATGTATGTGTTTGCTGGATCAACTAAAGTTACTCCTGCACGCATATGTGCTTCATTGATACGTTGACGCATAATTTCGTTAGCTTTTGCTAAGGCCACACGATCATTGACACCCATCGATTCACCAAAATCATTAATTTGGAAAGCGCCAACAGTCTGACCTGATTCACGTAAAATTTCTAATGTGTCAGGTAAATAATACTCACCCTGTGCATTATCATTAGTCACCCGTTTTAGACTTTCAAATAATAAATGATTATCAAAAACATACACACCAGTATTAATTTCATCTACTTTTTTTTCATCATCGTTGGCATCTTTTTGTTCAACGATACGTAGCACATTTCCTTGATCATCACGAATAATCCGACCATAACCTGTTGGATCTGGCGCTTTCGCTGTTAATACCGTCACAGCATTATTTGATTGCTCATGGTAATTAAATAATGCTTCATAAGTTGCTGTCGTGAACATTGGGGCATCACCAGAAGCAATCAATGTCACACCCTGTTGATCTGCCAACAATGGTGCTGCCATTTGAATCGCATGTCCCGTTCCTAATTGTTCTGTTTGCTCCGCAAATTCAGATGATTTTCCGAGAGCCTGACGGACTTGTTCAGCACCATTACCAACAATCGTCACAACCTTCGCAACACCTGCTTTTTTGACCGTATCTACCACTAACTGCACCATTGGTTTCCCACCAACTTTATGCAACACTTTGGGTAAATCCGATTTCATTCGCGTCCCTTTTCCAGCTGCCAAAACAATGACAAATCTCTGCATGACTACCACCTTTGATCTAATCTTTTTTATTTTCTAATTGTTCTTCAAATTTGGCATAAATTTCATCTGCATAGTTACCAGATGTCACTTTGATAATGCCGTCATCTTTATTCGTATCAACATGAATTAATGATGTATAATCATCAATTACTCGGTGTGCTACTCGACCTTCTGCAACAACCGCAGCGCCAACAACTTGTCCTTCAAATTCTTTAACTAACGATGCCATACCGCGAATGGTCCCACCAGCTTTCATGAAGTCATCCACAATCAAGACACGTGAACCCATCGGCAAAGAACGTCGTGATAGTTCAAGCTTTTCAAGACGTTGTGATTGTCCAGTCACATAATTAACTGACATCGTTGGTCCTTCAGTAACTTTGGTATCGTTACGCACAATAACAAATGGCACATTTAACTGTTCAGCAACAGCTTGCGCAACAGGCACCCCTTTTGTCGCTGCAGTCATCACGGCATCAATGGGCTCGCGTAAATATTGTGTTGCAATTAAACGACCGATTCGTTGTAAGAACCATGGTTGCCCTAAAATATCAGACAAATAAACATAACCACCAGGTAATACTCGTGTTTCGTCATCAATCGCGTTAACCAAAGATTGTACAAATTCATCCGCATCGGTCTGTGTCATATATGGTGTAAAGCGTGCACCACCAGCTGCACCGGGAATTGTTTCTAATAAACCAATGCCGCGTTCACGAAATGTACGCTTTAAAATCGTTAAATCTTCTGAAATAGAAGATTTTGCACTTTCGTATTCTTCTGCAAAATGTGTTAGTGAGACTAAAGTACGTGGTCGCTCTAACAAGTAACGTGTCATATCTACTAGACGATCACTTCGACGTGTTTTCATATTTTATAACCTCGAACGTTCGGTAATTTTTAATTTAATACTGACATTATAACATAGTCGTTCATTTTAAGTTTAATAATTCCAATTAAACCCGAATTCAAACGACATAATCGTTTAAAATTAAATTATTTTTTCGGACGTTCGTATTCTACAGACTTATTGCCAACTAACCGTTCGTGTTTCACCCACAACCGTTGCATGCAATGCTAATTCATTGATATCGGGCTGGTCAAACACGGGTAACATTTCGGCAAATGTATTTGGCAATTGGTACTGACCACTTAACAATTTTTCACGTGTCGTCCAAAAAATCTGGCCTTCACGTCCAGTTCTAATCTGGCCTTGATACTCATCTGTCTTATAAAGAAAGACGATGTAACGAGCACCATCTGGCAAAGGCCACTCCTTGATACCGACTAATTTGGGTTTGGTAATCGTTAAGCCGGTTTCTTCAAGTGCTTCACGATAAACTGATTGCGTGACTGTTTCACCAATTTCAACATGTCCACCTGGAAAGGTCACGCCCGACCAATTTGGATTGCGCCGATCTTCTACTAAAATTTCATGCGTCGTTGGATTCTCTATCATAATCATATTTGTTAATTCAATCGATGTATATCTTGCCATTTTTTCTCCCTGATGCAAATCATCCCCCGTTACCTGTGATTGACACCA
Source organism: Weissella sp. ESL1156 (assembly GCF_058505625.1). Classification (NCBI taxonomy): domain Bacteria; kingdom Bacillati; phylum Bacillota; class Bacilli; order Lactobacillales; family Lactobacillaceae; genus Weissella; species Weissella sp. ESL1156. The sequence goes on along the minus strand of NZ_CP196372.1, from coordinate 1,674,926 downwards.
TGGTTACGGAGGATGATTTATTTTATTTCATTATCTAAAATTAGCCTTTGAAGACCCACTCATTACCATCTTTAGCTAATAATTCATCAGCCGCAACAGGTCCCATTGAGCCTGAAACATAATTAGGAAACTTTTCTTTCTTAGCGTCCCAAGCTGTCTGAATGGCATCAACGAAACGCCATGCAGTACCAACACCGTTCCAATCAGCAAAGTTTGATCCATCACCATTCATGGCATCGTGAATCATACGCTCATAAGGTTCTGGTGTCAGTGCCTTATCTTCATCAGATACTTGCCATTGCAAATCAATCATTCGAGTTGCAAAAGCTGATGTAATATCCTTAGCGTTAATCTTAAATTCAATGCCACCCTTAGGATCAATCAAAATTGACAAGACTGGGTTTTGCAATGATACATCATCACCAAAGATATTCAAGCCTTTCTTAAAGACCACATCAACACGTGTTGACTTAGCAGCCAACCGCTTACCTGAACGAATATAGAAAGGCACACCTTCCCAACGTGGCATATCAAATTGCAATTTACCAGCAACATAGGTATTGTTTTGTGAATCTGCAGGCACGTCCATTTCATCCAAATACTTTTTTTGTGAACCATCAGCTGATTCGCCATATTGACCACGCACAAAATTCTCGGCAACTTCTTCAGCTGAATTGTAAATTTTTAATGAATTAAAGGCTGCATTCTTAGCTGCTCGAATTTCTTTATCGTTAAATGATGCCGGCTTCTCCATAGCTAACCACCCAATGACCTGCATCGTGTGATTTTGGATCATATCACGTAAAGCACCAGCTGTATCATAATAACCAGCACGCTCTTCAACACCCAAAACCTCTGATAGCGTTACTTGGATATTTTCAATGTAATCTTTGTTCCAAGTGGCATCAAATAATGGATTACCAAAACGAACTGCTGCAATATTTTGCACCATCTCTTTACCAAGATAGTGATCAATACGATAAATTTGGTTCTCATCAAAAGCTTCTGATAACTCATTTTGTAATGCTTCAGCGGTCTCATATGATGAACCAAATGGTTTTTCGATCATCAAACGGTTGAATTCGCCGTTGTCAGTGATTAAATGTTCTGACTTTAGATATTTTGCCACTGTACCAAAGAATCGAGGTGCAACAGACATATAGAAAATACGATTGCCTTTCAAACTATACTTAGCATCTAACTCATTATTTAATGCAAGCATATCAGCATAGCCCTCTTGGTCCGTAATATCTTGTTGAATGTAGTAAAAGTGTGAAACAAACTCTTCAGCATTTGCTTGATTTTCAGTCGTATCAGCAATTGATGTCCGCACTAACTGACGAAATTCATCTGTCGTCAAGGCCTGACGTGCAGTTCCAATAATCGCAAAGTGTTCTTGTAAGAAACCTTTCTTAAACAGGTTATAAGTAGATGGATATAGCTTACGTTTTGCTAAATCGCCAGTTCCACCAAAAAACGTTAACAATGTTGTAATTTCTTTAGGCACGATGAATGCTCCTTTACTTGTTCGTTCATTAAGAATAACTCTCTATTAGTTCATCACTTTAATATGAACAATTATAAACTTTTTTTCACAATATTTCTATATTAATGTAAATCGCTTACAATTTTAATTCTGGCCAAAGTATTGCGTTGCTTTAATTGCACGACGCCAACCTTGTCGTAAGTGTCGACGTTGTTCTTCAGCTAACGTTGGCTTAAATTGACGACCAGCTTGGACATATTGTTCTAAGTCGGACAAATCTTGCCAATAACCAATCGCTAATCCCGCCAAAAAAGCTGCGCCTAACGGTGTTGCATCTTCATCTAAAGAACGTTCAATTTCTACATGCGCAATGTCCGCTTGGAATTGCATCAAGTATGGATTACGTGACACAGAACCATCCGCTTTCATTGTGGCTAGTTCATAGCCGGAATCTTTTTTCATCGTTGATAAGATATCCGCCGTTTGATAAGCAATTGATTGTAAGGTTGCTTTCACAAAATCGGCTTTGTTGGTTCCTCTCGTCATACCAAAGACACTGCCTCTTGCATTTGGATCCCAATAAGGTGCGCCCAACCCATTAAACGCTGGAATAATATATACTTCATCATTATTCGTTGACTGTTCAGCTAAAGACCAAGCATCTAATTGCGTCTCAATCAACTCTAAGCGATCATGTAACCACTGAATAGCTGTACCTGCAGAAAAAATTGAACCTTCCAAAGCATAAACCGGTTTATCATTAACCTGATAGCCAATTGTTGTCACCAATCGATTTTGGGACATCACTGGTTTATGTCCCGTATTCATGATCATAAATGCACCTGCACCATAGGTGTTTTTCACCATGCCTTTTTCTAAGGCTAATTGACCAACCATTGATGCATTTTGGTCACCAATTAAGCTGGCAATGGGCACCTGACCACCAAAAAATGACATTGGACTTGTCTTACCAATAATTTCACTACTCTTATAGACGCGTGGTAGCATACTAGCTGGAATATTGAACAAATCTAATAATTCTTGATCCCACTCTTGCGTATGAATATTATATAGCATGGTTCGAGCTGCGTTCGTTGCATCAGTTGCATGAATGGCACCATCTGTTAATTGCCACGTTAGCCATGTATCGATTGTTCCAAATACTAAGTCACCTTTTTCCGCAGCTGCTTGTGCACCCGGTACATGATCTAAAATCCACCGAATCTTTGTTGCTGAAAAGTAAGCACTAATTGGCAACCCCGTTTTTTGTCGAATGAGTTCTGTTTGTTGCTGATTGTCTGCAATTTCTTGTGCAATAGCCTGTGATTGCGTGGATGACCAACTAATGGCATTATAAATTGGTTGGCCAGTTTGACGATGCCAAATAATGGTTGTTTCTCGTTGATTGGCAATCCCTAATGCCTTAATTTCATCTCCACGAATACCTGCATTAATTAATGCATCAGCAACAGCTGTTTGTGTCGCATGCCAAATATCCATTGGTCGTTGTTCCAACCAACCTGTCTGTGGTACCACTGGTGTCATCGGTACGGCAACAGATGTAACACGTCGCGCATTGTGGTTAAACACGATGGCGCGCGTACCTGTTGTCCCCTGATCGATTGCTAAGATATATTCTGGTTTTTTTATGGCCATTTTTTGTTCCCCAATAATTCTATCTAGATTTAAATCCCATCTCTATTAAGTATACCAATTCCCCAAATTTATGCTAAACTTTTCTCATAGTAAAAACGGATAAGCATGCTTTACCACACATGTTATCATAGTATAAAAATAACTCTGATTGTATCAGCGTGTCAAAAGTTTCATTTGTGCCAATGCACACAATTCATGGAGGATTTATGTTAACTCAGTCGTCAGCCGACGGCGATGTGCTCAGATCGCAGCACGTCGAAATTAAAGCAATTATTTTATACATCACCACTTTTTTTCAGTCTACTGGTGCATCGCTCATTTGGCCTATCACTACACTTTATATGCATAATATGTTACATCAAAACATGACCATATCAGGTTTGGTTGTCATGGGCTTATCAGTTACCATGATGTTCGGTAATTGGTTAGGTGGTCATTTATTTGATCGCTGGCATCCATATCGTGCAATGACAATGGCCGTTAGTCTCGCTTTAAGTGTCCTACTCTTGCTCACTTTTTGGCATAGTTGGCCAACTTTCGCTTTATTGATGCTCATACTTGGATTTGCTGATGGCCTCATTTATACTTTATTAAATGCCTACGCTGCAACCATTCAATCTGTCGATGCTAGAAAAGTGTTTAATCTCCAATATTTATTTATGAATGTTGGTGTGGTCGCTGGTACGGCAATTGTTGGTTTTCTATTCGATTATGGTGTGCAATATGTTTTTGGTGGCGCATCGATGATGTACTTTGTATTCTTTGTTTTAGTCATCAAATATTTTAATATCAAAGGATTAGACAAACAAAGTGCTCGAGCAGCCGACCGAGCAGCTAAAAGTACTTTCAAAACGCCAATTGTGATTTATGCCATCTTAGGATTAGCTTTTTCCTTCTATATGTCTTATATATTATGGGAAACAGTCATTGCAACCCATATGACTGACTTAGGGATGACTACCAAAGATTATTCATTCCTATGGACATTAAATGGCATCGTCATCATATTTGGTCAAGGCATGCTTGATCGTATTATCGTTCGTTTGCCCTTACGTTTCACAGTTCTTGGTGGCTCAACTTTATTCGCTCTCTCATTTTTAGTTCTTATTCAAGCACGAACCTATCCCATGTTTATTTTAAGTTTTATGATTTTGACAATTGGTGAAATTTTTGCAAGTCCTCAAATACCAGCATGGGTAGATAAACTAAGCGACCCCTATGCGAAAGGACATGCCCAAGGTTTATTAACCATGATCGTCTCACTTGGTCGGGCAATTGGTCCTTTATATGGTGGCTTATTGATTGACAGTGGTTCTTATAAAATTTTGTTTGCCTCTGTATTTGGTATTATGTTATTTTTCATCATATTAATCATGTTCTTGAGCTTTTCTCGTATCAAAAAACAATCATAAATAAAAACGACACATTACTTGCCAGACGGTTATTCCCCTGTCTCATCGTAATCTGTCGTTTTATTTTTTATGATAAACGAATTAGTTTTTCAGCATTGATTGCATAAATAAAGCGCTTAGGTGTCGTCAAGCCCATTGCTACCAATGCTTGTGCATAGATATTTAATTGACCTGCATATCTTTTTGTTAATATACGCGTTGCATCCGAACTTGCAACATGATCTGTTTTGTAATCAAATAACCAAACTTCGTTATCGACTTGAAAATAACCATCGATAATACCGTGAACAAGCACTTTATCATCCCCAACAAAAGCACGATAGAGATGTTTTGCATCTAATAGTAGTGAAAATGGCACCTCACGTTGCAACGAATCTGCATGTTTGACCATTTGACGACCTAATGGTGAGTCCGTGAAAAAACGGGCAATTTTATCGACGATAATCAATGGTGCAATATTCGTATCAATTAATCCAGCTATCGTTAACTGCGCAATGAGATCTTTAATATCTGAAATTGTCGGTGTCCCCATTGTTAAATCAATACGTTGCATCACTAGATGTGTTGCTGTACCAATTGCTGCTGATGATAGTCGAGTAGCCGAATCTTGCATAAATGCTGGCTCTGGTAATGTATCATCAGTCACTCGCAACCCTGCCAAATCATCTGTTACTAACCGACGATCAACAAGTTGTCGGCCAGCTGTTAAATCAGGATCTTCAAATAAATGTTTGATTTCAGAAACAGATTGATAAGCCGTTGCTCGTGTTGCCGTTGCATAAGGATATTGAAATTGCAATACTTGTTGCCAATCATTTGTGACATCCTGTGTATCCATTTCTGGCAATGAGTTTTTTACTGTTGTCATTGCTGGTTGATAAGCTAACATTGCTTGTGCCAAATCTTGTCCATTCAAAATCTCCAGACTGAAATTAAATGACTGTTTTGGTGCTTTAGCTCGTATGTCATCAAATTGCATGATGTTATGTTCATCATATTTCTGTAATGATGCCATGCGTTGACTCGCTTGAGGATGGCGAATTAAGGTCATTCCTATCAAATCCATGTATGATTTGCCCGTCAATCTAACTGTTTCAGGCAACATCCATTCGGTCACACCAGCACTTTGTTGCCAAGTTTGCCACAATTGCGCCACATTATCATACGAACCAACAATAAATAATTGTTGTTCTGCACGTGTTAATGCAACATAAAGCACACGTAACTGTTCCGCATAGGCATTTCGCCGTTTGATTTGAACAATATATTCATGCTGTGGTGTAATGAGTTTCAAATGATGCGCAATATCAATATAATTCATGCCAGCACCAGCCTGTGCATCTAGAATAACACTACCTTGTGTCTCACGTTGACTAATCATCGTTCGTGATGCATTCAACAAAAAGACAACTGGGAACTCCAAACCTTTCGCATGATGAATCGTCATCAATGACACACTGTCTTGGGCAACATTAGCATCTGCTTCACCTAAATCCTTATCTTGATTTTGAAGCTGTGTCACATAGTTGATAAATTGATATAGGCCAACAAAACTACTCTTTTGATACGCTGCAGCCCGCTCATATAACGCATGCAAATTTGCCTGACGTTGTGCTCCGGAAGGTAACCCACCAACATAATCTAGCCAATTTGTGCGATTATAGATTGCCCAGAGCAAGGTCACAATTTGATTTTGTACAGCTAAATCACGAAAAACGTCTAAGTCAGTCAAAAATTGATTAACTTGTGTTTGTGTTTTTTTCAGTAATGCGACATCAACATCGGGCAAATTATCAACGACATTAGTTTGGGCCATCACTTTAACAGCTGTGTAAAAATCATCGTTAGGTGCTTGTGCGCGAATAATGGCTAGTCCATTTTCACCAATACCATATAATGGCGAGCGTAAAACAGCGACCAATGGAATATCTTGATGCGGATTATCAATGACTTGCAAGAGACTCATCACGACTGATATTTCTGTTGTCTGAAAATAATTTTCTGTCCCATCAATCATGATAGGTATCGCCATTTCTCGAAAAACATCTAACACGTCTAAATTTTGACCTTTTGTCGGTACCAAAATAGTGATATCGCCATAATTAATCGGACGCTTTATTTGTGCTTTACGATCAAAAATTTCAAATTTTGTCTGAATCAATTCTTGAATTTTCAATGCAATCATCCGAATTTGACCAGTTGCTTTCGTATATGGCATATTCACAGACAATCTGTCATGATCAGCTTCTATTGCTGACTCATCTATTTGATGATCATCCAAATATACGAGTAATTCTGCTTTTTGTGGTAAATCTGCAGGATAATAATCAGCCCCCGCAACCAACTCAGCATCGCCGGTATAATCAATGTCCCCTAATGATCGACTCATTGATTGTGCAAAAATATAGTTAATAAAATTCGTTACGTTTGGCTGTGAACGAAAGTTTTCTTGCAACGTAATCACTTCATTATGATTCGTTTGGGAGTATGTTGTCAGTTTATGCGCAAATAAAGTTGGATCAGCCTGTCTAAATTTATAAATTGATTGTTTAATATCACCCACTTGGAATAAATTATCAGTTTTTGCAATTTCTTGTAAAATTGCTTCCTGTAACTGGTTCGTATCTTGATACTCATCAACCATGATTTCAACATAACGCGCCTGTAATTCTGCTTTTACTTTAGGCTGACTGACAATCTGAAGTGCAAAATGTTCCAAATCATTAAAATCTAGGACTTTACGACGTAATTTTTCTTTTAAAAATGATTGACTAAATTGCTTGGTTAACGTGACAAGTTGTTGCATCACTCGGCTAGCACCTTGAATGGCTAATGATAGTCCAGCTTGATCCAATAAAAAGTACGTCTCTCGCAATTTTGTAAATCGCTTTTTCAAATTTTCACGTTCATCCTTATATTTTTCCCAAGCTCGTTTGAGTTCAGGATCATGCTTTTTTGTGAAATTTTTCCGTTTACCTTGATCATCGACACCCCAACCAGACAATGTCACATTATTTATTACTTCACGAATCGTTTGCCAATCATTAGTATCCTGTTGCACACTTGCCAATGCTACTTGATAATTTGCAACATCCGATTGTAAGTTAAGTAAACGGTTAATCGCTGGTGCCTCATCCATTGTATCCGGTGCTTGCTTGACTAGCCGTCCCGCTTTATCATAAATTCCTTGTAATTCATCTAAGATTAATGGTCGTAATTGTGTTAAATAAAACTGGCTTTTGGTAAAATCAGCATCACCAACATCATACAAATCTGGTAAATGATCCAACCAGTTTGTTGTATCTGGCCGGGCCGTGGCAAAATCATATAACGAAAAAGTTGCCGTTTGTAACGCTTGATCATCAGTTGTACTATTAGTAAATTGTGTCGCAAACATAGCAAATGTGCCCTGCTCATCATTTGCATATCGTTCTTCTAATAAAGTTTGATAAACCTCAAGCATCACCAACGTGCGTTCTGCATCATCCATTAAACGAAATTGTGGATCAAGATCGATCGTGTAATGGTATTGTTCGATCAAACGTAATGCAAAGGCATGTAAAGTTGAAATATTGGCAATATTCAATAAACGTAGTTGTTTTAATAAATGCTGTCGTTGCGTGCCAGTTGTTTTCCCAAGTTCAGAACGAATGGCCACTTCCAAACGCTCTTTCATTTCAGTGGCCGCTGCTTCGGTAAATGTGACAATCAAAAATTCATTAACGTTCTCACCTGCTAATAAACGACGCATCACGCGCTCGATCAGTACACGTGTTTTTCCTGAACCAGCTGATGCAGACACTAAAATGTTATGATCTTTTTCCGTAATTGCAGCTGACTGTGAATCGGTGAAGTTCATTATTTTTGTCCCTCCTCTGGCTCTGAGTGATGCTTTTCAATAAACCGTGTCATCGCCGCTAAGGCGCCTGTCATCGTTAGTTTTTCAATATTATGATATTGATTTCCCATCATAGCATCAAACATCATAATAGGCTTATACGGTGTATACATTAAGCCCGTATTTGATGGACCATCTCGGAATGGATATAATGGAAAATCACCAGCCAAGATTTGTTCACCAATCTCTTTAATCTTATATTCATTGAATGTTAGCAATGTTTCTAAATGATCAGCCGTGACAACATCAGCTGTCTTTTTAAACGTCCCATCTTTTTTCCGATCAATGGCGTAAGGTACAACAATATCCGCATTACCCGCTAATTGATCAATATAATTTTCATCATCACGTAACACACCACGATAACGACCTTGATTAGTGATTAATTCATCAGCTTGTTGTTGTATTTGCTCTAAATGATCACCAGATAACTCATTTAAATTGACCCACGGTGTTTGTAATGTCCAAAATAATGCACCCCCCATTTCACCCGTTGGCAACACATCTTTGTTCATCAACATCGCTGTCCAATAGGTCATCAATTGTAACTCCAAACCGGCGTAAGCTTTTTCATAATCAAACACACGCTTACTTGATTTATAATCAACGATTGTTAAAAAATTCCCAGTTGGTGTTTCAACCAAATCATATCGATCAACTTTACCACGAATTTTAATATGGCCAAACGGTATTTCATAGGCAACTGGTTTTAATTGGCTTTGCGGTAAACCAAAGCCTGCTTCAACACCAATCGTATGCACACCCCCATTCACTAATTGACCACGTTTCATACTAGTAATCGTGTCATGCACTTGCATCGCTAAGCGCTTTGTTAAAAACTTCATGCGATACGAACTGCTAAAAATATCATAGGTCGGATCATCACTTGATAAAATACCTTGTAAAATATCTTGCTCCAACTGACGTAACTGTTCATCTGTTAAGGCACCTAAAACCTGTTGTTTTTCAATCAAAAATTGGAAAAGATGCTCCAACATCGCATGCATTAGCGTTCCTTTTTCTGCTGGCGTTAACTGTAGGACTTGACGTTCTTGTAATTTCAAACCATATTGCAAGAAAAACTCGTAAGGATTTCGTGAATAACTTTCCAAGCGTGAAATTGATGCTTTTAAATCATGACCAAACAACGCTGTCACCAATGCTGGTTGTAATTTTTCTGGTTCATTTTTATAACATAAACTACCAAATAAGTGTGCCAGTCGCTGTGGTGCAATTTTTTGTAATTGTCGTCCAAGATGTTGCCATGCCGCACTAAGAAACGGCTCTTTTGTGCCCTGTAACTTAGCCTGACGGTTAGCAATTAACAACTGTGCCATTGTACTAGTTGGTGTCCCAACATAATTCGCAATTTGATTACTGGTGGGATCTGGTAGTGCATCAAACTGATGTGGGATTATGCCAAATCGCTTTTGCACCCGGGTCACATAGGTTGATGGTTGTTGTGTGCTATCTCCGTCACTGGTTGCGTACGCCCAAATTAATCGGTTGTCTGCGACCATCATCGCACGGTACATTAACAATGATTCTTGTGCCATTTGCTGTTCAGCCGTTTCTTTTAAGTAAACGTCTGCTGGTAAGACACCTTGTAAGGCAACACGATCAGTGTCATGCAAAATGGCTTTGGTACGCGTTATTGCTGGTAAATTATGGTTGGTTGCGCCAAAAACAATGACCGTATCATAACCAGTTCGCTGCACAATCCCACTTTCTGAAATATGCACTTGGTCCACTGTTGCTGGGACACCCGCATATTTCGCATTCTCAAAAGCTGCTTTTAAAACATCCTGTAATGATTCAAGTGTCATTTTTTTAGTATCAAAAACTTGGACAAAATCATCTAGAATGCCAATGAATACACGCCAAACTTGTTCTGGCTGTTGTGCAGCCCATAAATCACCCTTAGCAATTGCGTCATCACGCCACTTTATTAACCGTTTCTGAATACCAATTTGCGTCATAAATTCATATAACTCACGTGCCATATCACGCGCCGTATTCTCTTGTGCCAACTGCTTTAAAAATGGTCCTACCACCTGGCTAATTTGATCATGAATCATCGCTAATTGTGCATCTTTACCAGCAACTCGTTCACGAGTCACCTCATCATCACTTGTTAACGCTTGGCGATCATATTGCCATGGTGTTGTACTAGTCCACTGCCAACCTGCAATATTTTTCGCAAGAACGTAATTTTCTGTTTCCGCCAGTGCTTCACGATAATCATCCAAAGTCACATCAGCTGGTATTAACAATTCTGTTTTTAAAAAGCTCATCACATCAGTAATCGTAAAACTTGGTGCAAGATGCAATAATTTATCCAGAAAAGCAACGAGAGGATGTGCTGACATTGGTCGATCTAAATCCATAAACATCGGTATATCATATCGTGCAAAAACTGCTGGTATGATATTTTCGTATTGCCCTAAGTCACGTGTTAACAATAAATAATCACGATAACGATGTTTGCCAGCTGCCACTTCTTGTCGAATGAAGCGTGCCATTTGTTCCACTTCTTGATAACGTGTATGGGCTTGCCAAATGTTAATTGCTGGTACTTCAGTTGGTACCTGATGGTGGGGCATTCCCTGTTGTTCATACGTAATCCAAAAATTTTCCATTTCGGACATACTCATACTCAAATGACGTTGTGGTGCAATTGTATTTGCGGTAACAGTTACATGGTGTTGTACAGCAAAATCTCGTAATTGTTGACCTAATTTTTTGGGGCGATAAAATAAATCATTTTCAGAAAGTGCCATCTCTGTTAGGCTTGCTGAACCATCATCAGCTGGCAAGGTTATTGTCACTCCGGCAGCATAATGAATCAAGGCTTCAACCAATCCTCTTTCTGGGGATGTCATCTGTGAATAATCATTAATAAAAAAATAATGATGCGATATATCTGTTTTTTCAGTCGCTAAAAAGACTTTCAACGCCAACAGTAAATCACTACTTAAATACTGATTACGCTGCCTTAATTCATCTTCTAATGCCTCACCAATAAGCGCTAAATCATGTAGTTTCATCTGTAATGTTTCTTGATTGACCAATTGATTAGCAATTTCATTAACATCTTGCCATGCTAAACCAGCCTGTTTAAGCTCTAATAATTGCGTCGTAAACTGTCCGATAAAACCTTGCTTATTCAATAAATTACTGTATAACACTAAATGATCTTTATTTTGTTGTAGCAACGTTTGTACCAACATTGTTAACCCATTTTGTGATAGATTGGCTTGTTGATAAATAACATCATTTTGCATGTAATACCATGCCAGCCGACTTAAAGAAAAGACTGACACATTAGGCACAGCAATTGCAGCACCATGACGATCTTCTAAGTCAGCTAATCTAGTCAACACATTAATTTCAGTTTCAAATTTAATATGATTGGGGACAATATAAAAAATTTTTGCTTGATCATCAGTTGCTAAAACATGTTGCACGCGTTGCAATAATGCCAGTTCATGATCTGCACTTGCACGACCAAATAGTAATTCTAATGACATGTGTCGCCTCCATTACCATGTATTCTTCTTATTATTCTACCAGTTATCCTTTAATATATTCTGTTCAACTTTTAAGATATTTTGCCATATAATTAAAGGCTAACTAACTATCACTTTAAAATGGACAGTTAGTCAGCCTCATATGTTTACTACTTTGATTACCAAACCCCAATTATCAAACAATTACTGACACAAACGCCACAATGATTCAGCAAAAATTGCCATTGATCGCGTTAAATTAGCAACCGGCGTATATTCATTTGCTTGGTGACTAGTTACTTTAACATCGGGAAATTGACCGCCAAAAGCGACACCACGCTTTAATAAACGTGCATAAGAACCACCATTGGACGTTCTTGGTGGTAAATAATGACCAGTTTGTTCCGCATAAACGGCCGATAAGACCGTTACTAATTCATCATCGACAGGTACTAAATGTGGTGGCATACCAGCTTGTACAACGGTAATCTCAGCCATTAAGTCCGCAAGATGTCGCTGCACTTGGGTAACAATTGCTTGAAGCGACACCCCCTTTGGGTAGCGGAAATTGAGTAAAATAGTGCCTTGACCACGATGACTGTAACGCATCACTCCGACATTCATTGTTAAATCACCCATCTCTTGATCACGGTAAGCTAATCCTAACCGCTTCGCATAGATATCCTGATGAACAATATCACCTAGAAACGTCAAAAATGCCTGGGCATCCCCACCAAATGAATATTGATTTAAAAATGCCGCTAGATACGTCCCAGCATTTTTTCCATCAGCAGGATAAGCCCCGTGTGCTTGCACACCAAACAAGGTTAGTCTAACGGTCTGACCGACTTGTTGCACATTTCCCTTTAAAAATGGGTGTTGCTTAAGAAATTGCTCGAAATCATTGGCAATTAATATTCCTTTGGGTACATCGATTCTTGCTTTTGCATCTCCTGGTACCACATTTGCACGATTACCGGCCATAAAACGTTCTAAAATATAAGGTCCTTCAGAAACACTTGGAAACCGTAACTGCACTGTTTGAAAAGCTTTTTCACCATTAACAACAGGGAAAGCGCCATCGGGTGAAAAGCCAAGCGTGGGTTCACCCTCTTGCGCAATATACTGTGGTAAATCACGCCAACCATTTTCTTCATCAGTCCCAATAATTAAACGAATTTTTCTCTTCAGATGACAATGTTGATCAGCTAACATCTTCATTGCATAATAAGCCGACATTAAATCAGCTTTCATATCAGCTGCACCTCGACCAAAATATAAGCCATCTAAAATTTCTGGATTAAATGGCTGCCGTAACCAACCATCACCAGCAGGAACAACATCAATATGTGTTAAAATACCCACGGTTTCAGCTGCATCTGCAGGGCCAAATTCTATCCATGTCACCATATTTGCCACACGACCATATCGAAACCCATCGCGACTGGCAAGCTCCTCCATCTTTGATAACGCACGCACCATATCGATGCCAAATGGTGTTTGTGGTGTTTGCGTTTTAGGGTCTAAAACTGAAGGAATGCGCACAATTTGATTCAAATCATCAATCAGATTTGTCTCATATCGTTTTGCTTCTGTTACCCACGTCATATCACTACCTCTAATTAAATTCTAATAAAGCTAGTGTATCGTGTTTTTTAACGAGTGACAACAACTGACTATTGTTGCTGCCGTTTATAATTGTAATAGTAAAATACCGGCAACCCTATTGCAACTAATGCAATTGAAATGACTGCTCCTGAAAAATCGTTAATGATTGTTGACCCAATCACAAACAAAGCGCCAACAATGGCAACTAAAGGTGTCACTGGATACAAAGGTGTCTTAAATAGTGTTTTAGGATCAACATGGTCAGACAATTTCTGACGACGTAAAATGAACACCCCGAAAAAGGCAGCTGTATAGAATATCCAGATTGTAAAAATTGCAATATCTGACAGACGATCAACCCCATTTGTATAGACGATTGCCAAGAAAATTGTCATAAAAGCAACTGTCAATATTGCATTCGTTGGTTCCTGCGTTTTTTTCGTTAATTTTGATAAATATTTTGGAAATAAGCCATCTAATGACATGGCATAAGCCATTCGTGGAAACGAAATCATTTTCCCATTTAATGTCCCTAACATTGAAATAATGATGGCGATACTTAGTGCACGGCCACCAAAATCACCAAATGCTGCTCGTACGACTGCAAACGTCGCATTATTTTGTAAAGCAACAATCCGATCAGATGGTAAGGCATGGTAAACACCAAATGATACACCAACATATGCCACCACAACTAAACTAACACCCCCAACTATTGACCGTGGTAAATCGCGTCGTGGGTTCTTTAGTTCACCAGCAATATTTGCTAGCAAAATCCAACCATCATAGGCAAATAAAGTTGCTAAGATGGCCATACCAAAGCCACCACCATGCGCAACAGTTTGTGACACTGTTTGACCTAACGCATCAACTTTTCCAAAGAATAATCCATAAATAATTAAAATAGCAATCGGAATCAATTTAATTGATGTCGTTATAACTTGAAAACTTGCGGCAACACGATTTTCAAATAGATTAATACCAGCAATAAAGGCAACATATATCACAGAAATCCATGTTGCAGCGCTGGTTGGCAAACCCAGAAAATTAGCTGTTAGAAATGCGGCATACCCGGCAATTGACGCAATCACCGCTGGTGCGTAAATGACGACTTGCATCCATCCTGTCAAAAAGCCAGCAACAGGACCATATAGTGATTCAATATAGCTATATAGCCCACCCGTTTTGGGTAATCTTGCACCGATTTCAGCAATGGTTAGTCCAGCAGCTAGTGTAATCACGCCTCCTGTTACCCAAGCTAATAAGCCTAGGGTTGATGAACCAGCCGTTTGCAAAACACCTGCTTGTTTAAAAAATATTCCTGATCCGATAACTGTTCCAACAACTAACGACAACCCTGACCAAATTCCCATCGATCGTTTCAATTCAACCGTCTGCGACATAAGTAATCTCCCTAATGTAAAAATTCAACAAAAAAAGCAGTCATCCAATTTCGTAATTGGGTGACTGCTTCGTAAGTTCTCACAGTTTAAGCGTCGCCAAAACGCCCAATCACTAATTGTGTTGAGTTCAAACGACGATTATTATTATTAAAATCAAACATTCGCTCAACTCTCCTTAATTAATGTACGTTTTTTGCTTCCACTAGATAAATGTTAGCATACTTTAAACTGCATAACAACTTAATTTCATATCAATCATAATTTTAAGCTTCATCATACCATGAATAATGGTACATTTCACCAGCTGGTTTATCAACACGCTCATAAGTGTGGGCGCCAAAGTAATCCCGTTGTGCTTGAATCAAGTTTGCAGGCAAAATAGCTGAACGATATGAATCATAGTAAGCGACCGCTGCTGATAATGATGGTACTGGCACACCAGCTGCCGTTGCTAACGCAATCACACGGCGAGCAGACGCTTGATAAGATTCAGCAATTTGTTTAAAGTATGAATCTAGCAACAAATTATGTAATGCTGGTTTCTCTTCATAAGCATCTGTGATACGTTGCAAGAATTGGGCACGGATAATGGCCCCCGCACGCCATAGTTGTGCTAATTCACCAAATGGCAACGACCAATCATAATAATCTGACGCCATCCGTAATTGATCAAATCCTTGTGCATATGACATAACTTTACCAAAGTATAATGCCTTACGGATATCTTCAATTGTTGCCGCCTTATCACCATCGAAATGATAATCAGGTCCTGATAACACGCCGGAAGCAGCGATACGATCAGTCTTTAATGCTGAAATATAACGTGCATATACTGATTCTGTAATCAAAGATTGTGGTGCACCAACAGCCAAAGCTGATTGTGATGACCATTTACCAGTCCCCTTGTTACCAGCACGGTCTAAGATCATATCAACCATTGGTTTTCCTGAGCCAAGATCATCATCACGCGTTAATATATCTGCTGTAATTTCAATTAAGTATGAGTTCAACTCGCCTTGGTTCCAATCAGCAAATGTCTTTGCTAACGCATTCTTATCTAATTGCAACACTCGCTTTAAAATATCATATGATTCAGCAATCAACTGCATATCACCATATTCAATACCATTATGAACCATCTTGACATAGTGTCCCGCACCATCTGGTCCAATATAGGTAACGGTTGGCTTACCATCTTCGGGTGCTTTTGCGGCAATTTCTTTTAAAATTGGCTCAACCAAATCATAGGCTTCACGTTGGCCCCCTGGCATCATTGAAGGCCCCTGAAGAGCCCCTAGCTCACCACCTGAAACGCCCATACCAATAAAATTGATTCCTGATTGCTCTAATTTCTTAGAACGACGAATTGTATCTTCAAAGAAAGTATTACCACCATCAATTAAAATATCACCTTTATCCAAATGCGGTAGTAATTCTTCAATCACTGCATCTGTCCCTGCACCTGCTTTAACCATTAACAAAATACGTCGCGGCTTTTGAATCGATGCGACAAATTCTTCAATGGTATAGCCAGGAACAAAGCCTTTATCTGGATGCTTTGCAACTAAATCGTCAGTCCGTCCAGACGTACGATTATAAACAGCGACTTTGTACCCACGTGACGCAACATTCAATGCTAAGTTACGTCCCATGACAGCCAAGCCGACAACGCCAAATTCTGCTGTTACCATATTAATATTTCCCCCTACCAGCAATTAATTAGCTACATTAAAAATATTCTGTATAGTTAAGTTTAACGCGAGTTCCTTAAAATAGCACCCGCTAATCTTTAAGCGATTGATTATCCTGATACTTTGTTAATAGTTGTACTTTTACTTCATCAGAGACTGTTGTTGTTAAAAACCGTGCCATTGGTGTTATTGTATGCCGATTTTTAAAAGCCAATGGTTTTATTGCAACAAGCATCACAATTAAATTATTTTCAGTTAAAAATAATTGACCTGGCTGTTGTAACTTTCCTTTGGTATGTTTACCAATTCGCCAACTATGAAAATCATGCTGACTAACTGGACTTTCTTTTTGCTCATATTGACCACTATTTGTTTGTGTCATCACAATACCAACTAATTCGGCTGTTGGATATTTACTTGCCATAAATGCACCTTTCTAATTGTCGTAACTGATATCGTTATTATGCTAATCGTATAATACGTTTATTTTGCAGTTTATCGTTATATTAATGTTTGCTTATCTTTTTATATGACAAGATTATTCGTATGAAATAAATCGATCATTTTTCCAAATGTTAAGCAACTAATTATTTTCATACTAGGTTATTTCATTATACCAATGATAATTATTTACTGATAATTCAAAAAGACCGTACCCATGTATATCTACATCGGTACGGTCTTATCTTATTCACTAATTTTAAATCAAATTACTTTGATTCTAATTCAGCTTTACCCTTAGCCCATTGTTGAATGTTAACAACTTCATCGTTACGAACTTTCTTTGAGTAGTCGTGTGATACTGGACGACGACGGGCCCATGAGTTATATGGTGATCTAACTGCCATAATTATTTCCTCCATTTTTGTTATCAATAACTTTACAAGTATACCGACATTTCCGTTATTAGTCAACAAAATCCTGCTGGTGACTTTGCTGATTGCCACTTAATAAGCCCCTTAAAACAACGACTATTCATACACCGATTTAATCACTCAAAAAGCGCCTTGATTTGATTTTCCAGTCGTTATCCCTTATAATAAGTAAGTGAATAAACAGAGGGGAGATCCTATGGCAAAATTAACAACTGATATGAAACAAATGATTAAAGAACAATTTCCATTCTTAGCAACTGCAGACGAAAATGGCATGCCCAAAGTTGGTCCCAAAGGGTCGTTACATGTTTTAGACGATGAACATTTAGTATACTTCGAACATACATTCCGACATGCCTTTCATAATTTAACAGTGAACGGACACGCTGCTGTCGCAGTTGCTGATAGGGATGCTCAAAAAGGATTCCGTTTCGAAGGACAAGCTCATATTCATGAAGATGATGATATAGCACAAGCGTTATTACCAAAAGAAATTTTTGACCGTTTCCCACGCGCAGCCATTGTCATTATTGATGTTGAACATATCTTTAAATTAGACAATACGCTAGAAGCTGGTACGCAATTAGCTTAATGACCTGAATAATATGACTAGTATTTGATAAACGGCACACATTAAAATCAACTAAAAAAAACCGACAAGCTAACGATTTTCACTGTTAATTTGTCGGTTTTCAGCGATATATCACAAAATTTCGGCTCATGTTTTTCTAGATCGTCTTATCGTTATCTTGTATTATCTATCTAAAATGAGTACGATAACGACCCATTAATAAGGTATACTAACCATACATAAACTTTATAAAAAGGACCCTCTGATGATAAAAAAGCTGAAACTTTTTGATAATTTTACATTATATCAAGTTGACGAAATGACAGTTGATGACCGTCAACAACTCGTTAAAACACATGAAATTTCCAATGAATTAATTGACTATGCCATTGATCCCTACGAAAGTGCCCGGATGGAATTTGATGATGCACAGCGATATAATTTAATGATTTTTGACATCGTTACGCCAACATCAACACGAGCAACAACTGAACCGGTTGGTTTTTTATATAATACTGAGCAAACCATGCTTTATGTTTTTACTCGTAAAGAAACAACCTATGTCATTAATCATTTGCTTGAATTATCACAAACACAACCTGAATTTCCTATAGATGTTATTTTAAGTGCGACTGAATCATTATCTGGTGAGTTTATGAAAGCCATTTTAACGATTAATCGCAAGCGATTAACTATTCAAAGTAATATTAAATCCACTAAACCAACTCAACCAGCCATCAATCAACTAATGTCACTACAAACGGATCTCATCTATTTAATTAATTCTTTGCAAACAAACCACACTCTTTTAAACGTCTTAAAAAGCCATGAACGTCATCATTTGACGACCCAACAAGTTGAACGTATTGAAGATGTTGCAGTAGAATTACAACAAGCACTTGACACCGGAAAACTATCACAAGAAGTTACCAGCAGCGTGGCTAACGCCTTTGATAATGTGGCTAACGCTAATTTAAATTGGACGATGAAGCTATTAACAGTATCTTCAATTGTCCTAACCGTGCCAACGATCGTTTCCGGATTTTTTGGTCAAAACGTGATTCTGCCCTTAACGCATGCAGCTGATGGTTGGGTATACACCATTCTTATTACGATCATTTTCATGATTATTATTACGGTCATACTATGGCATTATGGCTTCTTTAAAAAATAACGCATCATAAAAAGCCAAAGTGTACTGTGAATTCACAGCATTTACTTTGGCTTTTATTATATTAATGATCAATTCCTTGCTAATATTTTTTTCAAGAAGTGATATATCGCATATTTTGGTCCATTAATTGGTCTCGTAAATGAACCCACCTTTTCTTCAGCATGCCCAGAAAAACCTTGTTTGAATCCCAACACACCATCAGAACCATCAAAAACACCAGAAATGCCATAGAAATTATAATGTGGAATTTGTCGTTTCAAGGCTTGTTCAAAAGCATATTCTTGCACGGCATAAGGACCATAGAAATTCTTATACTCATCATATGTGCCTGAATACAAATAAATCATCTCATTGGCTGTTGCTAAAAACAATGCCCCCGCAATAGTCACGACATCCTTACCTGCTTGTTCACGCGCCATTTTTGCTTGTGAAATTCGTTTTTCATGTTGTTTACGTTGATCGGCATATTCCGCACGTTGACGCTTCAACTTCTTATAATTAGGTTTTTCAAGGATTCGTGCATCAAGATTTGTCACAACTTCAGTCAAGTGATCTCGTGCTTGTTGCTGTCCCTTAATGTAAGCAGGAAAGTCCATTTCTGCAAAAACAAAAAAGGCATCATCACCGTACTCATCAAAAACTGTTTCATAGAAATCTAAATCTTTATCATGATAGTTCAGACGATTTGCTGTATCTTGTGTTAGTGCTTTGAAATCTGGCAGATCTTGTTTACCCAAACGACGTACTTTAATGCCAAACTGGTCCGTCTTCTTTAAATAATATTTACCATCTTTCCCAAATGACGCACGTAAAGCTTTTTCTGGTTCATCAGAATCTAGGATAGGCTGTAATGATTTAACATATTGCCACGATGGTGAAGAATTAGTTGTCCAGCCTTTTGACGCAGGTGTGTGTTCAAAGCCAATACGAGTTAGCGCATCAATCACCACATTTTCTGTCGCGCCAATTTGTTTTCCTTCATCATCATACCGCCGATAAATCGCATTTGGCACGATCCGCAAAAAGAGTCCATGGCGTGCTTTTGCAAAATTCATAACGCCTTCAATAAACGCTTGCACTAGCTCATTATCTTGAAAATCAATTAACATCCCACCATCGATTTGAAAAAGGTTACCCATTCGAACTGGTATCCAAGCTAATACTGCTGCTGCTTCAACTTGATTATCTGATATTAAGCCAACTAAGCTCGTTTGCCACCCACGACGTGCGAGTAGCCGAGCTTGTGCTGCGGTTTGTAAATAACTACCCGCTGGATGGGTTTGCGCAAATGACTCAAATTGTTCTGTTGTTAACTCTTTAAATGAACGTGTCATATTTTACTCATATCCTTATCTTCAATATCTATTACTCTGAATTATACGCTATCAGACTTAAAATTTGGCAAAATAATCAATACTTAAAGTTTTCCACATTTCACACGATGACGTTTTTTTAAAAAAGTGCCTTTATTAGTGAATTTTCAAGATTTTTAAAAGTATTTTCTACCTATTTTATGTTTAATTAGACCGTACCAGTGGAAAAACACAAAAGATTTCCACCTTTTTTCCCCAGTTATCCACATTAAAGCAGTGTTTTACACAGACTTTTCCACATGTTTACATTAAAAAAGCTGCCCTCAAAATTTGAGGTCAACTTTATCCTAACATTAATTTTTGCCAATAAATAGTTTGAAAAAATATTATTTTAGATGTAATTTATGAGCTAACCAAACTGCTCGTGAACCTAAAATCGTTTCACCAACGTGCGTTTTCAAAACGGCAATGCCATAAATGATTGCACCAATTAGACCACTGATAAATAAAATCAATAATTGATACAACTTTGTATCTGGTGTAAATAAACCTAAAGTGTAAGTTATTGGTGTAACAATTGCAAACATAACCAAGCTCCAGAATAAAATGATAACAAATGTTTCGTTAAATGAAGCCCAATCAATACCATATAAGCTTGATAGGTGACGGATAGCAATGATCATTCCCAACATGAAAGCAATCGTTGTCGCAACCAGAGGACCCATCCCCTGCAACCAAATGGTTAATGGTACTTGTAAAATAATCTTAATCAGGAAAATAAATACCAACAATCTAACCGTATAACGTAAACGACCAAGGCCTTGATAAATCGCCAATACTACCATATAAAGACTCAAGAAAATGGCTGAGTAACTCGCAAACTGTAGGATTAAAGTACCATTCGTTAAGTCAGACGTACGATAAAACAAAATATATAATGGTCGTGCTGTTGCGACCATTCCCAACACGGCTGGTACCATGACAAATGATAGTAACTTTAATGCAAATTGAATTTGATTACCGATATTCACGCGATCCCCAATTTCACGTGCTCGTGCTAGCATTGGCAATGCTGTCTCTGCCATCCCAACTGCTAATGAAATGACTAACATCACTAGTTTATTGGAATTAAATGCAAACTGAGCATACATTGCTTGCATTGCTTCATGAGAAACACTTGTAAATGCTCGAATAATTTTAAAGAAAGTATATTGGTCAAACACTTGAACTAATGAAATTGCCGAACCAGCAAAAATGACTGGAATAGACTGCCGAGCCATTCTTAATAAAATTGCTCGACCATCAAAATGACGTACTTGCACTGAATGCTTCGTCCGTTCGGCAAAGAAGCGATGTCGCGCGACAATACCTAATATTAAGACAAAAATACCTGCTAAAGCACCCCAAAATGCAGCGAATGTTGATTGGACTGTTGCATCAACCCAATTACCATGGTGCCCGATCATAATCCAATAGGTCATGGCTAACATATACGCCACACGCACTAATTGCTCAATAAATTGCGACCAAGCAGAAAGACCCATAAACTCAAATCCTTGTACGTAGCCACGTAACATGGATAGCGTTGGAATAATCACAACAGCTGCTGACAGTGCATGAATAACACGAACAACATTTGGATCACCTTGTGATAGTAACCCTGCTGATAAGAATAATACACCACCTGCAACCAAGCCCAGTAAGGCACCTAAGTTTAAAGCTTGTCGGAAAATATGTTTGACAGCCATAAATTGGTTAGACGCACTGTATTCAGCAACTAAACGTGCTAATACATTCGGCAACCCCGCCGTTGCAATCAATAATGCCACACTATAGATCTGATATCCTTGTGAAAACAGAGAATTCGCAAAATTATAGTAAACATTACCAATCATGGCGATCCATGGAATGATATACAAAGCACCCAACAAACGTGATGCTAAACTACCAATCGTCATCCAAGCAGAGCCTCGTAACATACGTGACTTCGCAGCTTTATCAGTGTCCGCTAATTGGGTTGAATCTTCTGCTGTCGCTGATTCTTCTGATTCAAACACTGGTACTGACTTGGTAACCGTCTTTTCAACTTCTGCAGTTGGCGTTGTTAAATGGCCAACTGTATCTGGTACTTCATGTACTTTAAACGTTGCGACGCCATTTGGTCTAACCTTTACCTCTGTCACCTTTTGATCCGTGGGAACTTCAGCTGATGATGCATCTTCTAGAGACAAAGCATCATCATGACGATCTTCAAAAATTTCATCAACTTTTTTACCATTTAGTAATTGGTTTAATTCATCAAAAGTAATATCACGCCGAAAAGGCGATGTTGATGCTTTATTTTTTGATTGGGGTGATTTCTCATCAGCCATGTTATTTCCCCTTCCTAATATTTCGATGACGCTACACAGACTCGAACTGTGATCTAAGACTTAGGAGGTCCTTGTTCTATCCTGTTGAACTATAGCGCCAATGACAACCCAATACACTATTATACACAAGAAAGCTCATTGTTTGTAGACATATTTCACCTTCTATTTACAAACAATGAGCTACTTTTTAATTAATCAAATTTGCCCATTGATTTAAAATAGGCTTGATTGCAAAGCTTTTGGCTCTTTCTAGTGACTTGGCTGCCAACATGTCTCGCATTTCAATGCTTTGCATGACTGGTTCTAATCGGTACCATAACGAATCCACATCTTGATGTGCTAATTCACCATATATACCACCTTCTAAAATTTCGATAGCACCTGTGTTATCAGTCGAAACGATTGGTAACCCAAACGACATTGCTTCCACTAGTACCAGCGGCAATCCTTCCCAGCGTGATGTTGCCAAAAAAATAGATGCTTGCCGATAATGTTCTGATAATGCCTCGTCCTTTAAACCACCACGATAAATAATTTTATCAGCTACACCATTAACCTTTATTAATCGTTCAAAGGCTGCCATATCCTTGGGTAACCCTTCACCAGCAATTGCCAGTTGCCAATCTGCTGGTAACTTTTTGGCCAAATGCAATAAAATATCAATACCCTTGTGTTGAATTGCAATGCGTCCGGTAAAAGCGATTACTTTTTTGGTCAAGTCAGCACTGCCATGAATCGGCATCGTTACCGGATTCCAAATCTTAATTGCCCGATCAGTCACCGTCTGAAATCCATTAAGATCTGATTCAGTGAGCGCAACAACTGCATCGGCCGCCTTAACACCAGCCACAAATTCAGGGCGCATCTCACGATAATATTGGTTAAAGTAGGTTTCAATATTGTTATGCATCCAAGCAATCATTTTAACTTTCGGCGCCCGTTCTTTCAAATACGGAATAAAGCTTGTCAAAATACCCGCATTCAAAATTAAGACATCAATATCATTTTCTAAGATGACATCCGCCAAATCTGTCATTTGTTGTGCATATTTTTCTAATGGTTTTGCACCGTTTACTGGCATGACCGGATGCTTTGCAGGAATCAACTTACCAGCGAGATCGTAATAACTTGGGACATCTGCTAATTGATAATAGGCAACATCGGCAAACGTAGTCATTGCATTTCCAACTACTGTTGCTGCACGTTTTAAACCACCCATACTCAAATTTTCAACTGTCATTAATACTTTTTTCGTCATACCAACCGCCCCCTCAAACTTGACATAAAAAATAACGATCATGTCAATAAATGATGTTATTTAGATACCCATTATATAATAAAAACCATCAATTTAACCATTTTTATTGGTTTATTGATGGTTTTTAAATCTTAATTTTTATACTACTTATACAACAAAGTTAACTAATTTACCAGGTACGACAATCACCTTCTTTGGTTCTGAACCGCCTAATTGCTTTTGCACATTATCATCTTGCTGTGCTACCGCAATAATTGTTTCACGTTCAGCATCAGCGGCAACTGTCACATGACCACGTAGCTTACCATTGACTTGTACAATCATTTCAACTTCATCAGCAACCAATGCTGCTTCATCATACGTTGGCCACTCAGCATAGGCAATTGATTCACCTGCATGCAAGAAGCTCCACAATTCTTCAGTCAAATGTGGTGCAATTGGATTAAGCAACTTAATAAAGCCTTCAACATATTGGACAGCCAAACTATCTTGCTTATAAGCTTCATTAACAAAAATCATCATTTGAGAAATGGCCGTGTTAAAATGTAAATTCTCATAATCTTCAGTGACCTTTTTAACTGTTTCATTATAAATCTGATCCAACTGATGATCATTAATCTTCGTAATGTGATCGCGTAGCTTGTCATTATCATCAATAAACAAACGCCAAACACGATCTAACCAACGACGCGAACCAGCCAAGCCTTCTTCTGACCACGCAATTGATTGATCCAATGGTCCCATAAACATTTCGTACAAACGTAATGTATCAGCCCCATACTCTTCAACCACATCGTCGGGGTTAACAACATTACCCTTTGACTTAGACATTTTTTCGTGGTTTTCACCAAGAATCATACCTTGATTGGCTAATCTTTGGAAAGGTTCTTTAGTATGTACAATACCAAGATCGTACAGTACTTTATGCCAGAAACGTGCATATAATAAATGTAGCACTGCGTGTTCGGCACCACCAATATATAAGTCAACATTCTTCCAGTAAGCCTCTGCCTCTGGTGACACAATTTCATGATCATTGTGTGGGTCCATGTAACGTAAATAATACCATGATGAACCAGCCCATTGAGGCATTGTGTTTGTTTCACGCTTACCTTTGCGCCCATTTTCATCAACGACATTTACCCAGTCATCAACATTAACCAATGGTGATTCACCAGTACCAGAAGGCATAATATTATCGACTTCTGGCAAACGAAGTGGTAATTCTGACTCAGGAACAAGTGTTTGTTCACCATCTTCCCAATGAATCACTGGAATTGGCTCGCCCCAGTAACGTTGACGTGAGAAAATCCAATCCCGCAAACGATAATTGACTTTCTTATGACCAGCATGGTGCGCTTCAAGCCAATCAATTACCTTTGTGATCGCCTCTTCTTTATCTAAGCCATCTAAGAAACCAGAATTGATATGCTTCCCATCACCCGTATAGGCTTCCTTGGTAACATCTCCACCTGCAATTACTGGGCGAATTGGCAAATTATATTTCTTAGCGAAATCATAGTCACGTGTATCATGAGCCGCCACAGCCATAATAGCTCCCGTACCATATGAGGCCAAAACATAATCACCAATCCAAATTGGTAATGCTTCCCCATTAACTGGATTAATTGCATAAGCACCAGTGAAGACACCAGCCTTATCTTTATTCAAATCCGTCCGTTCCAAATCTGACTTTGAAGCGATTTCTTGCTTAAATGCATCAACAGCTGCTTGTTGCTCAGCTGTGACAATTTGATCAACTAATTTATGTTCTGGTGCAAGGACAAGATAAGTAGCCCCAAACAATGTATCTGCACGTGTTGTGAAGACTTCGATCTCTGCATCAAAATCTTGTACTTTAAACGTTGCTGAAGCCCCAATCGAACGCCCAATCCAATGACGTTGTTGTTCTTTAATCGCATCTGGCCAATCTAAGTCATCCAAGTCATCAAGCAAACGATCGGCATATGCTGTAATCTTCAACGCCCATTGGCGCATTGGCACACGATAAACTGGATAGCCACCACGTTCAGTTTTACCATCGATAATTTCTTCATTAGCTACCACTGTACCACCATTATAATCTGGTGCCCAGTTAACCATGATTTCATCTTCGTAAGCTAAGCCTTTTTTATATAATTGCTCAAAAATCCATTGTGTCCACTTATAATATTTTGGATCAGTTGTATTAACTTCACGTGACCAATCATATGATAAGCCAAGTGACTTCATTTGATGACGGAAAGTTTTGACATTTTTTGCGGTCACTGTCCTTGGATCTTCACCAGTTTTAATGGCGTATTCCTCAGTTGGCAAACCAAACGCATCAAACCCCATTGGATGTAAGACGTTGTAGCCTTGCATTCGCTTCATACGTGACACAATGTCTGTTGCCGTGTATCCCTCTGGGTGCCCAACGTGCAGACCTTGACCAGATGGAAATGGAAACATGTCCATTGCAAAAAACTTTTCTTTGTCAGAAACATTTGGTGTTTTAAATGTCTGATGTTCATCCCAAAAATGTTGCCATTTTTTCTCTACTAATTTGTGTTGATATGCCATGATTGATAACCTCACTTTAATAATCTTACTTTATCAAAAAAAGTCCGAGCTTTCAATATTCATCAAGGATTAAGAGAACTAATTATTATCCATATTTTTGAAACATTTTGTGCTAAACTAATAAAATGAGAAAGAAATAAGAGGGAGGAATTCAAATGAGACACCTACGTAAATTTGATTATCTACAATTAATTGTTGCATTTATTGGTTTGATCATTTTTTTAACAATGGCTATTGGCTATGTGTATCATCTAAGTTACATTACTTGGTTAGATCAATTTGGATTCCGACACTTAAGAGAACCGTTAACACCTGAAAGATCATGGTTTTTTCGTAATGTAACACGTGCTGGCAATACAAAATGGACCGCATTAGTGATGATTGTTACGGCAATTATTGCACTGTTGATTCGCAAACTAGATGTGGCCGTATTCATGGTTGTTAATGTTGGCGTCTTTGGTTTAGGTATGATGTCATTATTTAAGCATATTTTTCACCGTCCACGACCAGCCATTTATCATGTCATCGAACAATCTGGTTATTCATTTCCATCAGGTCATGCCCTAAACGCTGTTTTATTATACGGTTCACTTATCGTCTTAGTACATTACTATCTAAAATCTGAAGATAATCTCAGATATGCCTTTATGACACTTTTCGCCGGTTTAATCATCGCCATCCCTATTAGTCGCGTTTATTTAGGTGTACACTACTTATCGGATGTCCTCGCCGGTTTTGGTTTAGGGACCTTCTTATTAATTATGTCTAAAGAAATTATTTTTAAATATCGTACACGAGAGGTTTTCGAAAATGCGCTCAATCCAAAATCTAGTTCAAATATCATTGAATGAGTATCTCAATCCTGGTGATCTCGCCATTGATGCGACGATACGACATGGTGATATTACCCGATTTTTAGCAAGTCGTGTCGGTGATCAAGGTAAAGTCATGTCTTTTTCAGACGTCAAGTCTGAAATTGACGATGTTGCCACATCACTTTTCTTGAGTGGTTTAAATGAACGTGTTGACTTAATTAGTAAACATTTTACAGCTATGTCACCCTATTTAGACCCTACGCAACCTGTTGGTGCTGCTATCTTTCAATTAAGCAGACAAACTAATTTGACCGATGTACAAACGATTGCAAAAACGATCCTGATGTTTTTGAAGCCTGATGGCCTATTGTGCCTTCTTGGTGAAAATCACGTCTCACTTGATTCTTTCAAAGATTACTTTGCAAAATTACCTGAAAACTCGTATAGCATTTCTTACTATCAAGATGTGCTGACTCAAGAAAGTGCTTTAGTGATTCAACGTCATTAAAAAGAGTGCGATAAAAGACGCTTTGAAGTCGATTGTAACGATGATTAGGTAATTTTGGTTCGCAGTATAACGAAGAACCGGAAGTGCCTAATTATTGTTACAGTAAGGCTTCAGTCTTTTGGAACACGTTTAATGAGAGTGTGATAAAAGACGCTTTGAAGCCGATTGTAACAATGATTAGGTGATTTTGGTTCGCAATATAACGAAGAATCGGAAGTGCCTAATTGTTGTTACAGTAAGGCTTCAGTCTTTTGGAACACGTTTAATAGGAGTGCGATAAAAGACGCCAATCTATCAAAATTGATAGATTGACGCCTTTTTTAGCTGGTCATAGCAACTTTTATCTCATTCTCTTTTTTTAAGATAGCAATGATTTTGCTAAGTAGAAACATCCCAAGATACCAGCATCATCACCATGTTCAACATGCACAATATACTGATCTAGCTGACCAACTGGTAAATAATCAGCTAACTGTTCTGCAAATGACTTACGTACCATTGGCAACAAAATCTCACGATGTGGTACACCACCACCAAAAACAATTTTATCTGGCCGTAAAATCGTCGTATAAGTTACCAGTGCCTGAGCAAGATAATCAGCTTCAATTTCCCAAGCGAGATGGTCATCAGGCAATGACTTGGCTGACTCATGCCAACGTTCTTCAATAGCTGGTCCTGACGCTAATCCTTCCAAGCATCGATCACCATGAAATGGGCAATGACCAGCATATTGGTCTTTAGGATGTTTACGCATCATAATATGCCCTGCTTCAGGATGTGAATTACCACTCAATAAATGACCATGTTGAATAATGCCTGCACCAATGCCGGTACCAACTGTTAAATAAACGACATTTTCAGCATCCTTAGCTGCCCCTGAAACATATTCTGACCAACCAGCACCGTTGACATCAGTTGTCCAATAATAAGGTATATCACGCCATGCCTTCATTGCACCTAAAAAGTCATAACCTGACCAACCCCTCTTAGGTGTATCCAAAACATAGCCATATGTTCGACTTTGTGGATTAATATCAATTGGTCCAAAAGCAGCTATCCCAATAGCAGCAATATCTGGAAACTGATCAAAAAAAGTAATCACTTGTTTGATTGTTGCCGGACCATCCAACGTTGGAAAACTCTCTCGGGCGATGACTGTATCTGGATCATCCACATCAGCTACCGCAACAACAAATTTTGTGCCACCTGCTTCAATTGCTCCTAAAAGTGTCATTTCATTTCTCCTATTTTATCAATTTATTTTTTAATATTTAATCGCATTTTTCTCTAATTCATATGTCGTTGCTTGAACATCTGAAAAATTTGTTTTATTTAACACAACATCTGGATGAATTTCACTATAATAACGTTCTGTAAACACTGTTTCACCATCATTAACAAAGAACTCTACCGAACTACGATCAATCAATAGTTGCAATGTCATCGTTACTGTTGGCTTCACATACCCAACACGTTGGTCAGGACGATCTGATCTTGCAATCGTTAGTTTATTTTCTTGATGATCATAGTGCAAAGCAAGGACAATGTCATTTGCTGCCATAAATTTCAATGTATAATCTTCATCTGTCTTTAATTGCAATTGGATTTCATGACTATCAGCACCCGATACAACAAGTTGTTCCGTATCATTTTCTGTAAATGTGATGGCCTTTTCTGAGCCATTGATCCGTAACTGGGCAAGTTCAGCAACTGGATTCATATAAATATGATTGTCTTTAATCGTTAACTCTCTTGGAAAAGTTAATGCACCTGCCCAACCATCTGCCTGTTCTGGCATATCACTTTCCCACATCGCCATCCAACCAAACATCAACCGACGACCATCTGGTGCAAGCATTGTTTGACTAGCATAAAAATCATGACCATGATCTATCTCGATAAATTCATTTCTATCAAAATGAGCTGTATCTAAATCTAATTTACCAATCATATAACCTGTCTGATGTAAGTTCAGATATTTTTCATGATCTGGCTGAATGCCTTGTGGCGACATCAACAATATATCTTGCCCTGCAATTGAAAAAATATCAGGGCATTCCCACATGTAACCTTCTTTATCTGACGCACTAGCTTGCGCAATCGCACCTTCGTATGTCCAATTTAATAAATCCTTTGATGCATATAACAACACACGTCCAACTTTTGTCGACTTCGTTTGCCCCCCTAAAATGACATAATATGTGTCTCCATGTTGCCAAACTTTTGGATCACGGAAATTTGCTGTATTGTCACTTGGTGGCATCGAAATCACTGGATTGTTTTCATACTTTTCAAAATGAATACCATCTTGGCTAATCGCAATATTTTGATCCTCATAGAAGTCATCGTCGTCACCGCTGTCACCAAAATGATGACCTGTATACATCAAATATAACTTATCATCTTTAACAATGGCACTACCTGAGAAAACACCATTTTTTGAAATTGGCTTGGTTGGGGTTAAAGCAATTGGTAGTGATTCCCAATGAATCAGGTCCAAACTACGTGCATGTCCCCAATGCATTGGTCCCCATTCTGCACTATATGGATGGTATTGATAAAAGATGTGATAATACCCTTTAAAATAAACAAAACCATTGGGATCATTGATCCAACCTGCTGGTGCTGTCACATGAAAATGTGGTCGATATCGCGGATTTGTTACTTGTATAAATGTGTCATTCATCGTTAAAAATTCCTCTCTTACTTAAGCTGTTTTTCTTACTAGTGGTTCGCCATTAACATCTTGACTGTCTTTCTTAATGATAAAGAATGCATAGATACCTGCAATAATAACGATAATCGTAATAATGTGGAAAGTCATCGCATAACCTGAGTTATCACGCAACATACCCAGAGGTGTTGAAAGGAACACCTGACCTAATTGTGCGGCAACTTGGAATCCAATCATATACAGTGTTGCTGATAACTTTGTGTCAAAATGAAGTGTGAAATATCTCAAAATTGACAAGGTAAAGAGCGGTGTTTCAAATGAATGCAACATTTTAACACAAGAAATAGCGACTGGATTATCAATAAATCCACATAATCCGATTCTTATGGCCATAATTGTGATTCCTAATAATAATGTATTACGAACACCGATCTTATTCATAATAATTGGCACAACACCCATCATAATTGCTTCAACAAAAACTTGGATCGAGTTTAAGTTACCATACATTTGTTGTCCCTGTGCAACTGATCCAAATAGTCCAGCGTAAAAACTTGGGAACATTTGCTGATCAAAGACAGTATAGAAAGTCCATGTGAAAAAGATGAGAACAATAACACTCCAAAGATCACGCATCTTCAGCAAAGACAACATTTCTTTCACGCTTGGCACTGATTTTTCAGTTTCTTGGGCACTGCGCGCTCTTTCCTGTCGTTCAGCTTTGGGTACCCAAAGGCAAACATTAAGCAGTAGCAAAATACCAAAAATTGATCCAACCCAGAAATTCAAGTCAGGGTTAATAACAAATAAATGACCAGCCAATAGCGCCACAACAGCGTAACCAAACGAACCCCATGCACGTGCTTGACCATATTCAAATTTGAAAATGCGACTAAAACGTTCAACTAATGCTTCATAAATACCAGTTGTTGCCAAAAATCCAGCTGAAAGGAAGATTGAGCCAATCACCAACCCAACAGTAAAATTGCTGTGCAACATTGGTTCATAAGCGTAAATAAAGAATGGCCCTACTAACGCTGCACAAATACCACTAAATATTAACAAATGTCTTTTGATACCCAACTTATCTTGTAAAGTACCATAGAAGAACATCAGTATTAATGTCACTAACGAGTTAGCTGAATAAATGGTACCAACAGTACTACCATTCAAATTCAAACCACTTTTAGAAGTTAACCATAGTTGGAAAAATGACCACCAAATTCCCCACGACGCGAAGTACAAAAACATAGTAACTGAACTCTGAAGATAGGATTCATTTTTAAAAGATTTCATATATTTTGACACAAGACAACCCCCTAACATATAGATAAACTGTGCCATTCAGTAAAAATAAGATGTAATCGCTTTCACATGGTGTATTATAAACTCACTTTTTCATATATGTCAACCGGTTGATATAAGTAAAATAAAAAAAGACCAGTCACCTGGTTCTTTTAATTGACTATCTGATACCCGTTTCCCCATCCCATAAGGTTACTGGTAAGATATATTCTGTTTTCGTTTCATTCCCCGCAATACGCTTTAACAAAACATCCACCGCCGTTTTTGCCATTTTCTCAATAGGTTGTACAACTGTTGTTAACTCTGGCATCATATTTCGCATCAATTCAGTCCCATCATAGCCAACAACAAGTAGATCTTCTGGTATTTTTCGCCCACGTTCCTTTGCAATCGTTATAATAATCCTAGCATCCACATCATTTGAGACAAATAACGCTTCAACATCTGGATACATATCAAACAACCGTTGATAGCATTGGCGTTTTTCATCAAATGACAATCTAAAGTCAATTGTAAAGGTATGCGGCTCTAATCCATGTGCCGTCATCACAGCTTCATAGGCAACTCGTCGTCGATTTGCTGGCGTTTCTAACGATGTGGGCCCATTTGTATGAATAATACGTGTCACGCCAGAATTAATTAACTGTTCTGTTGCCAGAACACCCCCACTGTAATTATCAGATTCAACAATTGGAATATCACTATTCATGACGCGATCAATTGCGACGACTGGTAAATGACTATATTTATATTCTGCAATCCCTTGATTATGTGTTCCCACAATTAAACCGTCAACCTGACCAGCCAACAATTGATTTAAATAATCGATTTCTTTATTCACATCTTGCATCGAATTACCAATAATAACTTTAAAATGGCGTTGGTATAATTCATACTCCAAATAATCAACCAATTCACCAAAAAAGGGATTGGCAACAGTCGGAAAAATTAGCCCAATCAATCCTGTTTTTTGCTTAAATAACTGTCTTGCTGCTGCGTTAGGTTGATAATTCAATGTTTCCATTGCATCATGGACTTTTTTCAACGTTTTTTCACTTAAATAACCCCGATTATTCAGCACACGTGATGCCGTTGTTTTCGATACACCAGCTAATTTTGCAACATCTTCTAATTTTGGTTTCATATCTGATAACCATGTATCCCCTTCAAAATTTATTCTGACTCACTTTCCTACCATTCTCCCTGATATATTTCCCCACTATAATCATTGTATCAAAGCTGTTAATGATTCGCTTTTATTAACTTGCTTTAAAATAATATTTATAAAAAAAACGTTAAAAATATAAGAAAAAACTACCAATCTAAACTTGTCAGATTAGTAGCTCCTAAATTCATCTAAAAACGCTATTGCTTATTTATTATTAGGTTCAAACACTGTCACAACCTCGACATGTGCTGTTTGTGGAAATTGATCTAATGGTTGTACATCGCCTTTAATATGGAACCCCTTATCAATCAAATATTTTGCATCGCATGCCATTGTTGCCGGATTGCAAGACACATAAACAAAACGATTTGGTTGCATTGTTGTCACGGCATCTAACAATTCATTCGTTAACCCACGGCGGGGTGGGTCAACAAAAACAACATCGGCATGTAATCCTGCTTTTTGCCACCGACGCATTTGTTCAGGTGCATCCGCTGTCACAAAAGTTGCATTTGTCACATGATTATTTTCAACATTTTTCTGTGCATCAATAACTGCTCGTTCAATAACTTCTACACCAAGAACTTGCTTAACCTTGTTGGCTACTGTTAATCCAATTGTTCCGATTCCTGAATAAGCATCAATGACAACGTCGGTCGATTGTAGTTCAGCTTTTTCAGCAGCCAAAGCATATAACACTTCTGTTGTCTGTGGATTCACTTGATAAAATGAATTTGGTCCAATTTCAAACGTAATACCTAACAACGTATCATGAATTGCATCTGTTCCCCATAATGTGCGATTATCACCTGACATCAATAAATGTTGCGCTCGTGGATTATAATTTAATACAACACTACAAATACCTGGTACAACTGCTGCTATTTCTGCTGCAATTGCAGTTTCATCTTTAATCGTTGCTGTTTGTGAAACCAACACGACCATCAACTCGTGGCTGTAATAGCCACGGCGTACCATAATATAACGCATTTCACCTTGTTGTGTTGCGTCATCAAACACAGAAATTTGATGGTTATTCAATATATCGCGCACAGTGCCAATTGTCTGATCAATAATCGGATCATTCACATAATAATCGTGTAATGGCAAAATTTCACCTGGTGTTCGGCGTTTAATAAAGCCTGTTACCAATCGATTACCCACGCGTTTGATTGGCACAACTGTCTTATTACGGTAATGTTTGGGATTCGCCATACCAATCGTTGGTGCGATTGTTGCATCAATTCCCCTTGACTCATAAAATTTTCTAACTTGATTTTGTTTTAAACGCAATTGCGCTTCATAACGTAGATTAATGTAAGGTGCTATCCCAACATCTAGTAAATAATCCTTACCAATTTCAACGCGATCTGGTGATGGCTTCATTACCTTAATTACCTCACCACGAGCAAATTTTCTATTAACCTGTGTAATTTCAAATTGCACTATTTCATCTGGAAAAGCATTCGCCATATGAATCGGATAGTCACCTAACATGACAACTCCGAATCCATTATAAAGGACTTCTACTACTTGCCCTGTCAGTTTTTGCCCTAATCGAACAGGCATGATTGTATGACTCATATCTTCTCTCTCATTATCTTTAGCATTACTGTCTTTTATTATACTAGTTTCTTATCAGCAGGCAATTAATCTCAGTCAGTAGTTTTCTGATCATCTCAATTAATCAATTGAACAACCAATCAAACGACAGAGTTGTTGAATCATCCAAATCATGCTTGGTAAGGCGACACTCATACCAATTAACCATTTAAAAAACCGCATATCTGCCACAATTGTCTTTAAACCAACTTTTACCTCCGTCATATCTAATTTTAATTCCTGAACATTTTGCTTTAATTCGGTCACATCTTGTTTTAAATAGCGAACATCAATTTGTAACTCAGTCACACTACTTTTCAAAACTTGCACATCACTTTTTAATTCAGTAATTTCATGATTATAATGTGTACTATCATGTTTTAGAGCAGCAACATCATGTTGTAAATGTTTAAAGTCATCATCTTTAAAAGCCATAAAATCATCTATAGTCAGTACTTCTAAATTTGCTGCCATCTGAATATCCTCGTTCCTATTAGTGACCATTATTTTATCAAAACTAACTGGTGACGATCAGCGAAGTTTTAACCAAACTAAAAATGTTCCGTTAACGTTAACCAGCTGCCAACATCAACGGAACATACCTATTTACTCAAAAATTGTTTCATCACGTTCAACAAACCACATTAAACCAATAAAGATAACAATAGCCACTGCCATCACGGTATTCTGTAAAAACCAATGATCTAATTTCGCATACAGTACACCGTATGCCCATGGACCACCGGCAGCAATGAGATACCCACCCGTTTGTGCCATTCCTGACAATGCCGAACTTTCCAATGGATTACGTGTCCTAATGGCATAAGAAGTTACCATATAGACGAATACCGCCGTGCCACCAATACCGATAAAACTAGTGACAACAAACCACCAAATCAAACCAGCATGACGGTTATACATCATCAAAATGGCAATCAACCAAAGCATCGTTGCCCCAGTCGTAAATCGTAAGCGTTGTTGATAACCAGCTCGTTCTAAAAAATTGGGAACCAATATTGAGGCTGGTATACCAATCAACGACATGACACCAATTACCCAGCCAGATTGCGTTGCTGATAGACCTGTTTGTTGGGCAACGGTTGGTACCCAAGCAATACATGTATAAAAGACGGCTGATTGAATACCTGCCATCACTAACATTGCCCAAGCATATTTATTTTGCCAAGGATGTACTGACTCTTCTGCTTGCGTCACATGTTTTGCACTTTGTTTATTCGTTCGGTCAACATTAACCCGCATATGTAGCAACCAAGTGATCACAACTAACAGAACGATGACAGAAAGAAATAGAATTAGTGTCTGCCAACTATATGTTTTCGTAATGGGCACAGCAATAATTTGAAAAATTGCTGTCATCAAAGTCATTGTTGTGCTATACAATGATGTATATGTACCAATTTTATTCGGTGTAAATTTTACCAGTGTTGCTGGTAGCAATACATTAATAAAAGCAATCCCTACCCCGACTAAAATTGTTCCAATAAATAGCATTGGTGCGCTTAAAATACGCAAAAACGAACCGATAAATACCAAGCATAAGGCTACCAACAACGTCTTTTCAATACCAAATCGTCTCGTAAAATAACTCGTGGTTGGTGAAATAATTGCAAATGTTAATAATGGTAAAGTCGTTAATATACCTAGTTGACTGACTGGTAGTCCGAATGTATGCGCCACATTACTAATCACAACTGGAATTGTCGTGAAAGTTGCTCGCATAACAACACCCAGCAAAATAATACTTAATGTAAATAACCACTTCTTTTTCATATAGTGCCTCCATTGTCATTTTTAATCACTCATATTAATATAGAAAATTTACTAAAAATATACAAGTACCAACATGATTGATAAATAACAAAACAGACCTAAGCAGTTAATCCTCCTGCCTAGGTCTGTTTAGATTTGGCACTTTACCTAATTAAGCATTGTGCTTTGCTGCAAAGTCAGCAAATTGACCAGCAACGCCTGCCAAAAATTCTTTCGTACCTTCATTTGTAATCTTACCATTTTCATCAGAAATATCAGCTGTGTTACCAATATATAATTCTGGTTGGTGCATAATAGCCATATCCAAGAAATCTAATGAGTTACGCAAAACGTGATGAGCAGCAACACCTGAAATACCTGAAATTGATTGTGATGCAGGCAAAACTGGCTTACCACCCCAAACGCTTTGTCCCCAAGGACGTGAAGCAACATCCAAGGCATTCTTCAATGCGGCAGGCACACTACGATTGTGCTCTGGCGTTACCATGATAAATGCATCTTGTGCTTTAACAGCTTCACGGAATGCTGTATATTCGGCAGGTGAAGCTTCATCATAATCTTGGTTATACAATGGCAACTTTGCAATGTCCAAATAAGTCACTTCAGCATCTGCTGGCAAACCAGCAACCAATGCCTCAGCAACACCCAATGAGTATGAGTTCTTACGAAGTGACCCAACAATGATACCGTATTTCATGTTTAATTCTCCTTAAATTTGTTTATTATGTACAACAATTCATGCCGTTGGTACCAGTTTAACTTACTTTTACAAAGTTGTAAACACTTATTTTTAATAAGCTTAATAAACATAAAAGAGACCAAAGCTAACTCAAAGCCTTAGTCTCTCCTACATCATTGTTTGATTTAATTAATCTTCCTTTGTTAAGTCAATCAAGATTTTCGCTTGTGACTTATCTGATGATAGACGATCAAATCCCTTCTCAACAACATCATCCAGTCCAATAATATCGGTGATAACTGGCTCAACATTAATTTGACCTGAACTAACAAGGTCAACCGTTTGTTGGAATGTCTCACGTGAGTAAGCAATCGTTGAGGTCAACTTAACACCCGCATTCATCAACTGCATTGGGTCAAATGAAATTGGATGAGCAAAGATTGAGACAATAACTGCTGTACCACGTGCCTTAGTGACCGCAATCGCTTGTTCAAAGGTTGGTTGTACACCGGCAACTTCGAATGATACATCAGCACCACCACCCAAAATATCACGGACAGCGGCAACAGCATCATCAACCTCGCCAGGATTAACAACATCAGTTGCGCCCATTGTCAATGCTTTCTCCAAACGAACAGCTGACAAATCAACAGCAACAATCTTCGTTGCACCAGCAGCCTTAGCAGCTGCGGCAACTAACACACCGATTGGTCCAGCACCAAAAATGGCAACCTTTTCACCAAACTTCAAGCCACCTTCTTTAACGGCTTGTACAGCAACTGCTGTTGGTTCGATCGTTGCTGCTAACTTTAGTGAAAAGTCAGCTGGTAATGCATATAAGTTACTCTCTGGTACATTAACATGCGCAGCAAAACCACCATCACAACTTAAACCAATGAAGCTATAACCACCATAAACATCAATATCATCTGGCAATTCACCATGCGTAACCGTTGGATTTACAGAAACATGGTCACCAACTTTATAATGCTTAACATCCTTACCAACAGATTCGATCACTCCTGAGAACTCGTGACCCATTGTCAATGGTGCCTCACCACCAGTCAATTCATCAACTTTATCAACCGGGATAAAGACTGGTCCTTCTAAGTATTCGTGCAAGTCACTACCACAGATTCCTGCATAAGCCACGCGAATGACAACTTCATCATCCTTTGCAGGCTTTAAATCAACATCTTCAACACGAATGTCCTTTACACCATGCCATACTGCTGCCTTCATGTTAATACCCCCAATAACATATAAATGTTTAAAATAAATACTATCATCATCAATTCGCAAAAAAACATCTTGTGAATACCTACATTTTATCCCCTAATTTTACGGGTGACAACTCATACGAACCCCCTGAGACGGAACAATATAAATCCCGTTTTCAGGAAAGCCTAATGTAGCAACCACAAAAGTGATTATTTTAACAAGCAAACGTTTACACAATAGAAAATTATTTTTAAATTAATGTATTGGGTTGTTCTTAAAATCACATTTAAGCCATTAAACTGTTGTTTTTAATGCCTCTAATACATCATCAGTCATTTTATCTGGTGTCGTAATTGGGGCATAACGATGAAGCAATTGTCCATCACGTCCAATTAAAAATTTCGTATAGTTCCATTTGATCGACCCATTACCAGATTTATCTTTTAAATACGTAAATAATGCATCTTCATTTTTGCCATTGACCATTACTCGTTTGGTCATTGGAAAAGTCACCCCATAATGTACTTGGCAATAATCATTGGTTTCTTCATCTGTTGCCAGTTCTTGCTTAAACTGATTTGAAGGTAAGCCCAGCACAACCAATCCTTCATCTTGGTGCTCTTGATACAATTTTTCCAAACCTTCAAGTTGGGGCGCTAATCCACATTTACTAGCAGTGTTCACAATAATGATGACTTTGCCCGCAAAATCTTTCAAATCGATTGTTGCTCCGTTCATTTCCGTCTCTGTAAAATCATAAACTGTTGTCATTATTTTCCCTCTTTTCAAAATTAAACCGTTTTTAAAAGACATCTTGCCTACATAAACTAAAGTCTATACGTCATAGTAAACCACTATTACTCATTTTTTGCTAATCATACGCAATATTTTGTTTTTGAATCATACCGTAATAGACACCTTGTTTTGCCATTAGTTCATCGTTTGTACCACGCTCAATAATTTTTCCCTGATGCAATACTAATATCATATCAGCATGTTGAATCGTTGATAATCGGTGAGCAATGGCAATCGTTGTTCGTCCAGCCTGCATTTTGGTCAAACTACGTTGAATCAATTGTTCTGTCTCAGTATCGATGTTCGCAGTTGCTTCGTCCAAAATTAAAATTTTAGGATTCGTAGCAATTGTTCGTGCAAAGGCAATGAGTTGTTTTTCACCCGTCGAATAACTCGCACCTCGTTCAATCACTTTTGTCTGATATTGGTCGGGTAATTTATTAATGAAACTAGCTGCATTAACAAATTCTGCTGCCGCAACAATTTGATCATCTGTGATGTTTTCATTATATAATCGAATATTAGAATTAATCGTGCCATAAAACATAAATGGTTCTTGCAAAACTAGCCCCATCTTCTTACGTAATTCGCTCATCGAATAGTCACGAATATCACGACCATCCAACAAAATTTCCCCTGATCCAAATTCATAAAAGCGCATCAGTAAGTTAATAATTGAAGTTTTACCACTACCTGTTTGACCAACTAATGCGACTGTTTGTCCCGGTTCCGCAGTAAATGAAACATCTTTTAAAATCGGATGTTGACCATCATATGCAAAAGTGACGTGTCGAAATTCAATTTTCCCTTGTAGTAATTGCGCATCAGCATCTGTATGCTGTTGGGGAACGAGTGTTTGATCATCCATGATGCGTAATACACGCGCACCTGCCACAATTCCATCTTGAAAATCACTAAAATATTCCATCACTTGTGTTAACGGATTATAAAAATTCTCAAGATACGTGACAAATGCATATACAACACCTGCCGCGACAAAGGTATGAAGTCCTTGTACGCCAAACATGCCTAACACAACCACTGTTCCTAGTGCGTAGAATAAATTAATCACCGGACCTAGTAGTAACGCATTGACTCGTATCATAGCACGACGAGTATCTAAATACTCGTGATTAACGTCTTGAAATTCGCTGTCGACACGCCGTTCTTGTCTAAACTCTTGAATAACACCAATCCCATTGATTGACTCCGCTAATTTATTATTTAATGCACTTAATTTTTCACGCATACGACGATAAACTCGGGAACTGTATTTCTGATAATACCAAATAATCAACGCCAAAATTGGCCAAAAAATCATTAACCATAATGCAATTGTTTTATCAGTGGTGTACATTGCAATAAATGCTGTTACCATCGCAAACCCAGCGATGATCAAACTACTAAACAATTGCCAAAAATTCTGAAAAGCCATTGTATCATTAGTCAAACGCGAAAGGATTGAACCACTAGGTACTTGATCAAAGTAACGCATCCCCAACTGATGAAGTTTTTTAAATAAAATGCGCCGTGTATCCTCCAACATGTACTCTGATCCCATACTATATAAGTACGTTTGTGCAAATTGCGTAATGGCTTTAATGATCATGCCAAATAAATATAAGCCTGCAAAAAACCAAATGATCACAACTGTTGCATTTTCTTTGGCAAGATAGTGATCTAAGTAAATTTGAATAATTTTAGGTAGTAAAATATTCACAACACTAACGATCGCTGCAAAAAAAATTGACCAATAAAAGTACCATTTAAATGGTTTTGCAAAACGGAATAATCGTTTAATAATACGTAACTGCTGTTTAAAGGGAATGCTGTGTGCCCAAATAGACTCTGTTTTTTTTGCCACTTTACACCTCTCCTTCTACAGCTAATGCCTGTAAATCAAATGTTTGCGCATACCAACCATCTTGTGCTAATAACTGTTCGTGTGAACCACGTTCGATAATTCGGCCGTTTTGTAATACAAGTATTTCATCAGCATTCATGACAGAACTTAATCGATGAGAAGCAATAATCGTTGTTTTGTCTGCGCGTTCACGCCGTAAGGTTTGCAGTATCGCGGTCTCGGTTTCCGCATCAACTGCAGATAAAGCATCATCTAAAATCAATAATTCTGGATTAATCAATAAGGCGCGTGCAATCGCTAATCGTTGTCGTTGACCGCCTGACAATGAAATACCTTCTTCACCAACTTGTGTATCGTAACCGTCAGGCATCAAAGCAATTTGTTCTGCTAAATCACTTTTTAAGGCTGACTTTTCAACTTCATCTTGCGTTGCCTGAGGTCGTGCAAAACGAATATTCTCACGTATTGTATTTGAGAAAAGAAATGTTTCTTGTGGTACATAACCAATCGCTGGCATATAAGCATCTAACTGATATTGCCTAATATCAGTCTGATTGAATTTAATGACACCTTGATAATGATCAAATTCACGTAATAACAATCGAATAATTGTACTCTTACCAGAACCAACTGAACCAACCAGCCCTAATGTGCCACCGGCATCAATATGAAAATCAATATCAGTCAGTGCCGGAGCGTTCGCTTGTGGAAATGTAAAATTCGTTACTTGATAATCAATACTCCCTTTGGGTTCTTGCGTAATCGCATCTTTGGGTTCTTGAATACTACTTTGTTCTGCCAAAATGGTTGCTATCCGATCATAACTAGCATTTCCTCGTTCCAAGGTATTAAATAACATGCCTAACGCAAACATCGGCCAAACTAACATTGATAAATATGACACAAACGATACCAAAGAACCAATTGTAATTATTTGAGCATTAACCAAATGACCACCATAAACAATCGTCACAACATATGAAATTGCCATAATCATTGTCGTAATCGGGTCAAATAATGCATCTAATTTGTTTACCCGCCGATTAATGACAATGGTATCATCAATTTGCTGATTAAAGTCTGCTATATCTTCTGCTTCTTGCCCAAAACTTTTAATCACCTTTACGCCGCTAATACTTTCTTGTGCTTTGTTATTTAATCGTGAAAAAGCTGCTTGTGATTTTTTAAATGCAGCGTGCATTTTACTTCCCAGTACACGGGCCATGATTGCTAATAATGGTAATGGCAAAATAGCAATTAGCGTTAAACGCCAATCAACAACCACCATCATCGCAATTAACGTTGTACCTCCAGTAATAGCTGAATCAGCAAATTGTAAAATACCACCACCAGCAACACGTTGGATTGCTGATAAATCATTTGTTGCATGCGCCATCAAATCACCCGTTCGATAACGTTGAAAAAATGACGTATCCATCTTCATATAATGCCAAAAAATACGATGGCGTAATAATGATTCCAGTTTTGCTGCTTCACCCCAAATGGCATTACGCCAAATATAACGAGCGATGTACTGGACAACTGCAACAATTACCAGGCCACTCAAAAGCAATCCTAGATAACGTCCCGTTAACCGATCCATCCGAATTAAATCCACTAAATGACCAATAATCCAAGGTGGTAGTATGCCAAACAGTGCTGTCAATAACAGTCCTATGATACCCACAGTATAAATGCGCCATTCTTGTTTAAAATACCAACTTAGTTTTTTAAAAATACTCACACACTCACCACCTTCAAATCCAAATTAATAAGCCTCATTATATCCTCATTTATACTTTTTTAATACCTTCATGCTCATACCTTGATATAAGACAATTATTTTTTATTCGACAAAAAAGAGGGTATGACAAAAAACGTTTTGAAGCCGATTGTAACGACTGATGTCTCAGCCCTTCTGTTTTATTTTTATAGATGGTTTATCGTCAATGTTGTACCCATTGGATCATTAACGATAATTTGTTGTTGATTTAATTGTTTTACTTGCGGCAAGGATTTAGCCCGTTGCATTAATTGTTCAAAATATTGTTGATCTACAAGTACGTCCCAACTCACTAAACCTGCCTCTGTGATATGTCGTAAATCACTGTTATGACTTTGCCATAAATTAACTGCATGATGATGGTGGTAATGATTATTTGAGTAAAAATGCGCACTTGAATCCATGTCAGTCACTAAATCCATCTGTAAAAAGTTTAGGAAAAACTGATCTGCTGTTGCTAAATCACGCCCCATAAAATGTAAATGACCAATTTTCATTCCTGCAGGGAATCCTGTCCATGCATGTGTTTTTTTCGCCAAAAGTGCATCACCATCAACTTCATCCGTCCCCATTGTCACTTGGCCATCATGCCATTGCCAAGTCCGAAAATCACGGTCATGATATAATTCAATACCATTGCCTTCTAAATCATTAATATAAAGTGCTTCACTAACACCATGATCACCAGCACCCACCGGAATTTGTAAGGTTAACAACCGTTCTAATATTGAAGCCAATTCAGCCGCATTCGGAAACAGTAACGCCATATGATATAGACCTGTTTGTGCAACGGTTTGAGGTGTCCCTTGTAATAATGTCGTCAGGAATGGCGTTTCTCCTTGGCGAAATGCATAGTCAATATGTTTTTCATCAGAATCCACATCAACTAGTCCGAGTACCTTTTCATAAAATACGCGTGTCCGTTGTTCGTCAACTACCCGTATCGTTAAATGTTCAATATCATATTTTTCTGTTTTCATATTTAACGTTCTCCTGC
Organism: Weissella sp. ESL1156; assembly: GCF_058505625.1. Lineage (NCBI taxonomy): Bacteria > Bacillati > Bacillota > Bacilli > Lactobacillales > Lactobacillaceae > Weissella > Weissella sp. ESL1156. The sequence continues at coordinate 1,630,936 of NZ_CP196372.1, read as the reverse complement.
TCCTGTTTTTAATTAACTAAAAGTAAGTATATGTGTTTTTCAATGGCTCGTAAAGGTTTTAAACAGCAACCTAAAATTAAAAAGGGGCTGAGACATAAGTCGTTATGATCAACTGAAAAAGGCGCTAATCTATCAATTTTGATTGGTAGATTAACGTCTTTAAACGTGTTCCAAAAGACTGAAGCCTTACTGTAACACTCTCTTTTCATGATGTGCCGACTGTTAATAACTACGATTCAGAAACCGTCGTCCCATCATTAAGTGTAATGTCAGTTTGTGATTCAGAATCAGCTGATGATGAAGATGATTCGTTCACAATACTAGCAAAATTGTTCTGTAGGTCAGCATTTTGTGTTTGTGCCAATTCTAAATCATCACCACTAGCTGTCTCTGTGCCATAAACAATACCTTGACCATCATGAATGACAAAGAAATAAGTTGTTGGTCCACTTGAACCCTGACGTGAACCGGTTGCAACTGCAACAACCTGATAGTCCGCCTTTTTGTCAGCTTTTGGTGACCAAGTAAATTTTACGTCATGATTATCCAACTTCAAATGGCCATCTAACTGACCTTTTTGCAATGCTGCTGGGAATTTATAAGCTAAATGTTGTGGCGTATTCCCATTATATGTACCAACATATGTTTGACCAACGGCATTTTGCCAAATATCCATATAAGCAGCCAATTCTTTTGTCTGATTAGTTGACCACTGAGCGGCAACCTTTGCCGTCGTCTTTTTCTTGTGACGACTTGCTGGTTTCTGATGATCTTTTTTACTTGTTGTTTTTTTTGATGAAGCAACCGCTTTTGTTGACGAACGTTTCGTTTTTTCGTTGCCAATTTGAGCGTTTTGCTGATTATGACGAACAACAATAAAGCCACCACCAATTAAAACAATTAATACCACTGCCACTGCAATGACCATATCATAACGATGTTTTTGTTGCTGATGTTCTGGTGTTTGTTGTTCTTGCCCAGCTACCAAAGTTGTCTGCTCTTTGTTGACCGCCTCCGTCACAACATCTTCTTCTATATCATCAACTTTATTATCTGGTGTATTGATTGTCGTCTCACTAGCAGTGGGCATTATTGATGATTCAAGGTCACCGTCTGTTTCATTTGTAGACGAATTTTTAGTTACTGCTGTCTTTGATTCTACCGTGGGTGTCTCATCAGCAGACGTTTGCGCCAAATCCGTCCGCACTCTTTCCCTTAAATGTATCGTCATTTCATCAAATTCTGCTTGTGTAATAACACCAGCATCTAATAAATCTTGATATTGGTGTAATCTTTCTTCATCGGTCATTGACTAACTCCTTAATAACCTAATAACGTTAAGTTTATCTGACCATTATCCCATATAAATCAATTTTCGTGTGATTTTTTATCTCATCTTTGACTGCTCTGACACCGATAGTAACTTGCATGATACTGATTATTTTTTCAATTATTATGCGATAACAATCATTTCATATGCTCATATCACTTCATCAAAAAGCCGTTTTTTTATCATGTAGCATTTAAATTTTTAATAATTCAGCAAAAATAAAATACACTATACCAATTATAAATTCATTTTACTTTTCAGTCTGTAAAATAATTATATGCACAAACGTTTCCATCGTTAATACGGCAACAAAAGCTTTAATATGGGTAATTATCAAAAGTTAAGTTATTCTATTTTATTTTTTGTCACCGCCAACCAGATTTATATACCATTTAAAGATTTTCCCTTGTCAGCTATTTCATTTCGCTGTATACTCATTTTGCGTCAAGTTCTGAAATATGACGCAGAAAAGGGGGAACTATATTATTAAAAAATTATTTATTGATATGGACAATACACTTGTCAATACATTGCCTGTATTAAATGCTGAAAATAAAAATATCCAAAAATACCATGTTAAAAAGCCAGATCAAATTCCTGGCATTTTTCGCCATCTTGATCCCTTACCAGGTGCTATTGATGGTGTTAACCAATTAGCAAATTACTATGACTTATACATTCTGTCCACAGCGCCTTGGGAAAATCCCACTTCATGGCAAGATAAGATTAAGTGGCTGACTGACTACTTTGGCAATGGGCCTAATAGTCCATTCTATAAAAAAGTCGTCCTAACGCATCAGAAGAATTTAGTTAAAATGCCAAATAGTTTGTTGTTGGATGACCGTCCTTATCACGGTGCTAGTGATTGGGATGACGACCAAATGAATAGTTTTTGGTTACAATACGGTTATGATGATCGTCTCGTATGGACCAAAGAACTTGTCACATTTTTGATAGCATTATCACAAATTGACACTAGTTCTTTAAAGCAAGATTTAAACGTTGCAAACGCACAGCATCATTACATACTGCGCCAAGCAACGACAACATTAAAAAAAGAAAGTTGGGAATAAAAATGACCATTGTTTCAGGAAAAGAAGTTGTTAACAAAGCACGTCTTGACGGCTATGCTGTTGGTGCATTTAATACCAATAATTTAGAGTGGACTGAAGCCATTTTAAGAACTGCCCAAGCAAAAAAAGCACCAACTATGGTTGCTGCTTCAATGGGCGCTATCAAGTATATGGGTGGTTTCAAAACAGTCGCTGATTTAATTCGCAACCTAGATCATGAATTAAATATCACCGTTCCAGTTGTGATTCACCTTGACCATGGTGACTTTGAGGCGGCTAAGTCTGCGATTGCAGCCGGTTTTACCTCAGTCATGTTTGATGGTTCTCACCTGCCACTAGCGGAAAACCTAGCCAAGACACGTGAAATCGTTACTCTTGCCCACTCTAAAGGTATCTCGGTCGAAGCTGAAGTAGGTAGTATTGGTGGTGAAGAAGATGGTGTTATTGCTAATGGTGAAATTGCGCCGATTGATGATGCCGTTGCAATGGTCAAAACTGGCATTGATTTCTTAGCTGCTGGTATTGGTAATATCCATGGTCCTTATCCAAAAAATTGGCAAGGACTACATCTTGATCACCTACAAAAATTAACAACTGCAATCAATGCTATTGCCGACGAGAAAGTACCAGTCGTTCTACATGGTGGTTCTGGAGTCCCCGATGAGCAAATTCGTACTGCCATTTCAATGGGCGTTTCTAAGGTGAATGTTAATACTGAAGCCCAGCTTGCTTTCCACCAAGCATTACGTGACTTTATCTTAGCTGATCATGACTTAAAAGGTAAAAACTATGATCCGCGAAAGTTATTGGTGCCTGGTGTCAAGGCGATTGAAAGTAGCTTAGCAGAACGGATTGATGTCTTTGGCAGTGAAAATAAAGCATAACTGGCAAAATTTCATTAAAGAACCAGGAAATTATCGTCTAATTTATGACAATAATCTCCTGGTTTTCTATTTTTATTTATTCGTAAACACCCAAATGTGTGTTAAATTTTGTTGTATTTCACTATTCGAAAAACTTGTCAATGAATGTTTTTTCTTTGCATCATCGTTAGGATCTAGCAAACGAATATTTTCCCCATCAGAATGAGAGAGTACCATAATATGCCCAACTGTCGTGAACTTTCCCGGCTTGACAGAAATAACAACTGGTATGCCTTGTTTCAAATACATTGTCGCATGACTAATATCCGTGCCCAAGTCCTTATAGTGATAGCCATATTTTTTCGCAAATGCTGGAAAAATTGTCCATGATGTACCTGCATCTGTAAAGTAATCATTTTTCGCCCATTGCAACACATTATCAACTGTTAATGGTGTGTGTTTCCAATATGCATTTATCATTGATAACGAAGCAATCGCACAGGCATTCTTATCAACTGTCGTATAGATGCCCCAGCCATAAGGTTTGTTTGCCCATCTTTCATCTGTTTGCAGAATTAAGTTATTATTTAGTCCTTTTGATGCCAATTGTTTTCGTGTTTTAAACTCATAACTTTTCATCGGATTTTTCATAGCTTCTTGTAAAGCATCCACTTGATGCCGTTCTTTCTTTAAATTGCGTTTTGTGACAGATAATTTGTCCGCTAGTAATTGCTGTTGTGTATGATGATGTTGCTGCATAATAAAAATAATACCTATAAAAGCAAGTATTAAAATCAAGAAAAATTTCACTGATTTTTTTAATTGCCGATGCCCCCTTTGGCTATCCATATGCTTACCCCCACCCTTTTTAATAATCTAACCTTATAGTCATTATATATGAAAAAATTCAATATCTTAGAAATAAGATGCTTATGATACTTAATCGTGGTTATTCAAATACCCTTGACTAACAATAACAATGTACTAACACAAATTCTTGAACGTCGTATATACAAAAATTTTCTCGTAATCAGTCATTCGATGTTGACTTTCTAAAATCAAAAAAGAACCACCTAATCATATCAAAAAATGATTAAGTGGTTCATTATTATTTAAGATAATTAACGCTGTCGCTTACGTCGTGTACTCAATAGACCAATGAAAGCTACTATGCCGATAACAACACTAGTAAGGATAATATTATCCCTTTTATCCATCACATTCGTTTGTGGTAATTTTGATTTATTGGAAGCCATTTGTTGTTGCAATCCCTGTTGATTACTCATTGTAGAATCAACAAGTGGTTGGCTAGCGACAGTTGCTGACCCGATTGTAGCGTTTGTATGATCATGTGATGATACAAAATCATTATTTGGAACAGTAACTGAATTAGCTGATGAACTATTCATACTTGAGTGATGACTTGCACCTGTTGATGTACCGCTACTATTCGCTGTGCTTGAACTTGCTGATGCACTGCTACTATCTACGGCACTTGAGCTCGTTGAATCACTACTGCTATCTACGGCACTTGAACTCGTTGATGCACTGCTACTATCTACAGCACTTGAACTCGTTGATGCACTGCTACTATCTACAGCACTTGAACTCGTTGATGCACTGCTACTATCTACAGCACTTGAACTCGTTGAATCACTACTACTATCTACAGCACTTGAACTCGTTGATGCACTACTGCTATCTACGGCACTTGAGCTCGTTGATGCACTGCTACTATCTACAGCACTTGAACTCATTGATGCACTACTGCTATCTATGGCACTTGAGCTCGTTAATGCACTGCTACTATCTACAGCACTTGAACTCGTTGATGCACTACTGCTATCTACGGCACTTGAACTCGTTGATGCACTACTGCTATCTACGGCACTTGAACTCGTTGATGCACTACTGCTATCTGTGGCACTTGAACTCGTTGATGCACTGCTACTATCTGTGGTACTTGAACTCGTTGAATCACTACTATCTGCTGTGCTTGAACTTGTTGCCCCACTGTGACCATTTGACGAATCGATATCTCCCCAGATGTATGTTTTATTCACTTGAGGATGTGCTAAATCAACTAGCACCTTTCCAGTATTATCTTCTTGCCATTGACCATTTGTTTCATTCCCTGTAATTGGGTTTACAACGCCTGCTTGTGGATTAACTAACCAAGGATCGACTAATTTTGCACTTGGTCCCAACTTTAATTTTGCGACTGATGTCCGATAGAGCATGCCACCAAAATCAGTCACATTTTGTGTATTAAAACTCGTCAAATCAAGCATAATTAAGTTTGGTGTGTCAATAAACATATTCCCCATAGTTGTCACTTGACTTGTATCAAATGACGATAAGTCAACCTGCCGAATACCAGAATTACTAAACATATCTTTCATACTCACTACACTTGCAGTATTTAATTTACTCAAATCTGAAGTTACTAACGCACTCGTATAAGCAAACATGCCATTCATATTTGTGACATTATCTGTATGCCAAGAACTCAAATCCAGATAAGTTAAACTACTATCAAATAGAAACATATTTTGCATACTATTAACATGTGATGTATCAAGATTGTGCAATCCTTGAATTTGTTTTAAATTATTGCCAAACGAAAGCAGTCCTGTACTGTCCTGTGGCGCAGTTACTGGACCAAGGAAAACAATCTTGCTTACTTGACTTTTAATTGATGCTAAATCAGTATCTGGATTGCTAAGTTGCCCACCGCCATTAACGCTTAATTCACCCGTACTTTTATTAAACGTCCAAGTAGCAGTTCCCCACACACCAGTCGTTAAATTATCGTTTGTATCTTGATCTTGTGTTTGTGTGCTATTCTGGTTGCTACCACTAGTCATACTATCAGAAAACACTAAATCAACGGTTGCTGGTTCGATCACTGTACCCACTAATAGTGATGATAATAACGCCATAACTTGTACTTTTTTACTCATCTCAATGCTCCAATTTATGAATTTTATATGAAAAATTCAGATATAAATTATGTTTCTTTTGTCAATGTTTGATTATAGTCAATAAAAAGACAATATTACTATCAACCTTTTATTTATCAAATAAAATAAGTAATAATTGCATTGAGATGATCAATAAAAACAGCATTATAAATACTTAAATTATACAAAAATATAGATATTTAAGTACTTTTTGTATTAAAAAATTCATTTCTGATAGACGATCAGCAAATTTTTTTGTTCGACATCATGATTATTAATCGTTAAATTAAAAAGACCATCAATTTTAACCACTTAACTGTGGTAAATTGATGGTCTTAAATGTATCACAAAAGGTCAAAAATTTCTTTTAAACTTTTGGATTCACTCTTTTTAAAATTAAAAACTAAATTTGTTACTGTTTTCTTCCTTAATGTACTTTGAAGTCAAACCTTCAGCTTCAAGGAACTCACGGAATGGTACCAACTCTTGTGCTTCGTACTTTTCCTTGTAGTCATTAACAACATCTTCACTGTACAAATTAGTATCAAGCTTCAATGTTTCAACTGGAATTGGACGATCCTTAGTGATTTTTGCATCAACCACAACCACACGACCTTGGTTATAGTAGTCAACAGCTTCCTTCATCACACGATCAATGTCTTCAATACGGCTAACAGTCAAACCAACAGCACCTTGTGCTTCGGCAATCTTAGCGTAGTCAACATCAGTAAAGTCAACACCAAAGTTATAAGTATTTGTATCCTCATACTTATTCTTGATGAAACCATATTCCGTGTTTGTAAAGACAACATTGATAACTGGCAAGTTGTAACGAACGTTAGTAACAACATCAGGGTAAGTCATTGAGAAAGCACCATCACCCATCAAATTCCAAACTTGACGATCTGGGTATGTGTTTTTGGCACCGATACCACCTGGCAAACCAATTCCCATTGTTGCAAATAATGGTGACGTACGCCACATATTCTTAGGTGTCATGTGCAAATGACGAATTGACATTTGTGTGACGTTACCAACATCAGTTGAGAAGATAGCATCTTCTGCAGCATACTTGTTAATAGCATTGTAAACTTGGTAAGCTTGAAGATCACCTTCAGTCTTTTGCTCAAGTTTGTTCATGTAGTCACGCCAGTTTTGAACGTTCTTAATGTTTGCATTCCACCATGATGACTCTGAAACAGGAGAAACCTTAGCCAAGATTTCATCGATTGCTTCACCAGCATCACCTAGAATTGCAACATCGGTTTGGTGACGCTTTCCTAGCATTGCAGGATTGTTATCGATTTGGATGAACTTGTCAACGTTACGGAAAGTTCCCTCAACTTCTGAGAATGGGAAGTTTGTTCCGACGAACAAAACCGTATCTGCCTCAAGAACAGCTTCATTAGCTGGTTTCCAACCAACACGGAATGTTGATCCAGTCAATGCTTCAAAATCCCAGTCAAAAGTCTCAAAGTTCTTACCAGTTGTAATAATTGGTGCCTTGATCTTACGTGCCAATTCTTGTACAGCAGGTCCATGACCAATGGTACCAACACCAGCATAGATAACTGGACGCTTTGCTTGGTTTAGCAACGAAACAGCTTCATCGATATCTGATTCATCAACAGGTGCTGACTTGTATTCTTTGTACTTTAAACCTGAAGAATACAATGGTGTTGAGTAAATTGAGTTTTCATTAATTTCTGCAAAACCAAAGTCTGCAGGTACTTCAAGAACGGCAACACCACGCTTAGCAATCGCTGTACGAATGGCATCATCAACCAAGTGAGGTAATTGCTCAGCAGTTGCGACACGGCGGTTATATACGGCAATGTTTTCGTACATTGGATTTTGGTTTAATTCTTGGAATGAGTCCATGTTCAATTCACGAACTGGCTTTGATCCTAAAATTGCCAAAACTGGTACGTTATCCATTGCAGCATCGTACAAACCATTAATCAAGTGAGTTGCACCAGGACCACCAGAACCGACAGTAACGCCTAACTTACCGCCGAACTTCCATTGCATAACGGCAGCCATTGCACCAACTTCTTCATGCTTTACTTGCAAGAATTTGATGTTGTTCTCAGGATTACCCATGGAATCCATCATACCGCTCAACGTTCCAGAAGGGACACCATACATTGTGGTAACGCCCCATCCTTCCATAACCTTCAAAGCTGCTAACCCAGCTGAGATCTTCTTATCTGACATCTAACATATCTCCTATAAAATAAACGCGCTGTAAACGTTTTCTTTCCACTGCTCTTGATTGTATCGGAACAGTGTATTCATGTCAAGTACTTATATAAAGTAAATCAGTCTATTTTGGTGTGATTCATCATTTCAGAAAATCAATGATCATACGACTTATCTAACCGCCAAAAATAAAAAGAATGAGATGAAAACGATCATCTCATTCTTAACAATATCCATTGCTTACTTATTAAAATATGCTTTCAATTCATCAACCTTGTCCAAACGCTCCCAAGGTAAGTCCAGTTCTGGACGACCAAAGTGACCATAAGCAGCCGTTGCCTCATAACGTGGCTTACGCAAATCCAAATCTTCAATAATGCCGGCTGGACGTAATTCAAACAAATCACGAATAGCTGCGACCAAGTCGTCATCAGATACCTTACCTGTACCAAACGTATTCACATTTACTGAGACTGGGGCTGCCACACCAATAGCATACGCAACTTGTATTTCAACCTTTTCAGCCAAACCAGCTGCCACAATATTCTTGGCAATGTGGCGAGTTGCATAAGCCGCACTACGATCGACCTTCGTAGCGTCCTTTCCAGAAAAGGCACCACCACCATGGCGAGCATAACCACCATACGTATCAACAATGACCTTTCGTCCGGTCATACCAGCATCCCCTTTTGGACCACCGATAACGAAACGACCTGTTGGGTTGATCAAGTAACGCGTATTCTCATCGACCATTTCGGCTGGCAAAATTGGCTTAATAATGTACTCCCGAACATCTTTGCGTAATTGTTCCAATGTGACAGATGCACGGTGTTGTGTTGATAAGACAACTGTATCAATACGAATTGGCTTATCATTTTCATCCAATTCTACTGTAACTTGTGCTTTTGCATCAGGTAATAGGTAATCTAAAATACCTGCACGACGCACGTCAGCTTGCTTTTTAACTAATTTGTGTGACAGAACAACTGACAAAGGTAGATATTCATCTGTCTCGTTTGTTGCAAAACCGAACATCAAACCTTGATCCCCTGCACCAATTTGATCAAGTGGATCAACACCACCGTCTTCACGTTGTTCGATTGCTGAATCAACACCTTGTGCAATATCAGGTGACTGTTCATCCAAAGTCACACCAACATGAATGTCATCTGCCAAGAACCCAGCATCAGGATCATCATAACCAATTCGCTTTAATGTCTGACGTACAATATCATTAATGTTGACATAGGCTGTTGTTGACATCTCACCAAACACATTAACGTATCCGGTTGTCACTGATGTTTCTACCGCTGTTCGCGCCTGAGGATCTTCCTTTAAGACCGCATCCAAAATGGCATCTGAAATTTGATCAGATACTTTATCAGGATGTCCTTCTGAAACTGACTCTGACGTAAATAAACGCTTTTCTGACATAATTATCAATATCTCCTTTAAATTTCATCTAAAATTCAAAATAAATAACCCCGACTACCACACATAGGCGGCATGTCGGGGTTTAATCGATATGCGCCTATCTACTAGAAATTACCACATCACCAATAAATGGTAGTTGGTGTCAGATCATAAGGTCTAGTCCCTCCCTGACTCTCGATAGGATGTCGAGTTATTTACTTTTTAATACGGTATCTATCATACTGATTTTTTTATTTTTGTGCAAGTCGTTTTTTTAGTAATCAAAATCATTTCATAACTTATTTTTTAGTATTTAATGCTAACGCTTCGCTGACATATTGCACCATAGCACTTGCCCCTGGATTATTGGCAACCTTTATTAAATAACCCAATCGACGTAACCGATGTGCAGCAGTAACTATCTCATGATGCGCACCACGCATAACAACTAATTGAAAATCATATTGTGATTTCTGCATTTCATGGATGATTTTATCATTGTTCAGATCAGATGGATCTAACCAAATGACTGTTACACCAAACTGTTTTAATTTTTTGGCAGCATTTTTTACTGTTTCACCCCACCAAGAAATAATTAATACTTGTTTGTCTGACTGTACATTTGTTGCGACACACTTGTTTTTAGAAATCGTTGTTTTCACCTGGACAATTGGTTCATTTAATTGTCGAATCAACATAATATGACCTGTATCGATCCGCTGTCTAGCTGAATAATAGTAATCCAAGGTAATCTCAGATAACGCCAGCCCATTTAATGAAACATGAGTCATGTTATATTGTTGACCTCGACGATCAATAAATAACCATTGATCACCGTCCTGTTCAAAATATCCTTGGATTTGATGCCATAAAACCAAATCTTCAGCGATCAATTCATTATACTTTTGTACCAAACGTAACAGAGGATGATATTCATCAATACAATCTAAATGTAGGTCACTTGTCAAGTGTCGGAGTTGTTCTGAACGACTGAGCGTTGGTTGCAATATCACCGGTGATTGTACTTGTCGTAATTGTTGCTGAACCTCCCCTAATTCGTCTTGTAATTTTTTTATTTTTTCTTTGAATTGGCGATCATCAACTTTTGGACAAACGTGTTTTAGCCAAATCCGTTCATTTATTTTATGAGTTAATTGCTTGTGTTTATTTTGTGTTTGCTGGATTCTGATCTGCTCACGAATATCACTAATTGTTTGTGTCTGTTTATTTAATTTAAATTGATAATCGTCATTTTTCTTTTCTAATTGTCGATATTGTTCTTGCAATTGCTGATATTGCATATCCTTAATGTGTAGTGTCTCTCTGGCTGCAGTCATACCTGCTAACGCTTGGTCATGCTGCTTTGCTAGCTGGCTTTTTGCAATCGTTAACTGGCGAATACGTTGCTTCAGTACTTGATTAGCTCGTTGATTTTTATCACGTGTTTCAAGTGATTGCTTCACGCTCATTGGTTGACTCGATACTTTAATTAATCTGTGATAAAATTCTTCTTCTGTTATCGCTTGTGATAGTAATCTGTTTAGCTCCTGTAGAAATCGATGCACATCATACTGTTGTCCATCTGAAAAAACAACTTGTAACTGCCTATGTCGTAAATCATTTTGATAAGTCAATGTGGTCAATTGCAGTGGCTGCTGAATTAACTTGTTATCAAGCAATGATTGCACTGGTTGTAATATTCTTTTACTGGCTTGTGTCAGTACATTTAATTGTTGCCGAGATAAAATACTATCAACGATATAACTTTTTTTAATTAATCTTGCAAAAGGTTGTAATTCAGCAATTAATTGCTTACTTTTATCATTGATTACTGGGGTCCGTCGTTTCTTGACTTTCATTCAAATACCTTCCGTCAAATAAATATAATCAAATATTACTTTGTTTTTATTTATAAAACAATATTTTTCATGACGGAAAAATATACTAAAAATAAAAAATTAGTTTAGCCAATATAACAGTCTAGCAATTGGCGTATTAAATGCTCTCAATAGTATTGATACAAGGTTGGCACAGCATCTTGCAATCATCAGTATCAACGACAGTGCAAGTGCTGCATATACACAACCTGCCCTGACAACTTTTCATATCGATATTGATCAACTGGTTACAGCAAGTTTTGATAGGCTCGATGAAATGATTACTTTTAATCGTGATATGCAAGCCGTTACTTTCATCACACCTTCTTTGATTTACCGAGACAGTTTTCAACAATAAAATTTTAGACAAAAAACGAGTGGTAATCGCTATTAAGCATGGCGATTACCACTCGTTTTATTGATATTATTTATCCTAATGCCACATCAACTCAATAAATGCTCAATAAACACCCGAATATTATCATTCAAATATTTTTGATTATCTACCTTTTGTGGGTTTTCTGTATAAACATATTTAAAGACGGAATGGCCAAAATTCATTAACATTAAGTTTTGTACTTCTATTTCAATGTTGATATCAGCTTTAATTTCATTAGCTGCAATCATCTTTTGAAGTAACGTTGTCATTAAATTACTTTGCAGTATAAATAACTGATTTAATATATCTGACAACTCTGGAAATTCATAATTTTCTCTTAATACTAATTGAAAGACAGGTTGATGATTTTCAATAAAATATTGATAAATGCTGACTGCACGAGTCAAATCATGTTTCGCATCTCCTGATAACTGAAAGGTTTCTCCAACCTGAGAAACTTCTTTTGAATAGTCATCGATCAATCGTCTGAGAATACTCTGTTTATCAGAAAAATGTCGAAACAGTGTGCTCTCATTAATACCAGCTGTTGCAGCAATTTTACGCGTTGTTGAACCCCTGTACCCAAATTGATTTACCAACTTCGCAAAAGCTGTCAATATTTTTTGATCAACATCACTTGTCATAACTTGTTGTAACTCCTTTAACTCAGATCATGAAAATCAATCATCGTCTGCTTTTTTCTCAATGTGACAATAATTAAATTAATTATTATTGCGCCCAATAATATTAATATTAACATGAACATGTTGTTTGTGATGCTGTTGTTTGTGTAGAAAGTGTCAAAATCAGCACCAACAATGTAAGACATTGGCAAAATAGCATGCATGAGTTTAAAGAAACCGTTCATTAAAATTGCCGGGAACAAACCACCACTGGCGACAATTTGAATCATGGTAACAAAAATATTCACTGTTGCACCCATTTGTCCAAGCAATAAGTACATCATTGCTGTGATATTAAACGCTGTCCAAATATACAACCAATGGCTAACAAACATTGGTAAGAACTTCGTACCATCAAACCCAATATAACTCATTAAAATCAATGAATTAACCAAACTACTAATTGCTGAAACGATAACAAACGTGATTTCTAAATCAGCAAATGCATGAAATCGGCCTATCTGAGCTGCAAACTTAGCATATGTGCCATAGAGAACTAATGACGCAATCATCGTTCCTAGATACAATGCTAATGCAAAGAAGAATGGTGCCATAGCATAATTCAATCCTTCGTGAAGCACATTTTCACGGTGTAATTTCACTTGAACGCTGTTTGATAGATTGGTTGCTTGCTTTTTGGCAGAGGCAATAATTGTTTGTTTTTGTTGATTAGCTTGTTGTGTTGCTTGCTTTTTTTGATCAGTTATTTGTTGATTTAATTGATCAGTTAACGTTTGTTGTTGTGCTGCTGGCGCACTCGCAATTTTTTGTTGTGCTTGTTTTAGCTTGTCTGCTGATGCTGCTTTTTTCTTTTGCACGTCTTGTTGCAGCTCACCGAGTTGTGGTTTAGCAAAAGCGAAAGTTGCTTTTTGCATCGTGATATTTTGTGTAACTGTCTGGCCTATTTTTTGAGCAGCCAATTTAACAGATGAGTTCACTAAACTAGGATTAGCATCATTCGTGTACATCTCTAAATTCGTTTTATGATTTGCTTTTACATCCGCTGAAAAATTCTTTGGAATTGCAATGACGAAATAACTCTTACGATTATCGAGTTCTTTTTTTGCTGTGTTTAAATTGCTAGTCTGTTTCACATCATGAAATGGTAATTTCTGCTTTAATTGCGTTGCCAAATGTTTACTCTTAGGATCTTGATTGACCAGCGTGACTGGTAATCGATCAATATGATTGGGGACAGCATGATAACCTGTAAAATAAATTGTAAAAATTAAAATACCGAATAATAAGGTAACCAGTGTAGCCAATTTTGGACCTTTACTGCTTAAAAATTCTTTGATTCGCATGTCTTCATACTCCTCTTTCTTTTATTTCCACTGATAATAATAACAGAATAAAATAATAAAGCAAGTGCTTACTTGCAAAAAATAAAAAATAAAAATTCGTCTGAAGCTTATCATTGCTTCAAACGAATTCCTGTCTCTAACGACCTCTTTATTTCACTATTTCACAGTTTTTGTGCCACCCGCATCACCATTAACGCCTTCTTCGATACCTGGATTATACCAATCAACATGTGCATTAGTTTTTTGTTTCGTTAAATCAAAATAAGACACAATTCGACTGGGCGCCTTTGACCACGTGTAATCTTTTTTCAAGTAACCAGTCGTAATAATTCGATATGAGGTACTTGGAAATAGACACGTAATAATTGTCACTTGTGCCTGTTGTGTGGGATCAAGGACATTGACATCATCAGCCTTAACTAGTCGCTGTTGCTTAATACGATATTCATAAATACCGTCATTATTAGCCAAATAAACCGCTTTATGATTCAACCAATTGTTTGTTTGTCGTTGCCCATCTACCAAGTATGGCGCATCATTTTTATAATTCTGCTGTAACCCACTAAAGCCAGTTAATCCATCATCAAAATTGTGGCTCGCTAAGCCATAGTTACCTTGTCCCATTACAGGCACTTGCTTCCCCGTCGGATCAACATTATTACGATTTGCATAATCTGCACCTGCTTGGAGTCCCTTTTCTGAATAGGCATCATTGAAAATCGGTTCAAGAATACCCACAGTTGGTATGCTGACAAAGCCCTGTTTTTTCAAACCAGGTTGCGTTTCACGCATTAATCGTTGTCTAATTTTATTCCGCTCTTGCAATCGAATTTTCTGATGACGATCAACTGTCACTTTATGCGTTCGAATTGTTTGAATTGTTTTATTATGAATATCAAACCAATTTTGCTGATAACAAATGTAACCAACACTACATAAAATAATAACTGTCAAAATGGTTTGAAAAAATCTTTTTGCTAATTTCATTTTTGATGAACTTTCTGTCTATTCCAATTAAGTTGCAGCACTCGAATTCATTTGAAAATTTATTACTAATAAATAGTATAACAAAAGACTACTATATTTATGAAGAAATCAATCGTCTAATACTACTAACTTCCAACATATTGGAATTAAGACAAAAATAAAAAGACACCCATAAAATGTTGTTATCTAAAAAAGAAAACAAGGTATTTATTGATGTCCTTAAGTGGTTTTATCATAAATTCAGTTGACTAACAAATAAGATAAAATTTTCCCGATGTTAACTTTATAATGCATTGTAATGTCCATTTTGTTTTGAAAAATAGGACATACACTCACCATATACATCAAACCATCGATGATAAAAATTTTTTCAAAGCATCCTGCCAAGTAGGAATTTCAAAACCTGTTGATTTAGCCTTTTCCAAACTCATTACAGCATGTTTAGTTCTATAGGCTTTTTGTGGAAACTCCGTACTGGTTACTGGCATAACTTTTACTGATGTTGTTTTTAAAATTTCCTGCGCAAATTCATACCAAGTAGCTGTATCATCATTAGATAAATGATAAATACCATATTCAGATCTTGTTTTAATCAGATACAACATAAATTCTGCTAAGGTTCTTGTCCAAGTAGGGCGTCCCATTTGATCGTTAACCACTGTTAATTTAGAATGATTTTGAGCAAGTCGTTGCATTGTATACACAAAATTATTGCCAAATTCACCAAATACCCAACTCGTTCTAACAATGTAGGCATCAGCTCCACTTTCACTAACAGCTAATTCACCAGCTAACTTTGCACGTCCATAAGCATTTTTAGGATTAACTGGATCATTCTCTTTGTATTCTCCCAAATTCATGCCATCAAAAACGTAGTCTGTTGATATAGCAACCAATTTCACATTATATTTTTTTACTGCATCAGCAATATTTTTTTACCCTCAACATTTACTTGCCAATTTTGAAAACGCCCTTCATCTTCGGCTAAAACAACTTTTGTATAAGCAGCTGCATGTAGCACAATATCTGGTTTCTCGTGTTCAAATACTGACATCACATACTCTCGGTTGAGAATATCCAATTGGTGTGAATTAAAGGCTACAAAATCCAATTGACGTTCCAACAACAATTTTTGCAATTCTTGACCAAGTTGCCCATTAGCACCTGTAATTAAGTACTTCATAATTCCTCCAAAAGTAGTTTATGCACCTTCAATATTATTGATTATTCTGTGCATACTCAGCCTCAACAGCTGCCTTTTCAGATTTCCACCATGATTGATGATCTTCATACCATTTAATGGTATCCTTCAAACCGGTTGTAAAGTCAGTATATTTGGGTTGCGAACCTATTGGACTGCATTACGTAACTTCATTATTGATGTACAAAAAAATAAATTCAATACTCATGATATGATTAATAGCAATGAAAACAGCCTAAATAAGTAGTCTGTTACGTCTTTTTAATTTTTATGAATCTTATAAAATAAACTGGTCGAGAAAACTTTTCTAAAATTTTTGGTGTTCAATTCACTCAACCATTTAGTGTTTGCTTTTAGTATGTGACGTTCAACCTTTTTTATGATAATATTTTTTTTATCAAAATTTTAAAGTTATTACTTACAATATATGTTCCAAATATCAAAACTAATGTGCATATTATTAATATTAAAAATTTTGCATAAATAGATGTAATTTCCATATTAACATATATTCCGGTTAATAATAAAACACACTCAACTATAGATGAAATTCCAAATAATATAAAATAATGTTTCAACCTAGTTTTCAACCCTAGTTTAAAGACAATTAATGGTTCCCACCAAGAATTTATCAACACGTTACTACATATTGTTCCTAAAACAACTCCTAAAACACCAAGATGAAAATGGTTAACTAGCATAATAGAAATAACTAAATTAGAGAGTGCTTCAAACACTGATTTATAACGCTGTTCCCAAAATAAGGAATGCGCAATTTGAAAAGAAATAGATATTTGTCTTATTTGATTCAAAAAAAATAGCAAAACGATACCTGCAGTTGTAATGACATTTAGTTTAAACTTATTTCCCACCCAAATTGCAATAAAGTCTGGAAATAAAATAATCATTCCAAAGCTGATTATTTCTAGTAACAATGCATTTCCTAAAAATAATTGATAGAAAGTTCTTTCTTCTTTCAAAGGGTCATTTTCTGTTCCCAAGTTACCAATAGATGCTGTCAAAGCGGAAATACCTGTATTCAAAAGTGTAGTTATACCATTTACAACTATTAGGTAATTAGAATAAATACCTACAACACTTAGTCCAACAAAATAGGACAACACCAAATTATCTGTACTATTTAATACTATTCCACCTAATTTAGAAGATACCATACCAACGACATTTTGAAGTAACTGCTTTTTTATGATTCTTGGTACTGCCTTTATTTCAATATTATTCAACATTGGATATTTTACTTTAACTTTTCTACCTAAAGAAACATTAGATAAAATTGTTGATACTAATAATATAAATAAATATATTATATAGTTATTAAAAATGAACAATGAGAAAATCTGTAATACTTGAGCACACATACTAAAAATAAATTGATTACATGCATTTATATATCCATTTTGGTCAGCAATCAACAGTGAGCGATTTGCAACCAAAAAATAGCTAGCTGCTGAATTCATAAAATATACAATAAATGCAAATCTTGCACCATCAGGCATATTTCCTTTAATAAATAATGGTAACAAGATTGTTAATATACTTCCTGCAAGAATAATAATAATGACTATTATTCGATAAATCTTTTTTAAAAGATTTAGTAACGATTTAACAAGTATGTAATTATTTTCTGCTAGTGGCTTATATAAAGATGAAGTTATGGCAACGCCGATTCCTAATTCCGTGAATGAAAGCATATTTAAAATATTTTTAAAAAGGCCATCTAGCCCTAAGTAAGTCGCCCCTAATTTATGTATAAAAAAGTACCTTCCTACAAAGGTCATTATTAGTGTTAATAATTGAAAGCTCACTCCTAAAAAAACATTTTTTTTACTTGAAGAAACTCGAGATTTTTTATTTGATCCCATGATTAAATCTCCCAGTTAATAGGTAACAGATTCCTTCGTTTATCCCTTTAATTGAATAAATAAATTTTTTTAATCTTGATGGCTTAAATAAAAATATTTCCCTCAGGTTTATCAGTTCTCTTATAACCATTTTATAAGGACTACCAAATTCAGGATACCTAGAACGTACTATAATCCTGTTTCGATTAATATAGTATAGTCTGATATACGAATGATCAAAAACATATTTATTTTTTAAACCAACAAATGTTTTATATTTTGATTCACTAACACCTTCTCCAATTTCATGATTGTATGTAACATTGTTAACCCTATAAATATTGTACCCTGCTCTTTGTAATTTGTAATTAAAGTCAAAGTCAACATAATCAATAAATAATTGACTATCAAAGCCACCAACATTTTGCCACGCTTGAATATTGACCAAATTACCAGAAGAAATAATATCTTTAACTTTTTCGACATTTTCAATAAAAATTTCTTCTCCCTTAAAAGATCTGTCGATAAATCTTCCAGATAAAATACCAATATCATCAGATAATCCAGTTTTTAATAACTCTTCTACATAATTTTTCGGTAATACCGTATCTTGGTCTAAAGTTAGTACCCAACTGGCGTTTCCACGTTTAGCATAATTTATTCCGAGATTTTGAGCATACGCGATTCCCATATTCTTATCCAAATGCTTAATTACAACATGTAGTTCGCTAACCACATTTCCCCACATTTTAAAGTTATCAGATCCATTGTCTACAATAATAACTCTGTGGACTTGATTCTGAACCGCACTAATATTTTCAAGCAACATTTTTTTCTCTGGATTATATGTCACTATTACAGCATCAATTTCATAAATTTTCATTTTTCAATCTCCACTGATTTCATTAGAATCTTTAATTTTTGCAATATATGGGATCGTGTTTTGATATTCAGGACCCCAAATCGTTGTATGAATATAAGTAAATAATACAAGAAAAACAACTAGTAAAATGGTTCTACTCTTAACAAGCATTTTTCTCTTTGCTATACCTGAGTAGTATATTACAACTATTATTATAAAAAATAAGAAAGCATTTCTTGAAATTCTAGAATAATCTGGCGACATCAAAATTAATGGTAGTGTAAATGTTGAAACAAGAACACCACTATATAGCATTTTCAATTTTTTACCATTTATATTCATATTTTCTTGAATATAAGTGATGAATGAAGTAGATAAATATAACACTAACAATACCGTTACTCCTATTAGAAAGATAATTGATAAACTTGTGCCTCTGGAAAAATGACTTTGAACATTAGTAACTGAGCCTGTTCTCGATGAAAATGCACCTAATCCTCTCATAATTAGACTAGTCACCCCAGAATTTCCAAAAATCTTTATAATTATCGTAAAAAGTAACGAAATTCCAACCATGAGTCTCAAAACTTTTTTTATATATTTTTCGGGGACAAAATAGATTGGAATTATCATTATAAATAAGAATCCCAAGTCATGAAATTGTGTTGCAAGCGTTATAGTGGCAAGTCCCAAAAGTTTAACAATTAAATTATTTTTTGTGAATAACCCACATCCTAAAATAATTAATGAGATCATCATCAAATTTCTGATTTGTGTAGCATCATTAAAAAAAACTGTACTTCCATATATCCAAGTAAACATAGCAATATTTTTAGTGAAAATCAAAACGCCAAAAAACAATATTGCAAAAGCACAAAAAGCAAATACTAACCGAAAATCTGAATAACTAAATCCTAAATGATTAAAATATGCAGACATAGCTGTGTAGCCTTTTTCAAACGGAGAAACTTCATTCCCTAACGCATAATAATGTGTTTGGTATACCTGATAGTCAGTTGTAGTTCTACCATCTGCAGAACCTGCAATCCAAGCTAAAACGGAAAAACCTACTGCCCCAATTATTCTAGTATTTTTTAAAAATGAACTAGCTATCAATGATAGCATTAACGTTAAAATAAATAGCATAACTTTTTCTCCATCAGTACTATAGCTTCCATTTCACATTTTTCCCCAATTTACCTCGCCAGCCATCATGGATTGCACCCATAATTAATTTTAATCGTCCAAAAGATTTATAATTAAATTTACCATATATTATAAATCCAAAAGAAACAAATATTAATATATTTAAAATGTAAAAACATTTATTTGTCACTAAATTATTATTTCTAATTAAATATACATTATTACGAATCATATATAAAAAACGACCTAATCCATCATTATCTTTACTTTCATAAAAAATTTTATATCCTGAATTTTTATTTTTATCTTCAAACCATGAGTTCGAAATCTCTGACAGTAACAAGTTATTACTCTTCAAGATTTCAATATTCTTTTGCCGTAAATTTAAACAAAATTGCGCATCATCTTCATATATGAAATAATCACTCACTGGTAACTCGATATCTTTTAATAATTTCTTTTGCAAAACAATTCCTGCCCATGGTGCAAAAACCATTTTAGCAATTGCTGGATTTTCTCTCTCTTTTTTCATTGAAAAAAATTTATTTTTCAATGAAAATCCTGCAATAGAATTGAAATAATAATTAAGATTTTTATCCATGCTATCATCAAAAGTGCGATCACGACCTAATCTTAGCATAGACCATATATGTGTGTTACATTGATTTTCTTCCAAACTTGTTAATTTTTTAAAAAAATTGGATTCAACATTCACATCATCATCAAGAATTAAAATAAATGTATCATCACTTATTTCTTTCGAATTAAATATTTCTCTAAGTCCACCTGTAAATCCTGCGGCAGATCCTAAATTGTCCTCATATTTAATAATTTTAATTTTATTATTAAATTTATTCGTAAGTACTGAATCAATATCATATTGTACACCGTTACTTAGAACAAAAGCCTTATTCGCCCCTTGAGTAAGTGCACTCTGAATTGTACTAATCAAATTATCTTTTCTTTGAATCGTGCCATATGTAACAATTAATGCGACAAATTCAATCATTTTTTTCACCTTTTAAAATTTCAAAAAGTCTTTGTGAGTTCTTATTATCTCTTAAATCAAAAAATTTATTAACTCTGCTTATATAATAAGAATCCATATTATAATTATTCTTTATAATTTTAATAAGACCATCTATTAAATCTTCCTCATTTGTAACCACTGGCCCAAATCCATCACGTTGATGTGTAAAATAATCTAGGCTATATGTATAATGTCCTTTACTAAATTCTTTTTGATCAAATTGAAAATATATAACAGGCCGCTCCATATAAGCAAAGTCCATTGATATACTTGAATAATCAGTAATCATTAATGAACTCTCCATTAATACTTTCTTCAACGATATTTCATCTATAGAAATTAATTTAATATGATTTGAACCCACAGAAAATTCATCTAAGAATTTTTGTATTTCATGATGTGGTGGCATAAAATACAAATCAACGTTGTTATTTTCCAAAATATTTACTAAATGTCTATCATTAAGAACATTATTAATTGTTACAAAATAATTTGATTCTAAAAATTCTTCTTTTGAAACATTAGCTAAATATTGACGCCATGTAGGAGAAAACAAAATCACACGTTTTGTAAAGCCATTACTTGATGTTTTAGAAAGCTTATCGAATCTGGGTAACCCAGTCTCAATAATGTTTCCTTTGGGATATCCATACTTAGAAATTTCTCGATACTCACTTTTAGTACTTGTAATAAAATAATCAAATTTTGTTCTTTTGTAATTAGAATTTTTTTTAGCATCCCACTGCATTACACCATGCTGTAAAAAAACAAATTTAAGGTTAGGTACCATCCATCCATACAATAACTTAAATTCACGCCAGTTAACCCACTTCATTGGTAAAACATAATGATCATGCGTACTTATTAAATACTGCGATTTAAAAATTGTTATAAAGTGTTCAAAAGTATTTGGTTCAATGATATGGCCAATCTTATCCAAAGACGTAAATTCCATACTATCTTTTTTTAAAATATATGCAGTTTCGACCTCTGGATGTTGACAACGAAGAAATTCAAAAAAATCCCGTCCATTATCTTTAGCATCAACGCCCATCTCGCTTATTAACCAAAAATTTTTTTTATTATGAAGATAAAATTTTGAAACAATATATGCCACAATTAATTTTGGAAAATACATTAAAGCAATTAAAATTTTTAACCAATCTTTTACCCTAGTATTTCTCTTTATTTTATAAATTAAATTTCCAAACATCCAAACATCCCCTTATAAAAATCGTTTGTAAATTTCTTCTTCATAATTATGATTTATTTTGTACTTCGCATTTCCTGTGGTACCAAGTTCATTATCATATTTATTTGTGACATTTACTCTATGAAAAGCTCCGCGCAAATAATATTCATATTGTAAATCAAAATGTCCAATATCAATTGCCTGTATACCTTTTAAAGCAAGTCTATGTACTAAGACAGTTGCCGTTGGTCCTAAAGCAACAAGTACAAGTGGATTAGATATTTTTCCATTAAGCTCTATAATTACTGATTCTAAATCAGCAATAGCTGAATAGGCGTTAACTGCTGGTCCAACTACTCTACGGATTTTTTTGGCATTATCAAAGAGGTCATTTCCTACACCAAATTTCGTTTGATCCCCCTCTACCATCAAAACTGATCGATTTTCCCATAGACTCTTTACAGAATGAATGACATTCTCAATGTTTTCTTCATCTTTTAATTCCGTCACTGTCCTACTAAAACTTGCATCTAAGAAAAAACTAGTTAAACTACTTTCAATCAGTTTGTTTATATTGTGTCTATTTTCAAATGTATATTTCCACCAAAAAACTGCTGTTCTAAGATTGTCGTTCTTTGTACTTAAAAAGCCATGCGGCAATGCTACTACATATTCTTTCGATGACGTTGCTGCTTCAAATAATTCTTGAGCTAAATCAGAATCATATTTCTGAAATCCAATACTCCTATGTTGAAACATAATTCTCATCTCGCCATCTCCAAATCTGCCCACGGATAAATTATTTTTTTTTATGATTTCGACTGTTCTTAGAGGAGAAGCTACTTCAAAATTAAATTTTTTTACTGTAGAACGATACAAAGGAAAGTAAACTATTTTTGCTATTTTTAAAGATTGAACAAACTTACTTTTTATTATTCTTTTTAATATTGTTACTATCACTACTCTTTACCCTTTCTAAGAAACAGTTTATATAAATAAGCACGTAGAAATGTTGGAATAGTAGCAACAATAAAAACTAGTATATCTATCATTAACATTTGAGGAAAAGTTAAGACACCTAAATTCCAAAAATAACACCTTAACTTCCAGTTTTGAATAGCATATCTAATGCCACCACGTCTGTTATACATTCCAGTTTCTGTTCTCATAAAAACAACTGCATCATCAATATTTTTAACTTTCCCAGTTAACTGCAACATCCGTATCCATAAATGATAGTCTTCAAAGAAATTAAAATCTTGATAATTTCCTGCCTGTTCAACTGCAGCTTTTTTATACATTACCGTTGGATGATTGAATGGACTTCTATATTTAGCAAATTTTCGAATTTCTGAATCGGAATTTGGCAATTTTCTAATAGCTACTATATTATCTACGCTTCCAATAAATTCTTTAATTAGTCCGCCAACTATCAATAATTCTTGATCTCTATTAAATTCTATTAATTGCTTTTTGAATCTATTTGAATCAGAAATATCATCAGAATCAGCCCTAGCTACCAAATTTGTTTGTACATATTTCATCCCTACACGTAAAGCATTCCCTAATCCTTTATTCTCCTTCAATCTGATAACTCGTACTTTATTTTTATATTTATGTTGCACCTTAAAAATTGCATTCTCTAATTGGTTATCTATCGGACCATCAACAACTAATACCACTTCCTTCGGTTGAATTGTTTGATTAAAATTGCTCTCTACAGCTCTTAAAAAGTTTTCAGCATTATCTTTTGAGTATAATGACATTAAAACTGTAAATTCTTCCAATTTTTTCTCCTTCTAAAAGACAAACACAGATGGTTAAGTAGCCTACCTGTGTTTGTTGATTAATAAATTTTCAAATTTTTAAGAATTCAATCCATATGTAGGTTGTTTAAAACGTTACATATTATTCATTAATCTACTTAGCGCTTCTTTCCAAGTTATCGGTTTAAATCCCGTGCCTTTCGTTTTAACTAAACTTAATACTGAATTTTTGGGTCTTTGAGCTATAGTTGGAAACCTATCAGTTGTCACTGGCTCTATACTGACAGACTTTTCTTCTAATATTTTTGTAGCAAATTCATACCAGGTGGTTGTCTCATCATTACTTAAATTATATATTCCATAGTCAATATCGTTTGAAATTAAATAAATCATAAATTCCGCAAGTGTCCTGGTCCAAGTTGGACGACCATACTGATCATTAACGACTGAAATTTTATCTAGCTTAGAAGCCAACTCTTGCATTGTATAAACAAAATTTCTTCCAAACTCACCAAACACCCACGAAGTACGGATAATATAATATTCTACGCCACTAGCTTGGACAACTTTTTCTCCAGCTAACTTTGCTTTCCCATATTCATTCTTAGGGTTTACTGGATCAATTTCTGTATACTCTTTATCCTCCTCCCCAGAAAAAACATAATCCGTTGATATATAGATTAGCTTAGCATTAATTCTACAGCTGGCATCCGCTAAATTTTTTGTACCATCAACATTAACACGCCAATTTAATTGTTTCCCTTCATTCTCTGCTGCATCCACAGACGTATAAGCTGCTGCATCTAATACAACATTAGGCATTTCATTCTCTAATACTCGAAATACTTGTTTCCGATTTGTAATGTCTAACTGTTTTGAATCGAATGCAACGTACTCTTGTCCTAGTTTTTCTAATAATTTAACAATTTCTTGGCCCAATTGTCCTTTAGCACCTGCAACAAAATACTTCATCATATACCCCAACTAATATTTTACTAACTGTTTATTGATTATTCTGTGCATACTTAGCCTCCACAGCTGCCTTTTCAGCTTCCCACCATGATTGATGATCTTCATACCATTTAATGGTATCCTTCAAACCGGTTGTAAAGTCAGTATATTTAGGTTGCCAACCTAATTCTTCACGAATCTTTGTGGCATCGATCGCATAACGTAAATCATGCCCTGAACGATCTTGCACAAAGTCAAAATCATTTTCATCTTTACCCATATCTTTTAAAATTGTGCGTAACACTGTGATATTATCTTTTTCACCATCTGCGCCAACCAAGTAAGTTTCACCAATCTTGCCCTTCGTTAGAATGGCCCATACAGCAGTTGCATGATCATATGTATGAATCCAATCACGAACATTTTTACCAGAACCGTATAATTTTGGTTTGATACCAGAAATAATATTCGTCACCTGACGAGGAATGAACTTTTCAATATGTTGGTAAGGTCCATAATTATTAGATGTATTAGATATAGTTGCCTTAAGTCCAAATGAACGTACCCAAGCACGCACTAACAAATCCGAACTAGCTTTCGATGATGAGTAGGGACTTGATGGTCGATATTGAGATTCAGGTGTGAATTTTTCACCCTTTCCTTCACCATGACCAGGTAAATCCTCACGTAATGGTAAATCGCCATAAACTTCATCTGTAGAAACATGATGGAAACGCTTATTATATTTACGAGCTGCTTCAATTAGTGTGTAAGTTCCCATAATGTTAGTTTGAATAAACGGTGAAGGATCTTTTAATGAATTATCATTATGACTTTCAGCTGCATAGTGAATCACTGCATCAGTTTCTGAAACTAATTTATCAACTAATGGTGCATCTACAATATCACCAACCACTAGTTTCACACGGTCTTCAGGTAACCCAGCTAAATTTTCTTTATTACCCGCATAGGTCAACTTATCAAGGACCGTGACAGTAACTTCAGGATGTTCGTCAACAAGATAACGCACAAAATTTGCGCCAATAAACCCAGCACCACCGGTTACCAATATATTTTTATATTCCGTCATGAATTGAGCTCCTATTTCAATTGATCTCGCTTTAATGGTTCAACATCTTTTAATAATGGATGCTGTTTATCAGCTTCACTCACTTCTGCATGATTAAGATCATCCCATTTGATTCCCAATGTCGAATCAACATAATTCACAAAAGCGTACTTTGGCTTTAGCTCTAAGGCCCAATAATCATTAACTAAATAAGTATACGAAACTGTTTCACTTAATACCTGAAAACCATTGGCCACACCACGAGGCACATAAATCCCTTTGCTAGCATCAATAACCGTTTGATAAACATGCCCAAACGAATCGCCTTCACGTAAATCCACCCATGCACCAAGGACTTGGCCGTTATCAGCTACTGAAATGTACTTATCCCAAGGCTCTGCATGTAAACCACGTAACACTCCCTTACGTGATAATGACACATTGTTTTGTAGTTTGTTCTCTTTGAAGAACTCTTTTGGAAAACCTAAAGGCAACATTTTTTCTTTTTGGAAATTTTCTTTAAACCAACCACGATTATCACCGTGAACAGGAATATCAAATTCTATCATCCCTGGAATTACAGTGATTGAACGAGCAGCTAATTCTTTTTCAAAAAATTTTTCATCCATACTTATTCTAACCCTCTTCCTCAACAATTCTTAACAAATACTGTCCATAATCATTTTTCTTTAATGGTTGTGCTAAAGTTTCTAATTGTTTAACATCAATATATCCCATGCGATAAGCAACTTCCTCTAATGAGGCTACCTTCAAATTTTGCTGTTTTTGAATAGTGGCGATAAATGAAGAAGCTTCCAGTAATGAATCATGTGTCCCCGTATCAAGCCAAGCATACCCACGTCCCATCACTTGTACGTCTAAGTCACCACGATTCAGATAAGCTTGATTGATATCCGAAATTTCTATTTCACCACGAGCTGAAGGTTTTACATTTGCAGCTATTTCTACAACATCGTTATCATAAAAATAAAGCCCCGTTACTGCATAATTTGATTTTGGATGCGCTGGTTTTTCAACAATGGATAATGCCCTCCCATCGTCATCAAATTCCACAACACCAAAACGTTCTGGATCTTTTACTTGATAACCAAATATTGTTGCCCCTGTTTTTTTAGCGGCAGCTTCTTGTAATTGTTGTGACAAGCCTGCACCATAAAAAATGTTATCACCCAGCACCAAAGCAACAGTATCAGTACCAATGAAATCAGCACCAACAATGAAAGCATCTGCTAAACCACGTGGTTCCTCTTGGATTGCATACTGAATATTCAATCCAAGTTCTTGACCGTTACCAAGTAAATCTTTAAATTGTTGAATATATGTAGGGGTAGAAATTAATAAAATATCTTTGATACCTGCCAACATTAAAACTGACATTGGATAATAAATCATAGGTTTATCATATATTGGAACCAATTGCTTACTCGTTGCTTTAGTAATCGGATAAAGTCTTGATCCTGATCCACCCGCTAAAATAATACCTTTCATAATTGATTCTCCTAAGTATTAAATAAATTCTAAAACTTTTCTCGATTAATATTCTTCGCCAAAGTTACATTTAAAATAGTTTGAAAGATAATCTTTATATCATTGAATAATGATAAATTTTCAACATATATCTGGTCGAAATAAGCTTTTTCTTTATTTAAAATATTATTTCGTCCATTTACTTGTGCTAACCCTGTGATACCTGGTTTAACCTTATCTGCACCATTTTTTTCTCTCAAATGAATCACATCAATATCACTGTCCGATAAAGGACGCGGTCCAATAAAACTCATATTACCGATAATAATATTAAATAACTGTGGTAATTCGTCTAATGAATATTTTCTTAACACTTTACCGAAAGGTGTAATGAAATTATCAATATCTTTAAAATCTCGATTTGACATTTCCGGAGTTTCTATATACATAGTTCTAAACTTGTATATTATAAATTTACGTGAATGTTTGCCGTATCTCTCCTGTTTAAATAATATTGGCCCATTAGAGGTTAATTTAATTACTATTGCAATAACCGACATAGGTATCAAAAGAATAACAATTAGACAGATGCCCATCAATTTATCTAAGATTATTTTTATGCCCTTATACATATGTACTTTCCTCTAAATTACTTAGTACTATCGTACCCGTATCCATATCCTGCATCTTTGCCAGAGCCCTTAACTCGCTCCACAACACCTAAGATTTTAGTTTCACCCAAACGCAGTATTTCAACCGTTCTTTTTAGAGAATTCTTCATTGTTTTACCAACCATTGTTACCACTACTACGCCATCAATTAATGGTAACAATACTTGTGCATCCGATACTGTCATAATTGGTGGTACATCTAAAACAACAATGTCATAATTATTGCGCATCCAATCAATCAAGGCTATCATTCGCTTTGAATTTAATAACTCAGCTGGATTTGGTGGTATCGGACCTGCCGTTAAAACTTCCAAATTTTGTACAAAAGTTGGCTGAACAATATCCTTAGGCTGTTCTGCAGAACCCAAAATTGTACTTAATCCATGTGTATTATTCACCCTGAATGTTGCTTGCGCTGTTGATCGACGCATATCAGCATCCACATACAAGACATTTTTACCAGACTGTGCCCAGGTAACAGCTGTATTCGTAGAAATAGTTGTTTTACCATCAGATATTTCTGCTGATGTAAACATAATGACTTGTAAATTATCTAAAGCAGCACCAGCAAATTCAATATTCGTTCTTAACGTCCGAAATTGTTCAGAAATAACACTCTTTGGTTCAACTACCGTTACCAAGCGAGCACCATTATCTTGCGTTTCTGTATCTTTATTAGCGTCTTTTTTCCTAAATAATCCCATAGTAACTCCTTAATTAAATTCGACGCTTACTGCGTGAACGGCTAAAATATTCATCCGATTGTGAAACAGTACTGACTACTTTATCGATACTTTTAATCTTTCCAATAAAATTAATTTGACCCAAATTAGTTAGCTGTAATTCATCTGTAAGATAACTAACATTCTTAACTGTTCGATCGCTTAATTCCTTAATCATTCCCCACATAAAGCCAACAAAAATTCCAGCTATTAACCCAACTAGCGTAAATAATTTGATATTAGGCGAAACGGGTGTTTTATTATTTGTTGCTTTTGAAACAATTGACACGTTAGAAACACTCATGATTGAAGACACTTTTTGTTGGAACACTTTCGCAATTTCATTGGCCGCATCACGTGCTAATTGACTATTTTTTGAAGTGACATTGACTGTAAATATCTGCGAATTTTGCTGATTAGTGATTGAAATATTCTTAGATAGTCCTTCTACACTAATTTCAGATTTATTATATTTCGCATCAACTACCTTGTATTCAGCAGGTTCTTCTTGCTTATCAATAATTCGTGTACCATCTGCCAGTGTTTTATAAGTTGCTGGTTTGGATTTTCTTATTAATTGTTTTTGTGTTGTAGTCAAATTTTTAACAACCGTATTTAAAATGACAGGGCGGGTGATAATATCCTTATACGTATTAATCATTTGAATATCCGCCTGTTGATTTTGTAATTGTGCAGATGTATTCTCATCCGCTTTACGATTAACCAATAAAGCAACCGACGAACTGTATTGCGGTTGGATGACAAACTTTGAAACACCAAAAGCTATACCAGCTAATACAATTCCCAAAACTATCATTAATATTATATTTTCTCGCAAAATCAACCATAATCGTTTGATGTCAATTATGTTATCCATTAAAATGTCCACCTATCCATTATTATCATTTTTGTATCTACTGGTTACAGTTTATGATATTTTTAAGAATAAATAAACCAATTTCATTTAAAAGAAGTTTAAACTATTTGACAGAATTCTTTTACGTTAAGTAGCTATTCATTTATTTTTTATAGGCAGAATGCAATGTACGGTATAATAATTTTAGAATAATAAAAAAAGGGGAGCTCTATGATTGACATACATTGTCATCTATTACCTGGTATTGATGACGGATCTGAAAATTTAGATATTTCATTACAACTAGCTCGTGATGCTGTAGCTGATGGCATTACGCATGCTCTCATGACACCTCATCATATGAATGGACACTATATTAACCATGCTGAAGATGTTATCAATCTCACAACCTGGTTCCAGACTGAATTAAACAAAAATAACATCCCCCTTACTATATTTCCTTCACAAGAAGTACGCATTAATGGAAACTTATTATCATTACTTGATAACCATGATATTTTAACGACAGATGAACAGGGACAATACATTCTCATTGAGTTTCCTGCAAATGATGTTCCTATGTTTACTAAAGAAATGTTATTTAAGTTACAGGAACGTGGTCTCACACCAGTCATCGTCCATCCGGAACGTAATACCGAGTTAATGACCCATCCTGAATTACTGTACGACATGATTAATAATGGGGCTTACTCACAAGTTACAGCTAGTTCGTACGTTGGTACCTTTGGTAAAGCTATTCAAAAATTTTCAGAGGATATCTTAGATAATGGTTTAGCTCAGATCATTGCATCTGATGCCCATCATTTACCTGGTCGAACTTACGAAATGAGTAATGCATTTACAAAGTTAAAGACAAAATATGGTCAACGTCATAGCCGCATATTTGATGACAATGCAAAGGCACTCATTAACGGGGAGCCATTAATACGCTTTGATGAAACACCAATTAAAAAGAAGAAATTCTTCTCGGCTTACTAACGACCTATAAATAAAACTAGTCGAATGCTTCTTAAAAAAGCATTCGACTAGTTTATAATTATTCAGTTTTCTACTATACACCATATCGGTTTGATCCGAATTTTATGGTAAATCGTTACCTGCTGCTAAGTAGATGTCATACCATTCTTGATGTGACAACTTCACGTCACGACCATCAATCATTTCTATCAGACGACTTGGCGTCATTGATCCTAAAATAACTTGCATATTCGCTGGATGTGTAAGAATAAATGCGACAGCGATACCATTCTTTGTTGAATTGTGCTTGTCAGCAATTTCTTGCAACTTCGCATTCAACTCAGGGAACTTATCATTATCGATAAAGTGCCCTTCAAACATACCATATTGGAATGGTGACCAAGCTTGAATCGTCATATGCTTTAATTGTGAATATGGTAAGATTCCACCATCATGATCAACTGAGCGACTATCTGCCATGTTCACATGAATACCAGCGTCAACCATCCCTGTATGCATTACCCCAAATTGTAATTGGTTAGCAACTAACTTTTGATGTACAGCAGATTGTAATAATTCGACCTGCCATGTGTTCATATTTGAAACACCAAATTGCTTTACTTTACCACTAGCTGCTAATTCATCAAACGCCGCAGCAATTTCGTCGGGTTGCATCAAAGCATCTGGTCGATGTAACAAGAACACATCTAAATAATCTGTCCCTAATCGAGATAACTCAGCATCAACTGACGCAATAATATGATTTTTTGAAAACTCATAACGTGAGCCAGTCAAACCATCAGCCGCAACTGGGCCACGATCTGATAGAATACCACCTTTCGTTTGTAAAATGATATCTTCACGCTTAGCACCGGCTGCTTTTAGCGCCTTGGCTAAACTGGTTGTTGATTGGCCATTCCCATAAATATCAGCCGTATCAAAGAAATTGACACCCTTTGATAAGACCGTCTCAACGACTTCTTGTGCTTCGGCTGCTGACTTGTCCCCCATTCGCATTGCTCCCAACGCAATTGTTGGGACCATTAAGCCAGAACCGCCTAAGTTGATTTGTGACATCTTATGAATACCTCCCTTTTCAAGGTATATTTTACACTGATTTATGATACAAAACCAATCAAACACTATGCAAAAAACTGAGAATCGGCTAATCGATCCTCAGTTCAAATTTATTAATGTTTACTTCAAGAAATCAGCATCCTTGAATGCGGGGTTAGGATACTTGTAAAAGCCTTCACCAGCAGCTGCCCCAGTTTTTCCTTCATCAATCATTGTCTTCAACTTTTTAGCAATCGCAGCAGCTTCCTCATCTGAATCTGCTTTAGCAAGTGATAGATTATATGGTGTGTTCAAACCAACAACATCCAAAATAGCAAATGGTCCTTGTGGTGCACCAGTTGCAATCATCCATGACTTATCAATAGTTTCTGGATCAGCAACACCTTTAATCCAAAGTCCTTCGGCAGCATCAAGCAATGGTACTAATAATGAATTCAAAATGTAACCATGTTGCTCTTTGTTCAAACGGAATGGAACCATACGAATGTCTCGTGCAAATGCAACCAGTTCGTCAATGTACTTGTCATCCGTACCGGCATGTCCCATAATTTCAGCATTATTATTCTTCCAAATCTGGTTAGCAAAATGAATCGCTAAGAACTTTTCTGGTCGATCAACATATTCTGCAAACTGTGATGGCACAAATGTTGATGAATTTGTTGCAAAAATGGTCTTAGCTGGTGCAACTTCAGATAACTCTTTATAATAACTTGACTTAATTTTTACACTTTCAGGAATTGCTTCAATCACTAAATCAGCATCAGCAACAGCTTCTGCTAAACTGGTAGAAAATGACATATTATCAATAACTGATGACGCTTTATCACCATCATCATAAAAATCTTCATATTCAGGTACATAACTAGCTAATAATGTCTTAGCATGTGCTAAAGCATCATCGTTAATATCATATAGTGTGACATTAAATCCTGTAAATGCTGTTTGAAAAGCAATTTGGCTACCTAATACACCACCGCCAGCAACTGTAACATTCTTGATCGACATTCAAAATCCTCCTAAGTCATCCTTATAAAAACATACAATTTATAAACTTACAATATATTATTTATAACATCGTTATTATTTATCAGCTACTTTTAACGAACCTTAAACAAAGACTACTTTTTTAAATATTGAAAACCACGGGCTAAATCAGTTAATAAATCACGCTTATCTTCAACACCAATTGACAAACGAATTAATTCATCTTGGATACCATTTTTTAATCGTGTCTCGCGTGGAATTGCACCATGTGTCATTATTGCTGGTATTTCAATCAAGCTTTCTAAAGCGCCAAGACTTTCAGCTAAAGTAATGACCCGTAATTGTTCAACAAAGATTTGTGGATCTAAACCTGATTGTAACTCAAATGAAATCATCGCACCAAAACCATGCATTTGCTTTTTAGCTATCTCGTAATCAGGATTTTCAGGATTACCAGGATAGTATATTTTGCTGACCAAAGGTTGTTGCTTTAAATATTCAAATATCACTTGTGCATTATTTAAATGAGCCCGCATACGAAGTGATAATGTCTTCATACCACGTTGTAATAGCCAACTTTCTTGTGGTGCCAAAATATTTCCCATCGCATTTTGCAGGTAACCAATTTGCTCTCCTAATATAGGATCTTTCGTCGCCACCAAACCAGCAACCACGTCACTATGCCCACCTAAATACTTCGTTGCACTATGCAAAACAATATCAATACCAAGCTCAAGCGGTCGTTGTATATAGGGCGATGCAAATGTGTTATCAATAATACTAATAATATGATGACGTTGTGCAATATTCGCAATCGCTGCAATATCTGTTACTCGCAATAGTGGATTTGTTGGCGTTTCCAAATAAATGGCTTTGGTTTGTGGCGTAATTGCTTGTTCAACTGCCACTAAATCACGTGTATCGACAATTGTAAAAGTCATCCCAAAACGTTTTAGCACTGTATCGATTAAACGAAATGTTCCCCCATAGACATCGTCCCCAATGATGAAATGATCACCATGTGAAAATAATGAAAAAACAGTATCAATTGCTGCTGACCCCGAAGCAAATGCAAAACCCGCCACGCCACCTTCAAGATCTGCAATTAGTTTCTCAACTGCTTCACGTGTCGGATTCCCTGACCGTGAATATTCATATTTATTTTGACCAATTTTCTTTTGATGAAAGGTCGATGCCATATATATCGGTATCGATGTTGCTCCCGTAAATTCGTCTTCGCTAATCCCACCATGAATTAATTTTGTATCAAATTCCATTACTTAATCTCCCGTATTATTACTCTTTTCTAAAGTTTCATTTTTTCTAATAAAAAAAGCACAAATTCTGATCATCATCAGAGAATTTGCGCTCTTCGTTCAATGTTAATCCTGTTACCATTGAACAATTTTTAAGGGTATAATGCCTCAAAAATGCCACTCTTAACAGGCCGAACATCGCAAAAAGCGCTGTGTTCGACAAAAACATCCCATTAAGCGAAACGTCGTTTGATTCATAATACCCCTCCACGAATTTGATTGACATTAGTGTACCTATTTTACGTTTATTTTGTCAACTACTTATGATAAATAACCAAATAAAAAATCGTGAAATCAGCATGATTTCACGATTATCCTCAACCATTAAAATAATGGCGCTAAAGTATCAATAATTAATTTAATATTCAATATCGTTAACAAAATAGCCACAATATAACCTGTCCACTTTGCCCAGGCATTGTTTTTAAATTCTCCCATATACTTCTCTGATGAAGTAAAATATATTAATGGAAACATCGAGAATGGTAAGGCAACCGATAGAAAGACTTGTGAGTAAACTAGTAGTTCATCCAAAGCACCTTCTGTTGCACCAAAAATAATAGTAAATATGATAATTGGTACTAGCGCCAAACCACGGGTTACCAAACGTTGTAGCCACATCGGCATGCGTAAGGTCGTATAACCTTCCATGATAATTTGTGCTGTTAACGTCCCTGTGATCGTTGAATTTTGTCCAGATGCTAATAAGGCGATCGCAAACAACATACTTAAGAATGGACTTGCAATTGCCCCAACAATTTGACGGTTATTAAGCGCATTGAACAAATCACCAAACGCTTCTAAATCAGAACCATGGCCAAAGAACAAGGCAGCACCAACAATCAACAACAAAGCATTAACAATAAAAGCACCTGTTAATTGAATGTTAGAATCCCAAGCTGTAAACTTCAAAGCTTCTTTGATGCTTTTTTTATCACGCTTAACTTTACGCGTCTGCGAAATTGATGAATGTAAATAAAGGTTATGGGGCATAACCGTTGCACCAACAATTCCCAACGCTAACATCAATTGACTATGATGGATAATTTCTTTATGCGGTATTAGATTAACCGCCGCTGCTCCCATATCCGGTTTTGCTAAAATAGCCATGTATAAGAAGATGCCCAAAATAACCAAAATTAAAGTCGCAACAATCGCCTCGATCTTACGAAATCCTAATTTCATTAACAATAATAGTAACAAAACATCAGCAGCTGTAATCAAAACTCCCCATAATAATGGTAATCCAAATAGTAGATGCAGGGCGATAGCTGCCCCAATAACTTCAGCCATATCAGTTGCCATAATGGCCAACTCAGTCATGATCCATAATAACCAACCAATTGTTTTACTCGTACTGTCACGAGTCATTTGAGCCAAATCTTTTTGTGCGACAATTCCCAGTTTAGCGGCCATGTATTGTAACAACATCGCAATTAAACTCGAAATTAGAACAACTGACAATAACAAGTAGTGGTAACGTGCACCACCGACAATAGATGTAATCCAATTACCCGGATCCATGTATCCTACAGCAACCAGTGCCCCCGGTCCACTCCATGCCATTAATTTCCGGAAAAAGCTGCCTGTGCTCGGTACAGCAACTGAACCATTAATTTCAGCAAGACTTTGCTCTTCAGGTTCTTGTGCTGTTAGTTTCTCTGCCATTGATCGCTCTCCTATCTTACTCTCTAATACCTTCCTTTTATAGTATCTAACAAAGCATTAAAAATTAAAACCATTATGTACTATATAAATAAAAGTAAGGGATTTCAAAGAATATTCTTAACCAAAACGCAATAAATGTTACCCAATAAATCCTAAAAAAAAGTTCTATAAATCCTGTATTTTTGGATTTATAGAACTCTACGCATGCCGTCGATGGGGGTCGAACCCATACTCTCTTGCGAGAACTGGATTTTGAGTCCAGCGCGTCTGCCAATTCCGCCACAACGGCATATAATAATTAAATATATACAACAAAACGATGTCATCGAATGCCGTCGATGGGGGTCGAACCCATACTCCCTTGCGGGAACTGGATTTTGAGTCCAGCGCGTCTGCCAATTCCGCCACAACGGCATATTTAATTATTATGTTATAAAAACGAAGTCATTAAGACTTCAAGGGCGGTAGATGGGGATCGAACCCACGCGTGCCGGAACCACAAACCGGTGTGTTAACCACTTCACCACTACCGCCATCATCAGATAAACAGGGGTAGAGGGAGTCGAACCCCCACCGGCGGTTTTGGAGACCGTTGTTCTACCATTAAACTATACCCCTATTTGAGATGGTCCTATTGATAATACTTTGTATCATCAAATGGCGCGGGGCGGAATCGAACCGTCGACACTACGAGCTTCAATCGTATGCTCTACCAACTGAGCTACCGCGCCATTATAAACGGTCACAACGGGACTCGAACCCGTGATCTTTCGCGTGACAGGCGAACGTCATAACCAACTAGACCATGCGACCAATGGACGTTACAGGGTTCGAACCTGTGACCCCCTGCTTGTAAGGCAGGTGCTCTCCCAGCTGAGCTAAACGTCCATTTTTTATTGTTACAAACTCAACAACAAAAATTATTATACCGATATTTTGCAACCATTGCAACCCTAAACACAGGCATATTTAAATTAATATATGAATTAGTATATTTTTTCATAAAAACACTATGTCAACATTACATTTATTATAAAGAGTCCTCTGATTTTTATTTTTATCCTTACCAATATAAAAACTTACATTAAGAATCGCGAATTTATCATCATGCTATTTTGATTAAGTCATAATAAATGAATTAGGTAATTGCAACTTTGCGATATTTCCCCTATAATATGTAATCGTGGTGGTAACGTACACGTGTACGTGTACATTTCATAAACTATTCATTAATCTTGGTAGTGTAGCCAAGTGGTAAGGCAACGGTCTGCAAAACCGTCATCACGGGTTCGATTCCCGCCACTACCTTCTAAAAAAAAGAATGTTCCAAAAGGTTTCAATCGTTTGGAACACGTTTAAAAGCGCCAATCTACCAAATTGATAGATTGGCGCCTTTTGCAGCTGGTCATAACAACTTATGTCTCAACCCCTTTTTGTTTTATAATTCACTCAGTGCTTGTTCCCAAATAGCAACGGCTTTACCATCAGAAAAATTCTTCGCTGATTCATACGCTGACTGTGACATCTTAGTCCATAATTCATTATCACGTAGTAGTTGGCTAGCTTGTTTTGCCATTGCCACATTTGAACCATCTGGCACGATGTAACCATTCACACCGTCAGTAATTAATGCATGAGCCCCATATGGCACATCATAACTAATACTTGGCACACCGTGACTCATTGCTTCAACAAGATTCATCCCCAATCCTTCACCAACTGACGGTTGCAAAATAATCTGTGCTTGTTGATAAGCATCTTGTAAGGCTTGACCAGTCACATAGCCACCAAAAGTCACATGATCAACAACATTCAACTTTGCTGCTAAATCCTGTAACTCCTGCATGATTTCTTGTGATGCAGCATAGCCATAATAAACTAATGTTGCATCTGGTACATCATTCACGACTCGTGCCAGTACACGCATAGCCTGATCAGGTCGCTTTTCAGGTGATAACCGACCAACATAAATAAGTTGATGCTGTTGTCGTTTTCCTAATGGTATTTGTGGCTGCTGAAGCGCATCTTCACTTATGGTCAAATCAGGTGCAACTCGGATCGTTAATTGTGGATAACGTGTTTGTAAATCACGTTGTTGTGTTGCCGTTGGTACAAGAATGGCCGTAAATGCTTGCCCATAACGCTCCAATACGTTGGTATAAGCTGGATATAGCTTCCCTCGTACTGGATGTTTTGTATCGCTTGTGTGCACATCATGTAGATAAGCAAATTTACTGGTTGCCCCTTGTACCCCTGCAACAACATGATCTAAACTACGTCGATCAGAAATTAACGTTGCAGCTGGTTGTTGACGTGTGATTTCATTTAAAAAGAACAAAAATAATTGTTCTTCGGTATTAAACCGATAATCATGACCAAGATAGTTGCGTAACTTATACATACTAGGCAAAAGTTGACCATTAATATTCATTTGAGTCATTTCAAGAACGGTTTCACCTGCTAAGTTCAAAAACTTACGTACAGCCAATTGACCATCTGGATGGAAGTAATCAACTGATGACTTGAAACCGCGCCAGTCAAAGTTTTCACGAACGGTTAGATTATCAGCCCGATCATAATACATGATATCATTAACCAATCCTACTGTTGCTGGCATGACATTAATACGTGCAACCACACGCCCAGCATCCTCTAACGTTGAATAATTTGGTCCATGACTAACAATATGATATTGATCTAAAGGGATTTGTGGTAATAAGCGTAAGTGTTGTTCTTGGCGTAAAACATTCGTCGTTCCTTGAAAGAAATCATACATATTAAGCACTTCAGACGCTTTTAATCCCATCGCTGTTGCATCACGATTTAAAAAACGATTATAATCACGGGTAACATAAACTGCTTGATCTAACTGGCCAGCTTGTTTTTGCCGGTTAAAAAATTGGACACGTTTCGCTTGGGCATGTTCAGTTCCTGAATTATAGGCGAAAATATTTTCACTCACAAAATAATACATTATTGTTGTCCTCCACGATAACCTGGCATACCCGATAACTTCATTGGCCAACTTTGCTTTGCATCAGTTAACAGAGCCTGCCAAGCTGACCAAACCGAATCTTCGGAATATCTTTCAGCTGATTGGTAAGCCCCAATAATATACTCTTCCGCTAAATCCGGATCGCGCAAAACACGTAAAATTGCTTCAGCCATTGCTTGATAATCACCATATGCGACCACCGCACCATTGACGCCATCTTCCACAATTTCATTAGGACCATAATTAACATCGTATGAAAAAGCAATCAATCCATGTGAAATAGCTTCCATAATGGCGAGATTAAACCCTTCCATTCTCGATGTTAAACCATACATCATTGCATTATTCTGCACAGCATCAATGTCTGTTGTATACCCCTTTAATGTCACAACATCTTCTAACTGATAATCCGCAATGACCTGTTCTACTTCACGTCGCGCTTTATAATTATCACTTGGATCTGGATAACCATAAATATCTAAGGTCACCTGTGGAAATTCTTGATGAACAATACCAATTGCACGGACCAAATCATCTAAATGTTTTTCCCAGGCAATTCGTGAGAAGACAACCATCTTTCCAAATTCACGATTCGCTAGTGGTATGCGTGGTGCTTGTGATAAACGATCTGGCACCACACCAACTGGAATCGTAAATAACTTGGTTTTGGGTTGGAAACGGGCACGGACATCAGCCGTTTGTTTGTGTGTTGCTGACACAACTGCATCATAATCATCAATCGCGTTTAATGCATACTCATAATTATTATTGAGCAATGGTGCTGCCGGATCCTGTGCATCCGCAGTATGTGCATTATGCAAATGAAAAACAGTATAGGCTGGTTTATTCAACTGGCGTAGTCCCCAATCGCCTAAATGAGTCCGATCGGCAATAAACACATTAGGTTGATCCACTGACCAAAAATCATCATTTAAACAATCCAAAAAATATTTTGTGAATTCTGTCAATGTATCGAATTGGTACACCTGATTTTGTTGATCAATCAAACGCCATCCCGTTTTTTGACGCTCACCAGACATTGTCTGCTTATGAAATGCCTCGATAACAGTTCGACCAGATGGTGTTTGCCAAGTCTCTGTACCAATTTTATTATCAGGGGTATACCATTGCTTTAATGACACAAAGCCACGTGAATCATAATAATCAACACAATATAGATTATTAAAGCCATCAAGCCATTCAACTGACTGAACTTGCTGCGCTGCGTCAGAATTATAATTCACCCGTGCAACCAATTGGTCATTAGTTGTCACCAAATAGCGTTTTTTTTCTGATTCATCAGTTATTTGTGCATTTAACACACCAAATTCAATATCTTGTACTTGCACTTGCTTTGGTGTGACTTGCATCGCTTCTTGAAAATAATCAAACATATTGATGAGTTGTTCATCAGGAATTCCGGCATTATTAGCATTGATGTGCGCATTTGGATCCCAATCACGCAAAACAACCCGTGCCGGTTCATTATTTTTATTGAATAAGTCTAAACGCTTTAATTCTGCATGTTCAATACCAGATTTTTGTTTTGGCATTGTCGCATTAATAAAGAAGTTCATTCGTTCCGCCTTTCATCACTGCATCTGAGACGAAATGTCACTACAGTTTATTTCATTATTTGTATTAGGCAAACTGTGACCATAAGCGCACAATTGCTTGTGTCCCAGCATCTGACAAGCCATTATCATCAGCTAATTTTGTATATAGTTGTTCAGCTAGTGTTGTCATTGGCAGCGTAAGGCCTAATTTTTTGGCTTCATCTAGGGCAATTCGTAAGTCTTTAATGAAGTGTTTAACGTAGAAACCAGGCTCGTAATCACCTGCCAAAATACGTGGTCCATAATTATCTAATGACCAGTTCTGCGCTGCCCCACCGCCAAGAGTATGCAAAACTTCAGAAACATTTAACTGCGCTGCTTTCGCATATGCCATTGTTTCAGCCATGCCCAACATGGTACCAGCCACCATAATTTGATTAGCCATTTTTGCATGCTGCCCTTTACCGGCTGCACCGAATAAAGTGGTCGCTTTTGCAATCACTTGAAAAATCGGTTGTAACTGATTAAAGGCGGTTTCATCACCACCAACCATCACCGTTAATGTCCCATTTTTGGCACCGGTATCACCACCAGAAACTGGTGCATCCAAAACAGTAACCCCTATTTTCTGACCAGCTTCAGCTAATTCAGTTGCCAACGTTGGTGTTGATGTTGTCATATCAACCATAATTTGTCCAGCGTGGGCACCTGCAAAAATACCATTCTCACCATAATATTGACTTGCCACATCTTTAGGATAACCAACCATTGTCATAACAACGTCTGCTACTTCCGCAATTTTACGTGGCGAATCTTGCCACACAGCACCATGCGCAATGACTGATTGTGCATGTGCCTTGGTGCGATTATAAACAAACACCTCATAATTTGCTTGCAATAAATTGTTAATGATGCCTGTTCCCATAACACCCGTACCAATAAAACCAATTTTCATTTGCCATGCCCCCATTTATTTATTATGTTCTATTTTACCTTGCCTCACTTAAAAAATAATATAGAAATATCTAAAAAAAGCTGAAATACTTTAAATTTTAAAGTATCTCAGCTTAGCTCTCATTTTTTATTAATCAGCAAAAACAACTTGTCCATCTTCAAACGCAGCAATTCGAGCTAACGATTCAACATGAATATCTTGTTCATCCAATAAAGAACGACCTTTTTGAAATGTCTTTTCAATAACGATGCCAACACCTACAACTTCAGCTTGTGCTGCTTTGGCAATCTCCATTAAACCGGTTACTGCTTGTCCATTTGCTAAGAAATCATCAATTAACAAAACACGTTCACCTGCATGTAAGAAGCGCTTGTCAATCATAACATGATTTGTTTCTTGCTTCGTAAATGAGTACACGTCCGCCACATATGATTCAGCTGATAATGTGATTGACTTCTTCTTACGAGCAAACACCATCGGTACATGTAAGGCCAAGGCAGCAAAAATTGCTGGTGCAATTCCTGAAGATTCAACTGTTAATACTTTGTCAATTTTTTCATCCGCAAATAGACGTGCAAATTCTTCCCCCATGGCTTGCATAAGTTCAGGATCGACTTGATGATTCAAAAAGTTATCAACCTTTAAAACATCTTCCCCTAAAACACGTCCATCTTGTTTAATACGATCTTCTAAAACTTTCATGTCCCCTAATTAACCTCTTTCTCACGTCCTGGAAGTAACACATTCAACAATACTGCAAGTATTGATGTGACAACAACTGAATTTTCAATCACCAGTTTCACAAGCTCTGGTAAATGTTGAAAAATTTGTGGATACACAGTCACACCGATGGCAGAACCAATTGAAATACCTGCAATCATTAGATTACGTTCTGCATCAAAGTCGACCTGTTTCAAAATAGTGATCCCTTGTACTCCGATTGTACCAAATAAAATAATCATTGCACCACCCAAAACAGATGATGGAATAATTGTTGCAAGTGCACCAAACTTTGGTAACAAACCAATTAGTAACAAAATCAAAACAGCGTAGTAAATTGGCTTTCTTGTTTTCACACCCGACAGACGAACGACACCAACATTTTGTGAAAATGTTGAATAAGGGAAAGTGTTAAATAGTCCTGATAAGATGACAGCAAGTCCTTCAGCACGGTAACCTTTTGCCATATCTTCATTGGTTAATTTACGTCCTGTTAAATCAGCTAACGCAAAATAAACGCCAGTTGATTCCATCATTGATGTCAGCGCAACAATCATCATGGTAATCATCGCTGACCAATGAAAAGTTGGGGTTGCCAAGAAAAATGGTGTTGGCATATGAAACCAAGAAGCCTCAGCAACTGGTTGTAGCGAAACTTGCCCTAAGAGACCCGCAAAAATGGTTCCTAAAATAATACCTAGTAAAATCGCAATTGACTTCATAAAGCCTTTTGCAAATAAGTTAAATAATAGAATAATAATGATTGTCACTAGCCCAATTGATAAATTAGTTAAACTACCAAAACTCTTGGCAGCCGTATCGCCACCACCCCAATTTTGAAATCCTACCGGAATCAGCGTGAATCCAATGACTGTAATCAATGATCCTGTCACAACTGGTGGAAAGTATTCACGTAACCGCGCAAATAATCCACTAATTAGGAAAACAAAGATACCTGCTGAAATCGTTGCACCATACATGGCACCAATGCCTAACGTACTCCCAATATTAATCAATGGTGATACAGTTTGCACCGCTGAACCAATCACAACTGGCATAGCAATACCTGTATAGCGTGTCCCTTTAATTTGAAATAAGGTTCCAATCGCTGTCATAAAAATATCAGCTGAAATCAAGTATGCCATTTGTTGGGCATTAAAATGTAAAGCTGCCCCAATCAATAACGGTACTAAAATACCACCAGAATACATTGCCAAAACGTGTTGCAATCCTAAAATAAGATTACGCAACTTGCCGAAACGGACGGTTGTTGTCCGTGTGTTCGTCTCCATAATTTAACTCTCCTCCAATTTAGACACACACGTAACCACTATCCCAAATCGATATTCGACATGAAAAAAGCACCCACACACGCAAAAGCATGCAGAATGGGTGCACAAAGATATCAAAACACTATCGGTAGTCCGCTTCTTGGGAAGCAGGTAGGAACTCGTTGGCCATTCTCCAACAATTATACCGACAGTGATTACGTTTTAAGTATTATGTAATTTAATATAGCAGACATTTTGTCATTTGAAAACTATCATGTTCGTATTTCAACAAAAACTTATCATAATTAGTCGACTAAAAGTCTTTTTGTTGATGTCATCACATCAATCAAATATACAATAAATAACATTTTATTAGTAAAAATTGTTGACAAATGGGGGTAAAGTTTTATATTTTAGCGGGAGTGGTAGAAAAAATGGGCTGGTGTCATGATGATATGCACTATTTAGGAGGTAGCGTATGAAAGAATTTAGAATTCAGAGTTTTGTATTAATTTTAATATCTTTTGTATTAGGGTTTAGCGAGTTTATTATTATCGGTATTCTTGATGATTTAGCAAAAGAATTTTCAGTGAGTGTTGCCACAACGGGCTATTTGGTAACCATCTTTGCATTAGTTTATGCTGTATGTACCCCAATCATTACATCGACATTGCGGAATAATCTGTATCATGCCATGCTTGTTTTGGCACTTGTCTTTACACTCGGTAATGCTTTGACTATTTTTGCACCCAATTATGCGGTTCTTGTTATTTCACGTATCATCGTTGCGATTGTTTCGGGCGCACTGGTATCGCTATCAATGACCTTTGCAACAGTAATTGCTCCTATGGCAAAACGTGCCTGGCTAGTAAGTTGGATTTTTTCTGGCTTTAGTGTTGCTTCGGTTTTTGGTGTGCCCCTTGGTACCTGGATCAGTACAACATTTGGTTGGCGTTTCACTTTTATTGCAATCACCTTACTAAGCATCATTACTGTCCTATTAATTATCAAAACATTACCCCATCATTTGATGCAGGAAAAGCAAGGTCATATTCTACAACAATTTGTTATTTTTAAAGATCCCAGAATTTATTTGAGTGTCTTTATTCAAACTTGTAGTTTGGCAGGTGTCTATGTTTTTTATACATACTTACGCCCGATTTTTTCAAAAACATTGTCGTTTGATCCTG
This sequence comes from Weissella sp. ESL1156, assembly GCF_058505625.1. NCBI lineage: Bacteria > Bacillati > Bacillota > Bacilli > Lactobacillales > Lactobacillaceae > Weissella > Weissella sp. ESL1156. Next base: position 1,586,336 of record NZ_CP196372.1, on the reverse strand, counting down.
GTTTTATCACCATTCTATTAACGATTTTTGGCGTGATGTCATTAATCAGTAATCAAGCGAGTGGTCGTATTGCTGACAACAAAGGCCTGCGACTCATGCCAATATTATATCTCATTGAATTTGTCGTACTCATTATTATGCCACTGTTGCTTGGCAATGTTTGGTCGGGTACCTTTGATATTATGTTAGTTGGTATTTTGATGTACCTTGTCAATTCACCACTGCAACTCCATATTATGGGTGTTGCTGAACGTGATTATCCTCACGCACTCGTTTTGGCTTCATCAATCAATTCTATTTTTTCAAATTTAGGTATTTCATTAGGCTCTGCAGTTGGTGGTATCGTTGTTTCAAACTTTGGTCTAAACAATGTTGGTATCGGTGGTGCCATTTTCACTGCCTTTGCCTTGATCTCAACGATGATGTTGAATCGGGTTAATGCTAAGCAAAAAGGATCAATTTCATAATCGAAAAACGAGGCTAGAACGTGAATGTTCTAGCCTCGTTTTACTTATCTAAAATCTAATTGAAGTATTATGAATTAGTTGTCCATCCACCATCAACAACCAATTCTTCCCCTGTCACAAAGCTTGATTCATCTGAAGCAAGGTATAGATATGCATAACCAATGTCTGAAGCATCTGCAACATACGGTGGTAATGCTGCTTTACCCTCATAAGCTTGCCCCATTTCTTCTTTACTCTTAAGACCGGCTGCTTCCGCCATGCCTGTGAATGTCGAACCTGGGTGAACTGAATTAACACGAATGTGATCCTTACCAAACTCTTGCGCAGCGTACTTAGTCAATGAACGCACAGCTCCCTTGGCAGCACTATAAGCCGCACTAAATCCAGTCGCACTCCCACCAACTAAAGCCCCAATTGAAGACGTATTAACAATTGAACCTTTACCTATCTTTTGCATATATGGAATAACGGCTTGCATTCCTAAAAATACAGAAGTTCCATCAATCGCCATCACTTTATTCCATGTATCTAAATCTGTATCAAGAATCCCTTTCGCAATGTGGATTCCCGCATTATTAATTAAAATATCAATTTTTCCGTATAGTTCAACGGTTTTCTTAACAACTCTTTGCCATTCTTCTGGACTTGAAACATCCAAAGTTAACGCAGTAGCTTCGCCGCCATTTTGTCTAATATCTTCTGCTGCTTTATTTAATTTTTCTTCTGCTACATCAGTTAAAACAACGCTAGCACCTTCACGAGCAAAAATTTGTGCACCAGCTAATCCCATACCACTAGCTGCACCAGTGATAATAGCAACTTTATTATCCAAACGTCCCATAATACAAGTCCTTTCTTCTACTAAAGTTCTACAGTTACAAATAATTTATCTCTTACCAGATAAATTATAACTTAATTGGGTCGGTTTTGGAAGCGCTTTCTTAATCTTGCGAAAGTAGTAAAAAACAAGTCCCCTATTGATTGGTAATAATGCCTTTGACCATCAATAGGGGACTATATTAAACACTGCATTTTATGCTAGAAAAAATAAGGTAAATCAGAAGCAACTGACGGGTAAGCAAATAATTGTTGTTCAACATCAGCTTGTGTTAAACCTTGATTAATAGCTGTGGTTAAATAATTAATTAGCTCATCAGCATGACTATTCATCACAGTTGCACCAACTATTTGACCTGTTTCATTAAGTGCCACTCTGATACGAGAAGCCGGATCACTTTGACGATATGCGGTATACCATCTCGTCATATCAATATCATTAACAGTATATCCTTGTTGCTCAGCTGTTTCAGTTGTCACACCGACTTGCGCTAATTTTGGCGTGCCATAAACAACAACTGGTATTGCTGGATAAGTAATTGGTTGTGTTTGACCTAACATTTCATTAACGGCATGGCGTGCTTCAAACGATGCGACGGGAGTTATTTTAGGCACCGGTGAATTTGCAACGTCTCCTATCGCATAAATATGTGGATTACTTGTCCGAAGATGTTGATCCACCAACACGCCGTTATCTGAATACTGGACATTTGCATGATCTAAGGTCAATGTATCATGATTACCAACACGACCAGCTGCACGAACAACTGCACCGGCAACAATCGTATTACCAAAGCTTAACGTGACTTCCAGATCACTATCAACTGATTTAATGTCAGTCACTTCTGTATCAAAATACATTTGAATGCCACGATCATCTAGTTGATCCATCAAGGAATCAACCATCGTTTCATCAAATGAACGCAATAAACGATCGCCACGAATCACTAAACTCACTTTTGTCCCAACGGCTGCCGCAATCGCTGCAAACTCAACCGCAACAAACCCACCGCCAATAATAACCAAGCTATCTGGTAATTCTGGCAAACTCAAAAACGCTTCTGAATCAATGGTCAACTCTGCACCTGGAAATGATAACTCAGCCGGACGTTGGCCAACTGCAATAATCCAGTCCGTTGCTGTTAACGTTATATCTTTTTGATCAAGTTGTTTAATAATAGCCGTCTGCTCATCAATAAATTGGGCTTGACCTGCAAAATGATCGATACCACTGGCGGTTAAAGATTTCTCAGTTCCTGATGAAATTCCCTCTGTATATTGATTTTTATGGCGCATTAAATCTGGCCAATTAATGGTCAATTGCCCATCAATACCAGAACCCGTTAAAAAATTGGCATATTCTTCTGTTTCAACCGCACCTAATAAAATTTTCTTTGGATCACAACCATAATTTGGGCATGTTCCACCCCAAAGATATTTTTCAATGATGGCAACTCGTTTACCCGCATCATGTAACTGGTGGGCTGCTGCTAGTCCTGCTGGACCCGCGCCAATGATTGCAACATCATATTGTTTTGTTTCACTCACTGATTTCATACCATCCCTTCATAAAATATTATCTGCTACCATTATCGCAAATTTTTTATGAAATGTATGGTAATAATGTCTGCGCAAAATGTTCCAAATCCGTCTTATCTTGATCAGTAAACCGACTAAATGTCACAGAATCAATATCAATCACACCAATTCGTTTGCCATCTTCACGTGTTAAAGGGACAACAATTTCGGCATTTGATGCTGAATCACAGGCAATATGGCCAACATGTTGATGCACATCATCAACGACTATCGTTTCCTGTTTTGCATAGGCCTGCCCAACCACACCAGCACCTGGTTTAATGCGTACAACAGCTGCTTTACCCATAAAGGGGCCTAAAATTAATTCATCACTCGTTTCATCATATAAATAAAAACCCGCCCAATTAACAGTCGCTAAGTTTTCATACAAGATTGCTGCCGCATTTGCTAAATTAGACATTGGAAACTTTTCTGATGCTTCACCTGTAATCCACGATGTTAATAATTGTGATAATAAAGGGATTGTTTGTGTTTCAGTTGTCATTTTAAAATCCTCCAGTATATAAAAAAGTCCCCAATAAGAACGGATTGTTCTTATCAGGGACGATGTCTCGTGTTACCACCCAAATTCATTTATTTGTCATCAAATAAATCTCTACAGTTCAATTAAAAACCAGGGAAGCTAACGGTTCCTGCCGTGACACCAGCTTGCACTCGTATCATTCTCAGAGCTCATCTTCAAGTTACGTACCAAACACATTTTCATCAACGTAGTGCTTTCTGAATTAGTACCATAACCTTACTATTCTCATCATAGAATCTCTCAACATTCAATTGATCATATCATACAAAGGACCGTAATCTTTGTCAATCTTTTTATGAGAAATCTATCATTTTACAAAGAAGCTGCTAACCATTCTTTGACTTGCTTTAAATTTAAACGTTCACCATTACCAATATGATCAACTTGTTGACCATCCTTAAACAAGACAAATGCTGGAATACCCATCAAACCTTGTTCTTGTGCAATGGCGAGATTGGCATCACGATCTGCATCAAACCAGTTTGCACCAGCAGAAACAGCGTCATTCTTAATTTCTTTTACAAATGGCTTAATTGCCTTGCAATCGCCACACCAATCAGCTTGTAAAAACATGATTTGCTTACCAGGTTTTGCAATTTCTTGACGAATTGTTTCATCATCATTTAATTCTGGTTGATAAAATTCCATGTTCATGCCCTCTTTCACTTATTTATAGTAAGTTTAACAACTATCAATGGTTGCGTCAAGATAGCTCTCTTTGCTTTGAGTATGAACGATTCATGTTTATTTGACAAGTTAATGATAAATTAAACTTCACGCAAACGTAGATCCTGTACACGTGTTTGACCGATGACACGTAGGAAACGGTAGTAGAACCATGCCAGAACAGCTGGAATTGCAACACCAAAGATACCTAGCAAAACCAAGCCTTGTACGTTATGAGCAAGCAACCAAAGTGGTGCAATCAATGAATTTAGTCCCAGACCAGCAAGCGTGTAAGGCACTTTGAATCCGAAACCAACAACAGCGACAACAGCTGTTACCATGGCAATAACTGCTGGTCCAACTGCTAGAATTGGACGCTTTAACAAGTTAGCAAATTGCACTTTTGGTGTCACCAAACCTTGTGCGATATTTCCACCAATTGTGTTTTGATTAAATGACATCGCAGTGAATGAAACGAATGCAACAGTTGTTCCAATCAAAGCGGCTCCTGAAGACATCGGATCAAGCTGGACGGCAATTGCCAAGGCAGCTGATGAAGCGGGCGTCATCAAGAAAACGAACCATGCGAATGAGACAACCAATGAACCAAGAACTGGATTAACTTGCATTGTGTGTCCTAGTGCACCACTCACCCAGTTTAGAGCTGGTGTTGTAACAGATGCCAAACCAAGACCAGCAATTGAACCAACCATGGTTACCGCAAACGGTACCAAAACCATGTCCAACGGGGTTTTACCCGTCATCCACTTACCAAGCAACGCTGCAACAAGACCAGCCAAGACGGCTGACACAGGTTGACCAGACGTCATAATCTGTGATCCAGCAGCTTGAGCAGCTTCCCACCCTGTTGCTGTCATCGTATGAGCAGCAACACCAGATGTAAAGTAAACACTATTTGCACCAACCGTTGAAGCAATCATTGTTGCACCAATTACCAATGTTGATGTACGCATCATCACAGCAATCGCCATTCCCAAAGCAGGGGCCAGCAACTTTTGTGCAATGTTACCAACTTGAACCAATGCATCCCAATGTACTGCAGTTCCTACCGTATTAACCAACAATCCAATGCCTAAAAATACCAACACCGTATTTGAAACACCTTGTGATACAAGGAATACATAATCCTTCGCTGTCAACTTCTTTTCCTGCTCTTGTTCTTGGGTCATAACACCTACTCCTTTTTCTTTTGGGACTGAAGATACAAAAAACCGCTAGTTAGAAAATCCCTAACTAGCGGTTCACGAATAACAATTCAGTGATAAACTAGTCGGCCTTTTTTCTTAGGCCGACACAAATTGCACGACCATTTTAGTTGATAATAATCAAGTCTAAAATTAAGCCGCGTAATAACGCATTGTTCATGTTGTTCATCATTGTCTTTGTCATCATGTTTGTCTCCGTTTTTATTTGATGTCTTTTATTATGCACCTAAAAATTTGAATGTCAACACTTTTCTTTAATTTAATTTTAATTTTATATTCATAATCTAATAAAAACAGCAGCCTATCAATAAATCAATAGACTACTGTTTAAAAGTTTCTTGCGATTAGTCCAATGGGACGTCAACAACCCAACCTTCAGGGCCCTTTTCGTCACCATATTGAATAGCAACCAGACGATCATATAATGCTTGCGTCTTTGGTCCAACTGCTGTTTCTGAATAAAAAACATGCTTTTTACCATGATGTGTAATTGAACCAACCGGTGAAATAACTGCGGCTGTCCCCATGGCACCAGCTTCGGCAAATTGATCCAAATCATTGATACTAATTGTTGTTTCCTCAGGCTGCAAACCCATTTCTTCCGCTAATTGTAACAATGAATATTTTGTCACTGATGGCAAAATGGATGGTGATTTTGGCGTCAAAAAACGACCATCTTTAGTAATACCAAAGAAATTAGCTGATCCTAATTCTTCAATATTCTCATGCAACCGTGGGTCTAGGTAAACCACATCTGAAAAGCCTGCCTTGTGAGCTTGCTCACCTGGTAACATTGAAGCGGCATAATTACCACCAACCTTAGCTTGACCAGTACCACCATGAGCAGCACGGTCAAAGTCACTCGTCACATAGGCTGTTGGTGTTAAGCCACCAGGATAGTATGCACCAACTGGTGTCACAAAAATATTAAAGATATAATCATCACCTGGATGAACCCCAATATCCGGTGTCGATGCAACTAGTAGTGGTCGAATATACAATGTCCCACCTGATTCATAAGGTGGCACAAATTCTTGATTTGCTTTCACAACATCCTTAATTGCTTGTACAAATAAATCTTCCGGATAACCAGCCATTAATAAACGTTCTGCTGAATTAGCCATACGCGCAGCATTACGATCTGGACGGAAAATATTAACCCCACCATCTTGACGTCGATAAGCCTTCAATCCTTCAAACACTTGTTGACCATAATGTAGACCAACAGCAGCCTCACTGATACCTAAATCACTGTCAGTCACTAACTGACCTGGTTGCCAAGCACCATCATGATACTCTGCACGATAACGATAAGGTAAATCATGATAAACAAATCCTAGATTATCCCAATCTAGATCGGATACTTTTGTTTTACTCATTATAAATAAATCCCCCTCTTGCAATTCGGTAATCAATTATTAGAATATTATGAGATGTTTGTCAAGAGCATCTTAATTTATTTTTTAAGAATCATCGTTACAATGAATCACTAATCACTAGCAATTACCAAAAATTAAACAAGGAGGTCTCCTGTCATGAGTATTTTTGAAGAACCGATCTTAGATGCCATCATCGTATTCCCAATCATTTGCCTAGTACTCTATTTACCATTTATGTTAATACAATACCATCGTTACGGTGTTGTCACTGCTTGGCATACATTAATGACCGTTAGTTTTGTCTTCTACTTAACCAGCGCATTTTTTGTAGTCAATTTACCTTTGCCAACAGCTCAACGCATACAACATCTCATTGCCATTAATTATCCGACAATGAATCTTGATCCCTTGAACATATTTAAATCATTTATCAAAAGTAATCCCATGATGAATGGTGGCAGTTTACTGGCCGGTTTACTTGATTCTACTGTGACACAAGTCTTGCTGAATATCTTATTAACAATTCCTTTTGGTCTTTACCTGCGTGTCTATTACAAACAGTCATTCAAAAAAACATTATTATTTACTTTCTTATTGACGAGTTTCTTCGAATTGACGCAATTAACAGGCCTTTATCACATTTATGCTCGTCCTTACCGTTTATTTGATGTAGACGATTTGATCCTCAATACACTTGGTGGCATTATCGGTTGGGCATGCGCACCCATTCTTGGAAAGGTATTCCCTTCTCAAGAACGTATGAATCGTGTCACAATTAGTCAACAAGATAGTTTCACCTTGATTCGCCGTGTGATTGCTTTTGTCCTAGATGTCGCATTAAATCTCATCATCTGTCTGGTTTGTTTAGCAGTTTTCCCTAATCACTTGATGCTAATCAATTTTGTAGCAAACATCATCATTTGGGGAATAGTGCCGGCTTTAACTTCGAAAACACTTGGGCAAAGACTCGTTAAAGTTGTTACCCAGACACATCACCAACAAAATTGGCGTACTATCATACGTCACCTATCTGTCATTGGTTTTATTAACGTACTCTTGCCTTCTTGGATGACCATGTTAATTCAAATCGTTTAAATATCAAGATAATAATAAAAGGGATCTGCAATATACCAAGTTAATATTGGTTGCATTGCAGGTCCCTTAAAAATATCACAAAAGATTGTAATCCGACTCATTCGTTCTATTTGACAACCGCAACAGCCCACTTCTTCTTACCGCGCTTGATAATAACATACTTACCATCATACTTGTCAGCAGGATTGATAACAGCATCTTCATCCTTCAGTTGGACACCATTGATGCGCACAGCTCCATCCTTAACAGAACGCCGAGCTGCTGTTTTTGACTTTTCTAGACCGGCTGCCACAATCAAATCTAATAGCCCAATCTCAGCATTTTGGATTTCAAAAGTTGGTACATTACCAGCAAGTACAGCGACTTCATCAGTTGATAATGTCGCAACGTCCGCATTACCAAATAACACATCCGTCATGACTTCGGCAGTATGCATCGCTTCTTCACCATGCACAAATGTTGTCACTTCTTGGGCCAAACGCCGCTGTGCGTGACGAGCTGCTGCATTTTCTGACAATTCAGCGACTAAATCATTAATTTCTTCTTGTGTTAAGAACGTAAAGAACTTCAACATCTTTTCAACGTCAGCATCTGCTGTATTTAGCCAGAATTGGTAGAATTCAAATGGGGTCGTCTTTTCAGGATCTAGCCAAACAGCACCACCTTCGGTCTTACCAAACTTTGTACCATCTGATTTCAATAGCAGTGGTACCGTTAATCCAAAGGCTGGTGCATCACTTGCAATTAATTTATGAATTAAATCAACGCCATTAGTAATATTACCCCATTGATCAGAACCACCAATTTGTAGACGGACATGCTCACGCTTGTATAATTCATAGAAATCAATCGCTTGCAAAATTTGGTAAGTAAATTCAGTAAATGAAATACCAGCTTCTAATCGTGAAGCCACAACATCCTTTGCTAACATGGTGTTAATTGAGAATAGTTTACCATAATCACGTAACATTTCTAACAGTGACATCTTACCAAGCCAGTCATAATTGTTTACGATTGTAAAGCCATTTTCACCAAATAGTTTCACCATTTGGGCACGAATCTTTTCAACATTCGCTGCCACATCTGCTTGTGATAATAATTTTCGCTCTGACTTCTTTCCAGACGGATCACCAATTGACCCAGTACCGCCACCTACAACAATAACTGGCTTATGACCAACTAGTTGGAAGCGTTTCAAAATCATAAAAGGAATTAAATGACCAATATGCATTGAATCACCCGTTGGATCAATACCAGCGTATAACCCAATCGATTCTTTACTAACTAATTCACGTAAACCTGCTTCGTCTGTCACTTGGTTAATCGCACCACGCCAAGTCAATTCATTGATTATATCTACTACCATTTATTCTACCTCCAAATTATTTATGTATTTGTTACAAAATTAAAAAGCGCCCTAACCAAGAAAATTTTTCTTGATTAGGGCGCATTAAACGCGGTACCACCTAAATTGTCACTGATTGTGACCACTCAACTATCTTATATCGCAAGATAAACGACCATGTCGTTTTCTGACTGTAATTCAATAATTGGTTTGATTAGTTCACAGCAACCACTAATTCTCTCATTGTCCACCAATTCATCTACTAATGTCTAACATGATAAAACGATTATAGCACAATTTATCATGACTGGTTTATTTTAGAACAAAAGAAAAGAGACCTCTCTCACTAAATGAGTGCAGATCTCTCTTTGTATAAGCAGACCACCACGTACTGCTTATACGTTTTCACCATATCATGTTAACGGGCACCACCCCATTAACAATCCCCTTTTGTTCTAAGAATCCCGTCTTAGAACTCCTTCCGCCTTATTGAGGTTCCTTCACAACCTCAATAAAACCATTATCGGACAGCAGGGAATTGCACCCTCCACAAAGGCGATCCTAGGACATCACTCCTTGACCAACTGCATCCCCGACAACAATATTATTATAGCATATTTTATTTCAAGTGAAATATTGTATCACCGCTAATTCCTGTTTGCTTTATTATTTCATCTGATAATCGTAATGAATGTGTCGTCAACTTGGTTACTTCTGGCAAATGGTCCGTTTTTAATCCCGCCAATGCTAAAGCTTGTGCATCCCATTCATCAGCAACGAAATTATACAATCCTGTGCGTGCTGCATATGCCCGTGAAGTCACATTAATATTGAATAAACGATACATCAAATAACTTTGTAAACTCATGTAGTGCATGGCTTGTTCATAAATATCAGGTCGTTCATTTTTTAGCCATAAAATTAAAATTAATGGTGTCGTATCCATAAGTGGCAAACCCATTTTACGTTGTAACTGACCCGTCACGCCATTCATTGTCAATGCATCAACATATTTTTTTGTATCCGTACCATAAATAACCGGGGTTAGTGATACAAAATCTTTATCTAATGGTATTAACCCATCAACCACAATTTCAGAAAAATTAATCGTTTGTATGTCATCATTTGTATTTGCATGCACTGTTGCCCCAATTTGCTTTAGCACTTCAAGTACTTGGTGAAATACTTTTTTTGGTGTGATCGTTGCATAATTCGTTTCTACTGGTACTTGCCACTTGGCTTGTTGACAGGTGTTATTTTCATCAATCAATGTCGTCTGAATTGCCAGCATCGAAACATCAATATTTAGTGTATATTTCATAATGACTCCTCTAGGTTAATATTACCTATTATACGCTAGACAAACAAAAACACCCAACAGTTTCCCGCTGGGTGTACTTTCACAATTAAAATATTTGTTGATCGTACTAAGTAAAAATTACTTAGCAGCATCCATTGCATGACCACCAAAACCATTACGCAAAGCTGATACAACCTTACCAGTAAATGTATCTTCTTGTAATGAACGGTAACGCATCATCAATGACAAAGCGATAACTGGTGCTGGTACTTGCAAGTCCAATGCTTCTTCAATTGTCCACTTACCTTCACCAGATGAGTGCATCACACCTGAAATCTTATCAAGCTTAGGATCCTTTGAGAATTGCTCTTCAGCCAATTCCATCAACCATGAACGAATAACTGAACCATGGTTCCATAACTTAGCAACAGCCTCGTAATCGTAATCGTATTGAGAAGCTTCCAAAACTTCAAAACCTTCAGCGATAGATTGCATCATACCATATTCGATACCATTGTGAACCATCTTCAAGTAGTGACCTGAACCTAATTCACCGGTATATAGGTAACCATCTTTTTCAGCAATACCTTCAAATAATGGCTCGATTGTCTTCCAGGCCTCGGCATCATCACCACCGATCATGAAGTTTCCACCGTTACGAGCACCTGACATACCACCTGAAGTACCAGCATCAAAGAACTTAATACCGGCAGCAGTTGTGCGCTTATTTTGCTCCAAATTGTCCTTGTAGTTTGAGTTACCACCATCAATGATGATATCTCCTGCAGACATCTTTTCAATCAACGTATCAATCGTTGAGTTAGTTGGCTTACCAGCTGGTACCATTACCCAAACAACCTTTGGTGATGGCAAAGCTGCTAGCATATCATCTAAATCAGTAACACCAGTAACAGCATCTGAATATGAATCAGCTTCTTTAACTGAATCTGCACTCAAATCATAAGCAACCACTTCATGACCGTTATCAACGGCATTCTTTACCAAGTTCAAGCCCATCTTACCAAGGCCGATCATTGCGAACTTCATGTGTGTACCCCTTTATTTCTTGTGTTTTTTTTCTACTCCATTATTATAATGCAAAAGTTTTTCACATTGCAAGTTTTTTGTTGTAAAATGTTTTCATAAGCTATTTTAGGTTGTTTCATTTTGGGAACACCCTAAAATTTGTTAAGGAGATATTATGGCACAATCAGGTTTTGCTCGAATTCGGTCGATGCGTGACCAGTTGACTGGTTCAGATAATAAAATCGCAACGTTTATATTAAAAAATTCCAATGAAATCCGTTCATTAACTATTCAAGAATTAGCAAACGCCGTTGGTCTATCAACGGCCACCATTTCGCGTTTTGTTAAGCGTGTTGGCTTTAGCTCATTTCGTGAATTTTCATTGAGTCTAGCAAGTGCTCCGACAACGGAAAATAGTTTTTTTGGTGAGATTGATCAAACAGATACACAAGACAACATTGTCCGCAAAGTATTTAGTGGTGCTGAAAATGCACTGGAAGCAACGTTAAATCTCGTGAAATCCAATGATTGGGCTATCGCAACTGACTGGTTGATCCAAGCCCAACATGTTGGGTTATTTGGTATTGGTGGCTCTTCTATCGTTGCTTTGAATGGCTATCATAAATTTTTAAGAACACCCCTACATATCGAGCAACATCCTGATTATGATGTGCAGTTAATGCAAGCCGTCCATATGAATGAAAATGATGTGGCCATTGTTATTTCTCACTCAGGTCGCAATCATGGCACGCTAAATATTGCACGTCGTTTACGCATGAATAATGTTAAGATTATCGCCATCACCGGCCATCCAAAATCAGAATTAGCAAAATTGGCTTCATTGACTTTGGCAAGTGCTGCAGAGGAAGTTAATATTCGTAGTGAATCAATGTCATCATTAATTGCGCAACTAACCATTATGGATAGCCTATTTACCTTGGTGGGTGTGCAATTAGGTGATGAAACGCAAGCTGTTGTTGATAATATCCGTGCAACGATTGAAGATAGTCGTGAATAATTTTATTTAAAATATAGTGTGACAAAAGACGTTTAAAGGCGTCAATCTACCAATTGATAGATTGACGCCTTTTCATCTGTTTATAACAACTGATGTCCTAACCCTTTAAATCTTTTATAATTGTTTTGGTGTTAATTCATTGAGAGATCGTAACCAGTTACCTGTTGCTGTATCCGTTGTGTGCACTTTGAACGGTGTCGTTGAATAAACGGTCATCACATTTTGCCAATTAATTTGATTTTTAGTGAAAAATGATTTTGCCAACTGCTGAATATTCTCATTCGTCACAGTTGCTAATTGACCGGCATTGTCAAAACGCATCAAATACCAATTAATAGCCAATTGTTGTGCAACAAGCTTTGCAATATCAACCACTTGATGTGTTAACAACAAGCGTTCCTTCGTTGGCACTGCTGGTACCTCTTTATTCAAAAAATGGTAAAATTTTGGCCACTGACCAACAATTAATGCATAAAACTGCCAAGGTACCTTCGTCGCAATTTTTGTGATCGTCTGCGTTGTTAGTTGCGTGACATCCAAATTATTTTCAGTTGCGTTGCCTAATTGCTGACACCACTCTGACAAAAAACGTTGCATCGTTTCATTAACCAAGTTAGATGATGATTGTTGAGTTAAGACAAACCGTCCCTGCAAGAAATCACCAACATCAGCCATCGCCATGTTAGCATCTGTCTGTTGTTGTGCGCGTTGTTTAAATTGACGTCGTTTTTTATTAGTACTTGTGCCCGCATAATGTCCTTGTTTTACCAAAACTTTCCCCTTTAACTAGCGATCTGATCGATTCAACAACCAAGAGACAATAATCACAATAATCACAGCACCAATAATTGATGGGATAATAGCCATCCCTGCAAGATGTGGCCCCCATTCGCCAAACACCTTCTCACCTAACCAAGAGCCAACTAACCCAGCAACAATATTCGCAATCCAACCCATTGAGCCACCACGCTTTGTGACTGCGCCTGCAATTGCACCGATTACTGCACCAATAATTAATACCCAAATAAAATGAAACATGCTTTATTCTCCTTACTTACTTTTAATAATTAACTACCTATGTTACAATGACAAAAACAGGGAGGACAATATCATGTATTTAACATTTTCAGATACCGCTAAACAACGGATTTCACCCTTATTAACAGCAGACACCCGCATTGCACTAGACTTAGACGATGGTGTTGGCCCTTTTTCAAATGCCGCAACTTGCACATTTGATGTTGCTTTTAACTTAGTACTTTGCCAAGTAAACGATCTATCTAATGATTTCAACGAAACAATTGATAGTAACTTAGGTCCTGTCTATATTAAAGATTATACAACAGAACAATTGGACAATGAACTGAAACTAGATGTTGATCGTTACCTACGATATAGCTTGTCTAGCGATGCTGGTATGCTAGACCCTAGTGTTACTTTGCGCAATTTACAACCAACAAGATAATGATATAATGTTAGGACTTTTATTGACGTCCGCAACTTAAAAAACAGGAGGTTACCCATTTTATGTGGATAACTTCCTGTTTTTTAATTGTTTAAACAGCGTTATTTTGACTGCATGCTCATTTTTATGACTTAAATCATGTTAGCAATCGCCAAATAAATTGGTACTAAAATAATTATCAGTAACGTTGAGATAGTAATCACATTACTTGCATATTTTGTATCACCTTTGGCTTGACCAACTAATAATGCCATCGCTGTTAAGGCAGGCATACCTGACATTAAGAAAATAACTTTGACGCCTAAATTAGCCAAAGCGAAGGGCGTTTGTTGTACTAATTTTAACATTATAAATATCACAGCAGGTCCAATGACAAAACGAGCCAACAAAGCAATAATTGTATCACGCTCAATTTTTAATGAACTAAGCCCTGCATCGGCAATAATAATACCTAAGTATAACAAAGCTAATGGTGTCACCAAACCACCAATCATATTCAAACTTGAATCTGCTAATTCTGGTAATGGTAAGCCAATCAACAACCAAATAATACCAACTAAGAAACCCAACACGGGTGCTGGCAATAGCTTCTTCCAATTGAACGAAGATTCTGCTGCTTTTTCCTTCGTATCATTTTGAATAAAGAAAATACCAATGGCCCAGGTAGAAACCGTATTAACCAAATAATATACCAAATAATAAGGCATTGCTTTTTCACCGAAGATAGCTAAGGTTAATGGTAACCCGATAAAAATAACATTGTTGTTAGTAAACGTATTTATCATAATACCACGACGACCGACACGAATTCTGAATACTTTATTTGCAATAAAACTCAGAATGTAAAGTACAAAGAAGGCCAAGGCAACAAACAAAACACTCATACCAAAAGTACCTAGTAATTTACGTGTTAAGTTTTCTTGAATCCCAACAAATACTGAAATTGGCAAAGCAATATTAACAATTAAAAATTCCAAATCTTTTTTAAAAACATCGTGAAAATGATCTTTCTTACGTAAATAAATACCAATCAAAACAACAAAAATAATTTTAATGATACTATTTAGCGAGGTTGCTATCGCATTCATGCTTTAGTCCTCCCCATAAACTGGGTGCCATTGATATTGTTCAACTAATGTTTTGGCATCGCCTTGTTATTGGGCAACACCGTCGTCAATGGCAGCTTGTGCAACTGCTTGTGCAACCGCCGTTGAAATTTCAGATAGCTTCTCAAATGATGGCAAAATGGCACTACCAGCCTGACTAGTATCAACTAACTCACCCAACGCTGTAGCTGAAGCTGACAACATGTTTTCAGTTAGTCGACTAGCTTTACTTGCAATCACCCCTAATCCAATACCAGGGTAAACAATCGCGTTATTTGCTTGACCAATATGGTAAATAACATCTTCATAACTAACAGGTTCAAATAGCATTCCTGTGACAACTAGTGCTCGACCATCAGACCAGTTGATAACATCTTCTGGCACTGCCTCGTGAAACTTGGTTGGATTTGATAATGGCAAAATAATTGGATGTGCCGCATGTGCTGCCATTTCACGAACAATTGCTTCAGTAAAGTGACCCGCTTGACCAGACGTACCAACCAAAATCGTTGGTTGGACTACTTTAACAACTGCTTCCAAAGTTGTTAAAGCACCATCATTATCAAACTCCGCACGTGAACGTGCAAATGGTCGTTGTTCAGGTGTCAGATTTTCATCATCATCAAACAATAGGCCTTGACGATCAACAAGATAAAAGTGTTGACGAGCTTCTTCTGCCGTCAAACCAGCATTAATAAATTCTTGCAAAACACGGTTAGCAATACCAACCCCAGCTGAACCAGCACCATATGTTATATACGTTTGATCAGTTAACTTTTCACCAGAAATCTTTAATGCACTTAATATTGCTGCTGTCACAACAATACTAGTCCCTTGAATATCATCGTTAAACGTTGCTAAACGATTTTGGTAACGCGTTAACAACTTAGTTGCCGTTGAACGACCAAAATCTTCAAAGTGTAAGTAAAAGTTGGGGAAAATTTGATCCGCTTCATCAACTAATTGATCAATAAAATCAAAATATTAGTTGCCACGAATGCGTTCGTGACGATTACCAAGATAACCATCATTTTCCAAAAGCGTTTCACGATTTGTCCCAGCATCTAACACAACTGGCAAAACACGGCGTGGGTCAATGCCAGCCGCAGCCGTATAAACCATCAATTTACCGACCACAATGTCAGCCCCTTGCACACCCCCAATCACCAATACCTAAAATACCTTCGCCATCCGTGATAACTATCATATCGATATCACGACCATTAGCGGCATTTTTCAAACTAGCACCGATATTTTCTGGATGATGAATATCCAAAAAGCAACCTCTTGTGGATTAACAAACAAGTCTGAATAACGTTCAATTGTCTCACCAACAGTAGGTGAATAAACAATTGGCATCATTTCAGTCAAATGTGCACCCAAGACGGCATAAAACAAAGTACGATTTTCATTGAAAATTTGACTCAAAAACAATCGTTTCTCAATATCACTAACTTTACTGTTATATTGTGCATAAGTTTGTGCCACTTGTTCATGCAAGGATTGCACTTTCGTTGGCAGTAAACCGACTAATTTATTTTCAAAGGTCGCAAAAAAACTACTAAATGCGAATGTTTTACATTTAATTGAGACGGAAAAAATTGGTAGTTCCAAATTATTAACACTTTTACGGCAAGGAAATATTGACATTGCATTATTCGGTGCGACTGAAAATTTTGATTTGACTGACTTAGAAGTTTTTGAATTAGCTAATTTCCCGTTTGTTATTATTACCAAAACAACCGACCCACGAAAATTTGCTACTTTCGCAGATTTTGCCAATGAGTCATTCATTTCTTTAAATGAACAATTTGTTCATCCAAACGCTTTTCGTATTTTCTCTAACCAATCAGGTATTCAGCCTCATGTGGTTTACCAAACTAATAACATTACCGCTATGAAAAAATTAGTTCGTGAAGGCGTTGGTTTAGCCTTTTTAACATCACTAGCCATGGAAAAAAACGAAGACGGTCTGAAAAAAATTAGTTTAATTGATCAACCACAACCTAAATTTCATGTCTACATGGCATTTAGAAAGCAACACTATATGACACAAGATCAAATGATCGTGCGTGATATTATTAAAGACGCTTTTCAAGAAAGCTAACAAAAAAAGTCTGCAACAAAAAAACATCAGTTAGCATGATTGAATAATACATAATAAAAGAGTGTGAAAAAACGTTTAAAGGGCGTCAGTCTACCAAATTGATAGATTGACGCCCTTTTGGGCTGGTCCTAACGACTTTTGTCCCAAACCAGAATTGATCTTTCATTGTTTTGTTTAGATCAATATCATATGTCATTTTCGTAATTGTTGTTCTAATTGTTGAATTTTACTAATCAAGGCATCTTCAATAATACGATAATGTACTAATTCTTGATCAGATACAGACTGTTGTTGCTTAATTGGTACCATGGTTTGTACTTGACCTTGATTTTGACGTAGTAATTCATTCTCATGACGTACTTTTTTTATTTCTTGTGCCATTAATTGCATCGTTTCCTGCAATTCAGTCACTTGCGCTTCATAAATTTCAGCACCTGTTTGCCATTTTTCCGCTTCTTGTTGCGCTTGATTTAACGCTACAGTTAATTGCTTAATTTGTTCTGCCATCGTTAATGCCATGTTATCCCTCCCACTTTTACAGTACAAAAAAGCCATTCACAATGGAATGACCGTTAAACTCCGAATGTCGGGCTCGAACCGACGACAGCACGATTAACAGTCGTGTGCTCTACCAACTGAGCTAATTCGGAATAATATGCATCGCAACGTCCTATTCTCGCAGGAGGCGATCCTCCAACTACTTTTGGCGCAACTGAGCTTAACTACTGTGTTCGGTATGGGAACAGGTGTGACCTCAGCGCCATCATCACGACACAAAATGACGTTGTAAGTACATAACTTACGGTAAATTACATTATCTCGAAATACCCATTCTGTCAATACTTTTGTATATAAAAAGAGCTTAAAAGTGACCATTAAGTGCTGGACACTTTCAAACTCTTAAATAACTATTCATGTTTCCGTTGACGGAATAAATAGATTATGGCTGGTAAAATCGTTAGTGTGCTAATCAAAGCATACGCCGTATCCAATACGGTGATCAAACCAAAATCTTTTAGGACAGGGAAGTTAACAAACAGCAATGTCGAAAAGCCCGCCACAACAGTCAAACCAGAAGCTGTGATTGCTTGTCCAACCGAACCTAATGCTGTATTAATTGCTGCCTCATTATCTTTTCCTCGCTGCCGTTCTTCAATATAACGCTCTAATACGAGAATTGTAAACTCAGTTCCAATACCAAGTACCAACGAACTTAACGCAATCGTCACAGGATTATAACTAATGCCCAATAACTTCAATGTTAGTGGTGATAGACCTAGCACAATCGCAATCGGTAACAATGGGTAAATAGCATAATGGAAATGACGATAAACTACTAATAAGACAAGGAAGATAATCACTAACCCAGCGACCATGATCGTTGTTCGACTAGCTGAAATATTATGAATACCCTCATAAAGCATGGCTGACGAACCCGCCGGTGCAACTTTAATACTATTTGGCAAATGTTGCGCATCTTTGGTAATACTATTCATCAATCGTAACGCTTTCTGCGTATTCAAATTAGGATTGATCTTAAAACTAATCGTTGCATAACGATGATTTTCACTAATCAATGTACTCTTCATAATCGTTGGCATTTGATTAATACTTTGGGTCAATGTCTTTTGCGAACTTTGTAATTGTTGCTTACCTAAACTGTCAACCAACGTTGTGGTGTCTAACACATCCCCCTTATGTTTTGTCGCCTCTTTGTTTGCAAAGTCTGTCATTTCTTGCAAAACGGCCTTTGAACGAACATCATCAGCGCTAACTAAATAAGTTAGATTTGTGGTTGAACCGACCAACTTCTCTAATTTCTTATTTTGCTTAAGCGCTGGCAAGTCCTGAGGGATCATCTTCATCATATCAGTTTCTAATTTGACTTGATGCTCAAAGTAAAAGCCAATGCCACCTAAAGCAATCCCAACGACTAAGACAATCGTTGCATGTTTCATAATCCAACTTGATAATAGGCCCAAGTGTTTATTTAACCAAGACTTTTCCAAAGTTTGATTCTTAACGGTTGTGCTATCAAAATGGGCATCGCGAATCGATAAGAATGAGAAAATCGTTAACGATTCAACAAGATAACAAACAAGAACTCCGATTGCTAAGGTTAGACCAAAGCCTTTCAACATTGGTGCTTTTGAAATCAACATCGTCAAAAAGCTTAGAATCATCACAGTCGTTGCAATGGCAACCGCTGAACCAGAATGACCAAACGTTGTCACAACAGCTTTTTCAGCGTTATAACCATTTTTACGGAATTCTTCTTCATATCGATTAACAAATTGGACACCGAAGTCTGTTCCTAAACCAATTAAGATAGGGAGCGTTGCCATAGTAGCCATTGTTAAATCAATACCTGCCAAGCCCATGAAACCAAAGGTCCAAATCATACCAATCAAAACGACAAATAATGGCATTAAGCGACGACGTACTGGGAAAACAAGCAACAAAATAATAATCATAATGACAACAGCCGCTACCAGCATAATCATCATACTTTTTGTCATTTGACTACCAACAGTACCCGCAATCGCAGGCGCACCTGCGATGGCTGCCTTGTAACGTCCACTTTGCAAGCCATTATCTTTTAATAGCTTGTTAATTGCATTAGCTTGTGTTTGATTGGTATTCATATCAGCTTTTGCAGATGTCGTCAGCGAAATTAACAAATGCTGTCCGTTACGTGGCAATAATTGTTGCAATTGGGCTGGCATTTTCCCATTATTTGAATAAATCAAATCTTTAATCAACGCATCATGCATATTCTGCACTTTGGGCAACATGCTCATAACTTTTTGCGACAATTGTGTCTGTTGTTGCTGCGTTAACAACGACATGGTATATTTTTGGACTTGTTGTTGCTGCGTTTTATTTAACAGCTTGGCCAACATTTGTGATTGATTCGTCTGTTGATCAGTCTGTTGCATTGCCTGAGCCATTTGCAATTTTTGTGCATCAGTCAGAATCGATTGTGTATACTGTGATACTTTTTGTTGCTGCCCATCATTAAGCATAGCCATTAAATCAGTTTGTAACACCTGTTGTTGCTTGGTTGATAATTCAGCCATCATATCTTGTTGCAACTGACTTGTATTACTTGAACGACTCATGGTGCTCGTTGTTGTATTGGCATGTAATTGCGCATTCAAAAGATTAACAACACTGGTTGCTGATTGCATATATTTGATATCTTTTGCATCATCCATAAAACTAGCAACCTTTTTGAATGTTTTAGCATCCACCACCTGTTGCTTATTTTTAGCTGAAATATCAACAATAAACGTGTCACTACCAAAATTTTTCTGATAAACTTTGGTATCTTTCGATAATTTTGAGCTGCTTGAAACAAACATCCCATTACCGGTATTTAATTGTATTTTTGTTAACCCAAAAGCCAAACCGATTGTCACAATTGTGATTAATGCTAAAAATAATTTGGCATGATCATGAACAACCTGTCCAATTTTCTTAAATAAATTGGTCATTCCTTCCTACTCCTTCTCTAATTTAAACGCTGTACACTTATGAAAATGATATGTACAAAAATTTTTAATTATCCTATCATTACCTCATTTCACGATTATCTACGGGATGATTTTCCACCGTATCTCTTAATAAATCATGTAAGCGTTCATATAAAATACCCACGCGTAGTCCACTGGTTGAGAAGGTAATTTTTTCAGAATCAAGATAATTCATCAAGAAAATAACCGGTACTAAACCACCAACAATAATATCGGCACGGTCCTTACTAATACCGGGTACTTCTTTACGTGCAGCACAATCCAAACTAATAATATCCTCAAAAGTTTTATTAACTTGTGTATCCTTAATTTGATAGCCATGTACATCTTCCATGTTGAATAAATGATCCCGACGACGATTAATTTTTGCTAGCGTTCGATTACTGCCACCTAGCCCAATAATTGGCAAATTCAGCCCATTCTTTAGCCACCAAATATTTTGGAAAATTTCATTAATTGCAATGGTTGCCTTAAAAAGTTCAGTCGCTGAAATACTATCATTTAAATCGAAATCTGATGAAATTGTTACTGACCCTATTGGAATACTGATCAAGTGCGCGACTTTGCCGTTCTGGACAAGCACAATTTCAATACTGGCACCACCAGTATCAATCAAAATAGCATTCGTCACAGGAAGCGTCTCACTGACACCAATATAATCATAATAGGCTTCTTGCGTTCCCGAAATAACCTCTAAATTAATACCAATCTCTGACTTCACCTTTTTCAAAAAAGCCTTCTGATTTGATGCTTGTCGAACAGCTGCTGTTGCCACTGCCTTAATTTGCACATTATCTAGTTTTTTATAGACTTCTTTGTATGATTTCAATGCTGTCAGTGTTCTTTCAATTGCTTCTGGTTGTAAAACTTTCTCTTGGCCCATATTTTCAGAAAGTCGTACAAATTCTTTCATATGAGTGACTGTTTCGTGAGTGCCATCAGCATTAATACGGGTAATTGTCATGCGCACTGAGTTAGATCCTAAATCGATTACGACAAAGTTTTCCATACATTTTCCTTTCCGCGTTCTTATATTCATCATAGAATAGATTTTATTATTTTTCAGGACTCATCATGGGTTGAAATTGGTTTGGATTTTTTTTATTCATCGCTGCTTGTTGTTGTTCAGCTCGTTTCGTTGCTTGTGATGCAAAATAATCCTGTGCATCAAGTGATGCTTTCCCACGACGATCAACACGTTTATAATGACCGTCTACATCTAACACACGGGTTTTCACATTATCATCCCACATTGTTTGATAAATTGCTAGAACGCGCTCTGCTAATACTGGTTGTTCGACTGGAAATAGTTGTTCAACACGTCGATTTAAGTTTCTAGTCATTAAATCAGCAGATGATAAGTATACTTGTTTCTCACCATCAAATTCGAAAATATAAATACGGCTATGCTCTAGGAAACGCCCCACAATGGAATGAACACTAATATTTTCACTCACATTTTTAATACCTGGCTTCAAACAACAAATACCGCGAATAATAAGATTAATCGTGACGCCCGCATGTGAGGCTTCATACATTTTGGCAATCATTTCTTGATCAGATAGAGAATTCATCTTCATTTTTATCTGAACTGGTCGCCCAATTTTTGCATAACGAATCGCTTGATCTAGTTTATCAATAATAAATTCACGAATACCTTTTGGTGAAATATGCAATTTATGAAAATAGGGTGGTTTTGAATAACCTGATAACATGTTAAAGATATTTGTTACATCAATACCAATATTATTATTAGCTGTTAACAACCCAATATCAGTATAAAAATGAGCAGTTATATCATTATAGTTTCCTGTCCCTAAGTGCACGTATCGCTGAATGCCACTTTCCTCGCGACGTACCACTAATGATAACTTAGAATGCGTTTTCAAGCCAACTAGACCATAAATGACGTGACATCCCATCCGTTCAAGTTGCCGCGCCCAATGCACATTATTTTCCTCATCAAATCGTGCCTTTACCTCAACTAACACAGTGACTTGTTTTCCATTCTGAGCAGCCCGTCCCAAATATTTAATAATCGGTGAATTACCTGAAACACGATAGAGTGTCATTTTAATCGCCAACACATCCTGATCAATCGAGGCTTGACGAATAAATTCAACCACAGAATCAAATTTATCATATGGATGTTGCATTAACCGATCTGCTTTTTGGATTGCTTCAAAAATATTATGATTATGATCGAGTGCCTCATCTTGATAAGCTTTAAATGGCGGATATCTTAATTCATCACGACCGGTAACTGCACTTGCCAGTTTACCAAGAAAGTTCAGATCCACAGGGCCATTAACCTCATAGACAGAATCTTCATCTGTTTTTAGTTCGCGAACTAAACGTTTCCGTAGCTTTTTACTAATATCTGAATCAACTTCCAAACGGATCACTTTCCCATGAGCTCGTAACTTTAATTGTTGTTGTACTTCCTTCAACAGATCTGAAGTATCTTCTTCAGCAACATCTAGATCCATATCACGAATCACACGGAAAGTCGTCATCTCATGAATTTCATAGTTGATAAATAACTGTTCAACAAAACGTTTCACAATATCCTCTAATAAAATAAAATCATTATCAGCTGCTGGCAACTTAACCACTCTTGGAAAAATGCTAGGTATTTGTAACGTAGCATACAATGATTTATCACTGCCTTTTTTACTTAAACGTAATGATAAGTTAATTGTATCATTACTAATAAATGGAAAAGGATGGGATGTGTCATCTGCCATTGGTGTGAGCACCGGATACAACTCATCATGAAAATACCCCTTAATAAACTGAAACTGCTCATCATTTAAATCATTAACTTGTTGTAAATTAATTCCTGCTTGTTTAATTGCTGGCAATAAAATTCGATTCAATGTCACATATTGCTTTACTAATTGTTCATGAGCTTTATTGTTAACTGCCTTGAGTTGTTCCTCAGCTGATAAACCAGATGCATCCCGACCATCCCATTTTACTTCAATCAACTTAGTCAGTGAAGCCACACGAACCATAACAAATTCATCCATATTACTTTGCGTAATACCGAGAAATTTTAATCGCTCTAATAGTGGGTTATTTTTATTACGTGCTTCTTCTAGCACGCGATCATTAAAGTCTAACCAACTTAATTCCCGATTGGTATAAAAATTTGAATTTTCAAAATCAATTTTTGTCATGACTGACCCTCCTTTGCTTTATAATTGCTTTTCGGCCGTAGGTTTCTTGGAAAAATTGACTCTTTGATTGAAATATCCAATTCTCATAAGCTAAATTATCGTGACTATACGCAGAAATGATCACACTTTGATTCTTAATCGATACTGAAATCTTTTTAATTTTTTGTTGCCGATCATCATCTAGCGCATCAGCTAATCGAAGAATTGCAGCCAATTTAGAAATTAATCGTCTATTTTCTGCAGATATACGACTAAAATGACTTAAATCTTCACTGGGTGTCGTTGCACTGTGATATCTGGCAATTGCAGCAATAATTTCCAATTCCGTTTGTGATAGGCCAATAATGTCTGAATGCCGGATAATATATTCTGAATGAACATAATGCGAATGAACGCCAATATAATTACCAACATCATGCAAAATAGCTGCCACTTCTAATAATAGTCGTTCTCTTTTTCCAAAACGATGTAAAGGCTTTAATTGATTAAATAGATGCAGTGCAAACTTTGTCACTAAATCACGATGAATCGGTTCCACATGATAATGATTTGCCACATTAATTGCCATCGTAATTGTTTGATGTGTAAAATCGTGTTTTGAAAAGCCTAGCGCAACTTCTTCGTCATTGACAATACCATCAACAACACCCGCATCAGAGAACCGTAATTCTTTTGCACCAGTCAATTGCGTTATGCGCTTAATCAATAATAATTCAGGCAAAATAAGTGGTATCACGTCTTCGTTAACATTTAATTGATCAATCAAATATTGATCTGATGCATCGACAATGTCATCAATCATTTCATTAAATATCGTCACTGGTAAAGCATCAATTAAATGATGATGCTCATACTGACTAACCATTTTTTTAATCGGTGAAGTGCCTAATAAAATAATTTTTGTCTCATGATTTTTTGATATTAAATTTGCCAGACTACCAATATCAAAGTCTTTGAGTTTACTATCAATATAATCATTAAGTACACTAAAAGAACTTGGTGCAGATTGCCGTAAACTTTGTAAGTCTTCTGCGATCTTAATTGGGCCTAAAGCAAAATTCGTCGATGTCACAAAATGACCATCATCAAATCGTGTAATTGATGTATTCCCGGAAGTAATTCCCACCAAATAAACAATACCTTGACTATCTGCCTGATTATTTGCTAACGCCAATGAAACATTTTGGTTTCGATAATACGCTTCATCACTCATTGAAAGCCAACCTATTTCGATACCCGTATGTAGAAAGAACTGATCAGCCATAAAATCAGCATTTAGCGCTTGTGATAAGGCTTGGCTACCCCATAATTGATAATTTTCAACACCATAATCACGTAAAATTTGAATGAATCCAGTTAATGCCTCAACAATTTTATTAACTGATTCAAAGCGCACCGGATGATAGTGATACACATCATCACCTAAATTAATTTCTTTATTTACTTTTTCAAGAGATTTATGCGTTTTCAAATTAACGATTAGCAACTCAACCCCCGTTACGTTGACTATCATTACGCCAAAGTATTTTTGAGCCATGTAAAAATCTCCCCAATTTTTCATTTTTCTTGTTTAACTATCATTCTTATATGTTAGTATACAATAAATTCTCAAGCTTCATCTTTTAAATTACTCTAAATTAAGCATTTACTTACTTTCTCTGTTTATTGGCATCAATCGCTACCAAACATTTTATGGCTATAAAAAAACTGATAATGTATCACACAGCATGTGTTGCATTATCAGTCTCACAATTTTTTATAGTTGGCCAATCTTATCAACTTTTTTTTGCTGATAGTACCAAGCAATAATTACTGTTCCCAAACTAACAAGGACCAAAACAAATAAAATACCATAATCCAAACGACTTCCTTGTATTGTTAATTGCGCAAGGTGCCCATTTTTCATTTGCTGTGTCGCAATGATTGCGGACAAAACGCTCGTCCCAAATGAACCGGCATATTGTTGGAACGTATTAAATAAGGAATTCAAATCAGCATTTTGCGCATTGGTCACTTGCAAACTTGCATCAGACATTGAATTACTAAAGCCCATATTAAACCCACCACGTAACAACACATAGATCAATGTTATCGAAATTGCTGTTGCATATGATGTTGTTAAGAAAAATAAGCCTGTTCCAAAAAGCAAAGAAATACTTGAAATCAAGAGTGGTTTAGTTGCACCTTGTCTATCAAACATTTTTCCTGCAAACGGTGAAATAGCTGCACCAAATAATGCCCCTGGTAACACAATTAACCCCGCAACAAACGCACTGACGTGTAACGTATCCTCAGCAAAAATTGGTATAACAAATGATATGCCAATATTGATAAACTGTAAAATAAAAAAGTTAAGCCAGCGTAAGCTAATCAACGGATTTTTTAATAGCTCAAAATTCAAAATTTTTCGTGTTGATTGTCGTAAATGAAGCGTTAGTAAAACGGCGGCAACAATAAACAACACTAATAACCAGATAAAACTCGGTGTATGAAAGCCCTTATTACCAGCATTAGAAAATGCCGTACTTAAACTAGCAAAAGTGATTGTTAATAAGATAACACCCAACCAATCAAATTTTTGATCTGTCTTTTCAGCTTCAAGCCGAATATATTTTTCTCCTAAAATAGCAGCAAATATCAGCATGACTAAAGCAATCACAAAAATACCTCGCCAAGACCAAAAGGCTGCTAATGTTCCCCCATAAGCTGGACCTAAAGCAGGTGCTAAAGAAATAATCATTCCTGCCGTTCCCATATAAAGCCCTCGCTGACTTTGCGGTACTAAAGCAAGTACTAAACGATACATCAAGGGTGTTGAAATTCCTGTAGAAACTGCCTGCAAAAGTCTGCCTAAAAACAACATTGTAAACGTTCCTGCTAAAGCGCACATTGCCGTACCGATAATATTAAAAATAATTGCTGTTGTAAATAAAGTACGTGCATGAAATCGTTTGTTTAAAAAGCCCGTTGTACTCATGATGATTGTTACCATCAATAAGTAACCTGAAGTTACCAACTGCATCGTTCCAAGTGAAACTGAAAATTCTTGTGTTAGCATCGGAAAAGTAACATTTAATGACGTTTCTACTAAGATTCCTAAAAAAGAAAGTAAGGCAGCAGCAGCGATTGCGCATTTTGCCTGTTTACTAACGGTTTGCGTATCCATAAGTTAACATCCTTCCTAATTATTTTATAGATTATAAATAAATATTTTATGCAAAAAGCATTTTACAATAAACTATCCTACATCTTTCATAAAAAAATAACAAATTTTTATCGTTAATGGCAGCGCTATGCAAGTGGTTCACAATATTTTAAATCATTATCATTTATTATTATTTGATTATATTATTTTTTTTGGTATATAAAAAGTCCCCCATTGATGGACAGAGAAAATAATATAATTTTCTGCCCGCCATTAATTGGAGACTATAGCATATATAATTTTTTATTGGCTAGATATTTGCTTTTTTAGTTGTGCCACAAAAGTGCTACAAAACAAAAAATACTCTTACAAACACCTTAATACCAAGGGTTGTAAGAGTGAACGCATGCCGACTGGGGGATTCGAACCCTCGACCTACGGTTTACGATACCGTTGCTCTACCAACTGAGCTAAGTCGGCAATTACTCCGAATGTCGGGCTCGAACCGACGACAGCACGATTAACAGTCGTGTGCTCTACCAACTGAGCTAATTCGGAATGATGCATCGCAATGTCCTATCCTCGCAGGAGGCGATCCTCCAACTACTTTCGGCGTAACTGAGCTTAACTGCTGTGTTCGGTATGGGAACAGGTGTGACCTCAGTGCCATCATCACGACACGTTTCTAATTGAGTGAACTTAGTTCCCTCAAAACTGAATCATAATTGCTTTTTTGCCTTACACCACTTGCTACTTGGTTAAGTCCTCGAACCATTAGTACTAGTCCGCTCCATGCGTCACCGCACGTCCACTTCTAGCCTATCTACCTCATCATCTTTGAGGGGTCTTACTTCATTACTGAATGGGAAATCTCATCTCGAGGCGAGTTTCACACTTAGATGCTTTCAGCGTTTATCTCATCCGTACATAGCTACTCAGCGATGCTCCTGGCGGAACAACTGATACACCAGTGGTACGTCCACCCCGGTCCTCTCGTACTAAGGGCAGCTCCTCTCAAATTTCCTACGCCCGCGACGGATAGGGACCGAACTGTCTCACGACGTTCTGAACCCAGCTCGCGTACCGCTTTAATGGGCGAACAGCCCAACCCTTGGGACCGACTACAGCCCCAGGATGCGATGAGCCGACATCGAGGTGCCAAACCTCCCCGTCGATGTGGACTCTTGGGGGAGATAAGCCTGTTATCCCCAGGGTAGCTTTTGTCCGTTGAGCGATGGCCCTTCCATGCGGAACCACCGGATCACTAAGCCCTACTTTCGTACCTGCTCGACTGGTAAGTCTCACAGTCAAGCTCCCTTGTGCCTTTACACTCTGCGAATGATTTCCAACCATTCTGAGGGAACCTTTGGGCGCCTCCGTTACCTTTTAGGAGGCGACCGCCCCAGTCAAACTGCCTGCCAGACACTGTCTTCCACCACGCTTAGTGGTGTGAGTTAGAGTGTTCATACAACGAGGGTAGTATCCCACGTTTGCCTCCATCGAAACTAGCGTCCCGATTTCTACGGCTCCTACCTATGCTGTACAAGCTGCACAAACACTCAATATCAAGCTACAGTAAAGCTCCATGGGGTCTTTCCGTCCTGTCGCGGGTAACCCGCATCTTCACGGGTCTTTAAATTTCACCGAGTCTCTCGTTGAGACAGCGCCCAGATCGTTACGCCTTTCGTGCGGGTCGGAACTTACCCGACAAGGAATTTCGCTACCTTAGGACCGTTATAGTTACGGCCGCCGTTTACTGGGGCTTCAATTCGTACCTTCGCCGAAGCTAAGCACTCCTTTTAACCTTCCAGCACCGGGCAGGCGTCAGCCCCTATACGTCATCTTACGATTTTGCAGAAACCTGTGTTTTTGATAAACAGTCGCCTGGGCCTATTCACTGCGGCTCAGCTTGCGCTGAGCACCCCTTCTCCCGAAGTTACGGGGTCATTTTGCCGAGTTCCTTAACGAGAGTTCACTCGCTCACCTTAGGATGCTCTCCTCGACTACCTGTGTCGGTTTGCGGTACGGGCAGGTAAACACTAACTAGAAGCTTTTCTCGGCAGCGTGACATCACAAACTTCCCTACTTGATTTCGGTCCTCATCACAACTTGTCCTTATGACAGCAAGCATTTGACTCACTCTCAGACTTATTGCTTGACCCAGCTTTTCCAACTGCTGGGTTCTGTTAGCCTTCTGCGTCCCTCCATTGTTCAAACATGTTCACCTGGTACAGGAATCTCAACCTGTTAGCCATCGACTACGCCTTTCGGCCTCGCCTTAGGTCCCGACTAACCCTGGGAGGACGAGCCTTCCCCAGGAAACCTTAGTCATACGGTGGACAGGATTCTCACCTGTCTTTCGCTACTCATACCGGCATTCTCACTTCTAAGCGCTCCACCAGTCCTCACGGTCTGACTTCATCGCCCTTAGAACGCTCTCCTATCGCGCCACTGATGTGGCACCCGTAGTTTCGGTGGTGTGTTTAGCCCCGGTACATTTTCGGCGCAGAATCACTCGACTAGTGAGCTATTACGCACTCTTTAAATGGTGGCTGCTTCTGAGCCAACATCCTAGTTGTCTATGCAACTTCACATCCTTTTCCACTTAACACACACTTAGGGACCTTAACTGACGATCTGGGCTGTTCCCCTTTCGACAATGGATCTTATCACTCACTGTCTGACTCCCGGACATACGTGATTGGCATTCGGAGTTTATCTTAATTTAGTAACCCGAGATGGGCCCCGCACCAAAACAGTGCTCTACCTCCAACACGCTATCTTCCGAGGCTAGCCCTAAAGCTATTTCGGAGAGAACCAGCTATCTCCAAGTTCGATTGGAATTTCACCGCTACCCACACCTCATCCCAACATTTTTCAACATGTACGGGTTCGGGCCTCCAGTGCGTTTTACCGCACCTTCACCCTGGACATGGGTAGGTCACCTGGTTTCGGGTCTACAACAACATACTCGAACGCCCATTTCAGACTCGCTTTCGCTACGGCTCCGGTCTTTCCACCTTAACCTTGCATGTTATCGTAACTCGCCGGTTCATTCTACAAAAGGCACGCTATCACCCATTAACGGGCTCTAACTTGTTGTAGGCACATGGTTTCAGGAACTTTTTCACTCCCCTTCCGGGGTGCTTTTCACCTTTCCCTCACGGTACTGGTTCACTATCGGTCACTAGGGAGTATTTAGCCTTACGAGATGGTCCTCGCAGTTTCCGACCGGATTTCACGTGTCCGGCCGTACTCAGGATCCTACACGGGAGTTTGCTTACTTTCGCATACGGGGCTATCACCCTGTTTCGCTCAGCTTCCCAGCTGCTTCTGCTAATAAACAAATTTGTAACTCCACAACGGTAGTCCTACAACCCCAGTGTGCAAGCACACTGGTTTGGGCTTCTCCGCGTTCGCTCGCCGCTACTGACGGAATCGATTTTTCTTTCTTCTCCTGTTGCTAATGAGATGTTTCAGTTCACAACGTCTACCTTCGTTCAACTATGTATTCATTGAACGATAACTTGCATCACAAGTTGGGTTCCCCCATTCGGAAATCCCCGGATCATAGCTTACTTACAGCTCCCCGAGGCATATCGGTGTTAGTCCCGTCCTTCATCGGCTCCTAGTGCCAAGGCATTCACCATGCGCCCTTAATAACTTAACCGATCAACTCTCGTTGATGATTTCGTTTGAGTATTGTGACTCAATGGTCACAAGCGATTTTAAACTGATTTAAAAAACTCAAAAAATTACGCGGTGTATTTTTTCGGCTCAATTTAATTGATTAATATCAATTGAAATGAATTTAAAAATTTACAATTATGATTCAGTTTTCAAAGAACTAATAAGCAACCGTTTGGTTGCGATGGAGAATATCGGGATCGAACCGATGACCTCCTGCTTGCAAAGCAGGCGCTCTCCCAGCTGAGCTAATTCCCCATATCATGGGACTGAGAGGACTCGAACCTCCGACCTCACCCTTATCAGGGGTGCGCTCTAACCAGCTGAGCTACAGTCCCAGAGATTCGACTCTCTGTCTTCATTGAGTGTAAATCACTCAAAACTAAATATCGTTTCGTTGATTGTGTAGGTTTCCGATTTTCCTTAGAAAGGAGGTGATCCAGCCGCAGGTTCTCCTACGGCTACCTTGTTACGACTTCACCCTAATCATCTGTCCCACCTTAGACGGCTGGCTCCTAAAAGGTTACCCCACCGGCTTTGGGTGTTACAAACTCTCATGGTGTGACGGGCGGTGTGTACAAGACCCGGGAACGTATTCACCGCGGCGTGCTGATCCGCGATTACTAGCGATTCCGACTTCATGTAGGCGAGTTGCAGCCTACAATCCGAACTGAGACATACTTTAAGAGATTAGCGCACCCTCGCGGGTTGGCGACTCGTTGTATATGCCATTGTAGCACGTGTGTAGCCCAGGTCATAAGGGGCATGATGATTTGACGTCATCCCCACCTTCCTCCGGTTTGTCACCGGCAGTCTCACTAGAGTGCCCAACTGAATGCTGGCAACTAATAATAAGGGTTGCGCTCGTTGCGGGACTTAACCCAACATCTCACGACACGAGCTGACGACAACCATGCACCACCTGTCACCTTGTCCCCGAAGGGAACGTCCTATTTCTAGGATTAGCAAGGGATGTCAAGACCTGGTAAGGTTCTTCGCGTTGCTTCGAATTAAACCACATGCTCCACCGCTTGTGCGGGTCCCCGTCAATTCCTTTGAGTTTCAACCTTGCGGTCGTACTCCCCAGGCGGAGTGCTTAATGCGTTAGCTACGACACTCAAGGGCGGAAACCCTCGAACATCTAGCACTCATCGTTTACGGTGTGGACTACCAGGGTATCTAATCCTGTTTGCTACCCACACTTTCGAGCCTCAACGTCAGTTACAGTCCAGAAAGCCGCCTTCGCCACTGGTGTTCTTCCATATATCTACGCATTTCACCGCTACACATGGAGTTCCACTTTCCTCTACTGCACTCAAGTCATCCAGTTTCCAAAGCCATTCCTCAGTTGAGCTGAGGGCTTTCACTTCAGACTTAAATAACCGTCTGCGCTCGCTTTACGCCCAATAAATCCGGATAACGCTTGGAACATACGTATTACCGCGGCTGCTGGCACGTATTTAGCCGTTCCTTTCTGGTAAGATACCGTCACACACTGAACAGTTACTCTCAGTGCCGTTCTTCTCTTATAACAGTGTTTTACGAGCCGAAACCCTTCATCACACACGCGGCGTTGCTCCATCAGGCTTGCGCCCATTGTGGAAGATTCCCTACTGCTGCCTCCCGTAGGAGTATGGGCCGTGTCTCAGTCCCATTGTGGCCGATCAGTCTCTCAACTCGGCTATGCATCATGGCCTTGGTAAGCCTTTACCTTACCAACTAGCTAATGCACCGCGGGTCCATCTCTTAGTGATAGCAGAACCATCTTTCAACCAACAACCATGCGGTTGTTGGTATTATACGGTATTAGCACTTGTTTCCAAATGTTATCCCCTGCTAAGAGGTAGGTTACCCACGTGTTACTCACCCGTTCGCCACTCTTTGTCAGATAAAATCAAATCTGAGCAAGCTCGTCATTTCATTTAAAGACAAAGCGTTCGACTTGCATGTATTAGGCACGCCGCCAGCGTTCATCCTGAGCCAGGATCAAACTCTCATTTTAAAAGCTTGAGTATAACTCATTGTTTTTTTGTTGTTTAACAGAAGTTAAACGAATTTACTAGCGAATTGACTTCGCAAATGTTTTTGTATCAAGCAAATTGCTTGATGACCCTACACATTTGTTTCATCGAAACGATATTCAGTTTTCAATGATCTACGTTGCGTCCCACAACTCAATTAGTTTATCAACAAACTATTCATCTGTCAATAACTAATTTTCAGATTAACAAAGCAATCCGAAACGTTTACCACAACTCAAACTATATTACAGTATGTTGATTTAAATGTCAACACTATAATTTAGATAAGTTTTGATGTGATTTGAATTGATTTTTAAATCATTTCCAAAACCCAACTTTTATATAATACGACGTTATAAAGCAGATTGCAAGTACTAATTTAAAAACCTATGCAACTAAAGAATAAGCAAATGACATTTTTTCTATATAAAAAGGTAATTCTCCAAATAATCAGAGAATTACCTATTAACATGATGCTATTTATCAAACAATGACACTTATTTTAACGCATCGTTGGGAATAACAATACGTCACGAATGGTATCTGCATTTGTTAGTAACATCACTAACCGATCAATACCGATACCTAATCCACCAGTAGGTGGCATACCATACTCTAGAGCCTCAATAAAGTCTTCATCAATACCTTCAGCTTCATCGTTTCCAGCTGCCCGCTCGGCTGCTTGTGCTTCAAAACGTTCACGTTGGTCAATCGGATCATTCAGCTCAGTAAAGGCGTTAGCATACTCACCGCCCGAAATAAACAATTCAAAACGTTGTGCAAAACGCTGATCATCGTCACTCTTCTTTGCCAATGGTGATACTTCTACTGGATGACCATAGACAAAAGTTGGTTCAATTAATGTCTCTTCCACAAAGTCCTCAAAGAACTCATTAATAATATGACCAATGCCCCAGTATTGTTCATACTTTACACCCTTTTCATCAGCAATCGCACGAGCTTCTTCAATGGTGTAATGTTGCCAAAAATCAACGCCCGTTTTCTCTTTGATTAAGTCCACCATATGTTTGCGAGCAAACGGCTTAGCCAAATCAATCGTGTTATCTTGGTAGGTGATAATCATATCATCTGCAACAACCTTTGCAGCTGCTTTAAAAATATTTTCAGTCTCAGTCATGACGTCACTAAGATCCCAAAAAGCAGCGTATGATTCCATGACCGTAAATTCGGGATTGTGCTTTGGATCCATCCCCTCATTTCGGAAGACGCGACCAATTTCATAAACGCGTTCCATGCCACCAACAATTAAACGTTTTAAATGCAACTCAAGCGCAATACGCATATACAAGTCAATATTTAATGCATTGTGATGTGTAATAAATGGCCGTGCTGCAGCGCCACCAGCAGCATTTTGTAGCATCGGTGTTTCCACTTCTATAAAGCCATCGCCATCCATGTAGGAACGAATAGCAGAAATGATCTTTGACCGCTTTTGGAAACGTTCAAAAGATTCATCATTTGCAATCAAATCCAAATATCGTTGACGATATTTTGTCTCAACATCGGTTAACCCATGGAACTTATCAGGCAATGGACGCAAAGCTTTTGATAAGTGCGTAATTTCAGTCACATTTAATGACAATTCACCAGCACGTGTCTTCATGATGGTTCCTTTAAAGCCTAACCAATCACCTAAATCTGACTTCTTAAACCAATCGTAAGCCTCTTCACCAACAACAGGCTTTTGAACAAAGACTTGGATACGTCCTGAACGATCCTTAATATCAGCAAAACTAATTTTACCTGAGCGACGCTTTGTCATCATACGTCCAGCAATTGCTACTTCATTTGCTTGTGCTTCTAAATCTTCACCTGAAACATCATCATACAATGCATGTAATTCAGATGCCATATGCGTCCGATCAAAGCGGTGACCAAATGGATCGATCCCTGCATCACGCAGTTCAGTCATTTTTTCACGGCGCTTGATCATTTGGTCATTTAATGACACTTGTTGGTCAGCCATAATCCTATTCCTGCCTCATTTTTCCTTTTATTAGTTCGTTGTTGGTTTTCACCATACATATCTATAAGTTTGCCAATCTTCTGCAAATTTTGCAAGCCTCAACACTAATTTTTTCCACTAACAACTTTATTAGCAATAATTGATTGTAATTCACTTTCATCAAAATTAATAATCTTACCAGTAAAACGATCAACAATTTCAATACCATGATCTTCTGCTAAAATCGTTTGTAATTCTGATAATGGTAAAGTTGCTAACATTCGTGCATAGTCATGCTTTGTAATTTCAGGATACAAAGCAACTTCTGTTGTTGATAATACTTTGATAGTTTCTGCACCAAACAAATTTGTTAACAAATCACTCGCTGTAAATCCTTCCATCATTTGTGTCGAAATAGCTGGAAAATGCGCCAATTTTTCTTCTAGCACGGCAATATCTTCATCTGTTGCATCTGGTAAAGTTGAAACCATGAACCCACCAGCCGTCACTACCGTACCATCTGGATCAACCATCACAGACACCGCAACTGCAGAGGGGATCTGCTCTGATTTCGCCATGTAGTAAGTTAAATCATCACCAATTTCACCCGTAACTAACGCCACTTGACCAGTGAACGGCTCGTCAGTGCCAAAATCTTTCGTCACAGATAAAAAACCATTTGTCCCAACAGCATCCGCCACATTTGGTTGCCCTTTTAAAGTTAAAGGCAATGTGACTTGCGGATTCGTTACATACCCACGAACTTCTCCCTGTGCAGATGCTTCAACAACGATTTTACCGGCAGGTCCTTGACCATCAATACTAATCGCTAACCGTTCTTCCCCTTTTAGAATCGCATTTGAGACCATTAACGAACCAATGAGTGCACGACCAAGAATTGTTGTCCCCAGTTGTGATGCATCATGAAATGTTGCAACTTTTTTCATCATATCTGTTGCTTCAATAGCAATCGCACGAAATTTACCATCGTTTGTTATCGCACGTACTAATTTATCTGTCATATTGATATCCTTTTCTTTATTGTGTTTTCCGTTATCAAGTGTAACACACCGTGTATGAAATTTGAGCCTTTGTTGCATAGCAAAAAAGAGTTAGAAAAATAAATTTTCTAACTCTTAATCTAACCATTATTAGGCTTCATCATGATCATCATCATCAGACTTATTCTCTGGTGTGATTGCTTCTGAAGCTGTTATTTGTTCAGAAGAAACATCTTCAGTCAACTTATCATTGGCTGCTTTCTTTGCTTCTTCATATGACATTGGTGTTGCTCCTTCTGATTTTGAGCCATCTTTATCTGGCATCTTACCAGTGTTGAACAAACTCAAAATTTGCTTCTCATCCAACGTCTCATACTCTAACAAAGCTTGCGCAATGGCTTCATGACGTTCTTTATAACGTAAGATAATGTCGCATGCTGTTTCATAACCTTGCGTTGTAATATGGCGAACTTCTTCATCAATTAGGCGTGACGTTGTATCTGAGTATAATGGTTGACCATACTGTGGTCCATTATTCTTTTCCAACTGAACCATTCCCAACTTATCAGACATACCATATTGCGTTACCATAGCACGCGCAAGTCCAGTAGCCTGCTCAAAGTCGTTCGAAGCACCTGAAGATTGTTGATTAAATATCAAGACTTCAGCCGCACGACCACCCATCAAACCAGCAACTTGATCCATCGCATCAGTCTTACTCATCAGCATCTGATCTTCACGAGGAAGCATAATGGCATAACCACCTGCTCGTCCACGTGGAACAATCGTTACTTTATGAACGACACGTGCTTCATTTAATACCAAACCAACAATCGCATGTCCAGCTTCGTGATAAGCAACTGTTTCACGTTCTTTTGCTGAAACCACACGATCTTTCTTGGCAGGTCCAGCAATCACACGATCTTCAGCTTCATCCAAATCTTTTGCAGTAATCGTATTATTGTTTTGACGAGCAGCTAACAAAGCCGCTTCATTTAACAAGTTTTCCAAGTCAGCACCGACAAAGCCAGGTGTTTGCTTAGCAATTTCTTTCAAATCAACGCTTGAATCTAATGGTTTGTTCTTTGCATGAACCTTCAAGATTGCTTCACGACCCTTAACATCAGGTTGTCCAACCAAAATCTTTCGATCAAAACGACCAGGACGAAGTAAAGCAGGATCCAACACATCGGAACGGTTTGTGGCTGCCATGACGATAACACCTTCATTACCTTCGAACCCATCCATTTCGACCAACATTTGGTTCAATGTTTGTTCACGTTCATCATGGCCACCGCCCATGCCGTTACCACGCTGACGTCCAACCGCATCAATTTCATCGATAAAGATAATTGATGGCGCTGCTTTCTTGGCATTTTCGAACAAATCACGCACACGGCTAGCACCAACACCAACGAACATTTCAACGAAATCTGAACCAGAAATTGAGAAGAATGGCACACCAGCTTCACCAGCAACCGCTTTGGCAAGCAATGTTTTACCAGTTCCGGGAGGGCCCTCTAATAGAACACCTGATGGAATACGAGCACCTAACTTCAAGAACTTCTTTGGATCTTTCAAGAACTCAACAACTTCAACCAGTTCTTGTTTTTCTTCTTCAGCACCTGCTACATCTGCGAAGCGCTTCTTATTTTCTGATGGGTCAGCTGGCTTTGCCTTTGACTTACCAATACCCATCATATTGCCACGACCACCTTGACCACCTTGGTTCAAGCCACCCATCATGAGGTAGAACAAACCAACCATTAAGATCAATGGTAATATCGTGACCAAGAAGGTTCCCCAGAAATTAGTAGGTTGTGGCTTTGTCGTAATATCAGTGTCTGCTTTTTCAGCAATTTTTTGGACATTAGCAACAACTGTGTCACTACCGACTAACTTTGTCTCAAAGGAAGTTGCCTTTCCTGATTGACCACCGCCTAACAGTGACGCAAAGGTATCGTTATCACCCGAATTTTTACTTGACTGTGCTTTGGTATACTCACCCTTGACGTTGTAGACACCATCGCCTGGCTGAATCGTGACTTTTGAAATTTTCTTGTCACGCAATTCCGTCATAAATGTTGACGTAGAGATAGTCTTCGTATTTGAGGTCTGTGTGGGCCCGGCTACCCAATATATCAAACCCATAATACCAAGGACTACGATTACGTAAAACAAACTATTTCGGACAAAATTCCCGTTTCGTTGGTTTTTCATCAATTCCTCCTGCAGATAGTAATAGCAGTTACTATCATATTATTATGTACGACATGATTAATTTACAGTTTAATTAGTGATTTGGTGTGATATCTACCGTGTCAACAACATCAGCATGTTTTGGATCATAAACTTCACGTTTCAAAACACCAACATAGGGTAGATTACGGTATAGTTGCTTGTAATCAAGACCATACCCTACCACGAAGGCTTTTGGTACATCAAAGCCAACATAGTCAACTGCTGCTTCCACAACACGACCATCTTTTTTATCCAATAAACTAGCAGTTTTTACTGATTTTGCACCACGACTTTTTAATAACTCAATCATAAACTTTAGTGACCGGCCAGTATCCACGATATCTTCCATGATAATGACATCACGACCATTGATATCCGTTTGTAGATCCGTTACCAAATCTACATTTCCTGATGAAGAGACGCCACCGTTATAGCTAGAAACATCAATGAATTCGACTTCTGCATATTGCATATGACGCATTACATCAACTGTCCACAAAACAGCACCTTTTAGTACTGAAAGAATAATCGGTGTCCGACCCTGATAGTCAGCAACTAATTGCTCGCCAACACGCTTCGCAGCTTTCGCAATATCTGCCTCGCTATATAATATCCGTTCGATATCATTATTCATGTCCGGTTGGTTCATGTTTTGTTAATCTCCTAAATCTTAATTCCCCTACTGTTACATAGATTTAAGAATAACATGTTTATCTCCAAATGTTTAGTCAATAACTCAAAGAACTATAAAAGTTTTAACCTTTTAACAATCGCAACCATTGATGATCCCTCACTAATTGTTCATTTTCACTTAATTGCACTGTGCCAATCGCAACATTTTGATTTCTCATTAATTGAATCACTTGGCGCAATTGCCGATTTTTAATATCTAATATTTGTTGTTCTTGCAACCATCGTTGTAGCACCAATAATAATTGATCGGTTGGTAATTGCCAATCAAGTGTGCCAGCTTTTAATCGCTGAACACCACGATCCAATTGTGGCAACGCCAATGTTTGTAATGCTGTTAATTGATCTGCAAAATCTATAATATGATCTAATGCTTGATGATTAATTTGCTGTAAATCAGGAATAACGGCATGGCGGAGACGATTTCGTGCATATTGCTGATCATTATTCGTATAGTCGTCAATCCATTCTTGCACAGGTTCCTTAACCAAATCATCAAGAGCCGC
This sequence comes from Weissella sp. ESL1156, assembly GCF_058505625.1. Lineage (NCBI taxonomy): Bacteria > Bacillati > Bacillota > Bacilli > Lactobacillales > Lactobacillaceae > Weissella > Weissella sp. ESL1156. The sequence goes on along the minus strand of NZ_CP196372.1, from coordinate 1,547,202 downwards.
TTTGGGAATCCCTAAGAATGGTCGAACCAACTCTAATCCATTTGACAAAGTTTGTTTTGCTGCCATCCCTGTCAATTGATCTAATCGACTCCCACGCACTAATTTATATAGAATTGTTTCTACTTGATCATCACGATGATGTGCGGTCACAATCATATTTGCACCGATCTTTTTTGCAATGGTAAACATCGCTGCATATCTTTTTTCACGCGCTTGTTCTTCGACTGCAACAGTCGGTGCTTCTGGCCAATCTAATCGTTGTACCGTAGTCGTCTTTAAATGTGGCGTCTTTTCAAAAATATGGCGTACAAACTGTTCTTCCTCTGATGCATCTGATCGCAGTTGATGATTAATGTAGATCGCACTAACTTGTGGTTGAATATCCAATGGTAACCCACCATCAGTCAGCCAACGCAACAACCGTAACGAATCTTGTCCACCAGATACTGCCACCAAAACATGATCCGTCGCCTGAAACAACCGTTGCTCACGTATCTGTCGAATTAAATTGGCTCGTAATACTTTGGGTTTCATTCTATTTACCCTACCTTTTTGCTGACTAATCTTATTATATGTCAAAATAGCACAAAACTAATGTCGCATTTCATAATGGCACACCAAAACAATGACATGTTATAAACGATTAAAAGGCGGAAGTATCCGATATAATCAGAAAACTTCCGCCTAATCAGACGACATATTGCCCATCATCGGTTAAATTAATCAGGGATATTAAAGACAACTTCATTATCTTTCGTGTACATGTACTTCTCACGAACTAATTTTTCCAAATAGCTATCATCACCCAAATCTTTAACTTCTTGTTTTAAATCAGAATGCGAATTTTTGGCATTCGTTAACGTCTGATTCGTTTCCTGCAAACCAGCAGATGCCGTCGTATACTTTGTATATTGTTTGTGAAGATTAACCATTGCAATCACAGCAACAATAATGATAATGACTGCTAAAATCAAACGACGCCGAAAATGAATATAGCGTGAATACCGAGCTTGCCGTGCTTCATAGACAATATGATTTTTACCAGCAGCGTTTAGTGGTTGTATATTTGATTGTCTTTTAATTTTACGCATCCCTAATCACCTTCCTGATAGTCATATCAAATCTCAATCGATATTCTTAAACACTATAACTGTACCGCAAGAATTAAATTTTCTTAACTCTCATTATCATTTCTTAATAATTTCGTATAAAAACATAACAGAACGTTATCTTATTCCGCATCAAAATCCTGCGCATATGATTCTGAAACAATGCGATACATGTGTTCAGCTTCATCTTTTTTGGTTGTTTCAACAATTCGTTCAACTGCAATGACTGATGTTTTATTACCAAACCGAATTGTTAATTCGTCACCTGTTTTGACATCACTAGATGACTTGGCTTTTTTGCCATTAATGTCAATTCGTCCTTGATCTGAAATATCTTTTGCTACTGAACGTCGTTTAATTAAACGTGAGACCTTTAAATATTTATCTAATCGCATGAGTTTCCCTTTCGTTTTAAGAAATGATATATTTTATAACCTTTAGGTAAGGCGTACCATTCTTCCATTGACAACAGACGTAAATGCCAAATCATCATTATAAATATTATTATACCAATTAGGACCGCTATTATGAGCGTTAATAAGCTAGCCACTCGTGATGAACCAATAATCAAGTCGCTTACTTGACACCACGCACCTGCACCAATCAATACAGATAGTAATGTCGCCCCTAATTTTAGCCACCAATTCTTGCCATGCCAATGTTGTCGTAATTGTTTTGGTAAGCGACGCGTCACGAAATATAACATCGGCAACAAGGCAATAAAAGTTGCCCATGAAGCTCCAAAAATACCGTAACGAGAAATTAAAATCATATTCAACACATATTTCAAGATCATGGTGATAAGTACAAACCAACCAACCCATCGCGTATAGTCTAAACTTTGCAGCACACTCGTGATAATTAAAATCAATGTTGCAGGTATAATCGTCAACACAAAAATCATTAAGGCACTGCTACCTTCGCGGGTGCTAAACAGCACCTGATTAACCACAGGCATAACAGCTATCAAACCAATTGTTGCAACACCAGATAAAATCAACGATAACCTTAACATCATTTGAAAATCGTGTTTAAAATCACTATCGGCGTGTCGAACAACATGATGACGTAATACTGGTAGTAAAGATGTACTGACTGCCGTTGCCAATACCATACCAAGTTGCACGAGTGGCTGACCTCGATCGTAAACACCTTTAGCATACTCTGCTGCATGTGCCGTCAAACCAGATACTTCTAATAATCCTTTTGTCGAAAAAGAATCAACCAATTGTAACAGTACTAACAATCCTGTCAACATCGCTAATAAATTACCTTCAGACCATAAACGTCGAAAAATATGTAACCAGCCAATCGTCCGATCTTTTTTGATTTCTTGCGAAAGCGGTAATTGCCAAACTGACCGAATCGTTTTCGTCATATACCCCGTTGCCAGTATACCAGCAACTGCTGCTGCTGCCATTGCCCAAGTACCAATTCTATACACTGACCAATTAGCATGTACACCCCACCAAGCAACACCAATAATAATACCCACACGCACGATTTGCTCAATGACTTGTGAGACTGCCGTTGGCACCATATTTAACTGACCTTGCGCAAAGCCACGACCAACTGATAAGAATGGCATCAGCCAAAACATCCAGGCAACAGCTCTAATAACAGGTATCAACTTTAAATCATCACCCATACCTAAAGCCAATATTGGTGCACCACCATAAACTAGTAAAAAAAGAAAGCAGCTGATCATCAGTAATAACCAAAATAAGCGTCGGGCCACTAGTTGTTGGCGTGCCTCGCTTGTTTGTTCTGTAATGATCTTAGAAATAAATAATGGCCAACCACTCAAAGCTAGTACCATACCAATACCATAAATAGGATAAACCTGTTGATAGACATAAAAGCCAGTATTGCCAACTAAGTTTTGAAAAGGAATCCGATACACGGCACTTAGTATCTTTGCAATAATACCAGCTAACGTTAAAATACCCGCACCAGCCATCAAATTTTGACTACTTTTACTCATCTACTTAATCCTTTTTTGGCAATAAAGTCTCTAAAAACTGCATTAATGTTTGTAACCATTCATCATCTGTTTGTTTTGGTTGGATCGCCATCGCAAACAATACCGGTTCATTTACTTTAATTTGTCCACGCGTTTTCGTCAAGGACATTGCTTGTTGCACTTGTTCACTTGTCATTTGTGCCTGCTTATCAAAGTCTACTGTGACAATCATTGGCTGATTAATCGTCCGCTTAATTTGTGCAATACCAAGTTGATCAGCCAATGCCTTTAATTTTGACACAACCAACAAACGATTAGCTGCTGCTGGTATGTCACCAAAACGATCTACCAAATCATCTGTAATTTCTGCAAATTGTTCTGGCTTGGTTGCTTTACGAATACGTTGATACAAATCAATTTTTTGTGGTCCATCTGCCACATAGTTTGCAGGTAGGTAAGCTTCTACCTGTAAGTCTAATTCTGAATCAAAGCGCTTTTGTTGTTTACCCTGCTTAACAGCAACAGCATCTTGAAGCATTTGTGTGTATAAATCATACCCAACAGCATTAATAAAGCCATGTTGTGATTGCCCTAGTAAATCACCAGCACCACGAATTGACAAGTCACGCATGGCAATCTTAAACCCAGAACCTAACTCAGTGAAATCACGAATGGCTGTTAACCGTTTTTCACTTTCCTCATTCAACGACCGTGTACCTGGATAAGTGAAGTAAGCATACGCCACATGATGTGAACGCCCAACACGCCCGCGCAATTGGTAAAGTTGTGCTAAGCCCATATAATCAGCATTTTCCACAAATAAGGTATTCGCATTAGGAATATCAACACCTGTTTCAATAATCGTGGTTGTCACTAATACATCGTACTCACCATTAATAAAGTCAACCAAAATACCTTCCATTTGTGTTTCTGTCATTTGACCATGGATGTAAGCAACTTGCGCTTCAGGTACTAGACTTTGAATCATGCCAGCGACCTTTTCAATATCGGCAACGCGATTATGTAGATAAAAAGTTTGCCCACCACGTGCCATTTCCCGTTCAATGGCATTCGCAATTACGCGGCCATTTTGCTCCATCACATATGTTTGAATCGGATAACGATTAGCTGGTGGTGTTTCAATCACAGATAAGTCACGAACACCGACCATCGCCATATTTAGTGTTCGTGGAATTGGCGTTGCTGTAAGTGTTAAGACATCAACATTTGTTTGTAAGCTTTTTAATCGTTCCTTGTGTTTCACACCAAAACGCTGTTCTTCGTCAATAATCAGTAGACCAAGATCACCAAAAACGATATCTTTCGCTAACAGACTATGCGTGCCAATAACAATATCAATCGTGTGATTTTTCAAACCGGCCTTAATCTCCGTCATTTGCTTTTTCGTTTGAAAACGTGACATCCAAGCAATCGTGAGATGTGTGCCTTCAAAACGATTCAAAAATGATTCATAATGCTGCTGTGCCAAAATCGTTGTGGGTACCAGCATCGCCACTTGCTTACCCTCATGAGCGGCCTTAAAAGCAGCACGCATCGCGACTTCTGTCTTACCGAAACCAACGTCTCCAACCAATAACCGATCCATTGGTCGTGACTTCTCCATATCGGCTTTAATTTCCTTGATTGAACGAATTTGATCTGGTGTTTCAGGATATGGAAAAGCTGCTTCAAATTCATGCATTGCCTCATCGTCAGGTGCAAAAGCATATCCCTGCTTAACCTCACGTTCAGCATATAAAGCTAATAAGTCATCAGCAATATCTTCAACTTTCTTCGCAACTTTGGCTTTCGCGCGTTGCCATTCCGTCCCACCCATTTTATTGATCTTTGGTGCTTTTTCGGCAGCACCAACATACTTCTGGACAAGATCAAGTTGCGTAACAGGAATAAATAGTTTATCACCTTTTTGATAGGCAATCGTAATATAATCCTGCTTGACACCACGATTTTCAATCGTTTGCATGCCTTCATAAATACCAATACCATGGTTTACATGAACGACATAATCACCTGGTTTTAGTTCATTATAACTTTTAATGCGTTCAGCATTCGATAGCGTTTGTCGTTTTGGTGCCCGTTTCCGAACTTGTTGGAATAACTCTTTTTCTGTCAAAACAACAATTTTTTGCATTGGTAGTTCAAAACCCGCACTTAATGGTAAGGTCGTCACTTGTGTTCTACCCGCAACAATTGCATCAGCCGCCACACGATTTACTTGCATCCCAAAATCGGCTAATGTTTGCACTAATTTTCCCTGTCGTTCATCAGTATTGGTTAGAAAAATAACCGTCATGTTTTGTTTTTGCCAACGTGATATTTCCCCTTTTAACAAGGACATTTGAGCAAAGAATTGTTGTGTTGGTCGCACAGTCACATTTGTGAGACTGGTTTGTCGTAATTGACCAATCCCTCGTTGCAGTGGCGAAAAAATCAAACTGGTTTGCTGAATATCACGCGCTTGATCAGTTAAAGACCAGCCAAAATCAGCATTCGTTAATCCTTGCTGTTTGTCTAACTTATCTGTCCACCAATTTGTGTCATCTAAACGCATTTGTGCCGCATTTTCAACCGCTCGTGGATAATCATCAAAGACAACGTAACCTTTTTTGGGTAAGTAATCAAAAATGCTAGCTGCATCAGGATACAATGTATGCAAATACGCCCGAATCTCTGGTAATAATTGACCATCTGCTAATGATGTCAACAATGGGGTCATCGCCTCTGTTAAATGCCTTTTTTCTGCACCGACAAGTCGGTCACGTTGTTTCGTCATCGCTAGTTCTAATTGCGTACTAGCCGCTTGTCGTGCTGCATCACTGATGACTAAATCAGTGGCAGGTAAAATGGTCAATGTCTCTAGATTTTTAATACTCCGTTGGCTTTCAGCATCAAAAGTGCGCATTGAATCTAATGCTGTATCAAAAAAATCTAGTCGCACAGGATAATCTGCATCTAAGGGATAAATGTCAATAATTGACCCACGAATAGCGTACTCTCCTGGTTGCTCAACTGTTGTATTACGATGATAACCCATTTGATGCAAGCTTGATTCCAATTGCTGCAAATCGTATTCATGATCAAAATCAATGGTTAATTGGGCTTGTTGAAACGTTACAACTGGTGGCAAATAACGTTGCGCACCAGCAATCCCTGTCACAATAACTGCCTGCGGATCTGTTAATAACAGATGCAAAGCCTTCACCCGTGCAAGTCGCGTATCTAATGATGTCACTGCCATTTCTGCTGCTAAACTTTCCTCAGCAGGGAATACAGCAACATGTTTATCTCCCAGCAAAGCCTGTAGATCCTCCGCTAATTGATCTGCATGAAATTGACTATCTGAGACAACCACCATTGGTTGACGATTTTTTTGTTGTAATGCAGCTAAATAAACCGTTCGTGCCGTACCAGAAATACCTGTTATTAAATGACGGCCACCTTTTTTTAAATCAATGGCTAACTGCTGTAATGATTTATCCTGTTGTAAAAGTTCCGTTAGTTGCATAACACATCACTATCCTTTTAATTAAATTGATTCATTAACATTGGCATTTCTTGACCCGCAGCAAAGCTTTCAAAAATTGTCACGGCTTTATCCAATCCGGCTAATAAATCAGCTTGTTCGTCTTTACCAAAATGTCCTAATACATAATCAACAACTGCTTGGTGCACATGGGCTGGATGACCGATTCCAAATTTTAATCGGTTAAATTTTTGCGTATTTAAATGACTAGCAATACTTTTAATCCCATTATGACCACCAGCTGACCCCTGCTGGCGTAAACGTAAACGACCTAGATCCATATCCATATCATCTTGAACAATCAATAAATCTGCTAAATCTAATTTATAGTAATCAACTAACGGCCGAACTGCTTGACCTGAGTCATTCATATAGGTTGTTGGTTTTACTAATATCACTTTTTCATGATTGATATGCACATCAGCCACAAAAGCATGATGTGTGGCATCTTGTTTAAACTTAGCCGAATATTTATTTGCAAACGCGTCAATGGTCATAAACCCAATATTATGGCGTGTCCCATCATATTCTTTACCAATATTGCCTAATCCAACAATCATTTTCATTATTTGTATGCCTCACTTTTTATCTTCAACCAACGCACGAAATGGGTCGAGACTGACTTAGTCCCCACCCTAGTACCTGATTTACTTTGTTTATGGGATGTTACCCTCACGTTCACGAGGTACCCTAATGATTATAAATTTTAAACCAATTTATCCTGATTTGATAGTCTGAAGTTTTTAATACCACTCATTGCTGGTGATCTTAAAAACGTTCATTTGCCATTTCTCATCGTTGGTTTGTGCCATTTGACTATTTATGTTTACGTCATTAAAAAAACTAACAAGTACCCCATTATAATTGGTTACTTGTTAGTCCCTAAAATATCGTATCGTTATTGACTAACCACAATGGCAATTTGCCTTATTTTTTCATACCACGAGCATCTTCCCAGCGTGTCCTAGCAACGGAAGCAACGATGGCAATAACAATCAAACTCACAATGACAATTAATGACGCAACATTTGAAATTTCAAAATGCCAGTGCCACATTTTACCCGCTTCATTTATCAACATCTTTGCGCCAATAAAGGCTAAAATCACCGCCAAAGCATATTTGATATAACGGAACATTGGTAGCAACTTTGATAATGCAAAGAACAATGATCGTAATCCTAATACTGCAAAAATATTTGATGTCACAACAATAAACGTATCTTGTGTCACAGCCAAAACTGCTGGAATAGAATCGACCGCAAATAAAATATCAGATAATTCAATAAAAATTAACGCAATCAGAAATGGTGTCACATAATGCTTGCCATTTTCTTTTACAATAAAGTGTGGCTGACTAACATCATCTTTTACTGGGAGAATCTTACGCAATCCTTGGATCAATTTACTATCATTCAGATCCTGATTTTTTTCCTTATTGAACAACATTTTGATGCCTGTATAAACCAAAAAAATACCAAATAAATACATTAACCATTCAAATTTATGTAACAGTGCTGCTCCTCCTAAAATAAAGAGTACTCGCATGATAATTGCCCCGAAAATTCCCCAGAACAATACGCGATGTTGATAACGGGCTTCGATACCAAAAAAGCCAAATACGAGGATAAAGATGAACAAATTATCCATACTTAATGACTCTTCTAGTAGATAACCCGTTACAAAATCTACGGCATGACCGCTACCTTCAAAATACCAAATACCCGCTGCAAAAATAAATGCTAGCGCGATCCAAACCGCGGTTTGAAAAAGTGATTTACCAAATGTCGGCACCTCTTCTTTTTTATTAAAAACGCCTAAATCCAATGTCAACATGGCAATAACAAATAGAAAAAAGCCAATCCAAACCCAGATACTAACTGTCATTTAATACGCTTCCTTTTATAATAGTTCAATTCTCTATTAGCTTATTTTATCAGATAATGACCACACATGTTGTTACGATTAACATTTCTTTTAATTAAGCATAACAATATTAAAAAATATATGATTAATGCAAAAAGCACAAACATTACTCAACCAACGCGATAATGTTTATGCTGTCATATGTGTGCGACACAATCACACTTTTGTATTTATCATTTTTAATCTGCTTGCATATTTTCTATTATTTTAAAATTATGTTGCTTCACAACGAAGAAGAGGAACATCGCCAATAATGATACTAACCCAACACTCACTAAGACAGTCACTTCGGTTGAAATTGATCCACCAATCATGATTGTTTCACGCAAACCACTGACAGAATAAGTCATTGGTACGAATGGATGTAACCATTCGTAAAACTTATTCGACAATTCAATAGGATATGTGCCAGCAGCGACACTCAGTTGTAAGACCAATAACACCATTGAAACAAAAGCACCCGCTTTACCAAACCACATATAAATGGCTGTCACTAATGCTGCATCCACATAACTTATTAGTAACATGAATAAGAACGTTTGCCCTGGCTCAACAGGATTCATCCCCAAAATCCAATCACTTAATGCATATAACGTGACTGTGGTCATTGTTGCAATACCAAAAAGAATCAACATTTTTGAACCAAACCAAGCACCTAATGAAGAAACTTTACCTCGTGGTGAAACCATATCAAGCATGAGATTCAAGGCCATCATCCCCACAAACATCCCAACTGAGAACATATATGGAATCATACCAGTACCATTATTAGGTACTTTATCCTTCTCTGTATGTGTCACAGTTGCTGGATTTGCCATTTGCTGTACTGTCTTTTTTGTTCCCTTTAGTTGATTAGCTTGCTTGCCCGCATCAGCTAATTTATTAGCCAATGTTGAATTACCCGCATTCATCTGTGACAAGGCTGGTCCCATTTGTTGTGTTGCACTTGCTAATTGCCCGGAACCGTTACTAATTTGACTAGCCCCACTGCTTAATTGCTTAGCACCGCTCGTTAATTGACCATTCATACCAGTCAATGTTTGTAGGCCACTCGTCAACTGTGTTGCACCACCATCTAACTGTCCAACACCGCTGCTTAATGTTTGTGCACCAGATTGTAAAGTCGTTAGACCATTATTTAATGTTGCTGACTGATTTTGCAACGTCTGTAAGCCACTCGTCAACGTTTGCCCACCAACAGCTAATTGTCCAACAGCTTGCTGCATGGTTGGCATTTTACTCGTTAACTGTTTTGACCCTGTTGCTAACTGAGAAACTGCATCTGGTAATTTTTGCATCGCCGTTAATTGATTATTAACCTGGTGCAAATCAGTACTTTTAGCAGTCTGTGCTAATTCAGTTAAAGTTGCTTGATGTGTTTTTGCAACTTGCTGTAGTTGATTAACATTATTTTGCAATGCATCAGCATGCTCGGTTATTGTTGCTAATACTTTTGCCGTTTGCGTATCACTTTGCTTGCTGACCATTGCTTGCACAAATTTTGTTTTTTGCTCGTCAGTCGCACTAATGCCTGCTGCTTGTAGTGCGGCATTGACATTGCTTGATAACGTGCCTTGGTCTGCAGCGTTAGCCTGTGCCAAGGCTTTCAAATCTGATTGTAACGTACTAAATTGATTGTTGATTGTTTGATCATCAGGCAATACGGCCTTTGTATCATCAACGATACGCGATAACTCAGCAACTCCTTTTTGTACTTTAGCTAAGTTGCCTTTCACATCGTTATCAACCAGCTCATTATTTAATTGTGTTAATCCATCATTTAACTTCGTTACACCTGAAGTTAATGTGGGAATCTGTTGATTTAATTGATTTAACCCATTAGATAATGTTTCACTACCATGACTTGCTGTTGCAACTGCATGTGTATACTGTTGTGTGCCTTGACGTAATTGACTCACACCGTTAATGAGCGTTGGTGCTTGCTGATTCATTTGATGCAATCCACTCGCTAATTGTTGACTACCACCACTTGCCGTGCCAACTGCTGACGTGTATTGTTCTATTCCTTGTGTCAATGTGTGAGCACCATCTTCAAATGTTAGTGAACTTGCAGCCAATTTTTCAAGGTTAGCAGTCACTTGATCACTGCCTGATTTTAACGTACTGGCCCCATTAGCCAACTTTTTATTCGCTTTACCAGCCGCCGTCATACCTAAACCAGCTTGTTTGATTTCTTTAAAAATCGTTTTTGTATAAATCTTGGTCACTTTACCAGATATTTGTGTCCCAATTTGTTTCGCACCAGACTCAGATAATTTTCCAGCAATGAAACTATGTCCTGAGCTTGTTTCATAGTGCAATTTCATTTGCTTAGGTTGCTTGTTTAATAAGGTTGTTGCATTTTTCGAAAAATTCTTTGGAATCGTAATAACTGTATAATACTTACCATCATTGAGGCCCTTTTGTGCGACTTGCGCTGATGGAAATTTAAAATTCATGGCGTTCGATTTTTGTAATTCTTTTTTTAAATCTTGTCCAACTGTCAACTTTTTACCTTGGTAAGTCACAGCTTTATCTTTATTGACAACTGCGACCGGTAATTTACTCACTTCACCATAGGGATTCCACAATGATCCTAGGAAGGTAACGGCATATATTGATGGCACAAAAAATAAGACAAAAATAACTAACATATAAAATTTATGTGCTTTTAACCACTGCCACTCTGATTTTAACATTGCATTCTCTCCTCCTATATAAATTATTGAACAACTTGTTGAATAATTTATCTACCTGCATTATATTAATGCTAATAGGAAGTTAGTACAATAGACAATTTTTAACACGTTGTTCAATAAATGGAGACCATATTATGAAACAAGCTGAACGTAACGAAAGAACCCAACAAAATATTAAAACATCTTTTATTCATCTTATTGAAAAAAAAGGATTCAACAACATTACTGTATCTGATATTACACGCGAAGCTCGTGTTAGTCGGGGAACATTTTATGTGCATTATACTGATAAATACGAATTACTCGCAAAAATAGAAGATGAGTTGATGATTAACATTACGACTGCTCTAAAAGATAATTTAAAAGAGCCACTTAGTAATGATACCAATGTTGACAGATCTAGTGCCGCTTATCGTGTCTTTAATCAGGCACTCGGTTACGTTGATGGTGAACGAGAGACCATGCATGCCCTATTTTCATCAAATGGCGACCCTCAATTTTTCTCACAAATTAAGGCCGTGGTAGACGACTTATTTACGAGACAATTGGCCAAAAATAAGGGACATTTCTCAACTGATATCCCAATTGATTACACGAAAGAAATTGCAATCAATAGCATTCTTAATATTGTGCGCCATTGGATCGATAAAGCACACCCTGAATCGCCTGAAGAATTAGCTGATATTTTAATGCGGAGTCGTTTTATAGCCCCTCATGATTTACTATCATTTGACTAATAACCAGGACGTCCACTAACCAAATAAATATTGCCAATTTTTTTCAATCTGAGCATTTAATTGCTTAACTGATATCCCTCGCAAATCAGCGACTGTTTGATATAACTTTTCCAATAACGGCACATATTCTTGAACCGTCACTTCACGTTGTAATACCCAACTCAAACTTGCTAAACCATCTGATTCAATAAATAAGTGTGATAGTGGTACCTTTTTCGCAAATTTCTGGACCACTTCATCGGTCAATACATCAGGTCCAATGGAAAAGTAACTATGTTGGCGAGCAATATAGTCATCTTGGTGCATTGGTGATGAATACCAATGCACCAACACTGTTAGATTTGACATGTCATTGATCGCTGTTAAAATTTCTTGTTCACAACCTTTTGTATGTAAAATAACAGGCTTTTTCATGCCAGCAGCCGCTGCCAACTGTTGTGCAAAGAGATGCCGCTGGTCCACAAGCGGCACGTCTGTCCAAACACTATCTAAACCAATCTCACCAATAATCGGTGCCTGCGTTAATAAACTCTGATCGATTTTTTGCCGTTGTGACTCCCACGGATGAACACCATAACTTGTCAGCTGTCTTCGACCAGCGTATTGTTTGTTAAATTGGAATTCCTCGGCAGTCGTTGCATTTAAAATCGTTGCAATCCCTGCATTTTTTTGTACTTGTATTAAATTTGGATTACCATCACTATGGCAATGCATATCAACTAACATACCCTCTCCTCTACAACAAAAAAGCCAAGGCAGCAATCACTGCCTCAGCTCGTTGCATCTATTCTCAAAAGATACATACGTATTGTATGTGTCACTATATAAACACGACAATAAACCACATTTTTCTCTCTGATTATCACATATATGACGACTGTGACAGATCTTCCAATGACTCCAAGTGATACCCTTTTCTGGACAAAATTTTGATAATTTTTGATAATGATCCTTCACTGACTGTATTTGGTAGTGTAAATAATAGCCGGGTCGTTCGTGGATTTCGATCAGGATCCAAAGTCATTGCTGATGAAATCGTGGTATAGCGTGAAATAATATGAGCCGCTTTTTCCAAACTACCCCGCTCACCATCTGATACCACTGTCAAGCTATATCGGCCTTCATTCGTTGCCCAAGAATCAGCTAATAACCTCATCATACGACTATGCGTCAAGATACCCATAAAGTGATTGTCTTCATTCAAAACAGAAATGAATGGCAAATCTTTTAAGGTAAAAAACGCCTCATAAAATGTCGCTTCCACACGCACAAACTTTGTCATGTTTCGCATATAACTCGTAACCGGCATATTCAAATCCCCACCCTGTATCATGTGGTGATAAATATGTAACTTATAAATTGCCCCGCGAAACAATTGCCCACTTTCATCCAAAATAGGAATAGCCCGAAATCCGGAATGATCAAAGATATCTAATGCATCTTGAAGTGTTGCATTTTCACTGAGCGTCGTTAAAACGTCTCGAGATTTAACCAATGTCGCTAGCATCTAGACAACTCCTATCCTTAGTTTCTAATCTAATTATAATACCACGAAACCTTTACCACTGCACTGTTTTCTGATAATCGTAACCTAAAATTCACATTAAATGAGAAGATTAGGAATTTTATTATTATGACAATAACCACTTAAAATAGCCTAATAATTTTAAAAAAATCAGATAAATTTATTGTCTGTCATCCTTAAGAGACATGAATAGAAAAACATTTGTTTAATAAATAAACACTAAAAAAGGGGGTGGATATCAGTCGTTATGACCAGCTGAAAAGAGCGTCAATCTATCAACTTAAAATTGGTAGATTGACGTCTTTAATCATGTTCTAAAAGCCTGACTCCTTGCTGTAACAACAATTTTTATTTAACGCAATTGTAAATCCTGATTATAGTATTGTGGGTACATCAGATAACAAGCAATCACACTACCGATACTCGTTGAAGCTAATAACATAAAAGTGACCATGATTTGATACATGATTGCTTTGGTTGGATCAACACCAGCAAAAATTAGTCCAGACATCATCCCTGGTAAACTAACCAAACCAACTGTTTTTGCTGAATCAATCGTTGGTGCGAGACTTGTCCGAATCGCCCGTCGCACAATTTCAATAGATGCTTGTTTGGCAGATGCACCCAAGGCCAACATTTCTAAAACGGGTTGCCGTTGATCATTGAAATTTTCATACATACTCCGATAAGCTAATCCAATCGCAACCATCACATTACTTGCAATCATACCTGAAATTGGCACCATCTGACTAGGTACAAATTTGATCACACCTGTTGTTACTAATAACGCTAGGGTTATCCCTGTCGCAATCGTAATCGCAAATAAACTGATCCAAAAACCATATGGCATACGATGTGCTCGTTTACGCGCATTTGCAGCGGCATTGAAAATGATGATTAATATCATTAATGACGTCAACCAATATTGATTGGTTTTTATGACATAAGTCAAAACATAACCAACAATCACCAGCTGAATAATTGCTCGGAAAACACCGATGATCATATCCTTTTCAAGACCAATTTTCTCATGTAAATTGATAATTAACGCAATGATCACCAAAATAACCGCAAACGTTAACGCCGTTGGGCTCACCAATAAATCATTATTCATTATTTTTTCTCCAATTCACCATCAATAATCCGAATTAAGCGGTCAGCATTAATAATTTCCCCTTCATCATGAGTCACTGACAAAATGGTGACCCCTCTTTTTTGATAGGTCAGTATTAATCGTTGTACAATGTCTTTCGTTTTTGCATCTAGTCCTGTTGTTATTTCATCTAGCAATAAAATTTGGGGTTGAAATAATAAATTTCTAATCAATGCTACTCGTTGTTTTTGCCCGCCTGATAATGTCTTAATATCTTTTTTTAAAAAATCAGCTGTTAAGTCAACTGAATTTAAGGCTGTTATCACCCTTTGTTCATCAAAATCTTTATTTCTAATCGTGAATGGCATTATTAAGTTATCTTTTACTGTTCGACCAAATAAACTTGGTTGTTGAAAACAATATGACACTTGTTGTCGATAAATTGCTTTGTCAAACGTGTGCTGATTTTTCCCATCAAAATAAATGTTCCCGGTCGTTGGTGTTAATAAACTAGCAATTAATTTCAGTAATAAACTCTTACCAGAACCAGATGGACCAGTAATCGTCAACCAAGAACCCGTTGGTACTTGTAATGTCATATTTTTTAACAATTCTTTTTTATCAATTACAAGGCTCACTTGTTGCAACTCTAAAATCGTCGTCATTTAATCACCTTCCCATGGCATCGTTAATTCATCTATATTATATAGCATAAATAGTGCAAAATATTATCAATATCATATTTTGTACGTTCAATTAATTTAGATAAATTTTTATCATCTAGCGTTATAATTTCAAGATAAAATTTCATTGTCCGAGGTATTTTATGAATTTAATACGTAACTATATCTACAATGCGCTTTATCAAATTTTTGCATTATTTACGCCATTGCTAACTATGCCCTATATTGCACGTATTTTAGGCCCTGCCTCTCTCGGTATTCATTCATTTACTGCTGCAAATACCCAATATTTTATTTTAATTTGTAGTATCGGCATGACCTACGGCTGTCAACAAATTGCCATTACCAATCAAAATAAAACCTTGCGATCACAAATTTTCTGGGAATTATTTATCTTACGTTTATTGATACTAGGATTAACATTGTTTACCTTCCTTATTTTTATTAATTGTACCCAAAGGCATTATTTACTTTACTATCTTGCACAATCTATTCAGATTATCGCAGTTGCTTTGGACATCTCTTGGTTATATCAAGGTATGGAGAATTTTAAACTGATTACTATCCGAAATTTTATGATTCGCATCATATCAACATTAAGTATCCTCATTTTTATCAATGATTCGGCGGATTTGCTCTTGTATATCACCATTTTATCTGTGACTACTCTACTTGGTAATTTAACAATTTATGCTACTTTACATTATGAAATAACAAAACCAAATCTTCACCATCTTGATATTGTCAGACATATTAAACCAGCACTATTATTACTACTACCAGAAATAATGATTGTTTTTTATGTCACCATCAACAAAACATCATTAGGATTATTTGGCAACATGACAGCAGTTGCTTATTTTGAAAATGCTGATCGTCTCATTAAAATTCTGATAACCATTGTGACCGCTTCTGGAATTATCTTAATACCAAGAATTAATGCGTTATACGCAAACAACCACTCAGAACAAATTAAAAAACTAATTATCAAAAGTTTTTCGATAACTAGTTTTTTAAGCTTTCCAATGATTGCTGGTATTTATGCATTATCAGAAGATTTTTCATTGTGGTTTTTTTCAGATAAATTTATTGGTATTAACCATTACATTAATGTTGAGGCGATTCTCATTATCTTGGTTGGTTGGAGTAATGTTATTGGTGTGCAATTTTTAATACCTACTCAAAAAATTAAATTTTATCTTTATTCCGTTTCACTTGGTGCAGTAACCAACTTAATTTTAAATTACCCTGCTATCTTGATTTTTCACGATATCGGTGTCGTCTACGCAACAATCTGTGCTGAAATTGTCGTCACAATGTATCAATTTTACGTTGCTAAAAAATATCTCAATATCACACACATGTTACTAGATAGTTTAATATTTCTGTTTGCTGCAATGAGCATGTTTTTATTACTGTCATACATGACAGCACACCTTCCTTTTTCTTTATACCATTTTGTTATGGAAATTTTCGTAGGATTTGTCTTCTACTTGTTAGTCGTTTCAATCTTATACCATCAAAAAATTAAACAATTAATATCTCATTAAAAATAATATGAAGATGAGCCAAAAGCTACTTAACAAGAAAATAGCCGAACAATAAGAAAATGATGCCTGCAATACAACAAATCATTGGCAATTTTCATCATATATCGTCCGACTATTCTAATTGATTTTTACGATGGGCTTAGTCAGTTAGTGATATTAGTTATTCAGCTTGCCTATCATCAAAATTTTTTTACTTAGTGTACTGTCCCATTGCTTTCATGATAACGCATGTCACCCCACCAATTAGGCATGAGTTCACCTAAGGTAATCGTCTGCCCTTTTTGGTAATCTACCATAATCTCTGTTTGCTTATTTTTTTGATCTAATTGCAATAAAAATTCTTGGCAAGCACCACATGGCATCCCCGTACCACCACCACTAGGAGCTGCATCTCGAAAGGCAATCATTCGTTTAATATGTGTCTGACCACTATTAACATACATGTTCAATGCTGCAACA
This sequence comes from Weissella sp. ESL1156, assembly GCF_058505625.1. Classification (NCBI taxonomy): domain Bacteria; kingdom Bacillati; phylum Bacillota; class Bacilli; order Lactobacillales; family Lactobacillaceae; genus Weissella; species Weissella sp. ESL1156. The sequence continues at coordinate 1,529,917 of NZ_CP196372.1, read as the reverse complement.
CGTTCTGCGCATAAGTTACAAACACCTGAACAACTTTCAATACAAAAGCCAGTAAAAACTGCCCCATTTTCAGCCTCTAATGCACAAACAACATGATGTGCATAAATAAATGGATTTATCTCCTTTGGATCATATTCTTGCTTTGCTTGTTCATACAATTGTTGCCACTCTGCCATGATATTTTCCCCTCTCACCTTGACTAACATTCCCTAATTTACTTCGCATTTAAAAAACATAAGCGTAAAATATATTTGTTAATACATAAACGTGCTTCTAAGGAGATTACACATATATGCTATCCACTTTTTTAATTTCACTAAACAGTGTTTTGATCATTATTACAGTCATCGTGATTGGCTTAATTATTGGTAAATCAAAAATAGTTAGTCCATACTTTATCAATGATTTATCAACTATCGTCGTTAATGTTGCTTTACCAGTATCCGTCTTCATTTCTTCGCAAAAATACATCACCCGGCAAAATTTTAGCACATTGTTTATTGGTTTTGTGTTATCTACAATTGCTATCATTATGTGTTTCTTAATTGCCGTTCCCATTGGTCGTCTTTTACATCTTGGTAAAGAACGTCATAGTTTATTCATCAATGCTTTTGTGAATGCGAATACGCTATTCGTTGGTCTACCTTTAAATCTAGCCTTGTTTGGTAACAAAAGTTTACCTTATTTCCTCGCTTATTTCGTTGCCAACACGATTGCAACCTGGGGCGTTGGTGTAAAATTAATTTATAAAGATAATCCTCAAGCACCAGCTAAACATCATGAACCGCTTTGGCGACGTGTCATGAATTTATTAACACCACCAATGTGGGGCTTTGTTATTGGTTTAATTTTCTTTGTGGTTAATATTAAACTACCTGTCCACGGTTTTTTGTATCAAGCATTTAATTATGTTGCTAATGTTGTGACGCCGTTATCATTAATTTTTCTAGGTCTCCAACTTGCTAAAACACAAATGGCTGACATGAAAATTGAAAAAATTGATTTCATTGCGCAATGTGGTAAATTTATCATTTCACCGCTAATGATGTTTCTTGTTTTATGGGTCAACCAGTTACTTGGTTGGATTGCACTACCAGAACTGTTTGTTAAAACCCTGATGATTCAATCCGTCACACCAATGCTAACTGTATTACCAATGTTAGCCGAACAAAATAACATGGATGTTGGTTTTTCAACACGTATTCTAACCGAAAGTATCTTCATCTTTCCGTTTGCAGTTGTCATTATCATGTTATTTATTTAAACAAGTGAAATGACATGACAACACCTTTATTTATCGGTATAAAAATACGTACACAATTAAAAAGTATAAAAAAGTGCCTCTCATATTGAAACCGAATGAGGCATATCAAACAAGTTAAAATTGTATCAATTGCTTTTCTTAGGCGGTAAATTATTTCGCTAATTTACCGCCTAATGTCGTTTATATGCGTTCATAATAATCATTAATTAGCCCAGCTGAAATTTTCATTTTTCTATCTGTTGCTGTTTCTCTTTTTAATAAGTTGCAATATCCCATTTATTATTTCGATATCTTGCCATATAAACATTTTTGACATCGTCAATTCCCTGAGCACGAAGTTCTTCATCCAACCAGTGTTGATCTTTATTCATCACTTGTAAGACATCCGTGTCCACTTTGCCATCAATAATCACAGGAAATCTAACATCTTCATCATTTTTGCCTAAAATCGTCATACTACCATTCTGTTCTAGAATCGCACGTTTCACAGTTGTAATATCTAACACGCCAGCTGCACGTAGTTTAAAATCAATTTCCTTTGCCGACAAATTAGCATGTAGACAGTTTTCTACTAATAATTTGCCATTATAAATAATGGTCATCGGTTCACCATCGATAAATTTACCGATTAAATGAATATGAATCTTTAAATAACGTGTCGTTAACATTAATAACGCCCAAATTGCCAAAATCACAATAAATTGCGCAACTGTTATTGCTTGATTGTATAAAATACCACCTATAATCCCACCTAAAACGTAATTTTGTACTTGATCAAGCGGTGATGTGGGTGCCAAACTACCCTTACCACTAAATTTAATCAGCAATGTAATAAAGACGAAACCAATCACTAGTTTCAAAAATATATCTGAATATGAAAACATACTTTAATCCTCTTTTACTGTAACAGTATTTGAACGCAAATTAATTTTCTCTAAGACATACTCTGAGCTGTCATTATTAAAAATAACCCGATAATCGCCGCGCGGACTACGAACCAAAATATCACCAGATCCTGTTTGCAAATTATTAACAAGCAACTTTTGTGGTTTAACTTTTAGTTTTTTTGCCACATCTTTGACTAAAGATACTTCTTGACTACTTTTCTGACTACTGGTTCTAAAATTTGTATAATCATTAAATTGAATCGCTAACATTAAAATCATTGCTGTCGCGACAATAATTGCCAGATCCTTATATTTAATCTCTAATTTATTTGATAAATAACGTATCAGCAAAATAATAAACGCAATGGCTAAAATAGCAATAATAATACTACGTAAGTATGGAAAATGTGTTTGATTATCTAATAAGTATTGATAAGTATAAAACTTCATTGTCCAACTCCTTATCTCTTAAAAATGTCGTCTCAAACTCTTAAAATAATACACACCATTTTATATTGATTTTATAAAAAAACGATCCATGGTCGCGTGTTGCCCACTATTCAATGGTGCCTCTAATTCTGTAAACCCATAACGTTGATAAACATGAATGGCCACGGTTAAAACATGATGTGTTTCCAGATAAATTTTTTGATACCCTTTTTCTTTCGCAAACTGTATGGCTTGATCTAATAATCGATAACTTAAATGTTGTCCTTGCGCCTGATAATCTATATATAATTTTTGTAATTCTGCAATCTTTTTTTGTTCATCATATTCTGCAATCCCTGCTCCACCAAGAACGTGATTTTGATCATCAATTGCAACAAAATATTGTCGCTGTTCATTTACTTGATAATAATCACTCAAATGAGCCAATTCAGGATCAAAATATGCTGTTCCTGGCACATTTAGATGATGCCTCGTCAACAACGACTGAATCAGTTCTTGAAGATATCTATCATCGCGTTGTTGAATTGGTCGAATATTGATCATTTTGCCACCTCCTATTACGGTATTGATTCATTCATCGTTACTGCCAATCTTTACAAACATCTACCCATTGGTGCGCGTTTGTATATTGTGCTAATTCATCCAGAGATAATGCCACAGCACTATGATCGTCCCCCGCCGCTGGGTAAACAATATCAAAGCGCTTTAAAGATTCATCTAAGAAAATGGCAACATCTTCCTTGGTAACAAAGGGGCAAACACCACCAGGTGCATGGCCAATATATGATTCTACTTGGTCACTCGCAATCATCTTAGGTCGTTTATGAAAGACCGCTTTAAAGTTATGATTATCAACTTTTGCATCACCAGCCATCACAACTAACACTGGTTGCTCATTGACTAAGAAAGACATCGTTTTTGCAATATGTGATGGTTCACAATGTAACGCATGTGCTGCTTCAACAACAGTGGCACTTGATTCATCAAAGCGTTTCACGCGATCACCCAACCCCAACTGATTGAAATATTCATTTACTTTCTGAAAAGACATTCTGACATCCCCCTCATATGATTTATACTGTTGCTTTTAACGCACTTTACCATGGCGAATAATTAATTCAGATGCAATTGGTATATGTGAAATTTCCCCACTAATAACCAAATCGACCGCCTTTTGACCAATTTGTTCATAGTGATGATCAATGGTTGAAATATTCATTAAACGACTTGAAATTTCATTATCTTGCCCAATTAAGATAGGCATTGGTTGTTGGCGGTCACGATAACATTCACGAATACCAGCAGCAATATCATCCCCATTTGCAAAGATTGCCTCTGGTAGTTCGGGTAATGATAAATACTTTTTTGCTGCTTGATAACCATCTTCAAACCCCAATATACCTGTTAAAATATATTGTAATTCTGGTTTATGACCAAATATTTGTTCATAACAATCAATTGTCGCTCGACTCGTTGGACTTTCTTCATAATAACGATTAAAGGTTAGTGCTATTCGCTGATTACCTTGTTGTTTTAATAGACGAAATACTTTTAAGTAAGTCGTCTCACGCACTGAGTAAGCTGCTGCTAATTGCCTATCTCCCAAATTTTGACAGCAAACAATTGGTCCATATTTCTGATAAGCCAACATACTATCCAATGACAAACCATGTGATGTAAAAATTAAACCATCATAATTTTTTTGATGTAATTGTTCCAAATACTTTAATTCCAAATTAACGTCATAATTCGATTTTAGAGCCACCACGTTATACCCGATACGAAACGCTGCTTTTGTAATACCAGCAAATAATTTTGAAAAATAAGCATATTCTAAAAATGGGACAACCACACCAATCGTTTTGGTTTTACCTGTACTCAAATCTCGTGCAATCGTATTTGGCACATAGTCAACCGATGTAATGACCTGTTGAATTTTCGTCGCTGCCGCCGTCGAAACATAGCCATTCTGATTAATATATCGCGAAACTGTTGCGACTGAATACCCTGATAACCGTGCAATATCTTTAATATTAGCCATCATTTTTCTCCTTCTTCACAGTTTCTTGCAATAGAAATTTTTTTATTCCATAAGCAACGCCATCAACGGTATTGGGTTTAGTAACATACTGTGCAGCTTGTTGCACAGCAATCGGTGCATTGCCCATTGCAATGGCAGTTCCAACTGCACCAAACATTGATAAATCATTATACCCATCCCCGAAAGCTGCTGTTTCTGACTTTGATAAATTTTCATGAGTCATAATGTCAGTAACACCAAATGCTTTTTCGGCTATCGCACTTGTGATTTCTAAATGTTCACTATCTGATTGTTGTACATTGATTCCTGGTAAGTTCAAATCTAGAATAGTCTGCGTGATGGCGTCCAATTTTGTTGCCGTCAAATCAATTAGCATAATTTTGAAAATACCGAAATCACTATCTGAGTGTAATGTTGATAATGCTGTATCCTGTGGCACCATCCCCGTAAACAAAATTTCACGATCAACTTCTGGTCCTTGTCGATTAACGAACCAATTATCTTGTGTATAATAGCTTAAACTCATTTCTGAATAATTTTTTGCTAACCACTGAACCAATTGTATACTAACTTGACTTGCAATCGGATTAGTATGAATAACTTGTAGATGATTATCCTGTAACTGATAAATCAACCCACCATTAAAGGCCACTTGTGGTGCTGTTAGAGCTAATTTTTGAATAGCAAAAATCATTTCCTGGGGTGCTCGAGCTGAGACTAAAGTAACTGGTATTTTTGCATCAATAATTGTCGTAACTGTATTCTCTGTTAATCCCCCCTGTTCATCCAACAAAGTCCCATCCATATCTAAAAATATTTGTTTAATCATGACTCATATTCCTCACTTTAGTCTCATTATTGTCCTTATTTTAACTTATAAAATAGTCTCCGTGTCAAAAAGCTAACGAAAGTAAACAAAGATTTTACCTTTTTAGAAAAAATTTGATGATACCATGAAAACAGCGAACTAATCATCACCATGGTTTGTCATCATGACATAAATTTTATAATTTTTATTGACAAGTAATTGTGAATGAGTTAATCTCTTGTTAAATTAAAATATGATTAAAAAGCAATGAAGAGAATTTTATTACTTGCTGTGTTTAGAGAGTCGTTGGTTGGTGAAAAGCGATACACAAAAATTAATAATGATCATCTCTGAGCAATGTTGTGAACTTCAACAAATCACTAAACAACATTGGGGCACACCCATTATCATGTGAACGTATCGTCGATAGACTGTACGTAAGATGTTTTTTATAAAACAATATTAAGGTGGTACCGTGCGTCAGCGCCCTTAACTTTTAGCAATAAACTGGTAAAAGTTAAGGGCTTTTTTCATATCAATTTTAAATTTGGGGAGGTGATGGCTAATGGAACCTGCGATTAATAACACAACGAATGACCGTCCAATAATTACTAATCACTATTGTCATATCAATCAGACAACACCTTGCCAAGGTGATAAATTGTCTTACTTGGAATGACTAACTCGTCTAAGAAAGCAGGCAAATAAAATGAAATATGCAGTATTAGGAGCTGGTGCCATGGGCTTACGCTTTGGTGTCTTACTACAAACAGCTGGTTTTGAGGTTGATTTTGTTGATACATGGCCAGAACAGGTTGAAACGATTCGTGCACAACACGGTGTTTACGTTGCTAGGGATGGTCAGAATAAACACTTAGTACCCATTAATATTTACTATCCAGAAGAATATGATGGCCAAGCTGATGTTCTAATCGTCTTTACAAAACAATATTTGCTCCAAGAGCTCTTATCACGTTCGGCACATTTCTTTAACGAACATCAAGTTGTATTAACTTGTATGAACGGGATGGGACATATTGAAAAAATTAATCAATATTTTCCAGCAGAACGTGTCATTGGTGGTACAGCGATGATTGGCACAGTATTAAATGCTGCTGGGGATGTTGATTTTATTGGTCAAAAAGGTGCTGGTTCCGTTAATTTTGCAAATCAAACTGAAAAACCCGATAGCGTTACGCAGCAAATTGTGACAGATTTTGACGTTGCGGGAATGAATCCAACTTTAACGACCAATTTTTCTGGTACATTAATGGCCAAAGTCATCTTTAATTCTGTTGTTAATACACTTTGTACAATGTTTAGGATTCGTATGGGAGAATTTATTCAAGCACCCACAACAAAAGCACTTGCTGTCCAATTAATTGATGAAGCATATGATGTCTGCGAACGTGCTGGTATCAAACTACTGACGACACGTCAAGAAGAATGGCAACAAGTTGTCTCTGTTAGTCAAACTGGTAATCCACTGCATTTCCCATCAATGTATCAAGATCTATCCAATGGTCGAGAAACAGAAGTTGATTATATCAATGGGTACCTTTATGATTTAGGCAAAAAGTATCATTACGAAGCATCAACACACAACTTTTTACGTAACCTTGTCCACCTCACGGAATATGTCGACAAATTTGATGTTGACCAGTTTATTAAACAAGTCCTTGATGACGACAAAGCTCATGGAAAAAAGACATCTGTCACCGCTAGTTAGTCCAAAAAAACACACATTATCATTTACAATGATCAATAACAAGGAGAATATAACATGAAGGAAAAAGTAGAAAATTTGGATTGGGAAAATCTAGGCTTTGAGTACCATGATTTACCATATGACTTTGAAGCAAAGTTTAAAGATGGTCAGTGGCAGCCAGGTGAATTAACCACTCGTTCAACAATTGAGCTATCCGTTGCAGCTGAAGTTCTTCATTACGGTCAAGAGGTCTTTGAAGGATTAAAAGCTTATCGCCGTAAAGATGGTAAAATCAATCTATTTCGACCAGAATTAAACGCTGAACGGATGGTAAATTCTGCAGAACGGATGCTAATGGCACCTTACCCTGTTGCTGATTTCGTTGCGGCTGTCAAACAAGTAGTTAAAGCAAATGAGGCATTCGTTCCGCCATATGGTAGTGGTGGTTCACTTTATTTACGACCATTTATGATTGGTACAACAACTGTCGTTGGTGTTGCCCCTGCTACTGAATATACCTTTCACATTTATGCCACACCGGTTGGTGCCTATGTTAATGGCTTAAATCCCGCAGCCTATACAGTGAGTGACTACGACCGTGCATCTTATGCTGGTACTGGTCAGGCAAAGACATCTGGTAATTATGCAAGTAGTTTGTTTTCTTCAGCGAAAGCACATCATGATGGCTATGCAGATTGTCTTTTCCTTGATCCTCGTGAACATAAATATGTTGATGAATTTGGTGGTGCAAACTTCTTTGGTATCACAAAAGAAGGCCAATTTGTGACACCTAAGTCAAATTCTATTCTACCTTCAATCACGAAACGTTCCTTACTTCAACTTGCTAAGGATCAAGGATTAAACCCGGTTGAACGGCCTGTACCTTTTGCGGAAGTTGACCAATTTGCTGAAGCCGGTGCAATGGGAACTGCTGCTGTGATTTCACCAGTTGGTTCATTAACCTATGACGGTCAGAAACATGTTTTTTATAGTGAAACTGAAGCTGGTCCAGTCACTACCAAACTATACAATGAGCTCGTTGGCATTCAATACGGTGACCGGCCAGACCCTTATGGCTGGACACAAACGGTTGATTAATAATAAAAATACCAGATGGCAATCTTTCTTTCAGATGACCATCTGGTATTTTATTGTTATTAACAAAAAAGCGAGTGGGATAAAAAACGTTTTGAAGCCGATTGTAACGCCTTACCTATTATTCTATTAATAAATTTACTTGGCTGTCTTAGTCTTCATAAAAATAACTAACCAGATAAAGCTGATGGCGACAATAATCGTACTGAACCAGATTAAATGACTAAATCCAGTTGCTGTTTGTGAAGCAATCGCTGCTTTGGTTGTACCAGTTGTCTGAATGAACAATGCTGCAACTGTCGTACCAACAGCCCCTACGAATTGTTGTACCGTATTAAAAACGGCATTAACATCACCCGCCTGCTGTGGTTGGACTTCAGCAACACCTGCAGTCATTGACACACTAAAAGTTAGGTTTCGTGCTAACGTAAATACGGCATAAATGACAGTTAGACCGATCGAAGCAATGGTTGGTGCCATAAATGAAAAAATAATCATCACAATCAAGAAGGCAATCGATCCCCATGTTAACGGCTGATTTGCTCCTTTAAGATCATACATTGAACCATAAATAGGTGCGACTGCTGATCCTAACAATGAACCTGGCATCAAAATAAAGCCGGCAATCATGGTTGTTGCCCCAAGTGTTAGTTGACTATATTGTGGTAATGCAAAATTAACTGCCAAGTTAATTGCTTGGGATGTTGCATAAATTAACAATGCCATCACCATTGCCTTACTACGAAAAATTGATAAATCAATTAATTGATGCGTCGCACGTTTTGCAACGATAATAAAGCCAGCCATTGCAACAATTGCAACAATTGCTAAGCTAATAATCGTCGCCGTTATTTTTCCTGATTCTAATTGTCCTAACGCTAACAAAGCTGATGTTAATGAAGCACCAACTAAAATAAATTGGCCAAGTGCAAATTTATTCGTCGACTTTGGTACTTGACGATCAAGATTAAACCAACCAATCATTAATGAAATAATTGTGACTGGTAAGATAATCATAAAAATAGCTCGCCAACCGAGTGTATAGGCAACAATACCACCGTACACCGGTCCCAATGCGGGTGCTAAAGAAATAATCAATGTGCCAAACCCCATGTACTTACCGATTTGAGACATTGGGACACTGGTAAATATAATATTAAATACTAATGGTAAAGCAAACCCCGTTCCGATGGCCATAATTAAACGGCCTAATAATAAGATCCAAAAATTTGGCGCAATAATTGCAATAATATCTCCGATAACAAAGGCTACCCAACCAACTATGTATGTTTGGCGCTTACTCAAAATCGCATTAAAATGTGCTGATGTCAGCATCAATAATGCAACGACCAGTAAATAGGCCGTTGTCAACCATTGGACGGTCCCCATTGGTTGACCAAACTGTTGAATTAATTCTGGAAACGTCACATTCATTGATGTTTCCGTTAAAATACCTGAAAATCCTAAAATTGCTGTCGCCACAATGGACCAAATAACTTTAGATGAAACTTTCTCCTCGTTCATAAATCCTCCTAATTCTCTATAAAAGTGCCTGATTTTTATTTAAGCACATTTTCTTCCTTGTTGTAAGTATCTTTTATGTTACAAAATACTTGTCGTACAGGTTATTCTCTTCTAGAGCATATTAAAAGCTGTCAATCTACCAGATAGCATCCGCTAGACTAACAGCTATTTCTTGCTGACATTAATATTAATCACATCAAGAGACTTATTTAATTTTTAATTCCTGACCAACGACCATATTATCCAAATCAACTGATGGGTTGAGGTTTTGTAATTTTGTCACCGTTAACCCATATTTTGTGGCGATGGCATAAGCAGTCTCACCTGATTGCACAACAACTTTTTTCTTATTAGACGTAGCACTTGTCGACTGAGTACTTTGTGTTGTTGTTGAGCTCGTTGTAGATGAAGATTTACTTGAACTAACTTTATGGCTACTGCTACTAGCACTGGATGTACTTGAAACTGCTGTCGTTTGTGCGCTTTTATTTGTTAATGCACCATAAGCAACTGGTAATGTAAAACCAATAACAAATAACAAAACATAGCCTACCAAGATAACTAGCCAAAATTTAAATCGAGACGGACGTTTTGATTTCATCTTATCTTCACCTTTGTTTATTATTGTGAATATCATAACATCTTTTTTGATATCCTGTGAACTATTTTATCTTTTTTTACTTATACAGCGGTTAAATTATCAAGAAATTGTACCTTCGTTTGATTTACTGATAAAATAAATTGATTGACGCAAATTTGATTAGGAGAATAGTCATCGTGAAACAACTTTTTAAACTGCTTTTCAATAATAAATTGGTTGCAACCATTATCGACGTTGCTTCACGTGTTGATATCGTCACTGCTAGCTCTTCAATTGCTTACTTTGGCTTATTATCAATTTTTCCAGCTATTGTTATCCTAGGAACCCTACTACCTTATTTGGGACTAACGATTGACACCGCATTAAAATATGCGCAAACAGCTGTCCCTGAATCAGTGTTCACCTTTATTGAACCTGTTATTCGGTCAATTTTAAGTCAAAATGGTGTTGGCGTATTATCAGCATCCATTATCATAACACTATGGTCACTGTCTCGTGTCGTTTCAGCGATTCGGATTGCTCAAAATGGTATTTATAACGTCCAACCTAATAATGTTGCTATTTTTGATCGCTTTATTTCAATGTTTTGGCTAATTATTATTTTAAGTATTATTGGCATTTTGCTAATCACTGCTTCAATTGGCTCAAACGTTTTAGAAGCTTTACCAATTAGCAGTCACATTGTCTATCAAATTGAATCCGCGAAACGACTTGTCGTCACCATTGGCCTATTTGTTGGCGCTTTTTTATTCAACACACTGTTACCAATTAAAAAACCACGCATTCTTTGGATTTTCGTTGGGACATTTGTCCAAGTGACCATCGTGATTTGGTTAGCAAAGGCTTTCGGATGGTATGTTAATTTTGCTGCCCAAACTTTTACATTTTATCAAGCTTTGAGTTCTGCTATTATTTTATTATTGTGGTTCAATTTTATTGCCTTAGCTTCATTAATTGGTACCATTATTACAAGTATTTTAGAAGAACTATTCCCGCCACGATCTAATGATCGAGCAAGTAACTGGTACATGATCAAATTATTATTCCGAAATTCAGGAAAAAATAAGAAAAAATAGTTGAATTATCGGATATTATGCGCTATATTAGTATTTGTTAATAGGAACAAACTTCCCTTTGACTATATGTACAGCAGACTCATAACCTAAGTCCGCAAGACTTAGCTAGTAGGCCTAACTAACCTACACAACCTACTCCTTAAAATACAACCACAAATACCCCTTACTCGTCTATTTGTGGTCAGTATGATGATAACTCGGTTATCATCATACTAAAAAAGCACCAGCAATCCCACGTTGCCGGTGCTTTTTTGTTGTACTTAATGATAAGCACAAGTCACTTCATGATCATTAATGATGCCAATTGCTTGTAAGAAAGAATAAATCGTCACTGGACCAACAAATTTAAAGCCCATCTTTTTCATCTGCTTTGATACGAAAATTGCTAACTCATTTGTCGCTGGCACAGCTTGATAATTGACGACATGATGATCAATTGGCAGATGATCGACAAACGACCACAACCATCGATCAAAAGTTTGTCCACGTTCTTGCAAAGCTAAAATAACTTGCGCATTATTGATCGTTGCTTGTATTTTTTGCTGATGTCGAATAATCGCCTTATTTTGTAATAAACATTCAACCGCTTGTTCATCATATTGGGCCACTGTTATGAAATCATAATTTGCAAAAGCTTGTCGAAATGCTTGTCGTTTATGTAAGACTGTTCGCCAACTTAATCCTGCTTGGTACGTTTCTAAACTCAATAATTCAAAAAGTCTTTGTTCACGATGCTCTGGTTTACCCCATTCGGTATCATGATAGGCTACCATCAAATCATCATGTTCATCTACCCATTGACAACGCTTCAAATCAGACATCGCTTCCTCCTTACCAAGGGTCAAATCACTTAACTGTAATATTACCATCTGAGACATCAACATTTAATTGATTATTCGTTGCCAAATCATCTAAATAATTAGTACCATAATTCGTCCCATTAACTTTAATGTGCCCTGCAGTTGTTTGCATCTGTAAGCCAACATTAGATAAACCAACGACCTTTAATGAACCATCCATAATGGTCATGATATTATGTCCTGTTAACTGGCTATCCAGTAGTTTCACATGACCACTTGTCATTTGAATCGCGCTGGTATCTGCCGTCGTCTGCTGCAATGTCACTTTACTTTCATCTGCCGATAACATTAAGCGACCAAGATTAGCTTGATCTGTGTTGATATGACTATCACTACCATTCAAAGTTGTTTGTGAAACCTGTGCCTTTTTTAAAGCCACTGTCGCTGAGTGCGCCGAAACTGATAAACTATGTAACTTTGTTTGATTAAGATGAATATCCGAATCTGATGCGGTTAAGATAGCACGCGTTGCTTGTAAATTTGAAATTGTCATCATGCCATCCATTGCAGATTGACGATATTCATTTAATTTTTTATCAGCAGGTATCGTAACAATCAATTTCTCAGGTTCATGCTTACCGAAACCAACTTCATAACCCTTCTCTTGATTGGGGATATAGTGTATTTTTAACTGATGACCACTTTGGACAACATGTAAAAAGTCTGGATTAGTAATCCGACCAGCAATCGTCACGTTTTTTTGTTTACTTGTTTGAAAAATAACTGGCACATTATCCGTTTCAATATCAATTTTGTTCACAAATTTAACCTCACGATGTACCGTTTTAATCTGTGATACTTCAAAGTGCCCGTTATGCCACCCTAAATTATTTTGTCCATCATGTGCTAAGCCAATCAGCATAATAATAACGCCAAAAGAAATGACGATAAACCCTGTTAAAATATATCGAAATCCCTTATGCATGATGCGTCACCCCTTTGCCCTTATGAGAAAATTTACGACCAACATACTTCACAAAGCGCATTAAACCACGGAACACTAAGCGAACAATCATCACACCAATTGGCCAAGCGACTAACTGTAAGCCAACAATAATCAGGCCAATCCCACCTTGATATAAACCAGTCGCCCAATTAGTTGGTAATATCGCAATACCACCGACAATTTGGAATAACCCCGTCATTAGGTAATAAATTAGGACGACCACAACAAAAACAGCGATACTGATTGTCGCAAATAAACAAATTAGTATCAATAACATGGCTGGCAACCAAACCACCGATGTCAGTAATCCTTCTAAAACAATACTAATTAAATTAAATTCTCGTTTTAACCAATTTTGATGTTCCTGATGACTCACATCATGTCCAGTTTGGTATGCTTTGTCCTCTTCAAGGCGCAATGAATAATCGACTAATATACGTCGTGCTAATTGTTTTGGTGTCCCCAATTCAGAAATTAACCGTTCACCAGATAATTGTGCATCGGTTGTATACTCTTGATAAAAGCGGATCACATCTTCTTGTTCTTCAGGCGTTAATTGCTGTAAATAATTTTTTACTTGTGTAAAATAAATACTATTTTCCATCGATGTCTCCTTGTAGGATTAACGTATTGATTTTATTACTAAAATCACGCCATTCATCTTGGATACGCTTCATTTCTTGTCGACCCAACTGAGATATTTTATAATATCTGCGATTACGACCTTCAAAAGGTTCATCATAAGTGGTTACCCAGTCACGTTTTTTTAAACGGCGTAGGACTGGATACATCGTAGATTCAGAGACAGCAAATCGCTCTTGAACCTGCTTTGTTAAAGCATAACCATATAAATCTTCTTCAGAAAGCAGCGCTAATACCAGACCATCCATTAAATCGCTTGATAACTGCATTGCCATAGCTAATCTTCCTTTACAATACTATAAGACATATAATATAATACAAGTATAAGGAATATAGACCCGTCTGTAAAGTGTTTTAATCCCTAATACTTTGGGAGAAAGTGAGAAATATTATGAACAAAGATAAGAAATTAACAAAATCAAATGATCGTGTTTTATCAGGTGTCCTAGGTGGTATTTCAGAATATTTTGATTTAGATGCATCATTAGTTCGTTTACTATTTGCAGCGGCCACTATTTTTACGGGATTCTTCCCATTCGTTTTTATCTATATCGTTGCCGTTGTGATTATGCCTGATTCGCCCAAAAAAAATCAATACAAATATCGTTTTGATGAAAATGCTGATGAAAAACGTCGTGATGTTACCCCCGATGAAGACGATCAAATTTAGTAATTGCATGTCTCAATTTAATAGACGCGTTATATGAAAAATTGTTCAAAATAAAAGACTGCTAATTTAAGAGGCACCCAATCGCTGTAAACAACCTGATTGGGTGCCTCTTAATTTTAACGGTCACTTTTTGTTAATCGCTTTCAAGCGGGGACGTAGCATCCTCCTAAATAGAGATTCCGCAATCGCAAAACCAATATCAATCGCCAACGCAATGACCAACGTTTTGATCAAATGACGACCGGCATTTAAATAATGACCTAGCGTAAATTCTTTTAAACTTGTATAGATAATAATACCTGGTACTAATGATACTAAACTAGGCACATAAATCATATTAACCGGTGCCTTCATTAAAATAGCTGCAACGTTACCCAAGAGACCAATCGTTAAGGCCGCTAAAAAATTTTGTAAAATAATATTGGGGGTCATCTGCACAGTGAATAAATACACTGTCCATCCACAAGCGCCTGTGATACCGGCAGATAATAAAACACGACGGGGCACATTCGTAATAATACCAAAACCAACTGTTGATAGAAAACTAAAAATAAAGCCACATAAAAATGTCATGAGATACCTCCCATTACAAAATGGACGATAAAACTACCAACAATGGCACCAATGCCAATTGAACCAGCAATCATCATCGCATCGACACCACGTACCAAACCAGAAATAATGTCTCGATCAATCATTTCACGCAAAGAGTTAGTCAATGGTACCCCCGGTACAAGAGGCATTAACGCACTAATCATAATATTAGCAGCACTATCGGCTATGCCAATACGTTGTAAAAAAGTTGCCAGCAAACTAATGACAAAGCCCCCAACAATGGCACTAAAATAAGGTGCTGTTGCCTGTTGATTTCCCCACTGTGCAGCAAGATAACCTAAAATACCGATTAAAAAAGCGCATGCTAAATCAGACCATGTGGCTTTAAAAAGTAACATTGGCGCCACTGAAACAAATCCGGCACCAATAATTTTTTGTGGCCAAGTAAAATCAATGACTTTATGATCAATTAGCTGTACTTTACGTGCCAATTCACTAAAATCGATTTCATGAGCTGAGAATTGTCGTGACAGCGTATTAATCTCATCTACTTTTTGTAAATTAAAAGATGAAATATTCGGCTTAACCAAGTGCGTGGTTGCCCCATTTTCGGTACTAATAAAAATAGCCGTCATCGTTGCATGGCAATTTAAACCAATCCCAGCAGCTTTACCAATGTAAGTAATGGTTGATTCTACTCGAGTCGTTTCAGCACCGTTCTCAAGTAAAATTCTTGCAACCATACCACACACATCAATAATATGATCTAATTTTTCTTTGACCACATTTTTTACCTCCCAAAAACATTGATTTCGTAAATAAATCATAGCATGTCAACAAAGTATTTTATAGCAACTATTTATTTGTTATCACGCTATTTAAAGACCTAATAGCCAACAAAATTTGGCTACCAGGTCTTTAAATGTTTTATCATCTCATCTTACTTGGTCATCGTTATCACAAATTCAGCAAAGCTAGCACGAACATGCCGATGGCAATAACATCGTTCATAAATCAACACAAATATCATTTTTTCTGAGTGTCATGTCCATCACCCTGGTCAAAACATTTTTTAATGAATATTGATTTAATCTTGCCAAATAACCTGCAAATTAGTTGGCTGTGCAATCTGAATCTTTGGATGATCCATGATATATTCGCCGATTAAGTCAGCTGTTTCACGTTGTACTTCTCGAACGGCTTTAGTCATCGAAAACATTGGGAAGTTACCCGCACCACCTGCACGATAATTATTCATCGTTACTTCATAAGTTGCTGTCATGTCAAGCGCTTGACCATCTTTTCGTACTGCAACAACACGATCACCCATTGGTCGACGAATATCAATTGTATAGTCAATACCACTCCAAATATCATAATTATAATGTTGTACTTTTGGTGTCGTAAACAATGGATTGATTGCTGGTTGTTCTGTGTCATCAAGCTTAAAATATCGCGCATTAACCTCTAAGGCATCTTTTATATCTTGACCCGTTAATTTTTCAACTACTAATGTGTTCGGAAAAATATAATTTGTCATAATATCACGTTGTGTTACCGCATTCATTAACCCCCGAACTTCATTATTGAATAGCGCGGTGTTAGAGATTTGCGTTCCCGTTGCTGCCATTTGAACGCGATTGACTAGTTCAATAAATGGGTGATTATGCAACCGTGCTGCAAAATGATCAGTAATGGTCATATTGTCTCCGACATAACCCACTGGTGTGTCTAACCAAGCATTGACTTGCTTTTGTAATGGGTCAATTGTTGTCACAATATCTTGCCGTTCTGGTACAGTACCAGTCGTCAATAATTCTGCAGTAGCTGCCGTACGGTGTTTCTTATCATCTAGAGTAATCGTCATCAATCCAACATGGTCACCACGATAACCTGGTTGGGTTGTCGGTACACCATGAACAACCTCTGCAATTTCACGATGTTGATGCCCTGTGACAAGTGCATCAACACCTGATAATTGTAGTAGTTGAAAACCTTGATTTTCAGACGTAACACGTTCTATTGGCTTACCCGTTTGCAAATCTTCCGCAAAACCGCCATGATAAGCTAACACAAGAACGTCAACTTGTGGCCGTAACTCTTTAATCAATTTTTTGGCAGCAACAACCGGATCCTCAAACAATAATCCTGTAATATGAGCAGGCTGCTCCCAATGTGGAATAAATTGTGTCGTTAAGCCAATTACCCCAATCTTAATACCTGCCCGATCAAAAATTTTGTATGCCTGCCCTACAAAAGGTTGTTGCGTCTGTTCATCTAGTATATTGGCATTTAACAAATTAGGTGTTGTCGCAAAGACCTTTTCAATATATGTTCGCCCAAAATTAAATTCATGATTACCTAAGATTCGAACATCATAACCAATTTCATCAGCTAATTGTTGATAAATGTCTACCTGATCAGGTGTTACTTTTTCAATATAATTTGTTAGCGGTGACCCTTGAATAAAATCACCATTTTCAATGGTTAAAACAACGTCGCCTGCTGTTTTAGCTTGTTGCTTATACTGACCAATGATCGTTGCTGCCCTCGTTAGACCAAGACCATCATTTGATAATGGCCGTCGAAAATCATCTGCCCGAATGTAGCCGTGCACATCCGACGTTGAAAGTATTGCTACTTGCATGTTATTCTCCCTTACTTAATCACTTTAAACTGAAAGGGCCAGCAATCTAACCCTTTATTTGGTAGATCGCTAGCTCTTAGACGTGTACCAAAAGATCGTCGCAATGCCCATTGCTTTAAATCTCCTCAATACACTATTTCATTCATATTAGTTTCATCATTAAACTAAACGCTTACGTAATTGACCAGATAAGAAATCAATCACCGTCACCATCACGATAATCCCTAACAATATGATACCAACTTTAGACCACTGGCGCGTCTGTAGCGCAAAAATCAATGGTGCACCAATACCACCAGCACCAACAATTCCCAATATGGCAGCCGAGCGAACCGCAATTTCAAAGCGGTAAAGTGTATAATTCATAAACTCTGGCATGACAGCGGGAATGGTTGCTAAAGTCAGTCCATCTAAAGCTGAGCCACCCGCTGCGATAATTGCTTCGTTCGGACCACGATCAATATTTTCAATTGCTTCCGAAAACAATTTTCCTAACATTCCAATGGAATGAATCGAAACAGCCAAAACACCAGCATAAGCGCCTGGTCCAACTGCTTTAATAAACATAATGGCCAAAACAATTTCTGGAAAGACTCGAATAATTGTTAAAATTAATTTTCCAATCGTCGAACGTGGTGTGAAGAAACCTTTCTTCGTTCGAGCGGCCAAAAAGGCAAAGGGTAATGTTAGAATAGCTGAAATAAATGTTCCAAGGAACGCAATGGCTAATGTCTCAATCAAAGCACTAACCAAATCTTCACCATCCCCAGTATAAACATACGACCAGTCTGGATGGAACAAACCATGAATAATCGACTTAGTCACCGCCACCGCCTGTGGTTTCACAGTTGATAGTGGAATACCTGAAAAAGCCCAAACAAAGATTAACACAACTAAGATCGTTATGATCCATGGACCATACTTTTGCCACGGATTTCGTTGAATTTTTTGCATTATGCCAACGCCTCCCGTAGTCGATTTGAAATACCATCAACGACAATAACAACTACCAAAATTGCTAAAATAACAACTGCCGTACGATCGTAACGGAATAACGATAAAGTTTGATCCAAATACAAACCGACACCACCGGCACCTAAATAACCAAGTACGGTAGAGGCACGGACATTAATTTCTAATGTATATAGAAAATAACTTAAAAATTGATTCATCACCTGTGGTATAACAGCGAAAACAATTTTCTGAATGCCATTCGCACCAACCGAAGTGAGTGCCTCAATTGGTCCATCATCAATCGTTTCAATCGCTTCGTAGAACAATTTAGAAATCATCCCAAAACTAAAAATTGTCAATGCACCAACACCAGCCATTGGTCCAATGCCGACAATGGCAACAAAAACAGCCGCTAACAACAAATCTGGTAACGCGCGAACCAAATTCAAAAAGAAACGAATAATCCCGCGTAAATAAGTATTTTTAACGATATTTCGTGCTGCTAACAAACTAAATGGTACAGCAATAATTGTCCCTAATAAGGTCCCAACAAGTGCCATCTGAATCGTTTGTGCAATCGGTGTAATAATTGAAGAAATAAATGTCCAATCTGGGTGCATCATACGAATCAATAATTGCCAAAATTGATCCCAACTAAAGTTTGCAGTTGCGCCAGTTTTATAACCCGATCCAATAAAAATGAGGACAAATAGGAGGACAGACAAAATGCCCTTAACATGCCACTTTTCACTGAATTGGCGTTCAGGTAAAGTTGCGTTCATAGCTTACTCCTCATCTCCCGCTTCAGCATAAATACCATCGAAATCATCTGCGTTGACTTCAGCAATTGGTTTATCATAAACTAATTGACCACCACGTAGCCCAATAATTCGCGTTGCATACGCCATCGCCAATGACACACTGTGCAAATTAACAACAACTGTCATCCCCATATCATTCAGATGTTGCAAATCATCCATCACCATTTTTGTTGTTTTTGGATCAAGTGAGGCAATTGGTTCATCGGCTAAAACAATATTTGGCGATTGCATCATTGAACGGGCAATCGCAACACGTTGTTGTTGCCCACCAGATAACTCATCTGCACGTATATAATATTTATCCAACATATTGACACGATCCAAAGTAGCAGCCGCTTTTTCTTTATCTTCCTTAGAAAATAAGCCAAAAGTACTTTTGAAGGTTGAATAATACCCTACTCGACCAGCTAACACATTACGTGCAACGGTTGCTCGTTTTACTAAGTTAAAATTTTGGAAAATCATCGCAATATTACGTCGTTGTTCCCGTAATTGCTTGCCTTTAGCTTTCGTAATATCAACGCCATCGAGTAAAATTTCGCCTTCGCTCACATCATGAAGTCGATTGATTGCTCTTAATAATGTACTCTTACCAGCACCAGATAAACCAACAATCACGACAAATTCGCCTGACTGTATATCCAGATTAATATGATCCAATCCAATGGTCCCATTAGGGTAAATCTTAGAAACATTATTAATTTTTATGGTGCCTGCACCATTAGCCATAATTATGCCATCCTATCCTATATAACCCGAAAAAGATTATATATTTTCAAATATGTATTAAAGTGAGTCTTGTCATGATGGTTTATGACAGGGCTCGCTTTTAGATATGCTTATGATAGATTTTTAGTTAATGTTTTCAACTTGCTTTTGATACTTACGAACTGTGTCAAAGTTTGAATCCTTTGACTTTGAAACACCAGCCCAACTGTAAACATCCTTCATAACTTGCTTACCCTTAGCTGTCTTTGATACCTTGATCATTGCCTTTTGAATGGTCTTTGTATCAGCCTTTGAGATACCCTTACGCAATGTAATGGTATCGTTAGGAATCTTTGCTGTGTAAGCTAGTACACGTGTATCTTTAAAGACATTAGGATTATCCTTTTTAACAAGGTTACGAGCATCATCAAAGACAAACGCAGCATCTGTATCACCATTAACGACTGAGATAATTCCTTGATCATGTCCCTTAACCGTGACTAGTTTAGAATTCTTAACAACATTCATGCCCTTCTTGTTCAAATCAACAACAGGGAAAATGTAACCAGCATCTGACGTTGGATTTTGAACAGCAATCTTCTTGCCCTTCAAATCTTTAACATTCTTAATGCTTGAATCCTTCTTGACAACAACCAGTGCCCGATAGTAATCAACTAACTTGTCAGTATCAGAACCATCATTTTTCTTATCGTTGATACCATAACGTTGTGACTGCAAAATAACTTTTGCGCCATATTGCTTATGTGCTTGCACATAAGGATCAGGTGGCAAGAAGCCCATATCAACCTTGCCTGATCCCATTGCTTCGACAACTGTATTGTAATCAGTTGAGATCGTAACGTGAACTGGAATACCTAATTGCTTCTTCAACAACTTTTCCAATGGCTTAGCCTTTGCCTGGATCGTATCTGCTTGTGATGAAGGTACGAATTGTACGTTCAACTCTTTCAAATCAACTTTTGAAGCTGCGTCCGCATTAACTGCTGGTATCGCTGATACAACAGTTGTTGCTAACATTGCGACAGTGGCTCCCGCTACAATTTTCTTAAACATGCCCTTTATACTCCTTAATGTTTGTCTGATACACGCTATGTATAGTTATGCTTAAAGGTTACTTAAATAATATCAACGAACGTTAAAAACGTCAATGATTTATATCGTTCACTTTTATTGTAAAACGTTTTATCTAATTGGTTTGTACCAATTAATTGTTCGTGTTTTAATCAAAACCCCTACAAAAAAAGACATCCGTCTAACATTTGACTGATGTCTTTTGTATGATATTTGTTAATAACCAACACCTGCGCCTGCAACACCATTTGGATCCATAGTCGCACCACCGCCGTAATTGCCAGCACCAGTAGTACCATATGTACTATCACTAGTTGTGCCATACGTACCCGCAGTACTAGTCGTTGTATTCGTTGAAGAAGACGTATTCTCTGATGGTAATCCATTTGCCGTTAATGTTGATTCCGCAACATGACCACCATAAAGTGATCCTGTTTTCTTATGCTTTAGGCCTAATGATGACCTCAAAATATTTGTGACACGTTGCTTTTCACTTTGTGTAATTAACTCTGAAGAACCTGAAGTTAAGGTCACCTCAGTCCCTTGTGCATGATCTGTTTTGATTGTTTTTGTCGCACTGAGATACTTTGACGCAATCGTCAACATATCACCAAAAGTTAAGTCTGTTTTGGTTGAGTCCGAAATGGTACTCAAGAACTTTTGGTTAATCAAAGTTGTTGGATTACTCTTTGCTTTTTTAACAATTGCTTGCAAAACCAATCGTTGTCGTGCTTGACGACCATAATCACCTTGTGGATCATCATAACGCATTCGTGAAAATGCTAACGCAGCAGCACCATTCATCTTTGTATAAGTCTTTGTTGATCCACTCTTTGTTAATGTAAACGTAGAAGATCCTTTAGTAAAGTTATAAATAACATCACCCGTATTATGTGCAGTATATGGATTATAACCAAATGTTAATGGTGACTTGACCTGTACACCACCAATCTGATTAATAACTTTCTCCAAACCACCCATATTAACCAAGGCATAATAATCAATTGGGACATTCAACCACTTTTGAATCGTTTGAATGGTTGTCTTTGCTGATCCAAACTCATAAGCTGCATTTAGCTTTTGTGGGAATTGATTTTCATAGCCAATTGGCGCAATAACAGAATCACGTGGTAACGACATGATCGTTACTTTTTCCTTTTTGGGATTAACTGTCACTAACATCAAAGAATCAGTACGTCCTTTATATGTTCGATCGAGTTCTCCGGTATCGGTTCCCAACAATAAAATAGAAAATGGCTTACCATTTTTTATGACGCTAGAAACATTTCGTGATTTCGTTAATCCTGTTCCTTGATAAGAATTATCAATTGCACTTTTTGTATTATTGTAAGCAATACCAAACATCACCCCAACAGCTAACACAATCAACGCAACGACTAGTAAAATAGCATTACGGATTGGATGCTTACGTGGTTCCCCCGACTGTGGCGCTTTATTGCCACGTGGTCCGCCTGTGCGTTTCCGCCGCTTAATTTCTTTATTCTCAGCTTCACGACGAGCCGATCGAGTTTGTGGCTCATTATCCATGAGCATCTCCTCTCTTAACTTCAATAATTGATTATATGTTACACTCTAAAAAAATAACCCTTATGAGTTTACAAAAATTTCCTTTGACAAAGCTTATAGTAACTTGTCTATCATACCATAATTTTAAATTTGGTAGATATAATCATCAATCAAAATTAAGAAGTCAATTCTAATTTATCTTTTTAAACAGCCACTGGCGCTTTAATGCTGGCGTGTGGATCATAGTCGTGCAATTTAATATCCGCCATCGTGTAGTCAGCAATGTCTTTAACTTCAGGATTTAATGTTATTGTTGGTAATGGTCGCATATCACGTTGCAACTGTTCCTTCACTTGTTCAATGTGATTTGAATAGATGTGCGTGTCACCAAAAGTATGAATAAATTCACCTGGTTCTAATCCTGTTTGTGCAGCGATCATATGAAGTAGCAGTGAATACGAGGCAATATTAAATGGCACACCTAAAAAAACATCTGCTGAACGTTGATACAATTGTAAACTCAATTTACCATCTGCAACATAAAATTGGAACAACGTATGACAAGGTGGCAAAGCTTGGGTGGGAACATCTTCAGGATTCCATGCTGTCACAATCAATCGCCGTGAATTCGGATTTTGTTTTATTTGTGTGATAACATCCTGAATTTGATCAATAAATCCACCTTGTACCCGACGCCAATGGCGCCACTGTGCACCATAAACATCACCTAATTCACCATATTTTTGCGCAAATTCATCATCATTTAAAATGCGATCAACAAAGATCGTGTGTTGTTCGTCATACTGTGCTTTAAAATCCTTATCCACCAACGAGCGACGACCAAAATCAGTCATATCAGGGCCATCATATTCAACAGACTCGATCCAATTCTTAAACGCCCATTCATCCCAGATATGATTTTTATGTTCTAATAAAAATTTGATATTTGTATCACCGCGCAAAAACCACAATAATTCGCTCTTAATCAATCCAAAAGGCACTCGTTTTGTTGTCAGTAAAGGAAAGCCCTCGTTCATATCAAACCGTAACTGACGACCAAAAACTGATCGCGTGCCAGTCCCAGTACGATCTTCTTTGATAGCACCATTGTTCAATATATCCTGTGCTAAATCTAAATAACCCTGTTCATTTTTACTCATACGATGATATCCTTTCTATAAATATGATTCGAAATCAATTTTCTGTAAGTCACTTGATCCGACTTTAATTTGTTCAATCTCAACTTGCTTTGCTTGTAATAAATCTGCGACAAAATCATCATTATGATAGTTTCGTAAATAATTAATCTTCACAATACCTGCTTGAAGCAATAATTTTGTGCAATGCACACATGGAAAATCGGTCACAAATACTTGCGCACCATCAGCACTAATTCCCATCTTTGCTAATTGCATTAACGCATTTTGTTCAGCATGTACCGCTCGAATACAATGGCCATCGACAATTAGATCACCAACTTCCGTACAATGGGGCGTACCTGACACAGAACCATTATAACCACTTGCAATGATGCGCCCATCTTTCACAACTACTGCGCCGACATGTAGTCGGGTACAAGTACTACGTGCAGCTAAGATGATCGCCTGAAGCATAAAATATTTATCCCAAGTAATACGTTCATCTTTCATTTTTTAACCCCTCTTCATATGTCCTAGTTGTTCCTAATATTAGCAAGGATACCTTCCAATGAAAAGGCTTGAATTTTATGAAATACCGAAAATATCTAATAGTACCTGCTACATTTATTTAATGACCTTTTTATATACCAAAAACATGTTAAAATAGCTACTATTTTTTTGAATTTACTGTTGCAAAAAGTAGACATAGGCAAGATTGATTTTAAATTTCATTTATGTTAAAATGATATTAACTTTGGTTTATCTATTTTTAGAATAACATTCACAATTCACGCAGCGATTTCATTTGTCGCTGGCTATGGGGGTGCCCCATGAGAGGAGTTCTTATGCCTGCAGCATTAGCAGAAATTAAGCAACAATTAGATGCACACATCGGTGAACAAATTACTTTGACAACCCACGAAAGTCGTCACCGCACCATTGAACACCAAGCAATCGTTCGCAATACCTTCCGTTCAGTTTTCGTTCTTGATCTAGAACAAGATGGTCACGAATTTGATCGTGCTTCATTTAGCTACACCGACATTTTGACAGAAAACATTGAAATTGATTTCGATTAATATATTAAAAGCGCTGATTATAATGACATCACATTGTTATAATCAGCGCTTTTATTTTATGATTCATTCGTATGTTGATCTTGCTTTGCTAAACGCACCACTTCAAATTCGTTAATATATGCATCCTTAAAATCTAATGGTGTAATCGCAAAATTTTCTAATTCTATCGTATCGCCTGCATTAATATCAGGGAACTGTTCAATAATAAATCCTGTCAATGTCACCATATCTGATTTATCAAAAGCATGGATATCTGTTTTAAAATATCGTTCAAAATCATAAACGGTCATTTTACCAGATACTTTATAATGCATCTGTTGCTTATCATCAGAACCAAGCTTTTCAACTAAGTCATCAACCACCCAGTCAACTTCATCACGCACTGAACCAAATAATTCCTCGTAAATATCCTTATCCGTTACGATGCCTGATGTACCACCATACTCATCTTTTACAACAATCATAGGGGTCCGCTTTGAAATCATTAATTTCAAAACATCTTGAATTGGCATATTTTCTGGAACTGTTGGCATATTACGAATAATCTTACGAATCGATGCTGTTCGGTCGACTTCTACTTGGCGCATAATATCATAATTAAAAATATAACCCAATATTTTATCTTTATCTCCATCAGCAACGACAGGAAATCGTGAATGTTTTGTTTCAAAATAAGCATGTAGCGCATCTTCAATACTATCCGTCACATCGACAACTAACAGCTGCGTACGATCAATCATAATATCGTTAACAACTTTATCATTCATTTCAAAAGCACGTTCCATAAAGACATAATCTTCATTTTGTAACTGACCAAATCTAGCTGCATTACGTGATAAGTTCAATATTTCGGCTTCTGAATAAACTTCATTATCTTCAGACGCTGTCCGCAAACCCATTAAATGAGTTGCACCAGTCGCTGACTTGTTGAGTAACCAGACAAATGGGTAAAACAAAACGTGAAATAGTCGTAAAGGACCAGAAACGAACAGTGCCACTTTAACTGGAAATTCAATCGAAACATTTTTAGGTACCAACTCAGTTAATACCACTTCAATATACGTCAACAGAATCAACGCCACAATTGATGCAATCGCTGCAGCACTCGTTCCTGTCATTTCTTTCAAAACACCACCTGCCAATAACAGGTGCGCAATTGTTTCTTCACCCATCCAACCTAAGACTAAACCGGTGACCGTAATACCAACCTGGGTTGTTGAGAGATATTCATTTAGATTATCAACCATATGAATGGTCGCAGCAATTTTACGTGATGGCTTTTCACGAGCTTCTTGTAATTCAACTAAGGCACTACGACGCACTTTAACCAAAGCAAATTCAGCAGAAACACATAATGCTGCAAACATTAATACTAAAATTATTACAATGATTGATATAATCAATCTTCCTTCACTCAAATTAATTTCCTACTTTCAAATATAATGACACTAATTAAACATATTATATCAAATTTTTTATATTTAGAGACATACCTAATCAGTCTCATCTAATTTGAGTTACTTCAATATATCATGCTTAGCAAACGTTTTTATTTTAAAAGGCATCAAATTCTCCAAAACATTGGAATTTGATACCTTTCTTGTATTTTATTTATTAGACTATCGAATGATGCAATCAAACGAGGTTAATGTTTATTCTCTTTATCATTAATTATTATCAGCATCGTCTGATGTATCAATTTCCGTAGCAGGTAGAGCAACCACCTCAAACTCTTCGATATAAGCATCCTTAAAATCAAGCGCTGTAATCTCAAAATTAGCAATGTGAATTGCTTGGCCAACATGGAAATCTGGATGCTCATCCAAGACATAACCAGTTAACGTGACTTTTTCCGACTCTTCAAAAGATTTAATTTCTGTCTTAAAGAAACGTTCAAAGTCATATAACGTCATCTTACCAGATACTTTATAGTGCATATTACCAGCAGTATCTGAGCCCATTTTTTCGACTAAATCATCAGCGACATCGTCAATTTCATCTCGAACTGACCCAAATAATTCTTCATAAATATCTTTATCAGTCACAATACCAGATGTCCCACCAAACTCATCCTTTACAACAACGATTGGTGCACGATGTTCAATCATCTCTTGTAAGACTTCTGTGATTGGTTGCGTTTCAGAAACCGTTGGTAAGTTACGTAATACGGTACGAATTGACGCATTTGGACTGATTCGTCCTTGACGAACCAAATCATATGAAAAGACATAGCCAAGAATCTTATCTTTATCATTATCTGCAACAACTGGCATTCGTGAAAACTTTTCTTCTAAATACAAATTCAAAGCATCTGCAATAGAATCTGTGACATTCACAACCGTCAGTTGCGTACGATCAATCATAATATCAATTGCTTCTTTGTCATTCATGGCAAATGCACGCGTCATAAACGTTAAATCTTCTTCATCAAGTTCCCCTGCATCAGCAGCATCTCTGGATAAAGATAAAATTTCAGCCTCGGAATAAATATCTTCATTAGGATGGGCGTCAAATCCCAAAATCTTAGTAAAGAAAGCGGCCGCACGATCAAACAACCAAATTAATGGGTATAAAATCACATGAAAAAACATAACAGGTCGAACGATCGCTAATAATATTTTGACAGGCTGATCAATGGCGATATTTTTAGGTACCAAATCAGTAAATACAGCATGTATAAACGTAAAAATTAAAATAGCAGCGATTGATGCGACACTATGTGCAATAGCAGCTGGCAAAATATTTGCATTGATAATCAAAGTGGCAATAAAGTTTTCACCTAACCAACCTAAAATCAATGATGTTAATGTAATACCAACTTGTGCTGTTGATAGATATTCTGATAGATGGTCCAACATATTCAATGCATGAGAAATCTTACCTGAAGGCTTCTCACGTGCTTCTTGTAGCGCACGCAAAGAACTAGGACGTACTTTAACCAATGAATACTCCGTTAAAGTGAACAAAACAGCTAACAACAAAATAACAATGATAATCACCAGATTAGTGATAATAGACGGACCGGAATCCATGACATACCTTCTTTCAAAATTGGTTATAATTTTAATTATACCAAATGGCGTTACTTACTGTACACACCTGATTCAACTAAAGCATTATGCAATATGATAAATTGTTCCAACGATAATTTTTCTGCACGAATCCGTGGATCTAAGTCAATCAACGTTAATGCGTTAGTTAACTTCACTTTCATTTCATCATCTTTACCAAAAGCTGTCATTAAATTATTCCACAATGTCTTACGACGCATCGTAAAACCAATTTTGAATAAATTAAATAATTGCTTTTCGTTATGTGGCAATGTTTGTAAAGGTTCGCGTGGTGTTAATGAAATAATCGCTGAATCAACATTTGGGTTTGGCACAAATGCCGTTCGTGAGACCGTAAACGCTAAGGTCGCATGCATACGATATTGCACAGCTAATGTTAATGCACCGTAATCTTTTGTCCCCACCTCTGCAGACAAGCGATCGGCCACTTCTTTTTGCATCATCACAACGATATTTGCAAATGTTACTTCTGATTGCAGTACCTGCATTAAAATTGGTGTTGTGATGTAATAAGGCAAGTTTGCAACTAATTTCAACGGAGCATCTGGATCACTAAAATGTTGCTGAATCGCCTCTGCCAAATTTACTTTTAAAATGTCTTGATTAATAACTTTGACATTATCATAAGGTGCCATAGTATGTTCCAGCACTGGTATCAAACGATCATCAATTTCAAATGCTAAGACTTCCTTTGCTGCCCGAGCCAGCTGCTCAGTTAAAGCACCAATACCTGGTCCGATTTCAATCACATTATCTGTTGGTTGAACATCTCCAGCGGCAACAATATTTTTCAAAATATTAATATCTGTCAAAAAATTTTGACCCAAAGATTTTTTTGTATTAATACCAAAACTATTCATAATGGCCTGCGTCCGCATCGGCGTCGCAATATCTGGCACATCTGTCATTATTTTTCCTCATCTATTTTCCGTAAAATTTGTAAGAGTTCTTGTTTCTTAATACCAAACATCGTTAGGCGTTTCATTAATTGTTTACCGTTAACATAACCTAAGCCCATTTTTTCAGCCACATATTCACGTCGTTTTGCTGCATCACGGCCTGCCATTAAGCCCCATTGCCGTAAATCCGACAACGAAATATCTGATTGCATGGTTTTAGTTGGTGCTGTGTAGACTGACTGAAGTGCCATACGCAACACTGCCGGTGTCGCATACTCAATACCTAAACTATGATGTTTAATCTGACGCCCTGCTTCATCTTTCGTTAAAAAAGCATGCTTGGCATCAGGGACAGCTGTACTAATTAATTTTCTTAATCGCTCACCATTAAAATCAGGATCAGTAAAGACAATGATGCCCCGTGTTTTTGCTGCTTGTTTAATCGCTGCAATCGTTTGTTCACTCAATGCTGAACCATTTGTTTCAATTGTATCCGCTATCACCGCATGCCGTAAGGCTTCCGTATCTGCCCGTCCTTCGACAACAATCACTTCTTTAATTTTCATTAGTCTGTTGATCTAAATGCCATAAGCGATGGGCATTATTTGTTGTTATTTCAGCAATTTCGTTATAGGTTTTTCCCAATAAATCAGCAATATGTTCTATTGTATAATGAACATACATTGGCTCGTTTGGCTTGCCCCGCATTGGTGTTGGTGCCAAGTAAGGCGCATCCGTTTCAACCAATAATTTATCTAGTGGCACTGATTTCACGGTCTCTTGTACTTCTTTGGCATTCTTAAAAGTTGCGATCCCTGAAAATGAAATATACATCCCCAAGTCAATAAATTGCTGTGTTTCTTCGGGCGTACCCGTAAATGAATGCATCACGCCACCAAATTCTTCAACATGAGCTTCTTTTAGCAAATGATACGTATCCTTGATTGCGCTGCGTGTATGCACCGTTACTGGTAATTTAAATTCGTGTGCTAAATCCAATTGTTGTTGAAAAGCACGCTTTTGATCTGTTGATGATGGATTTTCATCCCAATAGTAATCTAATCCCGTCTCTCCAACACCAATCACGGCATCATCTTTTAATTGTTCACGATAAATTGCTAGTGCTTTATCATTGATTTGCGCAATATCTTCCGGTTGCCAACCAATAATAGCGTGCATCCCCTCAAATTCATGTGCCAATTGAATAGCCCGTTCATTAGATTGGATATCAAAACCAACAATGTTCATCTCAACAATCCGAAACTCACGCGCACGAGCCCAATAAGCTGCGACATCATGCCAAAACGTATCATCATTTAAATGTGTATGCGTATCATAACCATTTGATGGTCGTTTTCCTGAATTATAAATTGACATGTTCAGTCCTCTTTTATCCTTATTATTTATGCATTATTTTTTTTAATTTTTATTATTTTAGCAAGTATTTTTTAAAAACACCAAAAGAACTCATTAATACCAGTATATTAAGCATAACATGCAAACACACAGATTACCTATGATTAGACAAATATTATTCTTCTATATTATTTGCTAAAGTAATCCCCTGTGCACTAATGACTTCATCATATAACGACTTTAATAAACTAGGATGGTAATCACCTTGTAAACGACGTTCTTGTATATAATTCAGTTCAACTTGTAAGGCAGCTAATAAGACCGTTTGCTCATCTGCAGAATTTGCTTTTTGATGTTGTAAAAGTGCCTGTTGCTGCGTATATGCATTCCGCAAAGCAATTAATTGTCGTGGCTGATCATTTTCTTTTGGTAAATGATTCATATACTCCGTCATTGCTACATTAATAATCGACAAAATTTCATCAACAGCAGCAACATGATTCCGTGGTTGCATTTTTTTAACATGCACCGACTGTCTCTGAAATAAACGTTTTACCAGGCGTTGCCAAACTCGAAAGCGCTGCTTACCAATTTTACCAAACCCATTTTGGAATGACTGCATCCGATTATAAATCGTCAATGCTTCATTAGAAACCTCACCACTATCAATAGCTGTAATCATCGCCTGATCCGCCACTTCATACAAGGTACGATAAGCTTGTTTACGTGTGGCATCATCTAATTGTGCATCACCATAGCCAAGCTGGTCTTTTAATTGTTGCATCACGTTATGTTTTGTCATCTCAGATGAATCAGAATCACCGACATAAGCGATTGCTGCATTCACCATGCTGGTGTGTGCTTGATTATATGTTTCATCGTCATAATCAGGCATTATCCGCTTTAATACTTTCGGTAACCCAATAACAGGTACTAACAAACTCATAATAATGACTGTTGCTGCAATTAATAACAACGCATCTCTTTCTGTGAAAGCTGCGCCATTAGTTAAAGTTAGCGGTAGAGAAAATGCCATCGACATCGTCACAGCACCATGAACACCACCAATTGCAAAGACAAAACTATCACGTTTGACACGTTGTGGACTATCCAAATGTTTACTATATTGCATCGCAAAGTACCGGAAGATTGTCATCACAATATATAACAACACACCAATACCTAGTAATACCAGCCAAGTTCTCATTGGCTGCCGAATATAAACTTTTGCCACACGCACCAAAGATGTTCCTAATAAGACAAACACCACACCATTCAAAATTTGTGAAATAATATCTGTCAGTTCTATGGTTAAATGATTTAACTTTGGTGCCATAAACTTTGTATGCTGTTGTTCTACATTAGATAGAACGCCCATAACGACAACAGCAATAATTCCTGATACACCAAAGCCATGCTCGGCAATGCCATAAACAATAATTGGCGTCAAGAAGTATAGTAATATATGGGATACCGTGTCATCAAATTCTGCTTTCAATAAATGCTGGCGTAAATAGATAAATATAAATCCTGCCACACCACCAGCAATAACGCCTCCTAAAGCAACAATTATAAATTCGCCGAAACCATGAAGAAATGAAAATTTACCAGTATTCATCCATAAAATGGCCAACTCTAAAATCACTAAACCCGTTGCATCATTAAATAATGATTCCAAGTTCAATGATCTTTTAATGTTTTTTGGCATAGCCAAGCCATTCGTCACTGATTCTAATGCTGTTGCATCTGTTGGCGTCACAATGGCTGCTAACGCTAATGCAAATGGTAATGCCCAACCAATCACAACATGACCAAAAATCATCAAAACAACCACCGTTAACACTGCTAAAACACCAGCTAATGCAACAATTGATCGAAAATGTTTTGAAATTAGTCGTGCTTGTGTACGTTGCCCTTCATAAAATAATAGCGGTGCAATAACCAACATCATAAACCATTCTGGATTTAACATAATGACATATTTATTCACCACTGGTAAACTAGCTAACAAAATACCGCCAGCAATTTGCCACAAAGCTTGTGGTATTTTTGGAAAAGCTTGTGTCAAAAAATTAGCAATAATGATTGTGGCACAAATATATGCTAATGCATAAAAAATCGTCATACGACCTCCTCCTCGCCGCCTGTCTTCTTCAATAAATAAGGGATTGAGAATATCTTCCCAATCCCTTAACACTGTTCATGTTGAACCATTAACCTAGCTCTGAACCTGCTTCAATCTCATCTGGCAATATTGATAAGGTCACTTTACCATCTTTTTCAGCGGAAAGTAACATTCCTTCAGATAATTCCCCCATCATCTTACGTGGCTTCAAATTAGCAACGTAAGCAACTTTCTTACCAACTAGTTCACCATACTCTGGATAAAACTTTTTAATACCTGACAAAATTGTTCGACCATCAGCTGAACCATCATCTAACTTAAAACGTAATAATTTATTAGACTTCTCAACTTCAGAAACTTCCTTGATCTCAGCGACACGTAATTCGACCTTGTCGAAATCATCAAAAACGATTTCTTCTTTTGTCATGACCTTCTTAGGTGCCTTAGGATTAGTACTTGAACGTGTCTGTTTACCACCTTGACCCGTCATGTTATCACGAATATAAGCAACTTCAGCTTCAACATCTACTCGTGGGAAAATTGGCTGTCCCTTTTCAACAACTTTGCCACCAGTTGGCAAATCTTCAAAGCGTAGATCAACAATTTGAACATTTGATTCTGTCAGTCCTAATTGTTGGAAAATTTTGCGAGGTGCTTGTGTCAGAATTGGTTGTAGTAGAATGGCTACAACTCGTAATGCTGCTGCTAAATGAGCCATAACTGATGCCAACACATCAGTTTTACTATCATCCTTTGCCAACGTCCATGGTGTTGTCTCATCAATATACTTATTTGCTCGTGAAATCAATTGCCAAATTGCAGCTAATGCATCTGCTGTATGCATTGATTGCATATTCGCATTGTACGTTGCAATCGTATCTTGTGCCGTTTGTACTAACTCGCGATCAAAGTCAGTCAATCCAGTATGTAATTCTGGAATCACACCACCTTCATATTTATTAATCATCGCAACTGTACGATTTAACAAATTACCCAGATCATTTGCTAAGTCATAATTTAACTTTGACACAAAGTCTTCAGGTGTAAAAATACCATCGTTCCCAAATGGCATTGCACGTAGTAGATAGTAACGAACCGCATCAATCCCATAGCGATCTGCCAACGTATCAGGGTAAACAACATTTCCCTTTGACTTTGACATTTTACCATCACGCATCGTTAACCAACCGTGGCCAACAATTGTTTCAGGTAATGGCAGCCCTAATGCATGCAACATAATTGGCCAATAAATTGTATGGAAACGAACAATTTCCTTACCAACTAAATGAACATTTGCTGGCCAGTACTTATCAAACATTGTTGTATCATCTGACATATAACCGAGCTTTGTAATATAGTTAGATAGCGCATCAATCCAAACATAGACCACATGATCTGGATCTGAAGCAACTGGCACACCCCAATTGAATGCTGTACGGGTGACTGCCAAATCTTCTAACCCCGGTTCGATAAAATTCTTAATCATTTCATTCATCCGCGCAGCAGGTTGAATGAAATTAGGATGTGACTTGTAATAATCAAGTAGCCAGTCAGCATACTTACTCATCTTGAAAAAATATGACTCTTCTTTAACCAGTTCAACTTCATGACCTGAAGGTGCTTTGCCACCAATGACATGACCGTCATCATCACGATAAACCTCTGCTAATTGTGATTCAGTAAAATATTCTTCATCATCAACAGAGTACCAACCTTCATACTGACCTTTATAAATATCACCTTGATCTAAAAATTTTTGAAAGATCTTTTGAACTGCTTTTTCATGATAGTCATCTGTTGTACGAATAAAACCATCATTACTAATCTCAAGTTCAGACCACAATTTTTTAATATCTGCAGCCATCTTATCAACGTATTCTTGTGGTGAAACGTTTAGTTTTTCGGCCTTTTGTTCAATTTTTAGACCGTGTTCATCGGTTCCTGTTAGAAAATACACATCTTCATTCAACAATCGGTGATAACGTGCAGCAGCGTCAGCAAGTACAGTTGTGTATGTATTACCAATGTGCAATTTACCAGATGGATAGTAGATTGGTGTTGTGATGTAAAAAGTCTTTTGTTCTGCCATTAATTATTACCTCCCATCCTACAGATGAGTAGAATGTATATTTTAGTATCTATATTGTTTGTCTGACAATAATTATAGCAAAATTTAGCGTTTCTCGCTGAAAAATCAAAAATATCAGCAGTTTCTGATAAATAGTTATATTTAGTTAGTTTGAAATTTGACAAACTAACGATATAAGTTTATTATTTAGTAAGTTAATATATTAACTAACTAAATAATAAATATTAATTGGAGGATTACACAATGCATAAAGACACTATTATTAAAAATATTTTGATGATTTCTCGTCATCCATACATCATCTTTTCTACAAAAATCGCACAACATCATGATAAATCATTTGCTACCTTAAAAATTTTGTCAACAACAGAAAATGTCACAGCAAGCTATCTATCAGAGGCTTTTGATATTAAGCCTTCTAGTGTAACACAAATTATTAAAAAGTTAGAAGAAGGTGGCCTGGTGAATCGAGAAAAGTCTGATGAAGATTCGCGCATTAGTTATCTCAGATTAACTGATAAAGGTCGTGAAAACCTCAAAGAAAGTGATGTCACGAGTGATTCATTACAAAATCTCTTATTTAAAGACTTTACAGAAGACGAGCTCGTTAATTTTAACGACTACTTAACACGTCTTGTTAAGAACAGTGAAAGTGATGAATTTAAGAAACAACTACAAGAAGTTTTTGGTGATGACGAACGTTGGGCTCACTTTGATAAGATGAGTACCCGTTTTGGGCGTGCTCGCTCTCATATGTTAGAAGCTGAACACGCACATCGACATGGTCATCCACATCATTTCCGTGAACGATTTAACAATGAATCACGATCTTTTTTTAATTAAAAAATCTACACATAACATATAAGTGCTTAAAAAATAAAGCAGGTTAGAAAATTTTCCAAATTTTCTAACCTGCTTTTCAATTTAACAAAATTAATTTTGTTTCAATTGTCTGATTATTATCAGTAAGCCAACTGTCTTTTGAAAGACATTGAAATAGTTTATCAATTCTTATCGACAAAAAAAGAACCCGCAACCAATTGTGAGTTCTTTCATTTGCATCGCAATGTCCTATCCTCGCAGGAGGCGATCCTCCAACTACTTTCGGCGTAACTGAGCTTAACTGCTGTGTTCGGTATGGGAACAGGTGTGACCTCAGTGCCATCATCACGACACGTTTCTAATTGAGTGAACTTAGTTCCCTCAAAACTGAATCATAATTGCTTTTTTGCCTTACACCACTTGCTACTTGGTTAAGTCCTCGAACCATTAGTACTAGTCCGCTCCATGCGTCACCGCACGTCCACTTCTAGCCTATCTACCTCATCATCTTTGAGGGGTCTTACTTCATTACTGAATGGGAAATCTCATCTCGAGGCGAGTTTCACACTTAGATGCTTTCAGCGTTTATCTCATCCGTACATAGCTACTCAGCGATGCTCCTGGCGGAACAACTGATACACCAGTGGTACGTCCACCCCGGTCCTCTCGTACTAAGGGCAGCTCCTCTCAAATTTCCTACGCCCGCGACGGATAGGGACCGAACTGTCTCACGACGTTCTGAACCCAGCTCGCGTACCGCTTTAATGGGCGAACAGCCCAACCCTTGGGACCGACTACAGCCCCAGGATGCGATGAGCCGACATCGAGGTGCCAAACCTCCCCGTCGATGTGGACTCTTGGGGGAGATAAGCCTGTTATCCCCAGGGTAGCTTTTGTCCGTTGAGCGATGGCCCTTCCATGCGGAACCACCGGATCACTAAGCCCTACTTTCGTACCTGCTCGACTGGTAAGTCTCACAGTCAAGCTCCCTTGTGCCTTTACACTCTGCGAATGATTTCCAACCATTCTGAGGGAACCTTTGGGCGCCTCCGTTACCTTTTAGGAGGCGACCGCCCCAGTCAAACTGCCTGCCAGACACTGTCTTCCACCACGCTTAGTGGTGTGAGTTAGAGTGTTCATACAACGAGGGTAGTATCCCACGTTTGCCTCCATCGAAACTAGCGTCCCGATTTCTACGGCTCCTACCTATGCTGTACAAGCTGCACAAACACTCAATATCAAGCTACAGTAAAGCTCCATGGGGTCTTTCCGTCCTGTCGCGGGTAACCCGCATCTTCACGGGTCTTTAAATTTCACCGAGTCTCTCGTTGAGACAGCGCCCAGATCGTTACGCCTTTCGTGCGGGTCGGAACTTACCCGACAAGGAATTTCGCTACCTTAGGACCGTTATAGTTACGGCCGCCGTTTACTGGGGCTTCAATTCGTACCTTCGCCGAAGCTAAGCACTCCTTTTAACCTTCCAGCACCGGGCAGGCGTCAGCCCCTATACGTCATCTTACGATTTTGCAGAAACCTGTGTTTTTGATAAACAGTCGCCTGGGCCTATTCACTGCGGCTCAGCTTGCGCTGAGCACCCCTTCTCCCGAAGTTACGGGGTCATTTTGCCGAGTTCCTTAACGAGAGTTCACTCGCTCACCTTAGGATGCTCTCCTCAACTACCTGTGTCGGTTTGCGGTACGGGCAGGTAAACACTAACTAGAAGCTTTTCTCGGCAGCGTGACATCACAGACTTCCCTACTTGATTTCGGTCCTCATCACAACTTATCCTTATGACAGCAAGCATTTGACTCACTCTCA
Organism: Weissella sp. ESL1156; assembly: GCF_058505625.1. Lineage (NCBI taxonomy): Bacteria > Bacillati > Bacillota > Bacilli > Lactobacillales > Lactobacillaceae > Weissella > Weissella sp. ESL1156. Next base: position 1,492,643 of record NZ_CP196372.1, on the reverse strand, counting down.
GACTCATTGCTTGACCCAGCTTTTCCAACTGCTGGGTTCTGTTAGCCTTCTGCGTCCCTCCATTGTTCAAACATGTTCACCTGGTACAGGAATCTCAACCTGTTAGCCATCGACTACGCCTTTCGGCCTCGCCTTAGGTCCCGACTAACCCTGGGAGGACGAGCCTTCCCCAGGAAACCTTAGTCATACGGTGGACAGGATTCTCACCTGTCTTTCGCTACTCATACCGGCATTCTCACTTCTAAGCGCTCCACCAGTCCTCACGGTCTGACTTCATCGCCCTTAGAACGCTCTCCTATCGCGCCACTGATGTGGCACCCGTAGTTTCGGTGGTGTGTTTAGCCCCGGTACATTTTCGGCGCAGAATCACTCGACTAGTGAGCTATTACGCACTCTTTAAATGGTGGCTGCTTCTGAGCCAACATCCTAGTTGTCTATGCAACTTCACATCCTTTTCCACTTAACACACACTTAGGGACCTTAACTGACGATCTGGGCTGTTCCCCTTTCGACAATGGATCTTATCACTCACTGTCTGACTCCCGGACATACGTGATTGGCATTCGGAGTTTATCTTAATTTAGTAACCCGAGATGGGCCCCGCACCAAAACAGTGCTCTACCTCCAACACGCTATCTTCCGAGGCTAGCCCTAAAGCTATTTCGGAGAGAACCAGCTATCTCCAAGTTCGATTGGAATTTCACCGCTACCCACACCTCATCCCAACATTTTTCAACATGTACGGGTTCGGGCCTCCAGTGCGTTTTACCGCACCTTCACCCTGGACATGGGTAGGTCACCTGGTTTCGGGTCTACAACAACATACTCGAACGCCCATTTCAGACTCGCTTTCGCTACGGCTCCGGTCTTTCCACCTTAACCTTGCATGTTATCGTAACTCGCCGGTTCATTCTACAAAAGGCACGCTATCACCCATTAACGGGCTCTAACTTGTTGTAGGCACATGGTTTCAGGAACTTTTTCACTCCCCTTCCGGGGTGCTTTTCACCTTTCCCTCACGGTACTGGTTCACTATCGGTCACTAGGGAGTATTTAGCCTTACGAGATGGTCCTCGCAGTTTCCGACCGGATTTCACGTGTCCGGCCGTACTCAGGATCCTACACGGGAGTTTGCTTACTTTCGCATACGGGGCTATCACCCTGTTTCGCTCAGCTTCCCAGCTGCTTCTGCTAATAAACAAATTTGTAACTCCACAACGGTAGTCCTACAACCCCAGTGTGCAAGCACACTGGTTTGGGCTCCTCCGCGTTCGCTCGCCGCTACTGACGGAATCGATTTTTCTTTCTTCTCCTGTTGCTAATGAGATGTTTCAGTTCACAACGTCTACCTTCGTTCAACTATGTATTCATTGAACGATAACTTGCATCACAAGTTGGGTTCCCCCATTCGGAAATCCCCGGATCATAGCTTACTTACAGCTCCCCGAGGCATATCGGTGTTAGTCCCGTCCTTCATCGGCTCCTAGTGCCAAGGCATTCACCATGCGCCCTTAATAACTTAACCGATCAACTCTCGTTGATGATTTCGTTTGAGTATTGTGACTCAATGGTCACAAGCGATTTTAAACTGATTTAAAAAACTCAAAAAATTACGCGGTGTATTTTTTCGGCTCAATTTAATTGATTAATATCAATTGAAATGAATTTAAAAATTTACAATTATGATTCAGTTTTCAAAGAACTAATAAGCAACCGTTTGGTTGCGATGGAGAATATCGGGATCGAACCGATGACCTCCTGCTTGCAAAGCAGGCGCTCTCCCAGCTGAGCTAATTCCCCATATCATGGGACTGAGAGGACTCGAACCTCCGACCTCACCCTTATCAGGGGTGCGCTCTAACCAGCTGAGCTACAGTCCCAGAGATTCGACTCTCTGTCTTCATTGAGTGTAAATCACTCAAAACTAAATATCGTTTCGTTGATTGTGTAGGTTTCCGATTTTCCTTAGAAAGGAGGTGATCCAGCCGCAGGTTCTCCTACGGCTACCTTGTTACGACTTCACCCTAATCATCTGTCCCACCTTAGACGGCTGGCTCCTAAAAGGTTACCCCACCGGCTTTGGGTGTTACAAACTCTCATGGTGTGACGGGCGGTGTGTACAAGACCCGGGAACGTATTCACCGCGGCGTGCTGATCCGCGATTACTAGCGATTCCGACTTCATGTAGGCGAGTTGCAGCCTACAATCCGAACTGAGACATACTTTAAGAGATTAGCGCACCCTCGCGGGTTGGCGACTCGTTGTATATGCCATTGTAGCACGTGTGTAGCCCAGGTCATAAGGGGCATGATGATTTGACGTCATCCCCACCTTCCTCCGGTTTGTCACCGGCAGTCTCACTAGAGTGCCCAACTGAATGCTGGCAACTAATAATAAGGGTTGCGCTCGTTGCGGGACTTAACCCAACATCTCACGACACGAGCTGACGACAACCATGCACCACCTGTCACCTTGTCCCCGAAGGGAACATCCTATTTCTAGGATTAGCAAGGGATGTCAAGACCTGGTAAGGTTCTTCGCGTTGCTTCGAATTAAACCACATGCTCCACCGCTTGTGCGGGTCCCCGTCAATTCCTTTGAGTTTCAACCTTGCGGTCGTACTCCCCAGGCGGAGTGCTTAATGCGTTAGCTACGACACTCAAGGGCGGAAACCCTCGAACATCTAGCACTCATCGTTTACGGTGTGGACTACCAGGGTATCTAATCCTGTTTGCTACCCACACTTTCGAGCCTCAACGTCAGTTACAGTCCAGAAAGCCGCCTTCGCCACTGGTGTTCTTCCATATATCTACGCATTTCACCGCTACACATGGAGTTCCACTTTCCTCTACTGCACTCAAGTCATCCAGTTTCCAAAGCCATTCCTCAGTTGAGCTGAGGGCTTTCACTTCAGACTTAAATAACCGTCTGCGCTCGCTTTACGCCCAATAAATCCGGATAACGCTTGGAACATACGTATTACCGCGGCTGCTGGCACGTATTTAGCCGTTCCTTTCTGGTAAGATACCGTCACACACTGAACAGTTACTCTCAGTGCCGTTCTTCTCTTATAACAGTGTTTTACGAGCCGAAACCCTTCATCACACACGCGGCGTTGCTCCATCAGGCTTGCGCCCATTGTGGAAGATTCCCTACTGCTGCCTCCCGTAGGAGTATGGGCCGTGTCTCAGTCCCATTGTGGCCGATCAGTCTCTCAACTCGGCTATGCATCATGGCCTTGGTAAGCCTTTACCTTACCAACTAGCTAATGCACCGCGGGTCCATCTCTTAGTGATAGCAGAACCATCTTTCAACCAACAACCATGCGGTTGTTGGTATTATACGGTATTAGCACTTGTTTCCAAATGTTATCCCCTGCTAAGAGGTAGGTTACCCACGTGTTACTCACCCGTTCGCCACTCTTTGTCAGATAAAATCAAATCTGAGCAAGCTCGTCATTTCATTTAAAGACAAAGCGTTCGACTTGCATGTATTAGGCACGCCGCCAGCGTTCATCCTGAGCCAGGATCAAACTCTCATTTTAAAAGTTTGAGTATAACTCATTGTTTTTTGTTGTTTAACAGAAGTTAAACGAATTTACTAGCGAATTGACTTCGCAAATGTTTTTGTATCAAGCAAATTGCTTGATGACCCTACACATTTGTTTCATCGAAACGATATTCAGTTTTCAATGATCTACGTTGTCCCGCTGACAACTTAACTCATATTACAGTATATTCAAATCATTGTCAACAACTAATTAAATTAATTATTAATTGATTTAAACTGTAAATCCGTTATCTCACACGACCACTTAAATATGTTAGCAGTAATCCTAACGTTCGTCAACAAGTAATTATTTATAATTTTTTACGAACATTCTTATTCACCAATTAGTATAGAAAATTATCTGGCAAATAAATCTATTATGTACAATAAAAAATCGTGAATCCACCAGATTAGAATGGTGAATTCACGACTTTTTAACCGACTTAAATCATTCTTCTCCTCTGCCAATAAGTTTGCCTAACTCTTACTAAGATATAACCAAATCTACAATATAAATGTTTAACATCATCTTACTAGCGATTAAACAACCATCATACCTATCAGCTTATTTAATAAATAGAAAGAACATTGATTATATTTTGAGATCAGTGAAAAATTCCCGTGCATCACCAACAATTTGTTTAACGTTCGATGGTGCTGGAATTTTTTCTAAATTAATTGCTAATACTGGTACATTTGGACTCACGTATTGTAATAAACCAGCAAATGGATAGACCACAAAGCTTGTTCCCACGATCACAACAAAGTCTGCTTGTGCAACCCATTGTACTGCTTCATCGACCCGAAATGGTACTTCACCATATAAAGTGATTGCTGGTCGTAATAATGCACCATCTTCACGATAAAGTGAATGTAAATATGATTTCACATCACTTGGTTGACCATCTTTAGGTGCATAAATATTATATAGTGACCCATGGAATTCAATAACATGTTCAGCCCCTGCCTTCAAATGTAAACCATCAACATTTTGGGTAATAATTCGTGCACGTTGTTGTTGCGTTAAAGCTGCCATCTTTTGATGAATAATATTTGGTTGTGCATCTGGGAAATACATATTTTCCTTTGCAAATTCATACATCTTTTCAGGTTCTTTTGCTAAGGCTTCTGTGCTTAATAGATATTCTGGTGGTAATGAGACGCCATCATAAATACCTCCCTTAGATCGATAATCAGGAATACCTGATGCTGTTGACACGCCAGCACCAGTTAAAAACACAATATTTTTCGCCTGATTAAATAATTGTTGGATGTCCGACGTTATTAATGTCATTTTCTCCTCCTAACGAACTGCAAAAGGTTGGCCTAATTTTGTCAATACTTCTTTAACGGGTGTTTGATAAAGTTCCTTGAAAAAATCAGCAAGTTGATCATCCGGTGCTGAAAGCACAAAACTATTCTGACCCGATGTTTTTAATAAACCAGCATAAGCTGATTTACCAGTATTACGGTCTGTCATCGTCATATGTTTGATATCAAATACTTGTGCCAGCGGTAACCTCAATTGACGTTCTGATAGTACTGGTGTCAATGTCGCAAACTCATCAGCATGAATTTCAGGTAAATGCCAAGCAGCCATTTGTTCATCAAACATAGAAAAAGCTGTCACGACAGCACGATGAACTGTAAATGGATTTTTAATATCATCAATTCGCATAGCTGTTACAATTTTTTCTGCTGCCGCCCATGCTTTTGGATATAACGCAATCATCGTTTCAACAATTGCTGTCGTTTCCTGTGGTACATTATTTAAAAATACTTGTAAGTCTAGTAACGTTAGTAACCGTAATGCTGCTTCTCCCTGATTATTTTCAGCTTCTTTCGTCAATGTCTTTTGAACACCCGCAACCATCCCCTTAACAACATCATCTGTCAACAAGCCATGTGCTGCCTGTTCCCGATAAACAATTGCTCGCAAAGCTGGTTGATATAAGTAAGTCGCCATAACCATCAATTGATCAGTTAATGACACATCATCATCATTCAATTGAAAATAAATTTGTGGATAACCATTTAATGTCAATAGCATCATTAATAATTCTGAAGTTGCTAGAAAATTTGGTGCGGTTGCATCATTTACTTCAACCATCAATCGTGTCCCTAACATTGCTGTGGTTACTTGATCATGCGTAATAACCCCACTCGCTTCCTCATTACCTCGTAAAACAACGGACCCGGGATATACCTTATTGACCTGATCTAATAATGTGATTGTTTCTTTTGCAAATTTCATTTATTTTTCCTACTTTTATTTTTTAGATATCATGGCACGTATTTCTACTAACAATTGCCGTGCAGTGGTTGCATTTATTTGCGTTGCTTGATTTAATTTTTCAACGAGTTGTGGTAATTCTTCTTCTGTTGCACCGACTTGAAGAGCAAGTGACTTCGCTTGCAATGCCATATGACCTGCTTGGATACCTGTCGAAACCAAGGCGCGTAATGCCGCCAAATTTTGTGCCAAACCTGTCGCAATAATAATGCTAGCCAATTGTTCAACATTTGGATTATTCATAATATGATGATTTAATTTAACAGCTGGTACAATCCCAATCGACCCACCAACAACGCCAATTGATAATGGCATCACGGTTCGACCAACCAATTGTTGCTGTTCTACTTGCCATGAAATTAATCCTTGATACTGACCATGACGTGCAGCATATGCATGTAATGATGCATTAACAGCCCGTGTATCGTTGCCACTTGCTAAAACCACCGCCTCGATACCATTTAAGATACCTTTATTAGCAGTTACTGCCCGATGTGGTGACAAAGTTTCCAGATGACTGGCCAAAGCAATTTTTTCTGCAACAAGTTCACCTGACAATCCTTGTTTGGTTGCTAATGCATCAACTGGTATCGCAACTTCAGCTTCAACCAAAGATTCTGTGCCATAGTTTGATAAGATCGCCATTAATACCTGGTATCCTTGCTGACGGAGCTGATTTGCAACAGCTTCAGCCATTGTATTGACTGTATTCGCACCCATCGCCTCTTTTGTATCAACCAAGACATTGACCGCCACATTAGTTTCATCTAGTAGTTCGACTGTTATTTTCTGCGCACCGCCACCTCTAGCTAACATCGATGGATGTGCATCATTCGCACACTGTAATAGTTGTTCTGTATTATCGATAATATAAGATTGTAAGCCATCTACATCTTGCACATTAACCAATAATACTTGCCCACGCATAAAATGTTGTCGGCGTCTTGTTTTGACACCCAAACCTTGACGCATCATACGTGCACCATTATTGGCTGCTGCAATCACGCTAGGTTCTTCTGTTGCCATTGGTACGATCACTTCTTGACCATCAACTGGCAATTGTAACAATAATCCCGTCGGTACACCAAAATTATAAATATAATTTTCAACTTGCTGTGCCCCAATCTTATCATATTGCTGTTGCATCAGTGTTTGTTCCGCAACTGTTAACTTTTGATTATCAACTAATACTGCCAGCCGTTCTGACCATGATCGTTTATAAAAATTATGCCAATCTGCCATTCATTTTTCCTCGTTGTTCTATCTATTTATTAGTTTAACAGTTCTTTACTTATTTTTGCGATTAGAAGAGCATTATTTAAAAAAATTCGTAAAATGAAAAAGACTGACATTTAACCATATGCAATGGTAAATTGTCAGTCTTGCCATATATTAAGAATCAAAAAATTTTTGCTAACACATGTCATGAAAGCTTATTTTTAATCAATCTGTTTTGAGTTATCTGGCCAGGATTGCACAATATATTTTACTTGATGATTTTCATCAATGCGAGCATATAAACGTTGCGTTTCTTGTTCATCAAAGAATCCTAAATCAACAGTTGGTATACCCTCTAATAACACAACCCCTTTAACACCATTATGCATAACTTCATGTAATACACGCCAGTTTTCTTGGTATTCTTTTGTTTTTTTGACGGCACCTTTTAGTGTATAACCATCATCTAAAAACTCTTTAATTGCGGCAACTGTTACATATGTCGTGTAATTATAGACACGTGCATCTTGTTCACCTTCTCGATTTAATGAAGAGATAATGCCTTTGCTCTCCCAATAACGCAATTGACGTGTTGACACACCCGTCATTGTTGCTAATTCACCGATTCGAAATTGAAATAAATCCGATGCCAAAGCCTTCATACGAAAGTGATGTTCTCCTGAAAATGCCATAACCCCGCTCCTTCAAATATTGTCGCTTTTATTGTCAGGTCATTTAACAAATTTGTCAACTTCGTTAAATGTAGCACAAGAAAATATCGACAAATCAAAGATTATCCTGTGACCAAATCTCATATCGATATCGCCACATTATGGATTTGGTGTGTCATCACCACCATCTGTATCATCACCACCATCTGGATTAACTTGTTGAATACGTGAAGTATCTGACTTTGGTTTATCCTTTTCTGGTGCATCTGTTTCATACAATGTTTGTGATTTTTTATCATTACGTTGATGCCACAAAGATGTTGAGTTTGTACCTAATTGTTTATCAAGCTTTAATAGCTTTGCTAACCCATTCGAATAGTTATACTTTGATGCATCGACTCGTTGATAACCTTTTGGTTTGTAGAAACGTAATAAATCTTTTTGATTAAGATTATCGGATACTTTTAATTGTTTTTTAACGATTTCCTGATCTTTTTCAAATTTTGCCTTGATTTTCTTTGAAGGTGCTTTAATTGCTTCACCTGTCGCATTATCGTACAAGACATGATTAGTGTACGTATATTCTGGTGTCACGAAATCTTTGTCACGGAAGGCGACCACTTGTTGTCGGTTAGTACTTAACAAGTCTTGCCCTAATTGCACATATTTCTTTGAATCAACACCCAATAAATGTAAGATCGTTGGCATCACATCAATTTCACCACCATAAGTATGGTTGATACCACCACCATGCCAACCAGGAATATTAATCATAAATGGCACACGTTGCATTTGTGCATTATCAAAATCACCCCAATCACTGGCATCTTTACCTAAGACGGAAGCTAATTGTTTATTTTCTGAATTTGAAATACCATAATGATCACCGTATAGCACAATAATTGATTTGTTATATAGTCCTGATTTCTTCAAATAGTTAAAGAATTCACCGATTGATTGATCCAAATAATGGTTTGTTTCAAAATAACCGTTAACAACATCAGAATCTGTATCCGTCGTCGTAAAGTTTGGATCTTTATCTTCATCATCTAGACTATAAGGGAAATGATTCGTTACCGTAATATACTTCGCATAAAATGGTTGTTGCATTTTTTCTAAGTACGGAATTGAATCATAAAATAATAACTTATCCTTTAAGCCATAACCCATGGCTTTGTCCCCAGATGTATCATAATAACTGGCATCAAAGAAATATTGATAACCCATATTTTTATAGACGTTATTACGATTCCAGAAACTAGCATTATTACCATGGAAGACAGCTGATGAATAGCCACCCGTTTGTTTTAATATTGACGGCATAGCTTCAAAGGTTTGATCATTACCTTGTGTCGCAAATAATGATCCTTGTGGTAAGCCAAAGGTTGATGTTTCTAACATATTTTCCGCATCGGAAGTTTTTCCTTGGCCAACTTGGTGAAAGAAGTTATCAAATGCAATCGTTGAATCTGAATGATAGATATTATTCAAATTAGGTGTCACTTCTTGGTCATTGACCTTTAAATCAAGTGAAAATTGTTGGAATGATTCCAAGTGAATCACAAAAACGTTCTTACCTTTTGCAATACCTGCATATTTAGCATTTGCATCTGCATAATGTTTATTCACATATGACAAAACATTATCAATATCAGATTTCTTCGCTGTTTTTCGCATCTCGGTTACGCCGTGTGTTTTAATACCATCCAACACAGTATAGGCATCAATACCAAGATACTTAACCATCATTTTACTATCAAATTGACGTGTAATTAGTTGTGGTCGATCAGCCTCACCTAACACAAGCATTGTCATGAACCCAAATAACGCAAAGGTTGTCATCGTAAAGCCCATAAATTTTGATGTTTCACGCTTGTCAAAACGCATCTTTTTTAATAGAAATAAGATAATAAAAATTGGAATATCAATCCAATAAAGTAAATCATGAATATTTGTCAGGGCAAATCCTGAAGCGCCTAATCCTTGATTTACTTTGTCATAGCCCAACATCGTTGCTACGGACATAAAGTCTGTAAATTCACGATAATAAATAACATTTAAATGCACCATTAATGTATTAATGATGTACATAATAATCGCCACTGGGTAAAATAACTTAGACTTTCGAAAATAAAAAGCTATCCCGATGAGTAACGTTGCAATCGGTATTGGATTAAGCAACAAGGTGATTACTTGAACAATGGAAGCACCTGAATAAAGATGGAAATCCATTATATTTGCTAATTGTGTTTTTGCCCAGACTAATATGATCAAGATTAAGACAAAACCTAATCGTGTATTCATCCAAGCAAAACGACCCTTATGCGCCATAGTTGTTTGCTCTCTTCTTTCTAAATCTTGTAACTCTGATTTTAAAAGTAATATCTGTCCCATTATAGCGCAAAATCGCTTATGGCACCTTAGTCTTTTTTCTAAAATGATAAATATGCGGTAAAATAGTAAAAACATCATTAATGAGGCAATAATATGATAGAAAAAGGTTTCCAAATTAAACATGAACATGGCATCGGCACAATTCGTGATGCTGCCATTATGATTCGTAAAGCTGTTTTCATAAAAGAACAAGGTGTGCCCACAGAAATTGAATTAGACGACCTCGATCCTGAGACAATCCATTATGTTGGTTTTTTAGCAGATAAACCAATCACAACAGCACGTGTCGCTAACAATGATGAACAACATCATTGGCACGTTCAGCGTGTTGCTACAATAAAAACGGCACGTGGTAACGGTTATGCAGCTGCTTTATTGCAGCAAATCATTACTGATGCAACACAAGCAAATGTCGAAATTTTGGATTTAGGTGCTCAAGTTACCGCCATTGGTTTTTATGAAAAACTAGGTTTTAAAGCTGAAGGTCCTATCTTTAAAGAAGCTAATATCAACCATCGTCATATGGTATTGCACTTAAAGTAATTATAATGGTGATAAATCTATACAATAGGGATTGGCACATCAGTCGTTATGACCAGCTAAAAAGGCGCTAATCTATCAATTTTGATTGGTAGATTAGCGCCTTTAAACGCGTTTCAAAAGACTGAAGCCTTTTGTCACACTCTCATTATCATCAAATGATTTCATTAATAATGTTCCGATAGTCTGTCACTGGTTTGATAAATTCTTGATATGACTGTTGTGATAAATACGTAAAACTTGGCCAGAAACGATCATCAACCATAAACTTCAGCGCACTCACTGTTGCTTCCCAAAGCTTTTCTGCCTCCTCTGGTTGATCATTTAACGTTAATTTAACAACTTCTGTCAATTTTTTAACAAAAGTAAAATAACTACCAAAATCAGGCAATGTACATACTTCAATAAAATGAAGTGTCTTTGCAACTGTCTCTTGATCCCCATTTTCCAAGGCCAATAATAATAATTGGAAGTTTAACAAACCAACATTCCAAACTGCTGCTGGCAAAAAGTTATCCATTTCGACCAAACCATAGCCTTCTAGTGAGGCGATTTGTTGTACCTGATCAGACATTTTTTTAACCATTGTTTTGACCGTACTATACTGCTCATGACGAATAATATTAGCAAATAATAACATATCCGTCGATGAGTATGAATCACGATGATCTAAAATTTTAACAATGGTTGGTCGTGCAATCTCCACTAAACGATAGCGTTGTGCAAAGTTAACGACTTGAGCATTGATTGCACGAACGACATTTAATAACAAACGTGTGTCTTGTGTTTCCTCAAATAATGATAATACTTGATACACCATGTCTTCATTAGGTGTTTGTGTATACGAATTTGGATCTAGTCCTAATTCTTTAATCGTTGAATCAACCAATTCCGGTTGTGTTAAATAAATGTGCAATAACAATTCGTCATATGAAACCCCAATTGTACTCAGTAAATTCACAAATGTTGTTGCACTAACACGACCATTTCCTTTTAGATAGTCATATAAACGTGATCTTGAAATATCGACAGATTTTAAAATAATTGGAATGGAAATATTACGTTTCTTAATAAAATGTATTAACGCATTTCGAACTGCTTCAGCAGGGACGCGATTTTTACCCATGATAAATTATTCCTCCAACACTTGTTGTATTGCGTACTATTATAACGCGAATTAGTCAATCAATAGTAAAACTTGTCTATTTTTATCTATTATTTATCAGACGGTTTTAATTGTCACGATGATAAACTGTCTTCGTATCAAAAAAATCATTCAAAACAACATTTTGCCCAGTCATCGTTTCATGTAACCGAATACCATCTACATTTATCCGCGCGTTGCGATAATAATCATCTGTCAACTGACCCCAAGAAGTTTGTGATGCATCAACATTATCAAAAATATGAAAACCAACGCTCTTCAGATAAGTGTATTTTTCATTATCATTCGTATAATTAGTGAAAGAACCAATGTCTGCACCAAATGGATAGATTAGCACAGGGGTTTTACCAACAATTGGTTGTACTTCTTGCTGCCAAAGCTTTGTATCCGCTTTGATATTGTCGATATTTGATTCTGTCATATTAATATGTCCCCATGAATGGGATGCAAACTACCAACCTTCTTTTTTCATCGCATCAGCGACTTTTGTTGCACGTTTTGCTTCTTGGTGTGTCTTTTTTGTATGACCATATTGACTGACTGATGAACGATAACCTAACGTACCGTTATAACCTGTTTCAGCAACAATACCCTTTGACCCACCATAAGAAAAATCAGGATGTTTTTTAATAAATGTATCAATAATTGGCACCATATCATAGTCGCCAATCTTTTTTTGACCATTTACGGTATATTGATTTTTAACAGCACCATTTTTATTCAGTAATAATTTATCGGCAAACCCAGAATCTTTCATATACTCATAATAATTAACATCATCCTGAGAAAGAATTAGTGGTTTTTTCCCTACTGGTAACTGAATTGGTTTAAATTTTAACTTGCCTTGCTGATTAATCGAAATAATATCCTTAAAATTAATTAACACATAGCCTCTATCATATAACTGACTAAGCATTGGCTTAAACTCATCAATTGTAACCATGTAATCTTTATACCCTTAAGCTTGTTTAGATGAAAATGCCTGCTTAGGATCACCAATTAATGAATGATAAAAAAGATGTGAAATCTTTGTTGGGTCATCCCACGTGACCAATTTTGATTGTTAGTTATTGATATTCTTTTTCAGCTGATTGACGGTTGCACCTTTATGCCCAGATAGCAGCGCTTTTGCTTTTTTATATTGATATTGTTGACTTAATATTTTTGCCTGTTTCACTGCTTTAGACGTATGACTATCATTTTTCAGCCCTCACATCATCATTGATATCCCCGTAAAGGCCTAAACTTGCCCCTAAAATCAGTCCGATGAAAAGATTCGTCTTTTTTATTTTCAACACGTCTATCTCCCTGTAACTTATATGAATATTAAATACCAAGTTAGGGCCATTTTATATCTTGTAATCAGAAAAATACAATTATTTGCATTACCTTAGCCATTTAAAAGTGATCACATAAAAAAAGAGTGACCAGAATCACCCTTTTAAAAAAATTATTTTCACATCATGGCAGTTACCTATTCAGATTTATTTCAAATAAGCAACTGGTTTTTGTACGTCAATCTTGGTACCTTGATATTTATCTTTCACATATTTTTGAATCGCCGGTTCATGATAAAGTTTGACTAATTTTTGATAAGTCTGTTTATCTTTATGCGAAACATCAGCTGCTGTCGCTAAAATATTAACATTTTGACGGGTGCTTTGATTGATTTTCTCATGATAGAGTGAATCTTTCAGCACATTAAGGTGTCCTTCTAAGGCGACAGTATTTGAAATTAATGCAGCATCAACACTATTCAAGACACGTGGACCAGTTGTATCATCAATCTTTTTAAATTTTAACTGACGCGGATTTGATACGATGTCATCCACATTACCCAATGAGTTAAAACCTGCTTTCAATTTGATCAACCCCGCATCTTGTAATAATAACAACCCGCGTGCGGTATTTGCTGGATTATCTGCAATAGCAATGGTTGCCCCAGTCCCAATATCTTTGATTGCCCGATACTTATCTGAATATATGCCCATTGGCTCTAAGTAAGTGGTTCCTAACACGGTTAACTGATGTTTCGGATTTTCGTGATTATAAGCCTCATAATATGCATACGATTGAAAAGCATTAACATTCACATTATGCTCTGACGTTGCATTATTCATTTGCACACCATCGTTGATCTGCTTCACATGAATTTTCAAATTAAGCGCCTTAGCCTCTTTACTTTTGGCAATATATTGCCAAACTTGATAATCACTTCCCATTGATCCGACTGTGATTTGATCAGGCGCATTCGCTATTTTGTAAGTATTGACCACATGTAAGCCAACCGCAACAACACCAAGTATCACGAAGCTGCTGATTAATATCAACCAATTTTTTAACTTCACTTTTTAGCCTCCCTTATGTCGATGCCTAAATATGAATTGTTTGCCATCAAAATCGTTCAACTCTACGGGCAATCCAGTCACCAATGATTTGTGTCATAAATACCAACACTAAAATCACTAATAATGCCGCAATCGTTACATCATTTTCAAAACGGGCATAGCCAACACTAATCGCAATATCACCAAGACCCCCTGATCCAATCGCACCTGCCATTGTTGTCAACCCAAGCAAACTAATAATCGTAACAACTGAAACACGAATAATATCAGGCAAACACTCTCGTAAATAAATACGAAAAATAATTTCAGCAGTACTCGATCCCATGGCTTGGGCAGCTTCAATGACTGATGGTTCAATACTTAATAATGCATTTTGAATCTGGCGAGCATAAAACGGAAAAATACCAATAATTAATGGCACTAAGGCAGCTGGTGTCCCAACCGTCGTGCCAACAATGTACTTTGTGACTGGTGCAATAACTGCTAGTAAAATAATAAATGGTATTGATCGTAATAAGTTAACGACTTTATCTAAAAAAAGATAAAATGGTGGGTCAGCATCAATACCACCTGGTTGCGTCACAACAAGGAAAATGCCTGTTCCAAGCCCCAACACACCTGCAATCAATGCTGACCAGAACGTCATATATAGTGTTTCCCAAGTGGATTGAACAAATTGTGGCCAGATACTAACAACGTTTGGAAACAAATTAGCTAACATAAATTTCTCCTTTCGCCTGTGGTACATCAGAACAATCAGTGACCTTGACACCTGCTCCCTCTAAATAGCGCAACACTTGATCAAATTGATCACTTGGGGTTGATAAAATAACTAACATGTACCCTAATGATAATTGCGCAACTTTTTGTACGTTGGCAAAAATAATATTAGCCTTCACACCATACTGAATAGCTAATTCTGAAATAACTGACTCACTAGTTGCTTGACTAGAAAATCTTAAATATAATAGGTGTTCATTTGGTTGCAATTTCTCTACTAGTTTATCTTCTATGATTTGTTGGCGCATTTCAGTCACATTTGCTGCCGACTCAACAAACTTTTTTGTTAGTGGTTGTTGTGGATTCGTAAATAATTCACCAACTGAACCACGTTCAATAATTTGTCCTTTTTCTATCACAGCAACTTCCTGACAAATTGACTTAATGACTTGCATTTCATGCGTAATCAAAACAATAGTGAGCCCCAATTGATCGTTCAGTTTCTTCAATAATTTTAAAATCGCTTCAGTTGTTTGCGGATCCAAAGCACTGGTTGCCTCATCGCTAATTAAAATATCTGGGTCATTTGCCAAAGCACGGGCAATGGCAACACGTTGTTTTTGCCCACCTGATAATTCGTCTGGATATGATTGTGCATATTCCTCTAATCCCACTAATTGCAACAACTTTAAAGCCTTAGCCTCACGATCTTTGCGTGATATTTTTTGACTCAATAACGGATATGCAACATTGTTTAAAACTGTACGTGAACGTAGCAAATTAAAATGTTGAAAAATCATACCAATCTTTTGCCTAACACTACGCAACTTTTTATCTGTTAATTGTTGTAAATTTTTGCCAGACACCATGACCTGACCACTGGTAGGCCGTTGTAATAAATTAATCACTCGTACCAAAGTACTTTTACCAGCACCTGAATAACCAATAATGCCATAGATGCTACCTTTTTTTACTTGTAATGAGACATTATCTACAGCTGTTACTAATTCATCGTTTCGCTTAAAAGTTACCTTGATATCTTGCAAATCAATCGCAATATCCGTTACACCCATTGCATGCTCCTCCCTTTATTTTCTTTTTCTGCAGTATTGATAATAAAAAAGACGATTTATCAACTAAAGTGCATTCCACCATCAACTAACAATGATTGACCAGTAATATAGGCTGCACTCGGTGAAGCAAACCAAGCAATAATTTCTGCAACATCTTCAGCAGTTGCCTCACGACCTAAACCAATTTCCGTTAAACAATTGGCTTGTTGTTGCGGAACAGAAATTCCTTTAATTTGAGCCGTTTTCGCATCAATTGCATCACGTAATGGGGTGCGGACAATACCAGGACAATATGCATTAACTGTAATTTGATCAGGTGCCAATTCCTTAGCAGCAGCTTGCGTTAAGCCCCGAACACCAAATTTGGAAGCTGAGTAAGCACTCTGTAAGGCTGATGCCTCAATACCAGCAAGTGAAGCAGCATTAATAATGCGACCACCATGACCTTGTTGTTTAAATTTCTTGGCAGCAGCCTGAATGCCCCAATAAGTGCCTTTCAGATTAACATCAAACAATCTAGCAATTTTTTCTGGATCTGAATCAATCACTGAATCAATAAAAGCAATACCGGCATTATTTATGAATACCGCTAATTCACCAAAATCATTGACCGCTTCATCGACTAGGTGAAAGACAGCTTGGCGATCGGCAACATCCAATACATAAGCCTTTGCCTCAAAACCTTGATCACGTAAATTTTGAACAACTTTTGTCACGGTTTGTTGATTAATATCGGCGGCTGCAATATTAAAGCCATCCTTTGCTAAACGATAAGCAGCTGCTTCACCGATTCCTTGACCTGCCCCTGTAATAATTGCTGTTTTTCTCATGTGTATATCTCCTTTTCAATCTCATTTTTATACTAAATTAAAACCCCCACTTCTGTGTTATACAGAAGTGAGGGCATCACGTTACCATTCTGATTTGTTTGTCGATTACTCAGACAAACCTCATTAACCAAAATATAGGAAATTTTGCCTATATTTCGGTTTGTCCAATAACGGAGACAACCCGAACAATGCTAACATTATTGCTCACATTGCTTAATCATCGGCCATTTTTCGTTTACTAACACAATTACGACTCTCAACAGTTATCGTTTCTCTGTAAATTTGTTTTGTAACTACTTTCCGAATCACATTATTTTACTTATTGCTTAATAAAAAAATCCTTAGGAAAGATATCTTTCCTAAGGACGTTTTGAACGCGGTACCACCTTAATTCCTGGTAAACACCAGCTTATTATGTTGCCATAATTAACTTGATATTGGTAGTTAACCATCGACAGCTCACTGACGCTCGCCAATCTTTCGCTCAAAGACCATCTTCAAATTGCTTAGCTACTTGTTCACACCCATCACAAGATCTCTGAGAACGCCACAATTTTACTCATCTCTTCATTGCTTTTTAATCTTATTTTAATCTGGTGTAAATTTTAAACTCATTAATTTGAGATGTCAAGATTAAATATATCCGTATTGAGTATTTTTAAACAAAAAGATGGTGGCGTAGCTTATCTCTCATCATGCGCATTAATATCACGTATAATAAAAAATCTAAACTGTACATTTGATCTAATCTGCCGCTTAAAAACATTAACACCTATTTTTGATGAGAGCGAGAACAAAGTCATTTTGGATTCGGTGTGTAACGTGGTTTGGACGTTTTGCGGTCGTCAGACCGTGAAGCGGGTAAATCCGTTACATTGAGAATCCAGTCTTTGTGAACGCGTTTATGCTATAAAAATTATAGGCTTATAATTCAAATAATTTTAGCAAAAAGAGGTTGAAACATTTTCTTTTGTCCCAACCTCATCAAAAAAGAGCGAGTAATCCAACCACTTTAAGTTGGTAGATTGCTTGCTCCTAAAATGGGTTACAAAAAATTGCAATTAAAGCTGTTTTTTGTCTCACGCCCTTTGATTATTTATTTAAATAATACTACTCTTGCTCATTGTCATCATTTTCTGCACGACGTTGTAATTCAACAACTTCTGCTGGTTGTTGACCATCGGTTGATGCATTTGGTAAGTCTGTCGTTGTTTCTTCTTCGTCAGCTGACTCCGGTATAATATGCTCAACTTTCGCAAATGTTGCAACTGAAGAATCATCATCCAAACGAATGACACGAACACCTTGTGTCGCACGCCCCGTTTCAGAAATTGAATCAACTGTGAAACGGATCATAACACCTTTATTCGTTGTCAACATAATATCTTCGCTACCATCAACAACCTTTAAACCAGCTAATGGCCCATTCTTTTCAGTCACTTGTGCAGTCTTGATACCTTTACCACCACGACCTTTAATTGGGTATTGGTCAACGGGCGTTTGCTTACCATAACCTTTTTCAGTAATAATTAGCACGCGTCCATCCTTGGTCAATACTTGTGCACTAACGACATAATCTGATGGACGCAATGTAATACCACGAACACCAGCAGCAGAACGACCCATTGAACGAACCGCTTCACTATTGAATGATACTGCGTAACCACCATGGGTACCAATAATAATGTTTTGATCACCATCAGTAACCAATACATTAATTAATTGATCATCATCACGTAAGTTAATTGCCTTCAAACCATGAGCACGGATATTACCAAATTCATTAACTGGTGTCCGTTTTACAACACCTTGACGAGTTGTAAAGAATAGATAATCTTCACTTTCACTGGCATCACCACGAACGTTGATAACAGTTTGAACACTCTCACCAGCTTCAATACCTAGTAAGTTAACAACCGGGATACCTTTCGCTGTACGACCATATTCTGGTATCTCATAACCCTTCATCTTGTAAACTTTACCTGAATTCGTAAAGAACAATAATGTATCATGTGTTGATGTCCCAATTAATTCATCAATAAAGTCATCATCATTGACCCCCATACCTTGAATACCACGACCACCACGATTTTGTGCACGGAATTCTGTTTGTGCCATTCGCTTAATGTAGCCAGCATGTGTCAATGAAACAATAATGTCTTCTTCTTCAATTAAGTCTTCATCTTCAATACTTGTTACATCACCAATTTGCAATTCTGTTCGACGATCATCGCCATATTTCGATTGCACCTCGAGTAACTCAGTATAGATAATTTCATCAATTCGTTCAGGTTTAGCTAGAATATCTTGGAAATCGGCAATTGATGCTAACAATCCTTGGTACTCATTTTCAATCTTATCGCGTTCCAAACCAGTCAAACGAACCAGACGCATGTCTAGAATAGCCTGTGCTTGTTTATCTGATAAAGCATAATCGGACATCAACTTCTGCTTAGCAATTTCTGAAGTCTCTGAACTACGAATAATATGAATAATCGCATCAATATGATCTAAAGCAATCCGTAATCCTTCAAGAATATGAGCACGTGCTTGCGCTTTACGTAAATCAAATTCTGTACGACGACGAACAACCTTTTGCTGGTGTTCTAAATAAGCGACCAACATATCCTTTAATCCCAAAAGTTTTGGTCGGCCATCTTGCACCGCCAACATATTGAAACTAAAACTTGTTTGCATCAACGTGTTCTTGTACAGATTATTTAAGACAACAGATGCTGAAACATCGCGACGAATCTCGATTGCAATTCGCGTTCCTTCTTGATCGGATTCATCATTGACACCAGTAATTCCTTCAATGCGTTTATCACGACCTAATTCAGCAATGCGTTCAATTAACTTAGCCTTATTGACCATATAAGGTAGTTCAGTCACAATAATGTGTTCTTTACCAGATTTTTCAGTTTCAATTTCAGTCTTTGCTCGGACTGTAACAACACCCTTACCCGTTTCATAAGCTTTACGAATACCGGATTTTCCCATCACAATAGCACCTGTTGGAAAATCTGGTCCCGGAATTGCTTCCATCAATTCCGTTGTGGTAATATCTGGATTCTTCATCAACATATGAAGACCGGAAATAACTTCGCCTAAATTATGTGGTGGAATATTAGTTGCCATTCCAACCGCAATACCATTCGCACCATTGACTAGTAGATTAGGAAAACGAGCTGGTAAAACAACTGGTTCACGATCAGTACCATCATAGTTATCTTGAAAATCAATCGTATCCTTGTTGATATCACGTAACATTTCGGTCGCAATTTTACTTAAACGCGCTTCAGTATAACGCATGGCAGCAGCTGGATCACCATCAACTGATCCAAAGTTACCATGTCCATCAACCAACATATA
The DNA here is from genome assembly GCF_058505625.1 of Weissella sp. ESL1156. NCBI lineage: Bacteria > Bacillati > Bacillota > Bacilli > Lactobacillales > Lactobacillaceae > Weissella > Weissella sp. ESL1156. The sequence continues at coordinate 1,472,470 of NZ_CP196372.1, read as the reverse complement.
ACGATACGAAAAGTCTTGCGCCATACGCACCATAGAATCATAAATTGCCGAATCCCCATGTGGATGGTACTTTCCCATAACATCCCCAACAATACGGGCTGACTTTTTATGTTGCTTATCTGGTGTTACCCCTAATTCATTCATGCCATATAAAATACGACGATGAACTGGTTTCAACCCATCTCGTACATCTGGTAACGCACGTGCCACAATAACTGACATGGCATAATCCAAGAAAGATGTTCGCATTTGCTCACCAAGTTTAGCGGGCTTAATACGGCTGTTTTTTTGTTCTTCTTCAGCCATTTGACTTCCTTTCTCTTACTTTAAGTGTTAACACGTCGATAATACTAAACGTCTAGTTCTGCGTATTGGGCATTGTCTTCAATGAACTTACGACGTGGTTCAACCTTATCACCCATCAACATTGAAAATACCATATCTGCTTCAACGGCATCATCCATTTCAACACGTAACAAACGACGAACTGATGGATCCATTGTTGTTTCCCATAATTGACTAGCATCCATTTCACCAAGTCCCTTGTATCGTTGAATAACTGGTTTTGGTGAAGCTGGCAAAGTTGGTAATAATGCTTCCAATTCTTCATCAGCATCTAAATACTTAATAAACTTACCTTGGCGTACTTGATATAGCGGTGGTTGGGCAATATAAATATAACCTGCTTCTAACAGTGGACGCATGTAACGATAAATTAAAGTTAATAGTAGCGTTCGAATATGCGCACCATCGACATCGGCATCAGTCATAATAATTAATTTATGATATTTTGCTTTTGTTACATCAAATTCTGAACCAAATCCAGTCCCCATTGCTGTAAATAATGACCGGATCTCATCATTGGCTAAAATCTTTTCCATTGATGCTTTCTCAACGTTCAAAATTTTTCCACGGATTGGTAAGATAGCTTGCGTTAGACGTTCACGTCCTTGCTTAGCCGAACCACCAGCAGAATCACCTTCGACAATAAATAATTCTGAAATTTCTGGATCTTTTGAGGTATTATCTGCAAGCTTTCCTGGTAAATTAGCAATTTCTAGTCCTGACTTCTTACGTGTTGCTTCACGCGCACGCTTTGCAGCTAAACGAGCCTTTCCAGCTAGAATCCCCTTTTCAACAATTTGCTTTGCAGTTGTTGGATTTTCCATCATAAAACGAGCAAACGTATCTGAAAACATGCGATCAACTGCTGTTCGAGCATCAGAATTACCTAATTTCGTCTTTGTTTGACCCTCAAACTGTGGATCCGGATGCTTAACTGAAACAATCGCTGTTAATCCTTCACGAACATCGTCTCCAGAAAGTGCATCATCATTGTCTTTTAATATTTTATTTTTACGTGCATAGTCATTGATAACACGTGTCAAAGCTGATTTAAAGCCAGTTTCGTGTGTACCACCTTCATATGTGTGAATATTATTTGTAAATGACAATAAATTACTGTGGAAATCATCCGTATATTGTAGTGATACTTCTACAGCAATATCATTTTCCATACCTTCAACATAGATTGGTTCATTAAAAATCACATCTTTATTGACATTCAAGAAATCAACGTATTCTTTGATACCACCCTCGTAGTGGAATGATTCAACAATTGGCTCCTCTGGACGCATATCAGTAATTGAAATGCGAAGTCCCTTATTCAAAAACGCCAATTCACGGACACGATTCATCAATGTCTTATAGTCAAATTTGGTTGTTTCACGAAAGATATCTGGATCTGGTGAAAAATGAACAATTGTTCCACGTGAAACAGGCTCATTCTCAATTGAAACTTGATGCATTTCTGTCTTTACGTGACCACGTTCAAAGTCCATTGCATAACCTTTACCGTCACGTACAACTAGAACATCTAAAGTTGTTGATAGCGCATTAACAACCGAAGCACCAACACCGTGTAACCCACCAGAAACTTTATATCCGCCGCCACCGAATTTACCACCAGCATGTAGAATTGTAAAAACTGTTTCTAAAGCTGGCTTACCAGTTTTTGCTTGAATATCGACTGGGATACCACGACCGTTATCAATAACAGTAATTGAGTTATCTTTTTCAATGGTTACTGTAATATGATCAGCAAACCCTGCTAAGGCTTCATCAATACCATTATCGACAATTTCCCACACTAAATGGTGTAGTCCTTGACTTGATGTCGATCCAATATACATACCCGGACGCTTACGAACAGCTTCCAATCCTTCCAAAACTTGAATTTGACTGGCATCGTAATCATCTGCTTGTGTATGCATTTGTGATACATCTTCTTCAGCCATGTTTCCCTCCTTAAACTTAACAACTAGTAATTTTCGCTAGTATTTTCTACTGCAACATTTTCATCTACCACTAAATGTCCTGAATTGACATGGAATATTTTGGGTTCATGTATCAACTGACGTGCGACATCACTTAATGACGGCGTCGTAATAAATGTTTGAACCTTATCTTGCATAGCAGCTAACAAATGGGTTTGACGACTACTATCTAATTCAGAAAGCACATCATCCAATAGTAATATTGGATATTCGCCCGTTTCTTCTTTCATTAGATCAATCTCTGCTAACTTCACTGCCAATGCAGTTGTTCGTTGTTGTCCTTGTGAACCAAAATTAGCAACATCATGCCCATTCACATCAAAACGCAAATCATCTCGATGAGGTCCTAATAATGTCGTCCCTATCATCATTTCACGTTCAACTAATCGTTCAAAGCGTGCGAACATTTCTTGTTTAACAGTCGCCACATCTTTTAGTGCCTCTGTGTCAAGTTGTGAAACATAATGAACATGTAATTGTTCATTATCTTGCGTAATTGCCGCTTGAATTGGTTGTGCTGCCGCATCTAATTTTTCAATGAGTGTCACTCGCCGCATGATTAATTCACTTGCAAAATTAATCAATTGTTCCGTTAGAACATCTAAATATAATTTGTCAGTTGCTTGTTTACTTTGTAACTGTTTCAGATAACGATTACGTTGTTTCAATACTTCTTTATACTGATTAGCTGTGTATAAATATTTCGCACTCATTTGGCTAAATTCACGATCAATAAAATTACGACGTACGGTTGGTGCACCTTTTACTAAATCCAAATCCTCAGGTGCAAATAAAATCACATTTAATTGGCCAATATAGTTCGCTAATTTTGCTTGATCTAAATGATTGATTCGTGCTTTTTTACCTTTATTTGTGAATTTTAATGATAGTGGTACATCGCTATATTGTCGTGCAACAGTCCCTGCAACCAATGCTTCTTTTGCTTGCCAACTAATTAATTCTTTATCAGTTGATGTGCGGTGTGACCGTGTTAAAGCTAAAACATAGATGGCTTCCAGTAGATTGGTTTTGCCTTGCGCATTCGGTCCTAAAAAGACATTGACACCCGATGAAAAAGTGACATCTAATTTTTCATAGTTCCGAAAGTTGTTTAGTTTTAACGACAATAATTCCATTAGTTTGTACTAGCACCTGTTCCATTAATAACGAAACGTTCACCAGATGGGACAGCAATCACGTCTCCTGGATATAGTTTCCGACCACGACGATCATCAGGTTCTTCATTTACTAAGACCGTATTTTCATGTAAATACCACTTTGCCTGACCACCAGTTGCAATAATGCTCTCTTCTTTTAACAATTGCCCTAACGTTATAAAGGGTGCTTGAATTTGCACTTCTGTTGCCAATATTCCATCCTCTCTACCGCTTGTTAAAACGGCTTTTACACGGTTTCATATTGCCTATATTATACGCCTTTTTTTACCTTTCCACAATCTTATTAAGGCGTCATAGCCTGTCTCAGGTTGTTTAACCTAATTTAAATAAAAAAGCCGAAAAATACTGTTTTGTCGTCAAATAGCATTTTTCGGCTTTTTAAATGTTTTAGTAAGTTCTAACTGGTGTAATTAATTGGATGAAATTTGTCTCATTATTGGTTGGCACTAATGTAAATGGATCTAATGCTGTCTTAAATCCGATTTGAATTTGCTCATCACCAAATGAACGTAATGCTTCACGCATATAATCAGGATTAAATGAAATAGTTAAATCATCCCCGGCTGTTTCAGCAGCAAAAATTTGCTCTTCAACGCGACCGACTTCAGGTGAGTTTGATGAAATCAATGATTTATCACTATTAATTGTAAATTGGATAACATTTGAACGACCTTCATGACTTAACAAAGCTGCACGTTCAATCGTTTGTAGTAAATCACGTGCATTAATCGTCAAAGTTGTTCTTTTTTCTGTTGGAATTAAGCGTGATGCATCAGGATAATTGCCTTCTAACAAGCGTGAATAGAAAGTTGTGTTCTCCCCTAATTGAAAAATAACTTGATTTTCAGCAACACGAACGTCAACTTTTTCAACTTCATCCAACATTGCTTGTAATTGGTTCAGTGATGTTCCTGGCACAATAATGTCTGCATTAACATCAGAATCATCGAAACCAACAGTACGTTGTGCAAGACGATGACGATCAGTTGCAACAGCTGTTAAATTACCACTTGCCAAAATAAAATGAACACCTGTCAAAATTGGTTGGCTAAGTTGTTTTGAAACCGCAATCACAGTTTGTCCAATAATTTCATTTAATGTGTCTGCAGATAATGTCAAATTATTACGAACTTCAATTTCTGGTAAATGTGGATAATTATTCGCATCTTGACCATTAATATCAAATTCTGCATTTTCAGACGTAATTTTTGTTTGTAAACCTGCTGAATTTTTTAATTTAAAATTTTCGCCTGGTAGTCGTTTGACAATATTTGAAAAAAAGGTTGCTGGTAAAACAATGGCTCCTAAATCAACAATTTGTAATTTTGCTTCATCATCATTAACTGGAATTAAGATTTCAATTGAAATATCAGTGTTTGATCCAGTTAATGTTAGGCCGGTTTCATCAAGAACTAATTTGATCCCCTTTAAGATTGTCATTGATGTTCGTGATGAAATAGCCCGGTTAACATTATTCATTGCTTTGATAAAAGCTGCTCGATTAATAGTAAATTCCATAAGATCTCCTCAATGTACAAAAACATAATTATGAAATGCGTTCTTCCTTACTTAATTATAAATAAAAAGATAATAATAATAATAAGGGGTGTGGAAGTTGTGGATAACTCAAACCTATACCATTATACCAATTATTGGTCTATGTATATAAATCTGTGGATAACTAGCTAATGATTAGTGAATTATTCACAAGGAACTTTCTTACCCATTGCTCAATTCTTCACGAATATTTTGCACTTGTTCAGCTAGAATACTATCATTTTCGATGGCATTCTCAATTTTTTCCGTAGAATGCATAACAGTCGTATGATCTTTACCACCAAATGCACGGCCAATCTGTGGTAAAGAATCCTGTGTTAATTCGCGAGCGATATACATTGCGATTTGACGTGGGACAACAATTTCTTTATTACGCTTTTTCCCGTTTAAATCTTGGACAGTGACATTAAAGAAATTAGCAACAGCTTCTTGGATCAATGGAATCGTGATGGCTCGTTGTCGCTTGAAATTCATTGTTTCCAATATAGTACGCGCTGTTTCAACGGTAATTGGCACATTTGAAAAACGCATTTTTCCAACAACTTGATTGAAGACACCTTCTAGATCACGAACGTTGGTATCAACGGCTGCTGCAATTTCATCAATGACATCATTTGGGATGCTTAGGTTTTCTAAGTCAGATTTATTTCTTAAAATAGCAACACGTGTTGGTAGATCAGGTTTTGTAATATTGGCAGAATAACCTTGACCAAAACGGGTGACTAATCGCATTTCTAGACCAGGAATTTCTTTTGGTAATTTATCAGATGTTAAAACGATTTGATGATTTTCACGTGTAATGGCATTGAACGTATTGAAAAACTCTTCTTGGATTTTTTCTTTACCAGCTAAGAATTGTACATCGTCTACCATTAGTAAGTCAGTTGATCGATATTCACGCTTGAAGGCTTCAGTTTCTTTCTGACCACGACGCAATGCTTCAGTAAAATCATTGATAAAGTCCTCAGTCGTAATGAATTTGACGTTAGCATTCGGTGTGCGTTCAAGCACTTTATTACCAATAGCCTGCATTAAGTGCGTTTTTCCTAAACCAACACCACCATAAATGAGTAAAGGATTCCATTGTGTTCCTGGCTTATCGGCAACGGCTTGTGCAACAGCATAAGCTTCGCGATTTTCGTCAGAAGAAACAAATGTTTCAAATCGAAATTCTGGATTTAAAATCGATTGCGTCACAAATTCAGAAGCTAAATTGGCTTTACCTTGTTGTGTTAGCTGTTCATCATCATCTGGTAAATCGAATAACGTCGTTGGTGTTGGTGACACATATGTGACAGAAGGAATAATAAAGGTTGGTTTACCAGTTAAGTTCAGTGTGGCAGTCATTGCTGCTTGCATGAATGCTTGATAATATGAACTACTTGCATTTAACCATTCAGTTGCGACTTGTTCGTATGCCGTTGTTAACTGTAAGGTTACCGTATTATTTTCATTTTCAACCAGTTGCAACGGTTTCAATGTATCAACATAGTTTGTGTATGAAAAGCCTTGTGAAATTGAATTCCGGAGCTCTTCTTTAATGGCATTCCAAAGTTGGATAGGATCCATTTGGTAACCTCCTTAAAAAATTAATTTATCTTTTTGTGGGTTTTCCACAGGACGTTTGCTGAATCTATCTTCTATAGATAGCACAATTCGACAAACTTCATTTTATCAGCAAGTGAATAAGTTTTCCACAAGGAATATGCCTATTATATCAATGTTTTCGCCTCATTAAGTAACATTTTGGTAGATTCACAGGCTGTGGAAATCTTAATTTAAGTTATCAACTGGATGTGAAACAAAATAATGACCCAATTCTGGAAAGTGTGGATAACTTAGGGGAAAAGTGAGAAATTTACAAGCAATTGTTAACAACAGAATGTTGATAGTACAGTTTTTTAAATAGTTTTCCACATATCCACAGGGTATGTGTTAGCAGGTTTTCCCAATATGTGGAACATGTGGAAAAACTGTGGATTGTGGGGAAAACTCACCTAACACTCTGTTAGATTGTCTCTTTTTATTAACATAACGCTCTGTTAGTTTTTGGAAAACTTCTTTAAAAAAAAGGTGCTTCTAAATATAAAGTTTTTTTTAAGGAAAATATTAATCACGTATTATTTGCAATTTAAAATACATAAAGATTATCTAAATGACTTAATTTTCTTGATTTGACGTATCGGTAATGGTACAATTGGATACGAATTGTGGTTTGGCCATGCCAACCGCAGGCCAAATCTAACTACGAATGGGAGGTGTATTCATATGAAGCGTACATACCAACCTAAGAAGCGTCACCGTGAACGTGTGCATGGTTTCCGTAAGCGCATGAGCACTAGCAACGGTCGCAAGGTGCTAGCACGTCGCCGCCAAAAGGGCCGCAAGGTATTGTCAGCCTAATTAGGTCAGGCCTTCTATTAGGATTACTGATAATGATCGCGCATGAGTCGGCTATTTCGGCCGATTCATGCGTTTTCTTTTGTCGTGAAAAAGTTTGGAGCAAAAACAAATGCGTAAGAGTTACCGTGTAAAAAAAGAAGCTGATTTTCAACTAGTTTTTGAGCAGCATCACTCGGTCGCAAATAAAATGTTTATTGTTTACACAATGAGGCGTGAACAACCAACCCACTTTCGTTTAGGAATTTCAATTTCTAAGAAAGTTGGTTTGCGTGGTCATGAGCGTGTGTGGGTAAAGCGTCGTATTCGACAAAGTGTTTTGGAATTCAAACCCAAAATGCGTTCGGATATTGATATCCTTGTGATAGCGCGACCAGCAGCACATGATCAAGACATGGCGATCATTAAAAAGAATTTAGAACACGTTTTTAAATTGGCAAATGTTTTTGTCGATGATGAAGCGGAATAAAAACTACTATATATGGAGAGAACGAATGCAGACTGCTAAAAAAATGTTTACCATGCGTTCGGCTATTACTGCAATTGTTGCGTTGTTGATCATGATAGTTGCGGCCGTCATGTATGATGGGCATGTTACAGGAAATGGTTTTTGGCGTGGTATAATTATCGCTAATTTTTCACGTTCAATATTGGGTGTATCAGCCTGGTTTGGCAATAACTATGGTTTTGGTATTATTATTTTTACGTTATTGATTCGGTTATTGATTTTACCGTTGATGGTTTATCAAACTGGTTCAACGCGTAAGATGCAAGAGATTGCACCTGAATTAAAAAAATTACAACAAAAGTATTCAAGTCGTGATCCTGAAACAATGCAGGCAATGCAAGCTGAACAAAAGAAGTTATATCAGGAAGCTGGTGTTAATCCGTTTGCCAGTTTTATCCCACTGCTTGTCCAAATGCCAATCTTGATTGCGCTATATACGGCTATTCGAACAACGAAAGTATTGGAAACAGGCACATTTTTCTGGGTACAGCTGGGTGAGCGTGACCCTTACTTTATTTTGCCAATCTTGGCCGCCCTATTTACCTTTGCGTCATCATATTTGATTATGATGGGTCAACCAGAAAAAAATGGTATGACAACGTCAATGACATATGTCATGCCGATCATGATTTTTATCTTTGCGATCTCAGTACCTTCTGCCTTGTCACTTTACTGGGTGATTTCAAATGCATTCCAAGTTGCCCAAACGTGGACGATTCAAAATCCATTTGAGATTCGACGAGAGCGTGCAGCAAAGAAAGAAGCTGAACGTGCTAAAGAGCGTGCTATTCGTAAAGCGGTCCGTCGCCATAAGCGTTAATATAAGTCATCTAAAATAGCAGTCTACGAAATTATTCGTGACTGTTTTTTTGTTTGGTCATCTTAATCTATTTTTAATTTAGCACCTCTATGGTTAGAATTATGGTAAAATTAAGCATTAATAATATTATGTGTAAGGAGCGTACCCATGAAAACATTTCGTGAATTAATGTCTTGGGTTATTCCAATTCTGTTAGGATTACTTATCGCTTTTGGGATAAGGTCTGTTTGGTTTACTATGGTTCGAGTTGATGGTGCGTCAATGGAACCAAATCTAACCAATAACGAACGCGTCTTTGTTTTTAGAACTGATAAATTAAAAACAGAGACGATTCACCGTGGTAGTGTCATCGTATTTGATGCTCATGGTGAAGATCCAACAGCAACTGAAAGTAAGGATTATGTAAAACGTGTGATTGGATTGCCTGGTGATACGGTTAGTGCTGTTGACGGTGTTCTAAAAGTCAACGGAAAAGTTGTTGATCAAAAATATATTTCTGAATCTGAACAATTAGCAACCAATACGGTCAATCAAGTTGGTAATTGGCAATCACTTAAGCAATTAGGTAATCGTCAAGGTTGGACAGGTCAAAAAACGGTTAAAGTGCCAGCTGGTAAATACTTTGTGTTAGGTGATCATCGAACAGTTTCTAATGATTCTCGTTATTGGGGATTTGTCGATAATAATAAAGTGCTTGGGGTTGTTAAAGTGCCATTCTGGGGAAATACAACTAAGAAACAAAATATTAATACGGCTTGGAAATCATATTTTGAATAAGTAAAATTGAAATTAGAAAAATAAGAGGTTGGAACATGTTCTTTTGTTCCAACCTCTTATTTTGTGAAAACAACAGTTATTTTTAACGTCTTAACACGGTGACGATTAATAATCGTGCCGTTTTAAACAGTGTATACTAAGGGTGAATGGAGGTACTGTTATGCAATTAGGATTAAAGGCTAGTACGAATAAACGTCAAATTGATGATCGACTACAATATCATCCTGATGTCTTTGAATTTCATTTAACGGATCAAGATTTTACAACTGATGGTTGGGAACACTTTTTAAAGATGGTCTCATATGTTAGTGATCAAGTGCCTCACATCGTTTTTCATCATCCTATGAAATGGCATAATCAACGTTGTGAGCTATATACGAATCCAGCAGTAAACCCAAATCTGTATCAATTTGTTATTCAAAGTGCAGCACGTTTAATAAAATTGGCAGCACAAACCAATAGCTATGCCCTAGTGCATGGCGCTTATAAGTCTGCTATGAGTGATATTACAAATCAGTGGCCAACGATTACACTCGCTCAAGATGCCGTTTTTCATGAAATGGATCGGTTAAGAGAAATTGCGCCCGAACATGTTGTTTTTGAAAATGGTATCTCACCAGTTTACGGATATGGTGATCCTGAAATAGAGAATCGAATCGTTCAAGCGAACTTCCCCTTGGCATTTGATATTAGTCATGCGTTCATTACCGTTCATGCTGATAATGATGCACTGATAGCAAGCTTACGACACCTGAAGCCGCAAGTGAAACACTATCATTTGGTTGATTCGATGGGAAAAGATCATGATAGTTTACCATTAGGCAAAGGACGAGTGGATTGGCAGCGCGTTATTGATGAGATAAATCCGTCAGCTAGTTGCATCTATGAAATTAACTTAGCAGATCAATGGCATTGCCAAGAGATGATTGCCAGTCATCAATACTTAACACATATTGTTTGCGAACACCAAAGCGCATTAAAATAAGTAATTTTCGTTATCATCTCACAGAAATTAACAGTAGAAATAATATGAGTTTCTATTACTAATTTCTAGGAAAAATTTTTTTATGCGAGACGCAACCCTCTCATTAAAAATTCGGCTGCTTCTTGACTAACACGAGTCACATCGATCGTATAGTTCGTAGAAAAAATTAACGGTGCAAGATAACTACCAATGGTTCCTAGAATATATTGGCATGTTCGACTGATCTGCCAATTAACAATTTGACCCTGTTGTTGGTAGTATTCAAAAATTATGTTTAATTTCTCCAAGTTCAAATTAGAAATATTTTTGATAATTTGTTGGCGAATTTTGTCATTAGTCATTGATTCACGAATCAAAATACGAATTTGTGGCAAATTATTAATAAAAAATTGTAGTCGATTTTGAATGATATTTTGTAAAAATTCTTGAAAGTGAAGAACTTTTAGTTTTGTTAGTTCATTGATAAATTCATTTGCAACATTAGGCATCACTTCATTAATGATTGAATCAATCACAACTTGTAATAATTTTTTTTTGGTCTTAAATTTTTTATAAACGGTGCCTTCTGCGACACCAGCTAACTTGGCAATATCACTAGTACTCGTATTTTCAAAGCCTTTTTCGGAAAATAGCATCAAACATGCTTGCAAAACGGCTTTTTGTTTATCAGAAATATTCATTTCAGTCAAGCTTTTATTAAATAGTGTTGAAATATTGTTAGTCATAGATAATTTAATTTCCCCTAAACTTCACGATAACGGCGCATATCATTGAGATTCAAGACCAAGAATAGGACAGTAAAAGCTAATAATGCTAATAGATCTGGCCAAATTTGGGTGATACCAAATCCCTTAGTTACAACAGCGTTCATTGCATCGGCACCATAATAGAGTGGCATAACATGGCCAATTGCTTGTAACCAGCCCGCCATTTGGTCGATGGGGATGATTCCTGAGAAGAAGACTTGTGGAATAACAACAATTGGAATGAATTGCATCATTTGGAATTCTGATGTTGCAAAAGTTGAAATAAATAAGCCCATTGTTAGGGCAATCGTAGCCATTAGAACATTAATCAAGATGACATGCCAAATACTACCCAAGATTTGAATATCAAAAATGTAGATACTATATACAATAATCAATAGTGTTTGAATCAGCGCAAAATACCATAACCACTTAAGTAGCCAGTAATAATTTCACCACGTTTGATGGGTGTTGCTAATAGACGCTTTAATGTACCGGTTGTTCTTTCACGTAGTAGGGCGATTCCTGAAATCAAAAAAACAAAGAAAAAGACGACAAATCCCATCATAACTGGCAAGAAAGCATCAAAAAAATTCGTGTCTTTGTCACCATAAATGTAGTGTGTGCTAACCGAATAGGATTTCGTTGCATTATTTTTTTGTTCAGGTAATGTGGTTTGAACATTTGCTTGCGTACCGGTTTGTTTTGCAAGTATTGCTAGTTGTTGCTGTAATTTTTGAATCGCTTCTTTTTGTGTTTTTAAAGCCGTTACTGAAGCCTGTGTTTTTAGTTTAATTTGACCGGCTTGCAAACTTTTTTTAATAATTGAACTTTTGGTTTGATTACTATTTTGTAGCGTTAGAGTTAATTTATTGTCTTTTTGTGTCATGACAGCAGCATAGTCATGATCATGGATCAATTGTTTTGCTGAATCATCAGAAGAGATATGATGTATTTTCAGATTGTCATTGTGAATAGCTTTCACAAGCGTTGTGTCAACATTTTGAACGGCTAAATCTGCTGTTTAATCGTCATTAGATTGAAAAAGAAAATACATCAAAGTAAGAATCAGTAAGGGTGCGATAAACATCATGGCTAAAGTTCGTTTATCTCGCAACATTTCTTGTAAAATTCGCTTAATCATTGCTAGCGTGCGCATCTTGATCCCTCCCTGCTTTTAAAAAGACTTCCTCAACACTGTTAACTTTATATTCTTTTATTAATTTGGCTGGTTGGCCCTGCGCGATGGCGACACCATTGCGAATCATCAACAGACTGTCTGATTCTTCAGCATCGTCCATAACGTGGGTCGTTAAGAGAATTGTTTTGCCTTCATGACTTAATCTGTGTAATTCTTGCCAAATTTGTTGTCTTAATTCAGGATCGATGCCCACAGTTGGTTCATCCAAAATGAGGATTTCTGGATTGGCAACTAAAGCAATGGCTAAAGATAAGCGTCGTTTCATACCGCCGGAATAGTCACTCACCTGTTTATCTAAATCTTCATCTAAATTAACAACTTTTGTTGCATAGTCAATTTGCGTTGGTAACGCTTTTTTATTCATACCTTGCATTTGTCCAAAGAAAATCAAATTTTCTCGAGCAGTTAATGATTCGTATAAAGCATCAGCTTGCGCCATAAAGCCAATTTTAGCCAATATTTTGCGATTAGGCATAGCTGTCCCTCATACAGTAACAGATCCTTTTTTCGGTTTCGACATGCCCATGATCGTATTAATGAGCGTGGTTTTCCCCGAACCACTTGGACCAATTAAACCTAAAATTTCACCAGATACAATCGATAAATTAATATCGCTAATAACAATATTTTTCCCATAACCTTGGGCAAGATCTTTTATTTGAATGATTTCTCCCATGTTGTCACCCCTCTGATTATTCTTTGTGACACTGTTACCTTTAAAAGTGAGTGAGCATTCACTCCTTCGATGTCAGCGTAACATGACACTGAAAGAATGTAAAAAGATTAGCTTGTCATTGTTTGATTTGTTGATAAGCAGACAGTAAAAAACACCAATGACAATTTTGAAATTGATCCATTGGTGTTTTTACTGTCTGTTAACCAAATAATCGTCCTAAATTGGTTGGATGATTGTTTGGTTGGCTATTTTGAGCAATTGTAGCGGTGTATCAAATGCTTCAGAAAGCAAATCTATTTGTTTTTGCATTAGGACAGCAGATTCGCTGATTAGGTCAGCAGAGCGCCGTAATAACCAAATGTGTTGGCTGTACCGAAATGCCTGATTTAAATCATGAAGCACCATTAAAACGGTCATTTGTCGTTTTACTTGTAGTTGTTGCAAAGTTTTTAAGAATCGTTCTTGAAAATGCAAATCTAAAAACGTTGTTGGCTCATCTAAAATCAATAAATCTGGTTGTTGTTGTAATACGAATCCTAACCAGGCAAGCTGTTGTTGTCCACCAGACAAATCAGACATTTGTTGATTTAATAACGGCGTCAATTGCAAGGTTTCGATGACTTCTGTATCCATCGTTGCATGACTAAGTTGTAGTAATTCACACACAGTTAAGGGTTCGTATAACTGGTTATGTTGAGATAATACAGCAACGTGCTTGGCTTGACTAATGACTGAACCATGGTCAGGTTGCAGTTCGTTGGTTAGTAATTGAATTAAAGTTGATTTACCAACGCCATTTGGACCAATCAATGCAGTAATTTGATGCTCAGGTAAGTACGCTGATACATTATTTAATAACTGATGATTACCACGACTAAAGGAAAGATGATCAAGGTTGAGCATGATGACCTCCTTTGATTAACATTAGACCAAATAACGGACCACTAATTGCTAATAGAATGGCACTGGTGGGTAGTTCCTTGGGTGCCATGACTGTACGTGCAATGGTATCGGCATTAAGCAATAACAAGCTACCCCATAAAGCGGTAGGCCAGATTAACTGCTGACTTTGTTGTTTTGGACTCATAAAACGGGCAATTTCTGGCAAGATGGCTCCTAGAAAGAACACTATACCGATGAGACTGGTTAGTGCCCCAGTCCATAAACCAATTGCCAGCAGGATAAACCAAATCGTCTTCTCTTCTGAAATACCAAGTAGTTTGACTTGCCGAGAAGGGAGCGCAAAATATTTCAAATTTGGCCAAACAAAAGTGATCAGGATACAACCAATAATCGTCATCATGAATAATTGCATGACTTGTGGCCAGCTCACCGTACTTAGTGAGGGTATTGGAACTCCCAAACCTTCACTAGCAATATTAGTGAGTGCTTGAAAAGTCATGGCTGTTGCAATTCCCAATAAAATTAGACGCAATGGTGGTTGATGTTTTGGTAGTACAACGAACCAAACGGCTGTCAATACTGCTCCAGCAAAACTACTTAGCAAAACGTTGACGTTTAACAAATGTGGTAAAAGCACCAAGAAAGCAATCAATAGAAATTGACTACCATTCATAATACCTAAAATAGATGTATCCACAAGTTGATTACGTAAAATGCTTTGTAGCAATAACCCACTAATACCAATGAGTGCCCCACCTAATACCGCGACAAGAATTCTTGGTAACCGGTAATTAATCATTAATTGCCAAGTGTCATGATTACCTTGAATAATTTTCATCAAAGAAATTGGTGTACTACCAACGACAAGTGCGACCATGATACTGATAACCACTAAGATGGCCAAAATAAATCGATAATATTTTGACATGATCGCCTCCTATTTTTTAAGCCAAGTACGAATTTGTTGATAAGCTTTAGGCGCATTTAAATTAGCAGTCATACCAAATGTTGGTTCCTTTGCTCGGTAAATATGACCTTCTTTAACGGCAGGAACTGCTTGCCATGTTGATTGCGTGAACAGTGAGTCAAAATTTTTGAAAACACTACCAGGCATTGCATGAGCCATCGTGATGATGACCGTTGGTTGCGTTTGGGCAATTTGTTCAGCATTCATCGTGACGAACGGACTGGAACCATTGCCAACCACATGACCACCAGCTTTAGTAATTAAATCACCGACATAACTATGTTTCGTGCCAACTAAGAATGAGCCACCGGGCATTCCCATTAATAACAAAACATTTTGATGATGCTTGGTATGTTGTTGTGGTAACGACAGTGTGTGATTTAATTTTTTAGCAGCAGTTTCTCGATGGTAAGTTTTACCAAGAGAAGTAATTGCTGACTGTAAATTCGATAATGTATTAAAGTTCAACTGATGATGTTTAATATGATCACTATCTAACTTTTGCTGATAATCAGAAGCAATCGCCGTATCTAAATACACCAAGTCAGGTTTTAATTGACCAATTTTTTCCAAGTTTGGTGCCACATGATTACCTACTTGTGGTAAATCACGATATTTTTTAGGTAGCGATTGTTGATCACCAGGTGTTGGTACACCCACTAAAGGCACGTTTAACTTATCAAATATTTGGGCTTGTGCATTTGTTGTCACAATAATTCGCTTTGAAGTTGTCGTTTCGTGAACTGGCCGCATCATTAGCCAAACCCAGCCAGCACTAATAATTAATAGTATTAACAATAAAATAGTTAATATTTTTTGTTGTTTTCGCATCGTCACTTACTTCTTTTTCTTCAAATTAAAGACAAGACCAAGAATGATACCTAAGACTAAGCCACCGCCAACGATACCAACGATTGGTAGTTGCGTACCCTGATCTTTGTGTTTTTCTTCAGTAACTTGAGTTTTATGTTTTGCTTTTGAAGTTGATTTGTTAGTTGATGACGACTTGCTACTTACTGCATTAGTGTTGTCATTGTCATTTTGAGAACTTGAGCTAGTGACAGATTCACTTGTACTATTTGTTGTGACTGATGAACTGCTGGATTGTGAATTAACCTGTTGACTAGAAGATGTTGATGTAGAGGCAGCAGGTACTTTAGAGGTATCTAATACTAAACCAACAATGTAGTTATGATGGTAATTGATACTGTCGACATCAACTTTAATTGCAGCATTGTGACGAGCGCTTAAGTTTGATGTCACGAAACTATAAGTAATCGTCTGTGAATTACCAGATTGGCTACGTGATACATTTGCTCCTGCACCATCAATGTTCAGTACTTGAACAGGATAGTCACCAAGATCTTTACCAGTTGTCACAGTTGACGTTACAGTATAGGTATTATTACCGTTTGCCGTCACTGTCGCAGAATGTGAAAAGTACGCTGCTGCATAAGAAGTATTAGATGTACCATTTTCTAGTACTTGCATAGGAACAGTATATGAGTCTGCATGAACAGCAGTTTGCATACCAAACATACAAAGTATTAATGCGAATAGTCCAAGGACTGCTCGAAGATATTTATTATGAAACATTTGCCTACCTCATCTTAAAGAAATTCGTCAAAAGGGCGACACCAACGTAACCCAATGCAGCAGCTAGAATACCACCAGCAACAATTAATACGTTACGTTGTGTCGTATTATCATTTTTAGAATCATCTTGGGTATCTTTAGTGACTTGAGTGGCATGACTATTTTTCTTAGCATGTGAGTTGGTATGTGACTTGGCTTTAGCGTTATTTTGCGTATTACCTTTAGAAGTAGTTGTTGCATTATTTAAAGGTGTAAATGATGTTCCACGTGAAACATCTGAACTTAATGGGCTAGTTGTGAGACCAGAATCATCTGGCAAACCAGTTGTTGGTTGCGTGGCTTCACTAGCACTACTCAATGCACGGCCAATTACCAAGCGAATCGTATAGATGTGATCGTATTGAAGCGGTGAGGTAAACTGAACGTGAATTTGCGTTGCAATAGGTGCTTTAATTTCATTTTCTGAGAATTGAAGCTCGTAAGTTGATTGATAGTAGTTACCGGTCTTAATCGTGCTAATCTGCTTAACTTGGTGACGACTATCCATGAATGAAATTGGATTACGCCCCATCATAACAGGTGTATGTGTTGTGACATATCCAGTGTATGAGCCATTCTTATTGTGACGCAATTGAATAGTAGGTAGGAAATATTGTGCAGCAACTGAAGTACTATTACTATTACTCTGCAAAATCGTCAATTGATGCAAAACAGTATCTTGCATAGCAGATTGTTGACCGGTTGGTAATGCTAGTGATGATGGTGCTGTAGTTTGTTGTGTATTACCTGTTGGATGGTAATTTCCAGCATCTTTGGCAAGGTCAAAAACAATATCAGCCGATGGATTTTCAGTAAAGTTAAGTTGAGCAACATAAATCTTCATTTGCGCATTCATGGTTTTCGTTAAATCACTAGCGGGTATTGTAACTGTCCAACCATTTGCAGAACTATGAGCGGTCCTACCATTCACAGAGAATTGTTTCATCAACGACATAGCACCATTCTTAGTTGCAAAGTAAATTGTAGCCTGTCCGTTTTTAATCGTCACCTTAGCTAAATCAGTCATGTATTGATTCATAGTTGAAACTGTGCTTGTACCGGTTTTGTATACATGGTAACGAACGTTGTTGTAGACACCATCGTGAAGAGCAGTTGTTAGTTTACCGTCTCTTTGAACATCATGTTGAGCTGGTGTTGGCTTAGATTCTGAAGCAGCACTAGAAGAACTCTGACTAGATTGACTTTTAGAAGCAGCACTAGAAGAACTTGCATCATTTGAAGATGAACTATCAGTTGTATCACTACCAATATTTTTGATACTCTTCATATCAAAAACAATATCTGCAGATGGCTTTTCAGTGAAGCCAATTTGTGAGACATAGACTGTCATATTGGCTTTCATTGTCTTAGTTAAATCTTTAGTTGGTAATGTGACAATCCAAGAATTATCCTTCATTTGTGCTTTGGCACCATTGACAGAAAATTCCTTCATCATTGACATGGCATCGTTCTTAGTCTCAAAGTTGATGGTTGCCTCACCATTTTTAACAGTCACTTTGGCTGATTTAGTCATGTAGTTAGCCATGGCCGAATCAGTCGTTGTCCCTGATTTGTAAACATTGTAATTTATAGCATACTTACCATCTTTTTGAATATCGGGTTGAGCTGGTGTTGGCTTAGATTCTGAAGCAGCACTAGAAGAGCTTTGACTCGATTGACTAGTAGAAGTAGCACTAGAAGAGCTTTGACTAGGCTTGCTTGTAGAAGCAGCACTAGAAGAGCTTTGACTCGGTTGACTAGTAGAAGTAGCACTAGAAGAGATTTGACTAGGCTTGCTTGTAGAAGTAGCGCTAGAAGAACTTTGGCTAGACTGACTTGTAGAAGCAGCACTAGAAGAACTTTGGTTAGATTGACTTGAGGAAGCAACACTAGAACTTGATGAATCATCCGTTGCGACATTTTTGACACTTTTCATGTCAAAGACAATATCTGCACTAGGTGTTTCTGTGAAGTTAATTGCGGCAACATAAATTGTCATCTCAGCAGTCAGTGTTTTATTCAAATCTTTAACTGGTAAGGTCACAACCCAAGAATCATCTTTGGCTTTTGCCGTAACGCCATTGATTGAGAATTTCTTCATCATTGACATCGCATCGTTCTTGGTTGCGAAATCAATGGTAGCCTCCCCATCTTTAACGTTTACTTTGGCTGATTCAGTCATGTAAGTTTTCATCGTTGAATCGTCAGTTGTTCCTGATTTGTAGACATTATAATTAATAGAATAAGTGCCGTCTTGCAAGATGTCTTTATCAGATGTGGCTGTCGATTCTGATGATGAACTAGATGAGCTGTCATTATCACTTGGTGCATTGATCAATGCGGGGGTCATATCAAAAGTGATATTTGAACTATAACCCTTGCTTGGACTCATTGGTACACTGGTAAATGATGCAATTGTTACTTTACCATCTTTATCTGGTATCAAGTCCTTGGTAGGAATAGTAAAATCAACGGATGTTTTACCATCTGTATCCTTAGTTTGACCGTCAAAAGTGACACTTGGAACCATTGACATTATGTCAGGAACACCATATGTGACTGAGACAACACTTGTTTGATCACCAATTTTAACGTTAAACTTTGGTGCAAAGAACTTATCCATTTGACTGTCAGGGCTAACATTAATTTGATAGTCACCAGTTTTGAATGTGTCTTGCGTTGCTGTTAGATCACCAACGTTAAAGGTTAGATTAGATGGATAATCGTGGACATGTCCCATAGCGTCAACATGAGTAGTAGACTTTAAGGTTACTTGTCCATTTTTATCAGCTTGTAAATCCTTAGTTGGTATTGTAAAGGTTGTATCTTGACTAGTCACTGACTTCTTTTGACCATCAAGAGTGATATAAGGAATCATCCCAACTGTTTTGTCATCCAGAAGACTGATTGTGACGTCAGTTTTATCCCCTTTGACATTAATGTGAGCAGTTGAATTGAAGAACTTGTCCATGCCCTGATCAGCAGTCATTTTAATTGCTTCACCAGCTGAAACTTGATTACTATCGTTATTGTCAGTTGTTTTGCTTTCATCAGTTTGTGAATTGTTAACTGTTGATACGGTTGTGTCATTATCAGAAACTGATGTTGTAGAAGAAGACGACACACTTGTGGATTGGCTATTCTTGGTTGAAGATACTGATGAAGTTGGTGAACTAACTGACGTTTGATCATTATTTGAACTAGTAGTTGTTTCAGGCTTGAATCCCTGAATAGCTAAACGAATGTCATATTCATGGTCATAATTCATCATTGGAATGTTCACATGAATTTTCGTTTTGATTGGTTGACCACTTGCTAATTCGTCAGCGGTTAATGTTAGGCGATAAACTGTCTGGTTGTACCCATTTTTTTGAGTGGTCCCCATTTTAACAACTTGATGTTGGGTATCCTCGCTTGAAATGGGGTCGTCGCCGAGACTAACTGGTGTATTAGATGTTAAATAGGCATAATAATTACCATCAGCCAGTTTCTCTAATGAAATCGTGTTTAAATAGAATTGGGATGCAGTAGAAGTTGCATCACTATTTCCCTGCAAAATTTTCAAATCATAATTCTTTTTAGTTGTTGCAGCTTGAGTTGTTTCAGCAGCATTAATGACCGTATTAACACTTGAAACAGTTGTTGTTGCTAGCATACTTCCAAGAACAACCGTTGAAAACAGTGTTGCAGTTCGTGAAAAAGTACTCATATCTGTCCTAAAACTCCTTTTATTATATTTTATTTGTTCAGTTTACAAGACTTCACACAATATTCATGAAAAGTTCATAATCGAACATGGTCAATTTTAAAGGTTATTTTTAGGTTAATCAAGTTATTTAAATCGAGAGTCTGAATATAATTAGTGATAAAATGAATTAAAGAAAATTTGCGAGGTTACCAATATGAAACAGACGTATGCGATTGTTGGTTTGGGCCGGTTTGGTAGCTCATTACTAGAATCACTAATAGAAGCTGATCAGGAAGTTTTAGTTATTGATAAAAATCCCAACCTAGTTGAGAATTATATGGATATTGCAACACATGCAGTCATTGCAGATGCACAGGATGAAGATGCATTACGAGATTTAGATTTAGCAAGTTTTGATCATGTTGTTGTTGCTATTGGGCATAATCAGCAGGCATCGATTTTAACAACGATTCTATTGAAAGATTTAGGTGTTCGTCACGTTATTGCGAAAGCTGAAAATAATTTGCACGCTCGTGTACTAGACAAAGTTGGTGCTGATCAGGTTGTGAGACCCGAAAATGAAATGGCCCATCGTTTAGCTGAACAATTGATGACACCAAACTTGCTTAATTTTATTGACTTAGGTGATAAACATTCATTAGGTGAAATTAAAATCGGTAATTTACGTTTTGCAAACAAAACGATTGAAGAGATCGACATTAGAAAAAATTATGGTCTTAATATCATTGCAATTCGTTCAGAAGACCGAGTCGTTATTACACCCGAACCTGATGAAGTGATTCAGGTTGGGGATGTGTTAACAGTTGCGGGTGAAACGAAAGATGTGAAGCATTTTGAATCGTTAGTTGCCAAAATTAAGTAATTATCAGTGAATCGCTATTGACTATCAAACTTAAACGTCCTATAGTTAGACATACTAATTGATGTCTTGGTGAAAAAAGAGACTGTTGGTTATTGATGATATCTAGAGAATTTGTATTTGGTGAAAACAAATTATCATCAGCTAATAGTGGCGCTTTTGGAAAGACGAAAATTACCTGTAATTAAGTGGCTTAGTCAGTGACTAAGAATTAGGGTGGAACCGCGTTATCAAACGTCCCTATGTCAAATTTAATTTGGCATGGGGATATTTTTTTATCCTCATGCAGTGAGGTATATTTATGAATAATCAGTCTGAACGTGAGTTATCACGTGGTCTCAAGGCACGTCATGTACAAATGATTGCCATTGGTGGTGCGATTGGAACGGGTCTATTTTTAGGATCAGGTTCGGCAATTAAAGCAGCAGGTCCAGCGCTAATTTTAGCGTATGCCATCACTGGTTTATTTGCCTATTTAATGATGCGTGCGGTCGGTGAACTATTACTTTCGAATACAAAAGTTCGTTCATTCATTGATTTTGTGCGAATTTATTTGGGTGATAAATGGGAATTTGCTATTGGTTGGGCATATTGGTTAAGTTGGGCAAGTTTAGCCATGGCTGATTTAACAGCTAGTGGTATTTATTTGCGGTATTGGTTCCCATCATTACCACAGTGGATTACGCCATTAATCGTTATTATTGTATTAGTAACATTTAATTTGATTAACGTTCGGTGGTTTGGTGAATTAGAATCATGGTTTGCTTCAATTAAAGTATTTGCGATTTTGGCATTGATCGTTGTCGGCATTGGTCTAATTCTTTCAGGATTCCATACAGGTGGCAATACAGCTAGTTTTAGTAATTTAGTGTCACATGGTGGTTTCTTTGCAACAGGATTTAAGGGCTTTATCATGGCATTTCCAATGGTGATCTTTGCTTTTACAGGAATTGAAATGGTTGGTTTAACTGCTGGTGAAACAGAAAATCCTGAACGTGATTTACCAAAAGCAATTAATTCAGTGCCCGTGAGAATTGGTTTATTCTACGTCGGGGCCATTGCGATTATTATGTCAGTTTATCCTTGGAATCAAATTGATACATCACAGTCCCCTTTTGTACAGGTGTTTTCGGGTATGGGGATTAAGTTTGCAGCAACGCTAGTTAACTTTGTTGTCTTAACAGCTGCTTTATCAGCGGCGAACTCAGCGATTTTTTCAACGTCACGTACATTATACGTGCTAGCAAAAAATCGCCAAGCACCTCATTCACTAGCAAAAGTGTCAAAGAATATGGTGCCTGTTACAGGTATGTTGGCATCATCGATTGTGTTCTTAGTGGTTGTCTTATTAAACTATTTCTTCCCTTCAAAAATATTTGCGATGATTACCAGTGTTGCCACAATGAGTTTCATTTTTGTTTGGTTACTGATTATGGTTGCACATATTAAATATAGGCAAACACAAGCAGCGATTAATAATCCCTATAAAATGCCACTATTTCCGGCGACAAGTTATTTAACGATTATTTTCTTTATCATTGTGTTAATTATTTTAGCAATTAACGTTGAAACCAGATTATCAGTCTTTCTAACCATTCTATTCTTTATCTTGTTACTGGGTGGTTATAGTTTGTGGTCAAAACGTCGGCGTCAGGAATAAATGAAAAATAAGCGTGAGATAAAAGGCTTCAGTCTTTTGGAAGACATTTAAGGACGGCAATCTACCAATCAAATTGATAGATTGCCGTCCTTTTCAGCTGTTCAAAACGACCGATGTTTTTATTAATAACGATGACTAATCTTCTAATAGTAGCTGAAAAGCAAGTCGTTCACCATTTGGGACAGGCATAAGCACGTGACCACGATATTGAAAACCAGCTTTTTTAACCGTCTTTTGCATCCCCTGATTAATTTCATGGGTATCAATCCGAATATCACGATAGCCATGCTCTAATGACAATATCACTAGATCATGAATTAAATGATGTGCGAGACCTTGACCACGAACATCTGCATCGATGGCAATGCGATGTAGACAGAGATATTGTGACTCATGACCTAACCATGAACCATCAATGTCCTCATAAGCTTGCTCAGGTCCGGGCACTAATTTACCAACACCAGCCACCTGATGATGATGGATGAGCACATAGACAAGGCCATTCTGAATATCTTGCACAAATTCTTCTCGTTGGGGCTCTGCTGATCCTTGCCATTGGGGTGAATTTTGACTGCCGAGATAGGCTACTGCCTGTTGAATAATACGATAAATAGCATCAACATCCGTTAATTTTGCTTGTCGCGTATAAGTTAATGACATGGATATGCGCCTCCCGATATAATTGAAATTTTGTACTTCATTATAGCAAATAATTAAAAAAATTGGTTTATAAAAAAATAAGCTAATAAAACGGTGATTTTTTAACTTATTATAAGGAATGATTAGATATAATAATAATTAATGGCCATTTATATCGCCATGAACACGAATATAGTGATAAACGACATGAAATGAGGAAATAATCAATGCAAAAACGACCAGGAGATATTATCTTCCGTGCTGTTAAAGGTGCATTAATTGGATCAGGATTTATTTTACCAGGCATTAGTGGTGGTGCTCTTGCCGCCGTCTTTGGATTATATGAACGCTTAATTTTATTTATGGCAAATCCATTGAAAAACTTTAAAGCAAATGTCCGGTTTTTCTTACCAGTTGGAATTGGTGCAGTGCTGGGTATTTTTTTACTATCATTTTTGATTAGCTTTATGTTAGGAGAAATTGAAAGTGTTGCACGTTGGTTCTTTATTGGTGCTATTTTAGGAACGGTGCCAGCATTATGGTACGAAGCGGGAAAAATGGGACGATCACAATGGGATATCGCATTGTCCATAATGGCGTGTATTTTGATGTTAATATTCTTATGGTTTGGCCGACCATTATTTTCAACCATTGAGCCCAGCATGGGCGCTTGGTTTTTAGCTGGTGCATTGATTGGATTAGGATTACTTGTACCAGGATTGAGTCCATCTAATTTTTTAATTTATTTAGGACTATACAAAGGAATGAGTGATGGTATTAAAAACGGTGATTTAACGGTATTGGTCCCCCTTCTCTTAGGATTGATTGTGATTGTTTTAGTATTTGCAAAAGTCATGGCGTATGTTTTTAAAGTTGCTTATGCCAAGTTGTTCCATATTATTTTTGGTATTGTGATGGCATCAACAGTGATGATTATCCCGATAGATTATACTGGTTTCACTGTTTGGCATTATATGTTTGCAGTTATCTTATTAGCTCTTGGCACAGGATTGGGCTGGTGGATGGGTCGTTTAGAGCAGATGGTAAAGCCAGAGATGGGGTCATAAATAGTGGTTTAGAATTTCATAGTAGTGAAATTTGAGGTGGTGACTTGTCGTATGATACAAGATAAATGATGCATGCAACGGCTCATCATTGAAAGCGATTTCAATAATGAGTTGTGTTTCATAATTAAACGTGCTATGGTTATCTTGTTAAGTTAATTAACGTATCTGGGGTGCTGTCAAGCTGAGAATATACCCACTGAACCTGATTTGGTTAATACCTGCGCAGGAAGATACAGTCCGAACATAGTAATTGATGGGCAGTCTTTTTGTGAAAACAAAGAGGCTGCTTTTTATATTTTACGAGGATTGCATAAAGCAATTGGTAAAAACAAAATCTAAACAACCATCGTCTGGGGTGCTGTCAAGCTGAGAATATACCCATGAACCTGATGTCGATAATACGATCGAAGGAAGTACGATATTTGACTGTGTACAAATACCCTTCTTTCGTGATCAGAAAGGAGGGTATTTTTTTGATTATTTTAAATGGTGAACAAATCGCAAATATGGCTGGTAAGACACTAGTCGATTTATTACAAGAAAAAACAGATATGATGCAAAATGTTGTCGTGGAATTAAATGGCAAAATTATTCATCGTGAAGAATTAGCGACACAAAGATTATCAGAAAATGATCATGTTGAACTAATTTCTTTTGTTGGTGGTGGTTAGAAAAGAGGACAAATAAAATGACACCAAAATTTCAAGGCGTAGCTGTCGCCGACTTCTTTGAGGGCATGAAAGCACGTAATGTTGCTGGTACAACGGAACCTTTGCAAAATGCGCAAGTTACGATTGCTGGTGCAGGTGGTTTAGGTTCAAATATTGCAATTGCACTTGCCCGTAGTGGTGTTGGTCATTTAACAATCATTGATTTTGATACCATCGAAATGAGTAATCTTAATCGGCAACAATATAAAGTTAGTCAGATTGGGATACCTAAAGTTGTGGCATTGAAGCAAAATTTATTAGAATTTAATCCATTTATTGATATTGATATCCAGCAGGTCAAAATAACGCCTGATAATATCGAAATATTATTTGCAGATTGTGATATTGTCTGTGAGGCGTTTGATAACCCAATGGCCAAGGCGATGTTATTGGATGGTATAACCAACTTTTATCCTGACAAGCCACTTGTTATGGGCAATGGTATGGCAGGATTACATGTCACTAATGAGATGAAAACAAAACAACAGTTACCAAATGTTTATATTTGTGGAGATGGTTATAGTAAAGGTGCTGAAGGACTGATGGCACCACGTGTTATGGTATGTGCTGGTCATGAGGCTAATGCCATCTTACGGTTATTAACTAAGCGCCCCGTTTTAGCAGAATAGGAGATAAATAATCATGGTTGAAAGTAATGATGATTTAATTATTGGTGGTCACCATTTTTCTTCGCGTTTCATTTTAGGATCAGGAAAATATTCATATGAATTAATTGATTCGGCAATTCATCATGCTGACGCACAAATTATTACAATGGCTTTGCGCCGAACGAACGCAGCTGAAGAAAATATTTTGAATTATATTCCTGAAGATGTCACGATTTTACCAAACACATCTGGTTGTACGAATGCTGAAGAAGCTATCCGCATGGCACGTATTGCTCGTGAATTAAGTGGTAGTGATTTCATTAAGCTTGAAGTTGTACCAGATAAAACTTACTTGTTACCTGATAATGAAGAAACAATCAAAGCAACGCAGGTTTTGGCAGATGAAGGATTTATTGTGATGCCATATATGTTGCCTGATTTAAATGCTGCGCGTAAGTTAGTGGCCGCAGGTGCTGCAGCTGTGATGCCATTAGGAGCGCCAATTGGTACGAATCAAGGCTTGGCAACGAAAGCGTTGATTCAAATTTTAATTAACGAAATTGATGCACCGATTATCGTTGATGCCGGTATTGGTCGTCCAAGTCAAGCAGCTGAAGCTATGGAAATGGGTGCCGCTGCAGTAATGGCTAATACAGCGATGGCAACAGCTGGTGATATACCATTGATGTCAGAAGCCTTTAAGTTAGCTGTTCAAGCAGGCCGAAAAGGCTATCTTGCACATCTTGGTCGTGTTTTGGATAAAAAAGCTGCGGCATCTTCACCAATAACGGGTATTAGTAAATAATTATGTCGAATGAAACTGTACAATTAGGTGATTTGCTAGATCAGTTCAATGCATCAGATGAAGTTGGACAAAATCGGCTCGTTTATAATCAACAGTGGTTGCAGAATCAACGTGCTTTAATTTTACTTGGTCAAAAATATCATGCAAAAGCCACTGTTGATGATTATGGCAATGTTTCTCTAGATTTTCCGGGACAAGAAACAGTTGCACCGATTGCAACGGGTTCTCATATGGACACTGTGCGTCAAGGTGGTCGTTATGATGGTTTATTTGGTATTCTGGGCGGATTTTGTGCGATACAAAAAGTCTATCAACAAGGTTATTTACCTAAAAAACCGCTCCGTTTAATTTCTTTTAGCGAAGAAGAAGGTAGCCGTTTTCCAGCAGCATTTACTGGGTCCAGTTATTATACAGGACATCGGCAAGTAACATCATTAGTTGATAAATCAGGTATAACATTTGAACAAGCTAGACGCAGTGCAGTCAAACAATTACAAGCAATGTCTGGTGTGAGTCGACAGCGAGCGTCTTTACCAGCAAGTTTTATGGAACTACATATTGAACAAGGACCGCGCCTGGCACAGGCACACCAATCAATTGGTTTAGTGACTGGCATTGTTGCACAAAATCGCTATGATGTAACGGTGCATGGTCAGGCAAACCATGCTGGTACGACACCAATGGCACAACGTCAAGATGCAGTTGCAACGGCAAGTTATCTGATGACAAAATTATATGATTTGGCCGGACAATCATCACAAAGTCTAACATTTACCATTGGAGAAATGCATGTCTCTCCTAATGTGAGTAATGTCATTGCCGAAACCTGCATGTTTACCATTGATTGTCGGGATGAATCAGACAAATTATTAGCCACATTTGTGACAGCGATGAAAGCAATGATAGCACAATTTGATCATGTGACGGTAAAACAGACATTACATGTTCCTGCAACCCTTTTATCACAGGCATTAAGACAACGAAATGCTAAGATAGCTATTCAAATGAAGCTCCCCTTCCAAGAGTTATTTTCGGGTGCAGGTCATGATAGTCAAATAATGAGTGCGGTCGTGCCAACAACGATGATTTTTGTACCAAGTGAAGCAGGTATTAGTCATGCCCCGGTTGAATACACAAAGATGTCAGATTTATTAAATGGTATTGCATTGTTAGCTGTTAGTCTATCTACACAAGCAAATGGGGCGTGAGAAAATGCGAGTAAAAGTTCATCTAACAACGCAAATTATTATTGGGATGATCATTGGTGTGACTTTCGGTGCTATTTTTGGCACAAAAATTGCAGGGATTCAAATGATTGGTGATATCTTTTTGAGACTGATTCAAATGGCAGTGATGCCTTTAGTTTTTTGTACAGTTATTGTGGCAGTCGGTAAATTACCATTGCAGCAATTAGGACGTCTCGGATTAAAAACAGCTGTCTGGTTTGCAGGTACGACCCTTGTTGCTGCGTTAGTTGGACTTTTATTGGGTTGGTGGTTGACGCCTGGTGTTGGCATTCACTTGAAATTACATCCAGGACTCGTTGAAAAGATAACGAGTCAGCCCCTTTCAACGTCAACCATGATATTAGATTTTTTTCCAACCAATATTTTTACGGCGTTAGCAAAAGGCAATACGATTCAAGTGATTATATTTGCACTCTGTTTTGGTGTTGTTTTAAGCCATACAAATGCTCATCAACAGTATCAAAATATCATTCGTGGCCTAGAACAAATGAACCAATTATTGATTGATTTGATTCAATTCGTTTTACGATTGGCACCCATTGGTATTGGTGCGTTAACTGCAGCAACCATTGCTAAAAATGGGTTATTAGTTCTACTACCCTTATTCAAGTTTTTAGCCTTATTTGCGATTGGCACGATTCTTTTCTTAGCTGCCCTATTTGGCATGATTATGATACGTGCGCAGATGTCTTTACGGACAGTCATGCATGGTTTTGCTAATATTCTATTGATCGCAATGACAACGACATCTTCTGCTGCCTCATTACCAATCGAAATAGCTGATGCTGAACATCGTTTGGGTGTTAAAAAAGAGATTAGTGAATTAGTTTTGCCATTGGGGATGGCGTTAAATAGTAATGGGTTAGCCATGTATTTAGCATTAGCATGTGTGACAATGACTCAGTTTTATGGGTTGTCATTGTCATTTGCGATGATGTTAAAGATTGTGCTGTTAGCCATTGTGGCGTGCTTAGGAACTGTCGCAGTGCCTGGTGGCGGCTTAGTGGCGCTAACAATTATTGTTCCAACGCTTGGATTACCATTAGACAGTATTGCTTTATTAGCAGGAATTGATTGGTTTGCGGGTATTTTCCGTACGGTACTTAATGTTGTTGGTGACACAACGACTGCGATTATGATTGCAGCTGATGAAAAGGAATTAAAGCAAATCGTCTTGCCAGTAAAAAATTAACTATTAGCGTTTAGAAATTGGAATAAATTTCTAAACGTTTTTTATGTATTCGTTTTTTATGTATTAATGATGTGTCGTGTTACCTGTTAGATAATGTCGCAATAAAAAAATTATTTAATACATTTCAAGGTAGAAATTTGGAAATAAATAAGATTTTAATAATCAAAATATAGTAGAATTAACATTAGAAGTTTATACATTTTTAAGGGGTAAAGTTATGAACGATTATGAGTCAGAACAGAATTTAGAAAATAAACTGATGAGTCGGTTTAATGGCCTCGGGTATAAAACCGTCGTTCTACCAGATGAAACTCGTTTATTAGCTCATTTTCGACAAATTTTAAATGAACAAAATATTAATAATTTAAATCATGAACCATTAACAGATTCGGAATTTAAACGTGTGTTAAATGAATTGATTGGGGCTAAAAGCCATTATAAAATTTCTCGCCAATTACGAGGATCAGATGCTAATCCAATGGGGAAAATTAGTATTCAACGTGATAATGATGAGGTGGTTTATTTAACGATTTTTGATGGTTTACATGCTGAAAATAATCGTTATGAAGTTGCCCATCAAATGACAATTAATGGGACGCATGAGAATCGTTACGATGTGACAGTGTTGATTAATGGCTTACCCCTTGTACAAATTGAGTTAAAGCGGCGTGATGTTGATTTTAGGAAGGCATTTAATCAAGTTATTCGCTATAAAAGCGAGAGTATGCAGCAAGGATTATTTAGACTAGTACAGTTATTTGTCATTTCTAATGGTGGTGAAACACGTTATTTCGCCAATGGTGACGGTGATTTAAATGCTAATTTCATGTTCTACTGGACTGATCGAGAAAATAATTGGCTGAACGAACTTGATGCTTTTTCTGCGTCATTCTTTACGAAAGAACGGTTGCATAGTTTGATTGCGAAATATACGATTTTTGACTCAGCGAAAGAACTGATGATGATTATGCGTCCCTATCAAATTTATGCAGTTGAAGCGATTATGAAACAAGCACAAGAACATCCTGATAAGAACGGCTTTGTGTGGCATACAACTGGCTCAGGGAAAACCATTACATCCTTTAAAGCGAGCCAACTATTAGCACGTGATACGAATGCTGAAAAAGTTATTTTTATGATTGATCGGAATGATCTGGATGTTCAGACTTCAAAAAACTTTAATTCGTATATGTCATCAATTCCTGGTGAAAACGCATTGGATACAACGACAGATACTGGTAATTTAGTGAGACAATTACAGTCGCATGATAATCCATTGATTGTTACAACGATCCAAAAGATGAACAGTGCTGTTAAAAATCCTAAATATAAAAATCTATTGACTAGTTATCATGATAAACGGGTCATTTTTATGGAAGATGAAGCACACCGTAGTCAGTTTGGTGAAATGCGCAAGAATGTTAATCAGTGGTTTACTAATTCGCAGCACTTTGGTTTTACGGGTACCCCTATTTTTAGTCAGAATATCGGTCCTGATAAACGAACAACAGAGTCTTTGTATGATGAAGAATTGCATCGTTACTTAATTAAAGATGCTATTCGTGACCATAATGTACTCGGATTTAATGTTGAACAAATGAGTACAGTTAAAGGTAAAGATGGCATTACAGACGAACAAGTTGCGGGTATTGATACACAAGAGGTGTTCAACGATGAAGAACGATTAGAGGGTATTGTTGAGCACATTATGTGGAATCATGATAATAAGACCAAGAGCCGGACATATAATGCCCTTTTGGCGGTACCTAATACAACGATCGCCTTACAATATTATGATTTATTCCAACAAAAAATTCAGGCTAGTGGCAGTGATTTAAAAGTGACGACCGTATTTACTTGGACGGCAAATGAAGATACAAATGAAGACCGGCAAGGTGATAAAAATGATACGTCACGACATGGGTTAGATCGCGTCATTGATGACTATAATCAGACGTATCAAACAAACTTTAGTACCGAAGATTTTAAGGGCTATTTTAATGACATTTCAAAACGTATGAAGAGTCATGATGTGCGAAACCGTGAAAGTAATATTGATATTTTAATCGTTGTTGGGATGTTTTTAACCGGATTTGATTCACCCCGTTTATCAGTTTTGTATAATGATAAAAAATTAGAATGGCATGGTTTGATTCAAGCATACTCACGAACGAATCGTGTTGAAAAAGATACCAAACCATTTGGCTCGATTGTTAATTATCGTAATTTAAAAGCAGCAACGGATGACGCCATTACGTTATTTTCTGCAGGTGATGAATCAGCCTTCTATGTTAAAAAGTATGATGAATTACTAACAGAATTTACAGATAATATTGATGCTTTGCACGAGCTGGTACCACACCCACAAGATGTTGATAATCTATACAATCAAGGTGATGAAGCCTTACGTCAATTTGTGGTGGCTTTTCGTGATGTCATGCGCACGCATAATCAGATTCGTGTCTATGATGACTTTAAATGGGACAATGTACCGGATTTTAGTAAACAAGAATTAGAATCATTCCAAGGTAAGTATCAGGAAGTTTATCACCGACTTGTACAAGTTGATTCAAAAGAGAAAACGTCTATTTTAGACGATATTGATTTCCAAATTGATTTATTATCAACAGACCGTATTGATGTCCAGTACATTGTTAATTTAGTTAAGGCTATTAACTTAGATGATGAAGATAGTCGTCAAGCAGATGTAAATAAAATTAGACATTTGTTAGATAAAGCGGCAACAGATGAACTAAAATCTAAAGCTGATTTAATTGCGGCCTTTTTGGATGAAATGGTACCTACGCTGCAAAGCGGTGATAATGTTGGCGATTCGTTGAATGCCTACTTAGCTAGACGTCGTGACATGGCAATCAATGATTTTGCAGAAGATGTCAAATTACCTGTCGATGTCATTGAAAAGCAAATTACTGAAACCCAATTTTATGGACAAGCCAACGTTAATGAAATGAATAAAAATTTGAGTACTGCTGGCTATGGCTTTAAGGCCAAAATTAATATTAAAAAACGTATCAAAACTTTTATTGATGATACGATTAAACGCTTTACGCTAGTTTAATTTATACATGTAAGAAAGAGAAAATTATGTCAGATACACACACAGTGCAAGCAACACAACAAGCAGAATTACAACGAAAGTTATGGGCAATTGCGAATGATTTACGCGGTAATATGGATGCCAGCGAGTTTAGGAATTATATTCTTGGACTAATTTTTTATCGATTTTTATCTGATCGCATTTCTGAATACGTTAAAGGGTTGTTGAGTAATGATGAGATAACTTTCGCTGAAGCTTATGCTGATGAAGATGTGCGTGAAGATTTAGTCAATGATATTACGAATGCAATGGGGTTCTTTATTGCGCCTGAATATTTATTCGAAACATTAGTGACTGATGCGCAAGCTGGTCGTTTTGATGTTGAAAAGTTGCAAACAGCCGTCAATGCAGTACAAGCATCAACAATTGGTGAAAGTTCTGAAGAAGATTTTCGTGGCTTGTTTGATGATATGGATTTGAACTCAACTCGTTTGGGTAATACGGTTGCTGAGCGAAGTGCGTTGATGCAAAAAGTGCTTTTGAATTTAGCTGACTTAAATATGGGTCATGATGAAGTGCAAATTGATGTGCTTGGGGATGCCTATGAATACTTAATTGGTCAATTTGCTGCGAATGCAGGTAAAAAAGCAGGTGAATTCTATACACCACAACAAGTTTCAAAGTTACTAGCCCAAATTGTGGCGAAAGGTCATGATAAATTACAAAGTGTCTATGACCCAACGATGGGTTCTGGCTCATTATTACTTCGTATTGGTGATTACACGACTGTTGGTAACTACTATGGTCAAGAATTAAACCGTACGACATATAATTTGGGACGTATGAATCTATTAATGCATGGTGTTAGTTATAACCAATTTAGTGTGCAACAAGGTGACACCTTGGAAAATGATCATTTTGCTGGCGAACAATTCGATGCTGTCGTTGCTAACCCACCCTATTCTGCTAAGTGGAATACGGAGGGTAAATTAGACGATGAGCGCTTCCGTAAGTACGGTAAAACGGCGCCAAAATCTAAGGCTGACTTTGCCTTTGTACAACATATGTTGGCGCACCTGAACAATGAAGGAACGATGGCGGTTGTTTTGCCACACGGTGTTTTATTCCGTGGGGCTGCTGAGGGCGTTATCCGTCGTTATATGATTGAACAAGATAATGTGTTGGATGCAGTCATTGGTTTGCCAGCTAATTTGTTCTTTGGTACATCTATCCCAACAACTGTGTTGGTATTTAAGAAGAACCGTACGAATCAAGATATTTTCTTTATTGATGCGTCATCAGAGTTTGAAAAAGGTAAAAACCAGAATAATTTGACTGATGAACAATTAGCAAAAATCGTAGAAACGTACAGTAATCGTGTCGATGTTGAAAAATACGCACACGTGGCAAATCGTGATGAAATTATTGAAAATGACTTTAATTTGAATATACCGCGTTATGTCGACACCTTTGAAGAAGAAGAACCAATTGATTTAGATGCCGTTAATCAAGAAATTGCCGAAGTTGATGCTGAAATTGCTAAATTAACAGCAGAATTTGAGGCAATGGCTGCAGATTTGGTAGAAACAGGTGAAGAATAATGGGGATGCAACCAAAGTTAAGATTTAAGGGATTTACGGACGATTGGGAAAAGCGTCGGTTGGGAGAACTAGGGGAAATTTATACGGGAAATACTCCTTCTACGTCAGATCTCGCTAATTGGTCAAAAAATGATGACAGTCATGTTTGGATAACTCCATCTGATATCGATGGATTAACAAAAGATAGTTCTGAGCGACATTTAAGTGATAAAGGATGGGCAAAAGCACGGAAGATCCCCCAAAATTCTGTAATGATAACAAGTATTGCATCCATTGGGAAAAACACGATAAACACGGTTCCAGTAGCTTTTAATCAACAAATAAATGCAATTGTTCCAAATAATAATGACCCTTATTTTATTTTGTCATCAATGAATTACAATATAGAAAGGTTTGCATTACTAGCTGGACATACTGCTACTGCCATTATTAATAAAAGAACTTTTGAACATTTTCAACTGAAAGTTCCTACATTATTAAATGAACAAAAGAAGATAGGAAATTTTATTAAGAAATTTGATAATTTTATTACTGTCAACCAGCGTAAAGTAGATTTGCTGAAAAAGAAAAAATCAGCTTATTTGCAAAAATTATTCCCGAAAAATGGTTCTACGATTCCTGAATTAAGATTTAAAGGATATACTGACGCTTGGGAAAAGCGTCAGTTAGGTGATGTTTCAAATAAGGTAATTGAGAAAAACTCAGAAAATTTATTTTCTGAAACATTTACCAACTCTGCTGAGTATGGAATTATCAGTCAACAAGATTATTTTGATAAAAGTATTTCTAATGAAAAAAATTTGAATGCATATTATGTAGTTCATAATAGTGATTTTGTTTACAATCCACGTATTTCGAATTACGCACCAGTTGGCCCTATTAAGAGAAATAGATTAGGACGTTCTGGCGTGATGTCTCCGCTATATTACATTTTTCGAACATATAATATTGATGAACTTTATTTAGAAAAATATTTTGAAAGTACAAAGTGGCATCGTTTTATGAAGCTAAATGGTGATACGGGTGCAAGAGCAGATCGTTTTGCAATTAAAGATAAAGACTTTATACAAATGCCGATACCACTCCCTGAGAAATTAGAGCAGAAAAAAATTGCACGAATTTTAGAATGTATAGATTCATTAATAACTGTCAACCAGCGTAAAGTAGATTTATTACAAAAAAAGAAAAAAGCCTTGCTACAACAGATGTTTGTTTAAAAATACAAATAGTATGATTTATATTTTTGTTAGGAAATTTAAAATCATATTATGCAAAGTTAATAGAAGACTATTCAAAATATTCTTTAAGTGTTTGCCACTGGTTAGTCCCAGTGGCTTTTTTGCAGCGTAAATATCGTTCTGTGAATTATAGATGATTATGGTAGATATCAAATGGTTGACAGTTATTAGCTGATCTATATTGTTAAACACAGCCCCAATCTTTGTTTGCTCTTGAAGTATGGGAATTTTTAAAGGTACTTCTCCAATCTCATTTTTATTTATCTTTTTAGGAAATGCAACATGTAAAGTTCTTTTCCAAAGTTCTGATTGACCACTATTAGACTCTAAATATTGGGCAATAAAATCAGAGTTCTGATTATGTAGTTTAATAAGTGCAAGGGATACATAATAAGCACGCTTCTGATTATCTGGAACAACATGAGTAGTTCCAATATCTCCAATTCTGGTCATTAAAATATCCGATTTTTCAGGCTTTATTTTAAAGTTTTTCAGAAAATCATCTTTTGAAACATATTTATTTGTTTCCAAAGATTTAATGTTTTCTACTGAAACAAATGGAATACCATTTTTTGTATATTGTGGTGTCTGATGTGTACCATCGTAAATGTTTGCAATTTCTCCCAACCGACGCTTTTCCCAAGGAAATATATTTTTAATTTTTAAACAATTCGTTGATACTTGGGAAAAGCGTCGGTTGGGAGAAATATTTAAAGAACGAACAGATCGATCTGGAAATGGGACCATGTTGTCTGTCACCATCGACAATGGTGTGGTGTTAGCAGACAGTTTAGGCAGAAAAGATAATTCTAGTGCGGATAAATCAAATTATAAAGTTGTTAAAGAAGGTGATATAGCTTATAACTCAATGAGAATGTGGCAATCGGCAAGTGGAGTTTCAGAATATAATGGCATTGTAAGCCCTGCTTATACAGTGCTAATACCTAAGGACAATATTGATTCAAATTTTTTTGGATATAATTTCAAAAGAACATTTATGAAACATATATTCCAAAAAAATTCTCAAGGACTGACATCGGACACATGGAATTTAAAATACTCATTGTTAAAAAATATATTTGTAAATTCACCAGTGCTGAGGGAGCAAAAAAATATAAGTTTATTTTTTAAGCAACTTGATGTGCTAATAGCTGTCAACCAACGCCCACCACCCAATGAATCATTAACAGTAAATGACTACCTTTACGCGGTAAATTTATTGTAAATCAGCGTTATGATGGCGTAAAAGACCATGTAAGTTAGAAAAATTACATGGTCCCTCTAAATATAAATGTATTGAATTTACATTAATGTGGTTAGGTAGCGCATAATTTTATCAGTGTCGGAGTTTTCTAATTCTTGAATGACATGGAGGTAAGTTCGTTGGGTTGTGTTCATATTGGAGTGGCCAAGACGCTGGGCAACAGAGCCAATTGAGACACCAGCGTAAAGCAATAATGAAGCATGTGTATGACGTAAGCCATGGACACTAATTTCTGGGATGCCCGCCTTTTTACAATAGCGTTCTAGTCGATCATTGGCCGTTTCGTTATAAAATTTTTTACCTGGTACCACAAAGATCGGTTGATTTTTAGGTAAGTCTTTAATGAGTTGTGCAAACTGCATAGCCACTTGCCAATCAATGGGCACTTTACGCACTGATGCTGTATTTTTAGTTGGTGTGAACCCTCCTTTTCGTGATTTGTAGTTCCAAGTTTTATTTATCGATAACGTTAGTCGAGATAAGTCAAAATCTTCAGGTGTGATACCTAGGGCTTCACTAAAACGTAATCCAGTTTTAGCGATAAGTAAGAAAAAATAATCCAAAGATAGTGTGTCTCCCAGCTCAAGTTGTGCCAATAATTTCGTGAGTTGCTGCTGATTTAAATATTTTACTTTATGGTGTTGTGTAATGGTACCTTTGATAACGATCTTACGAGTCGGGTCAACTGTCAAAAGTCCCTCCTCTAAAGCATCTAAAATGCCAGATTTCACTTGATGATGAAAATCTAAGACAGTCTGTTTTTCATGTGTTTCAGCATAACGATTGAGCAAATCTTGATAATTTTGTCTATTTAAATCACATAAACGTAACTTAGGAATCAATTGGCGTAGATGCTTATACGTTTGTTTATATTTTGCATAGGTAACCGGGCGCACTGCTCCCTCTTTATAAAGCTTCATCCACTGTGCATAGTACTCGTGAAAAACCATTGTGTTGCTTTGTGACATGATGTCACCTCCTAAAAATTTTTCCTTACGATATCATTTGTAAGGTATTGTTATGATTAGAAAGTTCAAATAAAAAAGCAAATAAATAGATTATCACGAGTATAATTATTTTATAGGTTAATGATATTTTAGGGTATTTAAATACGTAAATAATGGGAAATAAGTAGTTAAATTAATGGAGTAGTATGATGACAAATGACGATAAAAATGAGCGGTTTTGGACACATAAATTTGGCATGGATAGATATATAAAGTCTGAACTTGTTGATATGCCAGGTTCTTGGTTATCGCAATTTAATAGCAATTCATCACAAATTGAAAAGATTTCAGTCGTGGCAATTATCCAAGCGCTAAAAGAATTTGGTGGACCAACAAAGGCAAAATTAGTGAAAGATCGTGCGAGTGAATATGAATATTACACGCAAGCAGATCGAGACGAAACTGGAAATTCAGGATATAATGTGCTGAATCTTCATCAACAATTTGCGATGTCTAATTTAAAACGTGCCGGTTTGTTAGATTCCCCTAGTCGTGGTGTTTGGGAATTGACTGAAAAAGGACGTCAAATCAATTTAGAGACATTTGATATTTGGGATGATGTTTATTCAAAATCTATTCCGGTTTGGGAAGCAGCGAAGGCGAAAAAGAAGAAGAAAAAAGAACTTTCAACCAAAGAAACAGAAATTACTGAGATAACAAATGATATAACGAGTGAAGATTACGTTACGGATATTGACGAAGGTGAAATATGGCGTGAAAAGTTGTTGGATAAACTACAACGAATGAATCCTTATAAATTCGAAGAATTAATCGTTAGTTTGATGCGTAAAATAGGTATTAAAATGGAACAAACGCCGAAATCAGGTGATAGTGGGATTGATGGTATTGGTTATTTAAGAACGCCAGAATTATTAACGTATAAAGTTGTTTTACAAACGAAGCGGTTTAATAAGGGTCAGGTAACTGGACCAGATATTAGTAATTTTGCGGGTAGTATTAGTGGACATAATGCCGACCGTGGTATTTTTGTCACAACGTCAGTTTATACAAAAGATGCCATTGATCGGTCTCGTCAAGGAGCTAATTTAATTACACTCATTAATGGTGATGAGTTAATAGATTTATTGTATGAAAATCAAATGGGTGTCCGTGAAAAGACGATTGTGGTTATTGACGATGATTTATTCGCAGAAGATTAATTATTGACTAATAAAGTCCTAAACTGTACCATACAGACGTAGACGTACACAAAAAGTCACGCCGTAATTATTAGACATCGATGTCTAACAATTACGGCGTGACTTATTTTTTATCTTTATTTATGTGGTAATAAATAAGAAAATTATTTCAAAATTTCACTAAATGCTGGCATATCTTCAGCTGAAATGTCATAAATTTCGCGATAATTTTGGACCATCTCATTACCAAATTGGCTAATTTCTAGTGGCATAAAGCTGGTATCAATTGGATCAATGTTTTGAATCTTGGCATCAAGTAAGATTGGTTTTGTATTACCTTTTGCTTGTAAATCACTAATTTTGTCCATAGCATCATGTAGTTCTTGTAAGTTTGTAACTGTAAAACCAATGGCGCCCATGTTGTTAGCCATCTCACCCAATTAGCGCCAAGTAGGTCAATACCATAAGGTGCTTGGTTGGCTTGAATTTTTTCATGCGCAATGTAGCCAAAGGCGCGGTTTTCCAAAACAACATTAATAACCGGCAAATCATATTTAACTTCAGTTAATAAATCAGGCATGACCATAGCATAACCACCATCCCCTGATACTGACCACACTTGTTTGTCTGGGAAGTTTAGTTTACCAGCTAGTCCGGCAGGTAGACTGAATCCCATGGTACCGTACCAAGCAGACATGGTGAACTTTTGTTGCTTATTGAATGGCAACTGGCGGATAGACCATTCTGTGTTATTACCAACATCTAGACCGAATATGGCATCATCAGTGGCGTGATCCGCAATGGCCTTTAGGACACCTTCGGCACGCAACCCGTTTTTGTCATCTTGTGCTAACTTATCTAACCAAGTTAACCATAGCGCACGATCCTTTTTAGCAGCTGCTAAGAATGGCGTAGTTTCAGCTTGATAATCGGTATCTGCTAATTCGGCCAAGAAACGGTGCGCATCAGCTAAAACGGTGATATTTGCATCAAATTGTTTACCTAAATCAGCCAGATTATTGTTAACCTGAATAAATGTTTTGTCTTGTGGTAAGAAACGAGCAAATGGATAGTTGGTACCGACGAATAGAATCAAATCACTTGCTTGACTGACTTCAAAGGCTGACTTAGTGCCAAGTCGACCACGAGCCCCCATGTAATAAGGATGATCAGTTGGGAAGACATCGGTTGCTGGCGCAGTTGACAAAACCGGCATACTAAATTTTTCAGCAACTGCAACGGCTTCTTCACGCGCACCGCGAGTCCCTTTTCCTAGCCACATAATTGGGCGTTTCGCCGATTTAATGGCTTCAGTAACAGCTGTAACATCAATATCTGAAATCGCCAAATCCAATTGGTTTTGTTTCAAAGGCTTTGTTTGCATATCAGTGTAGTCAATTTCCTGTCCTGATAGATCATCAGGTAAGATGACGACTGAAACTGAACGGGTTGCATATGCTGAACGAATGGCTTCATCAACAACTTTTGGAATTTGCTCTGCACTAACGACTTGCTTATGGAAAGTTGCAACGTCCGCAAAGATTGGATCTTGATTCATTTCTTGGAAGAAGTTCGTATTCATGACACCAGTAGCCGATTGACCAACTAATGCTAATACGGGCGCGTGGTCCATCTTTGCATCATACAAACCATTTAATAGATGTACTGAACCAGGACCAGCTGATCCAAAAGCAACCCCAATTGTACCTGTTAA
This sequence comes from Weissella sp. ESL1156, assembly GCF_058505625.1. Classification (NCBI taxonomy): domain Bacteria; kingdom Bacillati; phylum Bacillota; class Bacilli; order Lactobacillales; family Lactobacillaceae; genus Weissella; species Weissella sp. ESL1156. The sequence goes on along the minus strand of NZ_CP196372.1, from coordinate 1,432,264 downwards.
CTTTGCATCTGCAGATGCTGCCAAAGCTCCAATTTCTTCATGACGAACTTGAATATACTTAATGTTATCTCGTTCTTGGTATAGACCATCAACCAGATTATTTACTGAATCAGCAGTAATACCATAAACGTGATCAACGTCCCACTGCTCTAATACTTTTGCTAATGCTTGTCCTGCTATCATCTTTGGCATGAATACATACTTCCTTTCAAATCTGAAAGAGCAATATAAAATCGTTCTTAGCGTTATTTTTCTAGTTGTGTTCGATTAACGAACAATTTCTAGTATATAACTTACATTTAGTAAGTTAATCATTTTGTTTGAAAAAGTATTAAGTAGTGGAAAAAAGCATCGTAACCTGATAGTTACAATGCTTTGTTACATATTCTATGATTAGTTAATTGATTAAAAATTATTACCAAGCGTCACGTAAAGTAAATTTTTTAACATCAGTGATTGTTTGCGTACCGGCTAATTGCATGACCAGTGCCAATTCATCCTTAAAGAAGTTAAAGACTTGTTCAACACCGGTTGCACCACCAAGTGATAGACCATAAATGACAGGTCGACCAATCGCAACCAGATCAGCACCAGAAGCTAAAGCCTTGAAGACGTGTTGTCCACGACGAACACCACTATCAAAGACCACTGGGACCCGACCATTAACAGCATCAGCGACAATCTCTAGAGATTCAAACGCTGCTGGTCCCCCATCTAATTGGCGGCCACCATGGTTTGTTACCCAAATACCATGAGCACCGGCATCTAATGAGCGATAAACATCTTCAGCAGATTGAACGCCCTTTACATATACAGGAATATCGGTGTGGCTCGCGATGTATTCCACATCACAAGGCGCTAATTTTTGCTTAGCAGACTTATAAACGGCATCCATTGTTTGACCAACACCTGATTGATAAGCTGCAACAATTGGCATTGGCAATGGGAAAGTAAAGTGGTTACGCTTATCAGCTTCACGGTTACCACCTAGTGTTGCATCAGCGGTCAACACAATGGCCTTTGCACCGTTACGTTCAGCAGTCGTGATGATTTGGTCGTTGATGCCATTATCCTTACTCATGTAGAATTGGAACCACTGATTAGCATCTGGACCACCAGCTTCACGGATATCTTCTAGTGTGGTTGATGCAAAGGAAGAAGCAGTGTAAATTGATCCAAAGTTAGCAACCCCTTTGGCAGAATATTTCTCACCTTCGACGTGCGCTAAACCATGTGCAGCAACAGGTGCCATAATGATTTGGCCCTAAGATGCATGTCTTGGAAATCAACAGCTGTATCTGGATTTTCAACATCACGTAAAACACTAGGTACGATGCCCTTTTTATCAAATGATGTTATATTGCGTTTGTATGTAATCAAATCACCGGCACCACTTTGGATATATCCATAGCCACCCTTTGGAATGACAGCTGCTGCAGCTTCTTCCAAATCATTTGTGTTAACAAAATCAATTTTTTCTTCACGTTCACTAGCAATGTACTCTGTCATGTGTATTAATCTCCTAAAAATTAAATAAAAGCGCAAACAATGCAAGCGTTTACATTAAACCTACAAGGAGTTCCTTACACCGGTTGATTCCGAAAAACAAGATTTAATATTAGAATTAATATCATTTTAATGCAAAGTCATTGTTTATTTAATCACATATGGGATGTTCTATGGTTCTATGGAAAGTAGGATGTCTATACAAAAAGCGCGATGAATACGGACTATTTATGATAAGGCGTATGGGCATTGATCATAAAACTACGATAGATTTGCTCCGTCAATACGAGGCGCATGAGTTGATGTGGCAACGTGAAACGCCCAAAACTAATTTGTGTGTTGGCTCGTTTGAGTACTTCTGGGGCTAATCCCAATGATCCACCAATCACAAAGGTTAAATCAGACTTTCCGGTCGTCGTTAAATGATCAATTTCAGCAGCTAGTTCTTCACTAGAGCGTTCGGTTCCCTTAATGGCTAATGCAAAAACATATTCCTTATCTTTAATTTTATTAAGAATACGGTCACCTTCTTTTGCCATGACTTGATCCATTTGTGCCTGTGATAATTGTTCAGGTGCTTTTTCATCAGGGACCTCAATAATATCAACTTTCGCAAATTTATGTAAACGTTTTGTGTATTCGTTAATACCATCTTTCAGATATTTTTCCTTTAATTTGCCAACACCGATAATTTTAATGTTCATTGTTCGTATCCCTTCTTTATATGTTTATTTCATTTCGAAAAATGTTTCATAAGATGTGGATAAGTATCAAAATAAATTGTAAAACATGGGTTATCCACAAATTGATAACAACTTAAAAAATGCCTGTAATCATTATTATACCAGAGTTTAAGCTGATTTTTATGAGTATTGGTAGTCACTTATCCACTGTTGTGAACAATGCTTGTGGATAACTATAAAAAACGGATAATAACGGGATTTATAACTAATAAATTAGTGAATTTATATAGAATAAAAGTCAGTATTTTAAAAGTTATACACAGTCCAAAAACGGCCACTTTATTAATTTAACAAAGGATATTTGAAATTTACGATATTAACATTCGATTTTTGTATTTTTAATTGTGCGAAATAGGTGATAATTGTAGGATAATAACGGTAAATACGTACATTTTTGCTTAAAAAGACAACAATTAAGTTAAAACCCAATAATTGATTACAGTTTAACCTAATTTTAAGCTAAAACCCTAATTTAACAACCTTTTGCCTATTACAATTATTTTAAACAGGTTTTCCACATTGAATTATTTCCTGGTTTAATAGGGTTTATCAGGCATAAATTTTGAGTTATTAACATGTTTTCCACAGAAGGCGGTGGAATACGTGGACTTTTCCTCTGTTTATCCACAAAATTCTGTGAAAAACTTTTGGTGCGCTCATGTATAATAAAAGAGTGTTGGGAGATACTTAATTATGAAAAAAATATTTAACAAATTAACGCCACCGCAAGTATTAACGTTAGGATTTTTGGCGATTATATTTGTTGGGGCGTTGATATTAAAGATGCCGATTTCACAGCAGAATGGTGTTCATGTTAATTTTTTAGATGCCTTATTCACAGCTGTATCAGCAACGGCGATTACTGGGTTGACCGTGGTTAATACCGCAACAACTTGGACAATGTTTGGGCAAGTTATCTTATTGATTATGATTGAAATTGGTGCATTGGGATTCATGACGTTTGCGGTTTTGTTATTTGCAATTACGGGACAACGTCTTGATTTGAAAGCACGTTTGATGGCACAGCAAGCCTTAAATTTGCGTAATTTAGCTGATGTTAAGAGTGTGTTGTCATATGTTTTCTCGTTATCAGCAATTATTCAAATTTTGGGTGCTTTGCTAATGCTACCTGACTTTATTCCTCGTTTTGGTGTCAGTCGAGGCATCTATTTGAGTGTTGCTTCGTCAATTTCTGCATTTGGAAATGCGGGTTTCACCTTCTTCGACCGACCAGTGACGTTTTTACAAAATGATCCTTATATTTTGATTATTTGGATGTTGTTGATTACAGCTGGTTCACTAGGATTCTTAGTTTGGCGCGATTTATTGCTTTATCACAAACAACGACGCGTTAGTCTACATACGAAAGTAGCCCTGCATGTATCAGCTTGGTTAGTTGGACTAAGTTTTGTGATGTTCCTCTTTACAGAAAAAATTTTAGCGCCGTTAGTGCATTCTTCATCACTAGGTCATCGTCTCATTGATACGTTGTTCTTAGCTGTTGTCCCACGTACGGCAGGTCTGGAAGTTATCCCATTATCGCAATTATCTGCTGCAGGTATTATGATTATCACTTTATTAATGTTTATTGGTGGTACACCAGGTTCAACATCTGGTGGTATTAAAACAACCACGCTCGGTATTTTGTGGATGCAATCATTGGCAGCGTTACGTGGTCAAGAACAAGTGAATTTTGGTGGACGGCGTTTCAGTCCCAAAGTAGTCATTAAAGCGATGATGTTAGCAGTTATTTCAATTGTGTTCGTTGCCGCTGTTTCGTTACTACTAACGATGACGGAAACCATACCAAAAGGTCAAGGTATGGAATACATTGTTTTTGAAGTCATTTCAGCCTTCTCCACAACGGGATTCTCGTTAGGATTAACCCCTCATTTGACGAGTTTTGGTAAAGTCATCATTATGATCGTGATGTTCATTGGACGTGTTGGTTTGTATACAGTGATGTTCTCAGTGATGAATATTCGCGATAAGACACGGAATTACCAATATCCAACTGAAGAAGTAATTATTGGCTAAAAGCTATTAAGTTGCGTAAACTTGTAGATAAAAATGATAGGAGTTCAAGCATGTCAGAAATAAAGATGATTGCCTCGGATTTAGATAGTACATTTTTTAACGATAATCGGCGCTATCATAAAACGCATTTTGCTAATATTTTAGATAAACTAACGATTCAAGGTGGTCATTTTATCGTTGCTAGTGGTCGTGATATTGAGTCAGTTGACCCTTCTTTTAAGGCGTTTGAAGGACGTTATGATTTAGTTGCAGATAATGGTGCTATTGTTAGAACGTCTGATGGTGAAATTTTGCAAATGGTTGGTCTACACGTTGCTGATGTGACGGATATCATGGCGGTTATTAATGAATTACCGTTTCAACCGTTACATGGTGCAGTTTTCACGGGAACAACCAAGACGTACATGCTACAGTCACAGGCACGTTTGAATTTAGTGCATAAAGCGAAAATGTTAAAATATCATCATAATTTGCAATTAATTGATTTCGTCGATCAAGTGCACGAACCTATTTTGAAAGTTACCGTGACCTTTGCCGAAGAACAAATGCAGAAATTTATTGATTTGGCACGCTTACGTCTTGGAGGTCGTGCTCACGTGACAACATCTGGTTATGGATCAGTTGATATTGTGGCACCAAACATTAATAAAGCCAATGGCTTACAAGTACTTGCTAGTCATTATGGATTGAAATTAAATGAAAATTTGGCAGCCTTTGGTGATGGTTTAAATGATGCTGAGATGTTAAATGTTGCAGCATATCCCTTTGCAATGATCAACGGTGATGAATCTTTGAAAGCCCTCTATCCAACTGCAGTTGCAGATAACAATCATGATGGTGTCTTAAAGACGATCGATACCTTACTTTAATTAAAAAGACCAACCTATAAGGTTGGCCTTTTTGTTGTGCATAAATATACAAAAATGATATGCATAGATAGAATAACGTTGTGAAATCTATTTGAATAGTCATTAAGCGTGTTAAACTTTTGTTTCCCTATGAATTACGATTGTAAAATTTTGTTAACATGTTCTTTAACATGAACTTTGTGATAGGTGTTACAATGGGCGAAATATTAATAAAAAATGAGACGATATATGAAGCCTCATTTTTAATGTTATTCGGATAACTGGTCCATCGCATCGTTCAATAAATGATCAACCGTGACATTTCCGTGACTAGTCGCATGCCCTTTAACCCAAATAAACGATAATCTTGGTGCAACTGGTTTTATCAATGTATAAATTTTTTGCCAGGCTTCTAAGTTAGCAATTTCTCCAGTTTGTTTGTGCCAACCGTTAGCTGCCCAGTTGTACATCCAATTGGTGACGGTATCTAAGACATATTTTGAATCACTAACGATTGTTATGGGGGTTGTAACCTTAGCAGCTTGTAATAAGGCATTTATTAACGCTAACATTTCCATATCGTTATTTGTTCGCCCAAAATAAGCCCCTTGGTCGGTAAAAATAGGTTCATTGAGGTTCGAGCCACGATAAATGGCAATAGCCCAACCAGCTTTATCCGTTTTCTTAACATGACCACCAGCAACATTGCCAGTATTACGACTACCACCATCGGTAAAAATGTAATATTGGTTGGGATCGGCATTAAATTTGCCATTATAAGCAATTTTGTATTGACGAGATGGTTCATTTTTAATAGTCACTTGTTCATCAAACCAGGCTTGTGCAGCAGATTTGGTTGTAAAACCTTTAAATCGTGGTGCTGGCTTTGTCTGGGTATAGGGTTTAACGGCTGACCAAGGCTTGGTATATAAGCCTTCGTATTGGTTACCAATAATGGCATAAGTTTTCATGAGAATAGTCCCTTTAATTCTGAATTTATTGCTTTTAATGATACAGTATTTTCTTGAATTTTGACAAGTTGACAGTACCTATTGTTTTAGTGTAGTATAACGGTGCAACACTGAAAGGAGCCAATATGGAATTTAGTTCAAGTCAGCCGATATATTTACAAGTAGCAACTTGGTTAGAACAACAAATTCTTGCAGGACATTATGAAACTGGGGGTAAAATTCCTGGCGTACGTGATCTGGCAGTCCAATTGATTGTTAGTACACGAACTGTGCAAAATGCGATTAATCAATTAGTTAATATTGGATTGATTGTGACAAAACGTGGGCAAGGAAATTTTGTCACTGAAAATGCAGAAAAAATCTCTGCTGTGAAAATAGATAAAAAAATGCAGGTCACACAAAGTTATATTGAAGAAATTATGCATATTGCACAAGCTGATGAAATACCAACATTAGTTGCAAATGCTGTGGCACATTATGAGGAGTTAAGTAAGAGGAGGACCAATGTTACAGGTTAATAATTTGCATTACACAAAAAGTAGGCATGTCATACTTCGCGGTTTGAGTTTTAAAATACCTGCTAAACGAACGGTTGCACTCTTAGGAGAAAATGGCGTTGGTAAAACCACGTTGATGCGTCTGATTGCAGGTCTAATTGAACCTAATCCACATTCGGATATTATGATTGATGGTGCAACAGGGGCTAAAATTAAAGCTAAATTATCCTATATTTCAACATTAGATTGGGCGAATAATTATGATCGTGTGACTGATATAGTCGACTTTTTCAAAATGGGCTATCCAGATTTCAACGAACAACGAATGGATGAATTGATTAAGTTTATGCGGATCGATCGTACGTTAAGGCTGACAAAATTATCAACCGGAACGATGGAAAAATTACTCATTGCTTTGACAATTTCACGTGATACAGCTGTCTATCTATTAGATGAACCGTTTGGTGGTGTTGACGTGTTAGCCCGTAAAAAAATTATGCAGTCACTTTTGCACTGGGTACCAGAAGACGCCACGGTACTAGTTTCTACGCACTATATTCAAGAAATTGAAAGTTTGGTTGATGATGCGATTATTTTAAAAGACGGTCGCTTACTGGCTTATGATTCAGTTGAAAACATTCGTCAAACGGAAGGATTGTCGTTGGAACAGTACTATACACAACTATATATTGAAGATAACGGGGGGCGCGAATAATGTTAACAAATACGCAACTCTTTAAAATTTTTGCCAAAGATTCGATGAATCGCATTATGTTTATCATGGGTATTGGTGCCGTTATTGGTATCTTAATTTTTATTTGGCAATTATTTCCTTTTGTACCACATGAAGCAATTACGGGTAATATTGTCTCATCAGCTTTCAAGGACCGATTGGTTGTTTATGAAGGTTTATTAGCCGTTTGTATTATTGTTGTATTAGGCATTCGGATGTTTATTTCTGCTTCGAAAACATGGAGTAAATCAAAATATGTGTTGTTGCCTGCGCGTGTCGATCAATTACTATTTTGGAATCTAGTTGTTCGATTTATCATTCATGTGTTTGCAATTTTTCTTACAGGTATTATTTTTTTGGGATTAGAGTGGTTTGTTAATTCTTCATTCCACGAAGCAATTGTGAATGCTTTGACATCCATTACCGTCGGAGGCATTGGTTGGGTGTTTAATATACTGATTGTATTTTATCTCTTTTTCAATTTAGCAGTTGTGACAAATAACTGGTTAATGGGGTTTGTTGGTGATAAATGGCAACAACGGGTGAAAGTGCTGGCACTCATTCTACTAATTTATGTGTCAGGGTACGTATTTGAATGGATACCTGGCATTACAAGCTATGGGTTCGGATGGTTTGGAACAGTTATTATAGATATTCTGGTAGATATTGTTATGATGGGATTAATATGGTATTTATTAAGATACCATAATGATGCAAAGTAAATTAAATAATATTTTTAATATATACAAAAAAGGACATTAATCTATCTTGTTTTTATCAGATAAATTGATGCCCTTTTTAGATGTGTTTAAAAAAATCGATACGTGACATGATACGTTTAGTGACTCATTTTAATATGATTTAATTTATGGTCTAGATGACCAAAAATGTGATGATCAGCGTATCCAATAAACATGCCTTGGAAAAAGAATGAGAACAGTGTTCCAACATTAATGGCGACCAAATCACCAGAGAATGCCCAAACAATCATTGATATCATCATTGGGAATGAAAAATTAATGATTTGTGAAATAGCAGCATTACCCTTAAAAAACATGAACCGCGTTAGATTGGCTAAATCATCAATCGGATGCAGAATAAATTGTAGACGTTGGGTAATGGAAACACCAAAGCCAATCGAAACAATCCCTAGAAAATCAATAACAGTTCGCCAAGTGATTGGTAAATCACCTAATCCCATGGCAGTTAAGCGGTTTGAAACAAGACCAATGATGCCACTGAATGCCACAACAAAGAGAATATTACCAATTAGATGTGGCCAATCAATGCGTCGTTGTAACAAGCAAACAGCGATTGCTGCCAAAACACCATAGAAGAAGAGAATGATGCTAATTGGTGTTTGAGTAGCGTTAGCAATATTAGCGGCTGATGCTGTCCACGGTGCAGACCCCATATTGGCAGCAACGGTCACGCCGTTACCAAATGTATTAAAAAGTAAACCTGCAATAAAATAAATAATAATTTCGTGTGACGATAAACGTCTTAAATGCCCATGTTCGTTATACATAAAAATACCTCAATCATAGTTAACCTCAATTTTCATTCTAACAAACTTTAGCAAATGTGTTCGATTAGTTTTGTAAAAAGATCATAAAGTACAGTGATAAAGCATCTTATTGTTCGGTAAAATCGAATTAAAGTTCGCTTTTTACTTGTTTAAGACACCGTTTTACGAAAAAAATAAGATAATCTTTGATTTTTGATAATCAAATATAATACAATAGGGAAGTTGTTTAAAAATTGAATTATTTATTAAGGGGTCTGGTTTTCATGTTTGAACGTTATTTCAAGCTATCTGAATCAGGAACGTCTGTTAAAACCGAGTTACTAGCTGGATTAACAACATTCCTGTCGATGGCTTATATTTTATTCGTTAACCCTTCAGTACTAGGTGCAACTGGCATGGATAAAAATGCTGTTTTCGTTGCAACTGGTCTAATTGGTGCGATTGCAACCATCTTTATGGGTGTTGTTGCAAAGTATCCATTTGCTATCGCCCCAGGGCTTGGTATCAATGCTTTCTTTGCTTATAGTGTTGTTATCGGTATGGGTATTAAATGGCAAACTGCGCTAGCGGGTGTTTTTGTTGCTGGTGTTATTTTCTGGCTTTTGACGGTGTTTAAAATCCGAGAAATCATTATTAATGCTATTCCAGCTGATTTAAAAGCGGCAATTGCTGGTGGTATTGGCTTCTTTATTGCCATGATCGGCTTGGTCGATGGTGGATTGATTGCTGCTAATAAATCCACCATTATTGGTTGGGGTAATTGGAGTGATCCGAAAGTATTATTGACGATTGCTGGTGTACTCATTACTTTTGCGTTGTACGCACGTAAAGTTCCTGGTGCCATTTTTATTGGTATGGTTGTTACTTCTATTATTGGTTTAGTTACAGGTTTGATTCCGTTACCTTCATCAATTGTTTCAAGTGTGCCAAGTTTGTCACCAACTTTTGGACAAGCTATCTTTGGTTTGAAGGATGTCTTTACTTGGCAGATGGTACCGGTTATTTTAACTTTCCTATTAGTTGCTTTCTTTGATACAGCTGGTTCGTTAATTGGTATTGCGCGTTCTGGTGGTTTCTTAGTTAACAATGAGTTACCACGAGCTGGTAAAGCTTTGATGGCAGATGCCATTGGTATGTTGGGTGGTTCATTATTAGGAACTTCACCAACAACAGCCTTTGTTGAATCATCAACAGGTATTGCCTTAGGTGGTCGTACAGGTTTGACATCAGTGTTTACAGGATTTTTCTTATTGTTGTCATTGTTCTTCTCACCATTGCTGGTCGTTGTGACTTCTAATGTGACAGCACCAGCATTGATTATCGTTGGTATTTTGATGGCAAGCAACTTGGCTGAAATTAATTGGCATGATTTCCCAGTAGCTGCAGCATCGTTCTTAACTGTTCTGGGTATGCCACTATCATATTCAATTTCTGATGGTATCGCTCTTGGATTTATTGTTTATCCAATTTTGATGATCGTGACTGGACGCGGTAAGAAAGTTCATCCAATTATGTATGGTCTGGGATTGTTGTTTATCTTATTTGTCTTTATTATACAAACAAATGGTTAATGGTTCCATGTGAAACATTAAAAACAGTCGATTGAAATTTTCAATCGACTGTTTTTTAGTTTAGTTCATGGTCGCTGGTGCCACCATGTATAATAGTCAGCATGTCCTTTAGAGAAATTTCAACCATATTCCGAATCGCATTATCAGTGTAAAAACCAATGTGTGGGGTAATAATGGCATTAGGTAACTCTAAAATAGTTTTTAAATAATCATTGTGAAATGATGTTTTAGAAAAGTCGTTACTAAAGATATCTGCTTCACCTTCAATGGTATCCAAACCAGCGGCAGTAATATCGTGATGACGCAATGCAGTAATTAAGGCAGGGGTATCAACGACACCACCACGTGAAGCATTAATAAATATCGCACTTGATTTCATCTTTTTAAAAACAGTTTCATCAAATAAATGATAGGTACTGTCTAAAAGTGGTGTGTGGGTTGTCACGATGTCTGCTTCTTGATAGACCATATCGTGATCAACATAATCTAACACACTATTTAATTCAGGACGATGAATTGGATCTGCTGCAATGACAGAGGCACCTAGTGCTTTAAAAATACGAGCAACTTCACTACCGATTTTACCAGCACCAATAATACCAACAGTTAAATCATGAATTTCACGAGATTGCAGACCTTCCCATGTAAAGTCACCAGATTGTTCACGTCGTTGTGCAGTATTTAAATGACGTAATAACCACATGACTTGTGTTAAGACCATTTCAGAAACAGAACGTGGTGAATATGCTGGCACATTAGTGACTTTTAGATGATTTTGGGTGGCAAAATTTAAATTAATCGTGTCGTAGCCAGTTATCCGTAATGTGATTTGTTTGATACCAAATTCATGTAATTTTTGGTAAACAATGGGATCATCAATGAGATTATCTTGTTGCGTTGAAATACCATCATACCCCCTTGATAAAGCCACAGTTTCAGGAGTTAAGGTGACGTCATTATAATCAATTTGGACGTCAGGATGGTGGGTTAACCACTGTTTCACAACCACTTTTTCATCATCCATGATATGATACATTAAAATTTTTGTCATTTATCATTTTCCTTTGTAAATAGCATTATGAAAAGGTCAACGTTGAGAAAGCTTGTACGGCGCGTTTTAGAGTAGCCATATCTTGTGTCACAGCAATTCGAATGTAGCCCTTACCAGCATCGCCAAATGCTTGACCTGGGATAACTAGTACACCTGCTTTTTCTAATAAGTAATTACTAAATGCAATATCATCCATGCCTGTTGCTGAAATATCAGCAAACAAGTAAATACTGCCGGAAACAGGTAGGATAGTTAACCAAGGCAACTTGTTTAGTTCAGTCGCTACGTAGTTTAAGCGTTCTCCAAATTGTTCCTTCAACGTTGGTGTAAATTCATCGATATGTTGTAAGCCATAAGCACCAGCAGCTTGTGAAACACTTGGTGCAGAAAAATCGACACCTTCATTTAACAAGCCAGCAGCAGCGACAACATCGGCTGGGCCAGCTAAATAACCAATTCTAAAACCAGTCATTGCAAATATTTTTGATAAAGAACCAGCAACTAAGGTATGTTCGGGTGCGAGTACTTCTAATGGCATAAATTCATGATTGCCATATACAAATGGCCAATAGACTTCATCGGCAATTAGATAGAAATCATTTGATTTTGCTAAGTCAGCGAGTGTTTGTAATGTTTCTTGATTATAAACAGCACCAGTTGGGTTATTTGGTGTGTTCACGATGATGGCTTTGGTCTTGTTGGTAATAGCAGCCATAATATCTGCCTTCGTTGGTTGAAAATAATTATCAGCTGAACAAGGCACAATGACCATCTTGCCATAGTGTGCTTCAATCTGGACTTTGTAAGGAGAAAAATAAGGTTCAAATACAATCACTTCATCATCAGGGTCAATAATGGCACCCAATGCTAAATAAGTTGCATGACTAGCACCAACGGTGGCACGGACATTTTCCTGGTGATAGGTTATGTGAAATTTTTGTTGATAAAAATCAATGATGGCTTGTAAATATTCTGGGTCACCATCACTAGCTGTGTAGTGCGTTTTACCAGCGGTCAATGCTTCTTTTGCAGCTGTTAAAATAGGTTCTGGTGTGATCATGTCTGGATCACCAATTGATAAATTAATAACATTGGTCATTAACGAAGCGTTTTTACCAATATCTGACATGATATTAGTTGGTTGATTCTGAAATAAATTAGCAAGACGACGTGTCATATAAATCACCTCTAGTTTTCTCATTATATTTTAATAGTATTATACATTTTCTAAGGTTATTTTGCAGAGTCATTTTTATAAAAAAAGACAATCAATCGTCACCGAAAGATTGTCTTGTGCCTGTTATGATTATTTTTTACGGATTAACAATAAATTTAGCAGAATGCCCATTATTAACAAGAATAACGTTATCAGTCACGATTTTTGCCATTGCATCACGCGCTTCAACAGTTGCATTACCAACATGTGGTGTGAGAATGACATTTTTCAGTAGTTTAAAGCCATCATCTACGTTAGGTTCGTGTTCATAAACATCTAACGCAGCACCAGCAATTTCACCATTCTTTAAAGCAGTTAATAAGGCAGCCTCATCAATGATTGGTCCACGACCCACGTTAATAATGGCGGCAGTTGATTTCATGGCTTTAAAAGCAGTTGCATCAAACTGATGATAATTTTCATCGGTTTGTGGCGCATTAATTGAGATAAAGTCACTAGTGGTAATTAATTCATTAAGTGATCTATAAGTAACTTTCATTGAGCGCTCTTCTGGATCAGATAGTGGTGTGCGCTTGTAGTATTGCACATGCATCCCCAATGCATTTGCCTTACGTGCAACGTCACTACCAATATTTCCTAAGCCGACGATTCCTAATGTTTTGCCTGCAATTTCATGACCTAAGAAATATAAAGGTGCCCAGCCAGGAAAGCCATCATGGCGCATTTTTTGGTCACCTTCGACAATGCGGTGGCTGAGTGCCAACATTAAACTAATGGTTACTTCGGCAACGGCATTCGTTGAAACAGCAGGCGTGTTTGTCACAACAATGCCCTTTTCTTTGGCATAATTTGTATCAATATTATTAAAGCCAGCCCCAAAATTTGCAATTAATTTGAGCTTTGGCGCAGCATCAATAATTTCTTGATCAACCTTTGTTGAGAGTGGTGTAATCAAAAAATCAATATCACGAACGTTTTCAAGTAATGTTTCATGTGAAATTAAGCCATCACCATCATAAACAGAAACAGTAAAACCATGTTTAGACAGTGTTTGTACAGCCAGTGATGGTAGCTCTGCAGATAGATATACCTTACTCATAATGTTTCCCCTCTTTTTGTTTTGATAACGCTTTCATTATCTCGCAATTTGTGTGAAATGACAAATTAGTCAGTTGTTGTATGATTCGTTCAAAAAAGTCATCTATTATGACGTTATGGTTAAGATAATGGCTTTCTTAACTAACGGCAAATAGATGACTTTTTATGTAGATATTCTAATGACTCAGCTTATTGAGAGCATCTAGAACAGGTTGGAACTCAGCTAAGGTGTGGTAACGATCGCCAATTAAGACACCATCATAACCAATGGCCTTGGCAATTGGTGAACCTGCTTCATCCATGTGACCACCTAAAATTAGTTGATAGTTAATTTCAGGATAATGTTGTGCCATAAAGTGACGAATCGCATGATGAATCTCGCGAATTTCATCGATTGAATAAAGTGCGCGACCCATTTCAGTTGAAGCCAATGACTCATAGGCAATAATGATTGGTTTATGAATTGGTTCATCCTTCAGTAAAATGCCCAATTCTTCAACAACCATTTCAATATTGCTATATTGACCAACTGAAATAATTGGTGTGATATCATTCTCGAGTGCATTTTCTAATCGATTCCGGACAATCAATAGCCCCTCATTTAATGACTTGCGACGTTCCAAATGCCCAATAAAACTCGTTGTAATACCAAGAGACTGTAAAACACTTGGCGAAATTTCGCCAACAGTTCGTTGTTTAATAGTCAAATTTTGGCTGATAATTTCAAAATTATCATACGTGTTAGGTACGGGCAAAGTCGGTGCAATCTTTAAATCGATGTCGACACTTGCTTGACTAAGATCAGTCAAAAATTGTTTTTGTTGCTCAAAGTCAACTAAATTTTTAAAATTTAAGACGGCTAGCATTGGATAATACCTCCATATATGACGATTACTTGTATACGTCATAGTATAACATGTAAACTTTAATAATTTATGATGGCTTAAACTGTCGTATTGTTGGTATTAGGATTAGTGTATGAATAGATAATAAAGCTTTGTTAAGAGACCCGTGTCGAACATCACGAACAGACCAATTGCAAGATAGAAAATACGGGTGATTAGATCACCATACTTGGTAAATAGCGTTTTTACAAAGCGAATGTGACAAATATAGTATGCGCATATGCTTGTCAATAAGGCCCAAATGATAAAATAAATGCCAGCAAAGATTGTTTCAAATAGATTAAAGGTTGATAATACAGGAATATATAGTGCAAAGTTATCAGCACCACACGAAGCCAAGTACATCACATAAACAAACCAAGTGGCATTAGCACTATTTGTTGATTTTGTCTGGTCATCATCGTCAGTTTCACCACGAATAGCAAACCAAATAGGAAGCAAACCTAATAAACCAATTGACCAAGTGGGTAAAAAAGTTTGAATCATTTGACCAGCAACGGCACTGATCGTAAATAATGTCAAAACGCCCAAAGTGTAACCAAGCATCGTATAGCGTAAACGATATTTTTGAAGCATAAAAATTAAAACAATAAAGAAATCAACATTCGCACCAATAAATACGGTGGTCATTAGAGTGATGTGCATAGATAAGTCTCCTTGCTTTATATAACCATTTGATTATATAACCTTTTCGGTATATGTTATCATTATCATACGACATTTAAAAGAGGAAAATTAAATGAAATTTGATCAAGAGGAATTTGATACTGCTCATGAAATTTTAAAAGTGCTTAGTAGTGAAACACGTTTACAAATTTTATTACTATTGGAACGGACCCCTATGACAGTCAATGAGTTGGTGCAAGCATTAAACATGTCACAGCCTGGTGTTTCAAAACAACTACGGATATTACGCGACTATCGATTGGTATCATTTAATAAAGATGGCCAACATAGTGTTTATTCACTAGATGATACGCATGTTTTAACGGTTGTTGATGCGACAATGGGGCACGCACGACATATTTTAGGTCGATCAAGTTGAAAAAAATTAGTCAAAAAATTTGATGGCGGTCTTGGGGGATGACATGCGAATACGCTATATACGTTTATTGATAAAAATATTGTCGGTTATGATGTTGGTATTATTGGGATGGCTAGTGATTCATTTGTATCGGATTGGTGTTTTTAATGATACAGATTCACTGATTAAGTTACTCAAAAAATATGGTATTTGGGCGCCCATACTGTTTGTATTCGTACAGATTGTCCAAGTTGTTATCCCAATATTACCAGGAGGTGTTTCATTAGCTGCGGGAGTAGTCATGTTTGGTCCGTGGTTAGGTTTTGTTTATAATTATGTCGGCATTGTACTGGGATCAATAATATTATTCTGGTTAGGACGGCGATATGGTCGCCGAGTTATTGATATATTTGTGAGTGAAGATACACTGAACAAATATATGCATCGATTAGATTCAAAAGGGTGGCATTGGACATTTGCATTGCTAATTTTTTCACCAGTTGCACCTGATGATGCGTTGGTGTTACTGACAAGTTTAACCGAAATGACGTGGCGTGAATTTACACTAATTATTGTACTTGGTAAGCCGTTATCTATTTTTATTTATAGTATGGCGATGTTGTATGGTGCTGATTGGTTATTAAAATTAATAGGCAACTAAAAAAGGAAAGTTCCACGTGGAACTTTCCTTTTTGTCGTTATACTTTATTTTTTAGTCTTAGGCTTCTTTAACATTGATAGATACATGAAAATTATTGAGCCAACACCAATGCATGACAAGACAATAATATCAGTCATGTTTGAAGCAGGGGTGCCATGAATATATAGGCTGTTAGTAATCATATCCAATGGGAAGCGTAATGGTGTCCAGCTGTAAATACCATTTGCGAATAGTGGTGTTAACATTTCCTTTGGATATGTTAGGACACCCATTGATAGCAACATGATAATGACGAGAATCGGTGCACCAGCAAATCCCAACCAATCCACAATGAAAGTTTGGATTAGGTAGAAAATGAAGGCGCTAAAGCCGATTGTTAACAAGAAATTACCAGTATTAGGAACAGGAACATCGAAGCAAATGTGAGCAAAGAAATAAATCGTTAAGCTAATCATAGCTGCTAGCACAATACCCGTTATGATTTGACTGGTAACCAGGCTAGCATTGAAACGACCATTTTCAGAGCGCTTTTTGTGTTCACGCCAGAGTAGAATAGCACCGATTAGTGAACCTAACCATGAAATAACAACCATCAATAATGACGCCATACCGCTAACACTCTTATCTGGAATTTTGTTCATAACTTTAGTCGTTGAAGTGATTGGTTGATTAATCGTCTGCCATTGCGCAGGTGATAATGTGATTTTATTTTCTGTTAAGACATTTTGCATTTTTTGTGAAACACCTGTACTTAGACCGTTAATGATTTTAGGTAGTGCAGTTGTAACAATAGAAGATGCGGTTGCATTCATACCTTGGTTCGTAATGATTTTAACTTTAGCTTGAGCTGGCAACGTTTTAGTTAAGCCAGCAGCAGCTTCAGTTTGCGCCTTTAACTGAGAATTACCAGCGATAGCTTCCTTAGGTAAGTCCTTTGTCTTAGCTTGGATGACCAATCCTTTAAGGTAGTTTTGTTGACCTGCTAAACGCTTATCAAAGTTTTTATCAATGACCAAAGCACCGTAGTACTTCTTATCATCCAAACCATTTTGTAATTTGTTTTCATTTTTGACGTTGATCAACTTAAGTTGGGCGTCATCATCATCAAACTTGTCTTCAAGCTTATCAATAATTGCTTTACTCTGCTTGTCGCCAGAATTGTTGACAACAGCAATTGGTAATTGCTTCAGCTTTACGGAATTACGAGCGCCGATTTGTGCAAATGAAAAAATTGCTAATACTGCGAAAATGGCAACTGCATATAGCCAAAACATTTTACTAGAAATGACTTTCCACATAAACATATTCTCCTTTATTTATAATTTATCCAACAACATGTTGTATTATAATATTTAGCTAAACATAAAAACGCAACAGACTGGTTTAATATGTTGTATAGGGGGAAGATTTTGAAACAACTTGATCGAACAGCACAAACAAAACAGAAAATTGTGCGGGCATTTATTGAAATTTTGCAAGAAATACCCGCAACAGAAGTTAGGGTTTCTGATATTACAAAAAAAGCCCAAATCGATCGAGGCTCATTTTATCGTTACTTTGAAAATAAAGAGGCTTTAATTGAGGACTGCGAAGAAAGCATTTTGAGTAAATTCTATATTGAACACGAACAGCTGTTAAAACAAGTTAATTCATTAAATGAAATTCAACTGGTACCGACGATTATTACGCCGTTGTTAGATACAATTTCTGATAATTTAGAGATGATTGATACCTTATTAAATCGTTTAGGGGATAATCATTTTTACGTGAAGTTTAAGGATTTTTTGTTGGATGAAGGGATGGCAACAGTTACTAAACTTGGTAATCACACTGGACGGCATTCTGATAAACAGCAAGAATTATTAGCAAATTATACAAGCTCAGCAATTTTGGGATTAATTAGTTTGTGGAGTAGTGATAGTCGCTTTATAAAACAGGATATCGAAACATTTATTGGGACGTTTGTGACACAAAACATAAGTAAATTAATCTAAAAAAGCAACTACTTCATGTCTTTTGAAGTAGCTGCTTTTTTATAATCTATTCTTTAACTGTATCGTTTAACTTTTTTGCTTGATATAAATCAGGGAAGACTTTGGCGCTTTTGACACCCCAGTAATAAAAAATTAATGAGACGACAATAATGACGACGAAATCCCATGGATAATGAATCCAACCAATTCCGTTGAATTCATGACTACCAGCAAATGAAATGATTGAAATAAAGACAAGATAAACAATTAACCATAGCGCTGACTTGAAAGCTTTGAAGGTATCATTGTGTTTGGCCTTATATTCATAATAGAAATAAATCGGTAATCCAAGCATGATAACAATAATAACTTCAACAGTTGTTGGCCACATTGACCAGTAAATTGCTAGTGAAGCTAATACGAACGCTACCGGAGCAATAATTGATAAGAAACGTAATTTAACGGGACGCTTGAAATCAGCCCCTAAACGTCTAAAGGCAACGGCAGTAACTGGTCCTGTTAAGTAAGCAATCAATGTTGATGCACAGATAACGGTTGCCAGTGTTGACCATGAACGAAATACCGAAACCATGATCATACTAATAACAAAATTAGTAATCATCGCAGCGTGTGGCATCTGGAATTTACCAGTAAGTTTACCTAAGTACTTTGGCATGTGCTTGTTACTTTCCATAGCGTATAGTACTCGACCAGTTGAAGCAGCAAATGATACCCCAGTACCAACAGGTGAAATAAACGCATCTAAGTATAGCAAGACAGATAACCAATGAATACCTAACAGAATTGCTAAGTCAGCAAACGGTGAACTGAAGTTAATGCCGTTCCAACCATGCTTTGCTAGTATACTAGGATCAATGGCTGTGATAAAGGCACTTTGAATTAGCACATAAATAACACCACTAATTAGTAATGATAAGAAGATACCACGATTAATATTCTTTTTCGTGTTTTTGATTTCGCTTCCCATGTTAATAACTGTTTGGAAGGCATTAAACGAAAAAATAATACCAGCTGTTGCCGTTGCTGAAAAGATAGGCGCAGAACCATAAGGCATGAATTCATGCATTGAGTGACCATAATTACCAGGGTGAAAACTTGAAAGTGTCAACATGATAACCGTAATAGTCGGAATACCTATTTTGAAAATAGAAATAAAATTAGTGAACTTTGTTAGTAAGGTGACTGACCAAAAATTAATAAGGGTAAATACTAACATAAAACCAAAGACTAGCAATAGTCCAGGTGTAGTAATTTCACCATTACTGAAAAATTGGTTAGTCCAATTAGCCCATGACCACGGCCATGAACTCATATATTGAACGGCGGCAACTGCTTCAATCGGAATCAAAGCAATCAAAGATACCCAGTTAGACCAAGAAGAAATAAAACCAAGTAAGGGTCCATGTGAGTACTGGGCATAACGACTCATACCACCAGCTTCAGGAAACATTGTGCCTAGTTCAATATAGTTGTACGCGATTGATGCGATAACGACACCACCAATCACCCAAGAAATAATTGCTGCTGGACCAGCGACGCGGGTTGCCTCCCATGATCCAAATAACCAGCCTGAACCAATTAATGATCCAAGCGTCAGCATGACAAGTTGAAATAAGCCAATTTTTTTTGTTTTATTTGACTTCATAATACCTCCTTCAGGTAATAGCCAATATTGTAACAAATTTATGAAATAATACCAAATTAGGGATTATTGAGGCAATTTTAATAGATTTATTAAATAAGAAAGCATTTAATTTGATTGAAAACAAACAGAAAACGATTTCAAGTAGTTTGTATAGCAGTTGTAAAGAATTGTTGATGATTATAAATAGGCTGTCAATTTATTGTAAAGATTGTTACAACAAAAATACTAATAAAAGTTTTTATAAAAGTTGTTATTGTTCGCTATAATGCGAATGAATGACTGATAGTGGGGCAAATAAGGCGGTTTTTAACTAAAAATAATAATTTTCCCCTTTTTTAAAGATTCCTATGTTACAAGTAATTTGTTGCGTCTGCCATGATATTTTTCGATAATATACTTGCAACGTTATTATTTTGAGGATCATTTAAGGAGATAAGGCATGATTTTTAAAAAGCATCATGACAATGTCGAAATGACAACTGCAAAGCTCGCCGTGTTGTTAGTACCTGTGATGACATTATCAGTGGGGATAACATCTTTAATGGCAGCAAAATCATATGAAATTATTCGATTAGCGAATGCCAAAAGTCAGGCAATCGAGAAAGAGAAATAAGTGCATGGTGAATCGTATTTTTACGTACTTAAAAAGTGACATCATGTTTACTGTCAGTATGGTGCTGGCAGTTGTCACTTCTTTTTTTGTGGTGCCTGATTTAGGAGCAGTTAATTGGCATACCATCTTTAGTTTGATGACTATGATGATCTGGGTTAGTTTATTAGAAAATGCAGGTGTCTTACATGCGGTATCTGTCTGGTTAGTTAGTCGTAGTCATCATGCTCGAGCGTTAATGACGAGTGTGACATTTTTATCGTTTTTTGGGGCAATGTTACTTTCAAACGATATTGCAATTTTGACATTAATGCCAATTTACTTACGATTAGCATCAAGTTTATCAACACAACTAAAAATTATCGGCTCAACGCTGATTATCATGGCTGCTAATTCAGGGGCAATTTTATTTCCATTTGGTAAATCACAAAATTTGTTCTTATTCGGGCATTATGGGATTGGCGTTGGTGAATTCTTTGGTTGGTCAATCTCATTGACCATTGCATCTATGATTTTAATGTTTATTATTACGCGATTTATCAAAGCAACACCGCTGTCTATCGATTTAAAACCCGTGGAAAGCATTGACCGGCGTCAATTATTCTTTTTGGTTGTGACAGGTTTGATTTTAATTGCGACCATTTTTGGTTGGTTACCCTTTAATACGGTTGTACCAATTATGTTGATTATATTCCTTATTTATAATCATAAAATATATAAAATGGTGGATTATGGATTATTAACCACATTCTTGTTCTTTTTTATTGCAACTAACAATTTAGCCAACATACATATCGTACAAGATTTAGTTAGTTCCCTATTTAATACGCCGGCACATGTCTTATTTGGTAGTTTTGCATTAAGCCAAATCATTTCAAATGTGCCATCAACAATTTTAATTTCGACATTTACGAATCATGCACACGAGTTGTTTCTAGGAACGAATATTGGTGGATTAGGAACCATTATTGCTTCTATGGCTAATTTAATTGGCTTTCGTGTTTATCGCCAAATTGAACCAGATTCATCTTCAACGTTCTTAAAGTTATTCATGGTGCTGAATTTTGTTATGGCTGCAGTACTATTAGTATTATTTGGTCTATAATTGAAAGATAGCTAGATCCGATGAAAATCATCGGGTCTTTTTTGATAAAAAACTATTCAGTTGTTTTTAAAACATTTATAATAACTAATGAGAGTTTAACTTTTATCGTGAGTCGGAGAGAGACTATGCCTAAAAAATTAGACGAACCAGATGTTGCAGCTTTAGCGAAAAAGCCTATCTTTGATAAGATAGCCGATGGTGATTGGTATCAATATGGTCAGGAACCTCAGTTGCAGGCGATTGTTAAAGCAAGTACGCAGGCCATTCAAAAAATTAATCAGATTGCGATTACTGATTTTGATAAAGCATTAAAAGCGTTACATCAATTAGTGCCAAATATGGCTGACGATGTGGAAGTTTATTTTCCAGTTGTTAATATTGAATATCCTGATAACTTATTTATTGACCAAGGCACATTTATTAATTTGAATTTCACTATCTTAAGTGCTGGTAAAATAACGATTGGTAAAAATTGCTTCTTGGGACCTAATACGCAGTTATACACGCCAAATCATCACCCTAATAATAAGCAATTACGGCGCGAAAATTGGCAATATGATTTGCCAATCACGATAGGTGATGATTGTTGGTTTGGGGGTTCAGTCATCGTATTACCTGGTGTCACGATAGGTGATAACGTTGTTGTTGGTGCTGGTAGCGTGGTAACTCACGATATGCCTAGTAATACGGTGGTTGCAGGTAACCCTGCACGAATTATCCGTCACGTATAAACTAAAAACTGAGAGGTAACATCTGAACAACTTGTTCAGCTTGTCGCTTCTCAGTTTTTTTGTTTAAACAAAGTCTTGACCGATAAAACCAGTTTTATCATCATCAGTGATTTGACGTAATATATGACAAGGATTGCCAACTGCGACAACATGACTTGGTATGTCATGGGTCACCACGCTGCCAGCACCAATGATGACATCGTCACCAATAGTCACACCTGGCAGAACAGTGACATTTGCAGCTAGCCAGCATCGATTACCAATTGTAATTGGCTTAGCGATACAACCACCCAATTCACGTTCACGTGCATCAAAGGAATGATTACTTGTGTATAGGCCAACTTTAGGACCAAAAAGTACACGATCACCAATCGTTACTTTCGCACCATCTAAGATGACAGCGTCATAATTCGCATAAAAATAATCACCAACATGAATGTTACGACCAAACTCACATCGAAAATTTGGATTAAGATCAGGTGCAATACCAGCACTACCAAATAAATGCTGGATGAGCTGTTCTTTTTTTTCTGGATCAGTTTCAGCGTTGATTTCAGTCGTTAACTTGGTTGAACGATGTCGTTCGGCTACTAAAAGTGGATCTAAGTCATTATATGTTTTGCCAGTGGCCATATACGCAAATTTTTCTTCTAAATTCATATTATCCCCCTCAATAAAACGTTAACATTAGGTTAGCACAAAGTGTTTTTTTTTAAAATCATCACAATTTTTCGTTGACAAATCTCATTAAATTAGACTATGATTAGAACTATATTAAGAGCCAGGAGTTATTATTCATGAAATTACACAATATGACAAAATTGAATAACTGGAACTATTACTTTCGTTTCTTTAGGTAGTGTTTGTGTCTAACTAATATTAGGTACAAACACGAGATCATGTTTGTACCTGTGGGAATGAGAGCGATTTGGCTCGATTTAAAAAGCCCAACAGGTTAGAAAATAATCTGTTGGGGGAGAATGACATGTCTGTAATGACCCTTGAGATTGTTTTCAATCAAGAGGGCTTTTTTTCGTAGAAATCATACTTGTATTAATGATTAAAGGAGAAAAATGATGGACATGACAACGCATCTTAATAGACGACTAGCATATGTCAAAGCTTCGAGCATTTTAGCATTTGCAAATTTTGCACAACAAATACCGAATATTGTTAATTTTACGATTGGTGAACCAGATTTTGATGTACCAGAGCATATTCAACAAGCTGCTATTCATAGTATTCAAGAAAATCATTCGCATTATGCTCCTGCTAATGGGACACAGGCATTACGAGAACAAGCTAGCAATTTCTTAGCCACTAAATATCAACAAACGTATGCACCAGATGAAATCATTGTGACAGAAGGGGCAACTGAAGCAATTTATACAGCCATTAATTCAGTACTCAACCCAGGTGATAAAGTCATTATTCCGACACCAACATTCCCATTGTATATTGCAGATGTCACAGTGGCAGGTGGTCAACCAATTTTAGTCGATACGTCATCAACTGGATTTAAATTAACACCAACGGTACTCATTGAGACGTTAAATCGGGTTGGCGATGATGTGAAAATGGTTGTCCTTAATTATCCAAGTAATCCAACTGGGGTTGTGTATTCACAAGCTGAGTTAGATGCCTTAGGAGATGTTCTGCGGGGTAAGCCGATTTTTGTAC
This sequence comes from Weissella sp. ESL1156, assembly GCF_058505625.1. NCBI lineage: Bacteria > Bacillati > Bacillota > Bacilli > Lactobacillales > Lactobacillaceae > Weissella > Weissella sp. ESL1156. The sequence continues at coordinate 1,408,149 of NZ_CP196372.1, read as the reverse complement.
TATGTGACGAGATATATAGTGAATTAAACTATGATCAACCGCATGCGTCATTAGTGAAATCATTACGAGAACAGACCATCTTAATTACGGGTGTTTCAAAATCACATGCAATGACTGGTTGGCGAATTGGCTTCCTATGTGCACCCAAAGTAATTAGTGATGAGTTAAGCAAGATCCATCAGTTTACGATCACAAGTGCCGCAACAGTGGCGCAAGATGCTGCAACAGAAGCTCTTGGACATGGGCAGGATGATGCATTGCCTATGAGAGATGAATATCGGCAACGGCGAGACTTTATTTTAGAGACGTTGGATGAATTAGGCTTTGAAACCGTGAAGCCAGAGGGGGCATTTTATATTTATACCAAGATGCCATCTGATTTAGAACAAGATGATGAAGTATTTGCATATGATTTAGCGAAACAAGGGGGTGTTGCAGCGGTACCAGGATCTTACTTTGGACCTGGTGGTGAACATTATCTCAGAATGAGTTATGCCACTAGTATGGCCGAAATTAAACGTGGTATGACCCAGTTACAGGAATATGTTGCCAAGCAACGGGCAACACAGAGTAGTATAGATTAAAGGAGCAAATAGAAATGAAAATTTTGTTATTAAGTGTTCGACCAGATGAAGAAGCAGCGATTAAATCATGGGGTGAACAGCATCCAAATATTGATTTAACAATAGCTGAATGGGAATTACATTCAGATACAGTTGATAAGGTTGCTGGTTATGATGGGGTAGTAATTCAGCAACGTAGTCAAATTGAGTCAGACGTTTATCCACGTTTGCATGAACTTGGCATCAAACAAATAACAACAAGAACAGCTGGCTATGATGTGATCGATGTTCAAGCAGCTAAGACCAATGGACTTGTGGTTAGTAATGTACCTGCTTATTCACCACGGTCAGTTGCTGAGTTATCTTTGACACATACACTACGTTTGATTAGGAAACAAGAATTAGTTGATCAGCGTGTCCGAGAACAAGATTTTCGTTGGGCTGGTTTGCAAGGTAGTGAAATTCATTCGTTAACGATTGGTATTATTGGTGCTGGACGAATTGGTGGGACTGCTGCTCGGTTATTTCATGCATTGAATGCAAATGTGATTGCTTATGACATTAAACCAAATCATGAGCTAGATGATGTGTTAACGTTTAAATCATTTGAAGAAGTCTTACAACAAGCAGATGTTATTTGTTTACATGTTGATTTAAATGAAACATCACAGGGATTAATAAATGCAGCAGCATTAGCACAAATGAAACCGACAGCATACTTAATCAATGAATGTCGCGGTCCGGTAGTGGATACAACAGCATTGATCGCTGCTTTGCGCGAGAAACGATTAGCAGGAGCAGCATTAGATACGATGGTTGGTGAAGAGACTTTCTTCAATTTTGATTTACGTGGACAGCAGTTACCAAATCAAGATTTAATCACGTTACGAGAATTTGATAATGTCATTATTACGCCTCATGTTGGGTTCTATACTAATATTGCTGTGCAAAACATGGTAGATATTAGTTTGGATGATACGTTAGCTATTATTAATGGCAAGACAATTGCACATCAAGTTGGATAAAATTTAAGAGAGTGTGAAAAAAGATGCTTTGAAGCCGATTGTAACAACAATTAGATGATTTTGGTTTGCAGTATAACGAAGAACCGGAAGCGCCTAATTGTTATTATAGTAAGGCTCCGGTCTTTTGGAACACGTTGAAAGGCGCTAATCTACCAATCAAAATTGATAGATTAGCGCCTTTTTTGGCTGATTATAACGACTTATGCCTCAGCCTCTTTTCATTTATATGTTTGATGAGCAACTAATGTTTCACATGAAACATTAGTTGCTTCGTGCAGGTAGGTCTAATGAATCAACTGCCAGAACGTGACCTTTAATGGCGCGTCGGAAATCATTTAAGAAATAGCCGGCTTTGAGATCTAATTTAGTATCTAGTGCGAACACTTTAATAGTGTAATCATGAGTTTTATCAGGTGGCATTGGTCCAGTATAACTTTGCGTTAGTGTTGGATTATCTAAACGATATTGTGCGTATTTTGAATTAGTACCTGGTACGTACGAAATGTCTGTATGGGCAATGTCTTCAGGAATATCACTTACTGGTAAATTAGCAGCTAACCAATGAATCCAAACAAATCCAGCAACGGGTACAGAATCGTAGTCAATAAATACAACTGAAAGTGATGCTGTGCCCGTGGGAATATCATGTACCCGGATTGGAAAATTAACGACAGGTGTATCATCCAAGCGATATTCTGCTGGCGCAAATTTTGCATATTTATCCGGTATGAAATGGTTGTTGTCTAATGTCACATCGATTTTCATGAAAAAGCCTCCAAAATTATGATTAAATTTAATCTAACATGTCTATTCAAATAGCGCAATTGTTAACAATCTACAATAATCTCTATACCCATTCAATGCACTAAAATGATGACTTGCTGAGAGTGAATGAAACAGCGGCGTAATTGATTATTCAAAACATTAAGAATTGTGGCATGACTATGCGACAATAAAAGTGTTATTTAAAGAATCAGTGTTAATAGACATTTTCAGACGACGTGCAAAGAAAATACCTAATGAGAAATCAATGTTTGCGCCACTGCTAATTTTGTCAAAGGCGGTGTTTTATTGCTGATTAAGTAGTTATTTTTTATCAAAGTATCTCATTAACTTTGGTGATTACCAATGGGTAATACTTATTGAAATAGATTTTAGTTGCTATTTTTTGTTTACAATTGTAAACTATCGGTAGAATATGAAACGAAGGGGGCTTAATCAGATGAACATGAATGAACATGAAGAACATATGAATATGGGGATGCATGAGGAACAGATGGATATGCATCATCAATCTGATATGGGGCATGATGATATGATGATGCATGGTGGTCACATGATGCACATGGGTAATTTAAAAAAGAAATTTTGGTGGTCAATTATTATAACGATTCCCTTATTATTGATGTCATCAATGATGGGGATGAATCAACCACTTATTCATTTTCAAGGTAGTGACTGGGTAGTTGCCCTATTAGGGACAATTATCTTCTTTTACGGTGGTATGCCATTCTTTATTGGTGCAAAAGGAGAATTACAAGAAAGAAAACCAGCAATGATGACCTTGATTACAATGGGTATTACCGTTGCATATGTTTACAGTATTTATTCAGTTGTGGTGAACAATATGTTACATGTTTCACCACATGTGATGGATTTCTTTTGGGAATTGGCGACATTGGTTGACATTATGTTGTTGGGTCATTGGATTGAAATGAATGCGGTCAGTCATGCTGGTTCAGCACTTAATGAATTAGCAAAATTATTACCTAATCAGGCACATTTAATTAATGATCAGGGACAAATCATTGACGTGAAATTACAAGATGTTGTCACAGGTGATCATTTAATTGTTCGTGGTGGTGAAAAAATACCAGCTGATGGGCAAGTTATTAAAGGTGAATCAGCCGTCAATGAAGCGATGGTTACAGGTGAGGCAAAGTTAGTTCAAAAACAAGTTGATGCTAAAGTTTTTGGTGGTTCTGTTAATGGGGATGGGACAATTCAAATTAAAGTTACCGGAATTGGTGAAAATAGTTTTTTGGCACAAGTGACAAAGATGGTTACATCTGCACAAAATGAAAAGTCAGATCGTGAAAATATTGCTGATCGTGTTGCATCTTGGCTATTTTACGTGGCATTAACGGTAGCGGTGATCAGCTTTATTGCTTGGTGGGTGATAAGTGATTTAGCAACAGCTTTACCACGTGCAGTGACTATTTTGATCATTGCTTGTCCACATGCACTGGGATTGGCTATTCCATTAGTTATTGCTAGAAGTACTTCTTTAAGCGCTAAAAAAGGATTGTTAATTCGTGATCGTAATGCCATGGAACAGGTTAAAGCGTTGAAATATGTGTTAATGGATAAGACCGGGACCTTAACAGAAGGAAATTTTAAAGTTAATGCATATGGTAGCTTGACTAATGATTTGTCAAATCATGATATATTACGGATCATGGCAACGTTAGAGTCAGGTTCGTCACATCCACTAGCTATTGGTATCACAAAGAAAGCACAAAAAGAAAGTATTTCATATCAGACGGTTAATAGTGATCAAATTAAAGGTGTGGGCTTAAAAGGACAAGTAGATAATCAGGATTATTTCATTGTTTCACCTGGTTATTTGGACAAAAATAAGCTAGCCATTGATAATCAACGATTTGATAAGCTAGCAAGTGAAGGTAATTCATTAAGTTTCCTTGTACAGAATGATCAGGTATTAGGATTTGTTGCACAGGGTGATCAAATTAAGCCAGCAGCAAAGCAGTTAGTGATAAGATTGCAGGAGCAGGGGATGATACCTGTGATGTTAACTGGTGATAATCAACAAACAGCCCAAGGCGTTGCCAAAGAATTAGGCATAAAAGAGTTTAAAGCACAATTACTACCTGAAGACAAAGAAAAAGCTGTCAAAAAGTATCAGAAAATGGGAAAAGTCATGATGATTGGTGATGGTGTGAACGATGCACCCAGTTTAGCCCGTGCGGATATTGGTGTTGCCATTGGTAGTGGGACAGATGTTGCCATCGAATCGGCAGACGTGGTATTAGTTAAGAGTGATCCACATGATATTATCCAATTTATTGAATTAGCACAGCGGACCACACGGAAGATGACCCAAAATCTTTGGTGGGGAGCTGGTTATAATATTGTTGCAATCCCATTAGCAGCAGGTATTTTAGCGCCAGTTGGATTTGTATTAAGCCCAATGGTAGGTGCAGTGTTAATGTCATTAAGTACAATTATCGTTGCCATTAATTCACTAACATTAAAAGTTGAATAGCTACCAAAGCAGCATCAGATAACGACTTGTTATGTGATGCTGCTTTTTATGATGTTAAGGAACTACTTTCATGAATCATATGCAATAGTTCTTTTTTTGAGACATCTGTATTGTTAACAGAAATGGTATTCCAATGGGTTTTATTCATATGGTAGCCGGGGAAAATACCTTGGCGTTCACGCATTAATTCGCCATGTTCAGGTAGCAATTTCAGATCAATCAGTAATTCACCATCTTTTTCAAAAATAAAGGCAATGATTTTACCGTTAGTCTTTTGTTTCATCACGGTCCAAAGAATTTTTTCAGTACGTTTACCACCATTGAATGGATAATCTTCAAATGAATTGGTATGTGTTTTAACAAGATTAATTAATTCCTGACGTTTCATGAAAAGTCTCCTAAAATACGACAATAATACGAGACTAGCTTGTTGGTAAAGTTGCCTCACCAATGATTAATTCTGGCAGTACATAGACAGAGTCTACATTTTTCCCAGCTAATTCTGCCAATAATAACTTCACCATGTGTTCAGCAATTTTTTTAAGGGGTTGTTGTATTGTTGTCAATGGTTGTTCAGCTAATTGGTGAATATATATACCATCAAACCCAACAATGCCAACCTCAGTAGGTACTTGTAATCCTTGTTCACGACTAGCATGTAACGCACCAAGTCCTAAACGATCTGTTGCGGCTACAATGCCTGTATGGGCAACTAAATTACCGTTCATAAGGAAGTCTTGGACAACATGTTCATCGTTTGGTAAACGATGAATTTCAGGCTGATAGCCAGCAATTTGCATTGCCTTGTGGTAGCCGTTTTCACGGTTTGTTTCAAACGGTTCATCAATGTCCATACCTAAGAATAGGATACGTTGATAGTTTTGATTCAGTAGTAGTTGCGTTGCTAAATATGTACCTGCTGTATTGTCAATGTACACGGATGTGACACCAGATTCGGTACCGTACAATACAACTGGAATCGGTAAGTTATGTAGTACATCGAAATCTGTTTGGCGAGCACCGCTGACTAAGAAACCATCAACATTTGTTAAATCAAAATTACGATCATGACGCATTTCTAAAGTGTAACCTTTTGCTTGTAAGGCATCGGTTAAGTGCATCAGTAAGTGGGCATAATAGGGTTCAATTTCGTTAATATCGTCCAACAAGATAAAGGCAATATTGTAATGACGATTATTTGCTAGTGCTCTACCAGCACGATTTTGTACATAACCTAATTGTTCAATGACCCGTTGAACATCTGTTTTAATTTCAGATGATACCTGGTCAGGATGATTGATCACACGAGAAACAGTCATTTTTGATACATGAGCTTCGCTTGCCACGTCTGATATTGAAACCATAATATTGACCTCGATGCTTTACACTGAAAACGCTTTCTAAAATTTCTAATTTCATAATACAATGAATATTGTATGAAGATAAACTGGCAAACAGTTTGGGATAACATTGGTTGTGTGATTGCTAGTTCATTGCCACTTTGCCTTAAAGTAATTGGCGTAGCAAACATAGCTGCTCAAGGTGAGTTACTGGCATCAGTTAAATGGTCATTTTTAAAAGTACTAACGTTTATAAAAAAATTTGTACCGATTAATCAATTAAATTGACCAATTATATAAAATTAAATATTCATGAGAATAAAGCGGGTATAATAATACTTATAAAATATAAGACTTATTGGAAAGGAGCATTATTCAATTGAAAGTGAATTTTTTTATAGATGATGACCAGCCAGAACACATTGATTTTCATGTCAAAAAAATAACTCCTGAAATGCAAGCAATTGTCAATAATTTACAGCAACAACACACGCAATTATGGGGATATCAAGGTAAGACAGTAGTCCCATTGCAGTCAGATAAAATAATTAGAATTATGACATCATCTGGTGAAGTTCACGTGCAAACTGATTCAGGTACGTATCGATCGAAACAGCGCATTTATCAATTAGTAGCATTATTACCAGAAAAATTTATTCAAATTTCGAGTGGTGAGATTATTAATTTTGATTTTATTGATCATCTGGAACTGAGTGGTAGTGGAAACATTAAATTAATTCTAATCACTAAAGAAGAAACCTATGTATCGCGACGGTTTGTTTCAAAAATAAGAAGGAGGTTAGGCATATGATTCGACAAATGACGAAACGTTTCTTTATGGGCATGCCTTTTGGAATTACATATGGGCTGTTAGTTTCACTGCTAAATGATTATGGACGAGGCAGCCAAATTTACCAACCATACGAAGCACGATTTGCTGAGCACTTTTCTAGTTCGTTACATGCATTTACTGTTGCTATTATCCTATGGGCATTAATTGGATCACTTTTTTCAACTACGTCAGTATTATTTCAAAAAGAAAATTGGAGTTTGACGCGACAAACACTAACCCATTTTGTCATAACGGTTTTAGGGTTTATGATGATTGCTTATTTTGCAGGATGGTATCCGTTAAATATTAACAGTATTGCAAGTGAATTGATTGTCTTCGTTGTTATATATGTTGCCACTTGGAGTTATACAATGATTCGTGTGAAAAGAAGTATTGATGCTATCAATAAAAAAATTAAAAATAAATAATTTACAAAAATGGGAAGAGTTAACGATTATTTTAATGATTCATTATTTGGAAGAAACATACCAAGCAGATTTGGTCTGCGTGTTTGATTACGGTATCATCTAAAATAATAAAATGAAAATATTTAAAAATAAGTTGGTATGATAAATAAATCATTCTTATAAATTAAAAATATATTTTAGTAAATTTAAATATGTACAAATTTCAGGTAATCAAGTACAAATCGTATCAAAAGATACAAAACAAACTTTGATATTTTGATAAATAAAAAGCGACTTAATTTTTAATCAAGTCGCTTTTTTTAATTACAATACAATGTCTTCTCGAGTATGGATCAACCTTGTAATGAATTCGTTTATTGGGGTAGGAATACTTTGCTCTTTTCCCATACGTGCAATTGCACCATTGAGATAGTCAATTTCCGTACGACGACCAGATGCAATATCTTGATGCATTGATGGGTAGTGGTCACCAGCTTGATCAGGCGCTAGTGATGCATTAATCGTTGCCATCGCTAATTCAACAGTTAAAGGAATATCTTTGGCTTGAGCAACAGCTGTAAACTCATTAACGATTTGCTGTATTAGCATTGGTGTAGCATCACTTTTGTTAAGATCCATAATCTTACAATCTAAAATGGTGCATAGTGTATTTAGCACACTATTTAAGCAAGCTTTTTTCCAAATAGACAATAAAACATTATCGCTTTGTCGAGCATCTAATCCGGCTTCATTTAAAGTATTGTTAATTTTAACAACTGTTTCATGTGAAACATTTTTAATTGCTTGAAATTCAATATAACCTGAACCAGTCAAAGCAATAGCTCCAGGACCAATTAACTCGCTAGTCCATAAAGTGGTACCCACTAGTAAAGCTAGGTTTGGAGCAACCTTTTGAATAGTTTCTAAATTACCAATACCGTTTGATAAACATAAAATAGCCGTCTTGTCAGTTAATAAATGTGCAATTCTTTTAAGCATATCACTTAACTGCATAGCTTTTGTAAATAGTAAAATCAGATCAAAGTGATCATGAACATCTTCAGGAAAAGCAGCTGGAATTTTAACAAATTGTTGTTTTCCAGCTATTTCTACGGAAAGACCGTTTTTATTAATATTGGCAATATGTTCTGGCCATAGATCCAATAGTGTGACTTCATTACCAGATTGTTGGAGCATGTAACCAAAACGGCTTCCCATAGCGCCACTACCTGCAATTGCTATTTTCATGATATATCCTTTCTATAAAAGCATTTTTGTATCGCTTATAGAATCATTTTATCAGATTTACATTGAATATAGGATCGCTAATTTAGGAAGCCATCTTGTTGGTTGATAACAGGTGTTTTCGTTTAATCACGATAAGCATTAATGAGGTGTTCAGTATTAATAGATAAACAGGAAATGCATAGGTACTAAATGACCAATGTGTTGTCGCAGCAAGAATACCAGTTGTTGCAGAAATAACGCCACCTGAGTAATAAACAGGTGTCTCGGTCGTCGGATAGAACCAGGCCTTACGTAAAGTTGGAATAGATGCAATCCCATCACTTAAAATTGAAAACACAATTGCTAAGATTGGATTATTAGTTAGTCGCCAAATAATTAATGCAAAGATAGCAACAAGACCACATAAATAATCAATGGTATTTAATTGCCAATAAGCAGATTTATTAAAGAGCGATGCAATAAACACGAGCATTGGCATAAATCCAGCCATAAAAACAGGCAAAATTGCCCAATCAAATCCGCTAGCTGAAATGCTTGCAACAACAGAGATTAAGGGAGAAATCCCCCACAATAACCAAGTCACTTTATTAGGTTGTACTTTGCCCTGCAGAGTCGCTATTAAATAGAATGAGCCAAATATAATAGAACAGGCAGCACCAATTAAAACAAGATATTGCAAACTAATGTCCTCCAACTAAAGTCATATCAATATGAGGAATGTTGTCTTCTAAATAGACGTCAGAAACCGGTTTGAATCCAAATGATTCATAAAATTGACGTAGATAGTTTTGTGCACCAATTTTAATGGTTTGATTAGGATAAATACGGTGAATTTCTTGAATGGTTGTTGAAACAATTTCGCGACCATAATGCTGACCACGGAAAGGCTTTGTGACAAGTACACGACCAAAACGAATATACTGCGGATTATCATCAGCGATAATTCGAGTATAGGCAACTAATTGATCATCAATCGTCAGGTAGACATGGCGGGCTTTAAAGTCGGCTTGATCAACTTCTTGATAGGCACACTCTTGTTCAACAACGAATATTTTGGTGCGCTCTTGCATAATGGTTATCATATTTGAACTTGTGAGTTCATCAGTATTTTTAATAATTAATTGTTTTTTTGTCATAAATAATATCCTTTTAGTGATTACCTGATTAGGTAATTATAAAAATTTTCCCTAATGCTTTATATTAGCATATAAATTTTACGTATTATTAATTAAATATTCTGATTTCGGTAACAATGATTTAAAATTTAGAAAGTAAAAAGTGTGTTTTCCGAATTTTTAACTTGACTAGTGTGACTAAATTTCGTATTGTTTAAAGAAAATAACGAGAATTAGTGGGGAATTTTTAATGATAAACGTGTATTTCAATCACGATGGCAACGTTGATGATTTAGTATCATTATTACTTTTGTTACAGATGCCGGATGTTAATCTTTTGGGTGTTGGGGTGACTGATGCTGATGGGTACGTTGAACCGTCAGTTTCGGCATCAAGAAAGATTGTTGATTTATTTGGTCATGAAGGTCGTCAACCATTAGACATTGCGAAGTCAAACTCACGTGCAAGTCATCAATTTCCAAAAGAATGGCGCTTAAGTTCATTTTCTTTTGATGATTTCCCAATTTTAAACGAACACGGGGCACCAAAAACACCAGTTGCTGAAAAACCAGGACACCTTGATATGATTGATAAAATTAAGGCATCTGAAGAAAAAGTGACTCTTGTTATGACTGGTCCCTTATCAGATTTAGCTCGTGCCTTAGAGGTTGATCCAAGCATTACCGAGAATATTGAAAGTTTACACTGGATGGGCGGTGCGCTTAATAGTAAGGGTAACGTTGCTGAGCCAGGTGCTGATGATACGATGGAATGGAATGCTTACTGGGATGCAGAAGCAGTTAAGCGTGTTTGGGATTCTGATTTAAAGATTGTGATGGTTGGTTTGGATAGTACTGATCAGGTGCCATTGACACCAGAATTGCGGTCACGTTGGGCAAAGCAACGTCAGCATCCAGCCATTGATTTGATAGGTCAGGGCTATTCATTGGTTCACTCTTTTGAAGCCAATTCAATCTACTATTTATGGGATGTGCTAACAACATTAGCTAGTCGCTATCCAGAATTAGTCGAATCAGTGCAAGTAAAAACAGATGTTATCACGACTGGTGAATCAGAAGGTCGTACTTATCAAACAGATGATGGTCGTGAAATTACTTTTGTCACGAGTGTAGATGCAGCTGCTTTTTATGATAAGATTGATGAATTAGCAAAATTAGGCGATAAGTAAATAAAACTTTGAAAAATACGATAATCTGTTTGGATTATCGTATTTTTTGATGGTATATTTTCAAAAATGTTATAATGAGTTTAATATTGGTAAGTGCAGGCGTAACCAAGAAAACAGTGCCGTTGATGTGAAGGGAATTTATGTTACCAATAATTTATCTCATCTGTATGAGTTTGATTGCCGGCATTTTAACAGGTATTATTGGCATGGCCTCGTTAACGTTGTATCCTGTTTTACTTTCAGTTGGTGTACCACCAATTTCGGCTAGTGCCACAATTACTGTGGCGCAAATTGGTGGTGGATGTGGTACAGTTTTATCGTCATTAAAGGAGTTACATGGCCATTGGAAGAGTAGTATTCGTATTGCCATTTTGAATGCAGTTGGAGGCGTATTAGGAGCTTTTATATTAATTCATAGTTCTAATACTGAATTTAAAAAAGTTGTCCCATTTTTTATTTTATTTGCTGGTATAATGCTTTTAATTCCTAAAAATTCTGCAAAATCATATAAAAATAATAAATTAATTATTTGTGTTAATTGGATCAGTCTTTTCCTGGTGGGAATGTATAATGGATATTTTGGTGCAGCTTCAGGCTTGTTAATGGTTGCAGTACTTTCTAAAATAACAAATGAAAAATATATTATTTATAATGCTATGCGTAATTTTGCGTCGTTAATTAATAATATTGTATCCGCGATTTTATTTGTCTTTATGTTGCAAATAGATTGGGCGGTCATTGTACCTTTAATGTTTGGATTATTTATTGGCGGTTATCTTGGACCTATTATTTTACGATATATTCCCTCTAAATTTATTAAGGTCAGTGTTGGCACCTTTGCCATAATGTTGTCCCTTTATTTAGGGTATCAGGCATATACTTAACTTTAGCGATAAAATAATGGTCATATCTAGGAGTCAATCTAAGATATGACCATTTATAATTTTTTAACCTACCTAAATAAATCAAAGATAAATGTAAACATTTTATCCTAATTTTCCTGATTGACGGTGGTGCAGGTCTTATCAATGTGCCGTTAGATAAATGGGCTAAGTGGCATGAGTTAATTGCTGATTTTTATGACATAAATGACATGCAAACCATTAAAGAGTGGACATACCAAAATGGCATTCAAGGCGTAGAAGTGCGACAAAACAAATAAAGTTTATATAAGTAATTTGATCTAAACAACAATACACCATTGGATGTTGAGAACAAATTGAAATGTGTATTCCACATTGTTGATATTGCCTACATTTACTAAATTAATCATCTAGATTAATAACGAGCTCACTTTTCCGCTTAACACTTGACTTTATGTTCACTTAAAACCAGCAATTTATCCGACAAAAACTTATGATGAATAACATTATACTTGGATAATATTTCGCTAATTAATTTACCTATTTTTGAAGATTTAATAGTTAAAATTAGGCTCAATTTCAAATAGCGTGAAAACCGTGAAATTGTCTCATTGAGTTTGTGAAAACTGATCATGAATTTGATGTTCATTACATCGAATTTATGAGCTTTTTGTTTATTAATAAACCGTTAAAAGTGTTTTGTAATGTGTGATGATTAAATAGTGCAAAGCGAATTCTTAAAGCATACGTTTTAAAACGATGAAAATCATACGCTGTACGATTAATTTGTTTAATACGAGGTGATGAGCACGTCCTTCAGGTACGACTTCATTAAAATTACCATCATCAGAAATCAAAAAATAATATTCTTATCTGTTGAACCAACTGAATTTAGGATAGAATCATTTATAGACATCAATGAATACCTTGTTTTTTATTTTTTAGACAACTATATTTTATGCCGGTATTTTTATTGGTGTTTTTTCTTGTGAAAAAGACACCAATAAAAGCGTGAAATTTTTACTTTCACGCTAAAAAGCATAGAGCCGAAATTAACAACTATTCAACGATAAGACCAAAAGCGCCTTTAAATAGGCACTTTTTCGTGAATTCTGGTAGTTGCTGGAGGCATGAGTACTTGTTCAAAATTTTTATATACTTATCCACATTAGAGGTCCTTTCCAAAGAAATTTTGTTTGGCAAACTAGTTACAGCTGGTCTGTTTTTTGGGGGTCCTTTTTTATAAATTATATAAAAAAACGAAGAAAAAGGTACTGATGACTAATCCGTCAGATTAGCCATCAGTACCAAATATTGTAGAACCTGAAAAAATAACAGCCGATTGTGATATATTATGTATAACAATTTTAGAAATATATATTCAAAACTATACTACTAAAAAAACGGGGTTTAATGGGAAAAATTATATTTCATAAGTATGCTAATAGTTTAGACAATTTAAAAAAATAACATAAATAATGTGATTAAACTTTTTGTCTTAAATAACGTATCTTTAAAAATAAGTAGTTAAATGAATGGCGTTTTATTTTGAATACAAATATACCTGGGCCATTTCCGCTAGATAATATAAACAAATTGGCAGCGCCTTTAATTGAATCATGGGGAGGTAACATTTTTAATGATGTAGTAAGAATTAACAACAATAATTTTTCTCTGATACATGTTGAGGTCGGAACGAAAAGAACTGATTTAGCTAAGTACAAAGTTGAATTAAACAATTTAACTAAGGACAAAGAACCCACCTTGTCAGATAAATACTCTAATAGTTTCTGCCCAAAAAAGGGATCGCGATTAGCACCTGATAATCGTTTAAATAAAAGAAAATGCTGCGCAATTGTCTGAACCAAGATATTAAAAACATTTGCGTAATTGCCGGTGTCGGATGCGCTTGCATCTGTGAAATAGCCGGTGCAATAATCGGTTGTTGTCGTTCTGTTAAATCATTGAAGATGATTTCCTCGACTTTTTTAAAAAATCAGGTAAATCTTGATAGCACAAATAAAAGGTTCCACGACTAACATGTGCTTGCGTTACCAATTGCGAAACTTTCATTTTGGTCAACGGAACACTTTCAAGCAAAACAACTAACGAATCTAACAACCGATTCTGCGCCTCAGTTAATTGAGCATATTTCATTCAGCATAACCTCCTCGAATCCTCACATCAATTAGACAAAAAGTGCTTTTTTGTACATTAAAAAATGGTGCTTTTCCTCTATAATTTAATTATACCAAATTAGGAGGTTTTTTATGATGCAACTTCAAAGTATTGATTTTCATACCCATTATTTACCTGAAAGTTATACAACCGCATTGAAAAAACATTTTAGCGGCAATCCTGATGGTTGGCCAACCCCAGAATGGGATGTTCACACTACGTTAGATTTCATGGCAAAAAATCAGATTGCCTATTCTGTCTTGTCGCTTTCTTCGCCACATGTCAATTTCGGTAATAAAGTTGAGACTGTTCAATTAGCTGAAGATGCTAATCAACTCGGATTCAAACTTAGTCAAAAACATCCAGAAAAGCTTGGCTATCTTGCGACTTTACCGCTTCCTTACCAAGATGAGTCTCTGGTTGCAATTAAGCGAGCATTTGATGAACTCGGCGCTCTAGGAGTCACTCTACCATCAAATTCTAAAGGAATTTATCTTGGTTCACCACTCTTAGATCAAATTTACCATGAATTAAATAGTCGTAAAGCAATTATGCTGATTCATCCTAACGAACCTACCGCACTGCCACAAAATGTCGCCGCTGATTTTCCTACACCGCTTCTAGGATTTTTTATTGATACAACGCTCACCTTTGTTAATATGCTCAAATATCATTTCTTCGAACGTTTCCCTGAAATTAAAGTTATCTTTCCTCATGCTGGTGCTTTTCTAAGCATCTTGGATGATCGTATTGCAGGGTATGTCCAAACGTTCTACCAGCAAGACGTCTATGCAGTAATGAAGAAGTTGTACTTTGACACTGCTGGTGCTGTTTTACCACGCCAATTACCGGCACTGCTCTCGCTCGTGGATGAAAGCCATCTTCTTTACGGCAGCGATATTCCTTATACACCACTAGCACAATCTCAGAAGCTTAATGAGGCTCTTCGTAGTACATCTATATTAAATGACATACAACGGGAAAAAATTTTTAGTACAAATGGACAAGCATTGTTAAAAGGACACATCAATTAGTTCATATATGATTCAAAATTTATGAATATTTTAGCAAGAATACTAAAAAGCAGTATGCCTATCGAAATGGAAGTTGTTTGAAGTGTTACAAAAAAGTTAGACATTTAAATAAATTTTAATTACCTAAGACCTGTTTCCGATATGCAACCGGAGACAGGCCTTTTGTTTTCAATGAAATACGCTTATGATTAAATGAGTGAACATATTTATGGACAATAACGTACAATTCTGCAATATTTTTAATATGTTGTTGGTTAAGACTTTCCCGTTTTAACAGATTAAAAAAGTTTTCAATGGGCGCATTGTCCAAACAATTTCCTTTACGTGACATGCTGGGAATAAAGTGCATAGTCTTTAGCTTTGCTTGATAATGCCAGCCTTGATCAGAATGAATAATTGGCTTTGTACCAGTTGGTAAATGAACACACAATTGGTCAATCGTTTTCGTAATTAATTGCTTATCTGGGTGCGCATTAATCTGTAACGCTAACACTTCCTTGGTTGCTTCAGTTGTCACGAACATCATTTACCCATCTATGGGACTAAAGCAGAACTTAATCACTATTTTTATCTATATTTGACAGGCATATCTGTTAGAAAAATTAAACGCCACCGAGTTATACAGAAAAAACAACGTTAACAGCTGATGAAATTACTTTAGATACTAAGCTAGTCAGTTCTGGTTTTCTTTTAATAACGAAGCTAGAAAATTTTTTGCAGATTATTTTAATGGCAATCATTAAATGGCAAGCCAAAGCTGATAATAACACTAGCCTGACAGTTAATGACCTAATTAAACAATCTATGCTTCTTAAAAAGAACAGTACCAAAAAGCTTAATGTTATAGCCAAAACCCCCGCAGAAACAACCTATCAATGGAATAATTTTGTGAAAGATTTTTATCAAAGCCCTGAAAATAATAATTTTACAAATAAGTTAAAAGTAGCCGTTCTTCTATGGCAAAAAGTTAAAAAGTAACCAACCTAATAAATATTCAAATGAGTTAATTCAAGAGTATACCTCAAAAATTAACGGTTTTAGAAAGTAGGTAATGTTATGAAGTATGGCTATGCACGAGTGAGTACACCTGACTAAAAACTAGAAAATCAAGTCCAATAATTACAAGTCGCAGGTGCTGAAAAAATTTACCGACGAAACCACGCAACGCCCTCAAAAAAATTTAATCAACTGCTAAAAATACTAGTTACTGGCGATACGCTAATCATTACCAAGTGATCGTTTTTCTAGAAACATCCGAGACGCCTTAGACAGCATTCAATAATTTTTCAAACAAGGTGTTAAAGTTCATATATTGAACATGGGCGTTATTGATAACACACCCACAGGAAATTTTATTTTCGCGATTTTTAGTGCATTTGCTCAATTTGAACGAGATATGATTGTGACGAGAACGTAGGAAGGCAAAGCCTATGCGAAAAACATCCCCCCATTTTAGAGAGAGACGACCTAAAGCAGCCTATACAGATGAACAAATTCGCTTTGCTTACGAGTTACGCCAGCAAGGCATGACCTATAAAATGATTGAACGAAAAACAGAGATTAGCATTAAAGCCCAGCAACGACGGGTTAAATTTCTTCATATGAAAGAGTTTATAAAATGGTAATGGTGCATAGAGATATGTTGTGCGATTACCGTTTTTTATCATGTTACAATATTAGAAGAGTGACTAGGAGGAAAGTCAGATGGATAAGCAGACATTTGTGAATCAGATTCACAATGGTTTAATTGTTTCATGCCAAGCGTTACCGGGTGAACCACTTTATACTGAAAAGGGCGGTGTGATGCCTTTATTAGCACTTGCAGCACAACAAGGTGGTGCTGTTGGTATTCGGGCAAATTCAGTACGCGATATTAAAGAAATTAAAGCGGCGGTTGATTTGCCAATTATTGGTATCATTAAAAGAGATTATCCACCAGAAGAACCTTACATTACGGCAACGATGCAAGAAATTGATGAGTTAATGACAGTCAGACCTGATGTGATTGCTTTTGATGCAACGTTACGTCCCCGACATGATGGCATCACGGTTAGTGAATTTATTGGCCAAATCAAGGAAAAATATCCTGATCAATTGTTAATGGCAGATACTGCAACTTTTGCTGATGGTCAAAATGCTTGGCAAGCAGGTGTTGATTTTGTTGGTACCACCCTAGCTGGCTATACATCGAATAGTCAAGTGATTGATGGTCCTAATTTTGAATTAATACAACAGTTAGTAGATGCAGGTATTGATGTCATTGCAGAAGGTAAGATACATACACCTGCTGAGGCAAAAAGAATTCAACAAATGGGTGTTGCTGGCGTCGTCGTTGGTGGCGCTATTACACGGCCAAAAGAAATGACAGCGCGTTTTGTTGCGGCATTACAATAAGCGCTATAAATATTTAATGGTCTAAAAATAAGACGATATATAAAATAAGGACCATGAGTCTAACCAGGTTAATTTGGTAGATTCACGGTCCTTTTAAGTGTGTTTCAAAAGATAAAAGTTATGATAACAACGAGTGTACTGCCTATTTGGGTCTCAATCTGTATCACGATAATCTTCACGTCATATTTGGAGTTTAAATATGTTTAAAAAACTAAGCTTTAAAATAAATATGGTGATGTAATTGACAACGTGGATTAAACGAATGTTGGCAAAACGGACAACGATTTTTAGCATAAATTTGATAATCCATTGTATGACGACAGACACCGCAAAGAATCGACTGCTCATCCGGATTTGTTGGGACAAATTGATGGGTCATTAATTGATCATGGCACAAATAACAAGCAAAATACTGTTGACATGTCTGGCAAAGGAGTGCAGCAACGTCATTTTCAGTATGATAGTGTTGGCAACGACCGTCTTGATCAATGTCAATGCCATATATTGTTGGATCAAGGGGGGTGGGATTAGAAGACATGAGTTTTAATCACCTCACCACTTGTAAATGATTTTGTCATGCCATTTTCATCTTGGATGACTAAACCACCATCGTCAGCGATCTGTTTTGCAACACCAGTAATCGTACGGGTACCTAATTTCAACGTGACACGTTTACCAATGACGTTTGAACGACGACGATATTCTGTTAACAGTGACGCAACATTACCGTCATTGTAAGCTGTAATGATACGTTTTGCTAAGGTAACTAATAAACAGTTGCGATCGATTGACGCTGTTTGGTTGATACCTTGCGCAATATTAGCAAGTTCATTTGGGAAATTTTTCGTTGTTAGATTTAGACCAACGCCCATAATAAAAGCTGATGTAGACTGTGATTCTAGTTCAATGTTGGCTTCTGTGATGATACCTCCAACTTTTTTATCATCGATAAACAAATCATTTACCCATTTTAGGTCAATGTGCTGTTCTGGGAAAAATTCTTCAAGGGTTTGTGCAATGACAACGGCCATGCCGGTAGTTAGTAAACCGACTTGTGACCAATCATCAGATGTATTTGGCAAAATAATAGTAAAATACAAGCCACTAGTAGCTGGTGAAAAGAATGCACGTCCTCGACGACCATAGCCATTTGTTTGTGATTCAGCAGCAAAAATAACTGGCTGTGTGATAGTGTGCGTTGTTAAATATTGTTTTGCTAAAAATTGTGTTGAAGTCACTTCTTTTTCAATATAGATTGCTTCAAAGAGTGGCTCGTTTTCGTAGTAATGAATAATGTCAGCATCTAAAAAGGGCGTGCCTATATATTGATAACCAAGATTTTTACGACTAATAATGTCATGATTTTTCTTTTTTAGCGCATTGATTGCTTTCCAAATACTTTCGCGACTAACGTTTAAGTCTGTCGCTAATTTGTCACCTGAAAGCCAGGTGCCTTTCTTTGCTAATAATTCATATAATACTTGTTGTTTTGTTGTTACCAAAATAGAACTCCTTTAAAAAATACCTTGTAAAACAGGGAGCTTTCTTAATCGTCTTGAAATGATGACAGATAAAATGGCTTTGATCGTATCACCAGGCAAGAAAGCAATATTTGACGTTAGGGCAGTCATGAATGGCATATGTGACTGGATAGATAGCCAGACTGAACCGATAAAATCAATCAATAAAACACCAGCAACGAGAACAATGATTAATTCTAGCCACCAAGATAGTAATCCCTTTTGATGAAATAGATAAATAATTGAACCAAGGACAGCAGGTACGAATAACCAAGCAAAAAGATAACCACCTGTTGGTCCAATAAAAATAGCAGCACCACCACGACCACCAGATAGAACAGGCAATCCAAACAAGGCTAATGCCAAAAATAAGGCTAATGATAATGTACCATACTTCGGTCCTAGAATTTCACTAGCTAATAGGACACCTAAATTTTGCAAGACGATTGGGATAGGAATAAAGCCTAAGGGGATTCCTGGAAAGATACCTAAAACGATTAAAATCGCAGTCATCATGGCAGCGAGAGCTAATCTGTGTGTTTGATTTTTTTTCATAAAAAGCGTGTGTCCATTCCTAAATTTTTAATATACAATTATTATATTCGTTAGTGACCCTTAAATCAATGTGTAGGTTACTAATGGATAAAAACGAACAATTTAAATGATTGATTTGTTTTAGTTAATTTTTTTATACTTATTTAGGTGCGGATGGTGCAAATGTTTGTTATAATTTGATTTGTTCACAAACAATCGAATTTTTGAGGTGACTATTATTATTTATCAAACAGTTCTTAAGGGTGGCTATTATACGGCCCTTGATAAAAATCAAATTATGTATCAAGCAGATAGCTTAATTTGTATCAACGAACAGGGAAACATTGCGCACATTGCAAAGCCAACTGACAGCGACTATTCAGCAATCCTAGAAAAGGCAAAAGCTAATGATTCATTAGTCGTATTGGCAAATGATCAAGTCATTCTGCCAGGATTTATTGACTTACACGTACATGCTCCACAATGGCCAAATGCAGGTTTGGCCCTTGATCGACCATTATATGAGTGGCTGGAAGAATACACATTTCCGTTGGAAGCAAAATTTAAAGATGCTCAATTTGCGCACTTAGTTTATGACAATCTGGTTGAGACGATGCTGGCTAATGGGACGACAACAGCGCTTTATTTTGGTTCTGTAGACAATACCGGAAATGTGGCATTGGCGAAAGCTTGTTTAGCACATCATCAACGAGGATTTGTTGGCAAAGTCGTGATGGATAATCCAGAACAAACACCTGAATATTATCGTGATAAATCAGCACAATCTGCATTAGCAGACACAGAAGAGTTTATTCATATCGTTGAAAAATTAAATGACCAACAACCAATACCTGTCACACCGGTTATTACGCCTCGATTTTTACCGTCTTGTACGGATGAGGTACTGGCTGGTTTGGGAAAATTGGCAGCGAAATATGATTTGCCGATTCAATCACACTGTAGTGAAAGTGATTGGGAAAATGGCTATGCATTGGAAACACATGGTCAACGAGATGCAGCAGTGCTTGATCAATTTGGTTTATTAACGAATAAAGCAGTTATGGCACATGGTACCATGCTAAATGACGAGGACTTGAATAGATTTAAAACACGGGGTGTTGGTATTGCGCACTGTCCAATTTCAAATGTTTATTTTGGAAATGCTGTTATGCCCGCCAGAAAAATTTTGGCTAAGAATGTAAAAGTTGGTTTGGGAACAGATATTTCTGGTGGATTTGATGCCAGTATTTATCAAAATATTCGGCAAGCAATTATGTCGGCACGGCTGTTAAATGATGGTGTTGATAATCGTTTAGCGCCTGAAGAACGTGGGCGTAAAGAGACATCAATTACTGCTAAAAATGCCTTCTATATGGCAACGATTGGTGGTGCCGAAAGTTTGAATTTAACAACAGGTCAGATAAAAACAGGTTATGCAGCGGATTTACAAATTTTGCATACCAAGTATCCAACATTTGGACACCAAAATGCGACGGAGATGTTTGAAAAATTAATGTATCAGACAACATCATCGGAAATTGATCATGTCATGACGCAAGGAATATTTGTTAAGTAAATTGTTTCATGTGAAACATAGTGGACTAAAAGGAGAAGAGAAGTTCATGGCTGAAGAGAAGAGCGGGTTGCTAATTGGTGCGAATGATAAGGTACCGGTTGCTGAGGCAGGTTTATTAGGATTACAACATGTGCTAGCAATGGATGTTTACGTACCACCGCTAATTATTGCAGGACTACTATCATTAAGTGCTACGCAGACAACAGGATTTTTACAGGTTGCATTTTTGGCTTGTGGCATAGGAACATTGCTACAAACATCAGTGTTTATGAAGATGCCAATGTCACAAGGTCCATCTTATGTACCTGTTGGAGCAGTTGCTGGTGTTTATTTTGCCAATGGCGCTGCTCATGGGGGAATGTCCGCTGTTATTGGCGCAACATTAGTTGGTGCTATTCTGTTAATCTTGTTAGGACTCTCAGGTGTTTATCAAAAGATTGTTAATGCATTAGTCCCTGCAATTGTTGGGGGAACAATTATTACTTGTGTTGGACTATCGTTATTACCGTCAGCCTTAAATGATAATATTTTTAAAGCGAGTGGTAATGTTTTTCAAAATATTGAATTAGCAGCAATTACAATGGCTGCTTTACTTGTATCAATTGCGATTGGTACATATTTACCAAAATTGCAAAAAATATTTAAGATTGGTTCGATTGTGATTGCTTTAGCAGTTGGGACAATCGCGTCTTCTTTTATGGGCGTTATGAATTGGCAAACGGTTAATGATGCAGCTTGGTTTAGTTTACCTAAGTTTACAGCGCTACATTATGGCATTAGCTTTAATTTATCAGCTATTATTACATTTATTATTATTTTTATGGTGCTAACTTCAGAGACAACTGGTACTTGGTTTGCAATGAGTGCAGTAACCAACGAAAAGATAACTGATCAGCAATGGAATCGTGGCATTATTGGTGAAGGTGTGAGTTGTGCTATCTCAGCTTTGTTGGGTAGCACACCAATGACAGGTTATTCAACGAACGCTGGGGTAGTATCAATTACTGGTGTTGCAAGTCGTCGTGTTTTCGTTGCTGCTGGTATTTGGTTTGTTATTCTGGGATTTTTTGGTAAATTATCAGCACTATTGGCAGCTGTACCTTCTGCGGTGATTGGTGGGATATTCGCAGTGATTGTCGTTATTATCATGTTGAGTGGTTTGAATGTTATCGGTGACTTGAATATGACTGGCAATAAGGGTTATGTCATTGGTGTACCAATTGTGATGACGCTAGCACTTGTTTTTCTACCTGATAAGGTAACAAACGCAGCGCCACAGTTGTTACAATATTTGTTGGGCTCACCCATTACAGTTGCAGCCATTACAGCTGTTATACTAAATTTATTACTCTTGAAAAGAGAAAACACAACAAAGTAATAACAGATTTATGTTAATTTAAAAAATAGCTCATGCACTAATTGTAATTGCATTTTGAAAAAGCCATCAATTTTCCTATTTTTATAAGGGAGATTGATGGCTTTAAAAATGGCTCAAAAGACTGCAACCGCATTGTCATAATGATTATCTAATGATAGTTAATTCATTTAATGTTTTGCCAGCTTCGTTTTTGATTTGTAACCAACTGTTAGTACCTGCAAAGTATAGAAAAAGGCCAACTTCATTAACACTTTTCAGAATAATGTCAGTAGTCGTTATATTGTTATCAAAGTCGTTGGTGTGTTCACTACGAAGTTTTTCACCGAAACGTGCAGAAAAGCCAACTGAGCCATCTTTGTTTAAAGGCGTATCTGAACGCATGATTGCGCCTTTCTTAATCAATAATTGATTTCGTTGCTGCCAATAAACAGTTGCTTTGGCTCCTTCATAATTGATATAAAAAGGTTCAGTAGCAATTTCCTTTGTCCATTGATGTCGAGGTTTAGCAACCTTTTTGGACTTAATATTTTGAAAATAATAGCCAAAGCGAGCCATAATTGTTATTAAACCAGCGATTGTTGGTTCTAATTGGGTTTGAATATGATGAGGTACTTTTTCAACAATTTTATCAGAGAGTAAGCCATTCGTTTGTGCTGTTAGAATTAATTGGCGGCAGATATATGTTGGTGTAGATTCCCAATTTGAAGTTGGTAAGGTAATCAACATTATATCGTCTGCATTGGTTGTTTGAACGTCAGTGGCCATGACAATATTTTGTAATTGTTTCTTTTGAAATAGTAAGACAATAGTTTGTGTCGCAATATTTGCGGGCATCTTTGGTAATAATTGGATACTGATATTTTTTTCTGTCCAAATGATATCTGTTGTTTTTTGATTAATACAGACAGTTAAGTTAATAGCCATATTAGTCCGACACTTTCGTTTATGAAATAATGATTGATTGCTTTTATCATATCAAAATAAGTACGAAATAACAGTGAAACACTGAAAAATTTTTCGATAAAAAATATTTTTTTATTAAAAATAAAGTCATATGAATAAGATTATAATAAATTCGAATCTTAATTTATCATGAAAGGATGTTTATTGTATGGCATTAAGTCAATCAAAAAGGAACCTATTTGTTTTAACATTGTTGTTAGGCACTTTTACGATGTCAATTAGCCAGTCAAGTTTATCGACAGCATATCCGACATTTATGGCATATTTTCATTTACCTGCGAGTACCATTGCTTGGTTAACAACGGGTTTTATGTTAATGATGTCAGTGGTGATGCCATTATCACCATGGTTAATGAGCAACATGCCATTTAAAAAATTATATCTGAGTTTGTTAGGTATTTTTGCAGTTGGGACGTTATTTATTATTTTGGCACCTAATTTTCCATTAATGATGGTCGGACGCTTGATGGAAGGTTTTAGTGTTGGCGTGTTATTTCCATCATACCAATCAATTATTTTAGCGATTACACCCAAAGAACATCGCGGTACCGTTATGGGAACGGTTGGTTTGGTGATGGGCTCAGCTTTGGCAGCTGGTCCAATTATATCGGGTATTGTACTGCAATTTTTTCATTGGCAAGCTATTTTCGGCCTTTTTTTGATGGTATTAATCATTGTATTTATATTAGCCTTAAAATTTGTGCAAAGTCCGTTAGCGATAGAAAAGTCGCATTTTGATTTTATTTCAGTGATTTTATCGGCAGGTATAATTGGCCTACTTTACTTTATTAATGAGGTTTCTAAAATGAGCTGGCGTGATTATCCAAACTGGTTGATTTTAGGTGTGTCACTTATTTTATTAGTGATGTTTGTTAAACGACAATTGCATCTGTCAAAACCATTGTTACGGTTGGATATTTTACGCATCACTAACTTTGATTTAGGCGTTGCTCTGACTTCGTTGTCATATATGTCATTAATTACAGTTACAATTATCATGCCATTGTATTATCAGCAAATGTTGGGACTATCACCCTTGTGGTCAGGATTCTCATTAGTACCAGCGGCTGCTTTATTATCTGTGTTAAATAAAAAGAGCGGGCAGTTAGCGGATAAGATTGGTTTTAAAACGGTGATGTTATTTGGCTTTGTCATGTTCATAATTGGTTGGGCGTTGTTACTATTTTGTAGTGACTGGCATAATATTTGGCTAGCAATTATTTGTACAATGATTATTGAAGCAGGGAATGCCTTTTCCATGATGCCTGCAACTACGCTAGGAGCAAATTCTCTAAAAGATGAACTGATTCCACATGGATCATCAATTATTGCGACAGTTCGCCAAATTATGGGATCAACAGCGATTGTCGTTGCAACAGTTATTTTGGGAACACATCATTTTAAAGGCGTCTTTTTAACAATGATGATGTTAGCAATTATAGCCCTGCTGTTGGTTAGTAAAATAAAAGATTATCATAAAAACTAGTGACGAGAGACTGCTTGTTTATTATAAATAAAAGATCTTTGTATTTTTAAATGTAATGGAATAAATTTTTTTACTTGCATATGCAATTTACCAGTGATAAACTTTTGTTTAAATTAGAATATATTAAAAAAAGATGAGAAGAGTAGTTACCATATATATTTTACAGAGAGTCTTTTTGATGAGATTAGGCATTGAAAATGGTAATGAAGATGAGCTTTGATAATTTTTTATTTGTGAATGCAAATAAAACGTCTGACTTCGTTATCGGTCTGTTGAGGCATTATTTTTGTATGGTATTTTATATAGAATGATGTAAATAGGGATGGTAACGCGATCATTCGGCCCAAAGACAATTATTGTCTTTGGGCCTTTTTTAATTTTAAACACTAAAGGAGTAGATACAATGACAACAGCAACTCAAATAAAATTTCCCAATCATTATGATATCGTGGGTAGCTTTTTACGAACAGATGCCTTAAAAGCAGCTCGTGAGCAGTTTGAAAAAGGTGAGATCACACAAGATCAATTAATAGCAGTGCAGCATGCGGAGACCAAGAAAATTGTTGAAAAACAAGTTGCATTAGGATTAAAGGATGTGACAGACGGTGAATTTAACCGTTCTTGGTGGCATTTAGATTTCCTATGGGGATTAAATGGGGTCGATACATATGATTATCATGAAAGTTACAAATTTCATGGTAGCAAAACGCGGACTGATAACGTGTAATTAGTTGGTAAAGTAGCTTATAATCCAAATCATCCATTTTTTGCAAGCTACGAGTATTTAGCATCTATTACGCCTGATGGTGTGACACCAAAGCAAACGATACCATCACCAACAATGCTTTTCCGTGATAATCGAAGTGACAATTGGTCAAAATTTTATGAAACATATGATGAATATTTAGCCGATTTGGCAACAGCCTATCATCAGACAATCCAACATTTTTATGATTTGGGTGCATGATATGTGCAATTGGATGACACAACTTGGGCATATTTGATTAGTAAATTGCATGAAATAGTTGGTGATCAAAAAGCGCATCAAGAATATTTGCAGATGGCAGCAAATGCTCTGAAGGTCATTAACAGTGCACTAGCTGACTTGCCTGAAGACTTAACAGTCACGACACATATCTGTCGGGGAAACTTTCAGTCAACGTATCTATTTTCTGGTGGCTATGAAGACGTTGCTTCATATTTAGGTCAATTAAATTATGATGGTATCTTTCTAGAATTTGATGATAGTCGTTCAGGATCGTTTGCACCACTTGAGCAAATATGGCATGGTGATCAAAATAAGCGCATCGTTTTAGGATTAGTTACCTCTAAAAAGCCAACATTGGAAGATCAAGATGCCATTATTGCTAGGGTTCAAGAGGCAGCCAAAATTATACCGCTGGAAAATTTGGCGTTATCAACACAATGTGGTTTTGCTTCAACTGAGGAGGGGAACAAGTTAACGCAAGAAGAACAATGGCATAAGTTACGCTTTGTTATTGAAACAGCGAAAAAAATCTGGGCTTAATTAATGTAAGCGTTTCAATAGAGAGACAGTTATGTCAGTGTATCATCAATCATTAAGACAAATAGTAAGTGAAAATCTGCTATACTAGAACTAATAAGTCAAATGATTGATGAAGTAAATAGATAAACAAGCGTTCTCTTGGAAAGGATTATTATCATGACACTAACACCTCGCATATCAATTGCTACTATGATGACGGTTTTGCCGTTGAAAGGACAAATTTTCTTAGAAAAATCCGCAGAGGGTTATTTCACGACGTCTGATTTGGGTCCCAAGATTACTATTACGGTAAAAAATCCAGATGATATTGAACAAATGTTAACTGAATTTAGTTTCTTTATCGATGAACATTCTGTTGATGAAAATAATAATGAATTAATTCGTTACACTGATTTAGCGTTAATGCGATAAACATCATTAAAGGAGCTGTTGATTGACCAGATCAACAGCTCCTTTTGCATATAACAGCCCAATGTCTTCGTTTATATTTATTGAAATAACTTTGCTTTTTGGACGTCAGCGATTGTTTTGGTGCCTGCCAATTGCATTGTAATCTTTAGCTCATGCGTCAATTGATTAACAACTGAAGCAACACCTTGAGCGCCACCTAAAGCTAAACCATAAATAATGGGCCGTGACAATCCAATTAAATCCGCACCACATGCCAAGGCTTTGAAGGCGTGCGAACCACGACGCACACCGCCATCGAAAATAATTGGGACACGATGATTAACAGCTGTGGCAATACCTGGTAAGACATCAAATGAAGCTGGGCCACCATTTAATTGACGGCCGCCATGATTTGATACCCAGATACCCTTAGCACCAGCATTGATAGCAAGCATGGCATCTTCAGGTGTTTGAATGCCTTTTATGATGACTGGTAAATGAGTATAATCGATTACGCGTTTAATATCTGTTATGCCAATCTGGTGTAATTCATTATCAAAAACATCTTTACCATGTCCAGCCATCTGATTTGATTGACCAGACCCTGACTGATAGTCTTCAAGGTTGGCCATTGGCACAGGAAAATGAAAGTCATTAACAATATCGGCTTCACGATAACCTTCAGCTGTAATATCAGTCGTGACAACGATTGCTTGACAACCTGCTGCAGCTGCTTTATCTAAAAGAAATTTGTTTAAATGATTATCTTGGCTAAGATAAAGTTGGAAGAATTGTGGCGAGCCATATCCAGCGGCTGCAGCATCCGCAATGCGCTTAGATGAATAAGTACTTTGAGTCATTAGAGAACCGGTAGCTGACATGCCCTCAGCAGTGGCAATTTCACCACGTATATGAGCAATCCCTTGTGCAGCAGCAGGCGCCATAACAAAAGGTGTTTGCAAAGGTAAGCCAAAAATATTAGTGGATGTATCGGGGTTACCAATATTTGATAAAACATGTGGTAGGATTTGTACATGATTAAAGGCAGTTGTATTTTCATTTAGTGTCCATTCATCTTCAGAGCCACCGCGAATAAAATCAAAACTACCTTTTGGCATAATCTCTTTTGCTTGCGCCTCTAAAGAAGGTAAATTAATGACTTGTAGCGGTTGCTCTCGTTCACTTAATTCATAACCATTAATAATTGTCATAGTCGTGTCTCCTAATATTTCATGAGTTCTTTCTAATTATTTTATCATTTAAATTTATTTTTGCTGTAAAATCGTAAAAACTGGCATAATTAATTGTAAAATAGCCTAGAAAGATTTTATTATATGGTCCATCAGGTTATATTTATAGTTAAGGAATAAAAAATAAAAGGGGTGAGCAAATGACGGGTATTCAACGACAAGCGGCGATTAAAGCAGCTTTAAGTAATCCAGATACAGTAATTAGTGCCAATAAGTTTGCCAAGCAATTCCATGTTTCACGCCAAACGATTGTTGGTGATATTGCGTTGTTACGTGCCAGAGGAGAGCAAATTACAGCAACACCACAAGGGTATCGCTATCAAACAAAACAGCAGTATAGTACGATTTTGGTCGTGCAACATGATGCAGATCAGATAGAAGATGAACTAACAGCATTGGTACAAGCAGGTGTCATGATTGCAGATGTGCAGGTCGATCATCCAGTTTATGGTTTATTAAAAGGTGAATTAGCGATTCAGTCGATTGCTGATGTCAAACAATTTGTTTATCATCTAGATCAAACAAATGGGGAACCATTATCAACCTTAACGAATGGCCTTCACATGCATCGCATTGAATATAGAGATGTTGCCACTTTGGAAACAGCAAAAAACGCGCTTCGGCAATTACATATTTTATATGAAAATTAATTGGGTTGACAAGACACCCTAAGGATTGCTATGATTTAACCATTGCAAGGTGACAAGACACCTAGATGGGAGTGAACTGATTTTAAAGCAATCAGTATTGTGAAGCGTTATGAGTAATATTAAAAAATTGTTGACGGTAACCGGATTAGCTTGGTTATTTGATGCAATGGATGTTGGCCTATTATCATTTATTTTGGTTGCTATTCAACAGGAGTGGGGACTATCATCTGTCCAAGTCGGATGGATTGGGTCTGTTAATTCTATTGGATTAGCGGTGGGAGCCATTACTTTTGGTGCATTGGCTGATCAAAAAGGGCGTAAGCTCATGTTAATGACAACTTTATTAATTTTTTCAATTGCGACAGGTTTATCAGCCTTGACTATTGGATTTGTTAGTTTTATCGTTCTTAGGTTTTTTGTGGGTGTTGGTTTAGGTGGTGAGTTACCAGTTGCCACAACTCTTGTGTCCGAGCGTGTCCCAAAAGAAAAACGTGGCCGAATAATTGTGCTATTAGAAAGTTTTTGGGCGATTGGCTGGTTGATTGCTAGTTTGCTAGCCTATTTCGTTATGCCTCATTTTGGTTGGCGAATCACATTAGTTATTTCTGCATGTACAGCGTTCTATGTTTTCATTTTGCGTCGTCATTTACCAAATGATAAACAAGCGAAAAATGTGACACAAGTACCCAAAGAATCTGTTATAGAAAAGTTAAAGAAATTATTTCATGCTGAGCACCGCAACCAAACGATTATGTTATGGATAGCATGGTTTATGATCATGTTTTCATATTATGGTATCTTTTTGTGGCTACCCAGTGTCTTAATTGGTAAGGGCTTTAGTACGGTGAATAGTTTTGGGTACGTTGTTATTATGACATTAGCCCAATTACCTGGTTACTTTACGTCAGCTTGGTTGGTTGAAAAGTGGGGTCGTAAGCCAGTTATTGCGACATTCTTAGCTGGAACTGCTATTTTTGCAGCTGTATTTGGCTTTTCAACGAGTTTAACCATGATCATGATTTCGGGGATGTTACTATCATTCTTTAATCTTGGTGCTTGGGGTGCGATGTATGCTTATACGCCAGAATTATATCCAGCAGCTATTCGAGCAACTGCTAATGGTGCGGCAGAAGGATTTGGTCGTTTAGGAGGTATTTTAGGACCACTATCGATTGGATTTTTCTTGAGTCATCATTTATCGTTTCCTTACATTTTTGGTGTCTTCAGTGTGGCATTAGTCATTGCAATCATTGTTATTTTGTTCTTAGGCAAAGAAACACGGGGAACGACAATTGATTAGAGACGTTGTTTATTAACGCATGCTATTCATGATATATACGAGAGAGATTTTCCAATATTGTTTGGGAAATCTCTATTTTTTATATATTTAAAATTTTTAGTTGACCTTAACGCTACGTTACCCTTTATGATGTACTTAACATAAAAGAAGGAGGGATAGTCATGGCCTACACTATAAAAAAAACGGCCGAACTGTCAGGGGTTAGTACACGAACCTTACGCTATTATGATGAAATTTCACTGTTGAAGCCAGCACAAATTAATTCATCTGGTTATCGTTTGTATGGAGAAAAAGAAATTAATCGATTACAACAGATTTTGTATTATCGTGAGTTAAACCTGAATTTAGAGGATATTAAATCCATTTTAGATGATGTAGATTTTGATGTCGAACAAGTACTTGAACAACATTATCAGAAATTATTAGCGAAAAAAGAACGACTTGAAGGATTATTAGATAATCTAGAAAAAACGATGAAGTATTATAAAGGGGAAGTAGAAATGACAGATACTGAAAAATTTATGGCGTTTAAGGAAAAGAAAGTTCTTGAAAATGAACAGAAATATGGTGACGAAATGTGTCATCAATATGGTGAAGATGAAGTTAAGCAGACAAATAAAAAATATTTACGTTTGACAGAAGCTGATTTTGAAGAAATGAAAGCAACCGAAAGAACACTGTTTAACCATTTGAAAAACTACATTGAACAACCCATGATTGAAAGTGAAGTTGCAAAAGAAATTTTTATGTTACATAAAAATTGGTTAAGTTTCACTTTACCAAATTACTCGACAGAAATGCATAAAAATATTGGGACAATGTACGTAGAAGATAGTCGTTTTAAGTCGTATTACGATCTCCATAATAAAGGGACAGCGCAGGCATTACATGATATTATTCAATATTATGCAAATTAGATGATTTAATTGTTTCACATGGAACAATTAAGTTAAGTGGTTAGTCAAAAAAAGGCTGTCAATCAGCCATTTTAACTTGGTTGATTGACAGTCTTTAAATGTGTTCTAAAAGATCAAAGCATCGTAATTTATTTTCACATCTTTTAATGTTATCTGCATTACTACATCAATATTATTTTTGATAAATTTTTTTCAAATTAGTAATGTCTTGTTCAGATAAAGTTGTTTTTCCTTGGTCAATTGGATACATGACTGAATCTTTGTTTTGGGTATGATCTAAACCAAGTGCGTGGCCAACCTCATGGATAGCGGCTGATAAACGAATTGGATAAGTAGTGTTAAGAGTGGCTTTACCGTGGTTATAATCAGATTGAATCAACCCATATCTTGAGTAGATTTTAGGACCACCAACACCGAGTTCTTGCAGACTACTTGTACTATTGATTTGTTTATTATAAATACCCAAACGCAGAGTATTTTTTGAGTTATTTTGATTAGTTGCAGTTATTTTAACAATACCAGTTTTGTTATAAATATTAATTGCTTGTAAGAAAACAGTGCGGACTTGAGTGGGTACATTATCATCAAAATAATAGGTATAAGTGTTCGCCAGGTCTTTATTGACGACGATTGATTCAATACCAGTTGATGATTCAGTTGTTGTTTTCGTTTGTGCCGCTGTTTGTTTCTCAGTGAGCAGTGGAATTTTTTCAGTCCATGTTTTTAAATTAGTTGTTAATGATGTGACTTGACGATTAAGTTGCTGGCTGATGGTGGGTGTTGTTGCCCAATGATAAACGATGACGGCAACAATAATTAGTATGAGACCTTTAAAAAATTTCAAAATTGCTACCTTCCTTGGGTTGATTGTGCAACAAATTTATCTTCATACAATAACATATGAAGGTATAAATTACCTTATAACTAAAAAGGAGCATCTTTAAATTCTTTTGTGGATAAAGGATTTTGAAGGTGCTTCTTTTTATGGGGTCAACTATAAAATAATTTTAAATTAATGTCTTGGTCATAATTACCAAATCCTTTACCAAAAATGGTACAACCACCTTGATTTTCGGCATCTGTTTTGATAGCTAGCCGGATTTTAAAAGTTTGTCTAGAAATATCGATATCAGATAATGAAATTGAAGTAAATGGTTGCCCGTCTAGGTAGGTACCATGGTCAGTAATACGCAAAATCTTTTGAATACCATATTGATTAACATTATCTGGTACCCAGTCAGGTGTGTATTTACCACGAGTATCTGAAAAATCACCAGGACTAGTCCATGTACCAATTTCAACATCATTAATGTAAAAAGTAATGTCTGATGGTCAAACATTATTTGAGAACGGAAATTCTGATCCAAGCTCCATGGAGAGATCTAACATTTCAAGATGTTCATTTTTTGTCAAAAAATTAGGTGATTGATATTCAACAAAACCATTAGAATACCAAATCATACCTGCATAAATTCGTTCAGGAAATCGGACTGAAATGTTATCTACTTTCAACATGGACAGTTTATTATGACCATTTTTTTCAAAGGCAATAATGCCAGCATCAGCTAAAGTCTGCAAATGTTTCAAAGTGATTGTGGTACTAATGCCAAGATGTGCAGCAATATCCCTGACGTTAAGTTTTTCGTGAGATAAAATTTGAATAATTTTTAGACGCATTGGATTTGCGAATGCTTTGTAAACGGGTAATGAATTGTCTGAAATATCTAGTTGCATACGCTAACTACTAAAATAACATAAATGTTTATCATTGTTTTAATAATAACATAAATATTTTTTATATAGCAATATAAAGGCTTTTTTGGTGATTTATAAACAATAATAATGTTATTTGTTGTATAAAAATAGTTCAAAAGATTAACAAAAATGTATCGAAAGCGCTTTCAATATGATTTAAAATGAACATGTTGAAAAATAAAGCACACATTGAAAAGGGTGGTAAAAAAAATGATCGATAGTTACATCAACCCGTTAATTATTCAACGAGCTGATCCTTACATTTATAAACACACAGATGGCTATTATTATTTTACAGCGTCTGTCCTTGCTTATAATTTAATTGAAATTCGTCGTGATAAAACGATTAACGGATTAGCTCATGCAATGCCGCGAACTGTTTGGCGTAAACATGATAGTGGTGAAATGAGTCAATTGATTTGGGCACCAGAAATACATTATATCAATGATAAATGGTATATCTATTTTGCTGCTACTGATACAACTGAATTAGATGAATTAGGGATGTTTACACATCGTATGTATTGTATTGCATGTGATAATGATAACCCAATGATCGGAGAAGCAGCTTGGCATGAAAAGGGACAAATTTTAACTGATAAAGATACCTTCAGTTTGGATGCAACATCATTTAATCATAATGACAAGCTCTATTATGTTTGGACACAAAAAGACAAGACAATTAAAGGTAATTCTAATATATATTGCTGAAATGTTGAATCCTTAGACGCTTAAGACAAAGCCAGTGATGCTTTCAAAACCTGAATTTGATTGGGAAACAAAGATTTTTTCAGTGAATGAAGGACCAGCCGTTTTGCAACGAAATGGCAAGATATTTATCACATTTTCTGGGTCTGCGACTGATGAGAACTATGCAATGGGGATGTTGTGGATAAATGATACGGACAATATTTTAGATGCAAATAAGTGGCATAAACTTGATCATGCAATCTTTCAATTCGATATTGATAATGGTTTATACGGTCCGGGACATAATTCTTTTACCGTTGCAGAAGATGATAAAACTGATTTGTTAGTATATCACGTACGTAATTACTTAGATATAAAAGGGGATCCATTATATGATCCAAATCGTCATACAATGGTGCAACCATTTACTTGGGATGACAAAGGATTTCCAGTATTTGGCAAACCAACCCCATTTAATGTTGAGTAATTTCTTTAATGAAAAGAAGGTATAGATTATGGATCAAACGCAAAATACACAAAAAAGCATTTTTGGAGTTTTTTTGGCACTGATGTCAGTTATTTCTTTATCTGGCAAATTGTGCAAGGTTTCTTGGTACTTTGGCTAAAACAAGAAGCAAATTTGAGTGGTGGTCAAGCTGGCTTTGTTTTTCCTTTTTTAGCATTTGCATCACTATTTTATCAACCCGTATTTGGTATTATTTCAGATAAATTAGTCTTTAAGAAGACATTACTATTATCAATCACAATAGCTGCTATCTTAATTGGTCCATTTTTTCAGTGGCTATTTATACCATTACTACATTTTAACTCATTGTTAGGCGCAATTATTGTTGGTTTCGCGTTAGCCTATGTCCTTAACGGTGGTGTCGCAGTTATTGAATCTTATGTTGAACGTGCAGGTTTAGCTAATGGCTTTGAGTATGGTCATGCCCGTATGGGAGGTTCAATTGGAGGCGCATTAGCATCATTCGTTGCTGACTTGGTGTTTGTTAAAAATCCATTCTTGGTTTTCTGGATATGTTCACTTGCTGGAATCATTTTAACTTGTCTGGTAATTTTTGGTGATCGTATTAACTTTGCTAATAAAGATGCAGCAGAAGGCGCAAGTTCAGCACCTTTAAATGTTAAAACAATTTTATCCATTTTTAAAATTAAAAATTTCTGGATTTTAAGTATTTTCTTTATGGGAACATCAGCTATTTATGATGTGTTTGATCAACAGTTCCCAGTATTTTATCAAACATTCTTTACTAGTGCTGCTGCTCGAACTGTGGTATATAGTCGTTTGCTTACAACACAAATTGTTTTAGAAGCCTTATTAATGATTCCAATGCCATGGATCATTAATAAAATTGGTGCTAAGAATGGACTGATTGCTTATGGTGTTCTAACTTTCTTACGGATTACATTGAGCGCAATTGCACCTAATTTCTGGTTCTTAACATTTGTTCGTCTGCTTGCATCATTTGAGATGCCACTCTTCCTCGTCTCAACAATGAAGTACATTGCTGGCGCATTTGATTTAAGATTGTATGCCACGATTTACGCCTTGGCATTTAATTTTGCAAAACAAATATCGTTGTTTAATTTCTCGACAATTGCAGGTGATCTGTATGATAGTGTTGGCTTCCATACGACATATTTCATCTTAGCGGCATTAGTCGCTTGTGTGACAATTATTGCGGTGTTTATGTTGAAGAAAGAGAACCCGGCTCAGGCGGGAGAAGTCGCGGAGTGATCATCGCACGGATAATTTGGCTAATAAAAAACGATCGGCATCTGGTAACGGATTTCGATCGTTTTTGTGTTTAGAAATTGTTAAATAAGAACGCCTTTTGACTGATTTAAAAGTTGCTTCCCTTTAGAATAATTGTCATCGCGCTCACTTTGTGGCATCATACTTCCCCCGGTTGCCCAAACGATATGAGTTGCATTGGCTGTATTGAATGCGGGTATATTTTTAATAGTTGGTGCAATACCAGTAAAACCGGCAGCCGCTGAAGGCTCAACAGTGATATGCTGTGTATCTTCTAATTGTGTGACATATCGATAAATATCATTGTCAGGGAAGGTGACGCTACCAAATAGCAATGTCCGCATGACCTTACCAGCAACGCGTGATGGACGGCCAACTGCCAGACCATCGGCAGCGGTTAAACCATCTAGACCGATGTCATAGACTGAAATCTGGTCATTTAATTTTGTCATCATACCAAGGGTGACAGAAGGAACATGTGTTGGTTCACAGAAGATGGCGTGCACATCAGGGCCTAAGATTGTTTTTAACCCAAAGGTCACGCCACTTGGACTACCACCAACACCTGCTGGCAGATAAACGATGACCGGATGATCTGGATCAACTGCAATGTGCTGATTCTTTAGCTGTTTTTGTAAGCGAACAGCTGCAACAGCATAGCCTAAGAATAAATCGCTTGAACCTTCATCATCTACAAAATGGCTATTTGGATCAAGCGCAGCATCAGCACGTGCTTTCGGGATGACTTCTGAGAAATTCGTGTTGAATTCTTTGACAGTGACACCATTTTCACGTAATTTATCTTTTTTCCATTGACGAGCATCATGTGACATGTAGACGGTTGTTTTAAAGCCAAAAGTGGCAGCAACAATGCCAACGCTTAGTGCAAGATTACCTGTTGAAGCCACGATAACGCCGTAATCAGCAAATAACTGGCGATATTCATCAGAAGCTAAAATACGATAATCATCCATGTAAGCTAAGTTACCATGAGTCATTGCGATTTCTTCGGCAAATTTTAGCACTTCGTAGATGCCCCCGCGAGATTTGATTGAGCCGGAGATTGGTAATTGGCTATCAGCTTTTAGATACAAATGACCAGCAAGCTGATGGTTTTGATGATTCCAAATTTTTTGCATGTTATCTAATAAAATCAAGGGAGATTCAATCATGCCGTTTGTTTCAGCCGTTTCCGGGAAGACAGTCGCTATGTAAGGTGCAAAGCGGTCTAGACGAGCAACGGCATCAAAAATATCTGATTTTGAAAAAGGGAGATCAGCCTGCTGAGCATAATCTGGGTTGCGCCAAAAAATTGGCTGTTCATTGATTAAATCTTTGATTTGGGGATGTTTTGTTACCAACGTTTCTAAGTCCATGTTATCAATCCTTTCGTCTTTAAATTATAGCGTTATTATAACGCGAAGAAAGTGGCACGAAACCGATTGTGTTAAGTAATGTAACATGACTGATGTTTATTTATTGCTATATTATTTTCGTGGACTATTGTAGAATTAGGGTAAAACTTAATGAGAAATGGAGGCGAGTCATATGGAGTCAGCCCGCCAGATGACACATGTTTCACGGATTGTTGTGAAGATTGGTACGAGTTCTTTGATGCATGCGAACGGTAAATTAAATTTGCAGGCAATTGATCAGTTGAGTTATACCCTAACTGGCTTAGTTAACGAAGGCAAACAAGTGATTTTAGTTAGTTCAGGGGCGATTGGTACTGGAATGGGTCAATTGGGTTTGCAAAAGCGACCAGAGCAGATTCAAAAGCAACAAGCTTTAGCTTCCATTGGACAAAGTGAATTAATGACAGTTTATCAGCAACGTTTTGCTGCATATGGTCAAAAAATTAGTCAAGTATTGTTAACGCATGATGTGTTAGATTACCCACAAAGTCGTGAATATGTTCATAACACGATGGAACAATTGCTAGAATGGGGAGTCATTCCCGTTGTTAATGAGAATGATACGGTTGCTGTTGATGAATTGGATCATCGAACAACTTTTGGTGATAATGATCAACTGTCTGCAATCGTTGCGATTCATTCTCACGCAGATTTGTTGATTATGTTATCAGATATTGATGGTTTCTATACGAGTAATCCTCATAAAGACCCAGACGCGAAATTAATTAAGGAATTGCATCAAGTGACTGCTGATTCGCTACAAAAAGCAGGTGGTGCAGGATCGGTGTTCGGTACAGGTGGTATGACGCCAAAGTTGAAAGCAGCTGCTAATATTTTGGCACATGATCAAATGATGGTTTTGGCAAATGGGGCTAATCCATCAATTATTTTTAATATTATGAACGGTGAAGAATTGGGAACCTTATTTATTCCTGATGACGCCAATGAGGTACATCAATAATGACAGAATTATTAATTGAAATTGGGAAAAAAGCACAGCAGGCTGCACAACAGTTAGCACAATTATCAACAGCCGCTAAAAATCAAGCCTTGCTGGCAATTGCGGATGCATTGGAGACCCAAACGGCGAAGATTTTGATTGCTAATCAGGCTGATTTAGCAGATACGACAGGACTAGCAGATAAGTTTGTTGATCGTTTGACGTTAAATGCAGATAGAATTGCGGGGATTGCAGCAGGTGTTCGACAGGTTGCTAGTTTGCCAGATCCGTTGGGAAATATTGAACGCGGTTGGATAACACAAGCAGGATTAGAAATTAATCAAAAGCGAGTGCCGTTGGGCGTTGTGGGCATCATTTATGAAGCACGCCCAAATGTCACGGTTGATTCAGCGGTATTGTGTTTTAAATCCGGGAATGCCGTTATTTTACGTGGTGGTAAGGAAGCAATACATACTAATATGCAAATTGCGACAGTTATTCGTGATGTGTTGCGTGAACAGGGGTTACCTCAGGATGCAGTGCAGGTCATCACGGAGACCTCACATGAAGTCGCACAGCAATTTATGCGGTTGAACCAGTATGTTGATGTTTTAATTCCGCGTGGCTCAGCCAGTTTGATTCAAACAGTTGTGCAACAAGCAACTGTGCCTGTTATTGAAACTGGGGCTGGTAATTGTCATATTTATGTTGATGAAACGGCTGATTTGCAGATGGCTGAAAATATTGTGATTAATGCAAAAACACAGCGACCATCTGTTTGCAACGCCGCTGAAAAATTACTTGTGAATGCGGCGATTGCTCCACAATTCTTACCACAAATTGCGAAAGCATTGGTCGCTAATCATGTGGCAATTCGTGGCGATGAACGAACCTGTGAAATTTTAGGTGATCAGGCACGACCAGCACAGCCTGAGGATTGGGATACGGAGTATAACGATTACATTATTGCCATTAAAGTAGTTGATACCTTGGACGAGGCAATTAGCCACATTAATCAACATAATACGAAACATTCTGAAGCAATCATTACAACTAATTATGAACATAGCCAACGATTTACGCAGCAAATTGATGCCGCTTGTGTTTATGTTAATGCATCAACCCGCTTCACAGATGGTTTTGAATTTGGGTTCGGTGCTGAGATTGGTATTTCAACGCAAAAGTTACACGCACGTGGTCCAATGGGCTTAAAAGAATTAACAACAACGAAATATGTGATTTTAGGTCAAGGCCAGATACGAGATTAAAAAATAAACGGCTGAGACATCAGTCGTTATGATCAGCTGAAAAAGGCGCTAATCTATCAATTTTGATTGGTAGATTAGCGCCTTTAAACGTGTTCTAAAAGACTGAATCCTTTTGGAACATTCTCTTTTAATTGTAAAAAATTGTCGAACGTTGGCAATTGCTTAAATGTCAGTTTTATTCCCACTCTGGACTTTGGGTTAAGCGTATAAGTAGAAATGCAGTAATATCAAGCAATATTCAAAGCTATAAAAATGTATAAAACACCAAAAATAATAAAAAAAGTGCAATTTCAGTGCAGTGGCACTTAATTAGATACTGTTTTCAGGTTTCACTTTAGAAGAGAAACTGAAATTCAAAAAATTCAATATTCAATTGATTAAAGACGTTCATTGAGCGTCTTTAATTTACTTAGTAAAGATTGAAAAAAGTGTGGGCTTATTGATCCCATTGTTAGATATAAAAAAATTTGAGATAGTTCCTAGGATTCATAATAATCAAAAGTACCATAATTCGATTATAAAATACCTTTTTATTGTATAAATTGCACAAATTTCGTATATACAAAAACGTTTTTGTGTGATAGAATATCAAAAGTGACTGATTACCATATTTATGTACCTACGTCACATTTCTGAAAGGATGGATTTACAATGTATCCTGAACTACTCAAAATAATAGAAGGTGGACTAAAAAATGATCCACAAAAGGTTCGAAATTATTCAACCAAGTTAGCAAGTTATCTTAAAAATAATGGTGAAATGACAGTTTCAAAAAAAATCTCTCAGCTGATCGAAAGAAATACTACTAGAACTGCAGAACTTGATTCATTGACAGCTAAACCATTTGATAGCGAGACACATGTAGAAACAGTAGATATATCTATTCCGGTTGAAACATCTGAAGAGCTCTTTTTTAATAACTTTGTTGAACAAGAAATAAATGAATTTCTTCATGCCTATGCAAAAAGGGATTTGCTTTTGAGAAACGGGATTGAAACTAATAACAGATTACTTCTGTATGGCAAACCCGGTACTGGAAAAACGTCTCTTGCACGCTTTATAAGTTTGCAAACTGGTCTGCCACTAGTTACGGCTAGGTTGGATGGAGTTGTTTCTTCTCTACTAGGTAGTACTGCAAAAAATATTCGTAAGGTTTTTGAATATGCTTCTAAGCAGCCCTGTATTTTGTTTCTTGATGAGTTTGATGTACTAGCAAAGGTTCGTGATGATCAGCATGAACTTGGAGAGCTGAAACGTGTGGTTAATAGTTTAATACAAAATATAGATAATTTTGCATCGGATAGTATACTCATTGCAGCAACCAATCACCCACAATTGTTAGATTCTGCTGTCTGGCGACGATTTGATACAAAATTAGAACTAGGTATCCCAGAAAAAGGTGTGCGTAAAAAATTGATTAACCATTTTTCAAATATTATGGATAACAATTTTAAAAATGATTTAAAAAAGGTTGATCAGTTAGTCAGAGCTACTGTTAATCTTTCTCCAGATGCCATTAAGTCTGTTTTCAATACTGCTGCTAAAAATTGTATTTTGCAAGGAAAAGACGAACTTTTATATTCACAAATTGTATTAGAACTTTTTATTTATATCACACCAGAAAATTTCACAGAAAAAAATGCCACAAAGTTTATGATCGATAATCTTGTTTCTCAAAGTGAAATATCGGAACGGTTATCATTATCTATGCGAAAAGTGCGTTCAATTTATAAGGAGGTAAAGACTAATGAATAATGAGAAGAA
Source organism: Weissella sp. ESL1156 (assembly GCF_058505625.1). Classification (NCBI taxonomy): domain Bacteria; kingdom Bacillati; phylum Bacillota; class Bacilli; order Lactobacillales; family Lactobacillaceae; genus Weissella; species Weissella sp. ESL1156. The sequence continues at coordinate 1,367,574 of NZ_CP196372.1, read as the reverse complement.
TCTGCCTATTAATTTTTCTCCTCGTCCCCAAGACAATGGAAATACTGTTGGGGGAGGAGCTAAAGAGGATAAAACCAAATGGCTTTTGAGTGGGCAAGAACTACTTCAACGTAGTAAACGACTCATTTCAAACCTTGATGAAATTGAGTCTGAATGGGATCAGACATCCTTTGAAGGTTTACCACATACTTTAAAAGTGACATTTATCAAAAAGGCACAAGCTAACAGCCATCAACGTCAAATTATTCCTATGTTTATTGTTGGAGAAAATACAGGTCAAATTGGTTTTGTCGGTGAACAATCACTGATTATGAAAGTAGACTCTAAAGAGAAACTAAAAACAATTAAAGATAATTTTACGGATACCCAAAAAAATGTTCATCCAATTTCTTCATTAACTGAAATTGAAACTTTTAAACCTGAACTTAAAATAATTGATACTTCAGAAGCATACAAGATAGTCCCATTAAGCTACAACGATCCTACATTGGATAAACGTGCTCTTAGTATTATTCAATCCAATTTAACTAGCCACAACATTGACAATGAATTGATTTCTTATTCTTCAAACATTAAAGCTGTTCGAGTACCATCTATTGCTGCTGATTCTTTAAAATTTATTCGTACCTTACCGATTCGTTCTGTTGAACCTATATCGAAAGTTGACTTGCCCTTTCGAGTTATGAGTGAACAATTGGCTACTGATTTTGATTTGCTAGATTTTAATCAAAATCAAGAATATCCATTGGTTGGACTTCTTGATTCCGGTGTAGCAAAAAATCAATTGACGCAAAACTGGGTAACTCGTGGAAAGGGCTGCAATTATCCGGAAGACTTACTTGATACTTCACATGGAACTTATATAGCTACTCTTCTTATTCATGGTGATGTTTTTGGCAAAAACAATGATTATTCAATTAATGGTTGTAAAATCATTGATGTTCCTATAGTTCCAAAGTTTCCAATTGAGGAGAATCAATTGATTGAAAATATCGAAAGTGCGGTAAAAATGAATCCCCAGATACATGTTTGGAATCTTTCCGTTAGTCTTGTTGATGAGATATCAGATAGTGAGTTTTCTTTGTTCGCAACTGCGCTAGATCAAATTCAAGAAAAAAACAATGTCATTATTTGCAAGTCTGCAGGTAACGATGGTAATTTTGTTTCTAAAGCTTCTGCTGGAAGATTAAGTGTTGGGGCTGAGTCCATTCGTGCGCTTACAGTTGGATCTTTAAATAGAGATTCGGATCAATATCAGTATACCGTAAAAAGTTTTCCTGCTCCATACTCCCGCCATGGACCTGCACCAGCGTCAGTTGTAAAACCAGATGTTAGTCATTTTGGTGGAGATTTGTTTGCCAAAACTCAATCTCCTTCTACAATTAAGGATTTTGAACAAGTTAGCGATACAGCTTCCAGTGATGGTTTACATTTGATTCATTCTGTAGGTACAAGTTTTTCTGCACCGAAAGTAGCTAGAAATATTGCAGAGTTGGATTTATTGACAAACCATAAATATGATTTATTAACACTCAAAGCTCTTGAAATTCATTCAGCAAGATATGCAGAGGTTCCGCCTCTTGATGCACAAAAGCGTTTGGATTATCTCGGGTATGGAAAGCCAGCCAATGCTAGTGATACCATCTTTAGTTCATCCTTTGCTAGTACATTGATTTTGCAAGGAAAAATTCAAAAGAGTCGTCGTATTGATATTATGGATTTTCCATATCCTGAGGCTTTAATTAAAAATGGGTACTATACTGGTCGAATCAAAATAACTTTGGTTTATGATCCAATATTAATCCCGAACCAGGGAGCTCAGTATTGTCAATCTAATCTTGACATCAAGTTCGGTACTTATGATGAAAAACAAAATACTACTGAGTTTTTGAGTCGCTTTAATCCTGTTAAGCGTGTTGGAGCGTTTAACACGTTACTCGATAGTAATTATGGTAAACATATTATGCATAACCACCCCGATTATGCTAGCGAACGTACTCTTATAAGGTATGGACAGAAGTATCATCCAGTTAAAAAGTACGCTTTTGATTTATCCGAGTTACAACCTCGCTTTAAAGATGATGTATCATCCAGCAAGCACTGGTTTCTTTTTCTGGAAGGACATTATCGTGACTATGCAGAATCCTATGCAGTTCGTAACCAAGCTGATCTGAATATCCCGTATTGCTTAATCATTACTATTGAAGATCCTAACCAGCAAGCACAGGTATATGATTCGACTATTCAAGCTTTAGATGCTAATAATTTTGTTCATAACAGTGTTATGGTTAATAATAATATTCATCTTTCTAACTAGCCAAATATGTGTACTACACCTTCGATGCTAATGTAATTTTGTTGAAAAATATATTGCTTTTGGTGCTAACAATGCAATGTAAAACTAAGTTGTTCGCAAGATATAAAAGGAATGGTAAAGAAATGTACGAAGATTATACTAGACAAGCACTTCCAGACAGAAACTATAGGCAACTATTAGGAACTGCTCTGTGTGTGTTTAATTCCAATAATTCATTTGTCATAGAAAACATTTTAAATAGCGACGAAGAAAGGCTATATAACTGGTTTAATTTAATTGATCAGACTTCGGGTGATTTATCCCAACCAATTAAAAATACAATTACTAAAAAGTCTGGTACGCAAATTACCAATCTTTTTTCTGATATAATCACAAAAAGAAATCGAATAGTTCATAGCTTCCAAATTACTGACAGTGACGATAAGCAAATACTGAGTACTAAGGATAATAAAGGTAAACAATATCATATAACCGAAAATTTTCTTCTTGAATTTATAGAAGAAAATGAAAAATTAAGTGATTTACTTTATGAATTTAGAGGATATTGAAAAAACATAGTTAGCTTTATCTGTCGTATGGAGATAAATCATAAGAATGTGTGAACCGAAAAAGACATTTCAAAAACGAAATTGAACTGAACCCCAAAAATTGGAGAAAGTTTAGACGGCTAACTGGTCGGAAAAATTTCGGTATTGAACCGGAGTTTTCCCGGCCAGTTTTGTTTTAATCCGTTTATTATTGTAGTAATAGATATAATTAGTGACAGCAGATTTCAATTCGTCATAGCTTTGATAATGATGGTTGTGAACCGTTCCTACTTTCAAGATATGAAAGAAACTTTCTGCCATGGCATTATCCAAACAAGTCGCTTTGCGACTCATACTTTGAAAGACATGGTTGTTCTTCAACCGTGATACATATTCATAATTTTGATACTGAAAGACTTGATCAGAGTGAATTGTCAAACGATAGTTTAATATTGGCCTAATGTTTAACAGCTCATCTAACGGTTTTATAACGAATTCAACGGTTGGATGAAGGTCAATATTCCAGGTGAGAATCTCACCACTGTAAACATCAATATATGCAGTAAAATATGCTCGTTCAGACAGCTTCCCCGATCCCCAACGCATTTCGTAACATCCGTAAGTACTTTCTGATAAGGCCGATCTGTTATAAATCGACGTTTTACACGATTTGGTGCAATGTGACCATGTGACCAACTGTGCCAACATATGAATTGTATTTACGAGTCATTCGATTAAATGCAGTACAAAGAATATTGTTCATTTTCATGATTTTCAACACAACCTTATGGTTGGTGTTAAAGCCTTGATTATGTAATTCCTGAGTAACACGACGGTAACCATATTCAGGATTTTCATGACGGATTTCAACAATTGCATTAATCAAATTACGAGAGTATTCTTTATAGGCTCGCTTACAGGCATCATGATAACTACTGCTTGACATTTCTGCTACTTTAAGAATTAACTTGAGTTTGCATTTCAATTCTTGCCTTAACACAGTAATTACTACCGCTTTGTCTTGGTTTGTAATTTCTTTTTCTCCTGTGCTAAGGCCTCTAGTTTTTCCAAATAGGCTACCTTAATACGCAGTAATTCGTTCTCTTCTTCAAGTTTCTTAATTTTATTGTCATCTTGTTTAGTCATAATTTTCTTATTCCACCTCTGTTTACTAGGTTTCAGGCGGCCAGATTCCAGCGCTCTTTCCCATTGCCAAATAATAGATGGACTAAGAATATGAAACTTCTTAGCAGTTACTGGAAGCGAAGCTTTGTGCTCAAGGCGCCATCTAATTACCTTGATTTTAAAGGAATATTGATAATTTGTCCTATTTCGACTAGCATCTTTTATCCCATATACACCGAGTTCCTTGATATTAGTAACCCAATTAAGAATAGTGTCTGAGCCTTTAATACCGAACTTTTCGCGTATTTTGTAAGGTGGTATACCTTGGAGATACATTGAGACAGCTTCAATTTGTACTTCTTTTGAAAACATAGTAAAACCCCGTAAGTTTTGGAAATTACTCCAACTTACGGGGTTCAGTTCATTGCTCTATAAGGAAGACTTTTATCAACACTTTCTTTTCATGTCTTTGTGGCTGTTATTTATGACCGGTATGCGTATCGGTGAAGCCACAGCCATTCAGTGGGACGATATTGACTTTAAAACGGGGATGTTATCGATTGACAAAACTTTGTATTATAAGAGTCAAGAAGAATATTACTTTACCTCTCCCAAGACGAGAGCCAGTGTACGTCATATTGTGCTGGATAAAACCACTTTACAGTTTTTAAAAGAATGGCGAAATGTTCAGCAAAAAGTGGTGAAAACCTCTTTTGTAATGAGCTACAACGGGATTCCAACACAGAAATATACCATTGCCCACGCCATTGATCGTTATTCCAAAAAAGCAGGAGTGCATCGTATTCGTATCCACGGTTTGCGTCATTCTCATGCTTCTCTGTTGATCAGCATGGGAGAAAATCCGCTGATCATTAAAGATCGGTTAGGTCATGAAGATGTGCAGACCACCTTGGGCACTTACGGACACCTTTATCCCAACAGTAATTTTCAAGTGGCAGATAAATTAAATGGCGTGATCGACTTTGAACCGACCAAAAAAAATTTTGATCATTCTCCACGTAATCAGTTCACGGTCAACTATCTAAGACGTCCAATAGAAATAAGTGCAATGAAAGTGCAATCCAAAAGTAAAAAAAGCTAGAAACCCTTGATACACAAAGGTTTCTAGCTCACCACTAGCTATTCCCACTCAACAGTTGCGGGTGGCTTAGCTGTAATATCATAGACGACGCGATTAACGTGGTCAGTTTCGTTAACGATACGGCGAGAAATTTCTTCTAGCACGTCCCAAGGTAACTTTGCAAAATCAGCGGTCATGCCATCAACTGAAGTAATGGCACGGATTGCAATGGTGTAGTCGTAGGTACGACCGTCACCCATGACACCAACTGAGCGGACACCAGGCAAAACAGTAAAGTATTGCCATACTTCGCCATCTAAACCTTGCTTCGCGATTTCATCACGTAAAATGGCATCAGATTCACGAACAATTTCTAGCTTATCTTCTGTCACTTCACCTAGAACACGGATACCAAGACCTGGTCCAGGGAATGGTTGACGCCAAACAAGTTCGTGAGGCATGCCAAGCTTTTCACCAAGTGAACGCACTTCATCTTTAAACAACTTGTTTAAAGGCTCGATTAATTGGAATTGAATATCTTCCGGTAAGCCACCAACGTTGTGATGAGATTTGATTGTTTGGGCAGTATCCGTACCTGACTCGATAACGTCAGTGTATAGGGTTCCTTGCGCTAGGAAGTCAATGCCATCCAATTTTGCGGCTTCTTCATCGAAGACACGAATAAATTCGTTACCAATGATTTTACGTTTTTGTTCAGGATCTGTTACACCAGCTAGTTTCGTCAAGAAACGTTCTTGTGCATCAACTTTGATGATGTTTAGACCAAATTTACCACCAAGCGCTGCCATGACCTCATCAGCTTCGTTCTTACGAAGTAGACCATGATCTACGAAAATTGAGGTTAGTTGATTACCAATTGCTTTGTGTAGTAACACGCCGACAACTGATGAATCAACGCCACCAGAAAGGCCAAGCAAGACGCGCTTGTCACCAACTGTTTCACGAATTTTAGCAATTTGTTCTTCAATAAAGTCATCCATTGACCAATCACGTGAGGCATGCACAGCGTTGTCGATAAAATTCTCAAGAATTTTCATACCGTAAACTGTGTGGCGCACTTCAGCGTGGAACTGCACACCATATAATTGGCGCTCAGGATTTTCCATAGCGGCAATTGGGGTGCTATCTGATGTAGCAACAGCTGTGAAACCATCAGGAACAGTGCCAACATAATCACCGTGTGACATCAAAACAGTTTGCGTTTCAGGTGTATCAGCAAATAATGTTGATTGATCATCGGTTACCTTTAGAACTGTCTCACCGTATTCAGATGTATTGTTAGCGGGTAGTACCTTACCACCTGGCAACATATGTGCCATTAGTTGCATACCATAACAAACACCAAGAATTGGAATGTTAAGATTGAAAATTTCTGGATCGACAGAAAATGCACCATCATCATAAACTGAGTTAGGTCCACCCGAGAAAATTAGGCCTTTGGGTTGGAGTTCTTTAATTTCAGCTGCGGTAATAGTGTGTGGCTTTAATTCAGAATATACACCCAATTCACGAATACGACGTGAAATGAGTTGGTTATATTGAGAACCAAAGTCCAAAACAAGAATACTATCGTGTGTATCTGTATTGGCCATGATATCCCCCATTTAATTGATAATTCTATTATACGTACTTTATGATATTTTTCAATGTACTTTTAAAATAATGTTCGTTATTAAAACAAATAAAAATTAACATCATTTACACATCTAAAACTCATTTAAATTAATGATTTTGACATTAAGTAAAACGCTTTGACATATTTTATCATTATATAAAAATTAGCTTGCATTCTAGTTGTGAGACCGCTATAGTAAATAAAATTATATATTCATAAAGAACTCTTAAATGAGTGGTTGGGTTGAGGGACTAATACTTGGAGGTATTAATAAAATGGTTTCACGTCGGATGATGATTGTTGGTGGTGTTGCGGTCGTCGCAGTTGTGGGGATTGGTATTGCATCAATGAATGGTAGCCAATCAAACAAAAAAGATCAGTTCACTGCAGCGATGGTATCAGATACGAATGGTGTGAATGATAAAGGATTTAACCAAAGCGCTTGGGAAGGACTGCAAAAATGGGGCAAGCAAAACCATTTAACAAAAGGGAAAGACGGTTATAATTACTTTCAACCCAAAACAGTCGCTGATTATGATACCCAATTAACGCAAGCGGCAACAGCAAACTATAATTTAGTCGCTGCTATTGGGAATACTTTTAAAGATTCTGTTGAAACGGTTGCAAGTAAGCAACCCAAAACAAAATTTGTTTTGGTTGACGAACAAGCAGATAAGAAATATAAAAATGTCGCTTCTGTTAAATTTCATTCGGAACAATCTTCATATCTAGTAGGGGTTGCGGCTGCTAAAAAAGCACAAGAATTAGGCGATAAAACTGTTGGCTTTATTGGTGGTATGCGAAACTCAGTTATTGAGTCATTCTTAGCAGGTTATCAAGCCGGTGTGAAATCAGTTGATCCAAGCATCAAAGTAGATGCCACTTTTGCAGGGACATTTTCTGACCCAGCCAAAGGACAAACGATTGCCAAAGCTAAAATTGCTCAAGGAGAACATGTTATCTTCCAAGCCGCTGGTGGTGTTGGAAACGGTGTTTTCCAAGCTGCCAAAGATCAAAGCGCAACCTTACCATCTGGTTCAAAGGATAAAGTTTGGGTAATTGGTGTTGACCTTGACCAAACGAATATGGGTAACTACAAAACGAAAGATGGTAAGCGGGATAATCTGACATTAACATCATCACTAACAGGAATCGGACGTGGTGTGCAATTAATTACAAAAGCTGCTCAAAATGGTAAATTCCCTGGTGGTAAGACGGTTTATTATGGCCTAAAAGAAGGCGGCGTTGGTGTGGTGACTAAGCATTTGAATGCTGATGAAAAGAAGGCTGTTGAGACAGCAAAAGATAAGATTATTGCTGGTGATATCAAGGTGTCAGCTGTACCAGAAAAATAAATAAAATAGGCGTCACAATATATTTTTGAGACATATGACGTGAAAAGCTGAGATTATCTGATTTTTTAGTCAGGCATAATCTCAGCTTTTTAATATCGCTAGTCAAAAATTGTCTTTTTAAGCAATGATTAACGAAAAGTATCGTATGATTGAGTATAATAAAAATGATATGTCTTGTGCGTTGTGAATAAATCAGATAAAAAGGGAATAAATAACGATGAATACGAAAAGAAATACTATGAGCGTTAAAAAAATTCGCCAAATGATTGGTGGCAGAGATGGTTTTGAGTGGGTTGCAGAACAGATGACGCAATTATCACAAATGTACCAATTATATGAATCTGCACAACATGAAATATCAACAAAGTTGGAAAATTTGGATGCTGAATTTGAAGTGAACTATAATCATAATCCGATTCATCACATTGATGGACGAATGAAGGATCCAGAAAGTTTAATGGGTAAATTAAAAAAGAAAAATCTTGAACCTAATGTCACAACTATCAAGAAAAATATTTTTGATATTGCTGGCTTACGTGTTATTACTAATTACATTGATGATATCTATACTGTTGAAAAATTATTAACACAACAAGACGATGTTGAAGTGATTAAACGTAAAGATTATATTGAACATCCGAAAGAAAGTGGTTATCGTAGTTTGCACTTAGTTGTCAAAGTTCCTGTTTTTAAGGCGCATGATGTTGAAGCGGTGCCTGTCGAAATTCAGATTCGAACAATTGGCATGGATATGTGGGCTAGTCTTGAACATGAGTTACGATATAAAACGGATGTTGACCGTGCTGAAGAATTTGCGGATAATTTAGTAGATAATGCAAAGGCATTGTTTGAGATTGAGCAGAATTTTCAAAAGATCCATCACGAACTTTAAACAACAAAAGAAAGCGCTATTGTAGAACGAATTATGGAAAATAAATATGTAAAGAATCACAATAAACATCAACATTTTAAAAAATCTGTTGATGTTTCACGTGGAACAAAAGTAAAAACCAAGACACCAGTCCGTGTAACTATTGGGGATCAATTATTGATAACAATTAAACGATTAGGAATCAATGGTGAAGGCATTGGCTATTACAAGCGTAAAATCACATTTATTCCAGGCGCATTACCAGGTGAAGTTGTTGAAGTTGAGGTGACGAATGTCACTGATAAATTTATTGAAGCACGCATTCGTAAATTCAAGCAAACATCAAAACAACGCGTGACACCTATTGATAACCAAGAAGTGGGTGGCTTTGAATTAGAACATCTCGCTTATGAAGGACAATTACAATTTAAGCAAGATGTCATTCGGCAAGCGTTGGAAAAATATCGACCAGCAGGCTATGCGCATTATAAGTTATTGCCAACGATTGGTATGGCTGACCCTACAGGATATCGTAATAAAGCTCAATTTCCGATACGTGAAGTCAACGGGCAACTAGCAGTGGGAATGTATAAACGGCATTCACATAAATTAGTGGACTTACCAGTTGTTACAACACAACATCCAGCGACATTAAGAGTTGTACGCATGGTTCGTGATATTTTAGCAGAGATGCAATTACCTATTTATAATGAACGAAAAGATAAAGGTGTGATTAAAACATTAATTGCACGTGTCTCAGAATCAACAGGGCATGTTCAATTAACGATTGTGACCAATGGACGTTCACTACCAAATGCGGATGAACTAATTGATAAAATTCATGTTGCCTTACCGGAAGTTGTATCAATTCACCAAAATATCAATCGTGGTAAGTCATCATTAATATGGGGTGATGATACTCGTCAAATTTGGGGCGAAGATTATATAACAGAACAGATCAATGGCAAGACATTTAAATTATCACCGCGTGCCTTCTTTCAATTGAATCCACGGCAAACGCAGCGACTATATCAAGAAGCAATTAAAGCGTTGGACTTGACGAAAGCGGACAAACTGATCGATGCATACTCAGGTGTTGGAACGATTGGCATTTCGCTAGCTGATCATGCAGGAGAAGTTCGTGGTATGGACACGATTGCAGACTCAATTGATGATGCAAATGAAAATGCAGTGGATAATGGCATTACGAATGCGACCTATTATGTTGGAGCTGCAGAAAAACTTATTCCACAATGGACTCGTGAAGGATGGATTGCAGATGCGATGGTTGTTGACCCACCTCGTACGGGGTTAGATAGTGCATTACGACAAACAATTTTAACAACGAAACCAGAAAAATTTGTTTATGTATCATGTAATGCTTCAACTTTAGCGCGTGATTTAGTGGACTTAGCAAAAGTTTATCGTGTTGATTATATACAATCGATTGATATGTTTCCTCAGACAGCTCGTTGGGAGGGAATTGTAAAGTTTACAAAGAAATAATGGTTGAATCCAGTAAAAATCATATGCTTGTTATTCGTACCAAGTAGAATTTTAATATGTCAAAACATGTATCACGATTGGTTATTTTTAATTGGCGTTATTGTTTTAATTATCTTTGAAGTGATATTGATTAAGGTAACGGGTAGTCGTTTTTGGTACCCATTTACAGCATGATTTTTAAAATGTGGATAAAATGAGAATTCTTTAATTAAATGATTGACTTTTCATTATTGGCGTCTTACCATTATATGAGTAAACATGATGATGAGGTAGTAGCCTGTGGTGAATACGCAAAGCGAGTTGCAAATGGTGTGAGGCAATCGGTTCAATCAGGTGAATTTTGGCCTAGGAGTGATTGAAATGATGAGTAGTGATAGCTATAAGTTATTTCCGGTGATGCCCGATATCGCATATAAGTATGCAATCAATACTTAAAGAGCAGTTTGCAGTGATACAAACTGAAACACGGGTGGTAACACGATATTTATCGTCCCGTCGTTCTATTCTATTATAGAGCGACGGGATTTTTTTATAGCAAAAGGAGCAATATGACAACAACAATTTTTTCATCTTTGCAGTTGCCAGATGGTGAAGTGTCACAAGATGAGCAAACGTTAAAAACGTATGGCACAAATTACTATACGCAAGAAATCACAACTGAAATATTACCGGATGCCGTTGTATTTGCTGAAACAATTGCTGATGTTCAGGAAACGCTACGTTTTGCAACAGCCCATCAAATTGCGGTTGTACCGCAAGGAGCTAAAACATCAATTGTTAATAGCGCAGCCGGTTTAACAGGTAGTCTAATACTGAATGTATCACGGATGAACCACATTTTAGCCATTGAGCCAGAAAATCAAGTGGCTATTGTTGAACCAGGGGTATTAAATGGCGATTTGGATGCAGAGGCACGTCAAGCAGGTTATTTCTTTTCACCAGATCCTGGGTCGAAACGGATTAGTTCAGTTGGAGGGAACATTGCGACTAATGCAGGCGGTATGTCATCGTTAAAATATGGGACAACCAAGCAATCCGTTTTAGGATTAAAAGTTGTGTTAGCAAATGGTGAATTGATCACACTTGGTGGTAAGACATTTAAAAATAATGTTGCATATGATTTTACTGATTTAATGATTGGATCGGAAGGCACATTAGGTATTATTGTTGAAGCCACGGTTCGTTTACTACCAGTACCATTAGGTGGTGCCATTACGGGCTTAGCAACCTTTCCGACGATTCATGAATTAATGCGTGCTGTACAAGCAGTGCAAGCTAGTGGTGTGAACCCATCAATGTTAGAAATTTTGAATCGTGTTTCGATTGAAGCGTTAGATGAATATGAAAATAGTCATTTGGGTAGCCATGGTGAACAAGCCTTATTGATTTTTCAAATTGATGTTGCTGTTGCTGGTGTGTTGGATAAAATCGATAACCTCTTACATGAATATGGGGCAACGAAGATTGATGTGACAGAAGATGCTGAACGAACAGCTGAAATTATTAAAATTAGGCAAGATATCTTTGCTGCTGGTGCCCAATATGGTCGCTTAATTGTTGAAGATATTGCCGTACCGCTGGGTAAATTAGCAGATGTTGCTGATAAAGCTGAGGAACTAGCAACAAAATATGATCAACGATTACTTTTGTTAGGGCATGCGGGAGATGGCAATTTGCATCCGGATATTATTTTGCAGGATAAAGATGGCACCTTACCAGCAGATACACAAAAATTTATTAATGAATTATTAGATTTTGTTATAAAATCAAATGGAACAGTTAGTGCAGAGCATGGCATTGGCAGTTTAAAAAATGCCTGGGTACCAAAACAATTAGATGCAAATGTTCGTGTATTACAAAAGCAAGTGAAACAAGTATTTGATCCACTGGGAATTTTAAATCCAGGTCGGAAAATTTAAAAAATGAGGGAATGAACATGGGAGTAAATAAGCGTGTTGCAGCAATTAAGCCAAATGCGATTCGAGCATTTGACGATGAAACAAGTGATGTTGAAGGTATTTTGAAATTAACACTCGGTGAGCCTGATTTTACAGTGCCGGCACATGTTAAGAAGGCAGCGATTGCAAGTATTGAAGCAGATGATTCACATTATGCACCAGCTGCTGGTACAGTTGCTTTACGAGAAGCTATTCATCATTTTATGTTAGACCGTTATGGCTTATCATATGATGTTGATTCAGAAATCGTTGTTACCTTGGGTGCAACTGAAGGTATTTATGATACATTTACGGCATTTATTAATGAAGGCGATAAGGTATTGTTACCTGCACCAAACTTCTCAATGTATGATCCGACAATTGAGTTAGCTGGTGGTGAAGTTGTCTACGTTGACACGTCAGAATCAGGTTTCTTGTTAACACCAGAACAATTGCAAGCAGCTATTGATGAGTATGGTGATCAATTAACCACAGTGATGTTGAATTATCCATCTAACCCAACAGGCGTTACCTATACCGCTGAACAACTATCAGCTTTGGCTGATGTACTACAGGGAACTAATATTACAGTGATTGCTGATGAAATTTATTCTGAGTTAACTTATAATGCACCACATACATCAATTGCAAAGTTTCTACCTGAGCAGACCATTATTTTGAATGGTGTCTCAAAGTCACATGCGATGACGGGTTATCGGATTGGTTTCATTGTGGGGCCAAAAGACTTATTGCGACCAGCTGCCTTGTTACATCAATTTACAGTGACAGCAGCTTCAAATCCTGCCATGGCAGGAGCAGCGGAGGCCTTGGGTTCAGCACAGGGTAAGTTAGATTCTAAGGCAATGCGTGAAGCTTATCGTGAGCGACGTGATTACTTGGTACCGGCTTTACGCAAGCTAGGCTTTGAAATTACTGAACCAACGGGTGCTTTCTACGTCTTTCCAAAGTTACCAGCAAATGTTGATCAGGATGATTATGCATTTAGTGTTGATTTAGCAAAACGTGGTAAGGTAGCCGTTATTCCAGGATCAGCTTTTAATGTTGGCGGAGAGGCGCATATCCGTATTAGTTACGCAGCATCAATGGCAACATTACATGAAGCTGTGAAGCGCATTGGTGACTTTTTGGCCAACTATTGATTGAAGTAAGAACAATGATAATTTAGAGGGGAGAATATTATGACACGTAAAGTTGGTATTATTGGTATGGGACACGTTGGGGCAGCAGTTGCTCATAGTTTAACAGCACAAGGAGCAGTTGATGATTTTGTTTTCATTGATACGAATGAAGCAAAAGCGACCGCTGAGGCATTAGATTTTGAAGATGCCATGGCTAATCTGGAGTTTCATGCGAATTATGTCGTGAATGATTGGTCAGCATTAGCTGATGCTGACGTTGTTGTTTCTTCAGTTGGAAAGATTTCATTGCAAGAAACGACAACAACGAATGATCGTTTTGTTGAACTGAAATTTACCAAGCAACAAATTGCAGGTGTGTCTAAACAATTAGTTGCATCTGGCTTTAAAGGTATTTTGGTGGTCATTACAAATCCAGTAGATGTTATTACAACGATGTATCAACACTATACTGGTTTCCCAGCAGAACGTGTTATTGGTACGGGGACATTGCTGGACACCGCACGTATGCATCGTGCTGTTGGGGCAGCCTTACAGGTTCATCCAAAGTCAGTTAGTGGCTACAACATTGGTGAACATGGTAATTCACAGTTTACAGCATGGTCAACAGTTACTGTTAAGGATCAACCAATCACAGATTATGACTTGCCATTATCAAAGTTAAATGATGAAGTACGTGATGGGGGTTATACCGTTTATAACGGTAAGAAGTTTACCAGCTATGGCATTGCAAGTGCTGCTAGTCGCTTAACCAAAGCTGTTTTAACAGATAGTCATGAAGAACTACCAGTTTCAAATTATCGTTCTGAATACGATGTTTATGTGTCATATCCAGTCATTGTTGGTCGGGAAGGCGTCGTGGATCAGGTCGCTTTGCACTTACCAGCTGATGAACAAGAAAAGTTGACTGCTTCAGCACACTTTATTAAGGAACAGTATGATAAAGTAATTGCTGAACTGGGTGAATAAGCACACAATAATAGTTGAAAAAGTATTTATTTTGTTTAATTACTTAAAAAGGCTGAGACAATAATTTTTGTCTCAGCCTTTTCATACTTATTTAATAGTTAAAACTCAGTTTGCGATGCATCTTGGTGGGTACCGGCAACACCTTCTAATTGATCTAAAGCAGCCATTTCTGCGTCTGTTAGTTCAAAATCAAATACATCAGCATTTTGCGCAATGCGTTCAGTGTGTGTTGATTTAGGTAATGGCAAGAAACCATGTTGCAATGACCAACGAATAAGAACTTGGGCGGTTGACTTATGATGTGTGTCAGCAATATCATGAATAGCTGGAACAGCTAGTAACGATCCAGTGCCTAATGGTGAGTAGGCTTCTGTTAAGATATCGTGCTTTTTATTGAAAGCAACGATATCTTGCTCCAAATCAGATGGATTAATAAATAGTTGATTAACCATTGGTCTAATCGTTGCTGTTTTTAGCAGAGCTTCAACGTGTTTGATTTGGAAATTTGAAATACCAATGGCGCGAATTTTACCATCTGCATAGGCATCTTCCATAAAACGCCAAGCTTCAGCATTTGCTTTATCCCAGTTACGACGATTAATTAGTGGATTTGGCCAATGAATCAAGTATAAATCAAGATAATCCAGTCCTAAAAGTTTTAATGACTTATCTAATGCAATTTTAGCGGCTTCATAACTATGGCTATCATTCCATAATTTCGAAGTCACAAAAAGTTCTTCACGTGGGATACCAGAATCCTTAATGGCGCGACCAACTGAAGCTTCGTTACCATAGGCAGCAGCTGTGTCGATGTGACGATAGCCAGCTTTCAAGGCATCTAAAACACTTTGATAAGCAACATCGCCATCAGGCGTTTGCCAAGTACCAAAGCCAATGACTGGAATTTTAACGCCATTAGCCAAGGTAAATGTATCTGTTAATGATGAAATAGTCATATATGTACACTCCGTATTTAATAATTTTAGTCAAAATTTGTCGACTATCTACCGTCCAGTATAGCAGAGAATTTTAATAAACAAAATTAGATAGTTTGTATACTATTAATAGTTGGGTATAATAATAAAGACAATCATTTGAGAAAGGAAGCAAGATGTCGAAAGTTACAAAAACAGCCATTTTTGAGGCGACCCAAGCCGTTTTAATGGAAAAAGGTTATGAAAAGGCACGCCTTGCCGACGTAGCTCGTAAATTAGCCATCACACCCGCTGCTTTATACAAGCATTTTGCCAATCGTGATGCATTATTCCAAGAAATGGATGAAGACTGGTTAAAGCACGTTGACGAGCCAATCATTGCAGCCAGTGAGCGTGTGCCCGCTGAAGATCGTGTGCAAGCATTACATGATTGGCTATGGTTACTCTCAACACGTCGTCAAGCAAGTTTTGCAGCGGCACCAGAAATGTTGGCTTTTTATAAGTTTGAATTGGGAAAACACAATAGTTTGATTGAACCACGTCTCAAGGAGTTTGCAAGCGCTGTTGAACGTATTATGGCGTGGCATACATTCCGACAACAACGTGGTCAAACAGTGATGCAAACGTTCACGTACTTCTATCATCCATTTTTTGCAGGTCGTTGGGATGATAATTTATTTAAAACGATTTTCGAAACGACGTGGCAAGAATTATTACCAGTGATTCAACAAGGATTAATTGAAACTCACGAAGAAAAATAACAAAAGACAGGCAATAACTTTGCCTTTAAAGCGATTCGTCGAACATATTAATATTAGAAGTAAAAACGGAAATGGTGATTATTTGGTATGGCGTACAATATATGCATCAAAGTTCAATAGTTTGGAAAATAATCGATAATATATTTGTAATTATTATTAATTATATATTTAGTAAATTGATAATTTTTAAAGATGGGTAATGACAGTGAATAAAATGAAAACTTTTATTCATTTTTTTGAAGACACCTATTTGCATATTCTAGACAAACAACATGCGCCGTTGATTCGCAATAAATTATTTTTTTCTTTAGTGTGCACTTCAAGTTGCAAGTTGCCACAATAAAAAAGAGTACTGATAACTGATTTTTCAAAAATTAGTTATCAGTACCCTTTTACTGTAGAAACGCTTTTGATAAGTACTATTTACTACCAACATCTTGTTAGGATAGTTTAAGCATCTTGATCAAATTTAAAAGCGTTTAAGAAGTGGTTAATACGTTCAGTGGGCTTATTAAAGAAGTCATCTGGTGTGCCATCAAAGTTAATTTCACCATCTTCCAAAAATAGCATGCGATCTGCTGCATGACGTGCAAAATCCATATTGTGTGTAACGATGATCATGGATTGATTTTCATGTGCTAAATCATTTAGTACACGTAATACCTGCGCTTCAAGTTCAGGATCTAAGGCTGAAGTTGGTTCATCTAGTAACAAATAATCTGGTGCCATGGCCATTGCACGCGCAATCGCAACACGTTGCGTTTGACCACCTGATAATTGATAGGGATAACGATTAGCCGTTTCGTCCAAATTGACAGCAGCTAATAATTCATGAGCGTGTTTGGTTGCTTCAGATTTTGATTGTTTTAGCACATGTACTGGTGCCTCAATCATATTACCCATGATCGTTAAATGATCAAACATACGTGGTTGTTGAAAAACCATGCCAGTTTTTCGTCGCACCCAAAGTAGCGTTTCAGTCGTTATCGGTAAACTTAAGTCGATGGTTCGTTCATCGAGCGTGTATTTACCAGTATCTGGTCGTTCTAATAAGTTTAATGAACGGAGTAAAGTTGATTTTCCTGATCCAGATGGGCCAACAATCACGGTTGTTTCATGTGGATTAAAGGTTACGTTGATGTCCTTTAAGGCATGATGTTCAGTATATTTTTTATCAATATGTTCTAATTTTAGCATGTGGTTTACCTCTGATCCTTGACGAAACGGTCAGCCCAACGTTGAATATAGCGTTGGGGAATTGACAAGATAGTAACAAATAAAGCGTATATCACAGCAACTAATAGATACATTTGTAACGGTTCGAAATTGACAGCTGCTAATTGTTGGGACAGGTAGAACATCTCGACAATGGTGACAACTGATGCTAACGAAGTGTCTTTGACTAGCGAAATGAATGAATTAGCTAATGTGGGAATTGAGATACGCGTAGCTTGTGGCAAAATAATACGCATAAAAATTTGGCGATCAGTCATGCCCAATGCTGCTGCTGCTTCACGTTGTGTATCAGGAATTGATGAAATAGCTGCGCGGATCGCTTCAGAAGCATAAGCGCCGGTATTTAGTGACAATACCCAGACAGCAGCAGTCCAACCAGATGGTGACAACCAACTGATACCTAGTTTTGGTAGACCATAAAAAACAACAAATAATTGCACTAGCATTGGTGTTGAACGGAAAATCCAAACATAAAACCATAAAATAAATTTGAGTAGACGCCAGCCAAGATCACCCAAGCCAGTTGCATGAGGTACATACGATCGCAAAACTGCTACTAAAGCAGCAATGACAACAGCAATCACAAATGAAATTAATGCTAAAGGTATTGTGTATTTAATACCTGCAATGATCAATTGTGGTGCATAAGTTGCAATAAATTGAAACATGAGTCATCCTTTCAAAAATGAACATAAAAAAAGTGTTAAACCATCTTAGTGAGTAAGATGCCTAACACGTTTTTGGCGATTATTAGATTGGCGTACACCAAGATAACCTACCGCAAAAAACGCGTTAGGCTTTCACAAGTTATATTATTATTTAACGAATTGTGAAACATCAGCATACTCCTAAAATTTTGAGTTCTAAATAATTATCTGCCTTTATTTTAGGTGTCTTACTAATTAATTGCAAGTAAAATTTATAAATTGATTAACTAGTTGACAAATGATTCGTCAGCAGAGTATGATTTGCGACAGAAAAGAAGTGAGGTATTTGGGGATGCGATGTTAATTTAGCGAGCACTAATTAAAAATATGACATAATATATTGATTAATATTTAAATTCTGCTTTAACAAAGGAGTGGGTAAAATGAATAAATATACAAAAATTGCTACAGCAACTGCGATAACATTGCTTGTGGCTGGTGGTAGTGTGAGTGCGGTGACACCAAGTATTGCTGCTAAGACTGTACCAACTTATGAAAAAAATTTACATAAAAAAGGCACGTTGACAGTCGGTCTTGAAGGGACGTACTCACCATATTCTTATCGGGATAAGTCAGGTAAACTGACTGGTTTTGAAGTTGATTTATCAAAAGCGGTTGCTAAAAAAATGCATTTAAAAGTTGCTTATTCGCAAACAAAATTTGATTCTTTAGTGGCAGGATTGGAATCGAATAAATATGATGTCGTTTATAACAACATGGGCAATACAAAAGAACGTGCAAAGAAATTTGCATTTGCGGCGCCTTATTTGTATACCAAAACGGTTATGATTACCAAAGCAAATTCAGATATTAAAACAGCCGCAGATCTAAAGGGCAAGAAGTCAGCCCAATCAGCATCATCAAATTTTGGTCAGGCAGCTAAAAAAGCTGGTACAAAGGTTGTGTCTGTACCTGGTTTTGCTGAGGCGATTGATTTAGTCAATTCTGGTAAAGCAGATGTGACATTGAACTCACAAGATTCATGGAGTGTGTATAAAAAAGCGCATCCAGAAACAAAATTAAAGGCAAAAGTGACGAATGTCTTAGGCGATACGTCAGCTTCACCAATGTTAAATAAGAAAAATGAAGCTTTAGCAAAGAAAATCACGAAGGTACAGAAGCAATTAGCCAAAGATGGCACGATTGCAAAACTCTCAGAAAAGTATTTTGGATCTGATTTGACGAAGAAACCATAAACTGACGTTATAATAAAAGTGCAGACGGAACGCTTTGGTATCCTGTTGTAAAGTATTTCAAACAATCGGGAGGGATAGTGAATGTTAGTTGCAAAGAAAATTATTGTCCGTGGTCGTGTGCAGGGTGTTGGTTTTCGTTATACAACGAAAATGATTGCTGATCAGTTAGATATCCAAGGTCAAGTTTGGAATGAATCAGATGGCTCAGTACACATTGAAGCGCAGGGTGAAAGTGCAGCGATGGCGGATTTTATTTCAAAAATTAGTGTTGCACCATCACCATATGCACGTATTGATTCAGTTAAAAGTCAAGATATGCCAGTTCGTGAAGGTTGGCATCAGTTTCGGGCACATTAAAGCATATCAACATTTAATCAGTCAGCGAGTAACATTGCATGACTGATTTTTTTCGTGTAAGCTGAGGTGTTGAAAGTTTTTTAGGAGGTTGTGGAAAATGAGTATGAAAACATGGTTGAAATTCGTTGAAGTTCAATCATTGGTAGCAAGTATTTTACCACTTATTTTAGGTAACTTATACGCCGCGATTACGTATCAAAAGTTTCATATAACTTTTGCGATTGTCTTTGCGATTGTTGTCATTGCGTTACAGATGGTGGCAAATGTTTGGAATAATATCCAAGATTTTAAATCGGCAACCAGTGAAGAATGGAAAAATGGTGTCAATAATATTATTGGTAACGGTGGTATTTCACAAAACCAAGGTTGGACAACCATGATTGTACTAGCGTTGATTGCAGCTGTCGGCGGCTTGTGGTTGGCTGTGCAAACGGGTTGGCCATTGCTTGTTATGGGGTTGATTGGTTTTTGGATTGTTTATTGGTATGCGGGGACACCACTGCCACTATCACGGACTCCTTTTGGCGAATTAGCCTCAGGATTAACGATGGGCTATTTGATTTTTTTGAGTGCAACTTACGTCAATATTGCACCAATATTTAACGGTGAATTAGTGCTTAAAGCAATTATTGCGTCAGCCATTGCATGGTTTGCGATTGGCGATATTATGTTTGCCAATAATATTGGTGACTACAACGAAGATGTTGCTGAAGGTCGGCATACATTAGCTTGGTATTTAGGTAAAGAGCGTGCTGTCAAAGCATTTGGGTGGGTTTACATTGCAGGTTATATTATGTTGATCTTAGCAGTCGTTCTTGGCATTTTACCTTGGTTATCACTCGTTGCTTTGTTGTCATTGCCAATGGTGATGAAGAATGCAAAGGCGTTTCAAGCAAATCCCATTAAGCCTAATTTTCCATATGCGATTAAGAATGCTGTTGTCATTTCGCTAACGTTGGCGATCGGACTGATATTAGCATTGCTTTTTGATTAAGTACTGTACAGCAAGTAAATTATACAAAATAAGTGATTGTCGAAATAAATTCATGTGATATGAATTTATTTCGATTTTTTATTTTTTAGTAACAGGATAAATTGTGCATAACCTGTGTAAAACTTTTAACGTCTATTAGGTTAAAATTAGTTCGTTCGTTTAATACATCACAAACAAACGTAGACCTGATGAATTATTGGTGGTCGATTTATGTTGTTGGAATATCTGGTATAATTAGAAAAAATGAAAGTGAGGTCGTGAAGTGTTAGAACATTTAAAGCAGTCAAAGACACTGTTTTGGACGCTTGAACTATTAGCAATTGCATTATTGGTGTTAATTGTGACACAACTACGCTTTATTCTTGAACCAATTGGTCAATTTATTGGGGCTGTTTTTGTCCCTTTGATCATCTCAGGGTTTCTATATTATTTATTAAATCCAGTGGTCAATGTTTTACAAAAAATACCATTAGGGAAAGTAAAGCATGTTAGTCGAGGATGGTCGATTACCATTGTCATGTTGCTATTATTAGGGATTTTAATTGCATTGATTTTAACGTTACTACCAGCTTTAGTAGAACAAATTGCGGGGTTGATCAAAAATATTCCAGGATTGGTTGAAACCATGCAACATTGGGTTAATCAATTGAGTCATGTTGATATGGCCAAAGAATATGGGATCAAAATTGATCTTGATAAAATTCAACAGCAAGTTCAAAAATTCGGTCAAACAGTGGTTGCTGGTGTGGCGACCAGTTTGAGTGTTGTGGTAGCAAAATTAACTAATTTTACAATTACAGCAATTACGGTGCCAGTTATGACGATTTACATGTTAAATGATGGTCATAAACTTTCACCATTTATCCAAAAATTATTTCCGAAACGGCAACAATCACGTATTTCAGATGTGTTAGCGCGTTTGAATCATACAATTGCCCAGTATATTAGTGGGCAAGCATTGGAAATGATTTTTGTTGGTGTTTTTACAACAATTGGCTATTTTATAATTGGTCAAAATTATGCGTTGCTGTTAGGCGTGTTTGCTGGATTAACCAATATGATTCCATATGTGGGACCTTATATCGGGTTAGTGCCAGCATTGTTTGTGGCTATTACAGACTCGCCATTACAAGCGCTTTGGGTTATTGTTGTTGTATTGATCGTGCAACAAATCGATAGTAATTTGATTTATCCACGTGTTATGGGTGCTTCGTTGCATATTCATCCATTAACGATTATTGTGTTACTGTTAGCAGCTGGTAATATTGCTGGAATTGCTGGCATGATTTTGGCAGTGCCATTCTATGCAATTATTCGAACAGTGATAGTGTACACATGGGAACTTTGGCAGTTACAAAAAACAACAAATGTTGAGACACAAAGCACATCTGATGATGAAACGATCGTCTAATTGACAAAAATCCTAGCAAACGATTGGATGAGCCTTTGTGTGTGGTAGAT
Organism: Weissella sp. ESL1156; assembly: GCF_058505625.1. Lineage (NCBI taxonomy): Bacteria > Bacillati > Bacillota > Bacilli > Lactobacillales > Lactobacillaceae > Weissella > Weissella sp. ESL1156. The sequence goes on along the minus strand of NZ_CP196372.1, from coordinate 1,345,446 downwards.
AACCATAGACAAGGGCTTTTTGTCTATTTAAAGTTAATCAATTGAGGGGCATGACGTATGGTAACTGATTTACATTTAGGACAAATAATAAAAGAAAACAATTTATATGCAGAATTACTTCAAGGTAAGTTTGGTATTGAATTAGAAGCACATCGTGTGACGAGAAAAGGTCGTTTGAGTCGAGCTGATCATTCATCAAAGTTAGGTTCAAGACGCATGCATCCGTACCTACAAACTGATTATAGTGAGACACAAGCAGAGTTAGTAACAGAACCTGTCGGATCATTTGAAGCAGCTAGAGACCGTTTGCTCCAACTACAATGGATTTTACGTCATCATATGGCTGATGATGAGTCTATTTGGCCATTAAGTATGCCACCACAATTACGGAAAGATGATCTACAGTGGTTAGACGAAAATTTTGAAAGAACGTGGGTCCAAGATTATCGCGATTGGTTATTGCATAAATATGGTTCAACTCATGAAATTATGACGGGTTTGCATCTCAATTACTCATTATCAGATGAATTATTACAGAAACTATTCAGCGCAAGTGATGTGAATGATTTTGCAACATTTAAAAATGATGTTTATTTCTACTTAGCACGGCAAATCGTCGCACATCGTTGGTTATTTAATTATTTATTTGGTGCGACACCCTTTAATTTAAATGATACCGATTCAAGGACACCACAGTTTCATAACCCTGTGCGTTCTTTACGAACTAGTGATTATGGTTTCGTCAATGATCAAGGAGAAAAATTGGATTATATCGGTGATTATGATGATCATCAACGACAAATTGATGAGCTCGTATCACAAGGAAAATTATTCTCTGAACATGAGATTTATGGACCGGTTCGTTTTAAGAGTAATCATGAAAATGGTGTCAATACGGATTACATAGAGATTCGCATTTTAGATACTGATCCATTTGATATTGCTGGTATTTCAGAAAATGATTTGAATTTGATTCATTTATTACTTATTTATTTTATTAGTGATGAAGATGATTTAACGGCAGATATTTTGCAGCAGCATGAGCAATTAGCAAATGAAATTTCTTTGCAGAACCCTATGATGGGTCTGCCTAATAAAAAAGATGCTTTTGCGATTATGAAAAAAATTTCACAATTAGCGGATCATTTTGGTATGCGATTTAATGATGGGTTATCCTTGATCACTGATCGGGTGCTAACGCCCGCTAAAACGCCAGCAGCCAAGTTAATAGCATTAGCCCCAGATGTTGCGACTATGCAAGCGTGGGCAACAAAAATTGGTAATGAGAGAACAGATTATTTTAAAGCACACGAAGACGAATTGTTTGAGGCGTACTTTGGGGATGGTCCTTTAACGCAAATTGTGCGGGATGCCATTACCGCTGGGGTACGTGTTTTGGATTATGAACCACAACAAGTGCTTTTAAAATTTGGCGAACATGAAGAGATGATTACAACGCCAGTAAATTTGACAGATGTTTTTCCGGAGTTAAATATTTACTAACTATAAACAAGTGATAAAATAACAATTAGTATGAAACTAATTGGAGGATTTTGGCAATGAGAAAGCAACATCCATTTAATTTTGAAAAATGGGAGCAATTCTTAGCCGAGGCTGAAGGAAATCCAGTTGCTTGGGTTGCTGGTGATCATGTCACAACGCTCCCAGTCTATGATGATCGCATGCTAGCACTTGCCCAGGCTTTTGAATGGTCAGATTATTATGACCAAAACTTTGAACGAACGTTGCACCAAAAAGCACATGATCAATTATTGGAAGAGACTGTTGATTTGATTGCACGAACAAGTGATGATTTTAGGGAATTACGAGCAGTTACCTCAGTTGTCATTCATGGTGAACGTCGATTAGAGGGGTTGTGGGCAGCCATGTTGGAAAAGGGTATTTTACGACGGTTACTACAACGATTACAAGTAAAAACACCAGCTGATTTTCCAGGACCAAATTATTAAATCATGTCAGCGTTAAGAACAATTTTTTTAAAATAAGGAAGAGATGTCGATAGAAATTTCTATCACAATCTCTTTTTTTTTGATTATGAAAATGATAAAGTTAAAAGATATTATAAAATTCTTATATACTGGTTAATATATATGCAAGAGAAGTCCGATATGTACTGCATGTTTATTAAAAAAAGGAAGTGGATAATGGCAAAACAACAAGTTTCTCCTCAGAAATTGGAGCGAGGTTTAACCGGTCGTCATGTTGAGATGATTGCCTTAGGTGGTACGATTGGAACGGGGTTGTTTTTAGGAGCGGGTCGTTCGATTAGCACTGCAGGTCCAGCGATATTGCTTGTTTATATTATCGTTGGGATATTTATGTTTTGGATGATGCGTGCCTTAGGAGAATTGCTACTAACGGATCCTAATCGCGCAACATTCGTTGGATTTATTGAAAAATATGTGGGTCCTAAAGCAGGCTTCATTATCGGTTGGACTTATTGGCTGGGGTGGATTACCATTGCGATGGCTGAATTGACAGCGGTTGGTAATTATATGAAATTTTGGTTTCCAGGTATTCCGATTTGGATTTGGGAAGTAATATTCTTAGCCATTTTATATGGTATTAATATTGTTGCGGTTGCTGCCTTTGGTGAAACTGAGTTTTGGTTCGCAATGATTAAGATCGTTGCTATCTTAGCGATGATTGCGACAGGGATTATTATGATGATATTGCATACTAAAACGTCATCTGGCGTCACATCGATTAGTAATCTATGGCAACATGGTTTTGTTGCCCATGGTGGTCATCATCTGTTATCAGCCTTTCAAATGGTCTTCTTTGCTTTCTTAGGCATTGAATTTGTTGGTATGACGGCAGCAGAGGCACAAGATCCATATAAAAATATTCCAAAAGCCATTAATTCAATTATTTTGCGAATTTTAATTTTCTATATTGGTGCGTTGATTGCTATTATGTGTATCCAACCATGGACGAATTATAGTGCCAGTGAATCACCATTCGTGCAGGTTTTTGCGGGTATTGGGGTCACTGGTGCAGCAGGAATCATCAATTTTGTTGTATTAACAGCCGCTGCGTCTTCATTGAATAGTGCTATCTTTACGACTGGACGGATGTTATATTCGCTATCAAAGGGTAAGGGCTATGTTGGTAAGTTAAATACTCGGTTTATTCCTCGAAATGCTATCAATGTGTCAATGATTTTAATTGCGCTGGCAGTTGTTTTAAACTTTTTCTTTCCGGCAAACGCTTTTGATTTAGTCACATCAATTGCATCGGCTGCATTTGTGGTGATGTATGCTGTTTTGGTGTTTGCCCATGTTAAGTATCGACAATCAGATGACTTTAAGAACGGTAAGCAATTGTTCAAAATGCCGGGTGCACCAGTAACGGATTATCTAACTATTGCCTTTTTGATAGGTATCTTTCTAATTTTGTTGTTTACACCAGCAACGATGCCAACCACAATTTTGGCGTTAGTTTGGTTTATCATAATGATTATCATAAGTTTACGAATAAAGAGTTAAAAATAGTGTATGATGAAAGGATAGTTGTGTAGGCAATTATCCTTTTTGATTACGAAAACGATAGGGGGTTAATATGACAGAGAGATTTATTGATCGTGATTACACACGAACTTTTGCTAAAACAGATTATATTAAACAGCAATGGCAAGATATACCATATATGGCAGGATCACGACATGATTTGGATATTTATCTACCAAATGAAGGTCAGGGACCATTTCCAGTCATTGTCGATGTATTTGGTGGTGGATTAGTTTTTGGTGATAAGAGTTCACACAAACTTGAACCAGCTCTTCGACTATTGGATAAAGGCTATGCTGTTGCTAGCATTTCATACTCTTTGATACAAGAGGCTGATTTTCCAACGCAGATATATGAAGTGAAAGCAGCAATTCGCTTTCTTCGAGCACATGCAAATGAATATCAATTAGACATGAACCACGTTGCATTAATGGGTGAGTCTTCAGGTGCGCATTTGGCATTATTAGCGGGTGTAACCGCAACGAAAAAAGAGATGGATAATCGTGATTTTGGGGATTATGCTGATCAATCTGAACAAGTAAATGCCATTATTTCATTATATGGTCCTTATGTATTTGATCAATTTGTGCCGCAATTCAAGGAAAGCGGTGTTACACCGGCTTATTCTGAGACGGGAACAGCAGAATCTTTTGAAGGACAAATGTTTAAACAACAAGCGCCAAAAGATGATCCCCAAAAAGTTAAGGCATATAATCCAGCCACATATTTTAATTCACAGATGCCACCAATATTAGCATTTGCAGGAACGGCAGATGTTGTTGTACCATATCAACAGACGGTGAATATGATTGCCGCCGCACGTCAGTTTGTTAGTGATGATCGTGCTGAAATTCACATCATTGAAGGTACTGGGCATGGCCCAGATGCTTATATGACACCTGAGTATACAGAAATCAAAGCCAATTTCTTGAAGAAATGGCTATAATTTGAGGTTAAAGAATGATAGGTGCTTTTGGTAAAACTTTTTTTCGGGCAACGCCACAACAATTATTTGTACAATTAATGATTGACATTGTTTGGTATTTAATTTTTCAACCAACTGACACGCTATCAGTTTGGGTGTATATTCTTATTTTGCCTGGTTTTGATTTGATATCTGCAATTGGTAGTTTTTGGAACTATGTTAAAGATAATAAAACAACAAAAATGAATAAATGATGTTTCATGTGAAACATTGAAAATCGCTGACCTAATTTATTGGGGTCAGCGTTTTTTTAATTTATTGAACGTTAAATAAGCAAAAATGAACGGATAATATTTTTTTATCAGAATTGTTAGAAATGCTTTACGATTTTATATAGACGTGTCATAAGAGATGATATTCGAAAAATGTCAGCGCTATTTTTAAAAATATAGATAAAATATGACTGGCCATTTATAAAAAATTACAGTCTGTTTTTTTGTTAGGAGAAGTGAAATATGACAATGTTTAACGGCATCGGCAATTTGTTATTAGTTATCAGCCTACTGATAGTATTTGTCTTTTTGGGTATGAAATAGCTATTACAATCACTGAACAGACTCAAATAATTCAGATCGTTTTAATGGTAGAGGACAAGTAATGTTAGAGATAATAATTTTAGAAGATAATCAACGACAATTAGACTGGTTAACTAGTTTTATTAGCCGATACACAACGTTTGAAGAATTAGATACGACCATCAAGATGGCGACAACTGATATTGAGAAGGTAAAGAAATTCGTTGAGACTTGTGATCATCAAAATGTGCTTTATTTTTTAAGTATTGAAATAAACCAAGAAAACTCAAGTATTGACTTGGCTGAACAAATACGTCACAAAATGCCTTTAGCAAGCATCGTTTTTATTACAGCGTATGAAGAGTTGTCATTAGTAACTTTAGAACGAAGATTGGCACCATTGGATTATATTTGTAAATCAAAAGATACCATCGTGATTGAAGAAGCGATACGACAAGATATTATTATTGCTCAAGAATTAGTGATTAAGCATATGCAACGAACGCAAGAAAAATTTGTTTATAGACTACGTAACCATTATTATGAGATTCCAATGTCAGACATTATGTATATTGCTTCAAAGCCAAATCAGGTAAATCGAGTGATTGTCCATGCGCAAAATATGATTGTAGAAATCAACGACTCATTGTTGAACATTGAGAAAAAATATCAAAAATTATTTCGATGTCACAAGGGATTCATAGTAAATCTAACCGCCATTCATTACTTTGATATTGAAACAAATCGAGTCTATTTTGATGATCAGAACAAAATTTGGTGCCCGTTGTCAATTCGAAAGAAAAGACAATTTAAAAAAGCTTGGCATCCATTACGGCATTTCATTTAACGCATAATATATGAAAGATAACGTTTAAATTTCATTCATTCATGGTGGTGTGTATACGGTATGATTGTCTATATGAAGGAGGTGAAAGAAAAACATTTCAGTGATTATTCATGAGAAATACTCATTTTTAAAAAGCGTACGACAACGGTATTTATTATCAGTGCATTTCGAAATAGACGACATTTTGTGATTAAGTATTTAAATATAACCGCTTTGTTAGTTTACTACCACTAATGGCGCGGTTATTTTTTGAAGATATTGTGACTTTTTTAACAAAAGAGGCATATTGTGCTAGAATGAAGTTGTTTTAAAGAATAACACTGGAGGGATTAGTAATGACAAAGAAAGTTGCAATGATTACTGGTGGTGCACAAGGAATTGGTGAAGCAATTGTCCGTCGATTAAGTCAAGATGGTTTTGCGGTTGCAGTTGCTGATTTGAATGAGCAAAAAGGTGCAGAAGTTGCTGCAGATATTGAAAAAAATGGTGGAACTGCCATAGCAGTTAAGCTAGATGTTTCTGATCGCGATGACTTCTTTGCAGCAGTAAAACAAGTGGCTGAAAAACTTGGTGGGTTTGATGTATTAGTTAATAATGCTGGACTTGGTCCAACAACACCAATTGATACAATTACTCCTGAATTATTCGACAAGGTTTACCATATTAATGTTGCCGGTGATATTTGGGGTATTCAAGCAGCTATTGAACAATTTAAGAAGACTGGTCATGGCGGCAAGATTATTAATGCCACTTCACAAGCTGGTGTCGTGGGTAATCCAAACCTTGCATTGTATAGTAGTACAAAGTTTGCAGTGCGTGGTTTAACACAAGTTGCAGCACGTGATTTGGCAGAAGACAATATTACAGTAAATGCTTATGCACCAGGTATTGTTAAAACACCAATGATGTTTGATATTGCTCATGAAGTGGGTAAGAATGCTGGTAAGGATGACGAATGGGGTATGCAAACCTTTGCAAAGGATATTGCATTGAAGCGTCTTTCAGAGCCTGAAGATGTTGCAGCGGCAGTTGCTTTCTTAGCTGGACCAGATTCAAACTACATTACTGGACAAACAATTGAAGTTGATGGTGGTATGCAATTCCATTAATCACATGGTTTAAATAATAAATGAAATTGATGATGAACTAATCACTAGTTTGTGATCAATTTTTTTATTGGTGTTATTTTTAACGATCAAATATTCAATAAGCATTAAACTAACGTCATATTTGCTATCTATCGCAAACATTGCGATACTAGACGTATATTTAACGAAGGAGGGAATAGACATGCGACAAATACTTGTTGATGTTCATCGCCTGACAAAAAAGTTTCAACTTGATCAGTTAAAAACGTATATTCAGCGTGGTAATTTAAAAATGGTTGGACCAACAATTACGTATTATACTTTATTATCGCTTGTCCCTATTTTGATGAGTGTGGGGGCAGTCGCCAGTTTAGTGGGATTAGATGCGCATGATTTGATCACATTACTTTCTGCACAAATTCCTAGTAATATCATGTCCATTTTGGCACCGATTATTAAATCGGTACTAAAAGGTGGTGTCGGGATTTTGTCATTTTCAATTTTGACGACAATTTGGGCAGCAAGTTCTGTCTTAGCTGTTTTTCGTAAAGCATTCAATGGTGTTTATGATGTACCTGAACGCGTCAGTGGTTTATTGACTCGAGTGTTTAGTTTTTTATGGTTAATGGTTATTTTAGTTTCTGCTGGCTTGGTGATGATTGTCAGTGCTATTTTGCCTGCAGTGATTGCTGCAATTCCAGGAATTAGTTGGTTAGAGTTTATTACTAAACAACGCTGGTTAATTACATTAATTGGTTTATGGATCATTATGTGTGTGTTTAATGCGGCTATGCCTGCAAAGCGGACTGCATTTAGACCATTAGTTGTTGGATCAGGAATTGAAGTTGTTCTGATGATTATTTTGAATTATTCGTTTGGATGGTATGCACAGTTTACAGTAAAAAATGTTGGTTTTTATCAATCATTAGGATCACTGCTTGTGTTAATTGTCTATTTAAATTTAGTAGGGACAATGATGGTCGTTGGGCAAATTTTGATTGCTTGGTTATCAGGGATTTTTGCAACCACTTTGAATCCAGAAAATCCAGTGCCATCAGCAGCTAAGCGACTTGCACCAGCACGTCGACCAGCTGTTTCGATTCAAAAAATCACAAGCCATCGTCGACGGGGCAAAAGGCGACGTTAAAGGATAGATTGTGATTTTTTGTACACTTAAATTAGTAGTTTGTGAAACTTTTTATCCCCTTTTTTAAGTTATTGGCGTTATAATATCCTTATAGCGTGGAAGCGCTAACATTTGTCGTTTATATTAAGGGGGGATATTATGGCATACAAAACAACTTATCCGTATACTGGGGAAATTTTACAGGAGTATGATAACGCAACTGCTGAAGATTTAGAGCAAGCATTGACAACAGGTCATGCTTTATATAAAACGTGGCGTGGGACGCCGGTTAGTGAACGTGCACAAACTTTGCAAAAAGTTGCTGATGCGATTACTGAACACAAGGAAGAATTAGCGAAGGCAATGACCTATGATATGGGAAAATTATTGACCGAAGCTGAAGGCGAAGTGGATTTATGTGCAAGCATTGTTGCTTATTACGCGCAAAAGGGTGAAGAATTTATGGCAGATACACCATTAGAATCACCTGCAGGAAAGGCACATTACATCAAGCAATCAACTGGTGTCATTGTAGCCGTCGAGCCTTGGAACTTTCCATTGTATCAAGTCGTACGTGTTTTCGCACCAAACTTTATTGTTGGTAATCCAGTTCTTTTGAAGCATGCTTCAATTTGTCCAAAATCAGCACAACTGTTTGCAGATTTGGTCATCGAAGCTGGGGCACCAAAGGGCGCTTTAACCAACTTATTTATTGACTATGATTTGGTTTCAAAGGCCATTCATGATCCTCGTGTTGCTGGTGTTTGTTTAACAGGATCTGAGCGTGGTGGTGCTGCTGTGGCTAAGGAAGCTGGTGAAGCACTCAAGAAGTCTACTTTGGAACTTGGTGGTAATGATGCGTTTATCATTTTAGATGATGCCGATTGGGATGAAGTTAAGGCAGTTGCACCAGGGGCACGTTTGTATAATGCTGGACAAGTCTGCACATCATCAAAGCGTTTCATTGTGATGGCTGATAAGTATGACGAGTTCATTGATATTCTAAAGGAAGGCTTTTCAAAGGCAAAGTTAGGTGATCCAATGGATCCAACGACTGATGTTGCACCATTGTCATCAAAGAGTGCCCAAGAAAAGCTACAAAAGCAAGTACAATCAGCTATTGATGGTGGTGCCACATTGGTTTACCGTCAAGATCCGGTTGGTGGTGACGGCTTCTTCTTTGAGCCAACGATCTTAACAGATATTACGAAGGATAACCCCGTTTACAACCAAGAAATGTTTGGTCCAGTCGCTTCAGTTTATAAAGTTAATTCTGAAGAAGAAGCGATTGCTTTAGCTAATGACTCAAGTTATGGTCTAGGCAACACGGTCTTTTCAAGTGACATCGAACATGCGCAACGTGTGGCAGCTCAAATTGAAACAGGGATGTCATTTATTAACTCCGGTTGGGCTTCATTACCTGAATTGCCATTTGGTGGTGTAAAGAATTCGGGATATGGTCGTGAATTAAGTGAATTAGGATTGAATGCCTTTGTTAACGAGCATTTAATTTTTGAACCAACAAAATAACAGATAATATGAAAAAAGCAGATCATCTTTCGGTTTTTGAAAATGACCCGCTTTTTTGTTATTTTGTTGTAATTGCAATCGTATCAGCAGCCTTTTTTGCTGCCCATTGTTCATCGAATTGATCTAGTAATTCACGAACTTGGGTCGTATTTGTGGTATCCATTAAAGCAACGCGTAAATCTGAGGCGTATGAAAAATGACGAACGTAGATTTTAAAGAAGCGCTTCAATTTTTGGAAATGCATGGGACCAAATTCAGCAGTGAATTGATCATATAAATCTAGTTGCATACGTAGCAATGTTAATGTTTCATCAAGTGTATGCTCACGAGGTGTGATTTCAAAAGCAAATGGATTTTCAAAAATGCCACGACCAATCATGATACCATCAATACCAGGATGTTGGCGGACTAACTCAAGACCAGCAGTACGGTCTTTGATATCACCATTAATTTGTAATAGCGTATTTGGTGCAATTTGATCACGTAAAGCAATCAAACGATCAATATACTCATAATGTGCTGGTACTTTTGACATTTCCTTACGAGTACGCAGATGAACAGTTAATAGTGGGATATCTTGTTTTAAGATGAATGGAATCCATTCTTCAAACGTATCGATTTGATTAAAACCTAAACGTGTTTTAACAGAAACAGCAAGACCAGCTTTTTTGGCTCCAGCAATAATATCTTTGGCATTGTCAAAGTGACGAATTAAATCTGATCCGCCACCATTTTTAACAACTGTGGCAGCAGGACAGCCCATATTAAGATCAACGGCTTCATAGCCACGTGCTTTTAAATCGAAACAAGCCGTTTCAAAATCGATAGCACGGTCACCCCATAATTGTGCAACGGGCATTTTTTCTGATGGGTCAACATGTAAACGACCTTGTACCGTAAATTTTGCCTTCGGATGCGTAATGCTACGCGCATTTGTAAATTCAGTGAAATAAACGTCGGGGCCACCAGCGGCGGCGACAACGCGGCGAAAGACAGAATCAGTCACTGCCTCCATCGGTGCCATGGTGAAGAAGGGGATGGTTTCTAATCCTGGTACAGTAGGATGTTTTTGTGCATCGGCAACAACTTTTTGCCAATAAGGTGATTTAACTTGGACCATTTCTAATGCCTTTCTTATATAAAGTATTTATTTTCAAATCATGTCTTGTAAAATTTTTAAAACCTTATCCATAGTAGCGATATTTTGAAAAATTTTCAAGATACTAACTTCTTAAAAGTACACAAAATCAATTTTTCGTTATCCTCAGGACAAATAACATGTGATTTTGATGACAAGGTGTATAATGAAAATAATTTGCTTTAGGAGTTATTTAGGAGTTTATATGAGAATACATAAGAATATGGTCGCCGGCATTGTGCTGACGTTTTTATTAGCCTTAGTTGCTAAATTATTGTCGCCATTATTACCAACATTAGGTGCTGAAGCATTGGCGATGTTGGCAGGTATTGTTTTGGGTAATACAGTATTTGCAAATCAGCGTTGGGCAGCTGGTGTGAAGTGGGCAGAAAAATATCCTATCGAAATTGGCATTGCTTGCTTAGGATTGAATGTCACCTTACAAAATATGGCATCATTAGGATTGCGTGGCGTCATCTTTATTCTATTACAAATGGCTTTGACCATTGTCTTTGTGATGTGGTTGGGTGGTCGTGTCTTTAGAGTTGCACCAGAATCAGCAATGCTAATGGGTGCTGGTAACGCCGTTTGTGGTTCGAGTGCGATTGCATCGGTAGCACCAGCTGTCGGTGCGACTGACGATCAGCGACGTACTTCAGTTGCAACAGTCTCACTAGCTGGTGTTGTCCTGTTGTTTGTTTTACCAATTCTAGGACCAGCAGTTTTGCCAAATAATATGATGGTGAGTGCCTTAATCGGTGGTACTGTCCAATCAGTTGGTCAAGTTTCTGGAACAGCTTCTTTGGTTGGTGGTAGTGTTGTGACTTATGCACCAATCTTTAAAATGTTGCGTGTGATTATGCTATCAGTTGTTGTCATTTTTATGGCACGGCATGCTTCAAAATTGGCCGTCGACGGGACAACAGCGACAAAAACAAAGATTAGTATTCCTTGGTTTGTGACCACGTTTATTATCTTCATGTTGATCAATTCATTTATTTCACTACCACACGTGTTAACGCATACTGCACAAGGTGTGACAAATTTCTTTGGTATCGTTAACTTGGCTGGGATTGGTCTAAATCTAAAATGGACAACGATTAAATCTTCAGGTGCTAAGTTCTTAAGCTATGGTTTGGTAACGATTATTTTCCAAGTATTGGTTGCCCTTGCTTTGATTTATTTATTGATGGGTGCCTAAATTAATGATATAAAAAAATAGTTTTATGCAAAAGACTGGTAATCTCATCATTTAGTAGGGAGATTATCGGTCTTTACTGCAACAGCGGTGATTGTAGCAGGTCTCTAGTTATTCAAGTCATTTAATTACTGTTAAAATAAGATTAACGCGCATTTCTATCATTGCTTCTATGACATCTTAAAAGATAAGTAAGCTAAAAAAGAATTAGAAAGGGTTTTATGAAAAATATTTTGGGGAAGGATCATTAGGTGGGGGATGTTATTTACAAATTTAAAAAATTATGTCGTGTTTGACTTAGAAATGAACGGGAGTAACCAAATTATCGAAATTGGTGCCATAAAAGTTACTGGTGCCAAGAATATTGAAAAATTTTCGATAATCGTTAATAATCCGCCAGTCGGTAGTGCTATGAAATCTTTTCGATATATTACTAAAGCTATGGGCGGTAAAGATGGTTGGATTACGTTAGATATGATCAACCATGGTATTTCTGAAGAACGAGCATTAAATCGATTTATGCGCTTTGTTGGTGATTATGCCATTGTTGGTCATGCGATTGTTGATGGGGATGTGCAATTGATTAAAGAAGGGCTACAACATCATAATCTAGGTAAGTGGGAGACACGCGGGAAATTATATGATACACAACAGATTCATGGTGCAATTACGGGTAATCCTCAAGATATTTCTTTAAAAGATTTGGCGGAAATTTATGGCGTTAATTTAGGGGAACAAAAGCATCGTGCTTTACCGGATGCCAAAGAAACATTAGCTATTTTTTTGGCGATGAAAAAAGTATTCCTTTAATAACGCTATTTATAAGCTTTTTGGTCACTTTTGGTCACCGTAGTTTAATATTTTAAGAGTTAACTCATCTTGAGATTGTTCTTTTTCTTTAAGAAGATGTGAATATATGCTCATTGTAACGTTAGTGTTCGCATGTCCAACACGTTTACTAATATATTGAATATCAATGCCACAGTATAACAAGTAAGAAACGTGTGAGTGTCGTAGTCCGTGAAAATGAATACACGAGACACCAGCGTCCTTTGTTAATTTTTCCATGTGTCGTGACACTGTTTTAGAATCTATTTTTTTATCAAATAAGTTTTTAGAATTATTTTTTAAGGAATAATCATGAATGATATCATTTAAACTATCAGAAATAGCGACGGTACGATTTGACGTAATGGTTTTAGGCTTATTTATAGTTCTAATTGCCATCGAGTAAGACTTATTAACGATTATGGCATTGTCTTTAATGTCATCTATCGTGAGAGCTTGAACTTCGCCAATACGCATACCGGTTTCTAATGCAATTAAAGCCATTAAATAAAATGGGTAATTATTCATATCATCAGATTTTGAATATAAGTATTTTTGAAGCTGTACAAATTCATTAGCATTTAAGAAATTATCATGATGCTGAATTTCTTGTCCTGTTGCCTTTAATCTCGAAAAAATATCACGTTTGATAATACCATCAAGATAAGCTTCATGTAATATCATTTTAATTTTTGTTACAACAACTTTAACAGTACTGATTGCATGTGTTTTACCATATTCATTTAATTGTTTTTGAATTAAAATAGTTGTAAGTTTATCCATGGGAACATTTTCGAAATTTTGTTTAACAAAATTTAATGCTGCCTGATATGTGTAGTAAGTAGCTGGCTTGACAGTACCTTTCTTATTAACTTCAATCCATGTTTTATAATAATCTGGAAATAGAATTTTGCCAGCGTTAATATCTGAACCATCAAATATCTGATTTTCTATTTTCGTTACCCATTCAGTGGCAGCTTTTTTAGTATCGAACGTCTTACTAGGTTGTTGTCGAACGCCTTTTGCATCAACATAAGATGCACGGGCACGCCATTTCTTACCACGTTTAGTTATACTTGCCATATTAGTTTAAACCTAACCTCTCGCGTAAAATTTTTTGATAGTTTAAAGACGTGTCTAGGTCTGATATACTAGATACGTGAATAAAAGCGCAAAAACGCTTTGTTAATATTTTAATGGCGCGTACACCTAAAGTTTGGTCATGGAGGGTGTGCGTGTTTTTATTTGCTATCATATTTATTAACGTAGTAACCTATAATTCCTAATACTACCAAAACAGCACATATAATGCTGATTATGACAAAATGATCTAAGAAAAAACCAATTATGCTAGTAATGATGACGGCTAGTATTAGCCAAGGTATCAAAGTCCACAATCCTTCTAAAATAATGAAAAACAGTGCAATAAAGCCAATTATTCCAAATAAAAACATGCCAACTACCTCTTAATTTAAGAATGTTACTTTCAAAGTAATTAAGTGCAACAATAGTTGTTACAAATTTTCATTTGTAACATACGCCTTAAACTCTCAACGTGAATTATTATAAAATTTATGTACACTATCCTAATGGATAGTTTTAAATATAATACACGAACTATAGGACTTTTTCGGCAAGCAAACGTTGAACATCTGTTAAAGCTTCGCCTTTTCTGAAATCTAATTTTTCAGAAGGTTCAGCTTGCCCAGAAATCCAAATCTTAATTTCACCATCTAAATCAAGATGTCCAGCAGTTTCAATCGAAAACTTAGAAATTGAACGATAAATTACTGATTTGTATTCAATCTTAGTAGCAGTGATGCCTTGTTTATCAACAATGATAAGTCGCTTGTCAGTAAAAATAACCAAGTCACGTACAAGTTTATATGAATGTTCGATCACTTCATCAGTAATAAGTAGTGGTTCAATTTCTGAACGAACACTTTCATTTGAAACCTTAGTGGCATTACCTAATAATCCGTTAAGTAGTTCCATTGCATTGCTCCTCAAGCTTTTAACGTGATTCCTGCCTGCACGTAATATATATGCAACTGAAGATGGCTTTTTCTACATTTAATTTAAATTTCTTGTATTGCATCTTTAACAATAGGTTCAAACCAAGAGGGCAAGTGAAACTTATTCATAAAGTCAGTGTAATTACGATATTCTAAAGGTGTGTCACTATAAGCCAAGGTTGCTAATATATAAATCATGCCTTTATTGGCAGTAATTTCAGATTGGTTTTTAAAGCCGATTGAGAAATGATAAAGCATGGGCTCACCATCACCATATATAATGTGTGAAAGTTCATGAGATTTTCTAGCAACCATAGGATAGGGCGTAATGAACGCTGTGTTAATGATAATAACTGGCGGTTTATCAACTCTAATAATAACCACATCTGGATCATCAGGGCTAAATTCAGCATATTGTAGAATAACATTTGATGAATAGATGAGTTTATTAACCTGTTCCTCTAATTCGTCCATATGTCAATCCTCATCACCATCAATTAAATTTAAAATTTCAAGAATACCACGTTTTGCCTTATCCGAAAGCTCACGCCCTTGAAATTCCATAACAACACCCTTATCAGATAGAGCTTTATCAAGATTGATAACTTTGTCTGATTTTTTATTTGCGTGCATATCGTCAGTGTTACCTAGTAGGTAATCGACTGAGACGTTTAGGACATCAGCGACCTTTTGTATTCGGTCTATACTGGGCTTTTTATTTTTCCAACCATATATGGAATTTATGCCAATTCCGGCAGACGTGGCAGTATCTTGCAAACTCATTCCACGTTTTTTTGCAATTTCTTTTGTTCTTTCAAATATTGTCATATCAAGGGTTCTCCATGGTTGACAAATTTATTTAATTCAATCGAGTATTTTTATGTTGACATTTTTATTCGATTGAGTGATAATAAATTCATCAAGTAATTGAGCAACAAAAAACAGACCTAAAATAATCAGAGCTTTGGTGAGCGAATGTTGATATACAGGCGTTTATTGTGCTTATTTCGTATGCTTTTATATTACTCCATCGAGTAAATAATTGCAACAACTTGATAATAAATAAACAGGAAGGAAGGCGTAAAAAAGCCCCATCAGTTACGACAGGGCACGAACCAAATTACTTATGGTTCTTTGAATGTTTAACAGCAGCAACTAGCACAAGAGCACAGGTAGAACCTAAAGCACCAACGAATGTTGATAAAAATTGCTCTAGTAATTGTTGTAAAACACTTAACAGATCAAACAAGGTTTGCACGTTCTGCACCTCCTAGCCGTCCCGTTTGTGGATATGGGACGATAAACAAGCACAAAATAAAAGCCGCTTGGTATCCACTCCAAACGACTTCATGCGCAGAGATGCGAACAACGCAAGTCTTTGTTTAATCTGTAACTACATTATACAAGTGTTGTTGCAATAATTGCAACAACTTGATAATGAATAAACGGGAAGAGTAGGTGTTGCAGATGAGTAAATTACGTACAAAAATTAAAAAATTTTATGATGAATGGTTTGGAAACTCTTGGACTAATAAAGATTGGCTTTGTCTGATTTATGCTCCAATTGTGTCAGTTTTAATGCAAATTATAATGGATAAATTTTTTAGCGATTAAGCCACCAAGCAATATATGCAGTAATTATTGGCCAAACTAAACTTATGATCCACTTAACAAATTCTTTTCTACGAATTGAACGAGCCTCAAAAAATACTCGAATTCCTTCGTCTGTAAGTTCGGGTGCAGGGACAATGGTACTGAATTCAATTAGATTTTTATTACACAAAGATTTAAGAGAAATTTTTGTTCGTGCTGGATTTATAAAGTATAGCGGGTTTCGTGAAATTCGTTCAACATATGTATCGAAATTTCCATGAGGGACTATCTCACTGTTAATAAATGAAAGGATTTTAAATTCATCTTTTGTAGGTGTGTACATTAATATATTCTCCGTTAATTTACTTTTGATTAAATATTATCACAAAAAAACAAAGGAGGTTGCGCCATGACCGCAACAACATATGAAGAGGAACAAGACGATCTAAAGCGTCGGATTAAAAAACGCATTGAGGATGAAATGTGGGAACGAAGGATTGATCGACAAGGGGATCTTGCTGACATGATTGGTGAGGGAACTTCTCAAACTAATCGAGCAATCAACGGTGAGAATTCACCTAAGTCAAAGGCAATTCGTAAGAAAATTTTTACACTATTTAACATCACAGATTTATAAGGAGAAACAATCATGAATAATGAATTAATCAAAGTTCAGACAACTGAACAAGGAGAGCAACTAGTTAGTGCTCGTGATTTATATAAAGGTTTAGGAATTAAAGAAAGATTTAGTCTATGGTTTGCTCGATATAAAGATATGTATGTTGAAGACGTTGATTTTACAAGTGTAGGTTTACCTACGGTTGTTAATAATGGAGCGGCAAGGACACTTCAAGATTATAAATTAATGGTCGACATGGCAAAACACATTGCCATGATGACCAAGACAGAAAAAGGTAATCAAATTAGAGATTACTTCATTCAAGTCGAAAAGGAGCATCAAGCATTGCTAAACGACCCACGTTACCAAATGGCAATGGGAATGAAGTCAGCTCAAATGTTGCTGAACCACAAGGACGAGATTATTGAAGAGATGAAACCTAAAGCATTGTTTGCTGATGCAGTATCCGCCAGTCAATCGTCAATTCTTATCGGCGAGTTGGCTAAGTTGTTAAAACAAAACGGCATAGATATTGGGCAAAATCGTTTGTTTACTTATCTTCGCGAGAAGGGTTACTTGGTTAAGAGACTTGGAACAGATCGTAATATGCCTACCCAAAAAAGTATGGAACTTGGCTTGTTTGAGATTAAAGAGCATAACCACATAAATTCTAACGGTGTAAACGTAACTACTAAAACGCCAAAAGTAACCGGTAAGGGACAACAATACTTCATCAATAAATTCCTTGGTGAAAGCAAAATTGAATTGGAAGTATAGGAAATGTATGTATCTGGCGTATTAAACGAACGAAGAAAATAAAGGAGGTTATGAAGATGGATAAAGAAGCAAGAGAGGAAATCGCTAATGAAATTTTCGAAGATTTGAAAGAAAAACATCTCCTAGAAATCGATGCAATTGCGATTCTAAGAGATGTGACTTCAAAGATCTATGAAGTTCAAAGTAATCACGTACTTCATTAATAGCGGTCACTTTGTTCTAAAAATAATTTATAAGCAAATTCATTAAGGAGGCTGTGCAGATGGATGAAAATACTATTTTGAACTCAATACAAGAAGGTGCTAACAGAATCACGGAAGAGATTGATGAAATTGCTTCAACAATTGCTGAAGATTTAATTGCTGATAAAACAAATAAGACTTATTCAGATGTAATAACAAAATTACAACAGAATAAGCCTAGTACTTCTAATTTATACGCTCATGAAATATACGAATTGGTAATTCAAAAAGTTAATGAGCAGGCACTCAATGAACCAGCATCTGAGAAATTAATTAAGAATCCATATTAAAAAATATTTTCTCGGATAAATTTCCAATCGCTTTTTGCTAGGTGACCTTGATATGAATTTGTAAGTTCACATATAAAAAACGTGTCATTTGAATCGACTACTTTTGCTAATTTATCAGCCATTAAATCAGGAGTCAGGTCATTACTTACCAACCAAGTAGATTCTAAAACTTTAATATATGAACCATCAAAAGATTTAATAGTATTTTTTACATCTTCATATTTTTGGCCTGGTTCATGTAAATCGTAACTAATAACAAATGGTTTACTCATAGTTTAGTACTTCCTTTCATCAGTGTAGGGGAGAATTGCGACACTCACAAATCTAAGTATAGCAACAAAAAGGAGGAACACGCTATGGCATCAACATTAAAAATGGATACTGAACGGTTATCAAAACTTGAGCAGTATCACAAGTATGGTTATCCGCAAATCATGTATACGTCAGACCTTGAGATTTATATGGGTCAGAAGTGGGAGACTATCAAAAAGAATTTCGGTAATCGTCCTGATTTTCCAATGAGGCAGTTCGGTACAGTTTGGTCAGTACCGTTGGATGATTGGAAAGGGTTCTTATCAGCCTGCTATACAGGACAGATTTATAAGGGACTTAAGAGTGCTGAATTTGAGCAGGAGGAATAGAACATGTTAACGGAAATGATATTTTTTGGAAAGTTAGCAATAGCAGCATTCCCACCAGCGATTGCATTAACAATTGTAATCATGACGGTAGCTTTGGTTATTCGTAATCACGGTGGAGAGATCGTTCGTTATGTTGGTCGTCTCATGAAGTGGTTAGTCATGACAATGTTCAATGAACCAGAGGCAGCACACCATATGACAAAAACTTGGCGTGATCAACAAAAATAATTAATTTGAAAAGGAGAAAAATATGACTGAAAAATTGGTAATCAAAGCAGGTAATAACAAGGTGAGAGGTTATAACCCAGTATTTATAGATGCGGCACACCACGAACAATTGAAACAGCTCTCAGTTACAACAGGATTATCTATGCGTACATTGACAGAACGTTTATTGACCTTTGCAATAGATAATTTAGAAATTCAACAATCTGATGATGGAGAGCGTCCAGAATGATAACGATTGAATTAGCAATAGCACTAAATAATGAACGTAATCATGTGTTTAATAATTACTTATTTGCCCCCGATATGGTGGCACAAGTTTTACACATGAGAGCGGAAGTAGAGCATGAAATTAATGCAGATGAAAGAAAAAACGCCTAATCATTCGCACTGATCAGACGTAATAAAACAATTAATAAACGAGGTAATTATATCATGACTTTTAATAAAATTAACCCTATTAACTACAATTTTCATAAAATAAGCACATCTGGCACCGGAAGAAATGTATCTAAAATACCATCGGTATCAATCATCACTGTTGGTTTTTATTTAAACAAAGCTGCTACAGCAAAAATGTTAAAAGAAAGCGATTATTACGAAATCTATTTCGATAATGATAACGATATTGTTTTGTTTGCTATATCAGATGCGAAGTCGACAGGAGCATCAAAAATAGCCCAAACAGGTAAAGGTGGTTGCACATTAAGTAATAAAGCTGCGATGCATGAGGTTACCAATAGCAACCCACAACTTAATTTAAGGAACTACTCATATAAATGGGAACTTGAAGAATATATAGATGATGAGTTTGCTGGTTTTATTTTCAAACCCAAAATTGAACCTTATTCAAAAAAGTTGCGTAATAAGCCTATGAAATTTTAGGGGGATAAAAATGAACATTCAACAAATGAAAATGCCTGCAATTGTTAATGAAGATGGAGAATTAATCCCATTAAATCAGGCAATCAACAAGAAAAATATCAAAGATGTTTCCGATGACCAATTGGAAGACATCGCCTACACAGTAAAGATGTTTGATCCGCAAATTAATATTGTTAAAGCAGAAATGAAACAGCGTGTGAAAGACGGACATTCATTTAGTCGTTATGTTTTATCTGATCGTGCCAATAACAAACTTGATATTGATAACAATGTATTCAAGCAAGAAATGCAGCTTAAATATGGCTGGGACGCATTAGAAGTAAAAAGTGCTGTTCAACTAAAACGTAAATACGGCGACCGAGTAATCCCAGATATTGAAAAACATACGGTTCATGGTGTAAGGCAGGTGGCTGAATGGCAATAGCGACTAATCGAGATTATGAACCAGAAGATGATCCACTAATCTTTGGGGAAACCATCTTTGGTCAAACTATCTATCAAGGTGATGAAGGTGTTGTTAAAGTCGATCAAGGCTATTTGTTACCGGATGAATTTAGCGATTATGTTATCTATTATCTAAGTAATCCAGTTGATACAAATAAAGTGGGGTATTGGGAATGAAATTTTATAAAGCTGGTGAAATACCCAAAGTTGGCAATATGTACTTCATTTATGGCGATGGTGGAACAGGTAAAACTAGTCTTTCTAAGCAGTTTGATGGACGAAAGTTGTTATTTAGTTTTGATGGTTCAACTAACGCCATTGCTGATACCAAAGATACAGATGTGACATCATTTGAAGATACTGATGCACCGAAAATACAACAATTGACAAATTATTGGTTAGATCGTCTTACCTATACGGTTGATGAAACTGGTGCAAAAGTTTTAAAAGGAAATTTTGATGTTATCATCATCGACAATGTTACAGCTTTACAAAATTGGGTACTTGAAAACATTGACGGTGCTTCAAAAGATGGACGTCAAAACTATCAAAAACTGCAAGTCTGGTTCAGAAACTTAGGCATGTGGTTACGTGCTACAAACTTAACAGTTCTAGCAACAGCTCATCAACTTGATAACGGTTCATCAGGACTGGATGGCAAAGGACGTTTTGAAGCTGATATGAATGAAAAAACATTTAACGCTTTTACTGCACCTTTTGATATTGTTGGGCGAATATACAAACAGGATGGTAAACGATGGATAGATTTGGACACCGAAAATGGTAATCATGCTAAAAATCGTTTGGATAATCGAACAATAATTTCTGCAGATGAACTGGTACACGCAAAAAAACAAGAAAACGAAGAGGATAAATAACTATGGCTTTTACATTTAACAAAAAAGATATTCAACTTGCGGGCGCATCATTACACTTTGGTGGTGATTACAACGTAATTATCAAAGATACAGAATACAAAGGACGAACTCGAAATGATCAAGAATATTTCGTGGCTACTTTTGAAGTCTTGGATGGTGAAGATATGGGTTCTCATATCACACAAGTATTCATCGACGATACCGATTCAGAAAAGCCATTCCGTTACCGTGAAATCAATGCAGTTCTAACTGCGACAAACGTTATTCAAGATGGTGTAACTGTCGAAATCAAAGACTTAGCCAAAGGCATTATTGGTCGGCAGTTAGCCGTACGAGTAAGAGAATTTGAAGAAGGTTCATATAACGGACATAAGACATTTAATCCAAGAATTGCTGATTATGCACCCTTGATGAAAGATGGCTCAAAACCAGATAAGACAAATCCTAACCCAAAGTTTAATAACAATAATCCATCAGTTCCTGCTGCTAATCCATTTGGTAATGCACCAATTCCTAGTGATGATGAAATTCCACCATTCCCAGATGATGATCCATTTGGAACAAAGTAATGATTAGCGCATTCAAGAAATCAGGCGTTGAGAATGATTATGATGTTGTTGATGAATTGGATGTTATTACTTACGTTGAAAGCTTGCCTGCAGTACACGAACCTATTGAAGATTTATGGGAGTTCAAGCATTATTCTGCTCAATATTTTACACCTAGTGAATTGAAGTCAGGCTTAGCAAGGCAAGCAACGAATATAAAAAATATCCAAGGTATCACATTTGACTTAGATATGGTCGATGACTGGCATGAATTGATGATGAAGTTTTACGAGTTAATTATCAATTTTCATTTGGAATGTTATTTGTGGAAATCACCCAGTGCTTATGTGCAAACAGAAGGACACAAAAACGGTTCCCGAATATTTGTTCCTTTAGCAGAACCGATTCATCCTAAATTACTTAGTCAAGCTGTTGATGAATTAGTCATTGCTTTTGCTAAATCTGGATTTAATCTTTTGGATTATGGCGCAGATTTAAAAGCATCCAAAACGATTGGCCGTCTAATGGGCTTACCAATTCAACAAAGGGACACGATTGTGCCATGGAATTTAGAAGAATGCAAACGATACCGTGTAAGAGCCAAATATAGACCTAGTCAATTTAAATCTACTTTTGATCATGAAGGTTTCATAGGTTTAAATGAACCATCGGTTGAAAACTTAACCAGTTTCATATCAGGGTACGTTGATAAACATCATCTTGGATTTAACAAGGGTGAACGTGATAACAATTTAACTAAAATTTATGGTGGACTATCTAAAGCATTCAGCAATGTTGATCCTGATGCTCTATTATCGGCTTTCTTTGAAACAGGGATTGCGCAAACACTAGATCATCCCGAAAAAGACATTAGTAGCAAAAGTAAACGATTATTAAGTTAAGAAAGGAGGAACTATGGTTAAACGATTGAATTCAGTCATTGCATTCGACAAAATCAATCCACCTTTCAATGAAGATGATGTTATTAAATATGGTTATACAACTGACTTTGTGGACAATTACAATTGGTTAGAAAATTCAACCAACGGTAAAACAATTAAATACAAAATCACGTCAGAAATTCAATTTTTAAATTGGTTGATTGGTAAAGATAATCTAGCAGTTAAAGATGATTGGGGTTATATGTGGAACGGTTCATATTGGGATCGTGTGAAAACAAAGCAAGTGTTCAATATGTCCGATGTCTCAATTATGTTTATTTGTGATAAATTACGAATTTCAGCTAATAAAAAGCGAGAATTGCAGCGAGATGTAAAACCCTATTTGATTGAACGTTCTCGTGGTTTTGATGATTCCATTAAGCAAAATTATATCGGTTTTAAAAAATGGACATTGAATATTCAAGAAAACAATTTTTTCGAACCAGTGAAAGAGATGAACATCATCAATGGGTTCAATTTTGAGCCAATTGCTAACCAGTCGCCTGAAACTTGGATAGCCTATGCCAAATATATGTTTGGCGTTAATGCCAGATTCGTCTGGGCTTGGTTAGGTTACGCATTTCAAAATGAAATGGGGTGGAAACAAGGCGCTTTATTTTTATTAGATCCAATCGGCGGAACTGGAAAGACACATTTTGTCACAAGAATCACTCAAGCTATGTTTGGTGAAGAACGCACTGGTGCGTTTAAACTAAAAAATTTACAAGGAAACAATGCACGCTTTGAGACAGCTAGATTTGTTGGTAAGTCACTCATGGTCGATGATGATGCTAGCAAGGTGAGATTTAAAGAAGATGATACTTTCAAGTCTGTCACTGGTGGCGGTTTAAGTCCAGTTGAGCGTAAAGGAATTGATGGAACTGATTTTCGTATCACAGCCAAGATGTTGGTCAATGTTAATGAAATGCCAACGTTTAATGATAGTGGAGCAATTAAACGTAGATTGCATATAGTGAAAACCGTTGCACCAGTTGCTACTTCTCAGGAGATTGAGAGACGAGATGAAATGTTTCCAAGTTGGAAATTAGACAAAGAAACACCAATGTTGGCAACATATGCAATCGAACAATATCAACTTGCACTAGCTGAAGATTGGCAAATTTATGACAACATTGCGGATGACATTGTTGCACTGGATCCATTTAGTCGTTGGCAACAAACTCTTGAAAAGGGTGAACGAAAAGCTGGTGAATTATATGGCGAATATGAACAATATTTCTTAGGTCTCAATTTAGGTGAAGATCAAAAACCAATGACCATGTCATCGTGGGGCAGAAAAATGGCTAATTGGTATACAAAAAAGAAAACTATGAACGGTGTTATGTACGTAATAAAATGAAGGGTTTGAAAAAATATGAACACTTTATGTAGGGTTACATGAACACTTAAACCATTGATATGAAGGCTTTTATGAATACTATGAATACTTATTTTACTTTTATTATTATACTAGAAAAAATAATAAAAAATAAAGTATATATAAATAGGAAACAGGAAACCCTTCATATTGGTCAAAACGTTGATACATCAACCATTAAGTCATCATAAAAGGGGTCATAAACCCTTCATAACCCTTCATAAGTATTCATATAAGAAAAGATGAAATGAAAAAGGTATTTGAAGCAAAAATTGAATTGCCTGTTAAGTTTTCATCAGGTAATCAAATGCAACAAGGTAATGGAAGGTTGTATAGATCTAAAAAGTATCACGATTATCATGATTATTTGAAAGACAGCTTGTTGGATGTCATTGATGAAGTGAAACCTAAATTAAACGCAGGGTGTGCTTATCGACTAAGGACGATGTTTATTTACCCAATTCCAAAATCGATGGTCGCAAGTAAGAAAAAACGTGATGAATTTAATTCAACTGTAACTTTGCCAGTTACAAGGGGAACAATTGATTTAGATAATTCAGCCAAGGGTACAAATGATGTACTTCAAGAGGTACTTGGCTTTGATGATAGTCAAATAGTGAGTGAAGAATTGCATAAACGATACTGGCTAGGTGACATGTATGTATTGAAAATCGAATTGTACGAGTTGCCAAGTGATATGGAGATTGAATTTTATGATTGATAGACATTTATATGACAAATTTGTTGTCAGATACGAACAAGGATGGGGATTGGCCAAAATTGCTAAAAACTTAGGATTAGCTTTTGATGATATTGTCGGTAATGAATTTTTAGGAAGATTAAATTGTGAAATGGCTGAATATCGTCGGACTCCCAAAATTGATACAAAAAAGATGTATGAGTTAATTCACCTACTCGAAAAGCGGTATTGCGTTGGTGAAAGCGAAATGGACGAAAATGGTAGAATGCATGAAATTAAATTTACTGATGACATCATTCCCAACGATGATCCACAAATGATTGAATTACGGAAAGTCGTCAACGGAGGCTAGATGATGATCGTTTTAAAACAGCTAAATGAATTTGCACGAAGCCGTGGTTATCGTGATTGGAGCGAATTTAAAGCGTATGAAGAACCTGAAGTAGTGCGAGAGGCACTCAAGATGATTGAGAGGGGTTACTAATGACAAAAACGGTAGATGAATATTCTTATCCTGAAAAGCTGATTCTATTGAGAAATAAAGTTCTTAAATTAATAGACGAAAATCAAGACGGATATATAGATACGGATGAATTAGAAGATTTCGTAGATAAATGGGGAATTTAATATGACAGATAAAGCATATATTGTGGCGAATGAGCAACAAGAGCGTGAAGTGTTGGAGAGGTTCGAACAAGAAGATCTTGAATGGTTAGGGTTCGTAGATAAAATTAAAAAACCAACAGACTTGATACCAAGCCATTATGCGCATGAATTTTACTTTCCTTACTTTTTGACTAGCAGAGGAACCAATGTTTATTGGGGCCAGGTTGAACAATTAGGTGCAGAAGAAATTGTATTTGACGGACGAAAGGAAGAGCTAATGGACGAGAAATATGTGGTTTCGCAGGAGTTTATGGAAGAGTTGGAGGAGTGGAAAAAAAGAGGAAATGCTGAGACGTATTTTGTTGGCTCGTGTGATATATCAATGCTACCAAATGATATTAAACGTTGGTGGAACCATCCAGAAATAAACAATTTTGAATGCAATAACCGCCTAATCGCAATCATTAGTTGGGTTAACGGTAAAGATGTCTTTGAACTGGAGCACAAGAAGTGGATAGTACGAAGTAAAGATGTTGGTAACCAGGGGGAATACCGCTACGTTTTCCTACGCAGTGTATCTGGTTTGCAGGAAGCTAAAATGGTCTATGAGCAAGCCGTTGCTACCCACTTTGATACTAAGGCAGAAGCGGAGGAGTGGTGCAATAGCCACCAAGAAGCCATCAAAATAGATATAGACTAAGGAGACAAATACCTATGAGTAAGAAGTACCAAGTAACGCAAGAGTTTATGGATAGCCTAGGAAAGTGGCGAGAGGCCCATTATAACCACGTAGGTACCCAGGCTATTAACCTAGTTTCCTTGCTAAGACTACCAGAAGATGTACAGGAGTGGTTGACGGCACGAGAATGGCCTACAGAAGAAAGTAACAACCGTCTAATCGCAATCATTCGTTGGGTAAATGGTGAGGATTTATTTGAGGTAAAAAAAGGAGATTGGATAGTACGCAATAAAGAGACTGATGAGATTGGTGATTACCGCTACGTGTATATACAAAGGCACTGGGGTATGACGGAAGCTAAAACGACTTATGAGCAAGCCGCTGCTACCCTCTTTGATACCAAAGAAGAAGCCGAGAGCTGGGCTAATTCTCATCAGGAAGTTATTGAGGTAGAAATATGATAACTGCAATCTATTTCAGAGACCGTGTAATTGAACCTTATGGTCATGTAAGCGATGTTTTTGTTGTTGGCGATAAAAAGTATCGTGTTATTAGAAGAAAAAATCCTGATTATATTGGTAGTTACCCACAGGGTAATCGGCCTGCTAAATATCTTTGGGGGTTTGAAGAGGTGGAAGAGTAATGCGAGAGTTTAAATTTAGAGAATGGCATCAAAATCATATGCGTTATTGGGACGACATTGGTTTCTTTCACTTATATGTGTTAAATGATGGTAAGGGTGTCTTTGAACAATACACAGGCCTTAAAGATGAAAATGGTGTTGAGATTTTTGAAGGTGATATTATACACATTCCATTAGCTCAAGCCTATTATCTAAATAATACAGTAGCAATTGTGTCATACACAAAACATGGTGAATGGGTCGCAGGGAATCTGCAGCTAAGTTATATATACCAAGCTGTTGAAGTTGTTGGCAATATCCACGAGAACCCTGAATTGTTGGGAGAATAACAATGATACCAAAATACATCGTGTTTAACACAAACATGCCCGATAAAAATGGAAATTCGTTACCTGTCGGACAAGGTAACGATTTAGATGAGCTATTGAGCGTTTATCATGGTAAGGCTTATCAGATTATGAAAGTTAAAACGTTGAGTGATCGGGAGGAATGGTAATGATATTTGATGAAGCATTAGAACAATTAAATCCTAGGACTATTTTGGGTTCTGAAATGCGAGACTTATTAGGAGAATTGCGCAAAACTTATGCGCCAACGATTGAGATGACACGAAACCAGAAGAATGCATTTGATGAAGCAAAACGAGCATTAAATACTCGTGATTTAGCTTCTAACTTCGGTCAGGAATGGACGATTCTTGATGAGGTATCGGGAAATGTATTCGGTCATGGTCCAGGTGAAGCGACGGATAAAGAAATTGAAACTATCATGCAAGCGTGGTTACATCCTGAAACAATTAAGGTGGTGGGTTAATGTTGAATAAATTGCAAGTAAATAATGTCGTTAAGAGCAATAACAAGTTGTTCGATACCAAATTGGAACAAAAATTAGATGTGTTGTTACTAGATATGATTATCAATGATGTTAAAGAATTTAATGTACCTTATCAAATGTCTATTCCTTACAATTGGGAAGGGTTCGCTAGGTATACACATCATCTATTAGCAGATATCGAAAGTCCAAATTTAAAAGAGCGCATTGAAGATTATTTGTTAATGCACACACCAGCTAATATTTTTATCAACAAAGAAGATATGTATTCAGAAGATGGATCAGTTTATTTTGATTTATTGGTCATACGTGAAGTATAAGAATGGGAGTGAAACATGAGTTATTTAAAATGGTTAGGGCAGGAATTGAGGAGCATTAATACCGCTGGTGGCGTGATGTTAGCGTTTATCATTGGTGTACAGTTGGCATTCTATTTATCAGCACCAATAACAGGGCTATCAACGATAACACTGGTAGCCACGTTGGTTGGGTCAGCATGTACTGTTTATATGATGATAGGAAAGCCGATTAACGGGCTGTTAGGCTTGATTAGTGCAATTGGGTATATCTACATCAATTGGACGGCAGGACACTATGCGAGCGTGTTAGATCAGTTAGTATTCGTTGCATTGATTGATTTACCGTTAATCTTTACGTGGAAAACATGGGGACATAAAGTTGAGAACGGTGTGAAGTTCCTAAATCGAAAAGGCTGGTTATTGACGTTAGGATTCATCTTAATTGCATGGTATCCAATGATGATGGCATATCAAGTATTAGGAGACAGTAACCCATTGTGGGACAGTATTGTGTTAATTATTGGAGCAACGGCGAGCTTATATGTGTTCAAGGGTTATGGTGACAGCTACACATTATGGTTGCTGTCAGATTTCGTCAATATCGCTCTATGGCTGTCAGCACTGATTACAGGCTATTCTGCTAGTTCCTTGCCAATGTTACTAACCATGGCTTTCTATTTAGCCACAGCTGTATATGGGCGATTCTGGAGCATTTGGCGAGGTAAGAAGTAATATGGCAAAGGTAAAAATATACGGAGCGTCTTACATTGGTGAAGATAGTTATGTAAATAGCATTTTTGTAATGGAAAATGCAGAATATTGGGAAGATGTTCTTTACTCGGGATGGCGTGTTGATGAGAAAAATGGGAGAGCATTTAGAGGGCAAAACATAGAAGTTATCGAAGGCGAATTGAAACACAAACCAAAACCTGAACCAATTAACGAACCAAAATATGTTCAGAAATATAAAAAGACTGGTATGCAATTAGATACTTGGCTTCTTATAGTGCTTTGCATTATCACATTGTTATTAATAATTTCAAAAGCTGCGGAGATTATTTAAATGACAGAAATGGTAAATCATCCCAATCATTACAATTCATTTTCATTTGAAGTAATTGATCTAATTGATGAAGTGGCTAGTGCATATGAATCTGATGTTAGTTTCTCAATTGGTAATACAATCAAATATATGACACGAGCACCATTTAAGGGCAATCAGGTCGAAGATTTAAAAAAAGCACAGTGGTATTTGAATCATGCGATTGAATTGTTAGAAGGTGAACAGCGTGAGTGATTGGGTAATCGTGATTGGGTTCTTGATGCTTATGGCGTTAGTCGCAGCGGGGTACTTGTTGATATGAGAACTTACTATTATTTCAGAGACACAAACGGCTGGTTCAAAGAAACTTACACGCAAACAGGCAAGCTACTTTGGACACACACTAACAACCTTAGGGAGGCGTTTAGAACCGACAGCAAATGGCTAATTAGACGTGTTATTAGTAAAGAGTTAGCAGGATATTATTACTGGGTTGAAGAACGTGATCACTATCAAAAGTTAATATAAATAATGAGTTCACTGGGAAACTGGTGGACTTTTTTAATTAATTTGAATAAAAGGCTTGTTTTATATCTCAAATGAGATATAATATAAATATAGAGTTAAGGAAAACAAAAAAGAAATAGAGGTAATTAAAATGTTTAAGATTGTTTATGTTGATGATTTTGGTAAGATGTCAGATGTTGCTCAATTGAGTAATTCACAAGGTCGGATATTTGCGTTAGTTGGTGACGGAGATGCAATGATTGATGAGCCGCTAACGTTTGAAACGTACGAACAAGCTGTTAATTATATCAAGCGTGAGCAATATGAGGGTCATTATTGTGGATCGCTTAATGAAGAAGGTTTGAATGTGGTTGAAGCCTGATGAAAGTCATTATAAATGAGTCTCAAATCATATATGAGACACCAAGAGCGGTGTTAGTCAAAGTTCCAGATACGACTAACAGCCGTTTTTGGCTATCCAAAAAAATGGTTAGGGAATACGGCAAGCGATATTCAATTTTGCTGCCTGATAAGTGGGAGTACAAAATTATCAGTGGTAAGAAGCAAACTAGCGAAGAAACAGTTACGATTGATTATTTAGCTGATAAGTTTGAAGCACAAATTGAAGGCACAATAAATCTTAGATCTAAAGTTGAAACACATATTCCTGAACCAAAAGAGCCAATCAAGCGAGATGTGGAAGATGAATTTATTAGATAAGCAACAACAAGCAGTCGATAAATTAAAGCGTTTAAAAGTCGGGGCGTTGTTCATGGAACCGGGCACTGGTAAGACTCTAACCGCAATTAATTTAATTAATAGTTCTGATACTGATTTCGTTCTTTGGGTGACACCTTTTCAAACGAAAAGCAATCTAAGACAAGAAATTGATAAATGGGGCTTGAATGCACCGTGTGAAATTGTCGGTGTGGAAACGTTGAGTTCAAGTTTAAAAACGTTGGTACGTATTGCTAATCTTTTGAAGAACAGTAATAAACCATTTATTGTAAGTGATGAAAGCATCAAGATTAAAAACGCTGATGCAATTCGTACGGAGCGGATGTTAACTATTTCTAAATTAGCCGAATATAAATTAATTCTAAATGGCACACCGATTAGTAAAAATATCATGGATTTATGGGCGCAGTTTGAATTCTTATCACCTAACATTTTAAAAATGACCCACGGACAATATCAGGATACATTTGTTAAATACAAGCGCATCAAGACTAGTCGGGGTAAGCGCACGATATTTAGTGATTACACCAATTTAGATTATTTGCATTCAATCATTGATCCGTTTATTTTTGAATCTAAATTAGATTTAGATATTGAAACCACTGATGAAGTAATTCAATATGATTTAACCAGTGATGAACGTGAAGATTACAATGATGCTAAGGAAATGTTTTTAATGTCGCTGTTCATGTCGTCGGCTTCATTTTTTGCAGGCACAACTAAGATGCAAATGGCTTACAGTACAGCGGATGATAAATTTACGCAAGTTAAATCAATTGTTGATGATAGGACAATTATCTTCACGAAATATATTGCGACAAGACAGGAACTTGAAGAACGATTTCCTGATGCATTAGTAATGACGTACGGAAAAGGTGCGTTAGGACTTAATTTACAAGCTTATAACAAGGTTATATTTTTCGATAAAACATTTGATTATGCCCAGCTAGAACAAGCTAAAAGACGAGTGTATCGAGTTGGTCAACGTGATGATGTTAAATTTTATATGCTAACTGGCAATGTTGGTTTAGAAAATTTAATTGATAAAAATATTAATAAAAAGAATAGTGTCATTACTTATTTTAAAAATATAGCTAATGGCGATATTGAAAAAGCAAGAAAGGAGTTGGAAGAAAAGTTATGAATGTATATGATCGTGCACAACAACGTTTAGATTACACGTTTAAAAATTTTGAGAATGTTATTGTTAGTTTTTCTGGCGGTAAAGATAGCGGTGTGCTGCTTAATTTAGCAATGGAAAAGGCACGCAAGTTAAATCGTAAGGTAGCTGTGTATCATTTGGACTATGAGGGAATGTATTCTGATACAGTTGAATACGTTGAACGCACATTTATGAATAATTTAGATGTGATTGAGCCTTATTGGGTTGCATTGCCATTAAAAGTACCGTCATCTGCATCTATGTTCAGCACTTATTGGCGTCCGTGGGAAAAGGATAAGCAAGATATTTGGGTGAGAGAGATGCCTAAGCATGATTTCGTTATCAACGAAGACAATAACCCGTTTGATTTTGATATTGATATATCAGATTACGATTTCAATTTGAAGTTTATGAAGTGGTACGCCAATAACCACCTGGGAACAACGGCTGATTTAATTGGGATAAGGTCGCAAGAATCGTTAAGTCGTTATTCAGCAACGCATGACAGTAAAGCCGTGAATACGTTCAAGGGCAATGACTGGACAACTAAAAATGCCAATAATTTGTATAGTGTTTATCCAATATTTGACTGGAAGACTGATGATATATGGATTGCGAATGCTAAAAATGCATGGGATTACAATAAGCTATATGACTTGCTTTACAAGGCTGGCGTGCCAATTGAAAAGATGCGTGTGGCTAGTCCGTTTATTAATCAAGGCTTGGCATCATTGCAGTTATATCGTGCGATTGAGCCTAATACATGGGGGAAGTTAGTTGGACGAGTGAATGGGGCTAATTTTGTAGCGATTTACGGTAACACATCAGCCATGGCTGCCAAAAAAATTACATTGCCCAAAGGGCACACATGGAAGAGCTATGTTAAGTTCTTATTAAGCACATTACCAGAAGATATTGCAAATAATTATCGCAAGAAATTCAAGACGTCCATTAAGTATTGGACCGAAGAAGGCGGTGCGCTAAGCGTTGAACTTATTGATGATCTAGAACGCCAAGGCATATCAATGAAACGGCTAGGCAAGACCCGTAAGAATTTCAAATACAAGACGCCAAGTGAAGATGTGATATTTGATGATTACTTAGATGATGTGGCGATTAAAGATTTCGCAAGCATTCCCACTTACAAGCGCATGGCGGTAACAATTTTAAAAAATGATTATTCAGCTAAGTATATGGGCTTTGGTCAAACAAAAGATGATATGAAAAAGCGAAAGGCGGCAATGGAAAAATATGCAAACATCTTATAAATCGCCAGTGTATGGCGTGAAAGCAGTGCCAATTGATAAAATTCAAGCGAACACGTACAACCCTAATCACGTTGCACCACCCGAAATGGAACTACTGTATCAATCAATAAAAGAAGATGGCTACACTATGCCAATCGTTGCTTACTATTTGGCAGATATAGACAAGTATGAAATCGTTGACGGCTATCACCGTTACACGGTCATGTTAAATCATAAAGATATTTACGAACGCGAGAATGGCTTGTTGCCAGTTAGTGTGATTGACAAGCCAGCTATTGACCGTATGGCCTCAACAATACGGCATAACCGTGCAAGAGGCACACATGATGTGAATGCCATGGTTAATATCGTGACCGAATTAAAAAATTCAGGCATGGGTGATCAATGGATTCACAAGAATATCGGTATGGATATGGACGAGATATTACGATTAACACAAATAGGCGGTATCGCTAGTTTATATATTGATAAGGATTATAGCGAATGAAAACACAAGATAAAATTAAAGCATTGTTGAATAGTAACATTGTGCAATCTACTATTAGTGAAGAAACGGGTCTGACACAGTCTAAAATTTCAGAACTTAAAAGTGGTAAAAGAGATATTAATAATTTAACGTTAAGAGTTGGTGATAAGTTAGCTGATTTTTATGACGCAACAATTATCGACATGATTTCTAAGGGTGATGAACGTGCTAAAAAATTCAAATCAGTCATGAAGGCACAATTTCAAGAAATTTTAGATAGTCAAATAGAACTGGCTGATAGTGATGAAGGTACGCCTGATGATTTGAGTGTTTCAAGGGTGTTAGAAGTGTTGTTCAATATGGCTCTAAATGATAATGAAATGGTGGCGGTATTGTTGCCTTATTTTTTGAAAGATGAAGATTAATGATAAACCGTTATATGTTGATATATAGCGTTTTTTTTGTGTAAAAAGGTTGACTTATATACTACTGTGTAGTATTATAATAGTATAGAAAGGAGGAGGAAATGTTAGATAAAATAAAAGAAATCGCCGAAATTCTTTTCCAAGTTGTTTCAACACTAGCAATCTTGCAACAACTGAAAGAAAATCACGACGATAAGAAGTAACGAAGCAAGGGTCGCAAGACCCTTACTTTCGTATACCTAATTCTAACATTTTAACTTAATAATGGGAAAAATTCGTAATAATAATTTATTTTTACTTATCATGTTAGGTCTTCTTGGGCTATCATGGATAACAGACTCAGTTATAGTAAAGGCACCATTATATTTTGGTATGGTTTTGTTTATTTTAGGGGGCAAACATAATGACAAATAAAATAGGACGACCAAGTAAAGCACCAGAAGGTAAGAATGCTCAGACAGAAGCTAATAAACGGTGGGCTGCAAAAAATAAGGAGCATAAGAAGTATCTTAGTTATCGAACTTATGCACGATCGTTCATTAGAAAATTAGCAACGGATGATGATTTGAACGAACTTGAGCAATTAATAAAAGAAAGAAAAAATTTATAGAATATTTAAGGATAGTTATGTATCAAAAATGTTGATATATAGCTATTTTTATTAGCTATAAGTGTTGACATATGATACTATCGGTAGTATAATAATTATATTGAGTTAAGGAAGGAGGTATGAAATGGGGAAGAAAAAGAAAAGCCCCAAGATGATTGAAGCAATAGCAAAACTAATTACTTCAATAGCATTGTTGCTAACAGCAATAGCAACATTACTAAACGTCATCTTAGGACACTAAGTTAACAAAGTTAAAAACGGACATGAGAGCCGCTACTTTGTTGTATCCTCATTTTATCATATTATGAAAAAGATTAAGTTAATTAATCAAGCTGCAAATATTATTATTTGTATAGCAGTAATTATTTTTATTATTACTGTCCTAGTGTGGCTTTGGAGGTGATATGGTATGACAGATAAAAATTCACAAACAGAAGCTAACAAGCGTTGGCAAGAAAAAAATAAAGAACACTCAAAGTATCTAAAATATCGTAGTACGACGCGATCATTTATTAAAAATTTAGCTGTTGAAGATGACTTGAATGAGTTAAAAGAGCTAATTGCTGATAGAGAAAAAAATTATTAAAAGCATAAAGGTTATACACTATAAGTCTTGGTGTATAGCCTTTTTTAATGTTTTTGAAATAGATTATAGTATTATACATGTTATAATATGAATATCAATATATCATTATGGAGGGCGGAAACTTGGTGCTATTAGATACAGATAATCGAGAGTTAAATCAGCGGGCAACCATTGCTAATGTGCGTGAGTTCTTTGAAAAAGAATGGCCAACTATTCGTGCCCAAGCTCGTGTTAGTTGGGCTGGCACTAAGTCTCCTGTTATTAGTGGTATGCCAAGAGCCAGTATGGTTGATAATATGAACGATGATAAGTTTTCCGCACATGCTCAAGCGACTAAGTGGGTAGATGGTGTGATTCAAGCCTGTCAAGGTATGACCCAACCACACAGACACTTTTTAGAGTTGCGTTACTTTAAGGACATGGAATGGTTAGATATTGAAGCATTGACTGAATATTCAACAAGGCGTGGTGAACAAATCATCAATGAAGCATTTGTGATGTTTGCATATGGGTTTATTGATATATATGATTTTCGAGTATGGCGTTGATTTAGTTTAGCGCTTTTTATTTGGGCATTGACCAACTTAGACCGTATAAATTTCGGATAAGATGCAGATAAGTTTCTAATATCATGCAAGAATATTTCAGATAATTAGTTGTAATATAGTAATATCGAATAATTAATAAATAGCAATCATACTAGATGTAAAATCTAACCGCTTGAGAATATGAGCATTGATGTTTTGACTTGTTTAAAGTACACTTAAATTGTCTTTAATGAGAGAGGATATAAGGAAATGTTTATAGAAAAATTAGACTCAAAACAAGATTTATTTGCTTTATGTGTTGATCAAGGTGTTGATCAGAAAAATGAAAATAAAAAAGAGTTTCGGGCGCTCACTTACGAGTTGTTATATGAGCTTTTTGAGGAAAAAGTTATAAAAGATTTTGAAGAAGAATTTACCAAATATTTACTTGAATATAGGCAAGGAGAACTTCCAATAATATTACATATTAACAATGATGTTGATACAGTTAAAAAGAAATTAGCAAAATATAAGATAAATGAGTAAATTGAATGTTGAAATAATTTAGACATGTTTTGATTTTAAAGTAGCAGTCATTAGATTGTTGCTTTTTTATTTTGGAGGTGCAAAGTAGAATTGATGTATTTTTTAGGTTATCTAGTCTTTGCAATCATATATGGATATTGGGCAGGGTTTAATGATGGAAGAAGTTCATCTAATAATAAAGAAAATAACAAGTACAGCAACGGTGTTAAATCGTTGCTTTTTATTTGCAAAAAAGGAGGGATTGAAATGAAGATTGGGTTCTTAAATTTATTAACAATTATATTTGTTGGTTGCAAATTATTCAGCGTAATTGACTGGAGCTGGTGGTTGGTATTCGCGCCAACGATATTAAACGTGCT
This sequence comes from Weissella sp. ESL1156, assembly GCF_058505625.1. Lineage (NCBI taxonomy): Bacteria > Bacillati > Bacillota > Bacilli > Lactobacillales > Lactobacillaceae > Weissella > Weissella sp. ESL1156. The sequence goes on along the minus strand of NZ_CP196372.1, from coordinate 1,309,191 downwards.
GCTAACGCCAGTATGGATTTTTATTGCAGCATTTTGCGTTTATTTGAAAGATGAATGAGGTGAATACATGTAGATGATTAAAGATGAAGAATATGGGTTAGTGTCTAGTTGGCAGGAGCTAAAGATACTAAGACGATTAGATAAGGAGCTAGAGATGCCACGAGTTAGAAGGTGTAAGGCGAGTGGTTGCTTTAACATGGTGGCATTGCCCAAGCGCTACTGTGAGAAACATGCTGACCAAGAACATGTGTATGTGCCAAGAGATATGCATCGCTACAATACAGTTACTCGTAAGCGTAATGAGAACAAGCGAGCGCAATATAATTTCTATCGCACCAAGCAATGGGTCAACCTTAGGCAACGAGTGTTAGATGAGCAGCACTACCTATGTCAGTACTGCAAATGTGAAGGTGTAGTTAAGCAAGGTAAGACAGTGGATCACATCGTACCCATTGAAGCATCACCAAATGATAAGGCTGATATGAGTAACTTAGTCGTGATATGCAGTTCATGTCATACATTAAAGACCAAATGGGAGCAATCATATTATGGTACAGGTAAAGGCAATCAATTGAAGCAAGTCAGCCCGATTAGAAATATCGCAATGATTAATAAACTTATGAAGAATAAATAGGCTCTAAAATCATTTCTAAGCGTGTTTAGTGCTCTTGAATGTAATTAGTCGATAAACGTTTAAAAATTCAAAATACCCCCGCCCCGTTTACTCTGGAAAGAGAGCGCACACATATCGTTTTCTTATAAAAATGTTGAATTTTAGAATTTTTAGGGTAGGGGGGGTCATAAAAAAAGGAGGTGATAAACGTTGGTAAAAAAAACTGACAAAGACGTTAACAACGGGCGATTAACGAGCACACCTCCTAAGTATCTAGGGCAGCAAGCAAAGGTGATTTGGCGTAAAGTAGTGCCTTTTTTAGAAACACAAAGTAGTGTAATTAGGATAGACGCTGGTTTGGTTGAAATTTACTGCACGCAGTATGAAATTTATCGTAATGCTTATAAACATATCCTTGAAAATGGTGAAGTGCAGGCAATTTATAAATCTGTTCAAAATTATGAAGGAGAAGTTGTTGGTAAAGATTTCATCGGTTATAAACGAAATCCAATGACCAGCATTTATAGCGATGCGATTAAGAATTTGGCCAAAATTGGTAGTGAACTTGGTTTATCACCAAAAAGTCGTGCAGAACTAATGAAAATTAGTGACAGTGCAACTTCAAACGATGAAAGCTCGACTGACCGAATGAAAAACTTCTTTGCAGGTGACGAGTAAAGCAAGTGAGGTGATTGTATTAATATTGATCTAACACAAAAGCATAATGTTATTGAAGAATATAAAAGCATTAATTTTTCAGAAGTGATTAACAAGTACCAAGACAAAGGGACACAATATGCTGTTTCTGTATTAGAAGGTGAGACGGAAAGCGGCTATTTAATTAAGCTAGCAGCTTTCCGCCATTTGAGAGATTTACAGCGGCAAGGTAATAATGATTTTCCGTTCAAATATTCCGTTAAGCAAGCGAATAATATTTTAAAGTTTGCTAAAATCGCACCAAATGTTGATACAGGTGAATCAACTAAACTAATGCCATGGCAAGAGTTTATCATGACTCAGTTAATAGGGTGGCGTAGTTTAGATGGTGGTAAACGATTTAGCCGAGCGATTGTTTCTGTTGCTCGTGGTCAAGGAAAAACATATCTCATGGCAATCATCATGTCTTATTCTTATTTGATGGAAACATTAGGACTTGAAAATCAAGACTTTTTAGTCGCTTCAATTAATTTCAAACAAACCAATAAATTATTTGGCTATGTTAAAAGTATGCTTCGTAAAATTGTTGAATTTGAACCGTTTAAATCTTATGCCAATGAAATTGACCTAAGCATTCAAACCGATCAGATTATCATGAAGCAAAAGAATAACATTATGCGAGCTATTTCTCATGAGTCTGGTCAATATGATTCATTCCATTTCACAACCGCGGTTGTCGATGAAATTGGCGAAATTGCTAGTCGAGATAAAATTTCTAAAATCATTTCAGGACAAGTTAAAGTTAAAAATCGTCAGTTTATTCAAATATCAACCTCATACCCTGACCCAACCGTGCCATTTCATGAGGATCAAAAGATGATTCAACAGGCCATGGAACAAGATTGGAATCGAGATGCCGATAGTTATCTTGGTTTAATTTGGTCGCAGGATAGTCTTGATGAAACGTTTAAGCCAGAAACATGGATTAAAAGTAATCCATTGCTCAATTTAGAGACTGAAAAAGAAGTCTTGATGCAAGGCTTAACCGATAAAAGAGACAGTGACATGTTGGCTGGCACAATTAGCGACTTTCAGAATAAAAATTTGAATATGTGGCTACAAGAATCAACTAACAGTTATTTGAAATTGGTAGATGTGGAACGTGCGATTATTCCTGATTTTGATATTCGTGGTAAGCAAGTATATATTGGCTTTGATTATTCCATGTTTAGCGATAATACAGCGATTGCATTTGTTTATCCTTACTTAAACGCTAAGGGTGAGAAGCGGTGGCATGTTGAACAACACTCATTCATTCCTTGGGAAAAAGCAGGCAGTATAGAAGCTAAAGAGAAGCAAGATGGCATTAATTACCGTGAGTTAGTTAAAAAAGGGTATTGTACAATCACGTCACACCCACAAGGATTAATAAATGATGATCAGGTTTATCAATGGCTATTAAATTATGTAGAAGATAACGCTTTAGAAGTTGTCTTTTTTGGTTACGATACATGGGGTGCAACACCGGCAATTAAACAGCTTGAATTAAATACATCTTGGAACTTGATGGCGATTCGACAGCGGACTGGTGAATTGAAAGACCCTACAAAATTTTTACAGTCTGCCTTTGTTGAGAGTTCAATTACACGGCTTGATGACAAAATCATGGAAAAGGCATTACTAAATGCTCAAATCTATGAAGATAAGATAGGTATTCAGGTCGACAAAGCCAAAGCCACTTTAAAAATTGATGTGGTTGACGCTATTATTGATGCCTTATATCAGGGAATGATACATTTTGAAGATTATTCAGATGTGAATGATCCTGAAAAACAAGTTGAACGTATGACACCACAGCAAAAATTAGATTGGTTGCTTAGTCCTGAAGCTGGATTGATAGGAGATGAACTATGATTTTTAAGAAGTTATTGCGATTAATTTGGCAAATATTTGATTTGATGTGTTATTTGGCAGCGTTAGTTGCATTGAATTGGGCAATGTTTAGCTGGAATCAGATAGCCGGTGGTATTGCATTAGCAATATCTTTTGCTGTCACAGGATTAATTAGCGAATTAATTACCAATGACACACTGAAAGGAGGTGATTGATATTGCCAATATTTAGTCCACGTTTTAAAAATAACCTTGATGTGGGCGGTGGTAGTCAAATTGGGTTTGATGATGAAGATATTGTTAATTTTTTAAAACCTGATGGTCAAGATGATTATGTGAGTGCAGATATTGCGTTACGTAATTCAGATATTTATTCAGCAGTGTTTCAACTGAGTGCGGATTTAGCGTCATCTCGATTAACAACTAATAATGTTCGTAATCAGGGCATGTTAAACAATCCAACTACTTGGACGAATGCTTACAGTTTCTGGCAATCAGTTTATGCACAGTTATTGTTAGGAGGTGAAGCATTTGTTTATCGTTGGCGTAATCGCAATGGAATTGATATGAGATGGGAATATTTAAGACCTAGTCAGGTTAGCGTATTTCCACTCAATGATTATTCTGGATTGTACTATAACGTTACATTTGATTCACCATTGATTGGTGTTGTCAACAGTATTCCATCTAGTGATATGATTCATTTTAGATTGCTTAGTCAGAATGGTGGCGCAACCGGAATCAGTCCGTTACGTTCGCTGGCTAGCGAATTAAAAATCAAAGATTCATCGAATAAATTGACGATTAATGCTTTGGCTAAGTCAGTTTTGACACCAGGTATTTTGGAAGTTGATGGTGGTGGATTAATGGAATCCAAATATAAATCAGCAATTTCACGTCAATTCATGAATCAGGTTAATAATTCAAATGGTGGGCCAGTCGTTATTGATAAGTTGGAAACATATACACCTCTAGAAATTAAGGGAGATGTTTCTAAGTTGTTAGCTCAAACTGATTGGACTTCTAAGCAAATTGCTAAGGCTTATGGCATTCCTGACTCAGTATTGAATGGTCAGGGTGATCAACAAAGTTCATTAAAGATGATTGGTGGTGATTATGCTAAAGCGCTTATGCGTTTTGGCCGTGCGATTACCAGCGAATTATCTACTAAACAATCATCTCAAGTTGAAATTGATATTAAACCAGCAATTGATCCAGTCAATGACGATTACACAACTAACATTAACAATTTTAAACAAAGCCAATTATTAACATCAGGAGAGAGTAAGTGGTTACTCAAGCAAACTGGGTATCTGCCACCTAACATGCCAGATATTCCAGAAAATAATACAGAAGGGAGTGAACCTATTGTCGAAAGTAATTAATATTAAAGGAACGATTGTAGACGATGAAACGGCAAGCTTTTACAGTTTTTTTGGCATTCCAAGTTCATCACCTAGTGCAGTAAATCAAATTTTAAATGATGATGAACCTGATGAAGATGTTGAGGTGAATGTTGCCTCAAATGGTGGCGATGTGTTCGCTGCTAGTGAAATTTACACAATGCTACGTTCAGCAAAAGGAAATGTCACTGTCAATATTCAAGGGTTAGCTGCAAGTGCAGCAAGTGTTATTGCCATGGCTGGTGATACAGTCAAAATCTCACCAACTGCGCAAATAATGATTCATCAAGCAGCATCAAATATTGGTGGTAATAAAGATGATTTAGCTCATGAAATTGATGTTTTAGATGGTATCGATAAGTCGATTGCCAATGCCTATGAAGCCAAAACCGGCTTATCACAAGCTGAATTGCTCAATATGATGTCAAATGAGACCTGGATTAGTGCACAAGATGCCGTTGATAAAGGATTTGCTGATGAAGTGATGTTTGTTGATGAAAAGCAACCCGCATTTGCCAATGCGACAGCTAATCTTATTCCTAAGTCAGCAGTCAATAAGTTACTTAACCTAATTAATAAGTCCGAAACGACTTCAAAACTAGACAATAAAATTAATGATAGCCAACCTACGGATGATTTAAAACAACGTAAGTTGGCTATTTTATTAGGAAAATAAGGGAGAAAATTTAAAGTATGACAGCAAATATTAATGAATTGAACGAAAAATGGATTGCGTCAGGTCAGTTAGTATCAGATTTACAAAATAAAGCGCAATTGATGGTTGATGATGAAAATGCATCTACTGAAGATGTAGCTAATATCCAAAATAAAATTAAGAATGCAATTGCTAAGCGAGATTTAGCTCATGAAAACTTAGTGCAAGCACAAGCTGAGAATGTGATTGACACTAATCTAGAAAATAAGTCCACATTGGTACAACCTGAGAATGATTTGAAAAAAAAGTTCGTTGATGAATTCAAGGGTATGATCAAGGGTAATCCAACAGTCGTTAATCAATTGGATTCATCGGTTGATCCAAATGGTAACCAAATTGGGTTGACAATTCCCCAAGATATTCAAACGGCTATTCATACTTTAGTTCGTCAATACGATTCATTGGAACAATATGTCAATGTTGAGAGTGTATCAACATTGTCAGGATCACGAGTTTATGAAAAGTGGTCAGATGTAACACCATTAGCTAATCTAGATGCTGATGACGCCACTATCGGTGATAATGATGACCCTAAGTTAGCTATTGTTAAGTACTTGATTAAGCGTTATGCAGGTATTTCGACAGTGACCAACACATTGCTAAATGATACTGCTGAAAATATTTTGGCTTGGCTATCATCATGGATTGCCAAGAAGGTTGTTGTAACTCGTAATGCTGCCATTATTGAAGCTATGAATGCAGCACCTAAGAAGCCAACTGTTGCAAAATTTGACGATATTAAGGATTTAGCTATCACTGGAGTTGATCCAGCTATTGCAACGACATCATTCTTTATGACTAACGTTTCAGGATTGGCTGTATTGAGTAAGGTTAAAGATGCAATGGGGAATTATCTATTGCAGCGTGATCCCACACAATCTGATACTAAGCAAATTGATGGTAAGAACATTGTTGTGGTAGCAGATCGTTGGTTACCAGATGTATCGGGTGCACATCCATTTTACTTTGGTGACTTGAAACAAGCTGTAACTCTGTTTGACCGTCAACAAATGTCATTGCTATCAACTAACATTGGGGCTGGTGCCTTTGAAAAGGACTTGACTAAGGTTCGTGTCATTGACCGCTTTGATGTTGAAGCAACAGATACTGAAGCCTGGGTAGCAGGTTCATTCAAGGAAATTGCTGACCAAACAGCTAATTTTGCAGCAACAGCTCCTACTCAAGGATAAGAATTTAAAACTCGCCTAGTAAATAAACAGTACATGAAAACATGAGCGGGTTTTAGATAGGAGGCAATATGGCAGTTTCGAAAGAAAATTTAAAAACGTCATTGCGAATTGATGGGACTGCTGATGATAAGTTATTAGATGGCTATTTGTCAGCAGCTGAAAATTACATTAAAAACGCTATCGGTGTTGATGAAGATGAGTTTTATCAAAATGAAGTGGTTGCTCCATTAATGGATGTTGCTATCATCGCTTTAGCAAGTGGTTATTACACATTCAGAACATCGTTGTCATTAGTTTCAGCGTTTCCAGTTGATTTAGCGACTAATTCTATCATTGCTCAATTGCGTGGCGTATATGCCAAATATTTAGCAGATAAGGGGGCATTCGATGACGATAAACCCGCTTGAATTTAATAATCGTGCTGAATTTGGTGTAGAAGGAACGATTGATTACAACCCAGTTAATGGGAATCCTGTTAAAGGTTTCAAATCATCATTTTCAAGGTGGTTTGGTTACATGAACCAGTCGTTAAATCAGCAATATACACTAGCTGGTAATGCTATCACTAATACAAAACTAATTGCTATTCGACATGCCAATACAATTAATGATCAACTCAATGTAAAAATTGATGATGATGTTTATAAAATTATTTTGATTAGTTCTGATAGTCGTTCAGCAAGAGAAACATTCGATCTACTAACCTTACAAAAGGTGACTAAAAATGGCTGATTTATCTGATCAATTAGAAGAACTTTTGCAAGAATATGGTGGCTTGGTTAATTTAACAATTGAAGAACGTGAACAAGTGACACAAGCAGGTGCAGATGTTTTAGCAAATGCATATAGTCAAGCGACAAAAGATGCCGGTCACTATAATCATAATCGTGAAATTGGTAAGATGAAGCATCTAGCCGATAGTGTTGATACTGGTCAACTAGAGGGTTCTAAATCTGATGGCAGTAGGGCAGTTGGGTTTTCAAAAAAAGAAGCCAATCATGCGCGTATTGCACATTTCCTAAATGATGGGACACGTTATATTCAAGGTGATAGTTTTATTGATAATGCCAGAGATAAGTCGCAAGAGGCTGTTTTAAATGCGCAAGTAGAAGCATTAAAAAAAATACAAGATGAGAAACGAGGTAGTTCATGACAGTTGTAATGGATACCTATAATTTAATTAAACAACATGTAACTTGGACAGATGATATCTATCTAAAGTTAATCCCTAAAGAGGCGCCTGTTAATCAGACGTCTCTTTTGATTAGGGATGCATATAGTAATTTGGGCAGTTTTGGTAATGATACGTTTAATTCAATTGAACAAAACGTCATCATCCAAATATTTTATTCAGTCGAAAATAATCTAGATTATGATCAGGTAGAAATTGACTTAATGAAATTTTTAATGCGAAATGGTTACACAATTTCAGATATTAAAGGACGCCAAACTGACCCAGATACTTCACAAGATTATCAAACAATTCAAGTAACACGTAACACAGGAATAAAGGAGAAATAATTTATGTCATTAGGTATTGAGGGTGCAAAACTAGCTTTGGTGGATAAACAAGGCGTTAGGCTTGTTGGCTCAAATGGAATTTATAAGTATACCGATCAAGCAGCAACAGATACATCAGGAATTTTTGATGTTACAGTTGATAATTCTTATGGTGTTGCTAGTGTGGCATTAACTAATTTAGCTGGATCAACAGCCGATACTTTTGGTAATAATAAGTTAGTTTACAAGTCAGCAGGAAAAGGAGCAGCACAAGCCGTATTAACTGTTAATGCATTGCCAAATGAAATTAAAATGGCTATTTTAGGGATGCCGTCAGATGGTAAGGGTGGTTTTACAATTACTGGAAAGGCTGATCCAAATGTTCGAGTTGCATTATTAGCTGAATCAGCTGAATCGTTCGATATTAATAAACCATTGTATGTTGGTATCTATATGGGCATTGCCACTGAGCCATCACATACAATGACTTCAAATAATGCAAATGATAACCGTGCTACTGATGCGATTACTATTGCAGCGGTTGAACGTGGCGATGATGGATTTGGTAAGTATTTCTTTTCATCATCATCACGATTTGATGAACAAGCAATGATTGAAGATGTGTTTAAAACACCAGTAGCTGCTTCACCTACTGAAGGATAGTTTTTTAAAGTCGTCTACTGACGGCTTTTTATTATGTCTCAAATGAGGCGCCAATACCAAAACAAATTAAACAGGAGACAAAAATGACTGTAAAAATTGATGTTAAAAAAGAATTAGGATTATCAAAGCCAATCATTGTCAAAGAAACTAATAAGAACTTTCGCAAAACATTACAGTTTCAAAAAGATGTTCTTCATTTTCAAATTGAAAGAACCGAGATTGAAAAGGCTGAAAAAGCTAAACAAGAAAAATTAGAGTCCGGTGAAAAAGTCGAACCAACTGACGAATTAACTGAATTTGAAGAAATGGAACATCAAATTGATATGTATGTTGGTTTTCAGGACATAGCAATTGATTACATTACAGAAATTCTACATTTATCTGATACGAGCAAGGAAAAGCTAGAAGAATTAGGACTAATGGAAACACAAGATTTAGCCATTAAAATATCTTCAGAAATTATGGGTACTAATCCAGAAGAAGCAACTACAAAAGATAAGGGTTTAGGAGCTTAAGCGAGCGATATGATGCGATTGATACGGCCATTAAAGACTTCGATTTTAATGAACAAAATGCTTTAACGTATTTGCATATTTTACCTTCACAATTTGAAGATGAAGATTTTTATCGATTAAATGAAGTTTTGAGCGCACAAAGTGCTGAAGATCGACCAATGACGGGTTCGCAATTCATGGCTTCACTGGGTATCGACCCAGAAACTGCAGAACAATCTATTTAGAAAGGAGGAACTAAATGGCAAAACAAATCGTTAATGAAATGGCGACTAACTTATCACTCAATACTGAAAGTGCCACTGCAGCATTGAAAGAATTAACGAGTGTCGTTAAGGATAGTAGTACAGAAGCTCGCATATTGGAAAACCAATACAAAGCATCAGGCGATGCTGTTAGTGCATCTAAAGCTAAATATGAAGGTTTGCAGCAAACGCTGGAAGCTCAAAAATCTAAGATTGAGGCTTTAAAAGCTGGTCTAGAAAACGTCAATACTAGTACTGACAAAGGTCGAGAATTACAGAATTACTTAAATACTGAGTTAGCTAAAGCTGAGCGGCAGTATGCTTCATATTCGGGACAATTAGAAAAGGCAACGCAGTCTTATAAGTATCAAGAGTCCGGTCTAGCTAAACTTAATGATGAATTAAAACATAGTAATTCGTTAACGGAAGCCAGAGTACAAAAACTTGAGGCGGAAGGACGAACTGAAGAAGCTAATCAAGTTAAGTTAAATAATTTAAAAAATACACAAGAAAATTATACTAAGCAACTTGAAATTCAAAAAGCTGAACTAAATAAGCTGTCTGAATCAGGTGATAAGAGCTCAAATGCCTACAAGCGACAAGAATTACGCGTTGCACAAATGGGTGCTAAACTTTCTGAAACAACTCGTGATATTAAAAATTTCAATCGAACTGATATTAAACCTGAAACTCAAGGATTAACAACAGTTAAAAATAAATTGGAAAGTCTTGATCGTTCGCTTGAAGGTACTCGAAGTCGTTTTAAATCAATTTTCATGGGCAATTTAATTGCAGGTGGTGTAATTAGTGGCTTAAATTCAGTTAAATCACATATTACAGGTGTTGTTAAAGCTGGGATTGATTATGATAAAGAAATCCAAAACATGAAAATTGGTTTTGATAATTTCACTAGCGGTAATCGTGAAGTATCTACGAAATTAATGGCTAATTTCAAAGGTGTGCGAGAAGAATCTGGTTATGCTGCTGATACGGTCGCACTTTTAACTAAGAAAACATATGGCCTAACCCAAAATACAGATGGTGCAAAAAAATTGTCTGATTCATTTGTTAATTTGGGGCGTGCCACAGGCATGAGTGACACTAAACTGACAGGTTTAATTACTAAGTTTAGTCAAGCAAATGCTTCTGGTGAAATCACAGCAGGTTCAATTACTAAGCTGAATAAACAATTGCCAGGATTTTCAGACACTCTAGCTCAAACAATGAATGTTTCGAAAGACAAGTTAGCTGAGTTAGCCTCAAGCGGTAAGTTATCGATGCAAGACTTAGCTAAGGCAATTGAAACAATGTCAGATGCCAAGCCAAAAGGGCTAGATAATTATTACAAAACGTTTGATGGATTTGCTAGCCATTTTGAAGAACGCTATAAAAGTTTGTCAGGAAAGATAACAGAAGGCTTCTTTAATGAATCTAACACCATGTTATCCGGATTGTCTAAGTCATTAGACGGTGCCCAAGTCGATAAGTCTTTTGATAGAATCGGTGAAAGTGCTAATAAATCAGTAAATGTCATTGTTAAAGCATTTAGCAGCTCATTTAAAGATACCAAATCTAACCCTGTCGCTGACATGGCAAATTATACGGCTGACTCGATTGAGAAGTTGGGTAACTTTGTCGCAAAACATGCTAGTGATATTAAGTCTTTCTTTGAAATGACGAAGAACTTAGGAAGTGCTGGTTTTGGTGTGATAGGCACGACGCTTAAAATCGCTCTCCCATTATTAGAACAACTTGGTCACTTTGCTGCGGAACATCCAAAAACGTTTCAAGTACTGGCCGCATCTGTTGTAGGCTTTGATTTGGCATTAAAAGGTGTTTTAGGAACGGCGGCACAGTTTGGCAAAATTAAATCAGCTTTTAAAGATATATCGGGTCTAATTATTAAACCCAAAGTTGATGGTGAACCAGCAAAACGTGAATTAGGTATTATCGGTAAATTGGGCAAAGGTATCGGTAAAGCCTTTAGCTGGACTGCTGAATTAGGTAGCAAAGCTTTCAATAAGTCATGGGAAACGATTAAAATAGCTGGAACAACAGCTAAAAAGTGGGGGAAATCAGCTTTTAGCTGGAGCGCAAGCTTAGCAAAAACGGCATTTACAAAAAGTTTGTCAGCATTAAAAACTGTTAGTTCAGCAACAGGCAAACTTATTTCAAAAAGTCTGCAATTTACAGCTTCAATTGCAACTAAAGGTGCCACACTAGCCATGAATGGTTTAGTTAAGACTGCCAGAGTTACTGGTAATGGGATTAAACTAGCCTTCAATTTTTTGAAAGCTAACCCATTGATTTTACTTGTTTCATCTATTACGGCTGTCATTGTTGCTTTTACAGAGTTGTATAAGCATAACAAAAAGTTTCGTAACTTCGTTAATGATTTAGTTAAATCAGCCCAGAACTTCTTTAAAGGGGTAACAGGCTGGTTTAGCAACACTTGGAATGACATTACTAAAAGTTGGAACGGGTTTTCTAAATCAATCAGTAAAAGTTGGGATAGCTTTTTAAATAATCTCAGCCGCGACTGGACAAATACATGGAATGGCATTTCAGGTTTCTTCGTGAATATCTGGAATGGTATGAAAAAATTCGGTCATGATGCTGTTTGGTCACTAAAAAATACCTTTGACGATGTTTTGGGTAGAATAGGTGGTGCTTTTAGCAATACTTGGACAGGCATTAAATCAGGATTTTCAGATATGTGGCAAGGTATGAAGGACTTAGCTCGTGATGGTATCAATGCTGTTATTAAAATACCTAATGCTGGTATTTCTGGTATTAATGGTTTGATCCACGATTTCGGTGGCCCTGAAAGTGCGATTGGTAAAATACCTGAAGTTAAAAAATTTGCTAATGGTACTGGTGCGATTGATAAGTTAACACATGCTATCTTGAATGATGGTAATGATAGTCCTGAAACAGGAAATAAAGAAACAATCATTCATCCTAATGGCAAGATGGAAATCGTCCAAGGACAAAACACGGAACGATTGTTATTACCCGGTACGGAAGTCCTTAATGCTCGTGAAACAGCTATGTTAATGGGCTTGCAAGGAATAACTCATTTTGCTAATGGAACTGGTTTTTGGAGTAAATTAATTCATGGTGCTGGTAGTTTTGTTGGTAATATCGCTGGTAAAGCTTGGGACGGCTTGAAAAATGGTGTTGAAAAATTCACTAAGATGTTTGAATACATCACTGGAGCTGTCAAAGACCCAGAAGGTACCCTAAGCAAGGTAATGGACTTAAAAAATAGCGGTATTTCTAATTTTGCGGACGGTATTGCAACTGGCGCTTTTAAAAAGATTAAAAGCACTGCAAAAGATTGGTGGTCAACGCTTTGGAACATGGCCAATGATGCATCAAGTGCTGGTGCCGATGGTGGTATGAAAGGTGATGACTATAAGTATAAAAGTCGAGCTGCTGATTCCATGCCACCTGATGAGTGGGGTTATTACATCAAAGAATGTGTATCATTCGTTGCTAGTCGTTTGGCCAACATGGGTGTTAATCCCAGTCTATTCTCTCACTTAGGTAATGGTCGCGATTGGGTCAATGCACCTGTACCACATTCCAAAACACCTAAAGTTGGTGATGTGGCTGTTTACGGTGCTGGCTCAGAATTTGGTAATCACGTTGCCATGGTCACTGGTGTCCAAGGTGATAAAATTTCTGGTGAAGAATATAACTGGAATGGTGATCATGCTTATCACACTTATCATGGACGGAGTGCATCAGGTGCCACAACATTTTTAGACTTTGGTAAGAGTGTTGATGCAAAAGCTAAAGAGATTGCAACAAATAGTCCTTTAGCTAAGTTAATTAAAAAGCAAACTGGTGGCATGATGGACTGGATTAAAAAGTTTATCGCACCACTTAACGATAGTTCAACAGGTAAAGATGGTAATGTTCAAAGCTGGGCAGATGACGTTAAGAAAGCTTTGTCTAAATTAGGCTTAAGTACATCAGACTCAATGGTTCAACGTGTCTTGCGCCAGATAAATACTGAATCTGGTGGTAATCCTAAGGCAATTGGTGGAACTGATGGTCTTGCTGATGGACGTGCTACTGGGTTGATGCAAGTTAAGCCAACCACGTTTAGCGCTTATGCTCTCGCTGGTCACAACAACATCATGAACGGTTATGACAATCTTCTGGCGGGCTTGAATTATGCTAAGCACCGTTATGGTGATAGCCTATCATTTTTGGGTAATGGACATGGCTATGCAAATGGTGGTTTGATTACACGTCATCAATTCGCTGAAATCGGTGAAAATAATCAACCTGAAATGATTATTCCATTAGATGCAATGAAATCTAGTCGTGGTTTTGAATTACTTGGTAAAACTGCTGTTGCAATGGCAGCACGAGACGGTCAAAATAACGCATCAGTTACCACTGATAATTCAAAGTTAGAAAGTAAATTAGATAACGTGATTACATTGTTATCTCAATTAGTTCAAGGTCAAGGTAATCAACTTGTTCAAGCCGTCTTTAGTAAAGATGAACTATATCGTAAACAAGCAAATGACGTTAATTTACGTGATTATCAATCATTGAATAGGGGGTGAGACTATCAAACCAACATTTTTAATGCAATTAAATGGGCAAGACGAATTTGACATTAGCGATAGATTGCCCAGTGTGGACTATTTAGGAGGTGATTCAACGCCAGCTTTTGTTAATAACTATCAAGACGAAACGGCGAAAGATGGTAGTCAGTTTACAGGTACAAGGTTTGACAAGCTGATTTTTACAGCTAACTTTCTGTTACGGTCGACTGATTTTTATGAACAAAAGTTATTGCGCCATGAAATTTATCAATTGTTTGGTGATCGTGAATTAGTCCGCTTTAGAACGGATATTGATTTTGAAAAGGTGATGTTTGGACGTCCAACGTCATTTGATATTAAATTCATTGCTGATGGTCAGGATGATTCATTGTTTTCAATCCCGTTTGAAATTCCATCAGGTTATAAGTATTCAATCGTCAGAAGTGATGCGATTGACGTGACACATACATCATTTGGGATGAATTTTAACCTAGCTGAAACACCTGTTTATGAGCAGACTGCTATGAATTTTAAAATTTATAATCCAAGTGATGTGGCAATTGATCCTTATTATCAACGCCATGATTTAATTTTACGAATTAAGTTTAGTGGCAATTCGTATCAGATTACGAACAAAACCAATGACACAAGTTATAAATATAACAAGGCAATTAGTAGTAGTGATGAGCTCATTTTAAATGGGGTAGCTACTTTATTGAATGGTCAGCCAGCATCACAGAATAGTGATTTTGGTTTTATAAAACTAGAAAAAGGTTGGAATGACATCACGGTATCGGGTGCTACCAGTCATACAACCACCTTTAGTTTTCCGTTCATCTATATTGACTAATAATGTGATTACGGTGATGAAGCGTGATGGCACCCTACAAGAACCGCTTCAATCAATCGTTCAACCAACGTTTAATGTTAGCTGGGAAAATAATAGTCAATATCAAATAACGTTTACAGCTTATGCAGATAACAGTGTTGCTTATGCTTTATTAATCGCTGAAAATATCATTACTTTTAACGGTCAACAATTTGTTATTAAATCAAGCGTACCTAGTTATGTTAATGGTTATAACACAATTGCAATCACAGCCACCCATATTTATATGGACTGTCGTAAGATTTTTCAACACGACAAGAAAGACGGTACATTAACTTATTCAGTTAATGATGTGCTGTCTTTTTATTTGGCCAATAATCAATTTGGTTATTCGTATGAAGTACGCGGCTCGTTTAGTTCACAACAAATTACTGATTTAGGCGGTAGCAATGCGTTTGATGGTTTAAGTCAGATTATATCGACTTGGCCAGATGCATTTATCTTTCCAGATAATAAAAAAATTATTATTTATGATCGAGATAATTTTAGTAAGAACTTAGGTAATCGCTTGGGATATCGCTACAATTCGGACAATTTGGCGTTAACCTATGATTCAACCAGCTTAGTTAATCAGCTGACCGTTGTAAGTGCACAAAAAGAAGATGGTAGTTCATATTGGCAACCACATATTATTAAGGATGATACATCAATTAGTAAATATGGTATCTGGGACGGTGGTGATTTTAGTGATGATCGCTTTACAGATGTAAATGCTGCTGACAATGCTGCACGAGCACAGTTAGTTACTGAACCAGCTATCTCAATTACCCTTGATTATCTTGATGATGATGCACCGGTTGCGGGTGAAACGAAACGATTAGAAATATTAGCAACTGGTTTTGTAACGGATGTGATGGTGTTGGCTTATAGTTATTATCCACTGGACAAGACGCAAAAGACATCCATCACACTAAACAGTACCGTAAAAACGATATTGGATTTTCAAAATAGCAATAAAAACCAATTGAATGATGCAAAACAGACTAATGCCAATGTGATCAATGAAATTAACGCTATTAAAAATAAACAGATTAAAAGTTGGACAGTAGGTGAGGTGATTGAATGACATTAAATGGTATTGATATCTCAGACTGGCAACCAACGATTGATTTATCAAAAATAAGTGCTGATTTTGTCATTATCAAGGCAACACAAGGAATTGATTATGTTTCATCCGAATTTAAAGACCAATATCAACAAGCTGTTGCAACTAACAAATTGCTGGGCTTATATCATTATGCAGATGGATCTGGAGCAGAGAAAGAAGCCCAGTATTTCTTAGATAATGTTAAAGATTACATTGGTAAAGCTATTTTGTTTTTGGATTGGGAAAAGGACGTTTTAACACAAGGTGCTAGTTATGCTAAGACGTGGCTTGATTATGTTTATAGTCAAACAGGCGTCCGACCACTGATTTACATGAGTAAATCGGTGACAAGTAAGTATGATTGGTCATCTGTCGCTAAAGATTACGCTTTATGGTGCGCCCAGTATGCCGATGATAATCCAACTGGCTACCAAGATACCCCTTGGACTGATGCACTGCCATTTGGTAACTGGTTGTTTCCAACAATTTATCAATACAGTTCACACGGTGCTTTAACTGGTTATGACGGTAATTTGGACTTAGATTTGTTTTATGGTGACGCAAATAGTTGGCATAAGCTGTTGCAATCAGATAAGCAACCAACACCAGAACCCGACCCAGATTCAAGTAAGAAAACGCCAATTGTACAATATTCAGATGATGATGGTAATCGAGCCTATGCGTTGACCCATTGGGAAGCCATTAACAATAAACCTGAATTACTGGACAAAGATGATTTACAGCCCTATGCCTTGAAAACTGACTTGCCTCAAAAAGTTTCTTTAATCAAAGGGACGCTTAATCTGACTAACGGATTGCCAATTCTCAATTATGCTTACAACGATAAATTAGTAACATTAACGCTGGTTGGTTCGATTGCCAAAACAGTGTCAAATATGCAAGGTGATACGCAAGTTGGAACACTGGCAACTGATATTCCTAAGCCACCGTTTGACGTCACAGCGTCATTAATTGATATTTCCAGTAAGTCCAATATGGGACATTTAAAAGTGCAACCTAATGGCACATTAGTTATTAACATGACAGATGTTTGGAATGGTGATTGGATTTCGGGCACAGTGAGCTATCCAGTTTAGAAAGGAGACAACAAATGTCATTGGTAACGGACATATCTAATAATGTTGATAGTAGTCTTAGAGAACAGTTAAATAACAATTTCAAAGAATTAGATAAAACACGTACCAACATTAATGGGTACACATTCAACTCAACAGCTGATCGAATCGATTATGTTGAGAAGGTACTGAAACAACTAGGGTTCCCAATTGACCCACGAGAAGAAAAAGAATTATATGGAGGATAAAACATGGCAACAAAAGACCGCTATGCTGTCGTTGACACCAATCTATCAATCACAGATGCAACGCCAATTCAAGGACTGAATGGTCGGCAAGGTGATAATGGGCGCATTGTTTATTTTGCGTTAAAAGATGGGCAATTACCGCACAATTTAGATGGACAAGATGTGGCATTAGAAGTAAAAGATGCAGCAGGTAAGATTAAAATCGTGAACGGCATTTATGACATGATTTCTGCCACCGGTGGGCTATTTTCAATGCTCATTCCAAGCCAAGTTTATCAAGCGGCTGGTGATGTAAAAGAAGCCTATTTAGTTGTAAAGGATGACAAAGGCACTGCGATTTCATCAGTGCCTATCACGTTTACCGTATTTGCCGACGGGATTGTTTTATCAGCCAATGCTTCTCAAGACTTTATTCAGTCGGTTAAAGATGCGATTGCTGATGCTGATAAATTAATTGCTGATTTGAATGGCAGAATTACCCCACAAGAAGCAGCTATCGATACATTACAACAAACATTGAATGAAATGGTAGCCATAGTAAATAGTAAACAGGTTCCAACTCTAAATTCAGCCAATGTCTTTAATGACAACAACACTTTCAATAACGACGTCACGGTTAAGGGTGCTTTACATGCTAAAGCAGACACAGCTGGTAAGGCAGATAGTGCTAAAACTGTTGATACAACCGCCGTATTTAATAACACATCAATTAAACATGAAACAACAGTCAGTCTATTAGATGGTACTTTACACTTGATTAGGTACGGCAATACAGTAACCGCTAAGTTTAATAATGCTGGTAGTACTATTCTGTTTGGCCAATTCGCTGGTTTGATCCCTGCTGGTAGTATTCCAGCTGGTTATCGTCCCATTGATTTCGCCGCTCTTAGCTTAGAACAAGCTGATTGGCAGACAGGACGTAAGGCAGGTAATGTTTGGATATATGCGGATGGTTCAGTCATGAGCCGTTCAACTTATAACAAGAACAGCACAGATAGCAGTGTCATTTCAATTTATGGCACGTATCAAACAGCTGATGACATGCCAAAATAGAAAGGAAGTTTAACAATGACACAAGAAGCAACTTGGTGGTCAGGTTATGACCCTGTGACTTTTAAGTACAACGGGATGCGACTATCCGTTGAACAGCCAGCTAATACAACGGCTGTTGAGATTGGTAATTTAATTAATCCAGTCTGGAATTCAGCATTGAATAAATGGGAAGGTGAGGATTTGACTAAGCAATTAGCGGATTTACAAGCTGAGGCTGAAGCATCTGAACAAACACCCTCAACGGAAACGTTGCAACAAAATATTGCCAACCTGACGTCAGCAATGGCACGGGATAAAGCCACAAATACAGCTACTATTGCAGATTTAATGAAAACTGTCGCCACACTTAAGACACAAGGAGGAACAACCAATGCGTGAGATGGTCATTGAATATTTTAAAATGGGGTACTTTAATGAAGCTGATTTAGCCTTGTTCACACAAGTACAATGGATATCTGCACAAGATTACAAAGATTTAACGGGTAAAGATTATCAACCAGCTTAAGGGAGGTGAGGCAATGCATGGATTTTGGCCACATGACTTACTTAGTTGGCTAACGGCAGGATCCATTCTATTAGGTGGTTTATGGTGGGTGTTAAAAAATACAGTTATGATCCAAATTGAATTGCTTCGTGATGATTTAAAAGACCTGACACATGAATTGAAAAAGTCTAATGAAATCACAGAAGGCCATGAACTTCGCATTAAGGCTTTAGAAGAATGGCGAGATATATTGACGCATAAACATTAGGAGGTTTGATAATTGTGTTAAAAAAATTAAATAATTCGCTCAAGAATGCAGACGGTAGTTACTCAGGGAAAGTAATTGCAGGTCTGCTTTCTTTGTTAATCGTGCTAATTCAACAATTGCTTGCTGCTTTTGGCATCAAGTTTACAGGTGACTGGAATGCAATCGCCGCTGTTGTTAATACGGTTCTAACTATCTTAGGAATGTTAGGTGTGGTATCGGGTGGTGGCGTTGTTGAAACACCAACGACGGATCAACCAAAAACAGACGAACCTGAACCTGTTAAAGTCACTGAAGTAGCAGATACGACAGGAGGTTCAAATGAACAAAATTAAAACCACTATTTTAGCAGTTGGTGCTGTATTGGCGTTAGGTGGTGTTGGTGAGACAACCGTTCATGCTGATACGCCCCGTATTGATATGGTGGACGTTTCCAACCACAACGGACAAATGACGACACCTGAATTTACCTACATGCGAAACACATACGGTATGAAAGCCGTCACAACCAAAATCAGTGAGGGTGTTGGCTATCACGATTACACCGCAAAGGGTAACATTGCAGCTGCTGAACAAGCTGGTGTTTACATTAATGGCTATCACTATTTGCACGCCACCACAGTCGCTGGGGCAATTCAAGAAGCTGATTATGCGGTCAATATGGCGAAAGCTGACGGCTTGCCCGTTGGTGCCGTTTTAGCGGTCGATATTGAAAATCAAAATCAAATCGCCATGGGTCGTGCAATGCAACCAGTTGCTAGAGCGTTTGAGAATGAAGTTGCCCGTTATGGTGGTTATCGTTCAACAACTTACACAGGCGGTTCAGCAATTTCAGTTAGTCCTGATGGCGAAAAAGCATGGCCGGCACAATATTTGTATGATACGTCAAAGGCAATGGGCTTATGGAGCTCAGAACACGCTTACCAATGGAATTCAAACCAAACCTTTGCGAGTTCATTAGGTCGGTTTGATGTGTCGGTATTGTATGATGACTTCTTCACAGCGGGTACTGATAAAACGGCTGTTGTGCCTAATGTGACACCAGCTGCTCCCGTTGTAAATCACGATACATCAGCAATCAATCAGTTTAAGAATGCTGGCAATCGCTTTACAGCATATAAGTCATTCAAAGTTGATAAAATTGCTTATGTGAACGGTATGTGGCAAGCTATCAATTACGATATGGCAGGCGGTAAAGATGCTTCATGGACTGCTAACGGTATTCCGTTAGCTATGCTTGATAATTTAACTCGTGGTAACTACCGTGCTACACAAGTTGGTGACACGGTTAGATTCACGGCTGGTTATGACCATGGTACTATTGATCAATACGATAACAATTCAAATGGTGCAGGCATTGTTGAAGGACGTTATGGCAACGTTTGGTACAACGCTGATTCACTATTGGCAAAATAAAATTAAGCCCACTGGTCATTACGACTGGTGGGCTTTTTTTGCGTGTATAATTGTGGTCACTATTTGGTCACGCACGGTCACTATTCTTTTAAATGTCATCAAATATGCCTATTTTAATGGCATATATTCCGTGAACATTGCTTGAATACGGGATAAATAATCTATGTTAGTTTGGCGATGAAAAAGGCATGGCGGTAGTAACTGATTATTATTGTACGCTTTGTTTAAGCAATAGATTGATTTTATTGGCTAATGTTTTTTCCAGATCATTAGCTGTCAAACTATATAATGTTCTTCTAAAATGTTCGTTGAGTTCAGTGTAAGGTAAGGTTGCTGGCAGGACACTTTTTGACATAATTGTTTCACCGATGCCTTGCAAGACGAGGGCAATAATTAACTCATTACGATTAATTTGCATCTTATTTTTAGGCAAGACACTATATTCCTCAAAAAATTGTTGGGTATAGTGGGCAATTCCTGAACCGGGTTCGCGCACTAACCAAGTACCTGTTTGGTCACCAATACGTACTAGTTGGTCAGTTGTAATTTTTTGACGGTACATTTTTTCAGGATTAATTAATAGCGGTTTCTCTACTAACCCGATATCTAACTTTTTTTGTTCGAGTTGTTTTGCGATGTAGTTTGAATTACCAACGGTTACCTGCCAATCAATGGTTGGTAATTTTTTTTGCGCTATTTCAAAAAAATTCGTGGCAAGCATTTGTGATACTGTTTGAGAAAAGCCAATCCGCAGTAATTTGCGGTTAGGGGTTTTTAAATGCGCTAATTGATCTTGGGTGTTTTGCCAAATATTTCTCATTTTTAATGCTTGTTCATAAAGAATTTTACCTTCAGCGGTGGGTTCAATCGTTCGGTGTTGACCACGAATAAATAGAGGATGACCAATGTCTTTTTCTAATTGTTTCATTTGAATAGAAATGGTCGGTTGAGTAACAAATAACGTTTGCGCAGCAAGTGAAAAACTTCTGGTTTCATATACTAAGATGAAGGTTTCAAGATATGGATTCATGGTGCACTCCTTTATAAATAATTTTTATATTTATTATATAAATGATTAATTTTATTTATCATAACACAGTCTCTATAATAAAAGTGGTAATAAATTGAAGGAGAAAATGATGAGACAAGTATTGAAGAAAACGCCAATGGCATTGTGTGGTTTGATTTTAGGTATGGAAGCTTTAGGTAATTTGTTGATCATGAATCATCTTGTTACTTTAGGTAATTTTGTTGGTATTGTTGGCATGGTGCTGATGCTATTAATTTTATTAAAATTAATGATGTCATTTGGTAGTGCCTATAGTGAAATGTTAAATCCAGTTGCGGCGGGTACTTTACCAACATTTACGATGTCGTTGATGTTAATGGCCATGTATTTTAACCGTTGGGGTGTGACGCGCTTTGCACTCGTACTATGGTCTCTTGCAATTATTGTTCATCTATTGATTATGGTCACTTTTTGCTGGGTAAATTTGATTCAAACAAAACCGTCTCTACAAGCTGTTTACCCAAGTTGGTTTGTCATGTTTGTGGGTATTGGTGTTGTATCAGTTAGTGCGCCAATGTTTAATGTGTTTATTGGTCAACTATTTTTCTGGCTAGCGCTTAGTTTATATGTTATTGTTTTTCCAATTGTTATTTTTCGTTTGATTCGTCTGCGTGAAATGGCAGAAGGAGCATTACCGCTATTAACGATTACGGCAGCGCCAGCATCACTTTGTTTAACAGGGTATTTAAATAGTTTCACGCAGTTTAACCATATTTTTGCTATTGCTTTAGCAATATTTGCGCAATGTTTATATGTGACGACACTATTTTTCATGATTCGTATTTATATTTCTGCAAAGCATTCTGTTTTGCATTTCTATCCTAGTTTCGCAGCCTTTACTTTTCCACTCGTTATTTCATCAACAGCGTTGACTGTTTTATCAAACCGCTTAAGTTTATCAGTTGGTTTCATAACGTTAGCACGAATTGAATTAGTTATCGCTGCTATCGTTATTGTGTATGTCCTTGGTCACTATATGAAGTTTTTTACAGAACTTTTAAAAATGAATCACGTCACCACAACGATTGTTGCAGATGCAAAAAATAAATAATTGAAATTTTTCAAAAAAGGGTTGGGTTTTTTTGTTGAATTTGTTAATATAATGTTCTGCTATTTAATCAATTTAGTAGCTATTAAATAAGAAACGTTCTATAGATAATAGACGCGGAGGAGACGATTATGTTGATGTACACAAGACCAGCTCAACCAAAAGATTTTCCAGCAATTTGGGCTGCGTTTCAAGATGGCGTTGCATACTTGGGCGAACAAGGCGCATCGCAATGGCAGGGCGAAGGCGCACCAGATAGAGCATTATTTGAAGCAGATATCGCAAATGGTTGGGGAATCGTTTTGATTTATGATGGCCAAGTTGCGGGTTATGGTTCGCTAGTACCCGGTCCTGAAGCTGAATATGAAATTTTGCAAGGTGAATGGGTTGGTGAAGAACCAGAGTATGTGGCCATTCATCGAGTAACCATTAATTCATCGATTCGTGGTAAAGGTGTTGGGAAGACTTTGACACGAGATTTAGTTAATTTAGCACGTGCACGCGGTTATCATGATATCCGCATTGATACATTTCCTGAAAATGTGATTATGCAAAATGTCATTGCAAAGACAGATTTTGAATATCGTGGCATGGTACCCTTTGAATATGGTGATCGTTTAGGTTATCAATTATTAGTAGATTAATATATTTATGAGATTTTTTTCATAAAACAATTGACTTTACTCACAAATAGGCTTAATATCTACAAGTAAGCTAAAAGAAAAGGAAATGTAGACATGCAAAATCATTTGTCAGTAACACAAGCGTTTTATTACTTTACGTATTTCGGCTAGTCATCCGAATTATGCGTAGAGTGATTTGCGCTGATCATTTGGATGACGGTAAAGTATCCAAATGTGTGAAGACGAGTGAATCACTTGTGATGCATTATCTGCATGGGCACGTATTGGATACTAATAGTAATCCAATGCGTGTTTTTTTGTTATTTTAGTTATTTTTATTTAGTTACTGATAAATGAGTTTGGCCATTGTATCTACAAAAAGGAGTATATGTATGGGAATATGGCAGAGAATGTTTAAACGAGAATCATTAGACAGTTATATGTCGAGTGATGGTCATTTTGAAAAGTCATTAAATGCAAAAGATTTGATGGCATTAGGAATTGGTGCTGTAATTGGGTCAGGAATCTTTGTTTTGCCAGGAACTGTGGCAGCGACAACAACTGGGCCAGCTATTATTTTTAGTTTTATCTTAGCAGCGTTAGTTTCTAGTTTGGTTGCTATGGCCTACTCTGAAATGTCAACAGCAATGCCTGTCGCAGGATCAGCCTACTCGTATGGTAATGTTATTTTCGGTGAAGTGATTGGTTGGGTATTAGGCTGGGCATTGATCTTAGAGTATATGTTAAGTGTGTCGGCTGTTTCAACTGGGTGGTCAGCTTATTTTGCGAATTTAGTATCACCACTGTTTAAGATACCAACGGCTTTATCAGGGGCATACAATCCTGCCCAAGGCACTTATGTTAATATCGTTGCTGTGATCATTGTCTTGTTAATTGGTTTGTTATTACGTGGTGGTTTACGTCAGTCAAAGCGTGTTGAAAATGCGATGGTATTGTTGAAAATCGTTATTATTTTGGTTTTTATTATTATTGGTGTTTTTTTCATTAAAAGTAGTAATTATCATCCTTTAATTCCTAAACGTGTCAACGGAGCCTTTGGCTGGCGTGGGGTGATTACAGGAACGTCGATGGTCTTCTTTGCTTTCCTAGGGTTTGATGCCTTGTCATCATCTGCTGCTGAAGTGAAGAATCCCAAGCGCAACATGCCAATTGGTATTATTGGTACATTGATTGTCGCTGCCGTATTATATGGTGCGATGGGATTGGTACTAACAGGAATGGTGCATTATACAAAGTTGAACGTTGCTGATCCAGCTGCCTTTGCCCTACAACAAGTTGGTCAAAACTGGGCATCACTTATTATTACAATTGGTGCTTTGATTGGTATGGCTACAATGATGTATACCATGACCTATGCTGCTTCCCGTTTAATTTATGCCGTTGGTCGTGATGGATTGTTGCCAGGTGGTGTTGGTAAACTGAATAAACAAGGCAATCCTAACCGTGCACTAACAGTAGCAACAATTGTTATTGCTATCTTTAGTGGGCTAGTGCCGTTGGATAAGTTGGTTGACTTGGTTAATGTTGGAACGTTACTAGCTTTCGTGGTTGTTTCATTAGGAATCATACCATTGCGTCATCGCAAGGATGTTAATCATGATGGGTACAAGATGCCAGGATATCCAGTAATGCCGATTATTTCAGCATTGTTATCTGGTTTTTTGATTACACAACTACACTCAGAAACATTGATAGCAGCAGCCATTTGGTTTGTTATTGGATTAATTTTGTATATGACATATGGTATTCGTCATTCAAGAATGAATAATTAATTGATTGTATCATCAAGATATCATGTTTTTTATTAACTGAAGAGAGCCGGTAGTCTATCCATTTTAACGATAGATTATCGGCTTTTAATGTGTTCTAAAAGATTACAACATAATGATAATAACAGTTGTGCTCTTCAAAATATCCTTAGCATATGTTTCTTTAAGGTGATTCCAAATGAGATGTCTATTTTTGCACAGACCATAGCTGATACCAGGGGACATGGTGATCACCAATGATAACGGCCTCATCTGTATAGCCCATCACATGACCGGTAATCATTTGAGGAATAACGCCGTTCACTGACTGCGTATTTAGTTGAATGGCGACGGATTCATGTTGGGCGTAGGCTTCAAATAAAATCTTTGACATTAATATTGGCGACATTTCTGATGAGCGCGAACGTTCATTAGCTCTCTTTAAGGCCTGCGCTGTTTTTTGAACTTGTTCAGTATGATCCGATAAATAATAACCTTGCCATTTCATCATGCCACGATCATAATAATCATATTTAAAAAAATTTGCGGCCTGTTTTAGTATGTCGACATTGCACGACTGTGGTTCATTAACCATAAGCATTACCCCCATTATGACCACCAACTAAACCAACACGGTCAAGCATGGTACCACCAGCAAGACTGGAACTTTTGAAAATTGCATCAACGCCAAATTTCTGCCTGATCATATCAATTGTTTGATCTAAGCGATGCTGTTGTACCAAATCATTTGGCGAAGTAAAAAGATCCAATTGTTCCTGACCAGCAGGGCTTAATTGACCAGCACTGATGTTAATATGACGAATCACTTCGCCGTGATAGTGTGAAAGGAATAATTGCTGAAGCGTTTGGGTAATTGGTAGATTGAGATTAGTAGGTGTGATCGCAGTTTGGACATTGAAACCATGGTTTACAGTTGGATTATGATAGCCAACGCCCAAACCAAGTGATAGTTGTTTTGTTACCAAATTTTTGGCACGTAAACGACTAGCGATTTGTTCACCAATTTCACGAATGATAACCATCATCTCAGCAGGATTATCGTAGTCGTGGGGTAAAACCTGACTATTACTTAATGAATGATTTTGGGGATGATACTTTTCACGTACGATGCTACGATCGATTCCCCAAGCAAGTGCATATAATTCACCGCCAATAATGCCAAATTTTTCAATCAAATGATATGGATTATGAAATGCTAAGTCTTGCATTGAAAAAATGCCAAGACGATTAAGTTTTTTTGCGGTACGCGTTCCGATGTGCCAAACTGCTGTTAATTGATTAATTGGCCATAAATATTGAGGAATTGTTTCATAATGCCATTCACCAATTAAGCTAGCGTCATGTTTTGCGGTAATATCCAGAGCCATTTTTGCCATTGCTGGATTATCACCAATACCAACAGTTGTATAAATACCGGTTTGCTGTTTAATTTTCATTTGAATCATACGAGCAATTTGTTTCAGCGTTAAATGATGACCATGACCGAATTTTGAAATAATGTACTGGTAGCTATCTGTGATATCTAAAATTGATTCATCGATCGAGTAGATATGGAGATCTTCTTCTGCAACAAATTGCCGATAGATGTCATTGATTTCTTGATTTTTTTTAATATAGTAATTCATGCGTGGTTCAGCGATAATGAGGTTAGGATTATCTGGTACATCACGTTGCCGAGTGACATTACTAATGCCAAGGTTCTTTTTCGCTAAAGGAGATGCGGCTAGAACTAAACCACCATTAGTATTTTCTTGACGACTCATGACAACAAGCATTGTTTTTAAAGGGTGACGATGACGGGCAACACATTCAACACTGGCATAAAAACTTTTAGAATCAATGACAAAAATCGCACGTCGTGGTTCTTGTTGATAGACATCAAACATAAAACAGCCTCCAAATTAATTTTAACTTAACATTAGGATAAACCTAATATTCATTTTGTGCAACTATCTTTTGTCGTTGGTGGTTTGCTTGTCGTTGGTGATTGCCTTATGATAAGATTGATTGTTCATGGAATTTAAAGGGAATAGGAGCGATAGGGTTGGAAAAAGAAAAAACAAATAGGGGCATGGTAACGCTGGCCTTATTTATCGCGACTTTTTTGAGTGCGGTAGAAGGAACAATTGTTTCGACAGCGATGCCAACGATCGTTGGTGACTTGGAAGGTATTTCCATTATGAATTGGGTGTTCTCAATTTTTTTACTAACAAGTACGTTAACAACACCAATTTATGGTAAGTTAGTTGATAATATTGGTCGTAAACCAGTGTTTATTGCTGGGTTGATTATCTTTTTAACGGGTTCTGTATTAAGTGGTCTTTCAGATAATATGCCAGAATTAATTATTTGGCGTGCCGTACAGGGTGTTGGTGCTGGGGCGATTTTACCAATTTCTAATACGATTATTGCGGATATTTATCCACCAGAAAAACGTGCGCAAATCATGGGAATTAATAATTCTGCATGGGGTATTGCTTCAGTTGTTGCACCATTACTGGGTGGTTTGATTGTTGATAATTTTACCTGGCGATGGGTATTTTTCATTAACTTACCTTTCGGTTTACTATCGATGGGATTGATTTTATTATTTCTCAAGGAAGACAAATATGAAACAAAGGGTCATTTAGACTTTTTGGGCATTATTTGGTTGTCTATTACCATTTCCGGTATTTTGTATGGTGTTGAATTATTGAATAAAACACAAATTAATTGGTGGGTAGTGGGCATCATTTTTATTGTAGTCGTGATTGGTTTACTATTATTTATTCAACAAGAAAAACGTGCAGCAGATCCAATTATTTTGCTTGATTTATTTAAAAATCGCACATTTGTTATTCAAAATTTTGCTGTTGGTATGATGTCAGTCTTCTTAATTGCCTATGATGTCTATGTACCATCTTGGACACAAGGTATTTTAGGTTTACCAGCAACATTAGCCGGATTTGCAACTACACCAAGTTCAATTTTTTGGATCGTTGGCTCATTTATTGCCGGAAAGCTGTTATCAAGATTAACACCACAAAAGATTTTAATGATCAGTATGGGCTTGTTGGTCGTCAGTGGTGCAGTATTATCATGCTTACCAGCGATGATACCATTTTTTGTTTTCTTGATCGTCGGTGTCTTCTTGGGTACTGGTTTTGGGATAACAGTAACTGGCTCAACTATCATTTCGCAAAGTGTTGTGTCAACTAAGCACATTGGTATGGCAACATCATTTAATACATTGGTTCGTAGTTTATCGCAGAGTATTTCAATTTCAATATTTGGTATTGTAATGAATCAATCATTGCAAAATGGTATGGCACAACATACTGATAAGCATTTAACAGTCGCAATGTTTAATAAAATGATTAATCCACATACGGTAAATGAATTACCAAACAAAATTGTTCCGGTGATGCATCAAATTTATCACACAGGATTACGAAATATTTTTGTTATTGCTGTTGCTTGTATGTTGGTGGCATTTATTTATAACTTGAAACATCAAGATCAAGGTGTTGTTCAATAACTAATCAAAAAAAGAGTCGTTATTTTCCAAAACTGGAGAATAACGACTCTTTTGTGATAATCACGGATTATATTTCAAGATTTACTTAAAAATTGCTTGGGCAATATTTTCTGCATCATTCAAATTCTTATCAGTGATATTTGGTCGTGGTGAGAAAGTGGTAAACCATGACCAACCTTCTGTTGGAACACCCCAAATAAACAGACCAGGAACTTCTTGATTATCTTGATTGATGACAGTGAGGTTTTGTTTGTTCATGCGGGCACCACCTACTGAGTAGGTAGTACCATCTGCTCGTGTATAGATTGCTTCACTGAGGACACCTTTTTCACGTAAATGACGCAATAATGGATTAATGGTATGAGATAGTGCAGGACCAGATAAGTGGGCTTCTACTAAGTTGTCAACGGTCCACTGACTGTTACGGCTGTCACTAGCAACAAAATGATTATCTTGAACAGTTACTTTTAGATGAGGTGCAGCAACAGTTAAGAGACCCGTTTCAATAAGGGCACGCATTTGTTCAATGCGTAAAATCGGTGGGCCAACTGAAATCAGAGAATTCAATGGATTAAAGTATTTTAAGAATTTTTCGTACTCGTCAGCATTTAAATAACCAGCATCTAAGTAGTGACGAATCACAGAACGAATATCGCGAAGCATATCAAATGCACCTGCATAAGGGGCATCATTATTTCCCTTGTAGGCATCATTAATGTCCCAAGTTAAATAATTCATCATAAAATCACTATATTCAACTTCGTCAGGAACATCAGCCACCGGATTGAGAATACGTTGCCAATCCATAATGTATTCTTCTGCAACGCCAAATTGACGTGCCGTTGCGTTTAAATCATTGCTCTCTGCCAATGCAGTCATAAAGTGATCCGCATTGAATGGCCAAGTAATACCAAAATCATTAATTGTATTATGATAATGTTTATATTCTAATTCTTTTTGCAACAACTTAAAAAAACTATCGTAAGATAATTGACCACCATTGTCGGCCGCAAGCTTGTCAAGATTTTCACTAGTAAAGAAAAGTGGTTGGTAACCAGCATTAACTTTTTGATTAATGCCACGTGCATGTAATGGCAAGCCGCGACGTGAACCAGCAATGATGTGAGGTTCTTGACCAGATGGTAGATAATATAAGATACCATTATTATCACGAGCGAAACGACCACCACGCCCAATGGTCAACTTAGCCAAATAATCAAAGAAACTGAGACCTAGACCACGTAAAACAACTTTTTGGCGAGCTGGAATGTCATCTAGTTTTGCTTCTGCTGGATGAGTTGCTGGCACATATGACATATTATTATATTGTGTTGCTGCATCAGCAAATGTTTGTTGCTCTTCTGACAAAGCATTATCGACCATACCAGTTGCCATGACGATCTTGTCTGCAGTAAATGATGTGCCATCGTCCAAAGACACGTCGAATTGATGGTCATGTTTGACCGCATCAATCACTTGTTTACGTTCATATGACAACATGACATTGCTTGGTACTTGTGTCCCTAAACGTTCATAGAACCATTGACTATAGACACCAAATAGGGCACGTGATGTAAATCGATTTGGATTAATGCGCGCGATTTCGTCAAGAAAATACTCTTCGTTCACAAAATGACGACGTGTCACATATTCTTTACCATACGTTATTGCCCATTCATAAAAATTTGGTCCGTAAGTAGCAGTGGCAGTATGATTTGGCACAGATGGATCGGGGAACAACGTTAACTGTCGGGTGACCGTATTCATTAAGAAAATAGGATCTTGATCTGGATTCCAGACACGACCACCAATAGGAAAACTATCATAGAGCGTAATGTCGACAGGTTTGGTTGTCTCTTTTGCGTATGCCATGAGTCGTTCTAGTAACGTTAAATTACGCGGTCCGGCACCAACTAATACGATTTTCATTAGGTGTGACTCTCTTTCTTAAAATTTGTTAGTTCTTCTGGTGAATAGACACCAATGTCTTTCACATAGATATTACCAGCACGTTTCAGACCTTCATTTTGTAGTAATCCTTTTTTAGGATATGCAAACGTGACGGTTGCTGTTGCACGAATGGCTGAACCTAGGATAGTACCTGTTGTAGCATGTAAACCAGAAGGAATATCAACAGAAACGACTGGAATATTAGCGGAATTAACACGCTTGATGATATCACCTAACTTGACGGGTACTGGTTTAGACAGACCAGCACCAAACAAGGCATCAACGATAACCGTATAGTGGCGAAAATCATGCACACGATTTTGTGGTGTTACCCCATATTTGCGGGCGATGTCGAGTTGTTTGGCAGTATTAGGTGTCGCACGATGCTCATCCCCTAGTAATAGCAAATCAACATTGACCCCTTTTTGAGCCAACATACGGGTGATTGCGATACCATCCCCACCATTATTACCTAAACCAGCAATGACTAACACGTTAGATAAATCAAAAGTACCCGCACCAAGTACTTCCATTACTGATATGGCTGCTCGTTCCATCAAAACTAATGGATGGACACCAATTTCATCAGTGGTATAGTGACTAAACCGTTGCATTTCTTGTGCAGTGACTGACTCAATCATGAAAAGCAACCTCCTTTAAATATTTTATGTTAATAATTAATTATGATGTTCAGTGTTTATTATATCGCAACTGACTGTTAAAATGTTTCTAGTACAATGTTTTTTTATATTAAGTAAGCAAAATGTAAAGGGGGTAAAGAGATGGATATACAAAAAATTCCAGAGGATATGCAAGATGTGCGTGATCGAGTCGCTTTAATGGCTGGCCGTGGCTTTACGGTATCAGAAGAAGATGTTATCAAAGAAGCATTGAAATTAGGCTTTCAGTCGATAGTCGACGAAAAAATGGATGGTAATTATTATACTATTCGTTGGGACGAAGCGTTCCATGACTTACAAGTTTATGGCATCGATAATGAATTAGTCGGTTCAGCGACGCCAAAACCAGATGGACCCGATTTTATCAAGCAATTTGAGCTTAATGCAACCAATACATGGTTTACTTTAGATAAAGATGCTTTAGACATTATTGGTCGTTAAGTTTAAAAATTTGTTAATAAAGCTGAATTTAAGTGCAATAGTGTTATATAGTTAGAGTTAGTTTATTTATTTCGTTATTGAAAGACGAAGCAATCTTATTAAGGAGCAATTATTGAATATGGAAAGTAATATGCGTAAATATCTAGCAGAGTTCTTTGGAACGTTAATGTTAGTTGCTGTCGGTACTGGAGCGGTTGTTCTAGTTGGTGTACAAACTGGCCCATTACCAGTTGCGTTGGCTTTTGGTATTGCATTAGCCGGTGGTGCTTATGCCTTTGGACCAATTTCAGGGGGGCACTTTAACCCAGCTGTTTCATTGGGAGCTGCCATGAATGGTCGTATCACATGGAAAGAATTTGTTGGCTATGTTATCGCACAATTAATTGGTGGTTTAGCTGGTTCAGCTGTTGTTTGGGCAATCATGAAAGGTGTTGGCGCAACATCAACGATGATTAAGCAAGTTGGTTTTGGTCAAACTGATTACACAACGCCAGTTTCATTTATGGGAGCAACGGTTATTGAGATGATCCTAACATTCTTCTTTGTGCTTGTTATTTTGATGGTAACTTCAAAGAAAGCTGCTAGTTCATCTGTTGTTGCACCAATGATCATTGGTTTGACATTGGCAGCTTTGATTACAGTTGGTATCTCTGTAACAGGTGCTTCATTGAACCCAGCACGTTCATTTGGACCTGCTGTCTTCTTTGCAATGTTTGGCTCAGCAACGGCATTAACACATGTTGCGGCATACTTCATCGGACCTTTGGTAGGTGGTGCATTGGCAGCCTTAGTTGCTAAGTATGGTCTTGGTTCAGAAGAATAAATTTTATTAAAATTAAAATAAATAGGAAGTTAACCCTATTATTTACAGTAAAGGCCGTGAATCTAACCATTTTTAATCTGGTAGATTCACGGTCTTTAACTGTATTTTAAAAGAAAAATCGAAACGGTATAGTGATTGTCATTTTTTAATCATGTGCGATTCTGGCTTCGGCTGCCGCCGCAATAGCTGCCACGATATCATCGATGAAAGTGTTAACGCGGCCACCGTCATGTTGCTCATCGTTTAATTTACCAACGATGCCGGGCTTTGTGCGATCTAGATAGCCAAAATTAGTCCATGAAATTGTGCCGTAGACACCTAAGATTGACATGACTAATTGTTCATCAATACCATAAGTTGCATGGTCCCGACTAATGCGATCTTGTAATGGATCGGGTAACTGGTGGGCTTCGGCCAAATCATCAATGGCTAATCCAGTCATAATAGCGTCTTGTACCTCAGTTTTGTGTAAAACGTGTTGGACAGAATCGATGGCAGTGGCGAGTGATAAATCTGGTATATGATCATGTTGTCCAGCGACAACTAGTACAGCAATATCAGATAATTGCACACCACGATCTTGCAACATTTTAATGACATCTTTGTAATAATCCCGTTCAGTAAATAACATTTTTGTAGACTCCCTCTTCTGTACAATGGGATTATTGTATCAAAAGATCGCGGATTTTAAAATTAATCAAAAGTTAGTACTGTTTTTCCTTGGAAGGAATGTTGACGTGCTTGTTCGTGAACTTTGCGAAGATTAGATAAGGTGAATGGTAATACTTGACCGATTCGTAATTTAATTTTGTTGTTAGCCATATCACTAAATAATGCTTCAAGGTTCGGACGCTTACCATCAGAATAAGTACTAGCAGCATCAATTGGGAAAGCATCAATGGCAGTCTCATCCAATCCAACAATACTGCGTAGTTTGCCACCATTTTTTAGAATTTTAGCTGATTGTATAGAGACTGGTCCACCAATCGTATCTAACACGGCATCAAAATCAGTTAATTGTGTTTCATAATTCGTATGATAATCAACAGGAGTGACATCGCCAAAAGACCGCAAATAATTAAAATCAGCAGGTTTTGCAGTGGCATAAACTAGTGCACCAATATTTAGTGCAGCCTGGATGGCAATTGAACCAACAGCACCAGCACCGCCTTGAATGAGTACTTTTTGACCAGATTGTACATTTAAATCACGGTGGATCATCTGATAACCAGTTGCCGCACCAATGACAGCTGCAACGGCATGGATGTCATCGATCACAGCAGGAACTTTCGCGGCTGATGATTGACCAACAGGAACAAATTCAGCATAAGTTTTTTGATGACGGGTGGCTGCAATACGATCACCTACTTGAAAGTCAGTTACTTCCGAACCAATCGCAATGACTTCGCCAACAACGCTTGAACCAGGAATGAGAGGTAGTTCCTCTGTCGTTCCCATTTGACCAGCAATAAATTTAACATCGTAAGGATCAATTGCCACAGCGTGATTTTTAACCAATAGTTGTTTCTTTAGTAATTTTGGCATCTCTGTTGTAATTGTTGTTAATTCATCAACAGCACCATAATGATTTAGTTGAATGGCTTTCATAAAAATACCTCCTTAAGGGTCTATGGCTATATTTTAACGTAATTTTGGGATAAAGTTTTAACGCAAAGTATCGTTATATCTGATTATCAAAAATACGGCGTAAAAATAGTCTTTTAATAAATAAAATGAAAAATAAATTAAAAAATGGTTGCCAAACAATAAGACATATGATAATTTAAGTATATTGAATTAACACCAAACAACGGAGGACATTATTATGACTAATTTAAATCAGTTACAAATTAATATGATGATAACGTCCTCTGACTCAACTGTGTACCTAAACAGTTGAGTGTTTTGAGGTGATTAAAAAATTATCGCAAACCAAAGCCATTCAACTTGGGTTACACAAGACGTCGTTGTGTAACCCAAGTTGAATGGCTTTTTTTATTGAAGGAGAATAGAAATGACAACAGGAAAAGATGATTTAAGGCGTTCGATGGGTGTTATGACAGGGATATCAGTCGTAATTGGTACAGTCATTGGGTCGGGGATATTTTTTAAGCAAGGGCAGGTTTTGGAAACTGCTGGTGGTACGACGGCTGGGTTAGCAGCCTGGGCTGTTGGAGGAATTATTACGTTAGCAGGAGGCCTAACGTTGTCAGAAGTTAGCTCAAGATTGCCTGAAACTGGTGGCATCTATATTTACATGAAGAAATTATATGGTGAATTTATTGGCTTTTTGACTGGTTGGACACAAGTTGCCATCTACGCACCTGCCATTATTGCCTCAGTGGCAGCTTATTTTGCGCAATTATTTGCAGATTTTTTTAATATTTCAACACAATGGGTGCCGTTGATTGGTATTGTGACTTTATTTTTAATTACGATTATGAACTCATTTGATAATCGTATTGCAGGTGCTTTTCAGGTCACAACGACAACGATTAAACTTGTCCCCATTGCTGCCCTGATTATTTTTGGTATATTTTTTGGTAAAGCTGATGCGCTTGGACAAACAGTCCATCATATGGCAACAACCACGTCAGGTAATTTTGGCCTTGCCATTTTAGCAACTTTGTTCGCTTACGATGGTTGGGCAACGTTAGCTAATCTGGGTGGTGAAATTAAAAATCCTCGACGTAATCTACCTCGGGCGATTATTGGCGGCTTGTTGATTGTTATTTTGGCTTATGTGGGTGTCACCTATGGGATTTACCAAGCTGTCCCAGCTAATCAAATTGTTAGTTTAGATAATGAAGTGCCTTATACAGTTGCTAGACAAGCTTTTGGGGTTATCGGTGGTAAATTACTGGCTATTGGTATTTTAGTTTCAATGGCAGGTACACTAAATGGTAAGATGTTAGCCTTTCCACGAATGGTTTATGCGATGGCAGAAGAAGGTGTTTTCCCACGTTATTTAAAGAAGGTCAATCAAGCAAAAGCACCCATCGCAGCACTATGGACAACTGCTGGTTTAGCAGCCGTTTTGATTGTTATTTCAGGTGCTGATTGGCTCTCAGATATGGCCGTTTTCGTTATTTGGCTATTCTATGCAGCAACATTTTTTGGTGTCTTCATTTTACGCTTACGTGATAAAAAAGCAGGTGTGAAACCCAACGACTTATTATTCAAGGTACCATTGTATCCGGTAGTACCAATCGTTGCGATTGGTGGAGCACTCTTTGTTTTGATCAATACATTAATTGCTAGTTTCTCGATGGTATTGATATCGTTTATTTTTGTTGCGCTTGGCATACCAGTTTATTACTATTATCAACGAAGTAATAAATAAAGAGATACGACGCTTACTAACTATGATCGACTAAAATTAGAAACTAGTTGTTTCCTGAAAAAATATGCGATAATAAATATAAAAGTATAAATGAGTAGGGAGAATGTCAGTATGGGAAAATATCATGTGACAAATTATGAACAAATGTCGTTTGATGATTTTAATCAGCCATCAGGATTGCCTATTGATCGTCAAAATCGATGGGTCGTGCGTGCTGATAAAATTCCGTGGCATGATTTAGAAAAACAATATGCATTAGTATTTACAAGTAATCGTGGTCCGAAACCATTGCCCTTTCGTTTGGTTTTTGGGGCACTCATGATTCAACAATTACTAGAATTAACTGATGAGGAAACGCTCGAACAAATTAAAGAGAATCCTTATTTACAATATTTTGTGGGATTGTCTGGTTATGTTTATCAACGGCCATTTAGTTCTTCCACGTTAAGTCGTGCACGACAACGTATCGGGGATGCTGAAGTATTAGCGATGGTCAATCAAATTGAAGATATGATGATTGCAGCAGGCGTCACGTCTAAAATTGGTAAACGACACTAAGTTAGAAAAATAGTTATATTAAAATAAATGAAAAAAGTCGTCAATTTACCCATTTTGGATAGATTGACGACTTTTAAACGTGTTCCAAAAGACTGAAGCCTTACTGTAACAACAATTAGGTGCTTCCGGTTCTTCGTTACACAACGAACCAAAATCACCCACTTAGTTCGCAGCATGCTTTTTTCGTTGTATGAAGAAAATGATTGATAAGAGAATTAAGAATCCAGCGCCAATGCTGACAGAAATTCGCGTATCTGGATTAATAAACATGAAGATAACAATGACAATCAATGAAATTAGTGCAAAATAGTTTGCGATTGGATAAAGTGGCATTTTAAATGGATGCTCAGACATCAAGTCTTTATTTGAAGCACGGAACCTTAATTCAGAAAATAGAATAACAAACCAAGGAACCATACCAGGCAAGACGCTTGAGCTGTAAACCAAAACGAATAAGTTAGCCGTTGATTTGCTATAAGCAGAAAGGACGGTATTTAAAATCAAGCCAAGTAGGATACCACCTGAAATTGCTAGAATTGAAACATAAGGCACTTGATGAGATGATAAATATGACAATGGCTTAGCCGTTTCACCATCTCTTGATAGCTTAAATAACATACGACTTGAACTATAAATACCAGAGTTTGCACCTGACATGGCAGCTGTTAGAACAACGAAATTAATAATACCAGCAGCACCTGAAATACCAACTTTAGAAAATGTTTCAACGAATGGTGAACCAACAGCAGCTAGTTGATTCCATGGGTAGATTGTAACAATAACAAAAATAGCACCAATATAGAAAATTAAGATTCGCCAAACGATTGAACGAATTGATGAGACGATGGCATGCTTGGGATGTTCAGCTTCACCAGCTGTGATACCTAATACTTCAATCCCTTGATATGAACCAACGACAATTGACATGGCAAAGATGAATCCTTTAAAACCACCAGTGAAGAAACCGCCGTGTTGCCATAGATTCGCAAAACCAATGGCGTGCCAATGATTACCTAAGCCTAAGAAAATGACCATTAATCCTAAGACGATCATGATGATAATCGTGACGACTTTGATCATTGCAAAATAAAATTCCATCGTACCATAGGCCTTAGCTGATGTTAGATTAGCGAGTGTTAATGTTGCAATGACAACAACGCCTGATACCCAACCAGGCAAGTGAGGCCACCAATAATTTAAATAAGTGCTAACAGCGATAACCTCGCTAATTCCTACGACAATATATTGGAAAACATTACTCCATTTTGTGAGATAGCCGGCTAGGGGATGAATATAATTAGAGGCATAATCAGCGAATGAACCAGTTGTTGGATTAATAAAAATCATTTCCCCTAGTGCACGCATCACTAAGTATAAAATAATCCCCACAAAAGCATAGGCAAGTAATACAGAAGGACCTGTCCATTGAATGGTAGATGTTGATCCCATGAAGAGACCGACACCGATTGTGCCACCCAATGCAATCATCTGCATTTGTCCACCTGTTAGTGAACGTTTTAGTTCACGTTCAGTTTCAACCTGTTTATTTTTCATCTGCTCGACTCCTTTTTTACTAAAAAGTACACAAAAAACCGTCCAATCAACCTGCACCGCGAAAGGGGGTGTCGAGCTGATTGGACGGTTTGTTAATAATCAATAGCTATTAACAACACATTAAATAACCCAACCAGCCAGAATGGTGGTTGAGGTGGTGGTCGTTAGGTGATCCGTCAAGATTAAGTTTTTCACTTGTTGGTGTAACATAACAATTTCCTCTATGTGTTAATTAATAATTAGAAGAATATCATTATTAATCATGAATGACAAGTAGTAATTTAAAAAATGTTAATTTATATGACGTATTTCTTAATTAATTAGTAATAATAAGTCAGCGTGATGGCATATAACATGAGAAACTTTTACCAGTCTTAATGATTTGATTCTTTAAGATAATAAAAATAAGTAATTGAGGAACGCTGTATGTCAAAATTGCGTTTATGGCAAAAAATGATTCGTCGTGAAGATCCGAGCAACTATGCTGATAAAGATAGTCAGTTACAGCCGGTATTAGGGAAACGAGAAATGATCGCCATGGGATTAGGAACAGTGGTTGGTGCTGCGGTATTTACAATGCCTGGTATTGTGGCTGCAGAATATGCTGGACCAGCAGTGACCATTTCGTTTATTGTGGCTGCATTAATTGCTGGCTTATCAGCGTTAGCCTATGCAGAACTGGCTTCCGCTTTGCCATTTGCCGGGTCCATTTATTCATGGGCAAATGTTATTTTTGGTGAATTTATTGGTTGGCTGGCAGGTTGGGCTATTTTGGCAGAATATTTAATTGCATTAGCACTTGTTTCGTCTGCTTGGTCATCTTACTTTCAAGGGTTTTTATCAAGTTTTGGAGTGACATTACCCAAATTTTTTCAAGCCTCTTTTAACTGGCAACAAGGTACCGGCTTTGACTTACTAGGAGCATTAGCGATTCTGGCAGTTGGTTATTTTGCATCATGTGGTATGCGCCAAATTGCACGCGTTGAAAATTGGTTGGTCATTGGTAAAATCATTGTAATTATCGTTTTTATTGTGGTAGGTGCGACAGCAATCCAAGTCAATCATTGGGTACCATTTATTCCACAACACCAAATAGGGACACATTTTGGTGGACTAACAGGAATTATGGCTGGTGCAACACAAATTTTCTTTGCTTATATTGGTTTCGATACGATTGCTGCAAGTTCAGCAGAAGTTAAGAATCCACAGAAAACCATGCCGCAAGCCATTGTGGGCACGTTAATTATTGCGACACTCTTATTTGTTGCTGTGTCATTAGTATTGACGGGTATGTATCCTTATGAAAAATTTGCAAATAATGCTGAACCAGCTGCATGGGCTTTACGTGAGTCTGGTCATTTATTGACGGCTAATTTATTATCAGTTGTGGCATTAGTCGGTATGTTTTCAGGATTAGTGGCCCTACTCATTGGTGGGTCACGTTTGGTTTATTCATTTGGACGAGATGGCTTAATGCCACGTCAATTTGCTAGATTAAATCACAAAGGCATACCTAAAACAGCAATCTATGTTATCACAATTGTTGCTATTGTATTAGGGGGGATTTTTCCAGTCGGCATGTTGGCAAATTTAGTATCTGCAGGCACTCTGATTGCATTCATCGTTGCCGGATTAGCTGTTTTAAAACTGCGTAAACGAACAGATATTGCCCATAATGGTTATAAAATGCCATTTTACCCAGTGTTGCCAATGATTGCAGCACTTTCAGCATTTTGTTTACTGTGTTCACTGAACATGGCAGCAATTCTATTGACAGTCACATGGATTGTTGTTGGCATGATCATATATTTTTCGTACGGGAATCAACATAGTTACTAAGTATTAGACGTGTTAATAATGAAAGAGATAGAGTCATTAGGGGTGTACCTTTTGTGGCTTTATTTTTTGTACCAAAAGATTTTCTTTAAGCATTGTGCGATAATGAATAAATAATAAACGTTCAAATTGATGGGAGAAAAGCCGATGAAAAAATTGTTGGTTTTAACAACAGGTGGGACGATTGCATCAACGAAAACGGCACGTGGCTTAGCGCCAGGCATGACGGCTGATGAATTGATGACTTATGTTGTGCCACGTGATGATGTTCGCATGTCCGTTGAAAATATTATGGGAAAAGATTCGACAAATATGCAGCCAGAGGATTGGTTAATTATCGCTGGACGTATTTTAGAACACCAAGATGAGTTTGATGGGTTTATTGTGACACATGGTACGGACACAATGGGCTATACAGCTGCCGCATTATCATATTTGCTGTATGGTATTAAAAAGCCAGTTGTTTTAACTGGTTCACAGATACCACTCGGAGAAACACAGTCAGATGCCATTCGTAATTTAGATGATGCAGTGACGTTTGCCAGTCAAACACATTTGATGGGTGTGTACTTGGTATTTAATGGTTTAGTGATGATGGGAACACGAGCGGTAAAGACAAAGACTAAGAGCTACGATGCTTTTGAAAGTATTAATTATCCTTACTTAGCCAGTGTTAATGCAGGTCAAATGGTATCGTTATATGAACCAGAACCTGAAGAACCACGACTTAAAGCACATACATCATTAGATCCAAATATTTTTGTCTTAAAAGCATTTCCAGGATTGTCCGTCGATATATTTGATTATCTGGTTACACATACGCATGGCGTAATTATTGAAAGTTTTGGAAATGGTGGGTTACCATTCCAACGTCGTAATTTAATTCCAGGCATTGAAAAATTAATTGCAGCGAATATTCCAGTAATCATCACAACGCAAATTTTAGAAGAAGGGCAAGATATCAATCTTTATGAGGTTGGTAAACGTGTCGCTGATGCGGGTGGTGTGACAGTTGGTGATATGAATACGGAAGCTGTTGTGGCAAAATTAATGTGGGTACTAGATCAAACACGCGATCCGCAACAAATTACAAAAATGATTCAGACACAAGCAGCGCATGATATTGGTTTTGTTTGAAGATGATGAACAAGGAGGCAGATATGGCAAAGTTATCATATGATATTTTAGAAAAATTTGGCACATTATCAACGAGTAAAAGTGGTTGGGAATTACAGTTAAACTTTGTACAATGGGGTGATAATCAGCCTAAGTTTGATTTACGTTCATGGTCACCCGATAATAGTAAGATGGGTAAGGGATTGACCTTATCACATGATGAAATTGTTGCATTATATGATGTGTTGACAAAAGTATTGGACGCAGAACATGCACCTGTAACAGATGTCACGGGCAATAATGACGGCACACCTGCAGCATCAACAGATGAACGACCAAAATGGGGTCGTCTAGACGAGATGTAAAAGAATATGGTATTGAGACTAGCGATTTGTTATGAAAATAAGTAGATTGCTGGTTTTTATTTCGCATAATATCGCAACTGCCGTTAATGATTAATGTTTTGTCGCTATCATTATCGTGACAATTGATGTTGACGTATGTTGTTGCGTCTCTGCAATGATTGTGTCCACTGTCCATGTTTGAATACGCTGGCCTAATTTGATTGGCGTTGCAACTGCAAGTAATGTCCCATCGGTTGCAGCGTTTAAATGATGCGTGTGAATATCCACACCAACAGGAATTTTATCTGGTTTTGTTAAACTTGCATTGGCGCCTAAACTAGCAGCAGTTTCAGCAAGAAAAGCATTGATACCACCATGGACCATACCATAGGGTTGCTTAATATGATCTGTAATTGGTAATTGAATGATGACTTTCTGAGCAGTAACAAGTTTGTTTTCAACATTTAAAAATTTTAATGCGTCCATAATCATACCTCATTTTAAATTAGTCGTTGATTAACCATCATTCTAATATTAATTTGGAAAAAATAATAGAAAAGATTATAATGCACTAGTAGTGTTTATCAGACAGATATAAAAAATAGGAAGTG
This sequence comes from Weissella sp. ESL1156, assembly GCF_058505625.1. NCBI lineage: Bacteria > Bacillati > Bacillota > Bacilli > Lactobacillales > Lactobacillaceae > Weissella > Weissella sp. ESL1156. The sequence goes on along the minus strand of NZ_CP196372.1, from coordinate 1,267,412 downwards.
GCAAACAAATATGACAGTAGAATGGTCAACAGTGAAAGAATACTCGGAGATTTTCTTTGAACGTGCTGATGCGATTGCTAAGATTACAATGAATAATCCACGTCATCACAATGCATTCACGCCAGATATGGTGCAAGAAATGATTGATGCCTTTTCAATTGCGCGTGATGACGCTTCGATTGGTGTGATTATTTTGACTGGTGAGGGTGACAAGGCCTTTTCATCAGGCGGTGATCAATCAGTACGTGGTAATGGTGGTTATGTCGGACATGACCATATTGCCCGATTAAATGTATTAGATCTACAACATTTGATGCGAATTATTCCAAAGCCAATTATTGCAATGGTCAAGGGTTGGTCAGTTGGTGGTGGAAACATCTTACAATTGGTTTGTGATTTAACGATTGCTGCTGATAATGCCATGTTTGGTCAAACTGGACCTAAAGTTGGTTCATTTGATGCTGGATACGGGTCAGGATATCTTGCTCGTGTCATTGGTCATAAGCGTGCCAAAGAAGTGTGGTTCTTAAATAAATTTTACACAGCACAAGAAGCTTATGAAATGAACTGGATTAATCGCGTTGTGCCATTAGCAGAAGTCGAAGATGCAACCCTTGAATGGGCAAATATTATTTTACAAAAATCACCGACAGCGTTGCGTTTCATTAAGGCTGCGATGAATGCAGATACAGATGGTTTAGCTGGTTTGCAACAATTTGCAGGCGATGCAACCATGTTGTATTATACAACTGATGAAGGAAAAGAAGGCAAGAATGCCTTTCTTGAGAAGCGTCAACCAGATTTTACAAAGTATCCAAAATTCCCATAGAAATTTCGTTAAACTCGGTAAGCAACAAGCGATTGTCTGTTATCGAGCTTTTTATTCGACATCAGGTTTAAAAAGAAAAGATAAGAGAGTGATTATTTTGGAAAATTGGTTAACAAAACGAGCAAATTTGTCGCCAAATCGGTTGGCAATACAATATCAACAGGACACATTAACGTTTAGCCAGTTAGCGACAGAGGTACAACGGCTAGCGTCACAATTAGTGACAATTGTTAGAACTGATGATCGTGTTGCTATTATTACACCAAATCAATTGACTGGTTATTTAATGATTTTAGCTGTGCAACAATTAGGGAAAACAGTGGTTTTAATTAATCGACGTTTATCAGCACGAGAAATTGATTTTCAATTGCAGGATGCTGGTGTTCGTGTGGTCGTTCAAGATGATGATTTTCATTTAACGCTATCTGCCAGTAAGCAAGTGTCGTTTACAGAAGTACTAGCTACACCAATAACTAATATCGTGTCACCAGTTGCTGATTTTGATCTTAATGTAGTAACATCCATTATGTATACATCTGGTACGACCGGTCATCCGAAAGGTGTGATGCAAACGTTTGGAAACCATTTTTATTCGGCAATTGGTTCAGCATTAAATTTAGGTGTGATGCCAGGTGATATCTGGTTAGCAGTTGTGCCAATTTTTCATATTAGTGGTCTGTCTATTATGATGCGTTCACTAATTTATGGTATGGGCGTGCGGTTAGTTGAAAAATTTGATGTGCAAGCTATTAATCAATTGCTATTAAATGGTGAAGTAACGACTATTTCAGTTGTGCCAGTGATGTTGACGCAATTATTAGCTGCTTTACCAGCTGATAAACGTTATCATCAACATTTTCGAACAATGTTATTAGGTGGTGGACCAACAGATTTAGCAACGCTCCAACGAGCAACTTCAGCAGGTATTGAGGTTGTGCAATCGTATGGTATGACAGAAACGGCTTCACAAATTATTGCTTTGGATGCAGCCAGTGCGCAAACAAAAATTGGTTCAGCTGGCAAACCGCTATTTCCTGTTTCAATTCGAATTGCCCATCAAGATGCGCAACAACATGGTCGTATTCAAATTAAATCACCAACATTAGCAGTTGGCTATTTAAATCAACCAGAAAAATATGCACAATCATTTGAAGCAGGTTGGTTTGATACAGGTGATATGGGTTGGCTTGATGATGAGGGCTTTTTGTATATTGATGGTCGAGAAGGCGACATGATTTCATCAGGTGGTGAAAATGTTTTTCCTGACGAAATTGAATCCGTTTATGCAAGTTTGTCTGAAATTAAACAAATTAGTGTGGTTGGTATGCCAGATGAAAAATGGGGTGCTGTACCCATTGCATTCATTGCGTTCACTCAAGGTGAATCATTATCACGCCAAGCTTTACGAGAATTCGGCCGACAAATGCTAGCACATTACAAAGTACCAGCTCATTTTTATTTGTTAGAAAATTTGCCACGTACGGCTAGTGGTAAGATACAGCGTCATAAGTTACGTAATTTAGTAACGAGTGCAACAGAAATTCAATAAGCATAATCCTTGAATTTTCAATTTGAGCGACTATAATAGTTGGTAATCTAGGAAAGGGGGTGATACGTTTTGGCAGATATACACAATCAACGAAACGTATCGCCCTTGTAAAAGGAAACAAGGGCGATACGTTCTGTATAATTTAGTAGGTAACTACTAAATAGATTATGCGGATTGTAATCAACAGCATAATCGAGAGCATCAAGTGACGAACTTGATGCTTTTTTTATTATCTTGTATTCATGTTATAATCGTGAGGAGTTTAGAAATTACGTTAAAGAATGAGGTGTTAGAAATGGAGATCATTGATGTTACGCCAAAAACGCAAACAGACTGGGAACGCATTTATTTTGAAGCTTTTCCAGAATATGAGCGACGTCCCATACCAGAGTTAGTCGCTATGTCTGAACAACAAAGTGGCACCCGTATGCAAGTCATTATTGATAATGATCAGGTTGTTGGTGTGTTGTACCTATGTGAAATCGGTACTCATAAGGCTTTTATTTTGTATTTTGCGATTGATGCAACGATTCAAAGCAAAGGATATGGTAGTCGGGCTTTAGCGATATTACAAAAGCGCTATTCTGATGGCATCATTTTGGAAGCCGAAGAGACTGGGACACAAGCGGAAAATGAAACGCAACGTGTTAAACGTTACGCATTCTATACCCGCAATGGTTTTTATGATAAGCAGTTACTTTCGGAAAATTCAGGTGGCACTTTTCACTTGTTAGCAACGACGTCAGATATTACGGCAACTGAATATTTACAGGCAATGCAAGTATTATCAATGGATGCGGTGGTTCGTCGCACAAACAATCAATAAGGATGATTAATAACAAATTGATTGTTTAAACAGTTAGAATTTGTAGAAAAAACGACAATCTACCAACATAAGGATGGGTAGGTTGTCGTTTTTAAAGTTTGGACAATAAGCAACGTTAGGCGAATGACAGTTAGAACCTGTCGGAGGAGCGATGATAAAATATCTTATTTTTGATTTGGATGACACATTGCTAGATTTTCAAAAGAGTGAAGTTGTCAGTGTGCAACAACTATTAAAGCGTTACGGGGTAACAGATTTAACGCAAGGTGTAACAACATATCAAACGATTAATCAACATGTTTGGCAGCAGATTGAGGCGGGTGCACAACGGCAACCATTATTTGATCATCGTTTTACAGAAACGTTTGCGACATTTGGCATTGATGTTGATGGTGTGCAAGCAGAACGCCAATATCGTGAATTATTAAATCATCAATTTTATACGTTACCAGGTGCTGAACACTTATTAAGTGATTTGTATAAAAATAATTTTACGTTGCTTGTAGGTACCAATGGTGTTAAACAGACGCAACTTAATCGTTTAGCGGGATCGGGTCTCGCCAAATATTTTACTGATTGTTTTATTTCGGAAGATATTGGCTATGCGAAACCCGGCGCAGCATTTTTTACACCGATTTTTGCGAAGTTTGACGAGTTGACAAGTGATAATACAATGATGATTGGGGATAGCTTACAATCAGATATTTTAGGTGCCACACGGGTTGGCCTTAAAAGTATTTGGTACAATCCACAGGCACTGCCTAATACACTGAATGTACAACCGACTTATACAGTTAATAATTACCAACAAATTAGGCAAATTCTGTTATAGGCAAATAATGTTTGGTTTTTTCTAAAAATTATCCTATTGGTGGGATTATTTGCTAAAATAAGTCTTAATAAATGTATTGTTGTGTTTAGTCGATGTGTTAATCATCTGATAAATGATGGGATTGGGAAAGGTAGGTTTATTATGGCGCAGAATGGGCTGAAACCAAGCATTAGTACCTTTGGTATTATTTCTTTAGGTGCTGGTGGAGTCATTGGTAGTAGTTGGATTTATACAAACAGTCAATTTTTTCACCAGTATGGTGCTGGTGGTGAAATCTTTGGTTTGTTAGCCGCATCAGTATTAGCGATTTTAGTATCATTATCATTTGCTGAATTATCAACAATTTATCCCAAAGCTGGTGGTGAAGTTGTTTATGGTTTTAAAGCATTTGGTAAGAAGGGTGGTTTGTTTGCAGGTTGGGCACTGCTTGGTTCATATTTGAGTGCATTAGCATTTTATGTTACAGCATCAAGTATGTTGCTATCGCAAATTATCCCACAGATTGCCACGGGTCCAACCTATTCGTTTGCTGGCGTGAAGGTACATTACACCGAGCTAATTTTAGGGGTACTCATCACTTTGTTTATTTTTGCAATTAATTATCGAGGTGCAAATCTAACAAGTAATGTCCAAATCGTTTTGTTCATCCTGTTAGTATTAATTGGGATTGTTTTAGTTGTTGTTGGTTTTAGTCACGGTAAACCAAGTAATTTCTGGCCAGCCTTTTACGATGGTCAAGCTAAGACATCGGAAATTTTTCGCTTTATCTTACCTGCAATGACATTCCTAACAGGTTGGGAATCAATTGGGGTGATGGCTGAAGAAGTTAAAACACCGGCGCGTAAAATTGGTAAGATCGTTGTGATAGCGATTGTCATTGCAGCGGCTTATTACTTGCTTGTGTTGTTAGCTTCAGCTTGGGTACATCCATGGCAAAGTACAGCAAAGATGGAAATGGGAACGATTGATGCCTTTAAGGCAGAAGGTTTCCCACTATTAGGAACAGCGGCCTTTATTATTTCGTTCTTAGGACTAGGAACGAGTTTCTTAGCTTTGTTCTCAGCAGCGCCACGTTTGATTTATTTATTAGCCGAACAAAATATTTTGCCTCGTTACTTTGCGAAAGTTCATCCAAAATATGGCACACCAAGTCGTGCAATTATTGTGACTTTGATTTTAGTCTTAGCATTAGGTTGGCTGGGTAAAGGTGCGTTAACTTATTTCTTAGATATTGGTGGCTTTTTAACGGCCTTAGCTTGGGGAATCAATGCCTTTAATTTGTGGGCGATTCGTAAAAAGTATCCTGAATTAAAGGGTGGTTTTCGTAATAAACATTTGTGGTTACCAATACTCGGTGGTGTCATAGCCATTTTGATTGCGATTTCGACTATCATTCCCGGCACGGGTGTGTCATTAGTTTGGCCATATGAGTATGTCATTCTAGGAATTTGGATCGTTATTGGATTGATCAGTTATTTTTCAAGTAGAAAGTAATTGGTTGTCACGATAACAGATTGGTTGTTACAGTAAGGCTTCAGTCTTTTGAAACACGTTTAAGGGCGTTAATCTACCAATTAAGTTGGTAGATTGACGCTTTTTCAGCTAGTCAGAACGTCTTTTGTCTTTTAATATCGATCAACAGGCGAAATCATTTATGTTATGCAATGTGCTATTTTTCGAAAATGGTGTGAATTTTAAAAAACGGTTGCTTTTTTTGTTAGCATAAGTGATTTATAATTTAAAGCGTAAACCTTAAATATTTAAGGTTAAGGTAAGCTGAAGATAGGTAGTTTTTAAGGTTCAGCGACTATATTAACCATAACGAAATAACCAAGTGCAAAAAGGGGTACATTATGACAGAAAACACGATTAAATTATTAGTTGTCGAAGATGACTATGCGTTGAATGATACAGTGAGGGAAACAATTGCTGAGTTAGGTGAAGTCGTTCAAGTTCATGATGGTGATGAGGGATGGTTTGAAATTGAATCTGGGGTCTATGATGCTGTTATTTTAGATGTCATGTTACCTGGACAAGACGGTTTTACGATTTTAAAGAAAGCAAAAGAACAATTTCCAAATCTACCAATCTTAATGTTAACTGCTAAGGGTGAATTGGCAGATAAAATGCAAGGATTTGATTTAGGTGCTGATGAATATATTACGAAACCATTTTATAAAGAAGAATTATTAGCACGTTTGAAGACGCTACTTCGTCATACAGGTGTTCTAGGTCAAGATGGCGCCTTGGAAGTTGGCAATGTACAAATCTTTGTGGATCAACATAAAGTTTTAGTTGATGGCCAAGAAGTTAGTTTGCAAGGACGTGAGTTTGGTCTGTTAGTTTATTTAGTACAACATGTTGGTCAGATTGTTACGAAAGATCAAATTTTTGATCGACTATGGGGATTTGATTCTGATACGTCACTAACAGTTGTTGAAGTTTACATGTCTAATTTACGTAAGAACTTGCGTCAAGCGGAGGCCCAAGTTAATATCAAAACATTGCGTAATGTGGGTTACACATTAAACGCAACAACTGAGGAATAATGACAAACAAAAAGTCAACGAAGACACGGCACATTCGTTTAAGAAAGTTGAAATTACCGAAGTGGCTGCAAAGAATCCGCACTTCGCTGTCACAGCAAGTTAAAATGACTATCCTAATGGTCGTTGGGTTTACCTTAGTGTTTGTTTTGATTGGTACTTTTTCAATTAGTCAATTTCGGACGGTGATGTATGGTAATGCTCAGTCCAGAGTCGGGCGAGCATTTCAAGTACCTGCTAATCGTTTTGACCGGCCAGTTGTTCAAACTGAAACGGCACAGATTACCGATTATGTTGATTCTTTTAAAAGCACATTAAAATTACCTAAAGCAAACCATGTTTACTTACGACAATATCGTGGTAGTTGGTATTTCTTTAATCGACATGGTGATGAATTAGCTTATGTTGATGTCACAACTGAACATGCATTGGTAGAATCATATCAGACACGATTGTTTTGGATTTATGTGTTGTCTGAGTTGGCCTTGTTATTAATGGGGATGGCATTAACGCGTGCGAATATGCGACCGATCATTCGATCTTGGAACCAGCAACGAACCTTCGTGGCTGATGCAGCCCATGAATTTAAAACACCAATGACAGTTATTCAAAATAATTTGGAACGGATGCTTGAACATCCAAATGATACCGTGATGGATCAAGTTGAGAGTGTCGCTAATGCCTTGACTGAAGTGCGCCATTTAAATCATTTAACTGGTGACTTATTGACGTTGTCACAAGCTGATGCAGATATTCCAATGTTTGCTTTTGAGGAAATGGATCTTGCGAAAACCGTTCGTGAAGTCGGTGATATCTATGAATATAATGCTAATGAAAAGAATCAGACATTATCAGTTGATGTACCAGAAACATTGGCAATTGTTGGTGATGCACAACGATTACGTCAATTATTAGTAATCCTGACTGATAATGCGCAAAAGTATGCTGGTGAGGGTGCTAGTGTGACAATTTCGGCAGCAGCAACGAATAACAATATTAAAATTATGGTTGCTGATACTGGTAAGGGTGTGTCAGATGAAGATAAGAAGCATCTGTTTGATCGTTTCTATCGAATTGATAAAGCGCGATCACGCTCAACGGGTGGTCATGGGCTTGGCTTGGCCATTGCAAAGTGGGTTGTACAAGGTCATCGCGGTACGATTGATATTTTGGACAATCAACCACATGGGACAATCTTTAAGATTTTAATTCCTAAAAATCAAAAAAATACGTAGTTAAAAAAGTCGTCAATTTACCAATTTGAATTTGGTAGATTGACGTCTTTTGTCTTACTCTTGTTTTGAATAGTGATTACCTTAAATTAAGGGCTGGGGATGTGAATCGAATATCTCAACCGTTTCATCTTGACGCCCAACAACAACCTGGTCAACCACATTTAAAAACAAGCCATGTTCGACAACACCAACCATACTAGCTAATTCACGACCTAATTTAAATGGGTCGGGCATTTTATCAAAATGGAGATCAAATAAATAATTAGCTGAATCCGTGCGCACGGGATTACCGTTCTGATCTAAACGCCAAGTTGGTTGATAACCAGCGTATTGTAGACGCTTGAACAATTGATCGGCACCATAGGGAATAATTTCAACTGGCAAATAATGAGTCAGTTGTGGGGTTAGTTTAGTATCATCGATGACCCAAATATTACGTCGTGAATTGACGGCAACAATTTTTTCCCAAAGTAATGCAGCACCACCACCTTTAATAGCAGCAAAATTTTTGTCAATTTGGTCGGCACCGTCGATTGTTAAATCGATGTGATCAACATCATCAACGTTATGCATTGGAATGCCAAGTTTTGCTGCTGTACGACGAGTTTTATCAGAGGTTGGCACTCCTTTAATATTTAAACCTTCTTCTGCGACACGTTTCCCCAAAGCTTCGATGACATAAGCGATTGTTGAACCAGAACCGATACCAACGACCATACCATCTTCAACGAACTCAGCTGCACGGTACCCAGCCATTTTTTTAAGTGCAGTTTGATCTGCCATAATGATAATGCCTCTTTCTTATTTTTTATAACACTATTATCTCTCATTATCAGTGAGTTAGGCAAATCTCAGGTTAGAAAATGTTACACTAGGTAAATAACTTTTAAAAAAGGTGGCAAAATGTCATGATCAAGATGTGGCACGAAGAAAAAATTAACGCGTTTAGACAGACTTTATTACAATGGTATGATCGAGAAGGCCGGGCAGATTTGCCTTGGCGACAGGATCATGAACCTTACCATGTTTGGGTGTCTGAGATTATGCTACAACAGACACAAGTACAAACCGTGATACCGTATTTTGAAAGATTTATGGCAACCTTTCCAACAATCAGTGATTTAGCAAATGCACCAGAGCAAGTATTGTTGAAAACATGGGAAGGTTTGGGATATTACTCACGTGTTCGTCATATGCAAAAGGCTGCCCAACAAGTTGTTAATGAGTATGCAGCAGTTTGGCCTAATAATATGCAGGATTTGCAAAAATTGGCTGGCATTGGTCCATATACAGCAGCTGCGATTGCAAGCATTTCATTCAATGAACCCGTACCAGCAATTGACGGGAATGCTTTTCGTGTTTTGGCACGATTATTTAAAATTGATGCAGATATTGCACAAACCAAAACGCGACAAATTTTCTTTGATGTTGGTAAAAAAATTATTGATCCACAACGACCTGGAGATTTTAATCAAGCGATAATGGATTTAGGGTCATCTTATATGAGTGCTAAGAATTATGATAGTGAACATTCACCAGTAAAAGCATTTAATGCGGCATATTTAGATGGCACTGAAGACTTTTATCCAGTGAAAACCAAGACACCCAAGCCAAAGCCTGTGACTTATTTTGCCATTGCAGTTCAGTCACCTGTTGGTTACTTATGGGAACAACGACCAGCAAATGGCTTATTGAGTCATTTTTGGACGATGCCGTTATATCCATTAACAGATTTCGTACAGGACAAAGATGCGAATTGGACAGAAGATGAAATGATTCAAGCAACGCAAAAACGATTAGCAATGGATTATGGTATCGTGGCTAATTTAAAGAAGTTACCTGGGCGACCAGTAACACATGTTTATACACATTTAAAGTGGACCGTTACCATTTTAACCGCTGAAGTGAGTGCACAACGATTAACACGTGGTAAATGGCAAACGATGGCGGATAGTCAAAAAGATCCACAACCAAAAATACAAGAAAAAATATGGCAACGTTTAAAGTAGTCGTTTATGAATAATGAAAACAGGTGGGCAAAATAATGGAAAAAATATTATTGGATATGGATCCAGGAATTGATGATGCAGCTGCGATTGCAATTGCATTAACAGACGATACCTTTGAAGTACAATTGTTAACAACGGTTGCTGGTAATGTGTCTGTTGATAAGACAACGCGTAATGCACTACGATTAGTGGAATTTTTTCACAAATCAGCGACTATATCTGTTGCTGCTGGCGCTACTCGTCCTTTAATCAAAAAATATGAAGACGCGGCGGATATTCATGGTAAATCAGGTATGGCTGGCTGGACATTTCCACCTGTGACCAGCAGGCCTTTAAGTGAACATGCAGTGACAGCAATTCATGATGTCTTAAGTAAGAGTGAAGAACCTTTAACGCTTGTTGCAACGGGAGCCTTTACTAATATTGCATTATTGATTCGGATGTATCCAGAAATATTGCCTAAAATAAAACAGGTCGTTGTGATGGGCGGGTCTTTAGGAAAAGGCAATATAACGAGTGTTGCTGAGTTTAATGTGTATACTGATCCCCATGCAGCAAAGATATTATTCGAATCAGGATTATCAATAAAAATGATTGGTTTAAATGTGACTTTACAGGCGTTATTAAGTAAAGAAAACATTGATAAATTAGGTGAAATCAATCAAACAGGTAAAATGCTTCAGTCATTATTTAAATACTATGCGGACGATGAAGATGGTGCAAAACCGATGCATGACGTGAATACATTGTTTTATCTAGCGCATCCAGAATCCTTTCAATTTCATGACTATCAAGTGACTGTTGTCACAGAAGGACCAGCCATGGGAGCAACTGTTGTCCATGAAAATTCAGCGACAAATGTTAGCGTGGCAACATCTGTAGATGTTATAGCATTTAATAATTGGTTTATAAACAAAATTTCAGCGATTTAATGGCATAGGTGTTGGTGTTTCACGTGGAACATTAACACCTTGTTTTTTAGATTCAACCACGTCAATCTATTGAATAGATAGGCATTTTGCGGTATTCTTTTAGTATTGGAATCAGTTTGGAGAAAGATAATGAATCCCGAAGAATTTGCGGCGGCACTACGCGAAAAAAACGTTATTTTAGATGATAAACAATTGTCAGAATATCAAACATACTATAATCGTTTAGTAGCAGTGAATGAACACATGAATTTAACTGCTATTACAGAGCGCGATGAAGTGTATTTAAAGCATTTTTTTGATTCACTGACTTTAGCTTGGGCCTATCCAAAGTTACAGACTGAAGCGCTTCATATGATTGATGTTGGTGCAGGAGCAGGTTTTCCATCATTACCATTGAAAATAGCCTTTCCACAATTGAAAATTACGATTATTGATGCACTTAACAAGCGAATTAAATTTTTACAAGAATTAGTCACAGAACTTGGACTATCAAATGTAACAGTTGTTCATGCTCGTGCGGAAGAGTTTGGTCATAAGAAATCACCACACCGTGAGCAATATGACGTTGCAACTGCACGAGCGCTTGCGAGATTAAATGTATTGGGTGAATTAACGCTACCGCTTGTTAAAGTTGGGGGAGCACTTTTAGCCATGAAAGGTAGTGCTGCCGATGAAGAATTAATTGAGGCAAAAGATGCCATAACAAAATTGGGTGGCAAGATTGGTGAAACGATCCCAGTTAATTTACCAAATGGTGATCCACGATCAATTATTATCATTCATAAAAAAGTGGGCACACCTAATCGTTATCCACGGAAACCGGGAGATCCAGCGCGTAAGCCACTGTAGGAAGGGGAAAGTAATGGGACACATTATTGCATTGGCAAACCAAAAAGGTGGTGTTGGTAAAACAACGACTACTGTCAATTTGGCTGCATCATTAGCAACCTTTGGTAAAAAAGTACTCATCATTGATACTGATGCCCAGGGGAATGCGACTTCAGGTACAGGTGTACATAAGTCAAATATTTCGCAAGATATTTATGATGTATTAATTAACGATGTACCGTTAGAAGATGTTATTTTACCAACTTCACATGAAGGTGTTGATATTGTACCAGCAACAATTCGGTTGGCTGGTGCGGAATTAGAGTTAGCACCAGTGATGGCACGTGAATTACGCTTGAAAAATGCGCTTGGTGACATTCGTGAACAATATGACTACATTTTAATTGATAATCCACCTTCATTAGGACTGGTGACCATTAATACTTTTTCAGCAGCTGATTCGATTCTAATTCCTGTCCAGGCAGAGTATTATGCGCTAGAAGGTTTGGGACAATTGATGAATAACATGAAACTAGTGAAAAAGCATTTTAATCCGGATTTGGAAGTTGAAGGGGTCTTAATGACGATGGTGGATCCACGGACAAATTTGTCCGCTGATGTTATTGAAAATGTTCGTGAGTACTTTGGTAGCGAAGTTTATGACACTGTTATTCCACGTAATGTCCGTTTATCAGAAGCACCATCACGTGGTATGGCGATTATTGATTATGACCCTAAGTCTAAAGGGGCAGAAGTTTATACACAATTAGCAAGGGAGGTCCTAACATCTCATGGTGAAATCTAAAAAAACAGGTTTAGGTGGCCTTGGTAAAAAAGGTGGTGGCTTAGGAGCTTTGTTTGCTGATCAGGGCCTTGATACTTCAGTAGCAACTGGTGATGAAGTGCGAGATATTGCGGTTGAAAAGATGGTTGCTAATCCATTTCAACCACGGCATGTTTTTAACGAGGAAAAGCTACAGGAATTAGCAGAATCGATTAAACAAAATGGCGTGTTGCAACCGGTTATTGTCCGTCATAATCCTCAAGATAGTAGTCAGTATGAACTGCTTGCTGGCGAGCGTCGGTGGCGAGCATCACAGTTAGCACAAGTAACTGAGATTCCAGCAATTGTCCGTAAATTAGATGATAATCAAATGTTGCAGGCAGCGATTCTTGAAAATTTACAACGTGAAGATCTGACTCCCTTAGAAGAAGCGCAAGCCTATCGTGATATGATGGATGGCTTGCATTTAACGCAAGAACAAGTCGCTAAGCGGTTAGGAAAAGCTCGTTCGGCGGTCGCAAACTTTTTGCGCTTGTTAAATTTGCCCGATGAAGTAAAAGATTTGCTGAATGAAGGCAAATTATCAATGGGACAGGCACGAACATTATTGGGTTTACGTAATAAGCGACGTATTGTGCCAGTTGCTAAGCGAGCCATTACAGAAGGAATGACGGTTCGGCAATTAGAACAATTAGTGAATAAACTTAATGAACAATCTGAACCAGTGAAAAGTCAACCAAGTTTGTCACCATATATCAAAGCTTCAACAACTGCTTTGGAAAATAAGTTTGGTACGAAAGTTCATATGACACGTAATCGTAAAGGCGCTGGTAAAATCGAAATCACTTATTTGTCAGATGAAGATTTAAATCGTATTTTCGAAACCTTAGGCATTGATTTAGATAAGGGATAATGGAGGCAGTGATGTATAACTTACATGATATTGTTGAAATGAAAAAACCACATGCATGCGGTGTTAATAAATGGCAGATTACACGAGTTGGTGCTGATATGAAAATTGTCTGTCAAGGTTGTCAACACCAAGTCGTTATGACACGTCATGATTTTGATAAACGATTTAAACGTGTCTTACAAAATACACAAGATTAATGAATGAAAAGAGAGATAGGTAAATAAAATGGCTCTTACAGCAGGAATTGTTGGCTTGCCAAATGTTGGTAAGTCGACTTTGTTTAACGCAATTACAAAGGCCGGTGCGGAAATGGCTAATTATCCATTTGCGACAATTGAACCAAATGTTGGTATGGTTGAGGTACCTGACGATCGTTTGGATCGTATTCAAGAGTTGATTCCAGCAGACAAAGTTGTGCCAACGACTTTTGAATTTACAGATATTGCGGGAATTGTGAAAGGCGCTTCACAAGGAGAAGGACTTGGCAATAAGTTCTTAGAGAATATTCGTCAAGTGAACGCGATTGTGCATGTTGTACGAGCTTTTGATGACGATGATATTACACATGTTTCTGGTAAAGTTGATCCATTGGATGATATTGAAACCATTAATACCGAATTGGTGTTGGCTGATTTAGAATCAATTGATAAGCGTTATAGTCGTGTGGAAAAAACAGCTAAGTCTGCCAAAGATAAAGAAGCTATTGCAGAATTAGCCGTTTTAGATCAATTGAAACCAGCTTTGGAAGCGGGTAAACCTGCCCGTTCTATCGAATGGGATGACGATGAACAAAAAATCATTCATAATTTATTCTTACTAACATCAAAGCCAGTACTATACGTTGCAAATGTTGCCGAAGATGACATGGCTGATCCTGAATCATCTGAATATTACCAACAAATTAAGCAATATGCTGAAACAGAAGGTGCTGGTGTCATTGGTATTTCTGCTCGGGCTGAAGAAGAGATTGCGGAAATGGATGATGATGATAAGTCTGAATTTATGGCATTACAAGGCATCACGGAACCTGGGTTAAATCGATTGATTCGAGCTGCCTATCATATGCTTGATTTGCGGACCTTCTTTACGGCTGGTGGTAAGGAGACACGTGCTTGGACATTTCGGGCTGGCATGAAGGCACCCCAGGTAGCGGGTGTTATTCACTCAGATTTTGAGCGCGGTTTCATTCGCGCTGAAACAGTTTCATTCGAAGATTTAGATAAGTATGCATCAATGAAGGCGATTAAAGAGGCTGGTCGTCGTCGTTCAGAAGGAAAGGAATATGTTGTGCAAGATGGTGATATTATCGAATTCTTGTTCAATGTTTAATTGGGGGAAATATGACAGAGTCAAAGGAACAAACACAACCACAGGTGCCAGAACCTACACTACCGACGGTAAAAGAACTCGCAACTTCTGGGTTAACAAGGCGTAATCAAGAGTTTATCCGTCAGATGGTCATTATTGCAAATGGCGATGAATCAAAGGCTCAACTGATTACCGAGGTTGGTGCAAAATTATTAACAGCACAAAAAACGGGTGTGACAGCAAAGCAATTATACAATTCACCAGCTGAAGCAATGGGCTTAAAAACTGAAGCAGAGGAAAAGAGTGAAGCTGGACGTGGCTATGCGAGCTATGGTTTTTGGCCATTGGCAATTGATAATGGGATTGCCTTCTTTATGATGTTTAGTTTTATGTTTGGGTTAACATTACTTTTCAGTGGTGCTGGCGCTTCAAACGGTTCGGCTGGTGCAGCAGGGATTACGTCATTAGTACTAACTTCAGTATTGGGTGGTGTCTTCTTCGCAGCAGTTACTTTAACTATTGCACCACGTAAAGATGGTAAGCATGTGTCATTTTGGAAAAAAGCGATTGTTTCAGTGGTGGCCTTTGCAATTTGGTTCTTGGCATATCTTGGCCTTGCCTATTTGCCTGCAATTATTAATCCTTTGTTGCCAGGATGGTTATACATTGTTTTTGCAGTTATTGCCTTCTTCGGATTCCGCTATTGGCGTGCAAAGACCGGTATTCGTGGTGGTTTCCTAGGTACAAATACACAGCCACAGTCTAAAAAATAAGTAGCCAAAAGGAAGCAACGAGGGTAGATTAATGAAGATTTTGATTGTTGATGATGATCATGAAATTGCTGAATTACTAGAAATCTACGTTAAAAACGAAGGCTATGAGCCAGTAATTGCTAGCGATGGTAAAGAAGCCATGACAAAGATTCGGACAAATCCTGATATCGGTTTAATTATTTTAGATATTATGATGCCCGAAATGAGTGGTACAGAAGTTTTGAAAGAAGTTCGTAAAGATAATCCAGTGCCTATTTTATTGCTATCAGCTAAGTCAGGAGCGATGGATAAAATCCAAGGTCTTATTACGGGCGCAGATGATTATGTGACAAAACCATTCAATCCATTAGAAGTGATGGCACGAGTGCGTGCTTTACTCCGACGAGCACAAAATGGTTTGGCACAAGCAACGCCAGAAGTACTAGATGTTGGTCCCTTAACGATTAATAAAGATAGTCATGAAGTGCGAACAGCTGATGGTGTTGATATCAATTTAACAGCACTAGAATTTGGTATTTTATATTTACTTGCATCACATCCAAATCGGGTGTTTAGTGCAGACGATATTTTTGAACGCGTTTGGCAACAAGAATCAGTTGTCTCAGCAAAAACAGTCATGGTCCATGTGTCACATCTACGTGATAAATTGGAAGCTGCTACCGGTGGTAACCAAGTTGTCCAAACAGTATGGGGTGTTGGCTATAAGATCGAAGTACTTTAATTAAGAAAGGCAGTGGGGATGAAACAAAAAATGCTGAATTGGCTGATGCTAATGGTCAAAGCAGTGGTTTCTGCCCTGCTTTTTGTATGCATGGGGATTGGTTTGATTCTCATCATTCAACCAAGTTGGCAGGCTACTAATGTCTGGTCAGAATTAATCTTAGTTACTAGACAGTCGCCAATATTGGTCGTTGCTGTCGGTGTCATTTTATTAGTTATTTGGTTGGGCTTTTTTTGGCAATTTTATGAACAGATGAAGTTGGCGGAATTGATTTTTGCGGTACATGAGTTAGTACCACAAGTTAGCGATACAAAAAGCGCAGGATTGGCAGTTAATCATTGGGGTAGACGGTTACGACCATTAGTTCAGAATGTGAACGATGTGTTTGAAGCTGCTCAACGGGCAATGGTTGAAGAGCATGAAATTGAACGATCAAAGGATGAAATGGTGACTAATGTTTCACATGATTTACGGACACCATTAACTTCTATTTTGGGTTATCTTGG
This sequence comes from Weissella sp. ESL1156, assembly GCF_058505625.1. Classification (NCBI taxonomy): domain Bacteria; kingdom Bacillati; phylum Bacillota; class Bacilli; order Lactobacillales; family Lactobacillaceae; genus Weissella; species Weissella sp. ESL1156. The sequence continues at coordinate 1,250,821 of NZ_CP196372.1, read as the reverse complement.
GTTGATTATTAACGATGATGGTCAACAAAAATTGAGCCGTGCTGATATTATGAAATACGCACAAACGGCTTTTGATAAATCAGGACAAATGAAATCTCTAGTAGAAGATTTATTTGATTACACACAGGTACATCAAGTTGATTTTAAATTACATTGGGCACCATTAGATTTAGCTGCCATGTTACAGCAGTTGGCTGTTAATTATGAATTAGAAGCGAAACAAAAGGGTGTTGTCATTTCAGCAGTATCTAATCCGACAGTTATTGAAATGGTGGGTGATCCAGATCGCTTGGCACGCGTCTTTATGAATCTTATCAATAATGCATTAAAGTATGGCGAAGGTGCCACATTTGTTCGTTTGTCTGCAAAACAGGTGGCAGATAATCAAGTTGAAATTCGAGTGACAAATAATGGTGCGAAAATTCCAGCAGAATCAATCAAGCGGTTATTTGATCGATTTTATCGTGTGGAAAGTTCTCGTAATACCAAAACAGGTGGAACAGGACTTGGCTTGGCGATTGTTAATGGTGTGATTAATGCTCATGGTGGTCAAGTGCGTGTTGAATCAAATGATGATTTGACAAGCTTTATTATTTTATTGCCTTTAACACCGGAAGAAGAAAGTGGCGAATAGTAAAATTAATCAATTAGTTATATTACTAGAGCCGTGAATCTACCAGATTAAAATGGGTAGATTCACGGCTCTTTAAATAGCTTTTATCACACGCGTAACAGTCAAATTATTTCGTTGTTGGTACTTCTTTGATAGGGTGCTGTGCTTGTAATGTGGCTAATATTTTTTCGGCTTCTAATTTATGGAATAAAACACTAGCAGCAGATTGCATGAGTTGTGTTTCTAATGATGATCCTTCAGTTGGCGTACTGGTTGGGTTTTTGAAAAAACCCAGCAATGTATCAACAAATGAATTATACGCATTCTTAGGATAATCATCTGCTGTGATTTGATCGATTGCTGCACGAATTTGATCTAATGAAAAAATAGGTTTTAGTAACGAAATGATTAAAATATCAGCAACCTGTAGCGTTTGATACTTCTTTTTAATTGGTGCTAAAATCATCTTTTTCTTCACATAGTTGTTGATCATTGTAGAGGTTACGGTTGGCATCTCAAGTGGTGCTAATACTTTGTTGATAAATTCTACAACTTGATCCATGTACAAATCAAAATTAGGCAAATCATCCCAATATGGGAAAATGATGTCCTCAAAATTATTTTTTTTTAAATTAGTTATCGTCATAGTTAGCAGCCTCGTATCTTTTCCTTGTTTATAGGGGCAATTATATCACATCTAGACTGTAAAACTAAATGTTAGTAATCCATAGACTAAAATACTGTTAAATGAAACAACGGAAGCTATTTTCGTGCGACAATGGTCGTTAGCTTGTGGTAACATAGAAACAATTTGAATTTATGGGCTAAGGGGTAAAGGTTATGCAGGAATTTATGGCGCTTAATCGAAATTTGAAGTTAAGAACGTTGACTGTGTTTTTAACAGTTCTATTAGGTAGTTCGATTGGCCCCAATATGACAATTTATTATGTGCAATACTTTGGTGCATTTGTTTCAGGATTTTTATTAATGGTTGTTTCAGTTGCTGGTTTTATTGCTGGACTTTATGGTGGCCATTTATCAGATGTGTGGGGCCGTAAACGGACAATCCTGGTTGGTTCGGTATTAATTATTACTGGCTATGGTCTGGCGATGTTAGTCAATGCACCTTGGTATACAAATCCATATATCACTTTTATTGGGTTTTTAATGGCGTCAATTGGTGCTTCGTTATCAGATCCAGCAGAACAAGCGATGATGATTGATGCCTCAACAGTAAAAAATAGGAAATTTGTTTATGCCCTGATTTATTGGGTAATTAATATTGGTGTCATGTTAGGTGCCGCAATTGGTGGATGGTTTTTCCGAGACTACCTTTTCGAATTGTTATTGGGTTCAACGGTGGTGGGTTTGATCAATGCTGCAATTGTGAAATTTGGTATGTCTGAAACTCTGGATATGACGAATGTGCAAGCTAATTCATCGGTCTGGAGTGCTGTAAAATCATACGGACAAGTATTATCAGATAAACGATATGTGCTATTTATGTTTGGTTCTATTTTTTCAGTTGTTATTTATTCACAACCAGATTTCTATTTAGCGGCTCATCTAACACAGTATTTCCATGATTATACATTTGTAGGGATTCATTTTTATGGTCAACGAATGCTTTCCTTTATGTTGGTTATTAATACCGTTGTCATTGTGTTAGCAATGAATGCTATTAATCGCTATACAAACCGTTGGCCATTATTACGAAGCTTTGCGATTGGCACTTTCTTACAAGGACTTGGTTTTGCTGTTTCTTTCTTGTTACGTGATTTTTGGCCATTAGTATTTATTTCGTTTGTCTTTACATTAGGTGAGATCATTAATGTACCATCTAGCCAAACAATGCGTGCTGACATGATGAATCCAGTTCAGATTGGTGCTTATTCTGGTGCCTTTTCAGCAACACGCCCAGTTGGGAATATCCTTTCAGGTTTGATGGTATCGTTATCACAGTTTACCAATGATCTCGGTATGGCTACTATTTTGATGTTGGGTACATTTATTGCGATTGGTACAATTGTGAAGGCGGCCAAAATGCCAGCGCATTTTAAAACTGAAAATTAGTTATGATTAAAAGTAACGCGTTATAACAGTAAAACTGTCAATCGATCCATCCATTTAGTATGGTCGGTTAACAGTTTTTTTGTGTAATAAAAAGGGGTATTATAATTGTGTCGAGAAAAGTGCAAAATAAAAAGCCAACAAGCGTAATTGCTCATTGACCCTTTGTAGCTGGGATAGCTGGATTCGAACCAGCGAATACACGGTACCAAAAACCGATGCCTTACCACTTGGCCATATCCCAATAATGATGGGGGCTATAGGATTCGAACCTATGAACCCGAAGGAATGGATTTACAGTCCACCGCGTTTGACCGGACTTCGCTAAACCCCCATATGTATCGTTTAAGTAATTAAGATATCACTCAACGAATATATACTATACAGAATAGTTATTTGTTTGTCAACACTATTTGTATAATTTTGTTACGCCACGATTGATAAAATGTATCAGCTGTCCATTCTTTTAAACGGTGACGATTATAACCAACGCTTGGATTATAATAAGTGAGTGATCCCTTTTCTCGTGGGGGGACAGTGACGTGAATATGGCCATAGAAAACATGACGAATATTAGAGTAATGTGCTAGTAATTCACCCGTTTTTGCTGATCCTAAAACGCCGTTGACCATTGTCCAGCGTGTATTATCTTGCGGATAAAAGAGCTCATCATTAATGGGCGCAAAGTGTGTGAAGAAAATGACTTGTTTGTGTTGCTTCATGGCATCGTCAAATAGCGCTTGCATTTGATAATGGCCAAGAGCCATTCGTTCAATATCACTCATTGGTTGGTCAATGACGCGATCATAATAAAAGCCAGATCGAAAGCGGGCAATCGCCTCAGGTGCAACATTTGGGGCAAAAGTGTAATCATACCAACCGTTATGACCAATAATTCGCCAGTTTGTCTGAGGAATATCAAGATACTGATTATGAAAGTAGCTGGTATCTAAGGGTGTTTCTAATTCAGAAAAGGCAATATTACGACCCATATCATGATTACCAGCAATGAAAAGAACTCGTGTATCTGAGGCAAGCGCGTGTTGTAAAGCATGAACGTATTTTAGAGACTTTTCAAAATCATTAAATAAATCACCAGCAATTAAATAGTAATCTGGTTGTAGCTGGTTTAGGGTGGTAATCTGTTGTGTCAAAGTTTTTCCGATATCTTGTTTGTTGACGTCAAAGTGATTATCACTGGATACGATAATTTTTGTCATAAACGCTCCTTTCTTTACCGGGTTCATCATTTGATTATAACAAGGTCGCAAAAAATTAGCGAAAGATGCTGGTTGTTCTTGTCGAAAGTTATAAAATCAAGTAAACTTTAACGAGTGATCTGACATCACATTGTTCAGAGTAGAAGAACAGTTGATATGAATAAGGAGTTTTTGATTATGGAAACGGAAAAAAAATTTCTGGGACAACCATATGGTCTAAAAACATTGTTTATGACCGAAATGTGGGAACGTTTCAGTTATTATGGTATGAAAGCCATTTTGTTATACTACATGTGGCATTTAATTAGCACTGGTGATCTTAATATCACTAGAGCCACAGCTGCATCTATTATGGCGATTTATGCATCGATGGTTTACTTATCAGGTGTAATTGGTGGCTTTATTGCCGATCGTATTTTAGGACAGCGACGGACAGTCTTCTGGGGTGGTGTCCTAATCATGTTTGGGCATATTGCGTTATCACTACCATTTGGGGCAACTGCGATGTTTGTTTCAATGATTTTAATTGTCCTTGGAACAGGGTTACTAAAGCCTAATGTCTCGTCATTAGTCGGTTCATTATATGATGACAATGATAGTTCACGTGATTCAGGTTTTTCAATTTTTGTGTTTGGTATTAATTTAGGGTCATTTATTTCGCCATTATTGGTTGGCTGGACACAAGAAAATATTGGCTTCCATGTTGGCTTTTCACTAGCAGCAATTGGGATGCTTTTTGGGTTGATACAGTATCACTTTGGTGGTAAGCATCTTCATGAAGATTCAAATTATGCACCGGATCCATTACAAGAAGAAGAAATTAAACCATTGGTCGTTAAAATTATTCTTGGTGTGATTTTCTTTATATTAGTGATTATTTTAATGAATCTAATGGGTTGGAATAGTCTCCAAAGTTATATTAATTTATTGACGATTGTGGCAGTGATTTTACCCATCTCGTACTTTGTGTTGATGATTACGTCTACTAAGGTAACCAAAAATGAGCGGTCACGTGTTTATTCATATATTCCGTTATTTTTAGCAGCAGTATTGTTTTGGGCAATCGAAGAACAAGGATCAATTGTTTTAGCAACGTTTGCTGCTGAACGGGTGGACACATCTTGGTTCCCAGCGGCCTGGTTCCAATCGTTGAATCCTTTGTTCATTATGCTTTATACACCATTTTTTGCTTGGTTATGGGTAAAGTGGCAAAAGAATCAACCATCATCACCAATGAAGTTTGCTGTGGGATTAATGTTTGCTGGCGCATCATTCCTATTGATGGCTGTACCAGGAGCATTGTTTGGTACTACTGGTAAAGTATCACCACTTTGGTTAGTTGGTTCGTGGGCACTAGTTATTATTGGTGAGATGCTTATTTCACCCGTTGGTTTATCAGTAACCACGAAGCTAGCACCGAAAGCTTTTATGTCACAAATGATGTCAATGTGGTTCTTGGCTTCTTCAGCAGGATCAGCATTAAATGCTCAGCTAGTAACACTATATTCAGCTGACAATGAAGTTGCTTACTTTACATGGTTTGGTGTGGCATCTGTCGCTCTTGGTGTCTTATTAGTATTCATGGTACCGCGTATTAAGCGATTGATGAATGGTATTAAATAGAGTCATAAAGCGTTGGCACATCAATCGTTATGAACCAGCTGCAACGGGGCGTCGATCTATCAATTTGATTGGTAGATTGGCGCCTTTAAACGTGTTCCAAAAGACTGAAGCCTTACTGTAACAACAATTAGGCGCTTCCGGTTCTTCGTTATACTACGAACCAGAATCACCCAATTATTGTTACAATCGGCTTCAAACCGTCTTTTATCACACTCTATTTAATACCATTCATCAATCGGTCATTTGTTTTGGTCGTCATGAACACCTTAAAAGAAAGCCTTGCATTCTCCATTTTTAATTGGTATTATATAAGAGTTGTCGGGACAGAGTGCCTGATAGAAATATGGGGGTTTAGCGAAGTCCGGTCAAACGCGGTGGACTGTAAATCCATTCCTTCGGGTTCATAGGTTCGAATCCTATAGCCCCCATTATTATTGGGATATGGCCAAGTGGTAAGGCATCGGTTTTTGGTACCGTGTATTCGCTGGTTCGAATCCAGCTATCCCAGCTACAAAGGGTCAATGAGCGATTACGCTTGTTGGCTTTTTATTTTGTTTGATAAAAGATGATGGTATTGACATGAATAACAGGTTGCACTAAAATAATTAAGTTGATGACATTGGGATATGGCCAAGTGGTAAGGCATCGGTTTTTGGTACCGTGTATTCGCTGGTTCGAATCCAGCTATCCCAGTAATATATTGTTAAACATCTGTCTCAAAACAGGTGTTTTTTTAATTGTTTATTTCATTTGTTAGGGAGAATTTGTGATATATAATCTGATGTAAAATAGCTAATTTAGTAACTAATTTATGTTAAAATTAATAGAAATTGACAAATGAAAGGTAATCTATGTTAACGAATTACGATTTAAAAAAACAAGCGAAAACATATGTGCAAGGTAGTAATTTTGGTATAGCAGTGAAGCTATCCGCTATCTTAATTATTTGGCAAATTGTTACCGCAGTTCGAGATAATAATCAGGCAGTTTCTGGCACAATGAATCAAGCAAAGAATACGGAAACAATGGCGTATTCATCACAATTATTGTCAAACTCATTCTCGTATGCAGTGCAGATTTTTACAACGAGTTTATTATCAGAAGTTATTTTTGGTGTGTTTACATTAGGGATTACTTGGGCATTTGTGCAGTGGCATCGTCAAAAAAAGGGACCTGAAAAACCTTTCCAAACTAGTTTTCATTTTTGGAGTGGTAAAACAATTGTTGATATTGTCGTGTTATTAGGATTACGATTTATCTTCACCGTGTTGTGGACGTTTGTATTTATTATTCCAGGTATTTTGAAAGCTTATTCATATTCACAGGCCCCGCTGTTATACGCAGAGGATGTGAAAGCTGGTCGAGAAATTGCGTCAATTACATCATATTTAAAAAAATCTGAGGAAATGATGCGTGGTTACCGGTTGCAATTATTCTGGTTACAAATTAGTTTTATTTTTTGGTGGATTTTTGTCTCGTTGACTTATGGTATTGCAGCAATCTATGTTATTCCATACTATCAAGCAACTTTGGCTGAATTCTATTTAGCGGTTCGTTCAGGAAAACCTATGCAACGGAGAACGATGCCGTTCGATGAAAATGATGAACTGTAAAGAGTTACTATGACGGATCAAGACTTACAGCGATTGGTTGAAAAAATATCTAAAGCGTTTTTTGGAAGATCATTTGAACACCAAGCTAGGTTTAATGACCGGTTGAGGACAACAGGTGGCCGTTATTTATTGACCAGTCATGATATTGAAATTAATCCATTGATGTTGTCAGCTTTTGATTTAGATAATCTTGTTGGTATCATTAAGCATGAGTTAGTTCATTATCATTTGCATAGACAACAACTGCCATACATGCATCGTGATCAAGCATTTAAAGATTTATTGCAACAAGTTCATGGGTTACGGTATGCACCACGTATTGTTAAGCCCCATGAAGAAAAACGATATTGGCTTTATGTTTGTCAAAATGGTCATAAAATATATCGACAACGCCGTATTAATTTAGCGCGCTATGTTTGTGGTGACTGTCAAACAGCGCTAAAATTAGTAGGATATTATTATTTAGAAAATTGATTAAAATACCCAGACAGGGTGAATGTTTAAATAAGAGTAGAAGTATTTAGGAAGAGATAAAATGAGCCAAAATGTTACAAATAAGCCACGATACATTACGGGATTTGATGGGCTTAGAGCAATTGCTGTTATTGGAGTAATTATATTTCATTTATGGCCAACGTATTTACCCGGTGGTTGGATGGGTGTCCCATTATTTTTCGTCCTATCAGGGTATTTAATTACAGATTTATTGATCCAAGAATATGATCGTAATGGTCGCATAGATATTTTAGGATTTTATAAACGCCGAATGAAACGTTTGTATCCTGCATTATTAATGATGTTATTTGCTACAGCATCCTATATTGCATTTTTTGCCCGCGATTTACTATATAATTTACGCGCAATTTTAGTTAGTAACATGTTATATGTCTATAACATTTGGGCAACTAAGCATGGTGATTCATATTTTGATTCATGGGGTGGTTCATCACCGTTTACCCATTTATGGTCACTATCAATTGAAGGTCAATTTTATTTAATTTGGCCAATTATTGTTATGATTTTATTAGGATTGCGTATTCGCCGTATTTCCATTGGCGTTGCTTTGATTGGGCTTGCGGGCGTCTCAGCAATCTTATTGGGCATCATGTATGATCCAATGAACATTAATCGTGCCTACTATGGTTCAGATACACGTATTTTTGCAGTTTTATTTGGTGCCGCATTAGCATTTGGTTGGCCGTCTAGGCGGATGAAATATATTTTATCGCCACGTGTACGTCGCAATTTGAATCTTTTAGGTGGTATTGCCCTCGCGTTAACAATTGTGACGTTGTTTGGCTTGAATGGTCAATGGCGTGCAACATATATGGGCTTGATGTTTGCTGCAACAGCAGTGATCACAGGTTTAATTGCCATCACAGCTCATCCAGCATCCTTTTTGAGTCATGCATTAGATAATCGTTTTTTGAACTATTTGGGTACGCGTTCATATAGTATTTATTTGTATCAACTACCTGTGTTTGTATTTTTTGATAAATTGATACCACAGCACGAATCATTTTTAATGAATCTAGCAAAAATTGCAATTGTGTTAGTGCTAGCAGAATTGAGTTATCGCTACGTTGAAAATGTCTTCCGTCGGGTTAAAAAGCCAGCAATACCTGAAAAAACATCGTGGTACAAACAGTTCTTTGGTACACATTCTGTACAAGCAATGCTAGTTGTGGCGGTATTATTGATTGCAGGGACTGGTTATGCGGTATCAGCAGATGCTTCAGGACATGCAAAACCCAAAAATACGTTAGAAAAGCGACTAACTAAAAATAAAGATCGCATCAGTCAGGCAAATAAAAAAGCTGTTGCACAAGCAAAACAAGCGCAAAAAGATCAAAAAGACAAGAAAGACCAAACGAGTGCGCAGTCATCTAGTCAAAAGATTGATCCACAGTCGTTATCACAGTCTGATCGTGATTTGATGGGAAAGTATGGTCTTAATGCAGATCAATTTACAGCAATTCGTGATAATCGCGTGACAGCAGTTGGTGACTCTGTCATGGTTGATGTTGCGCCTGATTTACAAGAGTTAATGCCAAATACCGTTGCAAATGCGACAGTTGGTCGACAACCGTATTCTGTGCCAGAAATCCTTGAATCATATGATAGTCAAAGTTTGTTATCACAAAATGTTGTTATTTCCATCGGAACGAATGGTTTGATTGGTGAAAATGATTTTAAAAAGATCATGGATACTGTAGGTAATGACCGGCAAGTCTATTGGGTTAATGGATTTGCTAGTCGTGATTGGGTTGGTAAGAATAATAACTTCTTAACTGAACAAGCAAAACGTTATAAGAATCTGCATATTGTTGATTGGGCAGCACTCGTGAAAGATCATCAGGATTGGTTAGGTGATGATCATGTACATCCAAATCAAAATGGTTCTGTACAATATGCTGCACTGATTGCGAAAACAATGGCTGAACAAAATAAATAGATAGTGCACTGTCAATCTGCTAGGTTAAGCTAGTCAGATTGACAGTTTTTTTAGATGTTGCACTAACTATTTGTACGTGTTATTATTAACTGGTTAATTAACTGGTTAAGGAGATGTACAGATGACAAATCATGATTATGCAAGTCAAATTGATGAATTTTTAAATCATTTAAAGTTAAGTTCCGAAAATCAACGTGAGGTGTTGATTGGTGAAAATAAAACAGATATTACGACAACGCAAGGACATCTGTTGATGTTGTTATCACAAAATGGTCCCCAAACAAATTCAGAACTTGCACGTGCGTTGCACGTTTCTGGTGCAGCAGTAACTAAGGCAATGAAGAGTTTATATATACGTGATGAGCCAATGGTCAATGCCATGCCAGACCCGGCAGATGGGCGTGTTAGTCGCTGGTCATTAACAACGTTAGGTATTTCATTAGCATCTGCACACACACGACGTCATCGTGAAACCATCGTGGAATATGAAAAATTATTAGATACATTTTCGAAAGAGGAACAGGTAGTCATTAGTAAATTCTTAACGCAATTATCAGTATGTTTAACAGGAGAAATACATGAATAACAAACAGTCAAAGTTTATTTGGGTGCCAATTATTTTAGTCATTGTATTATTAGGTATGATTTTTTATCGTGCGTGGCAACGACAAACACCAACAGTTAAAACCAATAAAATTACCGTTGTTGCCAGTCTGGATAGCTATGGTGAAATGGCCAAAGCAGTTTTAGGGAATCAAGGAACAGTGACGAGTGTGATCAATAAGCCAGATATGGACCCTCATGAATATGAACCAACGGCAAGTGTTGCCAAGCAATTCCAAAAAGCAAATATTATTATTTCTAATGGTGGTGGCTTTGATAATTGGAGTGTCAATTTTGCGAAACAAAATACAACCGCTAAGACGATTACGTTAGCAAAGCTTTATCATTATAAAGATGGTCAGAGTGGTGGTAATGAACATTTTTGGTATAAAACCGATGTGATTCCTCGTTTAACACAACAATTAGTCAAAAAATATAGTGCATTAGCGCCAGCAAAACAAGCCTACTTTAAAAAGAATGCAAAAAATTATCAGAAGAAAGCTGAAAAATTAATCAATTTACAAAATCAAGTTAAAAAGCATTTGACGGGGAAAAAATTATTGGCAACTGAACCAGTGTTTGATAACACATTGATAGCATTAGGTGCTGATATGCAAGATCAAAACTTTGCTCGGGCTATTGAAGAAGGCGATGATCCAACACCAAGTGATGTACGTGAATGGCAGACACTCATTAATCAGGGAAAAATTGCTGTCGTGATTAATAATCCTCAAGCAACTGGTAAATTGGCGAAGCAAGGTGTGGCTTATGCGAAGGCCCATCATGTACCTGTTGTTCAGGCACGTGAAACAAAACCGGCAAAGACAACATATATTGATTGGCAAATCCAACAATTAAAAGCGTTAGATGAGGCATTACAAAAATGAAGATTTTAAGTGGTAAAAATATTGGTATTAAATTTGGTGATCGTTGGTTGTATCAGAATGTTAATTTCGAATTAACACAAGGACATAATATGGCCTTGATAGGTGATAATGGGGTTGGGAAAACAACCTTGATTCGTGCGATGCTTGGGAAAATACCTTTAACGACAGGACAATTTGAATGGGATAAAAAGAGCCAATATAAAATTGCGTATGTGCCACAGTATCGGCCGGATATGCAAGCTTTTCCATTGCGAATTAGAGATTTTGTAGGTCTAACTTTCGATCAAGGGATACGACCATGGTTATCAAAAAGTGAAAAAGACCGTTTGGCACAGATATTATCTTTGACAAATTTAACTACCATTGCTAATCAACGTATTGACATGGCGTCTGGTGGCGAACGGCAACGTGCTTATTTGGCACAGGCATTGGTGCAACAACCCAATGTTTTGATATTAGATGAAGCAACAGCTAATTTAGATAATGTTGCCAAATATGAATTAATGGATGTTATTACAGCTTATCAACAACAATATCAACTAACGATTATTATGGTTAGTCATGATATTGATATCATCCAACGTTACGCTGATGACTATTTACTCTTAACAACACAAGGCAGTGAATACGATACGATTAATCAGCTAGATGTTACGAAACTACGTGAGGGAGGCACAAATTTTGTTTAGTTTTCCATTTATGCAACATGCTTTTGTAGCCGGCACGATTATCGCGATAATGAGTGGCCTGATTGGACCATTCATTGTTGCTCGACGCATGTCCTTCTTAGCACATACATTGAGTGAGATTGGTTTTGCAGGGGCCTCTTTTGCTTTGTTTATGAGTTGGTCACCATTAGTGGGGATGCTGTTATTTTCAGTCGTTGCTTCAATGAGTATTGGTGAGTTAGGGATGAAAGAGCAACGTTCTGAATCATTGATATCAGCAGTGAGTGCGGTTGCGATTGGCTTAGGAATTGCCTTCTTATCGTTATCTGATAAAAATGCGACTGCTGCTACAGGCATTTTATTTGGTTCAATTTTTAGTATTGACCATATTGATGTCGTGGAAGTGGTTGTTTTGGCCTTAATCGTTATTTTAGTCACATTACTGATGTATCGACCATTACGTCACTTTGCTTTTGATCACACAACAGCTAGTTTTAGTTTGAAAAATATTCAGTTGATTGAGGTGTTATTTTTAGGGTTAATGGCGGTGACAGTCGCTGTTTCTGCTCAAATTGTTGGGTCATTGTTAATTTTTATTCTAATGATTTTACCAGCAAGTTCAGCAATGCGTTGGGGTAGATCGGTTGCTCAAATTATTGTTTTGGCAATGACATTCTCCGTTTTAGGTGTCTGGGTATCGCTTGTGCTATCATTCTGGCTAAATTTGCCAGTTTCATTTTTTATCGCTTTGATTGAAGCTGGTATTTACTTCGTTAGTTTAATGAAAAAAAGATAATTGATTTCGGCTGATTATCGTGCATTAAACTTGCTTATAAATACACCATTTGATACAGTTATAAATGGTATGCTTATGTTTATTAAGCGGAAGTTTATACGTAAAAATAAGATAATATTTTGTAGGAGAAGTAAAAAATATGCTAACTGTTTCGAATGTCTCAGTTTCATTTACTGGGAAAAAATTGTACGACGATGTTAATTTGAAGTTTACACCGGGCAATACTTACGGCATCATTGGTGCTAACGGTGCTGGAAAGTCAACCTTTTTAAAAGTTTTAGAAGGCAAGTTACAACCAACAACTGGTCATGTGTCAATGGATCCTAATGAACGGATGTCATCACTAGTACAAGATCACTTTGCCTTTGATCAATACACTGTTTTGGATACAGTGATGCAAGGTCACAAGGAATTATATGACGTCAAAACAGAGATGGATGCCATCTATCTACACGATCCATTTACGGATGAAGATGGTATTCGTGTTGGTGAATTATCTGCTCGGTTTGAAGAGTTGGATGGTTGGACAGCTGAAACGGAAGCATCACAATTATTACAGAGTATTGGTATTCCAGAGAGTCAACATCAAACAATGATGTCAGATTTACCTGAGGTTACTAAGGTTAAGGTATTGCTCGCACAAGCATTATTTGGTAATCCTGATATCTTGATTCTCGATGAGCCAACGAATGGGTTGGATACAAAGACCATTGCCTGGCTAGAAGATTTTTTGGCTGACTATCAGAACACCGTTTTAGTGGTTTCCCACGATCGTCACTTTCTGAATGCTGTGGCAACAATGATTTTGGATGTTGATTTTGGTAAGATCAAGCTCTTTGTTGGTAATTATGATTTTTGGAAACAATCATCTGAATTAGCACAGCGGCTTCAATCGCAAGCCAATGCTAAAAAAGAGGAACAAATCAAAGAATTACAAGACTTTATTGCTCGTTTTTCTGCCAATGCTTCTAAGTCAAAACAAGCGACCTCACGTAAGAAGCAATTAGATAAGATTACGTTGGACGATATTCAACCATCTTCACGTAAGTACCCATATATTAACTTTGAAACGTTACGTGAAATGGGAAACGATATGTTGCGAGTTGAAGGTGTTTCAAAGAGTATCGATGGTGAAAAAGTGTTGGATAATATTTCATTCACAGTTAACCCTAATGAAAAAGCATTAGTCATGGCTGAAAATGACGTTGCCGCAACGATGATTTTGGACATTATTGCTGGTAAGGTAAAGCCTGATTCTGGTAAGGTTACTTGGGGTGTCACGACGACTCAAGATTATTTAGCTAAGGATATGGGAACTAACTTCCCCAATCCTGAGCGTCCAATTCTAGATTATTTGCGTGACTTTGCTTCCAAAGAAGAAAGTGATAATACCTTCTTACGTGGTTTATTAGGTCGGATGTTGTTTAAGGGTGAAGACGCTGAAAAGACATTGGATGTTCTTTCAGGAGGTGAAAAAGTCCGCGTGATGTTGTCAAAGCTCATGTTGACAAAAGCAAACGTCTTAATTCTCGATGATCCAACGAACCATTTGGATTTGGAGTCAATTACATCATTAAATGATGGCTTGATTAACTTTAAAGGTGGTCTAATTTTTACGTCTCACGACCATACATTTGCTCAAACAATTGCAGATCATGTGATTGTTGTTTCTGATCAAGGTGTCATTGATCGCGCAGAAACGACTTATGATGAATTTATGGCACATCCCGAGGTGCAAAAGCAATTAGCTGCTAAGAATATTGTATTGTAAAAAAGAATATAACAAATTTAATGATTGATACAGTTCGTTAAATCATACTGCCTAATTGGTACACCTCATAATGGTGTTTACCAATTAGGTTTTTTGTTATTTATAGAAAAATATTTTCAGCATACAAATAACCAAACAAACCTGAATAAAAGCATTACTATGATAAATTACTCCGAATATTTGTACGTAAATTTGTACGTTTTCAATAAAAGGCTTTTAATTTGTCCGCACAACATGTATAATGATGTTGTTGATGAAAACGGTTACAAAATTTCACGAAGTTTTATTTGATTCTAAATCATTGCAGGTATTTGTTTTTGAACTTCGTTTGGGGGTCAGATAGTCGTTTTCAATAAAATTTTTTAAAGTTTAGGATTATGCAAAAAGCATGATTTTGGAGGGATTAGTTCATGTCTGAGAAGAAAATTTCTAGTAAATTTATTTACTTCTTTGGAGCCTTTGGAGGTATTCTGTTTGGGTACGATATTGGTGTTATGACCGGTGCATTACCATTCTTGCAAAGTGACTGGAATTTGTCAGGTGGTGGTGTTACAGGTTGGATTACATCATCGCTGATGTTAGGTGCTGTGTTTGGGGGTGCTGTTGCTGGTCAGTTATCTGATCGTTTGGGACGTCGTAAGATGGTGTTATATTCAGCATTGCTATTTATGATTGGTGCTCTTCTAGCAGGAATTTCACCACATGATGCTGTTGGTTATTTGATTTTCACGCGTGTGGTATTAGGAATTGCGGTTGGTGCAGCCTCAGCGTTGGTGCCAGCTTATATGTCAGAGATGTCACCGGCTGAAAAGCGTGGTAGTTTATCAGGAATCAATCAATTGATGATTGTTTCAGGTATGTTGATTTCATACATTGTTGATTTCATTCTTAAAGGATTGCCAGAACATATTGCATGGCGTTTGATGCTATCTTTGGCAGCCGTGCCTGCCTTGATTTTGTTCTTGGGAGTGCTACGTTTGCCTGAGTCACCACGTTTCTTGATTAAATCAGGTAAGAATGATGAAGCACGTCAAGTATTGTCATGGATTCGTAAGCCAGAAGAAATTGATGCTGAAATGACTGATATTAGTGAAACTGCTAAGATTGAGCAACAAGCTGCTAAGACCACAACTTGGGGTTCATTGTTAGATGGCCGTTACCGTTATCTAGTTATTGCGGGTGTCGTTGTCGCCTTCTTCCAACAATTCATGGGTGCTAATGCTATCTTCTATTACATCCCATTGATTGTTGAAAAGGCTACTGGTCAAGCTGCTGCTGATGCCTTGCTATGGCCTGTTGTTAACGGTGTTATCTTGGTTGTTGGTGCTTTGTTCTATATGGCTATTGCTGAGAAGTTTAACCGTCGTCACTTATTAATTTTAGGTGGTACGGTGATGGGCCTTTCATTCATCTTGCCAGCAATAATTAATTCATTTATGGATACTAATCCAATGATGATTGTTGTATTCCTGTGCATCTTCGTTGCTTTCTATGCCTTTACATGGGCCCCAATAACTTGGGTGTTAGTTGGTGAAGTTTTCCCACTAGCTATTCGTGGTCGCGCATCAGGTTTGGCATCATCAATGAACTGGGTCGGATCATTCGCAGTTGCTTTGGTCTTCCCAATCATGACTGCATCAATGTCACAAGAAGTGGTCTTTGCTATCTTTGGTGTCATTTGTTTAGCCGCTGTTGTGTTCGTATTATTCCGCGTACCAGAAACACGTGGTCGTTCTCTTGAAGAAATTGAAAAGATTGGTGCTGAAAAAGGTAACAATTAGATATTTGTGTTATTTTCTAAAGTAGCAGATGAGTGAAACAAAAGTTCGGACAAATTGTTCGGACTTTTTTAATTTACTGATAAATAATCATTATTAATAGACAAATGCGCAACGCTTATTCTATACTTTAACCTAATGCAAATTTATAGATTTAAGGAGCGGTAAGCATGCAAGATTTAACAAGTGGCAAGCCAGTGAAAGTCATTCTGATGTTTGCCATTCCATTAATGATTGGAAATATGGTACAACAACTTTACAATATTTCTGATACGTTAATTGTTGGGCAAACACTGGGTGTGAATTCTTTGGCTGCAGTTGGTGCAACAGGTAGTATTCAATTTTTGATTATGGGTTTCGTGCAAGGATTTAGTTCAGGGATGGCCATTATTACTGCGCAACGTTTTGGTGCACAAAATGTTCGTGGTGTCCGTGAATCATATGCAGCAAGCATTATTGCAGCATTGATTATGTCAGTTATTCTCACCATTATTAGTTTGGTGTTTTTAGATAATCTAATGCAAGTCATGCAAATGCCTGCTGCCATTTATGGAGAAGCGAAGCTATTTATCGGGATTATTTTAGCAGGAACTGTGATGACAATGGGATATAATGTCATTTCAAATGCTATGCGAGCGGTTGGAGACAGTAAAGCCCCCTTATATTATTTAATTATTGGCATGATTGTTAATGTGACTTTAGAATTACTACTGATTTTAAAGTTTCATTGGGGCGTTGAAGGTGCCGCAACAGCAACAGTTTTTGCACAATTTGTGACAGTTGCTGTTTCGTATTGGCATATCACAAAATATACAGATACATTAAGATTAAGTTGGTCTGATTTTAAGTTAAAAAAAGGCGATTTACGTAAGCATTTCATGGCGGGACTACCAATGGGATTCCAGCAATCAATTATTGCGATTGGTTCAGTGACATTAGCAACGGCTGTTAATACATTGGGAACTAATGCCGTTGCAGCAAATACAGCGGCTTCTAAGGTTGACCAAATTAGTACCCAATTGTTAATGGCTGTTGGTGTTGCTATGGCGACGTATACTGCACAAAATTATGGTGCCGGAAAATATGATCGTATTTTAACAGGTGTGAAAAATGCGTTAACGGTGTCAATCAGTGTTAGCTTTGTGCTAGGAGCCATTGAAGTTATCTTTGGTCGTGATCTGGTGAGCTTGTTTGTTGGTGCTGGTCAGTATAAGGTTATGAATCTGGCACAAGAGTTTTTCTGGGCAAATGGACCATTTTATTTTATTTTAAGTATCTTGTTTGTTTTACGTTATACTTTACAAGGACTTGGAGATGTACGAACACCTACTTTAGCCGGTATGGGTGAAATGGTGATGCGGTCAATTGCAGCATTTTCGTTAGTCGTATGGTTTGGTTTCTTTGGCGCTAGTTTGGCTAACCCATTAGCATGGTTAGGTTCACTATTATTCTTAATACCAGCCTGGCTTCGAATGGTTCGGCGATTACGTCAGCTATCGACGCCAGTGCGTGATGAATAGTATTAGTCGGTTAAATAGTTTGTACATATAAAAAGGCAGTTGCCTTCCATTATTTTGGAAGGTGGCTGCCTTTTTTGTATCACATATTTAGTTTTCTGAATCTTTTATTGGGTGAAGAGTTGTTGATGAGTTACGGATAATAATATCTGGTTCATAAACAACATCATGACCATCTTGACCATCAATAATGTTTAGCAAAATTTGAGCGGCATCGTGCCCCATTTTACGTTTTGGATGGCGATTGGTTGTTAAACTAGGTGTCATATATGTTGATAAGCTATAGTCATCAAAGCCGACAATCGCAATATCTTCAGGAATCCGAAAACCTAATGATTTCACCAAATCAATCGTTTGTATCGCGAGTGAATCGTTATATAGTGCTAAAGCAGTTGGGCGATGAGGTGATTCTAAATAGGTTTCGATTTTATTTAAGATCAAGTCATTATTTTCCTCATCATTTGATTGATACATAATAATGTTGCTATCTAATGCATAGTCAGGTTGGGCCTGAAAAGCCTTATAGAACCCCTGCATACGATGAGCACCTTGAATATCATCAACTTTAAAGACTCCCAGAATGCGTTTATGGCCTTCTGTAATTAGGTGGCGGACTAACTTGGCCTCTGAATCAATATCGTTAACTTCTAAATAATTGAAATCTAAATCTTCATATTTTGAATTGATAAAGACGGTTGGGATGTTTAGTTGCTTGATTTGATCGTATAAATCTTTATTAGGGTTTGGTAGAGCTGACATGGTAGGTTCGATGATAAGCCCACTAACACCAGTCTCGATAATTCTTAATAAGCTACGACGTTCTCGATCGAATGTGTTGTGAGTGTTACTGATAAAAAGCGCATAACCGGCATCAGAAATGACTTGGTCAATACCACTAATGATTTCGGGGAAAATGTAGTCTGCCAAATGTGTTGTTACAACACCGATGACTTTATTTTCGGTCTTGGCAGCAGGGACTTTCTTCCAATCATTAACGTACATGCCATCCCCTTGGATGCGATAGAGGTAATGTTCTTGTTCTAGACCTGCAGTCGCCCGCCGTACAGTATAACGGCTAACGTTATATTGTTCAGTTAAGTTCGCTTCAGTTGGTAATTTATCACCAATTGCAAATTTTCCAGAAATAATATCGTTGCGGAGCCCTTTTTTAACGATGTCATATTTTGTATCCATAATTTGATAGCTCCATTTCAAGAATTTAATAACTAAGTTCATTATACAAAAAAAACATAATGGAACAAAGCGCTTTATTAATGCAACCAGAGTGAATAGTTAGCGGTATGAAAATGACTTTTAAAAGCCTAGTGCTATCATGTTTGCAAACATGTATGGAATTATGCATACAAATTTAAAGATTTTTACTTGATTTGTCCGCACAAATGTTTTATTATAATAATTGTAAACGGTTACAAAAACGGAAACAGATTGATTCTCATTTGAGGGGAATAGATTAATGAATAAAGAACAGATTCAAGAACAAATTAAAACAGGGCAAACTGCCCTTGGTGTTGAGTTTGGATCTACCCGAATTAAAGCAGTATTAGTTGCAGCTGATTCATCAGTGATTGCAGTTGGTAGTCATAATTGGGAGAACAAGCTAGAAAATGGTATTTGGACATATTCTTTGGAAGATGTCTGGTCAGGTTTGCAAAGTGCTTACAAGAATTTGACGGAAGTTGTTGCTGACAAATACAACGTGAAAGTAACAAAGCTTGCTTCGTTTGGCATTGCGGCCATGATGCATGGCTATCTTGTATTTGATAAAGATGATCAGTCATTAGTACCATTCCGTACATGGCGTAATGCAATTACTGCTGAAGCTGCTGCAGAGTTGACAAAGCTGTTTAACTTCAATATTCCACAGCGTTGGAGTATTGCTCACTTATACCAAGCAATTTTGAATCAAGAAACGCATGTGAAGGAAATTAATTACTTAACAACGTTGGCTGGGTATGTTCACTGGCGTTTGACCGGTGAAAAAGTTATCGGTATTGGTGATGCGTCGGGTATTTTCCCAATTGATGCTGAGACAGATGATTACAATCAAGTAATGATGGATAAGTTTAATGCTTATAAGTCAGTGCAGCAATATTTATGGCAGTTACGTGATATTTTACCAACTATCAAGTTAGCTGGTGAAGAAGCGGGTCACTTAACTGATGCAGGAGCGAAGTTACTCGATCCATCCGGAACACTTCAAAGTGGTGCACCTGCAGCAGCGCCCGAGGGAGATGCTGGTACTGGTATGGTATCAACAAACTCAGTCAAGAAGCGAACGGCCAATGTATCTGCGGGTACGTCAGCCTTTGCGATGGTGGTTCTTGAAAAGGAATTATCACAAGTTAATGAAAATATTGATATGGTAACAACGCCTGATGGCTCACCAGTTGCCATGGTTCATATTAACAATAGTACGTCAGAAATTAATTCATGGGCACGTGTCTTTACTGAATTTGCTGCGGCAATTGGTGCAACGGTCACTGGTGGTGAAATCTTTAGTGCATTGTTCAATAGTGTTCTAAAGTCAGACCCAGATGCTGGTGGTCTACTGAGCTATGGCTATCATTCAGGCGAGAATATCACAGGTATGAACGAAGGTCGTCCATTATTTGTCCGGACACCAAATGCTAAGTTTACTTTAGCTAACTTGATGCGGATGCATCTATACAGTGCTTTTGGTGCCATGAAGATTGGGTTGGATGTTTTAGCAGAGGAAAAGGTTGCTATGGATTCGGTCGTTGCTCAAGGTGGTATTTTTACAACACCAGTTGTTGCGCAAAAGATTTTAGCAGGTGTCATGGACACGCCTGTTACTTTGATGAAGAATGCTGGTGAGGGTGGCCCCTGGGGCATGGCAGTTTTGTCACAATTTGTGGTGAACCGCAAAGAGGGTCAAACATTGGCTGATTATCTAGAAACTGAAGTATTCCAAGCACAAGAAAGTACAACGATTGCGCCAGATGCAGAAGATGTTGCTGGCTTTAATGAGTTTATGACAAGGTATAAAGCAGGTCTGTCAATTGAACAAGAAGCAATTGATAAAATGCCAGTTGAAACAACTAAGGAGGATTAATTAAGAATGTTAGAAGATGTTAAGCAACGTGTTTATGATGCAAACATGGCTTTACCAAAGCATGATTTGATTAAATTTACTTGGGGTAACGTTTCAGAAATCGATCGTGAAAGTGGTTTATTTGTTATTAAGCCTTCTGGCGTACCATATGATGAATTAAAACCAGAAGATATGGTTGTCGTTGACCTTGATGGCAAGATTGTCGAGGGTGATCTTAATCCATCAAGTGATACGGAAACGCACCGTGTGCTATACACGGCGTTTCCAGAAATTGGTGGTATCGTGCATACACACTCGCCATGGGCTGTTGCGTTTGCACAAGCTGGGATTGATTTGCCAGCTGCAGGGACGACTCATGCAGATACATTCTATGGGGATGTGCCAGTTGCTCGCCAAATGACCGATGAGGAAATTAATGGTGAGTATGAGCTTGAAACAGGTAATGTGATTGTTGAGACGTTCAAGAAGCGTGGAATTGATCCAATGGCAGTGCCAGCTGTATTGGCACAGGATCATGGCCCATTTACATGGGGAACATCTGCGGATAAGGCAGTCTATAATGCTGTTGTTTTGGAAGAGTCAGCAAAGATGGCTTACCATACCATTATGTTGAATCCGCATAGTATCCATGTTTCACAGGCGTTGTTGGATAAGCATTATTTGCGTAAGCATGGTGCAAATGCTTACTATGGTCAGAAGTCTAAAGACTAATTGTTATTATATATTTCAGGGGGAAATAGAACATGTTTAACACAGAGAATTACAAGTTTTGGTTTATTACAGGATCACAATTCCTATATGGTCCAGAAGTATTAGATAAAGTTGAAGCAGATGCGAAAGATATCGTTGATAAGTTGAATGAATCAGGAAACTTACCATATCCAGTTGAGTTTAAATTAGTTGCAACGACTTCAGAAAATATTGCTGGTGTTATGAAGGAAGCTAATTATGATGATTCTGTTGCCGGAGTCATTACTTGGATGCACACATTCTCTCCAGCAAAGAACTGGATTCGTGGAACACAATTACTACAAAAGCCTTTACTACACTTTGCGACACAATATCTAGAAGAATTGCCATACGATAGCATTGATTTTGATTACATGAATGCTAACCAATCAGCTCATGGTGATCGTGAATATGCATTTATTAACGCACGTTTGCAGTTAAACAACAAGATTGTTTATGGTCACTGGGCAGATACAGATGTCCAAGCACAAATTGGTAAGTGGATGGACGTTGCTGTTGCATATAACGAATCATTCAAGATCAAGGTTGCTTCATTTGCTGATAAGATGCGCAATGTGGCTGTTACCGATGGTGACAAAATTGAAGCACAAATCAAGTTTGGTTGGCGTGTCGATTACTGGGCAATGGGTGATTTGGTTGAAGCTGTTAACAATGTTAGC
The DNA here is from genome assembly GCF_058505625.1 of Weissella sp. ESL1156. Classification (NCBI taxonomy): domain Bacteria; kingdom Bacillati; phylum Bacillota; class Bacilli; order Lactobacillales; family Lactobacillaceae; genus Weissella; species Weissella sp. ESL1156. Next base: position 1,228,704 of record NZ_CP196372.1, on the reverse strand, counting down.
GAAGATGATATCAATGCCAAGTATGAGGAACTACAAAAAGTTTATGACTTTGTGATTGGTGATAACACACCTGAAAAGTTTGAGCACAGTGTTAAGTATCAAATTCGCGAGTATTTTGGTTTGAAGCACTTCATGGACGAGCATGGTTACACAGCCTTTACAGATAACTTCGAAGACTTGTATGGTCTAGAACAATTACCAGGTTTGGCATCACAATTATTAATGGCCGAAGGTTATGGATTTGCTGGTGAAGGTGACTGGAAGACAGCTGCTTTGGATCGTTTGATGAAGATTATGTCACACAACAAGCACACTGTTTTCATGGAAGATTACACACTTGATTTGCGTAAGGGTCACGAAGCAATTCTTGGATCACACATGCTTGAAGTTGATCCAACGATTGCTTCAGACAAGCCACGTGTTGAAGTTCACCCATTAGACATTGGTGACAGAGCTGACCCCGCTCGTTTGGTCTTCACTGGTATGGAAGGGGATGCTGTTGATGCAACCCTTGCCGACTACGGTGATGAATTCAAGTTGATGTCATATGATGTTCGTGGTAACAAGCCTGAAGCAGAGATGCCATTGTTGCCAGTTGCTAAACAATTATGGACGCCAAAGCAAGGCTTGCGTGAGGGTTCTGTTAGTTGGTTGACACTTGGTGGTGGTCACCATACAGTGCTATCATTTGACATTGATTCAGAACAATTGTCAGATTTGGCAAAGATGTTTGATTTGACTTACGTTGATATCAAAGATTAAAATAATTCACTAATAAAATTGCTTAATTTAACAATAAATAAAAAATAAAACCTAAAATCTCATATAAAAGTTAACAATAAAAAATCTCTCACAAAATTGTCAGTAACAATATGTCACATAAAGCATATTATTACTGACTTTTTTATGTTATCTGTTATGATTTATTGTTAAAATACTAAATGAGAACAGTTATTCCATGTAAGAAGGGGCATAAATCATAAAATGGATATTCGCACACAGCTTCAATTGGCAGATGGTTATCAAATGCCACAACAAGGGTTGGGACTCTATAAAGTTACTGATCAAGCTAACCTGACAGAAGTCGTTAAAACCGCTTGGCAAACGGGTTATCGTTTGTTTGATACAGCACAAATGTACAAAAATGAAGCAGAAGTTGGCCAAGCATTACAGGAACTTCATGTACCACGTGAAGATTACTTTGTGACGACGAAGGTTGCAGAAGTTAATCAAGGTTATGATCAGACGTTGGCTTCTGTTGAACAATCGTTAAAAGATTTACAAATGGACTATGTCGATTTATTGATGGTACATTGGCCATTACATGAACAATTTTTTGAAACTTGGCGTGCATTTGAACGCTTACAAGCAGAGGGAATCGTCAAATCATTGGGCACGTCAAATTTTGGCATGATTCATTTACAATACCTAGCAACACAAGCAAATGAAATGCCAGTTGTTAATCAAATTGAAAATCATCCACATCTTGTTCAACCGGAATTACGTCATTTTTTGCGTGAAAATGATATTGTGACACAAGCATGGGCACCATTAGGTCGTGGTTCAGTACTTAATGAACCAGTGATTGCGAAAATTGCCGAGAAATATGGGAAATCACCTGCACAAGTTGTTTTACGTTGGCATTTAGCACATGGCACAAGTATTATTCCAAAGTCAATTCATCCACAACGTGTGATTGAGAATGGTGATATCTATGACTTTTCACTTACTGTGGAAGAAATTAAGGCCATTGATGCGCTAGATAAGTTTACGCGTATCAGTCAAGAACCTGAACAAGTATATGAACGTGGGCGTCAGTATCCACATCAATAACGTTTGAGGGCGTCGATCTACCAATTAAATTGATAGATCGACGCCCTTTTCATTTGGTCATAACGATTACTGCCGCAACCCCTTTGGAAAAAATGTGACATTATTAATGATTGGTAACGTTAGTATAAGTATCAGCAATAAGCTGATAATTCAAATGGCCATTTGATCAATTATTGGGAATGAGGAAAGTTATCATGGTAGAAAAGCAGGTAAAGGTACCAAATATGTTAAAAGTCAAAATTATTGGGAAGGCATCTGAAAATGTTGTAACGAGTCGTCAATTTTATGTGAAGTCTGGTACAACAGTTCATGAGTTATCACAGTTGGCACAAGTGATGTTGCGATTAGGTATTGAAACAACCATTGAAAAAATAACAACCGTTGAAACAAAGGCACATTTATTTAATCCCAACACAGGCGGTAATTAAGGAGATGATTAATATGAACCAAGTATTAGAATTAACATTTATGGCACTTGATGGTAAGGATACTGACACATCAAAAAAGCTATCAGTCATCAAAATTAAGCATCCAGCGACAATGTTAGATCGTGAAACGGTTTACGAAGCGATGAAGACGTTAGCGTCATTTGATTTCTTGTTAAATGCTAAAGGGGAATCAATGAAATTAGGCACACCATACATGGCAACAATGGCTGTGACTAATAAGCAAATTATTTTTGATAGTCAGCAAAAAGCAGCAGCTTAAAACAGAAATTCTATTCTAAAAACAGTGAATATGTGCATAATAACGTGCATATATTCACTGTTTTTTGTATAAATAAAAGTTTTTAAAGAAAATATTAGTTTTTCATTGCATAAATTCTCATTACTTGTTAATATTTATTCATAAATAACGAATGGGAGTAGCGTGATGGCAATTTTAGAGATAAAAAATTTACATAAAGAGTACGGTAAGCATACGGTCTTGCAGTCAATTAATGCCAAAGTTGAAGAGGGCGATGTGATTGCAATTCTTGGACCATCGGGTACAGGGAAATCGACATTATTACGAGAATTAAATATGCTAGAACATCCAACATCAGGGGCGGTTATTTTTGAAAATCAGGATATTACGAAGGCAAATGAGTCAGGGTTAGATAAGATACGTCAAGATTTAGGTATGGTTTTTCAGAGCTTTAATCTATTCCCAAATATGACGGTATTAGATAATGTGAAAATTGCATTATTAAAGGTCAAGGGATTATCTGATAGTGAAGCAACCACAACGGCAAAGCAATTTTTAGACAAAGTTGGGGTGGCAGAAAAAAGTGACGTTTATCCAGCATCGCTTTCTGGTGGTCAACAACAACGTGTGGCCATTGCCCGCGCATTAGCAATGCATCCTAAAATTATGTTATTTGATGAACCAACCTCTGCGTTAGATCCTGAGATGGTTGGGGAAGTATTAAAGACGATGCGTGAGTTAGCACAAGAGGGTATGACAATGTTGGTCGTGACACACGAAATGGGTTTTGCGCGTGAAGTTGCTTCAAAAATTTGGTTTATGAGTGATGGTGAGATGACAGCATATGATGACCCGATTGGTTTTTTTGAATCACCAAATTCAGAGCGTGCACAAAATTTCTTAGCCAAAATGTTGTAAGAAGGGAATTTTATTTATGAAGAAGTGGATAAAAAAAATCGTCACCTTATTAATGGCGATTGGGATATTTATGAGTAGTGGTATCGGTATTTTGGGCACAACGACAGTTAATGCTGCTGAAACTGATCCAACGTTAGAGCGAATTAAAAAATCAGGTAAATTAGTCGTTGGAACGGCTGCTGAATATGCGCCGTATGAATTTCATGCGACAGTTAATGGTCAAGATAAAATCTTAGGATTTGATATGGATGTTGCACGAACGATTGCCAAACATTTAGGTGTGAAGTTAGTTGTGCAAGATATGAGTTTTGATTCATTATTAGGCTCTGTGAAGACGGGAAAAATTGATATGGCGATTGCGGGGATGACGAGTACCCCTGAACGTGAGAAAGAAGTTAATTTTTCAACACCATATTATAATGATAAGAATGTCATTTTAACTTTAAAGCAAAACAAAAATAAATGGGCAACACTCGATCAAATTCGGCATGCAAAACTAGGAGCACAAGTGGCATCTAGTCAAGCAAGTTTAGCTGGTGACTTAACAGATAAAAAGCTTGTTCAAGTTAAAAAGGTGACGGATCTCGTGATGCAATTAAGTCAAAAGAAGGTTGATGCCGTGGTTGTAGCACAAACAACCGCTAGAAGTTATTTGAGTCAAAGCAAGCAGTTTGCTATTACTAAGGCAGATTTGCCTGTGAAGACAGGTAATGCAGTCTCAGTGGTTATGAATAAGAATGCGCCTGTCTTAAAAACGAAGGTTGATAAGATATTAGTTGACCATGTCATTGGGGCACCATTACATAAATGGCAAGAAAAAGCCTTTAAGCAAGCCAATCAAAAAGATTCATTTATTAAGAAGTACATGCCCTATTTTATTAAAGGAACGGAATATTCGGTTGGGTTAGCAGTTATTGGTGTCTTCTTTGGTATTATCTTAGGTGTTTTGTTTGCCTTGATGAAAATGTCAACGATCAAACCATTGAAATGGTTGGCAATTGCTTATATTGAAGCGGTCCGTGGCGTGCCTTTGTTGATTCAAGTTTTTATTGTTTACTTTGGTACTCAGGTGATTGGTATTCATGTTTCAAGCTTCTTAGCCGGAGCGATTGCGATGTTTTTGAATTCAGCAGCCTATGTCGCGGAAATTATTCGTTCAGGTATTCAAGCGGTACCCGATGGACAAGCTGAAGCGGCACGTTCACTAGGTTTTACAAAGAACCAGACGATGCGGTTTATGATTTTACCACAAGCGATTAAGAATATTTTACCAGCCTTAGGAAACGAATTTGTGACAGTGATTAAGGAAGGCTCGGTTGTCTCTGTCATTGGGGTCGGTGAGTTGACCTTCCAAACATCAGTGGTTCAGGGAGCATCATTCAAACCATTCTTACCATTGCTAATTACAGCAGTTATTTATTTTGTGTTAACTTTTGGTATTAGTCGTCTGTTGAACTTATTTGAAAAGCAATTACATAAGTCTGATAAATCATTTGGTTAATGATAGCTAAAGCGAAAAATATTTTAAAAAAGAAGCTGGATATAACACACATTTGTGTATATATTCGGTTTTTTGAATAAATTGGGGTATTTTAAGGGTTTTTTGAGGAAATTATTGCATATAATTTCAATTACTGTTAAGATTTATTAATCAGCAGTGAATGGGAGAGGAAATATGGCAATTTTAGAAATTAAAAATTTACACAAAGAGTATGGTAAGAATACGGTCTTGCAGTCAATTAATGCTGAAGTTGAAGAGGGCGATGTGATTGCAATTTTAGGACCATCAGGAACTGGTAAGTCAACATTATTACGAGAATTAAATATGCTAGAACATCCAACATCAGGGGCGGTTATTTTTGAAGACCAAGATATTACGAAAGCCACTGAATCGGATCTTGATAAAATTCGTCAAGATTTGGGGATGGTTTTCCAAAGTTTTAATTTGTTTCCGAATATGACGGTATTAGATAATGTGAAAATTGCTTTGTTGAAAGTGAAAGGCATTGCAGATAGTGAAGCAACGCAGATTGCGCAACAATTTTTGACAAAAGTTGGGGTGGCTGACAAAGCGGCTGTTTATCCAGCATCATTATCTGGCGGTCAACAACAACGTGTGGCTATTGCGCGTGCATTAGCAATGAATCCCAAAATTATGTTATTTGACGAACCAACCTCTGCGTTAGATCCTGAGATGGTCGGTGAAGTATTAAAGACGATGCGTGAGTTAGCGCAAGAAGGCATGACAATGTTGGTCGTGACACATGAAATGGGCTTTGCGCGTGAAGTTGCTTCAAAAATTTGGTTTATGAGTGATGGTGAAATGACTGCATACGATAGTCCGGCAGGCTTTTTTGAAAATCCTAATTCAGAACGTGCGCAGAATTTCTTAGCAAAGATGTTGTAAGAGAGGAATTTGAATGATGATTAAATGGGTGAAAAAGCTGATCATGGCAGTGATGGCCTTTGGCTTAGTCATGGCTAGTGGGTTAGGTATCTTTGATATGCATACTGTTAGTGCTGCACAAACAGATCCAACCTTAGAGCGAATAAAAAAATCAGGTAAATTAGTCGTTGGAACTTCAGCAGACTATGCGCCTTATGAGTTCCATACAACTGAAAATGGGCAAGATAAAATTGTTGGTTTTGATATTGACGTTGCGCGTGAAATTGGTAAGCAATTAGGCGTTAAGACGGAAATTCAAGAGATGAGTTTTGATGCTTTGTTGGGTGCTGTGAAAACAGGCAAGGTGGATATTGTTGTTGCGGGGATGACAAGTACTCCAGAACGTGAGCAAGAAGTCAATTTTTCAAAGCCGTACTTTGTTGATAAAAATGTTGTTTTAACATTAAAGCAAAACAAAGACAAATGGGCAACGTTGAAGCAAATCCGCCAAGCAAAATTAGCAGCACAAGTCTCATCAAAACAAGATGATTTAGCACATGAAATCAGTGATAAAAAAGTTGTTTCGTTGAAGAAAATTACTGATGAAGTAACACAGTTAACGCAAAAAAAGGTTGACGGTGTGGTTGTGGCAAGTACCACTGCAAAAAGTTATCTAGATCAAAGTAATCAATTTGCCGTGTCACCAGCAAAATTGCCAGGTATTTCTAATGGGTCATCAGTTGTTATGAACAAAAATGCCACAGTATTACAAGCAAAAGTTAATAAGATATTAACTGACCATGTGATTGGGGCACCGTTGCAGAAAATGCAAGATAACGCTATTAAGATAATGAATAAAAAAGAATCATTTGTTTCTAAGTATGCACCATACTTTGTTAAGGGAACATTCTACACGATTGGGTTGGCTGTCATTGGGGTCTTCTTTGGTATTATTTTAGGTATCTTGTTTGCACTCATGAAATTATCAACAATCAAGCCATTAAAGTGGTTAGCGTCAGCATATATTGAAGCTGTTCGTGGTGTGCCTTTGTTGATTCAAGTCTTTATTGTTTACTTTGGGACACAAGCCATTGGATTACATGTTTCAAGCTTTTTAGCTGGTGCGATTGCGATGTTTTTGAATTCAGCAGCTTATGTCGCCGAAATTATTCGTTCAGGTATTCAAGCGGTACCCGATGGGCAGACTGAAGCAGCACGTTCATTAGGCTTCACAAAGAATCAAACAATGCGATTTATGATTTTACCACAAGCCATTAAAAATATTTTGCCAGCCTTAGGTAACGAATTTGTAACAGTTATTAAGGAAGGTTCAGTTGTTTCTGTTATTGGTGTTGGTGAGTTGACCTTCCAGACGTCAGTGGTTCAAGGAGCATCATTTAAACCGTTTATACCTCTAATTATCACGGCTGTGATTTATTTCATATTGACATTTGGTATTAGCCGTTTGTTGAATTTATTTGAAAAGAGATTACGCAAATCAGATAAGACACTTGGATAAAAAATGCATGAAGTAAGCAAAATAAGCACCATAAAATAGTGTCAGACGACAATATTTTAGAATAGTTAGGCAGCAATCTTTTTAGAGGGGGCTGAGACATAAGTCGTTATGATCAGCTGAAAAAGGCGCTAATCTATCAATTTTGATTGGTAGATTAGCGCCTTTAAACGTGTTTTGTCAGACACTCTTCTTTTGAATAGCGACAGCAGGCTAGTGTCGTTATTTTTACGTTTTTAAGGGATGTTACTTTTCTAAGTCAACAGAATGGCGTATATTAAAAAGGACAGAGAGTGAAGGAGAAACAAGATGTCAAAGAAAGCACGTATTAAGAAAATTCTTGTTGAGCAAATTTTAGATAAAGCAAATATTCCTTATGAAACGATTGTTTTTTCAGGAGGTATGAATCGTGATCAAGCAGAGTTAGATGCCTATGGGTTAACAGATCATGACATTTATAAAACATTGGCATTAGAGGGTAACGTCACCGGACCAGTGATTGGCATTGTACCGGTTGATAATCATTTAAATGAAAAAAAGTTGGCAATGGTATCGGGTAATAAAAAAGTGACCATGATTCCAACCAAAAATTTACAAAAAACAACTGGCTATATTCATGGTGCAAATAACCCAGTCGGTATTTGGCAAACGAAGAAATTTCCAATTTATTTTGATAATAGTGCCAAAGAAGCTGGGACGATTACGGTTTCAGCCGGTGAAGTTGGTCGCTCGGTTCGTCTTGATGCTGTTGCACTGGCTGAATTTGTGCATGGCCAATTTTCTGATATTCGCTCAGTTGATGAATGAGACTAGTGACGACGTTGGTTACAGTGACACGTTATAACGATTGGAGATCGGGTTATGAATCAGCAGGAAGTAGAACAATTAGTGGCTATTAGAACGTTTACTGAACGAACCTTGTCTAAGGACAAAACGGGACATGATATGACACACATTGATCGAGTGTTCAACATGACGCGACACATTTTAACAACGGAACCAACAGCCGATGCATTTATTGCTCAAGCAGCTGCACTTTTACATGATACGTACGATGATAAGTTGTTTGCAGATGTGGCTGGGGCGAAAGCAGCCGTTGTAGACATGTTAACAACTAATCAAGTTACCAAGAGTCGTCAAATGGAAATCTTTACAATTATTGACAATATGTCATGGAGTAAACAACGATTTGGTCAGCCAGTATCGTTGTCGTTAGCGGGTCAAATCGTGCAAGATGCAGATCGATTAGATGCGATAGGGGCAATTGCCATTGCACGAGTGATTCAATATGGTGTTGCTCATGGACATGAACTATATAATCCTGATATTAAACCACGTCAGGTAAAGACAAAGTCAGAGTACCGTCAAGCAGATGGTGAGACCATTATGAATCATTTTTATGAAAAACTTTTTTTGCTCAAAGATTATTTGAATACGAAAGAAGGACAACGAATTGGTGTCAAAAGAGACCGGATAATGCACGATTTTGTCACACAATTTGAACTTGAATGGCAACAAAAAGATTACTAATTTTTTAAAAAAGGGGTGGATATGTGAATTCAATATCAAAAAAGGAACGTGGTGTCCTATTAATATTGATGGTCGGTGTTTTTCTAGGATTTTTAAATCAGACGTTAATGAATACAGCATTGCCACAAGTCATGGCAGATTTTAAAATTTCAACAGCACTGGGTCAATGGATGACAAATGGGTATATGTTGGTTAACGGTATTATGGTCCCGCTAACAGCTTTTCTGATTCAACGTTTGAAAACAAGGACGTTATACCTTAGTGCGTTATTGATTTTTGCTATTGGAACTTTAATTGCAGGTTTTGCACCAACTTATTTTATCTTAATTTTAGGTCGAATGGTCCAAGCTGCTGGTGCAGGTATTTTCGGACCATTGATGAACGTGGTGGTGATGAATATTTTTGCGGCTAATCGTCGTGGTGAGGCAATGGGAATCATTGGCTTAGCCTTAAATTTTGCACCAACCATTGGACCAACATTATCTGGATTTATTGTTTCTAGTCATTCATGGCGTTGGCTATTTTGGGGTATTGCGCCATTTATCTTTTTAGATTTAATTTTGGCTTTCTTCCTATTAGACAATTTGGGCACACAAAAGTTTTTAAAGTTTAATTTCTTAGGTGTGTTATTGTCAAGTATTGGATTAGGTAGTTTACTGTATGGTTTCTCAAACGCAGGGGATGGTCAATGGACAAGTCCAAATGTATGGGGATTTTTACTTGTTGGTATTATGGTTACGACGCTCTTTGTTTACCAACAAACGCATGCGAAAAATCCATTGCTGAACTTTGATGTATTTCATTATCATAATTTTACAGTTGCAACCATTATTAATGTTGTCTTGATGTGTGCCTTATATGGTGGGGCATTAATGTTACCATTGTACATGCAAACGGTACGTGGTGAATCAGCATTGATTTCTGGACTGATCCTATTACCTGGTGCGTTGATTACGGCTATTTTATCGCCAACTTCAGGTAAATGGTATGATCAATTTGGGGCACGTCGTTTAGCACCAATTGGACTAGGGATTGTTGTCTTAGGGACAATTATTTTAGCTAACCTGCAATTGGATTCACCATTATGGTTGCCAGCAGTTGGTCAATTGATTCGCCAGTTAGGGTTGGTTATGGTGACGATGCCAATTCAAACGGAAGCATTTAATTCATTACCGATAGCCATGGTACCAGATGGTTCAGCTGTTTATACGACGATTCGTCAAGTTGCTGCATCATTTGGGACAGCCGCGTTGATTACAGCATACGGCTTAACCTCAGCGAGTGTTAAAGCAGGGCAAACGCAGTCTTCAGCTGATTTAGCGGGAATTCATGTTACTTTTTGGATAGCCACAGTGCTAGTTGTTATTGCGTTGACTTTAACAAGATTGTTACGGCAGCGACAAGATGCTGATGCGTGATAAACCAATTGTAAAATAAAATCATTTCATAAAAGTGGTCTGACCTTGTTTTGGTTGGACCACTTTTATGTTATGATTGTAACTTGTAGTGAACAGGAGGTTCAACATGGCTAAAGAAGTACTGTATATGAAAGTGCTCAACGATTTAAATAGGCGGATCAATAATCAGGAATTTCCTGATTTAAAATTACCAGATGAGCGGTCTTTGGCTAGCTCGTACGCTGTTTCACGAAGTTCGATCAAACGAGCCCTCAATGTATTGGTGCAACAAGGCATTATTTTTAAAAAGCGTGGTTCGGGGACATTTGTTAATCCATTATATTTAAAAAATCAGGGGATGTTTCATGCCGTTGGTCAAAACTTAGGGGTATCAGATTCATTTCGCTTTAAAGGTGAGACACCAGCAATTAAATTACTTGTGTTTGAAAAAGAAATTGCCAATGAGGAAGACCGTGAAGCCCTGTTTTTAGAATCAGACGAAGAAGTTTATCGTATTAAGCGTCTTCGTACCTTGCAGGACAAGGTATTTATGATTGAAAACGCAGTGATTCCAGTGAAATTATTGCCAATGTTAACAGCAGAAGATATGACGCATTCCATGTTTCAATATGCAGAGCAGACAACGAACAAAGCGGTGACTAAGTCATTCATGACCGTTACAGCGGAACCATCAAGTGAAGAGGATCAGGCATATTTGCATTTGAAACCAACTGAACCAGTTGGGGTGATGGCAGGTGTGTACTTTTTAGACGATGGGACTCCCTTTGAAGTTGGTCAAATGCGCGTACATTATGAATACATGCGTTACAACAGTTTCGTGAGTTTAGACGGTGAATAACAGATAAAAAATTGTTACAAAATTGGGACGGTCCAATTAGGAGTTTTTTATTGTACCTGATTTGGAAATCTGTTATTATAATAATGTAATCCAGAAGATGACTTCTGCGATTGAACCTTTCTCAAAAGTAAAAGGAGATTTCATCAAAATGGCAGTAGATTTTGATTCAAAGGAATATCTATCAAAGGTTGATGCTTGGTGGCGTGCCAGCAACTACCTTTCAGCAGGTATGATCTTTTTGAAGAGCAACCCATTGTTTTCAGTAACTAACACACCAATCCAAGCGGACGATGTTAAAGTTAAGCCAATTGGTCACTGGGGAACGATCTCAGGACAAACATTCTTGTATGCACATGCAAACCGTTTGATCAACAAGTATGACTTGAACATGTTCTACATTGGTGGACCTGGTCATGGTGGCCAAGTAATGGTTACGAATTCATACTTGGACGGTACTTATACTGAAAACTATCCTGAAATTACACAAGATGTTGATGGTATGGCACGTTTGTTCAAGCGATTCTCATTCCCTGGTGGAATTGGATCACACATGACTGCACAAACACCAGGTTCATTGCATGAAGGTGGTGAATTAGGTTACTCACTATCTCACGCAACTGGTGCTGTTTTGGATAACCCAGACCAAATTGCTTTTGCAGTTGTTGGTGATGGGGAAGCTGAAACTGGTCCTTCAATGACATCATGGCATTCAATCAAGTTCTTAAATCCTAAGAATGATGGTGCTGTTTTGCCAATCTTGGACTTGAACGGATTTAAGATTTCAAACCCAACAATCTTCTCACGTATGAGTGATGAAGAAATCACAAAGTTCTTTGAAGGTTTGGGATACTCACCACGTTTCATTGAAAACGATGATATCCATGACTACATGGCATACCACGAGTTGGCTGCTAAGGTATTCGACCAAGCTATCGAAGACATCCAAGCAATTCAAAAAGCTGCCCGTGAAGAAGGCCGCTATATTGATGGTGAAGTTGCTGCATGGCCAGTCATCATTGCTCGCTTGCCAAAGGGTTGGGGTGGCCCAACTCATAACGCAGCCGGTGAGCCAATTGAAAACTCATTCCGTGCTCACCAAGTACCACTTCCTTTGGCACAAAATAAGTTGGATACTTTGCCTGAATTTGAAGAATGGTTGAATTCATACAAGCCAGCTGAATTGTTTAATGTTGATGGCTCATTGAAGGCAGAAATTGCTGCAATGGCACCAAAGGGTGATAAGCGTATGGCTGCTAACCCTGTTACTAATGGTGGTCGTCGTCGCGGTGAAGCTGCTACTAATTTGGCTTTGCCAAATTGGAAGGACTTTGCCAACGAGATTACTGCTGATAACCGTGGAACGGAATTGCCAGATGGTAACCGCAACATGGACATGAACGTTTTGTCAAACTACTTTGCTGCAGTATCAAAGTTGAACCCAACATCATTCCGTATCTTCGGACCTGATGAGACGATGTCAAATCGTTTGTGGGGTATGTTCGACATTACTAACCGTCAATGGATGGAAGAAGTGAAAGAACCTAACGATCAACATGAGGCTCATGAAGGTCGTATCTTGGATGCTCAATTATCAGAGCACCAAGCTGAAGGTTGGTTGGAAGCATATACGTTGACTGGTCGTGTTGGTGTATTCGCATCATACGAGTCATTCTTGCGTGTTGTTGATTCAATGATCACACAACACTTCAAGTGGCTACGTCACGCCTCAGAACAATCATGGCGTAATGATTACCCATCATTGAACTTGATTTCAACATCAACAGCCTTCCAACAAGATCACAACGGTTACACTCACCAAGATCCAGGTCTATTGGCACACTTGGCTGAGAAGAAGGTTGATTTTGTTCGTCAATACTTGCCAGCTGATGGTAACACTTTGTTAGCTGTCTTTGGTCGTGCATTTACTGAACGTCACAAGGTTAACCATATTGTTGCTTCAAAGCAACCTCGTCAACAATGGTTCTCAGTTGAAGAAGCTGAAGAATTGGCTAACGAAGGTGTTAAGGTAATCGATTGGGCTTCAACTGTTGCTGAAGGTGAAGATGCTGATATCGTCTTTGCATCTGCTGGTGTTGAACCAACAATCGAAGTTCTTGCTGCATTGCACTTGATCAACGAAGCCTTCCCAGCTGTTAAGATGCGTTACGTAAACGTTGTTGAATTGCACCGTTTGCTAAACAAGAATGGTAAGATGAACCACGAACGTGCCTTGTCAGACGAAAAGTTTACAGCATTGTTCGGTGAGTCAGGAACACCAGTTATGTTTGGCTTCCATGGTTTCGAAGACTTAATTGAATCAATCTTCTACGAGCGTCAACACTTAGGTGCTCATGTTCACGGTTACCGTGAAGATGGTGACATCACAACAACTTATGACATGCGTGTATACTCAGAGTTGGATCGTTTCCACCAAGCTAAGGAAGCTGCAAATATCTTGGCTGACAAGGGTGTTATTAATGCTGATGAAGCAAAGGCCTTTGACGAAAAGATGGATGCTATCTTGGCAAAGCACTTCGATGTTACTCGTAATGAGGGACGCGATATCGAAGAGTTTACTGACTGGAAGTGGACTGCTTTAAAGAAGTAATCAACATCGCAGGTTAGTTGAAATATGATAAAATAAAAGCTTGCAATCGCTATTTCTTGGCGATTGTAAGCTTTTTTTGTTATAATTTGTAATGGTTGAATATGTTTTTAAGGAGAAAGTTAATGATTGTCTTATTTGTGTTGGGAATTGTGCTGCTAGCGTACGCAGCAATTCAAGGTGTTGTACATCATGAAATACGATGGGTACCGATTGTTATCGGTCTTTTGTTGACTGTTTTCATGGGGTTAGGTTTGCAGCGTGCACAACAACGCCACTTTTTAATGGCTGAGGTCCCATTCACTAAAACACAAAAAATTCAGCCTGCTGTTACTGTAGATGGATTTAATTTAATAACGACGGAAAAAGGGAGCAATGGTCATTTACGTTATACTTATAAGACGAATGACAAAACATATCAGACATTAACGCAACAAGCACAGACAAAAATTGTTGCTGGTAAGCAAGCGACTTTAAAAACAACAGTGATGACTTATCAAGCAAATTCAACTTGGCGTCGTTTCTTACTGTTAGGGCAAAAGACGTTAGAAAAGGGTGATACGACATATCAATTAACGCTTCCTGAGGGTTGGTATGTTGTTCCAGCTGGTAAAGTTGATGATCTACAAAAATTAATTGAAACCAATGAGTCAAAAATTTCTGATAAAGTACGTGATGAAATCAATAAACGAGTTGCTGAAAAAGTGAAAACGGATAAAGATTTTGTTAATGATACAGATAGTCAGAATAAGTTGAAGAATGATGTTGTGAAACAAGTGACAAGTGATGCAAACAAGCAGTTAAAGGTTGATATTGTCAACCAAATTCGCAAATGGCAACAAGCGGAATAATTTAAACAAGGTCGGATACATGTGATGTTTGTATATATCATTGTGTGCGGCTTTTTTAATGCGGTCTTATTGAAAATAGATATGGAAACATGTTCGAACTTCACGAATTGTGTTATCTTAGTCTATGAGAAAAATTAATATTTGAGGTGAAACAATGGGGACACGTCGACAAGATGATTTTTATGAAGCAATCAATGAAGATTGGCTAGCTCAGGCAGTTATTCCAAATGATAAGTCACGTACAGGTGGCTTTATTGATTTAGCTGATGAAATTGAAAATTTAATGCTAACAACAACAGACAAATGGCTAGCTGGTAAGGATATACCGGATGATGATGTGTTACGTAATTTTATTAAGTATCATCGTTTAGCAGCAGATTGGCAAACGCGTAATGAATTAGGAACAACGCCAGTTTTGCCAATTATTCGGCGCTACCAAAATTTTCAATCGTTTGCTGATTTTGCACAACATATCGTTGCATTAGAAAAAGAAGGCTTACCAAATGCTTTGCCACTAGGTATTGCACCAGATTTTAAGGATGCACAAACTTATGTATTATGGGCAGATGCTTTAGGAACGATTTTACCGGATACAACTTACTATGCGCCTGATCACCCACAAGGGGCAGCATTATTAAAGCAATGGCGTGAATCCCAAGAAAAATTGTTGCCTAAATTTGGATTTCATGCAGATGAAATTAAGGACTTGCTAGATAAAGCAATCGCATTTGATGCGCGCGTTGCGCAAGTTGTTTTGAGTCAAGAAGAATCCGCTGAATATGTGAATTTGTACAAACCATACAAGTGGGCTGATTTTACAGCATTAACACCAGCATTACCATTAAATGAAATTGTCACCAGCATGATTGGTGAAGAACCAGACATGGTCGTTGTGCCAGAAGAACGTTTTTGGCACGCGTCTGACCAGTTTTTCTCTGAAGAAGCCTGGCCATTATTACAAGCAACATTGATTGTTGACATTGCGAATGGTTATACAGGTTACCTATCTGATGAAGTTCGCATACTAGGTGGTGCTTTTAGTCGGGCATTGTCTGGCACACCCGAAGCAAAAAGCCGTCAAAAATCTGCTTATTATTTAGCAGAAGGGCCATTTAATCAAGCATTAGGTCTATGGTATGCACATCATCAGTTTTCTGCAGCAGCAAAGGCTGATGTGGAAGATAAAGTTGCAACAATGATTGATGTTTATAAAGAACGTTTACAAAATACGACTTGGTTACAACAAGCAACGCGTGACCAAGCGGTGGTCAAGTTGAATGCAATCAAACCACATATTGGTTATCCTGAAAAATTGCCAGACTATTATCAAGATAAGATTGTTGACGACAATGCGACGTTATTCGAAGCCATGCAAAAATTTACCCAGCAAAATGTGGCACGTGCATGGGCAAAATGGCATCAACCAGTAGATCGTGAGGAATGGCATATGCCAGCACACATGGTGAATGCTTATTATGATCCACAACAAAACCAAATTGTTTTTCCTGCAGCGATTTTGCAGGCACCATTTTACAGTTTAGAGCAATCGGATTCTGCTAATTATGGTGGTATTGGTGCAGTCATTGCACATGAAATTTCACATGCCTTTGATACCAATGGTGCCTCATTTGACGAACATGGTAGCCTGAATAATTGGTGGACAGATGAAGATTATGCGGCCTTTAAAGAACGCACACAAAAAATCATTACCCAATTTGATGGATTAGATTCGTATGGTGCGAAAGTTAATGGTAAGTTGACTGTTTCTGAAAATGTTGCTGATTTAGGAGGCTTTGCAGCAGCTTTAGCGGCTGCAAAGCGTCAACAAACATTCTCAGCAAAAGAATTTTTTGAAAGCTGGGCAACTATTTGGCGAATGAAAGCTCGGCCAGAACTAATGAAATACTTTGCAGCAGTTGATGTGCATGCACCAAATAAAGCAAGAACCAATGTCATTGTGTCAAACTTTGATGATTTCTATGACACGTTTGACGTTCACGAAGGTGATGGTATGTATCGGAAGCCAAGTGAACGTACGATGATTTGGTAAACGAGTCAATTCGGTCGTTAATTAGGACCAGATTGTTTTTATGTATCATGTATGAATAGGTCGTCAATCTAACCATTTTATGAAGTGGTGGGTTGGCGACCTTTAAATATGATTTAAAAGATTGCACCCAGATTATAATAACAGTTGTGAAATAGGTTAATGGTTGAGATTTAACATTAAGTCATTTTTAGTTGACGTTTGTAAATGAAAGAATGTATAATTAGGTTACAGATGTAAACATAAGTGATTGGGAGGTAATTTCATGGCACAAGCAAATGACATGTCCACTGCTGAGTGGGAGATTATGCGTGTTATTTGGACATATCATGAAGCAAGCAGTAACGAAATTATTACTGCCATTCGTGGTAAAAAAAATTGGTCTGAATCAACCATTAAGACGTTGTTACGGCGTTTGGTCCAAAAAAAGGTTTTAATGACACGTAAAGAGGGGCGTCATTTTATTTATCATCCGTTAATTACTGAAGATGATGCAATGATCCAAATGACAACTGAAGCTTTTGATCGTTTGTGTCGTATGAAACGAGGACAAACTTTAGTAAAGTTAATGACTGATATGCCATTGAGTCAGGCAGACATTGTTAGTTTACAAGACATGCTGGCACAAAAGGCAGTTACTGCACCTGAAACACTAACTTGTGACTGCATTGCGCCAGTTTCATGTGAACATTGTGCACCTTAGGGGGAATAATGATGAAATTAGTTGTATTCATTGTTGGCATCGCGTTGATTGCCTTTATTAGTTGGTGGTTTTTTGGTAAACATGCCACAGAGACGCAAACGGCATCCGTCACCAGTGAGAAACAAGATGTTGATATTTTGGTTAAAGGTGGTTATTCACCAGAACAAGTTGTGTTAAAGCAGGGTGTTCCTGCACAATTGCACTTTACAAGGACGGATGCATCAAGTTGTCTTGATCATGTGGTTTTTGCAGATTTTGGGATCAATCAAGCGTTACCACAAAATCAAGTGGCGACGGTTACGATAGATACGAGTCAAACTGGTGAATACGAATGGGCGTGTGGGATGGATATGTTCCACGGCAAGGTTATTATTAAGTAAGGAGAAAATAACATGAATGATGTACAAAAGGTTAATATAACAGTTAATGGTGGCTATGAACCAAGTGTTGTGAATTTAAAGCAAGGTATCCCTGCAGAATTAACGTTTACTAGAACTAATGATAAAGGGTGTTTAGACGTTGTGCATTCGGATGATTTCGCATTTCGTGAGTCATTACCAATTAATGAACCCAAGACAGTGACCATTGCGACAGATAAAGCTGGTGAATATAAATTTAGTTGTGGCATGGATATGTTTTCAGGTAAAGTCATCATAAAGTAGGTGAACCATATGAAAGTGACTACACGGTTTTGGATATCATTCGTATTGTCACTGCCAATGTTAATGGAGATGATACTCATGCCATTGACTGGTTGGATGTTGCCAGGTGGGCAGATGACGATGTTTGTTTTGACGACGATTGTGATGTTGATTTCGGCGCGCCCTTTTTTAACGAGTGCTTGGGCATCTTTCCAAAAACATCATTCAAATATGGATACGCTGATTGCTGTTGGCACAGGAACAGCTTATATTTATAGTATTTATGCGATGTTGACTGGTAAAGCTGTTTTTTTTGAAAGTGCGGCGTTTGTCATTACGTTTGTTTTATTAGGACAAGTTCTCGAAGAAAAAATGCGAGACAATACTTCTTCGGCAATTAGTAAATTGATGGATCTGCAGGCTCGAAATGCTGAAGTTAAACGAGATGGTCAATTTATTCAAGTGCCATTAGATGAAGTCGTCGTAGGTGATTTGATTCGTGTCAGACCAGGCCAAAAGATTCCAGTGGATGGTCAGATGATTACCGGTAGTTCAACTGTGGACGAATCGATGGTTACTGGTGAGAGTATGCCGGTTGAAAAAAAGACTGGTGATCAGGTGATTGGCTCTACCATCAATACAACAGGGACTTTCATTTTTAAGGCAGAAAAAGTTGGTAATCAGACGATGTTGGCGCAGATTGTGACTTTGGTAAAAAAAGCCCAGTCGAGTCATGCACCAATCCAACAATTAACTGACCGTGTTTCAGATATCTTTGTACCAATTGTTTTGATTATTGCGATCGCAACATTTCTTGTTTGGTATGTCTTTATTGGGCATGATGTCGCTAATTCATTAATTTTTGCTGTATCAGTCGTTGTAATTGCGTGTCCATGTGCTCTTGGATTAGCAACACCGACAGCCTTGATGGTTGGGACTGGGCGTGGGGCTAAAATGGGCATTTTAATTAAAAGTGGTGAAGTGCTCGAACGAGTTAATGATATTGATACGATTGTTTTTGATAAAACTGGCACGATAACAGTTGGTCAACCAAAAGTAACTGATATTATTGGTGATCAGCAGCAAGTACTAACACTAGCCGCACGACTTGAAGCAAATTCAGAGCATCCTTTAGCAGTGGCAGTCATACAAGCAGCAAAAGAGCAGCACTTAACATTATCAGCCGTGACTGATTTTAAAGCTTTATCAGGAAAGGGCGTTGTGGCAACGGTCGATGGACAACAGGCTTTTGTGGGTAATGAATATTTGTTGACAGATGTGACAATGACAGATGTGCTACGACAAAAGATGACGCAATTACAAAATGACGCCAAGACAGTTGTTCTCGTTGGTTTGCAGCAGCGGGTCATCGGATTGATTGCTATTCAAGATACGCCAAAAGAAACGTCGGCAGTAGCCATTGCGACGCTGAAAGCACGTGGCCTAAAAACAGTGATGTTAACCGGAGATAATGAACACGTTGCCGAAGCAATTGCCAATGAAGTTGGTATTGATGAAGTCATTGCAGGTGTTTTACCTGCTGAAAAAGCTGATAAAATTAAGGCATTGCAGCAATCGCAAACGGTCGCCTTTGTTGGTGATGGTATTAATGATGCACCAGCATTAACGACCGCTGATGTCGGTATTGCAATGGGTGCTGGGACAGATGTTGCCATTGATGCTGGAGGCATTGTTCTAGTTAAAAATGATTTGCGAGATGTTGCGATGGCCTTATCATTAAGCAAAAAAACGTTCAATCGTATTAAGTTGAACCTTTTTTGGGCGTTTGTGTACAATGTGTTAGGGATTCCACTAGCAGCTGGTCTGTTCTATGGCCTGGGGATTGTCTTGAGTCCAGAAATAGCTGGTTTGGCAATGGCATTGAGTTCGTTATCGGTTGTGACAAGCTCAGTCATGTTAGGTAAAACGAAGTTAGTTAGCGCTTATTAATACAGTATCATATGATAAGAAATGGCTATTTATCAATTATAAAATTTATTAATCAAGCATAATAATATGAGCAGCAGAAACGGATATGATAGTATCTATTTCTGCTTTTTTAGTTTTGACCATTGATCTCCAGACATCATTTTCAAATTTGCTTTTTTGAAGTCTGAATATTGTGGTAGCCGATATCAAAAAAACATTAAAATACAATTTTTATAAAAAATAATTTATATTAAGCATTAAATAAAGTCATATTTCAAAAAATGTTTTTTAGGATATAATAGTTAATGTAAATGCTTTCATTACATTTAATTGAGCAGAGAAGATATTTTTGGATGGTCATTGATATCGTCTCAAGTATTTTCTGTAGTAATTTTACTTATTAGATCAAAAAATAATTAATATATATGATGTAAAGGAGTTTACTCAATTGTGTTATATCTTTCAACAATTTATGGGTTATAGCACTTTGGTATTTAGGGGAAAACTATGAGAAATATAATAACTTCTAAAAAATTTAAGTATGTCGGTTTATTGGTATTAATAATCATGATAATTTTTGCATTGAGTACTTATCACAATATCCATCAAAAAAAGAATGATATACCAGAATATAAAAGTACAAAGGTCATTCAATTAAAACCTTTAATTCTTACTGGTAAAATTAAGGCAGATCGAATGCAACATATTACTTTACCACAGGGAAAGGTGCAACAAATTTTAGTTGATAATGGCGCCCATGTTACTGAAGGACAACCACTTGTGACAATGTATAGTCAAGTAAGTCAAAATAATGTCGATGATTTTAATCAAGAAATTTTGCAACAACAACGTAAAGTCTCTGATTTAAAACACCAACTGGATGTTGTAAAGTCTCAAGATGATCAAGAAGAACTTGCAACAGCACAAACGAGCTATAATGAGGCAAACGATGACTTATCAAGATTAAAAACGAAATTACAAAGAGAACAGACCAAGGTAAGCAGTTCAGCAATTGCACCTTTTACTGGAACGGTCATTATTAATGACACTGAAACTGATAAACCCAATATTATGGTATATAGCGACGATTTAGTTTTTAAAGCAAATGTATCTGAGTATGATTATGCTGACGTAAAAACAAATGCTAATTTAAAAGTTACAGCATTGGCTTCAAAAGAAAGTGTTGATACAAAAATTAAATTTATATCGAATGAGCCGACGACAACAAGTAAGGCTAATGACACAAAATATGAAGTTACGGCACCTATTAATGGCCATTTTATGAATGGACAGACAGCGCGTGCATCAGTTAAGCAATTAGGTTTATCAATACCAATGTCAAGTGTTCAACATCATGGTGTCTATGTGGTAAATAAAAAGCATGTTGTTTCATCCAAAGTAGTTACAGGTAAAATGGAGAATGGGCACTACAAAGTTGAAAAAGGTCTTCATTTGGGACAAACGGTTATCGTTAATCCAGATAAAAATTTACATGATGGAAGTAAGGTTAGCTTAGATGATTAAGTTAAAAAATATCAATAAATTCTACAAACAAGGACAATCTTTGACTCATATTTTACATGACATTAATTTAGACATTGCTGAAGGTGAATTTGTCGCAATTATGGGGCAATCTGGTTCTGGAAAATCTACTTTGATTAATATCATTGGTTTTTTAGATGATCAGTTTGAAGGTAGTTATTTTTATAATGACTTACCAATCCACGATTATACGCGGGCACAATTTTCTAAATTAAGAAATAGTAATGTTGGATTTGTATTTCAAAATTTTAAATTAATTAGTAATTTAACCGTCCAAGAGAATATTGGGTTACCCCTTTTGTATGCTGGTGCTAAACGAGCTAATATTAAAAAAAGTGTTGCAGATGTTTTACAACAAGTTGGGTTGCCTGGTATAGAGAAAGAATTACCTAAAAATTTATCTGGTGGACAACAGCAGCGTGTTTCAATAGCACGAGCAATTATTACTAAACCCCAATTTTTAATTGCAGACGAACCGACTGGAGCATTGGATAGTCAAACTTCTGCTGAAATAATTTCACTTTTTAAACAGTTAAATCAGCAACAAAATACCACTATTATTATAGTTACACACGATGAAAAAATTGGTCATCAAGCAGAACGTTTGATTCAAATTTTAGACGGCCACATCATTTCGGATGAAAAGGCGGTATAATCATGATTTTTTTTGAATTATTTAAGACGGCATGGCAATCGTTAAAGACGAATCCTAAACGTAGTCTATTAACAATGGTAGGAATTGTAATTGGTGTGGGAGCAGTCATTACAATTATGTCCTTAGGTAATGGCATCAAAGATAAAATGCTGTCACAATTTAATTTCACAAGCGATGGTAAAGTGACTGCTGAAATTGATTTTTATCAAAATGATGGTGTTAGTATGGGAAAACAAGGCTTTAGTGATATTGATGTTAATTTGATTAAAAATAATTTTGCAAAAGATGTTCAAAAAGTTAAAATTGATCACTCTAGTATAGGTTCAGAAATCAATATGTATGGCAATTTGGGTAATCATAATAAACTTTTTAATATTGGTTTAGTTAAAGGAAATTCTAACCAGTATGATGTTGTGAACGGTCATAACATAACAAGGAGAGATAATATTGATGGCCGCTCGGTTGCGTTAATTAGTAAAAGCCTTGCAAAAAATGATTATGGTAACAGTCAAAACGCAATTGGTACTAGTATTGAGATTTCAAATCAAACATATGAGATAGTAGGTACTTTTAATCATCGGAAAGGTGATTTTTTGGATAGAGAAGTTAATGTCATTTTACCTAAAACGGTGTTTAATTCTTCGGATGGTGCACAAAAAGGTGATTCATTACAAATAACTTTTAAGAAAGGTAGCGATGTTAAGTCAGCTGCTAAAAGTATTACATCATTTTTAAAAAAGAATGGTCAGAGTCGATATGATGGTAGTTATTCATATACCGATATTGGGAGTGAACTGCGTAAAATTAAAACGATGTTTAATGCGTTAACATATTTTATTAGTGCTATCGCAGCTATTTCTCTGTTTATTGCTGGTATTGGTGTTATGAATATGATGTATATTTCCGTTTCAGAACGTACACAAGAAATTGGGATTCGATTAGCAGTTGGAGCCAAGCCAAGTAATATTATGTTACAATTTTTACTCGAATCGGTTATGCTGACACTAAGTGGTGGTTTGATTGGGTTCTTATTTGGATGGGGATTAGTTAGTTTAATATCGTTAGTATTTCCATTTAAGGCAACTGTCACATTTGAATCATTTATCTTAGCGGTTGGTATTTCTTCAGCTGTCGGTATCATTTTTGGTATTTTACCTGCAAGACAAGCCTCACAAAAGAATCTAATTGATACCTTACGATAACTAATGATTATTTATAATAAAAAATAAATGCAATTAATTGTCAAATTATAGTAAAAAAATTTATGATATTTTTTTAAGTCACGAAATTCAGTGATAATTTCGTGGCTTTTTTACTGACAAAAAACATTTTTATAAAAGAGATAGTTCGCAAAAATGTAAGCGTTTTATTTGTTAAAAGATGAGCAATATAAGGGAAAATTTTAATTTTAATAATTACTGATTATAATGAAAAAAACAATGAAAGCTTGATTAATTGCGATTTAAAGTGTTGACACAGGTTGTGCATTTGCTATAATTAACATTGTTAAAAGATGAGCAAAGTTAATTTGTTTTAAACCATTTGAGAGGTAAATACAATGACTACTACGATGAAAAAGAAAAAAGTACTGACACCTGAAGAAAAAGCAGCACACTATGCAGCTGCAGAAGAAATGACTAATAAATTAGTTGATCAGGCAGCTGTTGCTTTACAAGAATTTGAAACTTACACGCAAGAGCAAGTTGATAAAATTGTCGCAGCCATGGCATTGGCAGGTTCTGAAAATGCTTTACTTCTTGCTCATGAAGCATATGAGGAAACTGGACGCGGTGTTATCGAAGATAAAGATACGAAAAACCGATTTGCTTCTGAATCTGTATATAACGCAATCAAGAATGATAAAACAGTGGGTGTGATTTCTGAAGATAAAATCAGGGGTAAGGTTGAATTAGCTGCACCACTTGGTATTCTAGCTGGAATCGTACCAACGACCAACCCAACATCAACAACGATTTTCAAATCAATGTTGACGGCTAAAACACGTAACGTGATTGTTTTCGCGTTCCATCCGCAAGCACAAAAATCTTCTGCTCATGCAGCTAAGATTGTCTACGAAGCAGCGTTAGCAGCAGGTGCACCAAAACATTTTGTGCAGTGGATCGAAACACCATCAATTGATGCGACGAATGCTTTAATTAAAAATCCAAATATTGCTTCGATTTTAGCAACAGGTGGTCCATCAATGGTCAATGCAGCATTGCATTCTGGTAATCCATCAATGGGAGTTGGTGCTGGAAATGGTGCTGTATATGTTGACAAAACGGCCAATGTTGATCGAGCCGTTTCTGATTTGTTATTATCAAAGCGTTTCGATAATGGGATGATTTGTGCATCAGAAAATTCAGTTGTTATCGATGCTAGCATCTATGATGAGATGTTACGCAAGCTTCAAGAGCAGGGCGCTTATTTAACACCTAAGAAAGACTATAAAAAAATTTCTGATTTTGTTTTTAAACCAACGGCAGATGGTTATGGTGTGACGGGTCCAGTTGCTGGACGTTCTGGTCGTTGGATTGCTGAACAAGCTGGATTAAAGTTACCAGTCGATAAGGATGTTTTGTTATTTGAGCTTGACAAGCGGCATATCGGGGAACCGTTGTCATCAGAAAAATTAAGTCCATTATTATCGATTTATAAAGCACAAGATCGTAATGAAGCTGTTGAAATTGTACGCGCATTGTTGAACTATCAGGGGGCTGGTCATAATGCTGCCATTCAAATTGGGGCACAAGACGATCCTTTTGTTAAAGAATATGCAGACAGAGTCGAAGCATCTCGTATTTTGGTTAACCAACCTGATTCAATTGGTGGGGTTGGGGATATTTATACAGACGCTTTGCGACCATCACTAACGCTTGGAACTGGTACTTGGGGGAAGAATTCATTGTCGCATAATTTATCAACTTATGATTTGTTAAATATTAAGACCGTTGCTCGTCGTCGTAATCGCCCACAGTGGGTTCGTCTACCAAAAGATATTTATTACGAAGCAAATGCAGTGACTTATTTACAAGAATTACCAGATGTTGACCGTGCCTTTATTGTTGCCGATCCCGGTATGGTGAAATTTGGTTTTGTTGACCGAATTTTGGATCAATTTTCTTTACGTGAAGATCAAGTCAAAACATCATTCTATGGATCAGTTAGTCCGGATCCAACGATTTCACAAGCCATTGATATTGCTCGCCAAATGGCGGATTTCAAGCCTGATACAGTTGTATTGCTCGGTGGTGGTTCAGCACTAGATGCTGGTAAAATTGCCCGTTTCTTATATGAATACTCAGCAACAAAGCCGGGTATTTTGTATGATGATGAAGGTCTAAAAGAGTTATTCCAACAATTAGCACAAAAGTTTATGGACATTCGTAAGCGTATCGTGAAGTTTGAGCACCAACGCTTGACGCAAATGGTCGCTATTCCAACGACATCTGGTACAGGTTCTGAAGTGACACCATTTGCCGTCATTACTGATGATGAGACACATGTGAAGTATCCACTAGCTGACTATGAGTTAACACCACAAGTTGCGATTGTTGATCCAGAATTTGTCATGACAGTCCCAAGTCGTACTGTTGCTTATTCAGGAATGGATGCATTATCACATGCGTTAGAATCATATGTTTCAGTCATGTCATCAGAGTTTACACGACCATGGGCATTGCAAGCTATCAAGCTGATTTTTGATTATTTGGAGTCTTCATACCACTATGATGCAAAGCATCCAACTAAGGAAGGTGAATTAGCACGTTCAAAGATGCACTATGCTTCAACCTTAGCTGGTATGTCATTTGGAAATGCCTTCTTGGGATTGAATCATGCGATTGCCCACAAGACAGGTGGTGCGTTTGGTTTGCCACACGGCTTGGCAATTTCAATTGCAATGACACATGTGATTAAATTTAATGGTGTGACTGGTAATGTTAAGCGGACACCATTCCCACGTTATGAAACATACACGGCACAAAAAGATTACGCCGATATTGCCCGTCATATTGGGTTGACAGGAAAGAATGATGCCGAATTAGTGTCTGCCTTAATTCGTAAGATTAAGGACTTGGCTGCGAAGTTAGACATGAATTTGACATTGTCTGGTAATGGCGTTAAGCGTGAAGATTTTGATCGTGAGCTGTCAGGATTAATGGATCTGGTTTACAATGATCAAACAACACCAGGTAATCCTCGCCAACCACGACTAAGTGAAATTGAACAACTGTTGAAAGATCAATTTTAATCATTCGTGATAATTAATCCCCGGCTGATCGACGTAGTAGTCAGCCAGGGATTATTTTTTGTTATAATAATAGGGAATAGAATGATTAAAGAGGGACGGTGGCAAAATGAAGTTTATATCATGGAATATTGATAGTATCAATGCAGCTGTTGAACACAAGTCACCACGTGGTGAAATGACGTGGGAAGTATTACAAAATTTGGCCGCAGAACAGCCAGATGTGTTAGCAATTCAAGAAACAAAATTAAAAGTAACGGGACTCACAGCGAAGCAAGAACGCGCATTAGATGAATTATTTCCCAATTATTACCGTTATTTACGTGTTAGCACGGGGCGTTCAGGTTATTCTGGTACAATGATGTTAACTCGGCATGAGCCACTTCGAGTAGAAATGCCTGAAATTGGTGCACCAGGTGATATGGATATTGAAGGTCGAGTGATCACGCTTGAATTTGCTAATACCTATGTTTCAACAGTTTATACACCAAACTCTGGTAGTGGTTTAGCACGTTTAGATGATCGTCAGTTATGGGATGATGCTTACCGAGCATATATACAACAATTAGATGCGCAAAAACCGGTTATTTTTTCGGGTGATTTCAATGTGGCGCATCAAGAAATTGATTTGAAGAATCCCAAGTCAAATCACAAAAAAGCGGGTTTCACAGATGAAGAACGTGAACATTTTAGTCAGTTATTGAATGCTGGTTTTACGGATACATTTCGTTATTTACACCCAGATCAAACAGGTGTATATACTTGGTGGGCGCAAATCTCAAAAACATCAAAAATCAACAATTCTGGTTGGCGAATTGATTATTATTTAACTTCTAATCGTTTAGCTGATCAATTAGCTGAGATGTCAGTGATCGATACAGGTGCCCGTCAAGATCATGCGCCAATTATGTTAACAATGACGGATAATTTTACAATTTAAAGTACAAGAAAGAGGTTGGACCATGTGGGTCTTAATCTCTTTTTTTTTTGTTATTAATTAAATAGATAATCATATGATTTATAAAATAAAATCGTCATCAAGCAAGACGTTATTTTAATTATTTTTTAATTATTCATATTATATAAATTAAATCATTGGTATCAGATATTTTTAATACCGAATGGAATAAAGACTTTACAATATTAATAAAACGGTTAATAATTAACGAATATAAAAATTATTGTTCGCTAAATTCAGAAGTAAATCGCATTGCAATAAATTTGTGATAGAATTTATTCTAACTAATTTTTAATTTAGAAAGAGGTAATTAAGAATGAATGAGTTTTCGATTTTCCCAGCAGGAGACTCGGCTATCAACGTGACATTTGCTAACGTTGTTGATCCACAAATCAATCAATTTATTCGCATGCTACAAAAAAAATTAGCAATTCAGAATATTAATGGTCTAACAGCATTGGTGCCAGCATTTCGCACTTTGACCATTTTTTATGATCCAGAAATATTGTCTTTTGATGAATTAACGAAGATGGTTCAAGTTAGTGCTAGTCAAGCGCAACAAATTGATCAGCAAGAAAAAAGAGTTGTTCATATTCCAGTATGTTATGAAGCATCATTTAGTCCAGACATGGCACATGTTGCGGAACATAGTGGTTTGTCGATACAAGAAATTATTGACCGACACACGCAGCCAAATTATTTGATCTACATGTTAGGCTTTTTACCAGGGTTTGTGTATTTGGGTGGTATGGATAAGGCGTTGGCAACGCCCAGATTAGCAACGCCTCGACTAGCTATTGATCCTGGTGCTGTTGGTATTGCTGGTGAACAGACAGGTGTTTATCCAATGAAATCGCCAGGTGGTTGGCAAATTATTGGACAGACACCACTGAAATTGTTTCGACCTGAAAATGATAATCCTTTTTATTATCAGGCGGGTGATTATGTTCATTTTGACCCAATTACAGTTGCAGAGTTCAACCAAATTCATCTTCTTGATGAGGAGGGACAATACCAAATTAAAGTAGAAGAAGGGATGGCGTAATGGGAATTCGAGTTATCGACGGCGGCTTGTTAACGACGATACAGGATTTTGGTAGAATGACTGGCTTGGCAACCGGGTTTTCACCATCTGGCGTGATGGATACGGATGCAGCATCGTTAGCGAATATTTTAGTGAATAATGATTATCAGACACCTTTGATAGAATATAGTGTTTTAGGACCATCGATCACGTTTACAACGGCGACCGTGATCGCATTATCTGGGGCAAACATCAGCGGGAAAATCAATAATCAACAGATAGCAATGAATCAAGCCGTTGATGTGAAAAAAGGTGACACTTTGGTCATTGGGCCAACAATCAAAGGACGCTATGGTTATTTAGCGATTGCAGGTGGCATCAAAGTACCGAAAGTGATGCAGAGCTATGCAACCAGTTTGAAATATGGCATTGGTGGTTTTAAAGGTCGCTCATTACAGCAGGGTGACTATATTAAGACGGTAGAACCAGCGCCTGCCGTTTCAAATCTAAATCAACGGCATGTAATGTTTTCAAACATTTCTGATGAATCTGAGGTAACAATCAGAGTAACCAAGGGACCAGAATACGACCAGTTTGATCAAGATATTCGGACACAATTCTTTAGTCAATCATATGAAGTTAGCAAAAATTCTGATCGAATGGGCATGCGGTTAATTGGCGAGCCATTGGATACGAATCAATTACCAGAAATGTTATCAGAAGCGACTGTTTTAGGTGGTATTCAGGTTCCTAAAAGTGGTGAGCCAATTATCTTATTATCGGATCGACAAACAACAGGGGGTTACCCGGTGATGGCAGTTATTTCAAGTGTTGACTTAAGTAAAACCGTTCAGTTAAAGCCTGGACAAAAATTGAGGTTTGAACTCATTGACTTAGCACTCAGCCAACGGTTATTACATGAAAAAAACACCAAAATAAAAGCAATTAAGACGAAGTTTATGGCGATGACAAATCATCCTGAACGTAAAATGGCGCAGCGCTTAAGTCATATTTTTGAAAAATAGGGGGATTAACAAATGGACTTAGAAGAAATGAAATCAATTATGGCGCTGATGAAAGAGAATCAAATCACAACATTTGATTACACTCAGGGAGATGTTCACTTTCATTTGAAACGCCAGTTGAATGGCACAAAATCAATGGCACTGCAATCAGAACCAAGTGATATTGTCAGTGATGATCTGCAAACTGCCCAAACAATCAATGCCCAAATGGTGGGGATTTTCTATACTGCACCTGGCCCTGATGAACCACCTTTTGTAAAGGTTGGTGATGACATTGAAGCAGGCCAAACAATTGGTGTGATTGAAGCAATGAAAATGGTTCACGATGTTAAAGCTGATCGTTCAGGTAAAATTATTAAAATTTTAGCAGCCAATGAAGAAGATGTTGAGTTCAATCAACCATTATTTGAAATTGAATAGATAGGAAAGTGGTTAAATGCAAAAAGTATTAATTGCAAATCGTGGTGAAATTGCTGTTCGCATTATTAGGGCATGTCACGAACAAAATTTGCAAACAGTAGCGGTCTATTCAACCGTTGATGCAAATGCGATGCATGTTAAAATGGCTGATCAGTCTGTCTGTATTGGTCCAGCTAATCCACAGGCGAGTTATTTGAATCAAGATAGTATTGTTCAAGCAGCACTGATGACGGGTGCGGACGCTATTCATCCGGGGTATGGTTTTTTATCAGAGAATGCAGAGTTTGCTCAACTTTGTGAAGAACAGGGATTAACGTTTATTGGACCACATGCTGAAACAATTCGTTTACTTGGTGATAAAGCGCAAGCGCGTGAGGTAATGCAAGATGCTGATGTACCAGTCATTCCCGGAAGTCGTGAAGGATTCACAGAACTAGATATGGCTGTTACACAAGCTAATGATATCGGTTACCCAGTGATGTTGAAAGCAGCAGCTGGTGGTGGTGGCAAAGGGATGCGTATGATCCACGATGAGAATCAATTATTGCATGAATTTCCACTAGCAAAAGGTGAAGCACAACAAGCCTTTGATAATCCAGAAATGTATCTTGAAAAATTCATTGTGCGTCCGCGACATATTGAAGTACAAATTTTGGCAGATGCTTATGGGAATACCATTTCACTTGGTGAACGCGATTGCTCACTGCAACAGTATCATCAAAAGGTCATGGAGGAAGCACCTAGTGCAATTGATCAGCAAACGCGTCATGACATGTTAGCGACAGCTCGTCGGGCGGCTAAAGCATTGAATTTTTTGGGTGCTGGGACAATTGAGTTTTTATATGCTGGTCCGGGTCAATTTTACTTCATGGAAATGAACACAAGAATTCAAGTAGAACATCCAATTACAGAAATAATTACAGCCACTGATTTAGTGGTTGCACAACTAAATATTGCTGCTGGTAAAAAATTGACCATGACACAGGCAGATGTCACATTAAATGGCTATGCATTAGAGTGTCGGATTACAGCGACAACACCTGGTAAAATTGAGGGATTACATTTGCCAGGTGGCAACAATGTTAGAGTTGACACCGCCTTATATAACGGTAGTCAAGTACCGGCAAATTACGATGCATTACTTGCAAAAATTATTACATATGGTGCAACTCGCGATATTGCAGTAAAAAAGATGCAAGTTGCGATTGAAGAAACAGTTATTATGGGTGTCGGGACGAATCTTGATTTCTTATATCAACTGTTAAATAATACCGACTTTTTGGCGAATAACTTTGACATTGAATTTATTGAACGTTTGACGAATGGAGAAAATGATGATGGCTAATCAATTAACACCAACAGAACTGCGACGCCAAGCTCGGTCAGGCGTCTTTACTGGTCAGACAAGTGGCCTTTGCCTTGGTTATACACAGGCGAATTTAGTTATTTTGCCTAAGGCACAAGCATATGACTTTCTTTTGTTTGCTCAGCGTAACCCAAAGCCATGTCCCATATTAGAGGTAGCTGATATGGGGTCACGCAAATTACAAACGTTTGCGAAAGATGTGGATCTTGCAAAAGATTTTCCAAAGTATCGAGTATATGAAAACGGTCAATTGGTGAGTGAACCAACTGACGTTGCCGATTTGTGGCGTGAGGATCTGGTGTCATTTCTAATTGGCTGCAGTTTTTCATTTGAAGCAGCATTAATTGCTGCCGGTATTGAAATGCGCCATATTACGATGCAGCGCAACGTACCAATGTATCGTACCAATATTGAAGCCAAAGCGGCGGGTCAATTTCATGGCAATTATGTTGTCAGCATGCGACCAATACCAGAATCCCAAGTCGTTAAAGCTGTTACCATTACTGAAAGGTTACCACAAGTCCATGGCACGCCTTTACAAATTGGGCATCCTGAAACCATTGGTATTACCGATTTAAATCAGCCAGACTTTGGTGATGCAGTCGATATTTATCCGGGCGAGGTACCTGTATTTTGGGCCTGTGGGGTCACACCACAACAGGTTGTTATGCAAAGTAAGCCTGAATTTGTGATAACACATGCACCAGGACATATGTTGGTGACGGATATAAAGGATAATCAATTAGCTGATATTTTATAGGAGAGAATAGCGTATGGTACAGGTTGATTTAAATTGTGATTTAGGTGAAAGTTTTGGGCGTTATAAGTTAGGCTTAGATGAAGAAATGTTGCCATATATTACATCGGCAAATATTGCTTGTGGTTTTCACGCTGGTGATCCGGAAGTGATGGCACGTACTGTTAATTTGGCTCGTGAAAATAACGTTGCAATTGGTGCACATCCGGGATTACGTGATCTGCAAGGATTTGGCCGTCGCCAGATGAAAATTGATCCACAAACCGCTAAAGCAGAAATGCGTTATCAAGTAGGTGCATTACAGGCTTTTAGTGCAGACCATAAATTGCATCACGTTAAGCCGCATGGGGCTTTATATAATATGGCGGCCAAAGATTATGATCTCGCGCGTGCGATTTGTGAGGGAATTTATGCAGTAGATCCTGATTTAATTTTAGTTGGTTTAGCCAATAGCGAATTAATTCATGCTGCGCAAGATATTGGCTTACCGTTTGCACAGGAAGTATTTGCTGATAGAAATTATGAGCCAGATGGTAGCTTAATGTCGCGTAGTTTACCTGATGCAGTGATCACTGATGAAGATGTTGCTGTTTCTCGGGTGATACAAATGATTAAAACGCAGTCTGTTCAGGCACATGATGGGACAACGATTGAAATCGTACCTGACACGATTTGTGTTCATGGAGATGGCGTTAAGGCAGTAGCATTTGTTAAGAAAATTCATCAAGCACTTATAGATGAGGAAATTGCAGTCAAAGCCATTTAAAATAAAAAAATTGTTTAAAGGAAGATAGCTGTTATGAAAGAAAAAGAGCCACAAATTAAAAAAAGATCACCGTTAAATGTTGCAATGGGTGCTGCCTTCATGATGGCCATGGCAGCTGTTGGTCCAGGTTTCTTAACACAAACCGCAACATTTACAGGAAAAATGGGCGCTAATTTTGGTTTTGCCATTCTGATTTGTATTATTGTTGATATCGTTGTGCAATTAAACATTTGGCGTATTATTATTGTTTCTGGTAAGCATGCACAAGTATTGGTAAATGAAATCGTACCTGGTTTAGGTTACGTGTTAACCGCCTTAATTGTTTTTGGTGGTTTTGCCTTCAATATTGGTAATATTGGTGGTGCTGGGTTGGGGCTTAACGTCTTGTTTGGTATATCGCCTGAAAATGGTGCTTTGATTGCCGCAGCATGTGCCATTGTGTTATTTCTCGCTCGTAACGCGATGCTAGTGGTTGATCGAACAGTCCAAATTTTGGCGGTCATCAAGGTTTGTATTTTAATTTATATATTGGCAGTGGTAACTGTGCCATATCAAAGTGCAATCGTTCATACTTTTGCGCCGACCTCTGTTGATTTTTATTCGATTGTGACAATCGTTGGTGGTACTGTTGGTGGTTATATCTCTTTTTCAGGTGGTCATAAACTGCTTGAAGGAGGCGTTAAGGGTATTGACAACATTAAATATGTCAATGAAGGTGCACTGACAGGAATTGGTGTTGCCTCAGTAATTCGTGTTATGTTGTTCTTAGCCGGCTTAGCAATTGTCATTACTGGTGTGAAATTGGATCCTGCTAATCCAGCCGCAACGATTTTTAAGGTAGCCGCAGGTAATTTTGGCTATAAATTCTTTGGATTACTATTATTGGCAGCAGGAATGACTTCCGTTTTGGGATCAACTTTTACGTCGATTTCTTTTTTGGATTATAACAAGAATCAAATGGGTCGTAAAAATTGGCGTTCTTGGTTAATTGTTTTGTTTATTGTTGCTTCAACGGCTGTTTTCTACATCGTTGGTAACCCAGCCAAAGTGTTAGTGATTGCAGGAGCTTTGAATGGCTTAATTTTGCCAATTGCTTTAGCCATTTTGTTAATTGCTGCAACTCGTAAAAAGATCATGGGAGCAGAGTATCATCATCCACGTTGGTTATTGTATACTGGTTGGATTGTTGTAGTATTCATGGCGTACGCTGGTATTAAAGCGTTGATGAATATCAGCCTCTAGTTTACTGTTGTCATATGTTAACAATTGTGTAATGCCATGAATGAACTGAAAATAATGAATCACATAAAGATGGTTAAATATTAGGATTTAAATTCTCTATCCTTTTATAGAATATTTTAAGTTCTTTATTAAAAAAGCTTGCAGTATGCTAATGATTTAGCAGCTTGCAAGCTTTTTGCTATGTCTAAAATGAATTTAAAATACGAACTTATTTAATGCGTTTGCAATGCCATCATGATCATTGGTATCAGTGACAAAAGTTGCATGGCTTTTGGCAATGTCAGAGCCATTGCCCATAGCAATGGCTTGACCAGCAAAATCAAACATCGGTATGTCATTTTGTTCGTCGCCAAATACCATCACTTCATCAGGAGATATCGCTAATTCATTGGCCAATATGTTTAGTGCAGCTCCTTTATTAGCAGCTTTATTCATGACTTCTAGAAAATTACTAGCGGCACGAACAACATAATGAGTATCACCAAAAACTTGTTTAACAGCAGCTTCGGCTTGATTTAATTGTTCAACTTCACCAACAAAAGCAGCTTTGACAATGGTAAAATTATCGTCTAACTCTTCAGGCGTACGAATAAAAATACCAGCATTATTTTCCCACGCTTGAATAACAGCAATGCGATTGACATCTCGATTACTTGTATAAACATCACCAGCTTCGTCTAAAACGTAGTATGGCAATTGATGTTGTTTTGCATAGTTGTCAATTTCTCGATAAGTTTGATTACTTAAAACTAATTTATTAATGATGTTACCAGTCACTGATTCAATGACACTACCATTGTATGTGATGGCGTATTGTTCATCACCATGAACGTTTAATTCTTGCAAAAAAGGTTGGACGCCTGGTAGGGGGCGGCCAGAACATAGCACTATTTTTATGCCAGCGTGCAATGCTTCTTCTAACGCAACTTTGGTGCTAGTAAGGATTTTACCGTCTGAGTTAAGTAATGTGTCATCAATATCTAACGCAATTAATTTTATGGTCATAAAGATTCCCCCAGTTTATAATGTTAGCGTTTTCATAATAAGGGATTTATTGTAAAAAAGCAAATAAAGTACCTAATTAATGAAATATGTCATCACTTGATAATTAATCCGAATAACTTTTGATTTCATATTGATAGGCCATAAAGATTTAATTGGAAAACAAAAAACATGATTACTTAATCATATCAGTAATCATGTTAACATATTATTATTTGATGAAATCCCTAATGTATAGCCCAACAGGGAGTCGAACCCTGGATTCCGCGCTGAGAACGCGACGTCTTAACCACTTGACCATTGGGCCATGATGATAATGGTGACAAAGCCATAAACGAATAGCCCAACAGGGAGTCGAACCCTGGATTCCGCGCTGAGAACGCGACGTCTTAACCACTTGACCATTGGGCCATGATGATAATGGTGACAAAGCCATAAACGAATAGCCCAACAGGGAGTCGAACCCTGGATTCCGCGCTGAGAACGCGACGTCTTAACCACTTGACCATTGGGCCAACACTATCATCGTTGTCTTAACAACAATAATTAACTATACAGGGAAACCGGTTTTCTGTCAATATACTAATTTAAGAAACCTCGTAGGGCAATCAGTTTGCCATTTTGTACATAAAAGTGGACAACATAATGAGGAAAAGAGTACTTAATGATACAATTATAAGTAATTACATCATAACAAAATAACAAAAATCAAATGAACAATACAGAGGAGCCAAGAATGTCATTCAATTTATATCTTGTACGTCATGGACAAACAATTTTTAATCATTATGAACGAATGCAAGGTTGGAGTAATGCGCCATTAACTGATAAGGGCGTTTCCGACGGTTACGCTGCGGGAGATCGTCTAGAAAATATTAGATTTGACGCTGCTTATTCGTCAGATTTGCAGCGAGCGATTCAAACAGCAGAGTTTGTTTTAGCACGTAATAAACAAAGTGGTGACCTACGAGAACCAGAACAATTGCAACAATTACGCGAGCAGTTTTTTGGTTTTTTTGAAGGGTTGCCTAGTGACAAAAGTTCACAATTGGTTGCTGAAAAAAATGGCTTAGGTGAATTAGATAGTTACGGTGATTTAATGGCGCGTCTTAGTCAAGATGATGTCATGGATGCTATGCATACTGCTGATCCAACTGGGGATGCTGAAAATGCGGATATGTTTTGGTCACGTGTTAACAAAGGTTTGGAATTGATTCGACGTAATACACGGGATGGTCAAAATATTTTGGCAGTTTCACATGGCACATTGATTCGTAATTTAGTGGATAAATATGCGTCACATGAATTAGCAGCTGAGAAACCTCAAAATGGGTCGATTACGATTTGGGAAGTATCAGATGATAATTTGAAACTGAAGGTATACAATGACACAACAACAAAATGGTAAAAAAGCAATGATTGAAAATGAGCAACAACCAACACGGCGGGTTATTTTAGCAGGTTTAGATCAGCAAAATGACAATTTTGCATATGAAATGACGGAATTGACTAATTTAGCGGTTGCTAATAATATGATGGTTGTTGGTACTGTCGTTCAAAAGTTAGAAAAACCGAATGCATCTACTTATTTTGGAAAAGGCAAAGTCACTGAATTAAAAGAAGCACTAACTTATTATGAAGCAGATATGGTTGTGACTAATGATGAATTATCACCTTCACAGATTCGTAATTTAGAAGCTGGTACGTCAGCAGATATCATGGATCGGACAGCATTAATATTAGATATTTTTGCTTCACGGGCAAAAACAAAGGTTGCGAAATTACAAGTAGCGATTGCACAATTAAAATATCAATTACCGCGATTACGTACATCAATGAATGTTCGACTGGATCAGCAAACGGGTGGTGGTGGCGGTAGTTTTACTAGTCGTGGTGCTGGTGAAACAAAACTTGAAACGAACCGTCGTCATATTCAGCACCAAATTTCATTAATGCAAGCAGAATTAGCAAATATAGAAGAAGATGACGCAACGAGAAGAGCTCATCGCGCGAAACAAAGTATTCGTCATATTGCCTTAGTAGGCTATACCAATGCGGGTAAGTCAACCATTATGAATGAATTGGTTCGCCGTTTTGGTGATAATCCCGAAAAGACAGTTTTTCAGGCGGATATGTTATTTGCAACATTAGAAACTTCTGTCCGTAAGATGCAATTACCGGACAAAGAAAATTTTTTGCTATCTGATACCGTTGGTTTTGTATCTAAGTTACCACATGGCTTGGTTGCAGCTTTCCGAGCAACTTTAGCAGAAGCAGCAGATGCGGATCTATTAATTCAAGTTGTTGACTATTCAGATCCACATTATCAAGAAATGATGGCAACAACAGCAACAACGCTAAAAGAGATTGGTGTTACGAATATCCCAATGATCACTGTATACAATAAAGCTGATCAAATACAAGATCAGACCTATCCGTCACGGGAAGGTGACACTTTGATCCTATCAGCGCTTGATAAAGCTTCTCAAGATGTTTTGATTGATGTCGTGAAAGAACATATTTTTGCTGACTATGTGACGACCAGACTACACGTGCCTTTTCAAGATGGTCAGATTGTTAACGAATTAAATGAACAAGCAACGGTGCATGCTTTAGATTATGATGAAACTGGGACAGTCCTGACAGTGACACTAACACCAATTCAAGCAGCCCGGTTTGCAAAATATCAAATAGATAATTAAAGCCAGAGTACGATTATTGAAAAAACTAGGCCGCCAATCTACCACGTTACAGTGGTTGGATTGGCGGCCTTTTTACTAAAAAAGTTGTCATAAAATTTATAGATAAAATTTTGCGTTTTCGTGATGATAAACATTTTCTGAATAATCAAAAATTTCACCACTTGTTGAATAAAAAGACTCATGGACGGATAGCCCAAAACTTTTTGCTGGTAAACCTAATTTTTGTGTTTCGATATCAGTTAACTCACGGACATTAAAATATTTATCTGAAAAACCGACAGAAATTTTATAAGCTTGCTTAATATATTTAAAAAGCGATGAGGTCGCCATTTCTGTATTTAAGAAAGGAACCAATGTCGAATTATAATAGGATGTTTCAAAACAAAAGATTTTATCATGACGAAGTTTAACACGTTGAACTTTAAAAACAGGCGTGTCAACTGAACAATGTAATTGTTTCGCGATATCCACGGATGGTAAGATTTCTTGCACAGAAACATCAGCATTTTTAGTTGGTTGTTGTGTGAAATCACTCGTCCAACCATGACTCATATTAAAGTTAATGTAATCATCCTTCGGTAAACTTCGTACGAAGGTCCCACTGCCTTGTACTTGATAAATAAAACCA
The DNA here is from genome assembly GCF_058505625.1 of Weissella sp. ESL1156. Taxonomy (NCBI): domain Bacteria; kingdom Bacillati; phylum Bacillota; class Bacilli; order Lactobacillales; family Lactobacillaceae; genus Weissella; species Weissella sp. ESL1156. Next base: position 1,190,466 of record NZ_CP196372.1, on the reverse strand, counting down.
TCACGCTCTAATTCATCTAAGGCTTTTAAAATTGTTGCTTTACTAGCATGATGATGCACGGCTAATTCAGTTAAACTCGGTAACTGATCACCCTGTTGCAAATGATTGTTTTTAATATAAAAAAACAGTTCTTTTGCGATTTGTTGATATTTAAGCATAACCTAACTCCTTTAGATTAATTATATACCAAATGGCACATAATAAAAGTTTACATGAAAGCGGTTGCAAAATTGTACATGTACTGTTATAGTGTACCTATACAGTTTGAGTTAGTCAAAGATTTCGCATTTTACAAAGACTGTAACCAAGAAAGACTTGTATACGGGAGGCAAACATGGGACTCAAGTTAGCTGATAACTTTTTGTGGGGTGGCGCAATTGCTGCTCATCAAGCTGAAGGTGCATGGAATAGAGATGGTAAAGGGGTATCGATTGCTGATATTTTAACGGCGGGTGCAAATAATAAACCCCGTGAAATTACAGATGGTGTGATTGACGGATTAAATTATCCCAATCACCATGGTATTTATTTTTACGATACTTACAAAGAAGATTTAGCTTTAATGGCCGAAATGGGCTTTAAAGCCTTTCGAACATCGATTGCTTGGACACGTATTTTTCCAAATGGGGATGATGATGAACCGAATGAAGCAGGATTAAAATTTTATGATGATTTGTTTGATGAGATGAATCGATTGGGAATTGAACCAGTTGTGACATTAAATCACTTTGAAATGCCATACCATCTTGTGAAAGCATATGGTGGCTGGTCGAACCGACAACTAATTGATTTGTTCGTTAAGTATGCAACAACAGTATTTACACGTTATAAAGACAAAGTGACCTACTGGATGACACATAACGAAATTTCGAATCAAGCCAATTTAACTGATGATGTCATGAGTGAGTTTATGATTTGGACAAATTCAGGTTTACAATTTCCAAAACAGACAACGCCGGAAGAAAAATTAGCTGCAATGGTACAAGCAGCGCACTATGAACTCGTAGCAAGTGCCAAAGCAGTAAAGATTGGTCATCAAATTAATCCCGACTTTATGATTGGGGGAATGTTGAATGTTGCCCCATTATATCCAGCATCACCGAAGCCAGCGGATATGTTGGCAACACAAAAAGCGCGTCAGTTACATGATTGGTTTTCAGATGTTCATATACGTGGGGGGTATCCAGCTGAATTTGAAGCATTTGCAGAACGCACAGGTTATCGACCTGATATCACAACGGCTGATCGAGATGCTTTGTATGAGGGAACGGTTGATTACTTAGCAATCTCTTATTACAACTCAACAGTGATCAAGGCAAAAGACGACCAGGATACTAATTTTGAAGATGTGAAACATTACGAAGTTGTCCCAAATCCAGAAATTCCAGTTTCAGATTGGGGTTGGGGTATTGATCCACAAGGGTTGCGCTATACGTTAAATGAATTGAATGATCAATATCCAGAATTGCCAATCATGATTGTTGAGAATGGTTTTGGTGCTTATGATGAGGTTGTTGATGGTAAGATTCATGATCAATATCGAATTGATTATCTAAAAGCACATATTTCTGAAGTTGAAAAAGCAGTCGTTAATGATGGCATACCAGTTATTGGTTACCTATCATGGGGTCCGATTGATATTGTGTCAGCAGGAACTGGTGAAATGAGTAAACGTTATGGTTACATTTATGTTGATCTTGATGATATGGGTGAAGGCTCAGGAGACCGTCTGCGAAAAGATTCATTTGATTGGTATAAGCATGTGATTGCGTCACATGGTGTTGATTTATAATTTTTAAAAGAAAAAGGGGATAGAAAAATGGCAGATAAGAAAATAATGTTAGCATGTGCAGCAGGGATGTCAACATCATTATTGGTTAGCAAGATGCAGGCAGCCGCAAAAGAAAGTGGCAAGGATTATGAAATTTTTGCCAAGTCAACAGCTGATATTGATAATGAACTAGCTGCTTCAGTGAAACCAGATGTTTTGTTGCTTGGACCACAAGTGAGCTATATGAAGAATGAAGTGAAGTCAAAGACAGATGCTGCAGGAATTCCAATGGATGTTATCAACATGATGGACTATGGCATGATGAAGGGTGATAAGGTTTTGGCAGCAGCTGAAGCATTAATGAATGCATAGTCGATACGAATAATAAGTAAAAGGTGAACGAATGGTTTAATAAGCCAACGCGTTGCCGTTATTAATAGGAGGAATTCATCATGGACGATGAACGTATGACAGTTGTCATGGGCTTAATTATGCACGGTGGCAATGCAAAAGGACAAGCTTTCCAAGCAATTCAGTTAGCAAAAGAAGGTAAGTATGATGAAGCTGATGAAGCGATGGCATTAGCTAACCAAGAACTAAAAGAAGCTCATGATGTTCAAACGGATATGCTAACGAAAGAAGCGCAGGGTGAACATACAGAAATTGATTTGTATATGGTTCATGGTCAAGACCACCTAATGAATGCGATTACTTTCCGTGATATGGCAGTCGAATTGATTGCACTGATGAAACGTGTTGCAGCATTGGAGGGTTAACATGGTCAAAGGATATCAAATGCCAGCAGATTTTTTGTGGGGTTCTGCAGTGGCAGCACACCAATTGGAAGGTGCTTGGGATGTTGATGGTAAGGGTGTTTCAATTGCTGATGTGATGTTAGCAGGTAAAAACGGTGTTCGTCGAGAAGTCACAGATACTGTTTTACCAGATGGTAACTATCCAAATCATCGTGGTATTGATTTTTATCATACTTATCCACAAGATTTTAAAATGATGAAAGAATTGGGTTTGAAAGCGTTTCGAACATCAATTGCTTGGACACGTATTTTCCCTAATGGGGACGAAGAAGAACCTAACGAAGCTGGATTAGCGTTTTATGACAAAATGATTGATGAGATGCATAAAAATGGGATTGAACCCGTGATCACACTCAGTCATTTTGAAATGCCATTACATTTAGTGAATGAATATGGTGGTTTTCGTAATCGTAAAGTGATTGATTTTTTTGTCAAATTTGCAGATACTGTGATACGCCGATATGGTGATCGTGTCAAATACTGGATGACATTTAATGAGATCACGAATCAGACAGAGTGGATGAACCCACATCCGATGTTGCAAAATTCGGGTTTGAAAGACTACCAACCTGAAGAAGCACAAGAGCTGATGTATCAAGCATCACACTATGAATTAGTTGCTTCGGCGTTAGTGACAAAACATGCTCATGAAATCGCGAAAGAGATAAATGCTGATATCCAAGTGGGCTGCATGTTATCAATGAATCCAATTTATCCCGCCTCACCAAAACCAGCTGATATTTTGATGGCACAACGAGCAATGCAAACACGCTATTACTGGGGTGATGTTCATGCTAATGGTGTTTATCCAAATTGGGTAAAGAAGTTCTGGGATCATAAAGGATTCAAGATCGATATAACGGCGGCTGACGAAAAAGTCCTAGCTGAAAATACGGTGGATTACGTGGCCTTTTCTTATTATATGTCATGGACAGTGTCAGATACAGGTGATGAGTGGCTAGAATACAACGAAGATGAAAATCATGGTGATAATCCATTCTTACAAAAGTCGGATTGGGGGTGGCAAATTGATCCAGTCGGTATTCGGTGGGCAATGAATTGGATGTGGGATCGTTGGCATAAGCCGCTATTTATTGTTGAAAATGGGTTTGGTGCTTATGACAAGTTGACTGGTGATAAACAAGTTCACGATGATTATCGCATTGCTTATTTCCAAGGACACATTCAAGCAATGGAACAAGGTGTTGTTTTAGATGGCATTCCATTAATTGGTTATCTACCTTGGTCAGGTATTGATTTGGTTTCTGCTTCAACGGGTGAAATGTTGAAACGTTATGGATTTATTTATGTTGATTTGGATGATATGGGTCAAGGGACTGGTAACCGATATTACAAAGATTCATTCAAATGGTTCCAAAAAGTTATTGCATCCAATGGTGTTGATCTGGATTAGGACGTTTATTTAAAGTGTGAGGTAAGAAATATGGCAAGTAATGTATTAAATGAAAAAATTATTCCATTTTTTCAAAAATTGTCGGGCTCGCGGCATTTAGTTGCTTTGCGTGATGGAATGACTGCAGCCGTACCAATGATTATTATTGGGTCTGTCTTTATGATCATTGCCCAATTTCCAATTCAAGGTTATCAAAACTTTATGGCGCATACTTTTGGATCGAATTGGGCAACGGTTGTGCAATATCCAACCAATGCATCGTTCCATATCATGGGGTTAGTCGCCGTTGCTGGTATATCATATAATTTGGCGAAAAGTTATAAAGTAGATGCTTTTTCAGCAATGATTATTTCAATTGGAGCGTTTATCCTGACGATTCCTTTGAAAGTTGATAAAGCAGGTGCGATGTGGGTACCACTAAAACAATTAGATTCATCAGGATTGTTTATTGCCATTCTAGTTGGACTGTTTATTACCGACTTTTATGTGTGGTTGGTTCATAAGAACTTAACAATTAAAATGCCTGCTAGTGTACCACCAGCTGTCAGCAATTCATTTGCATCACTATTCCCTGGTGCATTAGCTTTGATTGTGATGTGGGTCATCCGAATGGCAGTTGAAGCTTCACCAATGGAGAGTATTCCAAATATTATTACGTTCTTCTTGCAAGAACCATTAAGTCATTTGAATAATTCGTTGCCAGGTGCGATTGTTGTCGAACTAATTATCTGCTTGTTATGGTTCTTTGGTATCCATGGTTCTAACACGGTTAGTGGTGTCATGATGCCAATCTGGTTGGGAGCTATGGCACAAAATGCCAATGCCATGCAAGCGGGTAAGACCTTACCAAATATTGTTACCCAACAATTTTATGATAACTTCATTCACATGGGTGGATCCGGCGCCACGCTTGGTTTAGCCTTTATGATTGCTTTCTTATCAAAGAGTAAAGAATTTAAGACGTTGGGTAAGTTGGTGGTTGGACCTGCTTTGTTCAATGTTAATGAGCCAATTATTTTTGGTATGCCAATTGTGATGAATTATAAGATGATCATTCCATTTGTTTTGGCACCAATGGCAAACGTTATTACAACTTATACAGCAATGAGTACTGGATTAGTGGCAAAAACAATGGGAATCATGGTTCCTTGGACTACGCCACCAATTATTTCGGGTTACTTAGCAACTGGTCATATTTCAGGTGCTGTTATGCAAGTTATTAATATTGTGTTAGATGGTTTGATTTACTATGTCTTCTTCAAGAGTATGGATCGTGATCGTTTGAAGGAAGAAAAAGAAATTGAGGTTGCATAAATTTTGTTTTGTAAAAGCTAGATGGTGTGATAAACACGATCTAGCTTTTTTGAAAGGTAGGAAAAATGACGAAACGACAATTAGGTTTATCTATTTACCCTGATCATAGTGATTTTGAAGCTGACAAACAGTATCTAAACTTAGGACATCAGTATGGCTTTACCCGTCTATTTATGAGTATGTTAGAAGTGACTGGCTCAGTTGATGAAACAAAACAAAAATATCAACGCATCGTTGATTATGGGAATGAGTTAGGGTATGAGACCATTATTGATGTTGCACCGAGAATTTTTGATCAATTGCATATTTCATATCATGATTTATCATTTTTTCACGAACTGCATGTCGCGGGTATTCGGTTGGATCAATCGTTTGATGGTGAAACAGAAGCGCTGTTATCCTATAATCCATATGGATTAGCAATTGAGTTAAATGCTAGTAATAATGTTGATTATTTGAATAATATTATGACGCATCAAGCGAACGTACCGTTTATTTACGGCTGTCATAATTTTTATCCACAAGTTGGTACAGGATTACCTTTTGATTATTTTGTTGCTTGTAGCGAACGATTTAAAAAATATGGTATTCGGTTAGCAGCCTTTGTTTCTAGTCAGACAGGACATATTGGACCATGGAATGTCAATGATGGGTTGCCAACATTGGAGGTTGATCGGAAACTGCCCATTGCTGTGCAAGCGAAGCATTTATTAGCGACGGGGTTGGTTGATGATGTGATTATTGGGAACGCTTATGCTAGTGAAACTGAGTTAGCCGCACTAAGCCAACTCAATCGATATCAGTTAACGTTAGCCATTTCTTTTGTTAATAATGTGAATGATATTGAACGAATGATTACGTTAAAGCCACAACATTTTCGCCGGGGTGATATTAACGATCAGGTCATTCGTTCGACAATGCCTCGTGTGACTTATCAGGCAACAGCTAATCAGCCACATGATAATCAGGATATATTTGTCCGAGGAGATGTTGTCATTGGTAATGACACATTTGGTGTTTATAAAAATGAATTACAGATTGTCTTAGAACCACATCGCGACACGCGCAAAAATAAAATTGGTCATGTTGATGAAAAAGAATTATTTTTATTAGACTTTATTAAGCCGTGGACAAAGTTTAAATTTGCTGTAGCAGGATAATTTAAAAAGAAGGATTAAGCCAAAAACTTGATTCTTCTTTTTTTGACAAAATAATTAAAACTAGTTGTTACAAAACAAATATTTTTTTGTTAAGTAAAATGACAATGCTAACCATAAAAGTGATACAATAGCGTATTACACGAATCAAAATGGGGATTATGGGAGGAAAACAAATGAGGTTGCTTAAGCCATTTATTGGCCGCTATAAACTTGATTTAACAATAGCGATACTAATGGTAGTCATTGCATCAGTTGCAACACTATTACAACCAACATTACTAAGTAATATTGTCCAAGCAATTACAGATGACAATATGCATAAAGTAAACAAAATTGGGGCACAATTATTAATATTAGCAGTGATTGGTTTATTAGCTGGTATATTGAATACAATTTTTGCGGCACGTGCATCACAAGGCATTTCAGCAGATGTGCGTGAAAGTGCCTATCGTAAAATTCAAACTTTTTCGTTTGCGAATGTTGAAAAATTTTCGGTTGGTAATTTAGTGGTTCGCTTAACAAATGATGTGACACAAATTCAAAATGTCTTAATGCTTGTTTTACAACCGTTAATGCGCATGCCAATTTTATTCATTGGTGGTTTTATTTTAGCAATGCGTTCAATTCCACAATTGTGGTGGATCATTATTTTGATGATTATCTTAGTTAGCTTAGTTTCGTTTTTCGTTGTTAAGAATTTAGGTAAGCGCTTTGGTAAAATCCAATGGTTAATGGATAAAGTGAATGCCAAAGCCAAAGAAAATTTACAAGGTGTGCGGGTTGTTAAATCGTTTAATCAGGAAAAAAATGAAGAAGCACGATTTACAGCCGTATCTGATGATTTAAAAGATGTTAATATTCAAATCGGTTACATTTTCGCTTTGGTCATGCCCGCTTTTATGTTCGTTGGGCAAGGATTAATGGTGTTAGCCATTTATTTTGTGGGTAATATGGTTGATGCTCAGCCAACTTTATTAGCACAGGTGACTGGATTTACAAATTACATTATGATTATTATGAACGCCATTATTACTGGTGGTATGATGATGTCCTTTGCAACTCGTGCGTTTGTTTCAATGGGCCGAATCCAAAAGATTATGGATACGGAGCCTGAATTAACTTATGCCAAGACCGAGCATCAAAATCTAACGGGTCGAGTTGCATTTGAAGACGTATCATTTACGTATCAAGATGATGCTCAACCAACATTAAAGCACATTTCATTTCAAGTAGATCCAGGTGAAATGGTGGGCATTGTTGGCGCAACTGGGTCTGGTAAGTCAACATTAGCACAATTGATTCCACGCATTTATGATGCAACCGAAGGGACGGTTAAAGTCGGTGGTGTTGATTTAAAGCAGATTAATGAAGCGTCATTACGTGCAACTGTCTCATTTGTTTTGCAAAAAGCAACACTCTTTTCAGGAACTATTGCTGACAATTTACGACAAGGTAAGAAAGATGCAACATTAGCTGATATGAAACGGGCAGCGAAGATAGCACAAGCAGCTGAATTTATTGAACAATATGATGATCAGTATGATCATGTTGTTGAAGAACGTTCAGCAAATTATTCTGGTGGTCAAAAACAGCGTTTGTCAATTGCCCGTGGCGTCATTGGTGACCCCAAAATTTTGATTTTAGATGATTCAACATCAGCGTTGGATGCGCGTTCGGAAAAGTTAGTAAAACAAGCGTTGGATGAAGAATTAAAGGAAACGACCACATTTATTATTGCGGAAAAGATTTCTTCAGTCATTAACGCAGATCATATTTTAGTGCTAGATAAAGGTGAGTTAGTCGCTTATGGACCACATGCGGAATTGATGAAGACATCAGCGGTGTATCAGGAAATCTATGCCACGCAAAAAGCAAGGGAGGCAAAGAATCATGAAGAATAATTTTAAAGAATCAGTTATCTTCTTTGCTCGCTACTTAAAACACTTTAAATTATCACTGATTTTTATATTTATACTGACAATTTTAGCGACGTGGTTGCAAGTGAAAGCACCTGTTTATATGGGACGCTCAATTACAGAGTTATCAAAATATTTGATGACTTATCTTAATCCGCTGACAAGGCGCCAAGCAACGCTAACGGACTTTCACCAAGCGCTTTTACTGTTTGGGTTATTTACCGTCACAATATTGATTGTGCTATTTTTGAATGGATTACTACAAGCAATTGTGTCACCCAAGTCGGTTAATGATATGCGAACGGGTTTGTTTGCCAAGTTACAACGAATGACCGTGCGTTATTTTGATAATCATCAAGACGGTGAGATTCTATCACGCTTCACCTCTGATTTAGATAACATTTTTAATGCGATGAATAATGCCTTGTTTCAAATTCTACAACAAGTGGTCATGTTTATCGGTGTTATTTGGATGATGTTTAATGAAAGCCCTAAAATGGCGCTAGCGACGATGGCAACAACACCGCTAGTCATTATTGTTGGAATTGTTATTATGATTCAAGCCAAAAAGTATGTTGATTTGCAACAAGCTGAGGTTGGTCATTTAAATGGTTATATTAATGAACAGATTAATGGTGAAAAAGTTATCATTACCAATGGTCTGCAAACAGAGTCGATTGATGGTTTTGTGACGCACAATGAGAAAGTTCGCCGGGCGATGATTCGTTCACAAGCTTGGTCTGGTATTCTGAATCCGATTATGCAAGGACTGGGATTGTTTAATTTAGCGATTGTGATTTTCTTTGGTGCGACGCAAGCCTTGTCTGGGGATGTTGCTTCACGAGCAGCAGGATTGGGCTTAATTGTCACATTTGTTTCTTTCTCGCAACAGTATTTCCAACCTATTTCACAAATCACGTCATTGTATAACATGATGCAACAAGCGATGACAGGTGTGCATCGCTTGAATGATATTTTTAAACAAGATGAAGAAATGAATCCAACAAATGGTGTGAAGTTTACTGGTGTGCAAAATAACATCAAATTACAAGATGTTCATTTTGGATATAATTCAGATCGAGAAATTATTCATGGCATTGATATTGATGTTGAAAAAGGTGAGATGGTTGCTTTGGTGGGGCCAACTGGCTCTGGAAAAACAACTGTCATGAATTTATTAAATCGGTTCTATGATGTGACTTCAGGAGCTGTTTTGTTTGATGATGTTGACGTACGTCAGATGGATTTGAAATCATTACGTGATCATGTAGGTATCGTCTTACAAGAATCGGTATTATTTACTGGTACTGTGCGTGACAATATTGCTTTTGGTAAAGTTAATGCGCCTGATGAAGAAATTATTGCCGCTGCCAAACAAGCGAACATTCATGACTTTATTATGACTCTTGAAAAGGGATATGATACCGAGGTTTCAGATGAAAATTCAGTCTTTTCAACGGGACAGAAGCAACTACTATCTATTGCCAGAACGATTTTAACACAACCAGATTTATTGATTTTAGATGAAGCAACATCGAATGTTGATACGGTGACTGAAGAACGCATTCAACGAGCAATGGACAATGTCATTGCCGGCCGTACGAGTTTTGTGATTGCACATCGATTAAAGACGATTCTAAATGCGGATAAAATTGTTGTCCTAAAAGACGGCCGAATTATTGAACAAGGTAATCACGAAACACTGTTAGCACAGAATGGTTTTTATGCAGAATTGTATAAAAACCAAATGGTGTTTGAATAGAATGTTGATGAATTAACTGGTATGTTACAAAAAATGGTTTAAGAAATTGGCACATCAGTCGTTATGACTAACTGAGAAGGGCGTTGATCTATCAATTTGATTGGTAGATCAACGTCTTTTTTCGCACTTTTTTAAAACCTGCTCCAAAAGACTGAAGTACTGTAACAACAATTAGGCGCTGCTGGTTCTTCGTTATACTACGAACCCAAATCACCCAATTGTTGGTTACAATCGGCTTCAAACCGTCCGTCTTTTATCACACTCTCTTTTTATTATCAGTACTGAATATCAGATTTTAAAAGTAAAGCGCTTACATAATTTAAGACAGTTGATGTATAATAAGCTTATTAACAATCCTAACAATATCGATTAAATGGGGGGATAAACAAATGGGAAAATTTACAGATAAAGTGGCAATTGTTACTGGTGGTGCGTCAGGAATTGGCTTAGCAACCGTTAAGGAATTAATGGCAGAAGGGGCAAAGGTCGTTATTTCAGATTTATCTGATAGCGGACCAGAAGTTGCTGCTTCATTGGGCAGTGAAGATCAAGTTATTTTTGTCAAAACTAATGTGACTAAAGAAGAAGACGTCAAGCACGTTGTGGCAGAAGCAGTGGCGCACTTTGGCTCATTAGATATTATGGTCGCAGATGCAGGAATTGCACGTGATGGTAATATTACAGACATGTCATATGATCAATGGCGTATGACAATTGATATTAATTTGAGTGGTGTCTTCTTGTCTGACAAGTATGCTATCGAACAAATGCGTACACAGAAAACCGGTGGTGCTGTCGTTAACATGGGATCAATTCACAGTTTCGTTGGTAAAGTTGGTGTGACTGCTTATGCATCTGCAAAGGGTGGGGTTAAGCTGCTGACACAAACTTTGGGAGCTACCTATGCTGCAGAAGGGATTCGTGTGAACGCGGTTGCACCAGGTTATATTGATACACCATTAATTGCTGGTGCTGATAAGGAAGCGCTCGTTAAATTGCATCCAGCAGGTCGTCTAGGAAAGCCAGAAGAAATTGGGAAGGTCGTTTCATTCTTAGCAAGTGATGATGCATCGTTTGTTAACGGGACGACGTTGTTGGTTGATGGTGGTTATACAGCTGTTTAAGAAATACAATAGGTACCATTGATAGTCCTTGGTTCAAGGATAAGGCATCAAATCGATAGATGATTTGGTGCTTTTTTAATGATGAGCATTTGTTTTAAACAGGTTAAAAATAAAAAGCCAAAACTACCGAAAGTGACGGTGAGTTTTGACTTTTCTGATGCTTGATATAACTGCTCTGGCTGGGTTCGAACCAGCGACCTCCTCATTAACAGTGAGTTATTCTACCACTGAACTACAGAGCAATGTTTGATTAATAAACAATATATAATATATAACACGTATGATTAAAAGTCAATGAGATAAATGACTCTACTTTTATTCGGTTTTATATAAAAGTTTGGTCACTTTTATATAACTGCTCTGGCTGGGTTCGAACCAGCGACCTCCTCATTAACAGTGAGTTATTCTACCACTGAACTACAGAGCAATTATTAATCAGCGAATATATATAATATACACATTAAAAAATTAAAAGTCAACAAATTAAATGAATAAATTCTAATTTGTTTATTCGATGATGGACAGGGAATTTAAATAAAATTAAAAGGATAACATTAAAGAGAGCAAAAAATTCATTTAATTGGTATGATAGAGATAATAAATGACGATTAGGAGGCGGCGTGAATGGCTGACTTTCAACTAAAGGGGATGCCCGTATGGGTTTATGCAAAAGATGTTGATACAAAAAGTACGTTAACGCGTGCGCGATTAATTGACGGCTATATTGGTGAGAAATTTTCAATTGATCCAGAACCAATCTCTGGCTATCGCTTTGTTTCTTCTGAGGGTACGTTGACTGGTACATTTAATGAAAAAGAAATGTATACCACAACTTTTTATTATCAACGAGATGATGTTGCAGAGACTGAAAAGTTAACTAATAAATATTTACATATTTTTTCAGACGTACAACCAGTTATGTCGATTGCGCAAGCAACAGGTGTCGGACAAAAATTATGGGCAGGCTCTGTTGTCAAAGCTGCACAACGTATTGCAACACGTACCGGTGATTTTTGGTATCAATTAGCGGATTCGCGATGGTTAAAATATGATATGCAGACGATGAAATTGACAGGTAATGATGGACAGCATCAACAGCCAGTCACAGAATGGAAACGACCAACAATTTGGCAACCAGCATCGTTTATTGCTGGTGGCAAGATTGATTATATTCCAGGTTCAGAAGTAGATGTTTATTCACAACCCTATGGGCATCGAATCGATCGGATGCAACATGGCACACCTGTCGAGATTACGGAACGGGTGCAGGACCCATCAGGTGTTACCTGGTACCACGTTGCCCAACACGGGTGGTTATCAAGTATTTATTTATCACTAACAAAATAATAATCAGATTATAGACAAAGTTGGGGAAAATTATGACGGAACCTTTTATTTTAAAACCAGCATTACATGAAAAAATTTGGGGTGGAACAGCATTACGTGACATTTACCATTTAGATATTCCCTCAGAGACGACAGGTGAGGCATGGGTGATTTCTGGCCATCCAAATGGACCAGTCACGGTGACAAATGGTCGCTATGCTGGCAAAACAATTGCTGAATTATGGCGTGATGAGCCACAACTATTTGCAAATGATGATGCGAAACGGCCATTCCCATTATTAGTGAAAATATTAGATGCACATCAGGATTTGTCTGTTCAAGTCCATCCAGATGATACCTATGCAGATGAACATGCAGGTGAACTCGGCAAAACAGAATCATGGTATATTTTAGCCGCCAAGCCAGATGCAACGATTTATTATGGACATACAGCTAAAGATAAAGCGACATTTGATACGGAAGTTGATCAGGGTGACTGGGAACATCTTTTGCAAAAGGTGCCTGTTAAAGCAGGTGATTTTTTCTATGTGCCATCAGGAACATTACATGCCCTTGGTGAGGGTGTTTTAGCCTTAGAAACACAACAATCATCAGATGTTACCTATCGTGTATATGATTTTGATCGCATTGATAAAACAACAGGTAAAAAGCGGGAATTGCATTTGGCAGATGCTAAAAATGTGACCACAGTACCATTTGTACCAAAAAAGCCAGTACAGAAAGTATCACATGTGGCAGATTTGACAATAACCGAATTAGTGACAGCTCCTTACTTTAATGTGACAAAATGGGATGTTGCGGGACGAGTAACAATGGATGCGACGGCACCTTACACATTAGGAACAGTGATTGATGGTGATATTGATTTAACTGTTTTTGGCGTGACTTATCATTTGGATACAGCAACTAGTTTTATTTTGCCACATGATGTTGAGGCTTGGACGATCAATGGGTATGCAACTTTAATAACATCAACGCCTGGTCCAAGGTCATTATAATAGACGTGTGTATTGATAAGATGAAACACCACCGACAATATGAACAGTGGTGTTTTTATGTTGTTAAAATGGTAAAATTTGATAGTGATTGTTATAAATAATTAAAAATAAGAAAGCTAGCGGGCTGGATTAACGAAACTAGGAGGATAACATGAGCCTTAAAAGTGGATTGGCAACTTTCGTTGGCAAAAGCACATACGTATTACTGCATGATGTATTGCGTCGAGGTGGCACATCATTACCAGGAAAATTGGCAACAAAAATTGATCCAAATGTGATGCAAAGTTATGCTGAAAATTATGATGTTATCTTGATTACGGGAACAAATGGGAAAACGTTAACAACGACATTAACAACGCGTGTGTTGAGGGAAAAATATGCAGATGTTATCACAAATCCTTCTGGTTCGAATATGATGCAGGGCATTACAGGGACAATGTTGACGTCTAAGATAACTGATCCAAAACAACGACCAGTTGCCTTATTAGAAGTTGACGAGGCAAATGTTGAGGCAGTTGCTCGTCAGCTAAAGCCGAAAGCATTTGTTTTAACAAATATTTTTCGTGATCAACTAGACCGTTATGGTGAAATTTATACGACTTATGAAAAAATTTTAAAAGGGATTCGCCTATTTCCTGAAGCGACTGTGATTGCAAATGCTGACTCACCCATTTTTATGCGAGGCGATTTACCTAATCCAAAAGTTTATTATGGATTTAATCATTTGCCTGCAACAGGAGATATGAAAGCACCCCACAATACTGATGGCGTTTTGTCACCAACGGATAATTCTATTTTACATTATCATTTTATGACTTTTGGTAATCAGGGTGATTATTTCTCAGTGACTGACGATTTTAAGCGTCCTCCCCTAGATTATGCTGTGACAAAATTAAATAAATTAACACCAGTTTCGTCAAATTTTGATATTGATGGAATGACTTACCAAATTGAGATTGGCGGTATGTATAATATTTATAATGCGTTAGCCGCATATGCCGTTGGTCGATTTATGGGCGTATCATCAGAACAAATTCAACAAGCTTTTACATCGAATGCCCAAATATTTGGGCGCCAAGAAGCCGTTAAAGTTAATGATAAAGAAGTTACGATTGTATTGATTAAGAATCCAGTAGGTGCCAATCAAGTAATTGATATGATGAAAACAGATGATCAACCGTTTTCAATGATCGCATTACTAAATGCAAATTATGCAGATGGTATTGATACGAGTTGGATTTGGGATGCAAACTTTGAATCACTGCATGAAACAGGTATTCAAGCAGTAGCAACAGGTGGTGAACGTTATAAAGATTTGTACGTACGTTTGAAAATGGCTGGATTTGGTGATCACCCTGTTTATCAGGATCTAAAAGATATTGTGACTGCTATTGAAAGCATGCCAACAAAACGTGTTTATGTATTAGCAACTTATACGGCGATGCTACAATTGCGTGCCGAATTAAAGCAGCAAGGCTATATTCACACAGGAATGGGGGAATAAATAGATGGCTGAATATGAGATACATGCCGCTCATTTGTATGGTGATTTAATGAATACGTACGGCGATTTTGGCAATATTGTTGCGTTGCGTTATTATGCAAAACAATTAGGTATCACGGTTGACGAAAAAATTGTCTCATTGGGTGATCCTTTTGATGCGACGGCTTATGATTTTGTTTTATTTGGTGGTGGGCAAGATTATGAACAAAGGATCGTTGCTGATGACTTGCCGGATAAAGCGCCCGCTTTGAAGACGTACATTGAAAACAATGGGCCATTATTAGGTGTTTGTGGTGGCTTTCAATTGCTAGGACAATATTTCTTATTGGCTGATGGGACAAGAGTTAATGGCATTGGTGCTTTAAGTCACTACACTTTGAACCAACCAGACAATCGTTTCATTGGTAACGTTACAATTGAAGATGAAGTAAATCATTTGGAGTATCATGGTTTTGAAAACCATCAAGGACGTACGTTCTTAGGAGATGATGAGCGGCCATTAGGTAAGGTTATCAAAGGAAACGGGAATAATGGTGAAGATGGTGGCGAAGGACTGGTCTATCGTAATGTTTATGGGACCTATTTTCATGGGCCAATTTTGACTCGTAATGGAAATCTAGCGTTGCACATGCTACAGTTGATTTTAGATCGAAAGTATCCAGGCATTGATTGGCAAGCTAAAATTGCAACTATTTCACCAGAATTTTTCTAAGAATATGTTATTATTTTATATTGATTGTTGTGATCATAAATCGTCATAAAGTCTCAATAAGCCGTCAATTTCGCTATTTTATGGCAAGATTGACGGCTTTTAAACGTGGTCCAAAAACTTGAATCCTCAATGTAACGCATTTGTTCGTTTCATGGTCTATGACCACAAACCGACCAAACCACGTAACATACCGACTCCAAGGCATCTTTTGTCAGCTTATCTTTTTTTTATTGACAATTTTGGTATACTAGATTGGAGTGTAAGCTAGATTTTATAGGTGAAAGGCAGGGACAAGATGGCGCAATTATTTTTTCGTTATGGTGCAATGGCCAGTGGTAAAAGTATTGAGATATTAAAAGTTGCGCATAATTACGAGGTGCAACAACGACATGTCTTGTTATTAACGAGCGCTTTGGATAATCGTACAGGTGTCGGTGAAATTGCTTCGCGTATTGGTATGCAACGGTCCGCTCGGGCAATTCATGCCACGGATGATTTATTTCAAATTATTTTGAACAATGACACAGTAGCAGCAGTATTGATTGATGAAGCACAGTTTATGACGAAAGAACAAGTACTGCAACTAACCCGAGTAGTCGACGAATTAAATATTCCTGTCTTAGCTTTTGGTTTGAAAAATGATGCATTTAATCAATTGTTTCCTGGTTCGGAAGCTTTGTTGATTTATGCAGATAAAATTGAGGAAATGAAAACACTATGCTCGTTCTGTGGTCGTAAAGCGATTATGAATTTACGATTGGCAAATGGTCAACCGATATATGAAGGTGAACAAGTTCAAATCGGTGGTGACGAAGCCTATATGCCTGTTTGTCGGAGACATTATAATCATCCAGATTTAGAAGCATTAGCACGACGAACAGCGATTAATCATGAATAATGTTAAAGGAATAGAAAAACATGGATGAAATTTTTGAAAAAGTACAATCCGTTGTGGATCGGTATGATGAAGTAAGTGAAATGATTTCAGACCCGGAAGTCATTGCTGACACAAAACGGTTTCTTGCACTCTCTAAAGAAGAGGGTAGTTTACGTGAAACAGTTGAAACGTTTAAACGTTATAAAAAAGTCATTGCAGGGATTGCAGAAAATGAAGATATTCTTCGTGAAGAAGCGAGTGATTCAGAATTAGAAGAGTTAGCAAAAGAAGAATTAAAAGATTTGCATACTGAAAAAGATGAATTAGAAGAACAAATCAAAATTCTGTTACTACCAAAGGATCCTAATGATGATAAAAATATCATTATGGAAATTCACGGAGCAGCTGGTGGTGATGAAGGCGCTTTGTTTGCGGCTGATTTATATGATATGTATGTTCGCTATGCTGAAAAACAAGGTTGGCACGTTGAAATTATTGATGAGAATAAGACGGAAATTGGTGGCTATAAAGAAATCGTTTTGATGATTACCGGCGATAATGTTTATTCTAAATTGAAATTCGAAAATGGTGCGCATCGTGTGCAACGTGTACCAGAAACTGAATCAGCTGGTCGTGTACATACTTCAACCGCAACAGTTGGTGTGATGCCTGAGTATGAAGATGTTGATATTGAGATTGCCGATAAGGATCTGCGTGTTGATGTTTATCGTTCATCTGGTGCTGGTGGACAACATATTAACAAGACATCATCAGCAGTTCGTATGACACATTTACCAACAGGTATTGTCGTTGCGATGCAAGACCAACGTTCACAACAACAAAATCGTGCGAAGGCAATGGAAATTTTAAAGACGCGTGTGTACGATTATTATGCATCACAAAATGAGGCAGAATATGCCGAACAACGAAAGACTGCTGTTGGGTCTGGTGATCGCTCTGAGCGTATTCGAACATATAATTATCCTCAAAATCGGGTAACAGATCACCGAATTGGCCTATCATTAAATAAGTTAGACCGTATTATGAACGGTGAATTGGCAGATATCATTGATGCCTTATTGATTGCTGATCAAACGGCTAAGCTTGAAGCATTAAAACAAGGATAAGATAATATGTTTGATGAACAATGGACCATTCAAGCAGTACGTGAATGGGGGAACTGGCAGTTGGAACCTTATATTCATGATGAAGTTGAGCGGATGGCACAAATCGACTATTTGTTAACTGGGATGATGGATTGGAATTATGCGCAATTATCAAATAATCGCAATACAGTTCTAGAAGATGAAAAACGTTTGCGTTTTATGGTTGCGGTACGCGCCATTAAGGGTGGTCAACCAGTACAGTATGCATTAGGGCATGCTGCTTTTTATGGTAGAGAATTTCAAGTCGATCGGCGAGTGCTCATTCCTCGTCAAGAAACAGAGGAATTGGTTGAATGGATTTTAAACGATCATGTGACTCGTGACAAGAAACGAGTGTTAGATATTGGCACTGGTTCAGGTGCGATTGCTGTGACGTTAAGTGCGGAACGACCAACCTGGGATGTCAATGGATTAGATATTTCAAGTGAAGCATTGTTTGTCGCTAAGGAAAATGCAGCATTGTATGCACCAAATGTGAGCTTTTTGGAGAGTGATTTGTTTACAAATGTTGCAGGTCGCTTTGACATTATTGTTGCTAATCCACCTTATATTAGTCGTGATGAACAGGCTATGATGGACGAATCTGTTGTTGCTTTTGAACCAGATATTGCACTATACGCTGAAGACGATGGTTTAGCATTATATAAACAAATGGCAGCCGATTTATTAGCATATCTGAATCCAGGTGGTGCTGCGTACTTTGAAATTGGTTATCAACAAGGACAGGCACTTGTTAAATTATTTGAAACATTACCTCATGTCAAGGTAACATTACGTCAGGATTTAAGTGGTCATGATCGAATGATTAAAGTATTGCGGGAGATGTAAAAATGACAGAAACAAAAATATGGACAGTTAATGATATGGATGCGGCAGCACGTGCCATTAGACGTGGTTCGTTGGTTGCCTTTCCAACAGAAACTGTTTATGGACTTGGTGCGGATGCCTATAATGAAAAAGCAGTTGGCAAAGTGTATGCAGCGAAAGGGCGACCATCTGATAATCCGCTAATTGTCCACGTCGCTGACCCAGAGCAAGTGGCTGACTTTGCCATTGTTAACGAGTTGGCACAAAAATTAATGGCTGCTTATTGGCCAGGACCATTGACGATGATTCTGCCAGTTAGGCCAGGTGTCTTATCAATGACAGTGACCGGTGGATTGGATACGGTTGCTGTACGTTTGCCTGACAATGATGTGACGCGTCAATTGATTCGAGACAGTGGTAAGCCATTGGTTGGACCATCTGCAAATACTTCGGGTAAGCCATCGCCGACATTAGCAAAACACGTGTATCATGATTTGCATGGTAAGATTGCAGGTATTTTAGATGACGGTCCAACAAAAATCGGGGTTGAATCAACGGTCTTAGACTTATCAACTAAAATGCCAGCCATCTTACGTCCAGGTAAAATTACGCCCGCACAAATAGAAGCAGTTATTCAAACGCCAGTAGATTCTGAAATTCATCGTGTTGCAGACAATGAAACACCTAAGGCGCCTGGTATGAAATATCGGCATTATGCACCTGATAAGGACGTTTATATGGTTGCACCGGAAGATTGGACAAAGGCGATTATTTGGATGCAAAGCCAAATTGATCCAGTTGGGTTAATGTTGACTAATGATTTAATTGCAACGCATCAATTAGCAGGTATGGATTTTGTTTGGTCATTGGGAGATAATAATGATACAGCCGCTGCAAAATTATTTGCTGGGCTAAGGTATTTTGATGAGAAAAAAGATGTGCGAACGATTCTTGTTGCTGCCATGCCACAGATTGATGAAAATGGTGCATATAATAATCGACTAGGTAAAGCATCTGGTGGCCACTGGATTAGTGAGCTATTAACTAATTAATCTGTTTTGACTGAAGGAGGTCAACCCCAATGACAAATTATCGCGAATTTGATCCTGAACTATGGGCTGCAATTGATCGTGAAGCCGATCGCCAAGAGCATAATATTGAATTAATTGCTTCAGAAAACATTGCGTCTGCAGGTGTGCGTGCTGCACAGGGCAGTATTTTAACCAATAAATATGCTGAAGGCTATCCTAACAAGCGTTATTATGGTGGTACTGAATATATCGATCAAGTTGAGCAATTGGCAATTGATCGTGTGAAAGAGCTGTTTGGGGCGGAGTACGCCAATGTTCAGCCACATTCTGGTTCACAAGCGAATGCGGCTGTTTACGCAGCATTACTTGAACCTGGTGATCATGTCTTGGGGCTTGATTTGAATGCTGGTGGTCACTTAACGCACGGGTCACCCGTTAATTTTTCTGGTAAGACTTATCATTTTCATGCTTATGGTTTGAATGATGATGAGCGGATTGATTATGAACAAGTTGCTGCTTTAGCAAATGAGTTCAAGCCAAAGTTGATTGTGACAGGTGCATCAGCATATTCACGATTTATCGATTTTGATCGTTTCCGTCAAATTGCTGACTCTGTGGGGGCATATCTCATGGTTGATATGGCGCATATTGCTGGCTTAGTTGCTGCTGGTGTTCATCCTTCACCAGTTGGCATTGCTGATGTTGTAACATCAACAACGCATAAAACATTACGTGGGCCACGTGGCGGTTTGATTTTAGCAAAGCAAGCATTAGGAAAAGCGATTAATTCAGCTATTTTTCCGGGTACACAAGGTGGACCATTAGAGCATGTGATTGCTGGTAAAGCAGTTGCTTTTTACGAAGCAATGCAGCCTAGTTTTAAAACGTATGGTCAACAAGTAATTGCCAATGCGAAAGCGATGGCTGATGTGTTTGCTGCGTCTGATCTAGTCCGTGTTGTATCAGGTGGGACAGATAATCATCTGTTTAACTTAGATCTAACGGCGACTGGTATTTCTGGTAAGCATGCACAAAATGTTTTAGATAGCGTGCACATTACAACTAATAAAGAAGCGATTCCAAATGAACCACGCAGTCCGTTTGTGACATCAGGTATTCGTATTGGGACACCAGCAATTACAACACGTGGTTTCAAAGAAACTGAGTCAAAAGAAGTGGCGACATTGATTTTGAAAGTACTTGCTAACCCTGAAGATGAAGCAACGTTAACGTCTGTAAAGCAGGCGGTATTAGACTTAACTAGTCGTTTCCCTTTGTCAGGGATTGAATACGCAAATTAAGAAAAAGCGTTATAATAGAAGAAAACGAAATGGAGCTTTGAAATGAGTAAGCTAACGGTTTTTGACCACCCACTAATTCAACATAAATTAACAATTATTCGTAATAAGAATGTTGGTACAAAAGAATTTCGTGAAATTGTTGATGAAATTGCCTCATTGATGGCTTATGAAGTGACACGTGATTTACCAGTTGAAGATGTTGTTGTTGAGACCCCAGTTGCGACAACAACGCAAAAAACATTGGCTGGAAAGAAATTAGCCATCGTGCCAATTTTACGTGCAGGCCTTGGGATGGTAGACGGTATTATGAAGTTGATTCCTGCTGCTCGTATTGGCCACATCGGTATGTACCGTGATGAAGAATCACTAGAACCAGTTGAGTATTTTGTGAAGTTGCCAGAAGATATCGATCAACGTGAAGTATTGGTCGTTGATCCGATGTTAGCAACGGGTGGTTCAGCGGTGATGGCAATCGATGCACTTAAGAAGCGTGGTGCGACTAAGATTAAGTTGATTACGTTGGTATCAGCACCAGTTGGTGTTGAAACAGTGCAAAAGACACATCCTGATGTTGATATTTATACTGCTGGGTTGGATGAAAAACTTAACGAACATGGTTATATTATTCCTGGACTTGGTGATGCAGGAGACCGTTTGTTTGGTACTCATTAATAAACTAAAATTTTTACATCATGTGACTGTGATGTTGAGGTTAATCAATTGTGATTAACCTCTTTTTTATATACGTGATAGGTATGTTACTTGCATACTTAATATGTGTAAAGGCAGCTATTTAGGATTAACGACAGTTTGTTTCAATTAAAACGTTTAACTAATTTAAAAGACGTTTACTAGATTTGTTAACTGATATATAATAAATGACGTTGAAAATAGCTCTAACTTGGTCCTGTGAGACTAGTAAGATTACTTTGGTACTGGGTGCATCAATTAGGGTACAAATTTGACACATGTTTGTGGACTATTAATCTACCAAGTTAAAATGGTAAGATTGACAGTCCCTTTTTAGGCATTCAGTATTTTTTAATTATTTCCCAGCAATTAAGCTGACGTATGAAAGGAATAACACAATGGATACAGAACGGCAGGTTGTATTAGATGTAGATGAAAAGCCAGGCTTTTGGCAATGGATAGGGCTATCGTTACAACATATGTTTTCAATGTTTGGGTCAACTGTTTTAGTACCATTACTAGTTGGATTAAATCCGGGCATTGCGCTATTTAGTTCTGGTGTTGGAACACTATTACATATTTTGATTACAAAGCGTCAGATCCCTGCTTATATGGGATCAAGCTTTGCTTTCATTATTCCAATGGTTGCTTTGATGAAAACAACTGGCTATCCTGGTGTGGCAACAGGTGTGATTTCTGTTGGTATTGTTTATTTGATTGTTGCAGCGATTGTTGGGTTCATTGGGACTGAATGGATTGAAAAGTTATTGCCACCAATAGTGGTTGGTCCAATTATTATGGTGATCGGATTATCATTGTCTGGTTCTGCTGCACAATCGGCGACATTATTAAATGGTAAATATGATATTCGAGTATTTTTAGTTGCAATGGTAACATTGGGGATTACAATTTTCTTTAATATGTATCTTCGTGGATTTCTAGGTTTGATTCCAATATTATTAGGAATCATTGTTGGTTACGTTTTAGCAATAATGGTTGGTTTAGTCGACTTAAAGCCAGTTGCTGATGCCGCATGGTTTACTTTACCAGCTTTTGATATCCCGTTTGTGGATTATCGACCAGTAATGCATTGGGGTGCTGTGCTCGTGATGGCACCAATTGCGTTAGTTACCATTACAGAACATTTGGGTCATTTGATGGTGTTAGATGATTTGACAGGACGCGATTATATTAAAAATCCTGGGTTGCACCGGACACTAGCTGGTGATGGGGTTGCTTCGTTATTTGCTGGTTTAGTTGGTGGACCATCTGTGACATCATATGGTGAAAATATTGGTGTTATGGCAATTACAAAGGTGCATTCGGTGTATGTTTTGATGGGTGCCGCAACATTTGCCATTCTCTTCTCGTTTGTTGGTAAATTATCAGCTTTGATTCAAACGATTCCGGGGGCAGTCACAGGAGGGGTATCGTTCCTATTGTTTGGTGTGATTGCCGCATCAGGATTGCGAATCATTGTTGAAAATAAACTAGATTTTAATTTGAAGCGTAATTTGATGATTGCTTCATCTGTCTTAGTTATTGGGATTGGTAACGCTTATCTACAATTGGGACATGGTAATAATGTTGTACAATTTTCAGGTGTTGCAATCGCCACTGTCTTGGGTATCGTTTTGAACTTGATTTTACCGGAAAAAGCAGCTTCTGAAAAATAAATTATCGTGATGATGACAGCATTTTTTGACTGTTATTTTGCAATGTGTGTTGTAAAATAACGGTTTTTTTATAAGGGAAGACAGATTAGTGCAAAATATTATTTCTATTTTGGATATAAAATTATTATTATTCTTATTTGGAATAGTAAAAAGTGTGATATAACAAGCTTTGTAAAAAAACGTTGCAGAAATGGGACAAATTAAAGTAGTCCTTTATTATTGAAATACCTTCAAAAAGGGGTAATATTAGGTGGTAAAAGTTAAACGGTCCTGTTTGATATGCATGCCGCTTGATTATATTTCAAGAAAGGAAAGAGGTGAATTTCATTGGAGAAAACCGCGACCTTTAGCATTGCGGGGTTGACGTTTGATTGGAATGTGGTTATTTCAACATTAGTTTCGATGACGATTGTTTTTCTGCTAGCATTGTGGACTTCTCGAAAATTGGTTATGAAACCAGCCGGGAAAAGTAAGCAAAATATGCTAGAGTGGGTCATTGATTTTACTAATAATATTGTTGATGGATCATTGCCAAATAAGACTGGTAACAGTTTGAAGTTTTTCATATTTTCCATGTTTTTGTTCATCTTCGTTGGCAATCAACTAGGTGTTGCCTTTACGGTTAAAGTGGATGGTAATACATTTCTGAACTCACCAACCGCTAACCCACTAGTGACAATGACATTAGCATTAATTGCGATTACCATTGCTCATTTCTTAGGTGTTGAAAAGCAAGGATTTAAGAAATACTTCAAGTCAGTATATCTGTCACCATTTAGTGTCTTATTCCCCTTAAATCTTATTGAGCAGTTTACTAGTTTTCTAACATTGGGACTACGTCTGTTCGGTAATATCTTTGCTGGTGAAATGGTTTTGTCTCTATTGTGGCAATTGGCACAGTCTGCTGGTGCCTTAACATTTATACCAGCGTTTGTGCTCACAATTCTATGGCAAGGATTTTCATTGTTTATTGGGGCCATTCAAGCGTTTGTCTTCGTCACTTTGACGACTGTCTATGTTTCGGAAAAGACAGAGTAACTACAGTAACTGTTTAAATTAATCGGAGGATTGTAAAAATGGATGTTGCAACCATTGGTGTTGGTGTTGCCGCAGCTGGTGCCGCTATTGGTGCTGGTATTGGTAACGGTATTGTTATTTCAAGTATGATTGCTGGTACAGCACGTCAACCTGAATTAGAAGGTAAGTTACGTACGAACATGTTTATCGGAGTTGGTTTGGTCGAAGCCGTTCCAATCATCGCTATTGCTATTGCCTTCATGTTGTTAGCACGATAATCGAAACGCGGAGGCCAACTAATTATGTTTAATCAAATTGTTCTAGCAGGTGCTAGCGAAGGGTTGGCTTTGGGTAACATGTTGTTTGTACTAGTGGCATTCCTAGTCTTGATGCTTCTATTAAAGAAGTATGCCTGGGGACCAGTAGTAAAAATGATGGAAAAGCGTGCGGAGAAAGTCGCTCATGATTTGGATACTGCTGAAGAAGCGCGTCAAAAGGCCGAAGAAATGGCTTCAAAGCGTTCAGAGCAGTTGCAATCAGCACGTACTGAAGCTAACGGTATTGTTTCTGATGCCAAGGCAGCAGCTGGTAAGCAACGTGATCAAATCGTTGCTGACGCTCAAGCAGATGCCCAAGCAACTAAAGAACAAGCAAGTGCTCAGATTGCACAAGAACGTTCTGAAGCAATGGCTGACGTTAAGAGTGAAGTTGCTGAACTTTCAGTAACCATCGCACAAAAGATTATCCAGAAAGAACTAAAGTTAGATGATCAAAAAGCGCTTATTGACGCTTACATTGAAGGGTTAGGTAACAAGTAATGGCATTAGATAAAGCAACGATTGCTAAGCGATATGCCGTTGCTTTGTTCGAATTAACCCATGATCAAGGTACTGATGAAGCAACGATGGCTGAGTTATCGGTCGTTCGTGATGTATTAGTACAAAATCCAGAATTTACGAAGGCATTGCTATCTTTGCGTATTGATGAAAATGTGAAGCAGCAATTGTTAACAACTTTGTCAGAGAATACGAGTCAGGTTGTTAAAAATCTGATTAAGATGACGTTTGATTATCGACGTATTCAAAACTTGCCAGCAATTATTTCAAAGTATGAAGAACTTGTTAATCAGGCTGCTGGTATTGTGAATGCAGAGGTACAAACAGCGGTGCCATTGAGTGAAGAGCAAGTGTCACGTTTAAAAGAGAAACTTGTACAACGTTATCAGGCTAATGAAGTTCGTTTGACACAAATCGTTGATGAGAACCTACTTGGTGGCGTGATTGTGAAAGCCAATGACCAAATTTTGGATGGATCATTAGCAACAAAATTAGTTGCTATTCGTCAGAGTATCATCCGCTAGTAATCGAAATTCTAGTTAAAATTGATGTTGTGTGTGATGAATAGACACACTATAAAGAAAGAGGAACTGCTGAAATGAGCATCAAAGCTGAAGAAATCAGTTCACTCATCAAAAAGCAATTAGCCAATTATCAAGACGACTTAACAGTAAAAGAAACTGGAACTGTTACCTACATTGGTGATGGTATCGCTCGCGCAACGGGGTTGGAAAATGCCCTTGCTGGTGAGCTTGTCGAGTTTGAAAATGGTGTTTATGGTATGACGCAAAACTTAGAATCAAATGATGTTGGTATCATTATTCTTGGTAGCTATGACAGTATTCGTGAAGGTGATACTGTTAAGCGTACTGGACGTATCATGGAAGTGCCTGTTGGTGAGCAACTGATTGGTCGTGTTGTTAATGCCTTGGGACAGCCTGTTGATGGGATGGGCCCAATTGAAACAGAAAAAACACGTCCTGTTGAAGTTAAAGCTCCAGGTGTTATGGAGCGTAAGTCTGTGTTTGAACCACTACAAACTGGTCTAAAGGCTGTCGATGCTTTAGTACCAATTGGTCGTGGTCAACGTGAGTTAATTATCGGTGATCGTAAGACTGGTAAGACATCTGTTGCGATTGACACGATTTTGAATCAAAAAGATCAAGATATGATCGTTGTCTATGTTGCGATTGGTCAAAAGGCCTCAACTGTGCGTACGCAAGTTGAAACTTTGCGTCGTATGGGTGCCATGGACTATACAATCGTTGTGACTGCTAGTCCTTCAGAACCAGCCCCAATGCTATATCTAGCGCCTTATGCTGGTGCGGCAATGGGTGAAGAGTTTATGTATAACGGTAAGCATGTGTTGATTGTTTATGATGATTTATCAAAGCAAGCAACGGCTTATCGTGAGCTGTCATTGATTCTTCGTCGTCCACCTGGACGTGAAGCCTACCCCGGTGATGTCTTCTACTTGCATTCACGTTTGTTAGAGCGTGCTGCTAAGTTGTCAGACGAGCTAGGTGGTGGGTCAATGACCGCTTTGCCAATTATTGAGACACAAGCTGGTGATGTTTCTGCATACATCCCAACCAATGTGATTTCAATTACCGACGGCCAAATTTTCTTGGATGCGGATCAGTTCTATGCTGGTGTTCGTCCAGCTATCGATGCCGGAACTTCTGTTTCTCGTGTTGGTGGTGACGCGCAAATTAAAGCGATGAAGAAAGTTGCTGGTACACTGCGCTTGGATTTGGCTTCATACAAGGAGTTGGAGTCATTTGCCCAATTCGGTTCAGATTTGGACGAGGCAACGCAAATTAAGTTAGCCCGTGGTCGTCGTACCGTTGAGTTATTGAAACAACCTTTGCATCAGCCATTGCCTGTTGAGGAGCAAGTGTTATCACTATATGCCCTAACACATGGCTTTATGGATGATGTCGCAGTCGATGATATTCTACGTTTTGAATCAGAATTAATTGCTGCTGTGCGTGCATCACATAATGATTTGTTAGAGACAATTGTTGAGACAAAGAACTTGCCTGATACCGACACGATAGATGCTGCAATTAAGGAATTCAAAGCAACATTTGCCGGCTCAGCAGAAGAATAGTAAAGGAGGGGCGATAAATGGCAGCTTCTTTACAAGATATTCAACGCCGCATTGCCTCAACAAAAAAGACGCGTCAAATTACAAGTGCCATGCAAATGGTTTCAACTGCTAAGCTAAGTCAAATTCAACGTCATGGGGGTTCATATACGGTTTATGCCGATGCCCTTCATGACGTTGTGGCACACTTAGCAACAGCGCATATCAACAATGTTTCAGGGACTTTGCTTGAACAACGTCATGTGTCAAAGGTAGGATTTTTAGTACTATCTTCTGATCGTGGTTTAGTTGGTGGTTATAATTCAACATTATTAAAAGAAGTAATGTCTAGAATGACTGAACGCCAATTGACACCTGATCAAGTTGTTATCTTAGCGGTTGGTGGTAATGGTGCGGATTTCTTTAAGAAACGTGGGTTTGATGTTGCATACGAGTATCGTGGTGTTTCCGATGTGCCAACCTTTAATGAGGTTCGTGAAATTGTGAAAACTGTGACAACAATGTATGACAACGAAGTTTTTGATGAATTAATCGTTGGTTATCAGCATTATGTTAGTCGTATTACAAATGAAGTACATTTAGAGAAGATGTTACCTGTTTCAACAGAAGATTTAACAGAATCTAAAGATGATACAAAGTATACGGCTGATTATGATATGGAACCATCAGCTGAACAAATTTTGGGTGTTGTGCTACCACAATATGCCGAAAGTTTAGTTTATGGTGCTATCATCGATGCAAAAACTGCTGAACATGCTGCATCGGCAAATGCGATGTCTTCAGCGACTGATAATGCCAAGGAAATTATTGATTCACTTGGACTGCAATTCAACCGTGCGCGTCAGGGTGCAATTACGACTGAAATTACAGAAATTACTGGTGGAATGGCTGCTTTGGATTAAAAGCATCTGACATCAGATTTATATGAATGAAGAAAGGAAACGACAATGAATACCGGACAAGTTGTTCAAGTCATTGGTCCCGTTGTTGACGTTGCTTTTCCATCAGGTACAAAGATTCCAGATATTAATAATGCATTGATTATCGATAAGGGTGATCAAAAAACATTGACGGTCGAGGTTTCTTTGTCACTGGGTGATGGTGTCGTGCGTACGATTGCCATGGATTCAACTGATGGGTTGCGACGTGGAATGACGGCAACAGATACTGAAAAATCAATCAGTGTCCCTGTTGGTGAGGCAACGTTGGGACGTGTGTTTAACGTGCTAGGAGAGCCAGTTGATGGTGGTGAAGCACTGGGAGACGACGTACAACGTGATCCAATTCATCGTGATGCACCAGCATACGACGAATTGTCAACGTCAACAGAAATTTTAGAAACTGGTATCAAGGTTATTGATCTATTAGCACCATATGTTCGTGGTGGTAAAATTGGTCTATTCGGTGGTGCCGGTGTTGGTAAGACGGTGTTGATTCAAGAATTGATTCACAACATCGCACAAGGTCATAATGGTATTTCTGTCTTTACTGGTGTGGGTGAGCGTACCCGTGAAGGTAATGATATGTACTATGAAATGCAAGGATCTGGTGTTTTGAAGCAAACCGCCATGGTATATGGTCAAATGAACGAACCTCCTGGCGCACGTATGCGTGTTGCTTTAACTGGTTTGACGATTGCTGAGCATTTCCGCGATGTCAATGGTCAGGATGTGCTATTATTCATTGATAATATTTACCGTTTCACGCAAGCAGGTTCAGAGGTTTCGGCTTTGCTTGGACGAATTCCATCAGCCGTTGGTTATCAACCAACATTAGCTACTGAGATGGGTCAGTTACAAGAACGAATCACTTCAACGAAGAAGGGCTCAGTAACATCGATTCAAGCTGTTTATGTGCCTGCCGATGATTATACTGACCCTGCGCCTGCGACGACATTCGCACATTTGGATGCAACGACTAATTTGGAACGTTCATTGACACAACAAGGAATCTACCCAGCCGTTGATCCATTGGCTTCAACGTCTACGGCCTTAGCACCAGAAGTTGTTGGACAAGAACATTATGACGTTGCAACTGAAGTGCAACATACATTACAACGTTACCGTGAGTTACAAGATATCATTTCTATTCTAGGAATGGATGAATTGTCAGATGAAGAGAAGACGATCGTTAACCGTGCTCGTCGTATCCAATTCTTCTTGTCTCAGCCATTTTCTGTTGCCGAGACGTTTACAGGATTACCTGGACAATATGTACCATTGACTGAAACTGTACGCAGTTTTAAGGAGATTTTGGAAGGTAAGTACGATCAATATCCTGAAGATGCTTTCCGTAACGTTGGTGCCGTTGAGATGGTAGCTGAAAAAGCTGCTCAAATGGCTGACTAAACAAAGGGGGCGGCGCCATGAGTGAACACACCCTACATGTTAAGGTGGTAACGCCAAATGGTGTGGTTTTTGAACATGAGACAGCTTCATTAGTTGTTTTAAATACAACCAATGGTGAAGAAGGAATCATGGCGAACCATGCACCAATTATTTCAGCGTTGCACATTAGTGAAGTGAAAATTGTTGATGACGAATCAGATTCGTCAGATACAGAAGAAATCATTGCAGTTAGTGGTGGTTTTGCTGAATTTTCTGATAATGAATTAACAATTGTCTCTGATAGTGCAGAAAGAGCACAAGATATCGATGTTAAGCGTGCAGAAGATGCGAAAGCACGTGCTGAAAAGCGTTTAGCAGCAAGTGAAACAAACGATGTTGCACGTGCACAAACTGCCTTAATGCGTGCGGTTAATCGTATTCATGCAGTTTCTGGTAAAAAGTAATTGTGTGAACGAGTAAACGTGAAGCAATGATAGGTTTTGAGGTAACGGTGGTTATTTCAAATTAAAAAGCCGAAGTCTTCGATTATTTCGAAAGGCTTTGGCTTTTTAATTTGATGCAATTAGTGAGAATTCGGTTGGTTCTCAAAAGTGGATGTGTTAGACGTTGTAAAATTTGGTAAAATAAACTTAATATTGATTAAAGAAAGTAGGACAACAGGATGATCGTATTATCGGGAACTATTGGTGCTGGGAAAACCAGCTTAACAACGATGCTCGCAGAACATTTAGGGAGCGAAGCACTATACGAATCCGTTGATGATAATCCTATTCTGCCATTATTTTATGAAGACCCAAAACGCTATGGCTTTTTATTACAAAATTATTTTTTAAATAAGCGTTTAGATAACATCAAGGATGCACAGGGTAGCCAATTAAACGTCATTGATCGATCTATCTTTGAGGACTTGTTGTTGTTTAAATTAAATGCAGATTTAGATAGAGCCACCCAGACTGAAGTACAAATCTATGGTGATTTGTTAAATAACATGATGGAACAGGTGGATTTTTCTGATGATGCGATCGTTAAAACACCAGATTTGTTAATTTATATTCACGTTAGTTTTGATACGATGTTAACTCGTATCAAAAAGCGTGGTCGTGAATATGAGCAAATTGAGAACGATCCATCCTTATATAATTATTATAAGAGTTTAAATGACCGCTATGTTGCCTGGTTTGAAAGGTATGATCGATCCCCAAAATTAAGTATTGATGGTGATCAATATGATTTTGTAACGGATGAGTTAGCAGCCAACAAGGTATTATCCTTGATTGATGACAAAATCGATGAGCTGGGTTTGAAAAAATAACTAGGAGAATAATGATTATGTTAGATATGAAATTAATTCGTCATGAGACAGCAAAAGTAAAAGAACGTTTAGCCACACGTGGCGTTGCACCAGAAGAGATTGATGCTTTAGTTGCCGATGATGCAAAACGTCGTGAATTATTGGTGAAAACGGAAGAATTAAAAGCACGCCGTAATACCGTATCAGATCAAATTGGTCTGAAGAAACGTCAAAAAGAAGATGCTAGTGACGTCATTGCTGAAATGCAAACAGTTTCAGCAACAATTAAAGCGTTGGATGAGCAAGTTGTTGTGTTAGACAAGCAAATTAAAGAACGCGCATTACATTTTCCCAATTTGCCAAATGACACGATTCCTGTTGGCCCAGACGAAGCAGCCAATCGTGAAGAACGGCGATGGGGTGATATACCAACATTTGATTTTGCACCCAAAGCGCATTTTGACATTGGTGAAGATTTAGGTATCTTAGATTTTGAACGTGGTGCAAAAGTATCAGGCGCTCGCTTTGTCTATTATGTTGGACAAGGGGCTCGTTTAGAACGAGCTGTTTATAACTTTATGTTAGATGAACATCAAAAAGAAGGTTATAAGGAAATGATCACACCATAC
Source organism: Weissella sp. ESL1156 (assembly GCF_058505625.1). Classification (NCBI taxonomy): domain Bacteria; kingdom Bacillati; phylum Bacillota; class Bacilli; order Lactobacillales; family Lactobacillaceae; genus Weissella; species Weissella sp. ESL1156. The sequence goes on along the minus strand of NZ_CP196372.1, from coordinate 1,158,850 downwards.
CTGGTTAAAGATGAAGCCATGTATGGGACTGGTCAATATCCAAAGTTTATGGATGATGCATACCGTGTTGGTACAAATGATGACATGACGTTGATTCCAACGGCAGAAGTCCCACTAACTAATTACTTCCGTGAAGAAGTGATCGATGCAGAAAAGTTACCATATAGTGTCACAGCATTATCACCAGCTTTTCGTCAGGAGGCGGGTTCAGCAGGGCGTGATACGCGTGGCTTGATTCGTATGCACCAGTTTAATAAGGTCGAAATGGTTAAATTCACAAAGCCTGAGGATTCATATCAAGCTTTGGAAGATATGACAGTCAATGCCGAAAATATTTTGAAGAAATTGAATTTACCATATCACGTTATCACATTATCAACAGGTGACATGGGCTTTTCAGCAGCAAAGACATATGATGTGGAAGTGTGGATGCCACAGCAAAATATCTATCGTGAAATTTCTTCTGTCTCAAATACAGAAGCATTTCAAGCTCGCCGAGCACGCATTCAATATCGTGATGAAAATGGTAAATTACAATTTGTGCACACTTTGAATGGATCTGGTTTGGCAGTTGGTCGAACTGTTGCAGCAATCTTAGAAAATTACCAAAATGAAGATGGTACAGTGACAATTCCGGAAGTATTACGGCCATACTTTGGTGCGGATAAAATTGTTGCAGAAGATTTGTTATAATCATTGATCAAAAAAATAGTTTATCGTAGTCGCTAATTTACCAGATTAACATGGTTGATTAGCGACTTTTAAAATTGATTTTAATGTTTTTTTTATATGAAGAATAAGGAAATGTATTGTAATTTTTCAAAACAGTGAAAAAAGAATTGCAAAAAAATAAAAAAGCTAGTAATATGTATCGAGTGGTAAGTTGTTATTAGTCATGATAGCAGTTACGATATATACCAAATCAAAATGAGTGTTGACACTTAATAAATGATTAGGTATAATGTAAAAGTTGTCTAGAGTTGTTTACTCGATGGACGTCTGTTGCGGATGTGGCGGAACTGGCAGACGCGCTGGATTTAGGTTCCAGTGCCCTTAGGGCGTGCAGGTTCGATTCCTGTCATCCGTATATCGATTTTCGATACAGAAGCCGACTTAGCTCAGCTGGCAGAGCGCTTCACTAGTAATGAAGAGGTCGCTGGTTCGAATCCAGTAGTCGGCATTCCATGCGAATATAGTTCAGTTGGTAGAACGCTACCTTGCCATGGTAGAGGTCGCGGGTTCGAATCCCGTTGTTCGCTTACTTCCAATAGGGAGCTTCAAATGAACATGCACCTATAGCGCAACTGGATAGAGTGTCTGACTACGAATCAGAAGGTTGAAGGTTCGAATCCTTCTAGGTGCATTGATTGCAAACCATCAAGAGAAATCTTGGTGGTTTTTGTGTCAATACATGTTTTTTAAAATGGGTAGTCAATAAAAATAATGACAAGTTGATATTTTTAAGTTAAGCGAACCTTGAATTAGCTTTTGTAAAATATTTTGCGACCGACTCTTAAAAAGATATGATTGATTAGTAGCATTGTTTGACGATGCGTTTTATAATGATGTCAATATTGGTCAAGGGGGTGAAGGTCATGGCTGATTCAAATATGTCTGATAATATTGAGGCATACTTGAAACAAATTTTGCAGCAGGCGAATGAAATTGAAATTCGTCGTGCTGAAATCGCCCGACGCTTCAATGTCGTGCCATCACAAATTAATTATGTCATTAAAACGCGTTTTAGTGCCGAAAATGGTTATTTCGTCGAATCAAAACGTGGTGGTGGTGGTTATATTCGTATTGTAAAAATGGCATTACGGACAGAGCCAGATCTGATTGAAGAGATGCGACAAAGTCTCCCTGAGATTGTTAGCTTTAGGACGGCAACAGCAGTAATATCTAGTTTATATCGAGAACAAATCTTGACACAACGTGAAGGGGAACTTCTTTTGACGTTAATGTCTAAAGAAGCATTAGCAGTTGGCGATGCAACCGTTCAAGGTCGTTTACGAGCTAGATTATTACAACAATTATTGAACCGATTACGGTTTGAAAGTGAGTGTAATTAATATGGATAATCAATATACACCAAGTGCAAAGAATGTGTTAGTTATTGCACAAGAACAAGCAAAGCATTTTAAACATCAAGCTGTTGGGACAGAACATCTATTACTTGCTTTGGCAATTGAAAAAGAAGGCATTGCTAGTAAAGTCATGCAACAATTTAATGTTGTTGATGATGATGTGAGAAGTCAAATTGAACAATTTACGGGGTATGGCACACTATCACGTGCCGAAAAAGAAGCTTATTTGCCCTATTCTCCGAAAGCAGCTGAAATGATTCGATTGGCAAATGAACATGCCGTTAAACTTCATCAAGAACGTACAGGAACAGAACATATTCTATTGGCATTATTGTCAGATGAGACCATTTTTTCATCACGTATCTTAATTAATTTGGGTGTTAATCCTCAAGAAATGCGACGTGCAATTTTACGTAAATTGGGTGTTAGTGATACAGCAAAACGGCATGATGCACGACGGAAACGTGGTAATCAAGCACAAGCAACAGAAGGAACACCAACGTTAGATGCTTTAGCGCGTGATTTAACACAATTAGCGCGTGATCAAAAGATGGATCCAGTTGTTGGTCGTGAAAACGAAGTGAAACGTGTGATTCAAATTTTGTCACGACGTACTAAGAATAACCCAGTATTAATTGGTGAACCGGGTGTTGGTAAAACAGCGATTGCTGAAGGGCTAGCACAACGTATTGTCACAGGTGATGTTCCTTCAGATATGACCCAAAAACGTTTAATGATGTTAGATATGGGTTCTTTAGTTGCTGGTACAAAATATCGTGGTGAATTTGAAGATCGTTTGAAAAAAGTCATTGATGAAATCCAACATGATGGCCAAGTCATTTTGTTTATTGACGAACTACATACGTTAATTGGTGCCGGTGGCGCTGAGGGTGCCATTGATGCGTCAAATATCTTAAAGCCCGCTTTGGCACGTGGTGAATTGCAAACGATTGGTGCAACGACTTTGGATGAATATCAGAAGTATATTGAAGTAGATGCCGCCTTAGAACGACGTTTTGCACAGGTGACTGTGAATGAACCAACACAAGCGGATGCGATTGCTATTTTGAAAGGCTTGAAAGAACGTTACGAACAACACCATCAAGTGGCAATTCCTGATGAAACCATTGTTGAGGCAGTGAAATTATCAGTACGATATGTCACGGATCGTTTCTTACCTGACAAAGCGATTGATATTATGGATGAGGCGGCTGCCAAGGTTCGCATTGATCGGACAGGTCACGAAACACCATTAGCAAAGCAACAAGAAAAATTGGCGACATTACAACAAGAAAAAGATGAAGCAATTGCGCGATTAGATTTTGAATTAGCAGCTGAACTGCGTAAGAAAGAAATGCGACAAAAACGGCACATTGATAAATATTTGGATGCACAGACTAATCCAGAAAATGTGGATCAAACAAAATACGATTTGGTCTTATCACTGCATGATATTGCTGAAGTCGTATCAGAACAAACGGGTATTCCTGTGACGCAAATGGAAAAGTCAGAGAAAGAACGTCTAGTTAATTTAGAGAAAGTACTGCATCACCGAGTTGTTGGTCAAGATGAGGCTGTATCAGCCATTGCACGTTCGATTAGACGAGCTCGTTCAGGTTTGAAAGATCCAAAACGTCCAATTGGAACTTTCTTATTCTTAGGACCAACCGGAACAGGTAAAACTGAATTAGCAAAAGCGTTAGCTGAAGCGATGTTTGGTTCAGAAGATAACATGATCCGTGTAGATATGTCAGAATATCGTGAAGCCTATTCAGCAAGTCGTTTGGTTGGCTCAGCACCGGGTTACGTTGGTTATGAAGAAGGTGGTCAACTGACAGAGAAGGTTCGTCGTCAACCGTACTCAGTTGTCTTGCTTGATGAAGCTGAAAAAGCGCATCCAGATATTTATAATTTAATGTTGCAAGTGTTTGATGATGGTTATTTGACAGATTCTAAAGGACGCAAAGTTGATTTTAGAAATACGATTATTATTATGACGTCTAACCTAGGGGCAACGCGATTGCGTGATGAAAAGTCAGTTGGTTTCGGGGCGGTCGATAAGATGTCTGATTACGATGCCATGCGTGATACCATTATGCAAACCGTTAAGGAAACATTCCGTCCAGAATTTATTAATCGTTTGGATGAAGTGGTTGTCTTCCATTCATTGAACAAAGCGGAGCTACATCAAATTGTTAAGTTAATGTCAAAGTCGGTCTTGCAACGAATCGGTGAACAAGGCTTTAAGGTGAAAATAACACCAGCTGCAATCGATGTGATTGCTGAAGCTGGTTTTGACCCAGAATATGGTGCACGGCCAATTAGACGAGCGCTACAATCGAAAGTTGAAGATGCCTTATCAGAAGAATTATTGACAGGACAAGTAACTGTGAATGATCAGGTAACGATCGGTGCCAAAAATGGCGAGATAAATATCACCGTCAAACCAGCCAAAAATAAAACAGTGACTGTGACAGAATAATAAACTTAAAAAGTAAGCGTTGACAAGAATTGTTTTTCTTGCTAATGCCTGCTTTTTCTTGTATACTAATGGTTAGTTTAATTGTGTATAAGACAACGGTTGACAGGAAATATTGTCCCTGAAGGCCTGCATAGTAATGACAAGAGCGTTTTCAGGTACGGGGATGCTGTTGTCTTTTTTGCACTTAAAAACCGGTGAAAAGCAGAAATTGTTATCAAACTGTAATATAACTCGGTGCACAGTTGGCCAATTCAAAGCGAGGTGGAAAACTTGGTAGGAACGCTTGTAAAGTATGGTAAACACCGTGTTCGTCGTAGTTATGCACGAATCAAGGAAGTTCTTGATTTGCCTAACTTGATCGAAATTCAAACGGACTCATACAACTGGTTCTTGGATGAAGGATTACGTGAAATGTTTATGGACATTTTGCCAATCGAAGATTTCCAAGGCAAGTTGTCTCTAGAATTTGTGGACTATAAGCTCATGGAGCCTAAGTACACAGTAGAAGAAGCTCGTAACCATGATGCTAATTATTCGGCACCATTACACGTTACGTTGCGTTTAACAAATCAGGAAACTGGTGAAATTAAGTCACAAGATGTTTTCTTTGGCGATTTCCCATTAATGACACCGTCAGGAACATTTATTATTAATGGTGCCGAACGTGTTATTGTTTCACAATTAGTACGTTCACCTGGTGTGTACTACAACGAAGAATTAGATAAGAATGGTCGCCCAAATTACGGTACAACGTTCATTCCAAGTCGTGGTGCTTGGCTAGAATTTGAGACCGATGCTAAGGGATTAAGTTACGTTCGTATTGATCGTACACGTAAATTACCAATTACTGAATTGGTTCGTGCATTGGGTTATGGTTCAGATTCAGAAATCTTACAAATGTTGGGTGACCAATATGATTCAATCTCATTAACGTTGGATAAAGATGTGCATAAAGACATCGAGGATTCACGAGTTGAAGAAGCCTTAAAGGATATCTACGAGCGTTTACGTCCGGGAGAACCTAAGACTGCTGATTCAGCACGTGCTTTGTTAACAGCACGTTTCTTTGATCCAAAGCGTTATGATTTGGCACCAGTTGGTCGCTACAAGATTAACAAGAAGTTGTCATTGAAGTCACGCTTAATGGGCTTGACATTGGGTGAAACACTAGCTGATCCAGATACTGGTGAAATCATCGCTGAAAAGGGTGCATTGATTGATAAGAAAGTTATGTCAGCTTTGTCACCTTACTTAGATCGTGACGACTTTAAGCGCACAACTTATACACCATCAGATGATGCAGTTGTGACGGAACCAATGGTTTTGCAAACGATTCTTGTTGAAAATCCAGAAGACCCCGAAAAGACATTGCCAATCATTGGTAATGGTCAATTTGATCCAGCTATTCGGACAGTTAAGCCAGCAGATATTATCGCAGGTATGAATTACTTCTTAAACTTGCCATTAGGTGTTGGAACAACTGACGATATTGATCATTTGGGAAATCGTCGTATTCGTCGTGTTGGCGAGTTGTTACAAAATACTTTCCGTATTGGTCTAAGCCGTATGGAACGTGTTGTTCGTGAACGGATGTCAATTCAAGATCCTGATACCGTTACGCCACAACAATTGATTAACATTCGTCCAGTTGTTGCTGCTGTGAAGGAATTCTTTGGTTCATCACAGTTATCACAATTCATGGATCAAACAAATCCGTTGGGTGAGTTAACAAACAAGCGTCGTTTGTCAGCCCTTGGACCTGGTGGTTTGACTCGTGACCGTGCTGGATATGAAGTTCGAGATGTTCACTACACACATTATGGTCGTATGGATCCGATTGAGACACCTGAAGGACCTAATATTGGATTGATCAACTCATTGGCCACATATGGTCGCGTTAATAAGTATGGCTTCATTGAGACACCTTACCGTCGTGTTGATTGGACAACACACAAGGTGACTGATCGAATTGACTATTTGACTGCCGATGAAGAAGATAATTTCGTAGTTGCACAAGGAAACTCTGTCCTAAATGAAGACGGTTCATTTGCTACTGAAACTGTTTTGGCTCGTAAGAGTGATGAAAACGTTGAAGTACCAATTGATCAAGTTGATTATATGGACGTTTCCCCTAAGCAAATCGTTGCTGTTGCTACTGCAGCAATTCCTTTCTTGGAAAACGATGACTCAAATCGTGCCTTGATGGGTGCTAACATGCAACGTCAAGCTGTGCCTTTGATTGATCCACATGCACCATTAATTGGTACGGGTATTGAGTATAAGGCTGCCCATGATGCTGGTGTGGCAATTATTTCAAAGTATCCTGGTGTTGTTGAGTATGTTGATGGTCGCGAGATTCGTGTTCGTCGTGAAGATGGTTCATTAGACAAGTATGCCTTGATGAAGTTCCGTCGCTCAAATGCAGGTAAGAATTATAACCAACGACCAATCGTTAAAGTTGGTGACTCAGTTGATGCAGATGAAGTATTGGCTGATGGACCATCAATGGAACAAGGTGAATTGGCATTGGGTCAAAACCCATTGATTGCCTTTATGACATGGCAAGGATATAACTTTGAGGATGCCATCATTATTAACGAACGTTTGATTCGTGATGATGTTTATACATCAATTCACATTGAAGAATATGAATCAGAAGCTCGTGACACAAAGCTTGGCCCTGAAGAATTTACTCGTGAGATTCCAAATACTGGTGAGGATCAATTAAAGAATTTGGATGAACGCGGTATTATCCGTATTGGTGCTGAAGTAGAAGACGGTGATATTTTGGTTGGTAAGGTAACGCCTAAGGGTGTGACTGAGTTATCAGCTGAGGAACGTTTGCTACATGCTATCTTTGGTGAAAAAGCTCGAGAAGTACGTGACACATCATTAAAGGTACCTCATGGTGGTGGCGGTGTCGTACAAGACGTCCGTATCTTCACACGTGAAAACGGTGATGAGTTGTCACCAGGTGTTAACATGATGGTTCGTGTCTACATTGCCCAACGTCGTAAGATTCAAGTTGGTGATAAAATGGCCGGACGTCATGGTAACAAGGGAACGGTTTCAGTGATCGTTCCTTCTGAAGATATGCCATTTATGCCTGACGGTACGCCAATTGACATTATGTTGTCACCAATGGGTGTGCCTTCACGTATGAATATTGGTCAAGTGCTTGAATTACACTTAGGTATGGCTGCTCGTGAATTGGGTATTCACGTGGCATCACCTGTCTTTGATGGGGCTCGTGACACGGATATTTGGGATGCCATCCAAGAAGCTGGTTTGCCAGCCGATGGAAAGTCAATTCTTTACGATGGTCGTACAGGTGAAGCATTCGATAAGCGTGTGTCTGTTGGTATCATGCATTACATGAAGCTAGCTCACATGGTTGATGATAAGATTCATGCTCGTTCAATCGGACCTTACTCATTGGTTACGCAACAACCACTTGGTGGAAAAGCGCAATTCGGTGGTCAACGTTTTGGAGAAATGGAAGTATGGGCCCTTGAAGCATATGGTGCTGCACATACGTTGCAGGAAATTTTAACATACAAGTCTGACGATGTTGTTGGTCGTGTTAAGACATACGAAGCTATTGTTAAGGGTGAGCAAATTCCAAAGCCTGGTGTACCAGAATCATTCCGTGTGTTAGTAAAAGAATTACAAGCACTTGGTTTGGACATGAAGGTCTTGGATGCTGAAGATCGTGAGATCGAGCTACGTGATATGGATGAAGATGATTCTGTCCTAAATGTTGCATCAGCAGATAAGAAAACTGACAAATTAGCACAAGAATTTAATGCTGAAGGTGCGGGTAATATAACCAATAATTCAGATAATGTTGCAAACACGAATGATCGTGCTAATTAATTTTAAAATATAAATAAAGTGTCAGCCGACCTAGCGTTTCGTTTGCTAGGTTTGTGCTTAGTATGGTGGTGATTTAACAATCATACTAAGGACAAATCTAGTCGACGATTGGGTCGGAATTGTATAGAGAACCTATGAAAGGGGTCGAACCATTGATCGATGTCAATAAGTTTGAAAGCATGCAAATTGGTCTGGCAAGTCCGGACAAGATTCGCAGCTGGTCTTATGGTGAAGTAAAAAAGCCCGAGACAATCAACTACCGAACACTGAAGCCTGAAAAAGATGGCCTTTTTGATGAGCGTATCTTTGGACCTACAAAAGATTACGAATGTGCCTGTGGTAAATATAAGCGAATCCGTTATAAGGGAATCGTTTGTGACCGTTGTGGTGTTGAAGTCACTTCAGCAAAGGTTCGTCGTGAGCGCATGGGTCACATTGAGTTGGCTGCGCCAGTATCACATATCTGGTACTTCAAAGGTATTCCATCTCGTATGGGCTTAGTTTTGGATATGTCACCACGTTCACTTGAAGAAGTTATTTATTTTGCTTCATACGTGGTTACCAATGGTGGTGATACACCATTAACTGAAAAGCAACTACTATCAGAACGCGAATATCGTGAATTAAAAGCCGAATATGGTAACGCTTTTGAAGCAGGAATGGGTGCAGAAGCTGTTCAAACCTTGTTAGCTAACGTTGACTTGGAAGAGGAAGTGACTGAATTAAAGGCTGAATTGCGTGAGGCAACCGGTCAAAAGCGTGTTCGTGCGGTGCGCCGTTTGGACATTATTGAAGCCTTTGTTAAATCTGGTAATAAACCAGAATGGATGGTGATGGATGTTATTCCAATTATCCCACCTGATTTGCGCCCAATGGTTCAACTTGAAGGTGGTCGTTTTGCCACTTCTGATCTGAATGATTTGTATCGTCGTGTGATTAACCGCAACAATCGTTTGAAGCGTTTGTTAGAGTTGAATGCACCTGGTATCATCGTGCAAAACGAAAAGCGCATGTTGCAAGAAGCAGCAGATGCTTTGGTCGATAATGGTCGTCGTGGTCGTCCAGTTACTGGACCAGGTAACCGACCATTGAAGTCATTATCACATATGTTGAAGGGTAAGCAAGGACGTTTCCGTCAAAACTTACTTGGTAAGCGTGTTGATTATTCTGGACGTTCAGTTATCGATGTTGGGCCTTTCTTGAAGATGAATCAAATGGGATTGCCACGTCCAATGGCAATGGAGTTGTTCCGTCCATTTATCATGAAAGAATTGGTCAAGCGTGATTTAGCTGGTAACATTCGTGCTGCAAAGCGTAAGATCGATCGTCGTGATGATGATGTCATGGATGTTTTGGAAGACGTTATTAAAGAGCACCCAGTGCTATTGAACCGTGCGCCAACGTTGCACCGTTTGGGAATTCAAGCGTTTGAACCAGTGCTTGTTTCTGGTAAGGCGATGCGTCTACATCCATTGGTAACTGAAGCGTACAACGCCGATTTCGATGGGGACCAAATGGCCATCCACGTGCCATTATCAGATGAAGCACAAGCAGAAGCACGTTTGTTAATGCTAGCTGCCGGACACATTTTGGCACCTAAGGATGGAAAGCCAATCGTGGCACCATCACAAGACATGGTTATCGGTAATTACTACCTAACGACTGAAGAAGCTGGTCGTGAAGGTGAAGGTATGATTTTCAAGGATATCAATGAGGTGCGAACAGCTTACCAAAATAAGTATGTGCACTTGCACACACGTATTGGTATTCAAACAGATTCATTACCAGCTGCAAAGCCATTTACAGCTGAGCAACGTTCACGCATCATGTTGACTTCTGTTGGAAAGTTGTTCTTTAACGACATTTTGCCAGAAGACTTCCCATACTTGAATGAACCAACTGAAGCAAACTTGCATCGTATTGATGACCGTTTCTTCTTGGAGCCAGGTGAAGATATCAAGGCACGTTACGCTGAGACACCAATCTTGCCACCATTCAAGAAGGGTTACTTGTCAGATATTATTGCGGAAGTTTACAAGATTTACAAGGTTACAGAGACATCATTGTTGCTGGATCGTATGAAAGACTTGGGTTATGATGAGTCAACAAAATCTGGTTTGACAGTGGGTGTTTCCGATGTGACTGACTTGAAGGAAAAGCCAGAGATTATTGATGCTGCTCACAAGCAAGTCGCAACTGTAACGAAGCAATTCCGTCGTGGTTTGATTACTGATTCAGAACGTTATGAACGCGTTATTGCTATTTGGAATCAAGCAAAAGATGATATTACTGAAAAGCTAATTGAACACTTCGAACCAGATAACAACATCTTTATGATGTCGGATTCTGGAGCCCGTGGTAATATTTCTAACTTTACGCAATTGGCTGGTATGCGTGGTTTGATGGCAGCTCCTAATGGTCGTATTATGGAACTACCTATCATCGCTAACTTCCGTGAGGGACTATCTGTTTTGGAAATGTTCTTCTCAACGCACGGTGCTCGTAAAGGAATGACTGATACGGCTTTGAAGACAGCTGATTCTGGTTACATGACTCGTCGTTTGGTTGATGTTGCACAAGATGTTATTATTCGTGAAGATGATTGTCATAGTGATCGTGGCTTGGATGTGACTGCTATCATGAATGGTAATGAAGTTATCGAGTCATTATACGAACGTATTTTGGGACGTTATGCACAAAAGTCAGTCTTTGATCCAGAAACTGGTGACAAGATTGTTGGTCATAACGAGATGATCACAGAAGATATTGCCAAGCGTATTATTGAAGCTGGCATCACAACTGTTACAATTCGTTCAGCATTTACTTGCAACACTGAACATGGTGTTTGTGTTCGATGCTACGGTCGTAACATGGCTACTGGTGATGTTGTCGAAGTTGGTGAAGCTGTCGGTACTGTTGCAGCACAATCAATCGGTGAACCAGGTACACAATTGACTATGCGTACATTCCACACGGGTGGTGTTGCTGGAAACGATATTACGCAAGGACTTCCTCGTGTGCAAGAAATTTTCGAAGCACGTAATCCTAAGGGACGTGCTATGATTACTGAAGTTACTGGTGAAGTCACTTCAATCGAAGAAAATCCTGCTGATCGTACCAAAGAAGTTACAATTCAAGGTGAGACAGATACGCGTACGTATACATTACCTATGACTGCTCGTATGCGAGTTGGTGAAGGTGATCATATTCATCGTGGTGAGACGTTGAATGAAGGTTCAGCTGATCCTAAGGAAATTATCCAAGTACGTGATACGCTTGCTACTGAAAACTATATTGTGCATGAAGTGCAAAAAGTTTACCGTATGCAAGGTGTTGAGATTTCTGATAAGCACATTGAAGTAATGGCTCGACAAATGCTACGTAAGGTTCGTGTCATGGATCCGGGCGAGACCGATCTGTTGCCAGGAACTTTGATGGATATTGCCCAATTCCGTGATGCAAATGAAGAAACTTTGCTGAAGGGTGGTCTCCCTGCAACGGGTCGTCCAGTTTTGCTTGGTATTACCAAAGCATCATTAGAGACGAATTCATTCTTGTCTGCTGCATCATTCCAAGAGACAACACGTGTCTTGACAGATGCTGCTATCCGCGGTAAGAATGATCCACTTGTTGGTTTGAAGGAAAATGTTATCATTGGTAAGTTGATTCCAGCTGGTACTGGTATGAAACAATATCAAGAAATTGAAGATAAAGTTGTTGCTGATCCAATCGTTACTGAGGAAAATGCACCAACATCAATTGCTGATATTGAAAACGCCATGAATTTAACAAAATAAATCGTTGCAGATTCATTTTAACGATTAATTAAAGCACTCATAGATGTCATTTGTTTGTTATCTATGAGGCTTTTTTGTTACCATGAAAGTAAGTATGGTTAATTAAAATTAATGAGTGGCAGCCGTCTTTCAAGACAGGAGGTTCATATGGAAGATTTTCGTTTTCAAAATAGTACAGATATTCGTTTTGGGAAACATCATATTGATGAAGAATTACATGACACCATTGCGCAATTTGGTCAAAACGTTTTACTAACTTATGGTGGTGGTTCAATCAAACACTCTGGTCTGTACGACCGTGTGATAAAAGCTTTAGCTGGTTTACATGTGGTTGAATTATCAGGCATTGCACCTAATCCAAAAATTACTTCAATTCGTGAAGGTCAACAATTAGTAAAAGCACACGATATAGATGTGATTTTATCTGTTGGTGGTGGTTCTGTTTTGGATGCATCAAAGGTCATTGCTTCTGCAAAGTTTTATGATGGGGATGCTTGGGATCTAGTTGCTGATCGTGGTTCAAAATCACGAGCAAATATTGATCAATTACCAGTCGTTGACATTTTAACGTTGGCAGCAACAGGTTCAGAGATGAATGCGGGGTCAGTTATTTCAAATCCTGATTTAAATATTAAGTTAGGTACTTATGGTCCTAAGACACCAGCGGTTTCATTTTTAGATCCACAACTAACTTATTCTGTTTCGCAGTGGCAAACTGCTGCAGGATCGTTTGATATTTTTTCACATTTAACAGAACAATATTTTGATCGGTCAACTGCCAATGACGTAACTGCTGGTATTATTGAAGGTATGATGCGTTCAGTAATTAAATGGGCACCAGTTGCTTTAAAGGAACCGAATAATTATGACGCCCGCGCTAATTTGATGTGGGGTGCAACCATGGCACTGAATGGGATTGCGCGTTCTGGTAATCAGAATGGTTGGACAGTTCATCCAATTGAACATGAGCTATCTGCTTATTATGATATTACGCATGGTGTTGGTCTCGGTATTTTAACACCACGATGGATGAAGAAAGTCCTTTCAGACAAAACGGCAGCAAAATTCGCACGATTTGGGCGTGAAGTTTGGCACTTAACGGGTAGTGATGAAAAAGTTGCAATGCAGTCTGTTCAATCAACCTATGATTGGATAAAGTCGTTAGGCATTCCGATGACATTAGTTGGTGTTGATATTCGTACTGATGAGAAATTTGTTGAAATGGCACAGGAAGCTGTTCGCATTGGTCATTTAGATCATGAAGGTGGTTATGTCAATTTGACTGTTGATGATGTCGTCGATTTGTATCGGGCATCACTAACAACTGATGGTTTTGAATAAGATATCAATATTTTAGAACATGTTTAATAGGATCGACAATCTACCAAATTAAAATGGTGAGATTGCCGATCCTGTTTGCGTACCATAGACTGTTATCAGATGCTAAAAGATATGATTAATTTGTGATATACTATCAAATAAAAAAATGAAGATGACGGGAAAATGAAAAAAATAGATAAAGGACAGCAATTTGTCACACAACACTTATCAATGTTTCGTTGTTTATTAGATAATGAACCATATGATCACGTGAGCGGCCACAGCTTAATTTGTCCACGTGGCCATCGCTTAGATTTAAATAAAAAAGGGACACTCTATTTTTTGAATAAAGCGATCAATACAGAATATGATGATCAGATGTTAGCTTCTCGTAGACGAGTATTAACAGCTGGATTATTTGATGGCATCATACAGGCTGTTAGTGAAGAATTACCAACAAAAAAACAACGTATTTTAGATGTTGGTACGGGTGAAGGCACACCATTACAGCGATTACTCAATTTACGACACAATCAAGATACCGCGCTTGGCTTTGATATTTCAAAAGCAGGCATTAACCTTGCAACACAGTTGGAGACGCAGGCATTTTTTAGTGTCGCTGACTTAGCTAACCTACCATTTACAGATAATAGTTTTGATAGTATCGTTGAATTTTTTTCGCCGAGTGCCTACGAAGAATTCAAACGGGTATTAAAACCATCAGGAACATTGGTGAAAGTTGTGCCAGCTGCAGGCTATTTACATGAATTACGCGAAATGTTATATCCACTTGATTCACCAAAGCATACCTACCAAAATGATAAAGTTGTGCAACGCTTTATGGCAAATTATCCAAAAGCAACACAACGAGAAATTTCTTATGAATGGACAATTCCCAATGATTTATATGCTGATCTATTACATATGACGCCATTGCATTGGGGTGCACGTCCAGAAACACAGCAAGTTGCCGAGCAGACACCCTTGCCAAAGGTAACCGTTCATGTTGTTATTTTGACATATCATCATTAATTGTGCATAATGTGGATAAATTAATGTCTTTTCCACAAATATTTGTGGAAAAACAGATAAAAGTTCGGTAAAATGGACATATTAAGGTGAAAACCCATAAACGATATTTAATGAATGGAGTCCTACGCGTATGTTTCCTGATCGCTTACGTGAATTACGAAAAGGCCGTAATATCACATTGGAAAATCTTGCTGAAGAAATGAACAAACTTCTTGAGCCAGGTCAAAAACCAAATACAGCCGCTCAAATTGGAAACTGGGAGCGGGGCGACCGTTCACCGTCTTACATAGAGGTACGGAAATTAGCTGATTTTTTCAATGTGTCCATGGATTTTTTAGTTGGGCGAGCAATGTCTGAAAAAACTGATCTATCATTACTATTTTTATCGGGTAAAGAAATTGATTTTAATGGTAAGCCATTGACAGATCAACAACGGTTTGATATTTTTCAATATGTCAATTCGTACTTGAATCCAGTATCTTATACTGCTGATGATGATGTACGTAGTAATCATCAAGAAAGTTTGTTTTAAAGGATCAAAACAAGATGAACCAAGAAGAACTTATTCGTTTTGGTACAGGCAGACAGCTCACTGAGATTGATTATCTTAGTGAGCTGTTGTCGTATCAGGCATCATTTCGTCATATAACAAGTGTTAATCATTTAATCACGCAAGTCGTACAAACTATCAATTTATTAAATCAAGGTTATTTACCAGCAACTTTACCTATTTTAGAAGTTACTGAAGAGATGATTACTGCGACTCAAAGCGATGTTCTACGACGATTTCCACAACAACCTACGCGTGGAAACGCCTTATGGGCACAGCTAAGAGATGATTTAGAAAATATTGATTTTTTAGTTCATCATTTACGTGATGCCTTAATTGAATACTTTAGTATGTATGGTTATGTATCAACACCATTTATTCAAGATTTGTCACGTGAAACGGCAGGTCAACCAGTTCTTGAATTAATGGCTGGACATGGCTATTTGTCTGCAGGATTGCGAGCTATTGATCCCAAACAAATTGTATTTGCCACAGATAATCAAACTTGGCGTAATCAACCCGATATTACCTTGGCAGAGCCAGTAACGACAGTTGAAAATATGACCGCGTTGGCAGCATTAGCCAAATATGGCGAGACAGCAACAACGATTATCATGAGTTGGGCACCGGATACGACCCAAGCTGATTGGGATGTTCTGCAAACCATTCGGAGTCAATATACCCATAAGCGATTTATTATTATTGGTGAACCGAATGGGGCGACAAATTCTCAGCAGTTTTGGTCACAAGCCAAACTAACGCCCATTCTAAGTAACCATCATCAATCATTTGATTTGATTAATGAACAAGTTTTTGAAGTTGAATAGTAAGGAAAATTATTATGATGAAGGAAACAACACGTCAAACAATGACGTTGATTATATCAACGATCGTTCTTGGTATCATTGTGGGATTTAGTTCACTATTGTTAGGTCAATTATTAGATGTCGTTGAGCGTTTATTTTTACATTTTGAGGAAAATGCAAGTATACCAGTGGCTACTCAAGCAACAGCAATCAATCGCTTAGTATCAGTCACTCTGGGTGGCATTATTGTGAGCCTTGTTTGGTATGCATTGAAGCGTTATTGTCGGCCAACGGTCAGTATTAATCGTGCGTTGAAAGGTGAAACGATGCCTTTTTGGGTAACAATCGTTCATGTGATGACGCAGATTCTCTATGTTGCAACAGGTGGATCAATTGGTCGTGAGTTAGCACCACGGGAAGCGGGGGCCATGTTAGCCCAACACTGGCAGAAATTTAGTCAGCATGTTGGTTTAGCTAGTTTATCAACAGATGATCAACGTTTATTGATTGCTGCTGCTGCCGGTGCTGGTTTTGCTGGTATCTATATTGCACCAATAACAGGGATGATGTTTGCTGTCGAACTATTGTTAAAAAAGGTTAGTATGCGGACCGTGTCAGTTAGCTTAAGTATGTCTGTCATTGCGATGTTGATTGGATCAATAACGAAGGGCTTTGTGCCTTATTATCTGATTAATCATAAAAATTTTGCCATGGATATGTTACCGCTGGTGGTGATATTTGGTATTCTCATGGGAATTTTGGGAGCATTATTTCGCCGAGGATTCCAATGGGCTGGTAAAAAAAGCAGTACACCTGCACAAATTCTTTGGCAGTTACCATTGGTTGGTTTATTAACTGGGATTGTGGCAATGTTTATGCCACAAATCATGGGTAATGGTCGTGGACTAGCTGAGTTTGCGTTTATACAGACAGATAGTCGTGTCGCCGGCTTTTTATTAGTTGGGGCCCTACTGAAGACGGTCGTTACTATTTTAACAATTAGAGGTGGTGCTGCTGGTGGCACATTGACGCCCTCAATTGCAATTGGTGGTGCTCTAGGGGTATTACTTGGATTTGGTTATGTGATGATCGTGCCAGACGCCTCACTTGCACAAGCAGGTGTTTTGGGAGCAGTTGGCTTTTTGGCAGCTTCGCAACAGGCTCCATTAATGGCCTTGTTTATGTTATTCGAAGTCTGTCATCTAGATTATTCAGCCTTATTACCATTAGGATTAACTGTTGCATTGGCTAGTGCCTCTTCAAAATTAATTGTTAAATAAATCAAAGCATCATGAAAGAGCGTTAAACAGCCAAATGTATCTGGTTGTTTAACGCTCTTTTTTGACAATATTTTATTCATGCTATTTTTCAGGTAGTAATAACCAAAGTATTAAGTAAATAATTAAACCTGGAAATGGACTTAAGGTTAACAATACCCAGAGAACTCTTAGTATATTAACGTTCCAATCGAAACGTTCAGCTAAACCACCCAAAACACCAGCTAAGACACGATTATCTTTCGAACGATATAATTTCATGATATTTCCCCCTGTATACCCATTTTCTGTTATTATACAGGAGATAATTAATAATAACGATTATTTTATCGCATAGTGATCAATATTAGTTGATTTTTGCAGCGGCTCGTTTGATAAGGTGTGAGTTGGCAAAAATTGCTGCCAAAAAAATGCAACCAAGATTGGCAAAGGTGAAAATCAAGAATACACCAGCCGTGCCTTGATGAGCAATTAAAATTGGGAAAATTAAACTAATGATAAAGTTTGTTAACCAAATCATTGCCGTACTTAAAGCGTTAAAAGTCGTCCGCAATTGCTGTGGGAACATTTCTGACAGTAGCATCCAGGTGACAGGACTCACAAGACCTTGTTGGGTTGCCAAAAAGTAGGCCAAAATGATTAGTACCAAAATGTTATTCATCGCTGGTGCAAGTGGTGTCGTTTTCATGACCCAACTTAATAGACCTAAACTAAAAACATTTGAAGTTAAACCAATCGTTAATAGCCGAAAAGGGGAAACGCGTTCAACAATGTGCTTTCCAGCGAAAATAGCGATAGACGAAACAATCCCAATTAGGACATTACCATATAATGAAGCGCCAGATCCCAGCCCTACTTTTTCAAGAATGACTGAGCCATAATACATGACTGTGTTAATACCAGAAGCCTGTTGAATAAAACCAACGGTTAAACCAGCACCGAGGATATACAACGCAGCCTTAGATGAAAAAATAAGGTGCCAATTGATTTTTTCACCTTGGCGTAGTGATTGTTTGGCTTCGCTAATATTTTCTCGAATATCTAATTTTGGAAAACCTAACTTTTTGAAAACTTTTTGTGCCCGATCACGTTGACGTTCCAACAAATACCAGAAGGGACTGTTTGGAATTTTAGCAGAAGTAATCCATAAGAAAATGGCAGGAATGGCTGCTGCTAACATCATAATACGCCAAACGGGATGCCAATTGCCCCATAATGAGCCAAGAATGGCATTAACTGTAAAGGCTGTTAATTGACCAACAACGATTGCGATAGCATTTTTATTCACGTTTTTCGCCTTTAAGCGATCAGGTGAAATCTCGTCTAAATACAGTGGTGATAAACTAGATGCACAACCAACTGATAAACCGAGAATAAAGCGTGAAATAATCAACATCCAAGCGTTAATTGCCAACGAACAAGCGATAGTTGCAATCGTAAAAATTGCTGCAATCCACTGTAGCAGTTTCTTTCGACCAAGATTATCAGCTAATGTCGTGACTGATAATGCACCAAACATACAGCCTAAAACTAGAGCACTTGATATTAAACCTTGAATCGTTGGTGAAGCGCCTAATTGGTCAGCATGACTAATGAAAGTTAATGCGCCATTAATCACACCTGTATCATATCCAAAGAGAAAACCACCTAGTGCAATAATATAAGCTGTGTAATTTAGAAATGGATTGTTCTTTTTAGGACCACTCTCTTCTTTATTCAAAATAAAAACACTTCCTTTCAGAATTTTTGTTCAAAATACCTCAATGATTGTCTTTGATCGATAAAGTCATTACTGAAAATTTGATCAGTAAAATTAAACACCCCTATAATTGTTATTTTATTACCATGAAGCTTAAATGAAAATTAAAAATATAATAATGCTATTTTAGGCAAAAGGTAACAGTACCGTTAAACTACCAGCTTAATGGTTTATTTAACGATCCTGTTCAGGTATCAATGATTAATTTAATCGACGAAACTTAGATGAATTGCTCTGAAAGTTGTAAGAATTCATTGATGTCTTGTTTGATTAAATCAGCACCGGCCTGCCAGAAATCTGTTTTTGTTAAGTCAACACCAAGATGTTTTTGAGCCAGTGCTTCAGTAGTCATATTTGCGGTGTCACGGAGTAACGAGATATAAGCCTCTTCAAAATTATCTTGTGTTTGCGCCCAAGCATAGATACCTTGACTAAATAGATAACCAAAGGTATATGGGAAATTATAGAAAGGCACATCATCAATATAAAAATGTAGTTTTGATGCCCAGAAGTGGGGATGTGTTTCATCCAAAATACCACCAAAAGCTTGTTTTTGGGCGGTTGTCATTAGTTCATTCAATCGTGCCGCAGGAACAAACCCATTTTGACGCTCTTCATAAAAACTTTTTTCAAATAAGAAACGTGCATGAATGTTTAAGAACATGGCAACGGGGTTCGCCATCTTCGCATCGAGTAACACAACTTTTTCAGCATCTGATGTTGCCGCTTGAACATTGGCATCAGCAATCAACATTTCAGCAAAAGTTGAGGCTGTCTCGGCAACGTTCATGGCATAGGCATCACGCCAAACGGGTAGGTCAGCCAATACAGATGTATGGAAACCATGCCCAATTTCATGTGCAATCGTTGCAGAATCATTGACTGATCCGGTAAATGTTGTAATGATTCGTGATTCATGAATATCAGGTACACTTTCCATCCAAGCCCCTGGTGTTTTGCCAGGACGGTTTTCAGCTTCAATCCATTGATTTTCAAAAGCGTGTTGCGCAAAAGCAGCCATTTTGGGTGAGTACTTACCAAAATTTTTAATAATAAAAGCAGCAGTTTCATCATAGGTCGTTGTTGTTGGCTTGTAGTTACCTAATTTTGTTATTGGTGCTGCTTGATCTTGCCAACCAATTTTTTCTAATCCCAGTAATTGTGCTTTACGATCAAAATAGTTTGCAAACATATCTTTATTATCATCAACAACTTGCCACATCGTTGTCAGTGTATCACGTGACATTCGGTTTAATTCAAGGGGCTGTTCAAGAAAATCATGATAACCATGGGCTTTTTGTTCAGTCAAACGTGCGCCGGCAAGATGATTCAATGTATCAGCAGCCAAGTTTTCAGCACGACCCCACATGTTTTCATATTGATGCATGATATTAGCGCGGATATTGTTATTAGGATAATCATCGATCCGATTCAAGGCTTGTCCAGCAGATAAGGTTTGATGTTGACCGTTTTCATCTGTATAAGTCATTGTTAGACCAGCACTGATTGTATCGTAGTGTTCGGACCAAGCATTGAGACCGTCTAAACGTAAGTGATTCAATAATGATTCAGTTTGATCATCTAATAAACGATCAGCTTGTTGGCGCAATTCAGTTAAATAAAATGCAACCGGCGCAACTGATTTTTCGGCTAACGCTGTTGCAAAATCTTTATCTGAGAATGTCGTTAATAATTTAGTAAAAGCATTCAACGGTGTTTGATAAGCAACAGCTAATTGTGCAACTTTATTTTGATACGAACGATATTCTGGATTTGTATAATCGGCAGCAGATAAGGCATTTACGAATAAACTAGCTGTTTGAAGACCTGAATCAATCACTTGATTATCAGCAACTAGCTTGGCGAATTTTTGATATTTGCTGTCGCTTTGTTGCTCGTAATGAGCAATGTTTGTACGTAGGTCAGTAATTTGCTGGCTTAACAAAGTTAGTTTATCGACGAATTGTGGTGAGTGAATACCACCAGGGTAAATGGGATCTAAATCCCAGTTTAATGAATAGGTCATCTTAATACTCCATTATCTCATATTGTTCTAATCATTTTAGCATAACTCAATTAGATTATAAATGAACACGGATAAGCTGGTTATTAGATAATAGTTATCGTCCATACAAGATTAGTTCTACGAAAAATAAAGAGTGAGGATTAACTATTGAATAATGGAATAATGAATTTCTGATTGACAAATCTGAGAATGAGTTAACGAAAATGAGTCGAATTAGTAAAATCACTAACAACAACAACAACAGCAGCAGCGTTGTTTATCTGGTATGAATCCTTATGCTATAATATTTTGAGTAAGTTTCGTAGGTATAGGGTAAGGTAAAAATGGCAAAACAACATAAAAAATGGACGACAAGACGAAAAGTGTGGACAACACTTGCCACGTTGATTATGGTAATTGGTGCAGCCATTTTAGGCGCTGGTGGTTATTTCTTTCATGTGGCTGAAGTACGAGCAAAAAAAGACTTTGTCGGTAGTGGGTTAGTTAATCAGGACAATCCGTTATATTCGCAACAACAAAAGTGGTTGGCAGCGGACACAAAAAAGTGGCATTTACAGGCAAAAGATGGGACAAAGTTAGTTGGTCATTATTTACCAGCTGCAAAACCAACAACCAAAACAGTCATTGTTATTCATGGATTTGGTGTGGACCATCGTGCGATGGCACCTTATGGTGAAATGTTTCATCGTTTTGGTTACAATGTGTTGATGCCTGATGATCGTGCTGCTGGACAATCTGGTGGTAAATATATTGGTTTTGGTTACTTAGATGCAAAAGATTATCAAGAATGGATCCAACAAGTTCTAAAAAAGAACGGTCAAGGTAGTCGCATCCTGATCATGGGAGCTTCAATGGGGGCTGCAACAACGATGATGTTATCGGGGATGAATCCGCCAAAACAAGTTGAAGCATATATTGAAGACTCAGGTTATACATCGGTTTCAGATGAATTACATTATGAAGCTGGTCATATGTACGGGTTACCAAAATGGTTAAGTAATATTTTAATTCCAGTCGTATCAGGCTATTCAAAGGTGTTTGCAGGTTATAGTTATGCGCAGGCTGATGCTGAAAAATTATTGGCAAAGAATACGCGCCCAATGTTATTCATTCATGGTAGTAATGATAAATTTGTGCCAACAAAATTTATGCAACCTGTTTATGAAGCTAGTAATGGTCCCAAAGAAAAGTACTTAGTGCCTGGTGCCTCACATGTTGAATCATATCGCACGAACCCAGCAAAATATGAGGCAACAGTGCAAAAATTTTTACATCAGTATTTTAAATAATAATGAACGAGAAAGGGAAATGATGGCTGAACATTATTACACGGAAAATCCAACAACAGCACATGATGAGCATACGTGGACATTTTCTTTATTTGATCAATTGTTAACATTTACGACAGATACGGGCGTCTTTTCAAGAACCACAGTTGATTACGGGACACGTACCATGTTATCGGCTTTTCATCAATCGTTGCCAGCTGGAAAAATTTTAGACTTAGGTGCTGGGTATGGACCTGTTGCCATTAGTCTTGCAAAGGTGATGACTGAACGAACTTTTGTTGCAGCAGAAATTAATCAGCGTGCAGTTGACTTAATTAAGCGGAATGCACAAAGTAATCATGTCGCAGACCAGATTACTGTCGTGCAATCTGATCGTTATGAAAATATCCATGATAAATTTGCGGCGATTTTAACAAACCCACCAGTCCGAGCGGGGAAACAAATTGTGACAGATATGATTGCGGGTGCCGTTGATCATCTTGTTGATGGCGGTACTTTAACCGTTGTTTTGCAAAAAAAGCAGGGTGCACCATCTGCAAAGAAATTAATGGCCGGATTATTTGGTAATGTGCAAATTATTGCCAAAGATAAAGGGTATTATATTTTGGAAAGTGTGTATGGTAATACAATTGACGAATGATCAAATCAATTATTTCATGGGACTAGCATTAGCTGAAGCACGTAAGGCAGCTAGTATTGGTGAAGTGCCAATTGGGGCAGTTGTTGTGCAAGATGGTCAGGTGATTAGTCGGGCGTTTAATTTGCGAGAGCACTTTCAAGATGGTAGTCAACATGCTGAATATCAAGCGATCATTGAGGCTAATCGTCAATTACATTCATGGCGATTACCAAAGGCACAGTTGTTTGTCACGTTAGAACCATGCATTATGTGTGCAGGTTTAATTCAACAGACTCGACTAATGGATGTTTATTATGGGGCTGATGATCCTAAAGCTGGTGGTGTGACATCAATGTACGAATTATTGACAGATAGTCGATTAAATCACCAGGTTAATGTACATGCTGGTGTACGAGCATCGGAAGCTAGTGCACTATTAAAACAATTTTTTAAAACTGTACGCGAACGAAAAAAAACGGTTAAGCGTGCACAACGATTTGCTGAGGAAAAGACTGGTCAAAATGAAAAAGACTTGTTATAATGTAATTTGTGGGGCAAGTGTGCACTTCGAATCGTGTCAGGGTCGGAAGGCAGCAGCACTAAGGAGATCGTGCATTGTGCTTCACTTCTTAAGCATTTTATCAGAGGTTAGAACACATCGTTCTGACCTCTTTTTTTGAAATGTCAACTGTTATCAATTTGTATTTTCTGATATTATTGGTAAGGATAGTTACAAATAAATTAATAAAAAATAAATGATGAGAAAGGGGTCCCAAATCATGGCATATCAAGCGTTATATCGGACATGGCGTCCACAGAAATTTAGCGATATGATTGGTCAGGAAATTGTGACAAAGACATTGAAAAATGCCATTATTACTGGACAAACGACTCATGCGTATTTGTTTAGTGGACCCAGGGGAACAGGGAAGACTTCAGCGGCTAAAATTTTTGCGAAAGCGATTAATTGTTTGCATCCAGTGGATGGCGAACCAGATGGCATCTGTGAAATTTGTCAGGCAGCTGATGAAGGAACATTAGGTGATATCATCGAATTAGATGCGGCCTCGAATAATGGTGTGGATGAGATTCGTGAGATTCGTGAAGATGTGACTTATGCACCAACACGAGCAAAGTATAAAGTTTATATCATCGATGAGGTTCACATGTTATCAACCGGTGCGTTCAATGCCTTACTAAAAACATTGGAAGAGCCACCAGCAAATGTCATTTTTATTCTGGCAACAACGGAGCCACAAAAAATTCCGGCTACGATTATTTCACGTACACAACGTTTTGATTTTAAACGGATTAATGCGCAATCAGCCTACGAACGAATGGTTTATATTTTAGATCAACGTGGTAATACGTATGATGAAGCAGCACTTAAAGTGATTGCCAATGCTGCTGATGGGGGGATGCGTGATGCCTTGAGTATTTTGGATCAAGCACTATCGTTTGGCGATGGTCATGTGACCCTTGAAAATGCTTTGTTAGTCACAGGATCAGTGACACAAACACTGTTGGGAGAATATGTGCAATCGGTTGTTAAACAAGATACAAAAAGAGCCTTAGCAAAACTTTCTGAAGTTTTAGATGCAGGTAAAGATGCCAATCGCTTTGTTGAAGATTTGATTAGTTATGCCCGTGATTTGTTGCTGTATACTGAAGCACCAGAATTAGTGACGTTGGTACCCGATGAAACATTTACATCATTGGCTAAAGAACAATCAGCAACGAGTTGGTATCTGATGATTGATACACTAAATGAAACGCAACAACAATTGCGCTATACGAATCGACCAGCTATTTATTTGGAAGTGTTGACAGTGAAATTGAGTCAACCAATGACGCAGTCTGCAATAGTGACAACGAATCAGCAACCTCATCTGGCAAAACCACAAAATCAAACTGGAACATCGGTACAAACCAATACATCGGTTGAATCAGTAACAGCTGTTACTAATGCTCAAGCAACAACACAGCAACCAACAGCACCAAAACAACCAGTTGCGCAAAGGACACGAATCGCACCACAAGTCAGTGATGATCAAGCAGCGGTATTTACAGTTTTGGGCGAGGCGACTCGTGGTGATTTAAATCGTGTCACCACAATTTGGGCTGATATGATCAATATGTTGCCAGTACCTGAGCAAGCGATGTTGAATGTTGCTCGCCCAATTGCAGCTTCCAGTGATGGATTAGTGGTTGCTTTTGATTTTGATGTTATTCGTGTCAATGCCATGCATAAAGCAGATCTGCTACAAACGATGGTCACTCAAATACGCGAATTGACACAAGCTCAAAATGAACGACAATTGGTATTTATTACGGCTGATAGTTGGCCACAATTGCGTGCGAAGTTTGTGGCTCAGTTGCCAAAGCATCAGCAAACAACAACGCCGCCAATTAATCCTGAAGTCGAGGAAACTGAGGATCCACAGGTAGATAATGCCGTAGCAGAAGCAAGAAAAATTTTTGATGCAGACATTGTTGAAGAAATTGATGATTAAAATAAATGAAATGAGGAAAAATTAATGTTCGGTGGACAAAATATGCAACAAATGATGAAACAAGCTAAGAAGATGCAAAAGCAGATGGAAGATGAGCAAGCTGCTATTGCAAAGACTGATTATGTTGGTCATGCACCTTCTGATTTGGTTTTAGCAACTTTTAATGGTGATCGTGAGTTAAAGGATTTGCAAATTAAAGCTGATATCGTTGATCCAGATGATGTTGATAGCTTATCAGATATGGTCATTGTTGCAGTTAATGATGCCATGAAGCAAATTGAACAGGATCAACAAAAACGTTTGGGCCAATTTGCACCAAAAGGTATGTTTTAAAATGAAGTAGAAAGAAGGCGGTTGTATGCAGTATCCAGAACCAATTGCAAAATTAATTGATAGTTATACAAAATTACCAGGTATTGGAATCAAGACTGCAACACGATTAGCGTTTTATACGATTGATATGCCAGAAGAAGAAGTGACCAGTTTTGCCCAAGCGTTGATTTCCGCAAAGCGTGATTTACAGTATTGTTCGATCTGTGGTAATTTGACTGAAACGGATCCATGCGTGATTTGTTCAGATGATAGTCGTGATCAAAGTCAGGTATTAGTGGTAGCTGAAGTGAAAGATTTGATGGCTATTGAAAATACTGGTGAGTATCGAGGCTTATATCACGTGTTGCATGGGGTTCTATCACCGCTTGAAGGGAAAGGGCCAGATGATATCAATATTGAATCACTTGTTAACCGTCTTCAAAAAGATGAGACTATTCAAGAAGTAATCGTTGCAACGAATGCAAATGCTGAAGGTGAAGCGACGGCGATGTATTTATCGCGTTTATTGAAGCCAGCTGGACTAAAAGTCTCACGTTTAGCAACAGGATTATCTGTTGGTAGTGATATTGACTATGCCGATCAAATTACTTTAATTAAGGCAGTTGAAGGAAGGACGCAGTTATAATGTTCAAATTACACCGGAAGCGTTCGTCATTTAACAAGCAAGCTTATGATGAACGTTTATCAAAAGCGATCGAACGGGCAAAATATGACTATGAAAAAGCACGTTTGTCTGAAAATGCTATGTTTGAAAGCGATATTGCACCAAGAATGATAAAAGCTGAAACAGCTCGTGCGAAACAAAAATATTTCTTTTTATTACGAGCTGCCCGACAACGTGGTATGAAAGGCCATTGGACAACAGCATTTGTTCATCCAGAATAATGTAAAATGTATATAAAAAGACGATTTTGTTAGTTAATTATTAAATAAGAGGTCGAAACTATTTTGTATCGGCTTCTTTTTGGTATAATGAGAAACATAGAATGATTAGAAAGCGGTGAATACATGCCAGGGAGATTTATTACATTCGAGGGACCCGATGGTGCGGGAAAAACATCGGTGTTACGAGCAATCATAAATCGATTGACGCCGTTACTTGGAGACAAATTGATATTGACTAGAGAACCAGGTGGTAAGGATAGTTCCGTTGCAGAAGCCATTCGTGATTTGGTATTGGATCCAAATTTACCGACTATGGATGCATGGACGGAAGCCCTATTATATGCGGCATCAAGACGACAACATCTGGTTGATACGATTTTACCAGCACTTGCTGCTGATAAAGTCATTATCAGTGATCGATATGTTGATAGTTCAATTGCCTATCAAGGTGGGGGTCGTCAACTTGGTATTGATGCTGTCACGAAAATTAATGAGTTTGCGATTAATGGCCTGATGCCAACTGCGACGGTATACTTAGACATTCGCCCAGAAGTAGGGTTACAACGGATTCAAGAAAATCGTCAAAACGAAATTAATCGTTTAGATGTTGAAACATTGTCATTTCATCAACGAGTGACAGATGCGTATCATCAATTAGCAAAACAATACCCAAAACGTTTTCTAATCATTAATGCTGAACAAGATTTGGCAGACGTTATTACAGACACATGGACAGCACTACGACCAGTACTTGGTATACAGAACGAGGAGGATTCCACATTATGAAAATGATTATTGCGATTGTACAAGATAAAGATGCGAATAAACTAGGTGGTAAATTTGTGAAAGCAAATATTCGTGCAACACGACTGGCAACATCTGGTGGATTCTTACGTTCAGGTAACACAACATTTATGATTGGTATTGAAGATGATCGTGTGCAAGAGGTGCTAGACCTTATCCATGATACATCACATACGCGTAAGCAATTCATGACACCAGCAGTTAGTCTTGATGTTTCAATGGAATCAACAGCTGCAACGCCAATGGAAGTCCAAGTTGGTGGCGCAACAGTCTTTGTTCAAGATGTTGAACAATTTCATCGTTTTTAAGAGGTGCTCATGAACGCCAAAGAATTAATTGCGCGCGTCATGGCTTTACAGCCTCAGTTGATTGCGCAACTACAAAAGGCGTTAGCAAGCCATCAGCTTGCTCACGCTTTTTTATTTACTGGACCAGCTGGTCGTGGCCAAGAATTGGTTGCTGACTGGCTAGCGATGCGTTTGATGTGTCAACATGTAACAGCTGATGGTCAACCAGATGGTCATTGTGATCAATGCCAACGTATTGCGAAGCATGAACATCCAGATGTTATTGAAGTACAGCCAGATGGTAAAAGCATCAAAGTTGATCAAGTACGTTTTTTGAAAGATGAATTTAGTAAGACTGCGGTTGAAGGTCATCAAAAAATATTTATTATTGCTGGTGCTGATACAATGACAACTGGTGCTGCGAATGGGTTACTAAAATTTATTGAAGAGCCTGTAGCTGGTCAGACAGCCATTTTAATTGCTGAAAATCGTGCGCAAATCTTACCAACGATTATTTCCCGAACACAGGTTGTGGCATTTTCAGCAACCGGGCAAACACAGTTTAAAGATGAGCTTCTTGCAATGGGGTACCAAGAAAGTCAAGTATCATTAGTACAAGCTTTAACCGATAGTTCAACAATAGCTCAGGACTGGTTAGTTGATGATTGGTTTACTCAAGCAACGCGAGCAATTGCAGAATTAGTCACGGCTATTTTAAAAAATTCTAATCAAGCATTTACATTAGTGCACACTACCTTTATGCCCTTGGCGAATGACCCAACCAGGCATCAGGTGCTATTAATGATGTTTGCGCAAGCATGGCGTGACATTCTATTAACTAAAGCAACGGGTCAGACACACAATCATTTTTCACAAGATTGGACTGGAGCAGCCCAACGTTATCAGACTGATGTTATTTTGGCAGTCGTCCGTATTGTGTTAAAGGCATCACAACGGTTGCAAAAGAATATTAATTTCCAAACGACATTAGAAGCCACGATATTAGAAAGTCAATTTAAGTTAGCAGGTTTATCATGAAACAACAGAAAAGTTTTGGGACACAAACAACGGGTACTTTGTACTTAGTACCAACACCAATTGGCAATTTAGGTGATATGACACATCGATCAATCCAAGTGATGCAAATGGTAGCGCTGATTGCTGCGGAAGATACACGTCATACGCAACAGTTATTGAATCAATTTGATATCACAACGAAACAAATTTCGTTTCATGAACATAACAAAGAGACTCGGATACCAGAATTGATTGCACGATTACAAGCTGGTGATAGTATTGCTCAAGTATCAGATGCAGGGATGCCATCAATTTCTGATCCAGGTCATGAACTTGTTAAGGCAGCTATTTTAGCAGATATACCAGTCGTACCGATCCCAGGTGCTAGTGCAGGCATTACCGCATTGATTGCTTCTGGTCTAACGCCCCAACCTTTTTTGTTTTATGGTTTTTTACCGCGTAAACCAAAAGAGCAGCAACAAATATTGCAAACACTAAAAATGCATCAAGAAACAATGATTTTTTATGAAGCACCACATCGACTAGCAAAGACGTTACAATCCGTTGAAAAATCCTTTGGACCTGAGCGCCAAATCGTTTTAGCACGTGAATTAACGAAACGCTATGAAGAATTTTTACGTGGTACGGTGTCAGAATTAGCCAATTGGGCAACGACGCATGAAGTTCGCGGTGAATTCGTCATGCTTGTTAGTGGTAATGATCAAGTTGCTGAATTAGTCGATGAAGACCCATTGGCCGCATTGTCGCCCATTGAAGCAGTCCAAGCGTTAATAACGACGGGGTTAAAACCCACAGCAGCAATTAAGCAAATTGCAAAGCAACGATCACTTGATCGTCAAACACTTTATTTAGAATATCAAGGAGAAAAGAATTAATGGCTGTAGAATTTCGTATGCCACATGATGTGGTTTACTATGAAGCAGATGTAACTGGTAAATTGAGCCTGCCAATGATTTTTAATTTGGCAATTTTAAGTTCAACGCAACAATCAATTGATTTAAACATCGGTCCCGACTATACCCACGAAAAAGGATTAGGTTGGATTGTTTTACAACAAGAAGTTAAAATCAAGCGTCGTCCTAAAGATGGTGAAAAAATCATTTTGACCACAAAAGCAAAACAATTTAATCCTTTTTTTGCAAAGCGTGAGTATCGTTTGCTTGATCAAGCAGGCCAAGATTTAGTCGTGATGGACACCTTATTTTCAATGATTGATATGAACAAACGAAAATTAGCACGTATTCCTAAGGATATGTCTGAGGCATATCAACCTGAACATGTGCGCAAAATTCCACGTTCAACAGAAGTTATTGCTTTTGATGACACAAAAGCACCAGATTATGAGCAAGAATACGTTGTACGTTATCTAGATATTGATTCTAACCAACATGTTAATAATTCGAAATATGCTGATTGGATGACCGATGTGTTACCAGGGTCATTTTTAAAAACGCATGAACCAACTGCAATGAATATTAAATATGAACACGAAGTTTTGCCAGGTAATAAAATAAAGTCAGAAGTACAATTTGCTGATAATATGACAAAGCATCGGAT
This sequence comes from Weissella sp. ESL1156, assembly GCF_058505625.1. Lineage (NCBI taxonomy): Bacteria > Bacillati > Bacillota > Bacilli > Lactobacillales > Lactobacillaceae > Weissella > Weissella sp. ESL1156. The sequence goes on along the minus strand of NZ_CP196372.1, from coordinate 1,128,513 downwards.
TTGGTTTGGTGATGTGCTTTCAGCAGAAGCAGTGATTGAGTGGACGTTAGCAAAAAATTAAGCTAAACTAAGAGTAATTAAGACGATAAGGAGAATTGAAATGTCTGTATTAGTACTTGGGGGAGCTGGCTATATTGGTTCTCATATGGTTGCAACATTGTTAGCAGATCATCGTGATGTTGTCGTTGTTGATAATTTGTTAACAGGACATCGTGCGGCAGTGCCAGAAGGGGTGCCATTCTACGAAGTCGATATTCGTGATAAAGCAGCATTGTCAGAAGTTTTTGAAAAAGAAAATATTGAACAAGTGGTGCATTTTGCCGCATCATCAATTGTGCCAGAATCAGTTGAAAAGCCATTAATGTATTTTGATAATAACGTTTACGGTATGATCAATTTGCTTGAAGTGATGTTAGACTTTGACGTCAAGCAAATTGTTTTCTCATCAACGGCAGCTACATATGGTGTTGCAAAGGAAAATCCAATCAAGGAAACGACACCACAAAATCCAATTAATCCTTATGGTGAGTCAAAGCTCCAAATGGAACATATTATGAAGTGGGCTGACCAAGCTTATGGTTTGAAGTGGGTCGCATTACGATATTTCAATGTTGCTGGTGCAAAGGCGGATGGTTCAATTGGTGAAGATCACCCAACTGAAACGCATTTAGTACCAATTATTTTACAAACAGCATTGGGTCAACGTGAAAAAATTATGATGTTTGGTGATGACTATAACACGCCAGACGGATTCAATGTGCGTGACTATGTGCATGTGATGGACTTGGCAGATGCCCATGTATTAGCACTGGATTACTTGGCAAAAGGTAATGAATCTAATCAATTTAACCTAGGTTCAGCCAATGGCTTTTCAGTAAAGCAAATGGTTGAAGCTGCTCGTGAAGCAACTGGTCAACCAATTCCTGCAGAAGTTGGTCCACGTCGCGCCGGTGATCCTGATTCATTAGTGGCTTCATCTGCTAAAGCTCGTGAAGTACTTGGTTGGGAACCAAAGTACGATGACGTTAAGGAAATTATTAGTACGGCTTGGAACTGGCTTCAAAAGCATCCAAACGGCTATGCCGATCGTTAAATATAATCAAAGAATCCATGTGATGTTGACTTGAAAATTTATTCAAGTTGCTGAGCAGGGGTTCTTTTTGTTTAGATTTAAACGATTAAATCTGCTGTTCTGATGAATTTGCGGTAAAATAAGTAATAGTATTCTATAAATAGAGGAGTCAGGTGATATGAAGACCATTGCTTTTGATACAAGCAATCAACCCTTAAGTGTGGCATTATTTGAAAATGATCAATTAATTGACCAACGTGAAACCAATGTGCGTCGTAACCATTCAACACAATTATTACCTTTTATTGATGAATTAATGAAGCAAGCTCATTGGACACCACAGGATTTAGACAATGTCATTGTTAGTCAAGGACCCGGTTCGTATACCGGTTTGCGAATTGCCGTAACAACTGCTAAGACACTCGCTTTTACGCTACGATTATCATTAACAGGTATTTCGAGCTTAGCGTTATTAGCAACCAATGTACAGGAAAATCACGTAACAATTGTGCCAATCATGGATGCTCGTAATCAAAATATTTATGCGGCCCAATACCAATGGCAGGATGAACACTTAGTTACGCTTCAAGCAGATAGTCATATGAATATTGAGTCCCTATATGCGGCGTTGGCAAAAACAACACAGCCAATTATTTTTGTTGGGGAATGGCAACGTTTTGAAGAACAATTACGGACATTGTTACCGCAAGCAACTTTTGCAAAGGATAATTTACCACATGCAGCTAATTGTTTACGATTAGCAAAAGATGGTCAAACGTTGACTGATATGGCGGATATCCATCAGTTTGTGCCAAATTACCATCGACTATCGCAGGCGGAGGCAGATTGGGCAAAACTGCATCCAGAAGATCGAGGTGGACATGCCTATGTGGAAAAAGTTTAGTCAATGGGCACATTGGTTAGGAAAATCGTTACCAGAAGAGGTACAACGCCATCAAACAATCGTTATCAAAGGGCTCGAATTTGACTTAATGCCAGCCAAGAAACAAGATTTAGAGGATATGGTCGCACTTGAGCAAGCGGCATATGATGGTCATGTTTTGTGGCCATTAGAAGCGTTTGCTGAAGAATTACATCGGACGCGTGACCGTCTCTATATAGTTGTACGCCAACCAGAAACTGGTTCTTTGGTTGCGTTAGTTGGGGCAGCTTTTCGACCAGGTATTCATGAAGTACATATTACAAACATCATGGTTGTACCACATTGGCAAGGACGTGGTATTGGCACATTTTTGGTAACCTACATGATGACCATTGCCCAACAAATTAATTTTCATCGTATTTCATTAGAAGTACGCGTCTCAAATAAACGTGCGCAGGCATTGTATGAACGATTAGGCTTTCAAGTTATTCGTCGTAAAGTACATTATTATGGTGAAAATGGTGAAGATGCTTTTGATATGGCACAAATATTAGGAGACCAAATCAATCATGAACTTCTTATCTAAAGATGATATGACAGCTGAGCAATTGTATCAGGTAGCAAATAATGCTTACCAAGCTGGCTCACCTTGGCAATTGCGAACATTTGAAAAAGATTTAGCAAATGAATACACGCATTATATTGGTTTAGTTGTTGAGAATCAATTAATTGGGTTTGCAGGGGGCGTTTACCTAGATAATGTATTGGATATCAGTAATGTGGCCATTGTAAAAACACAACAAGGTCACCATTTTGGGGGACGCTTATTACAAGCTTGGTTTGATGAATTTCCTGATGAGACAACAGTATTATTAGAAGTTCGGACTGGTAATTTTGCTGCAAAACATCTTTATCAGCGATTTGGGTTTAAAATCTATCGTCAACGGCGGGCATATTATAAACAGCCGGTTGAAGATGCTGATTTAATGATGCAACAATTACCAGTCACGTTAAAGGAGTAAAAAATGACAGAAACACGATATATCATGGCGTTTGAATCAAGTGCTGATGAAACAAGTGTTGCCATAATTAAAAATGGTGTTGAAATCATTAGTTTAGAGACAGCGACACAGATAAAAAGTCATCAACGTTTTGGTGGTATTGTACCAGAAGTTGCTAGTCGTCATCATATTGAACAGGTTACTATTTTAGCGGACGCTGCACTAACTGATGCTAACTTAACTTATGACGATTTAACAGCGATTGGTGTGACGCAGGGACCAGGCTTGGTTGGAGCATTATTGGTCGGTGTGACTGCTGCGAAAACAATTGCGTGGGCACATCAATTGCCACTAGTGCCTGTCTTGCATTTAGCGGGTCATATCAGCGCTGCAAATTTTGTGGAGCCGATTCAATATCCAGCATTGGCATTGATGGTTTCTGGTGGACATACAGAATTAGTGCTCATGCCACATGAGTATGAGTATGTCGTGATTGGTGATACGCGTGATGACGCAGCTGGCGAAAGTTATGATAAAGTTGGTCGGACAATGGGCTTAAAGTATCCAGCTGGTAAAACATTGGATGAGATGGCACATCGTGGTCAGCCAAACTATCAGTTACCAAGAGCATTGATTAACGATGATGCTTATGATTTTTCCTTTTCAGGATTGAAAAGTGCCGTCATTAATTTAATGCATAATGCGGATCAACGTGGTGAATCAGTTGATCATGATGATCTGGCGGCTTCGTTTCAAGCAGCGGTCGTTGAAGTATTAGTCACAAAAACTGCGCGTGCATTAGATCATTATCCAGTGAAGTCATTTATCGTTGCTGGTGGTGTTGCTGCAAATCATGGTTTACGTGATGCATTAGCAAATATGATGGCAAAGCGTCCAGAAATGATGTTTATCCCTGTACCAATTAAGTTGGCTGGTGATAATGCGGCGATGATTGGTGCAGCAGTTGATATTGCGTATCGTCATGGTAAACGTGGTGATTGGACATTAAATGCGGACCCGGCACTTGAATTTGATTATGCTGAAGATGAATAATGAAAAGGACGCCCTTTATAAAAAGAGCGTCCTTTTTTGTGATTTTCTACTATATAAATAGTTAATTAATTTGCACGTTCTAATAGTGCTTCACTAATGGCAATTAATGTATCCTTTGCTTCGCTATCGGGCAGTTTGTCTAAATAATCTAATGCGACAGTTGTATAGTCACTCGCAAGATTTGAAGCCTCGTCCACAGCACCAGTTGCCACAACTAAATCACGTAGTTGTAAGGCCTCTTCGTTAGTGATGAGTTCTTGCTTAGCTAAGAGTGCTTGGATATCATCATTATCTTGCATAGCAATGATGAGTGGTGCTGAATAAACGCCTTCGCGAACATCTTGTAAGGTTGGCTTACCGAGGTCTTGGTTGGTTGCTTGATAATCTAAAATATCATCCAATATTTGGAACGCCATCCCAACGTTAAAAGCAAATTCAGTGACAAGATCAACAAATTCTTCAGGGGCATCACCATTAGTTGCACCAAGTTGTGCTGATAAAACAAACAAGGCTGCTGTCTTGCCAGCAATTTGTTCTTTATAGTCAGCAAGGGTCGTGTGTCGATCATAGTGATTCGTTCGTTGTGTTAACTCACCAGTTAAAATATCATCTAATAATTTTGTTGCTTGGCGAACGATCGACATATCATCAGTATGATAAGCCAATGTTCTAAACGTGGCAGCAAAAAGGTAGTCACCAGCGTAGGCAGCAATGTCTTTACCAAAGCGTGCTTGGATACTTGGCGCATGGCGTCGTTCAGGAGAATCATCAATAATATCATCATGAACCAACGTTGCTGTGTGAAGCATCTCAACAGCTGCTGCAATATGGTTCAAATTTGACGTATTACCTGGATAGAATTGACCGATAATAACTGCGAAGGCTGGACGTAACATTTTGCCGCCGCTTCTGAACATATCCAATAATGCTTGTTCAACTTCCGCATCATTTGCATGCAGCGAATTTTGAATAATTAACAACACATCTTGGAGTTCCTTTTTAATTATTGGATAATTATCCCACATAGGGTGAATTTGCATAAGTGATTGTTTCATTAATTTGGAATTCCTTAAATCTACTATATTGTAAAACTTAAATTGACATAACATCTTTTAAACTAATTTCTATTATATATTAAAAAAAGGTAATCGACAGGCAATTTTTCATCTATAAAAAATAATTAACAAATACAAGTGTTTATATTGGCAATTATTTTGAAAATTGTGTATGATAATAAACGTTGTGACGCAAAGTGCAGTAAAAAATATTTCAATGAATTGCGATAAAGTGCTTGCTTATCAAGTATGACTGCTGTATCATAAACAAGTACGCTAAAAGAAGGACAACATAACTGTGTCCCTCTGTTAGTGTGCATTGACGAGCAATGATGTGGGAGGTTGCGACACACCCGGCAGCATTGCCACGAGGCCCATTGCCATGGAGCCTTGTGGGGCGTGTCGGTAGTTTCCACGGAGTTAGTTTCATATTCCAATATGGACGAAGGGAGAATTTATATCATGGCAAATAAGAAGATTCGTATCCGTTTAAAGGCTTACGAGCATAAGATTTTGGATTCATCAGCTGAAAAGATTGTTGAAACCGCAAAGCGTACAGGTGCTGAAATTTCAGGTCCTATTCCATTGCCAACAGAACGTACGATTTACACAGTTTTGAGTTCACCTCACAAGCACAAGGATGCACGTGAACAATTCGAATTGCGAACACACAAGCGTTTGATTGACATCATGAACCCAACTGCTAAGACAGTCGATGCATTGTCAAAGTTGGAGCTGCCAAGCGGTGTTGATATCGAAATTAAGTTGTAATTCTTATAACTTTGATTATAGATAATAAACTTGCCTGGTTATGCATCTAACTAACCGAAAATTAGATTTACTATTTGAAAAGGAGATAGTCATGACTACTAAGGGTATCTTAGGCCGCAAAGTCGGCATGACTCAGGTATTTACTGAGACTGGTGAACTTATCCCTGTAACAGTTATTGAAGCTACGCCAAACGTTGTTCTTCAAGTTAAGACATTGGAAAATGACGGTTACAGCGCAATTCAATTGGGTTACCAAGATAAGCGCCAAGTTTTGAGCAACAAACCTGAGCAAGGTCACGTTGCCAAAGCAAACACGACCCCTAAGCGCTACATTCGTGAAATCCGCGATGCTGAGGGAGAATTCAATGTTGGGGATGAAGTTAAGGTTGACATTTTCGCTGCTGGCGAAGCTGTTGATGTAACTGGAATCACAAAGGGTCATGGTTACCAAGGTAACATCAAGAAGGATGGCCAATCTCGTGGACCTATGGCTCACGGATCTCGTTATCACCGTCGTCCTGGTTCATTGGGTGCCATTATTAACCGTGTATTCAAAGGTAAGAAGTTGCCTGGACGCATGGGTAACAATAAGCGTACTGTACAAAACTTGCAAGTTGTTCGCGTTGATGTAGAAAATAACGTGATCTTGGTTAAGGGTAATGTTCCTGGTGCCAACAAGTCACTTGTTACTGTAAAGTACTCAAAGAAAGCTAAGTAATAAGGACGAAGGGAGGAGAATAACATGACTAAGGTTGCTTTGTTTAAGCAAGACGGTTCAAATGCTGGTGATATTGAATTAAATGATTCAGTATTCGGTGTTGAGCCAAACAACAATGTCATTACGGATGCCGTATTGATGCAACGCGCTTCAATGCGTCAAGGAACTCACGCCGTAAAGAACCGTTCAGCGGTTTCTGGTGGTGGAAAGAAGCCTTGGCGTCAAAAGGGAACGGGTCGTGCCCGTCAAGGATCAATTCGTTCACCACAATGGCGTGGTGGTGGAATTGTCTTCGGACCTACACCACGTTCATATGCCTACAAGATGCCTAAGAAGGCTTACCGTTTGGCATTGAAGTCAGTGTTGTCACAAAAGGTTTTGGATTCATCATTGGTCGTTGTTGATGCATTGTCATTTGACGCACCAAAGACAAAAGAATTTAAGGCAGTTTTGAACAACTTAAACGTAAATGAAAAGACGTTGGTTGTCTTGGACGATGATAATGCTAATGCAGCATTAGCAGCACGTAACTTAGAAAACGTGACTGTTATGACTGCTAAGGGTGTTAACGTGCTTGACGTAATCAACAACGATAAGTTGGTTGTTGTACAATCAGCTTTGGCACAAGTTGAGGAGGTTTTGGCATAATGGACGCACGCGATATCATTTTGCGCCCGGTCATCACTGAACAAACGATGAACGTTTTAGATGAGAAGCGTTACACGTTTGAAGTTGATGTTCGCGCCACTAAGCCACAAATTAAGCGCGCTGTTGAAGAAATTTTTGACGTTAAAGTTGAAAAAATTAACACAGCAAACGTACGTGGTAAGTTGAAGCGTCAAGGACGCTTTGCTGGTTACACTAAGAAGCGTAAGAAGGCAACTGTTAAGTTGTCTGCCGCTTCAAAGGACATTCAATTGTTCAACGAAAACTAATTAGGAGGAAATTAGCGTGGCTATCAAGAAGTACAAGCCAACCTCTAACGGTCGTCGTAACATGACGTCTTCAGATTTTTCTGAAATCACTAAGACGACGCCTGAAAAGAGCTTGTTGGAATCAAAGTCAAACACTGGTGCTCGTAATTCATACGGTCACATGACTGTACGCCACCGTGGTGGTGGACACAAGCGCCAATATCGTATTATCGACTTCAAGCGTACTAAGGATGATGTACCAGCTAAGGTTGTTGCGATCGAATACGATCCTAACCGTACTGCAAACATCGCTTTGTTACAATACACTGATGGTACTAAGGCATATATCTTGGCACCTAAGGGCTTGGAAGTTGGTATGACAGTTCAATCTGGAAAAGATGCTGATATTAAAGTAGGTAATGCTCTACCATTGGCAAATATTCCTGATGGAACTCAAATCCACAATATTGAATTGAAGCCAGGTCATGGCGGACAATTAGTTCGCTCAGCCGGAGCTTCAGCTCAAGTTTTGGGTAAGGAAGGAAAGTACGTACTAGTTCGCCTACAATCTGGTGAAGTACGTATGATCCTAGCCGTAAATCGTGCCACAGTTGGTGTTGTTGGAAACGAACAACACTCATTGATTAACTGGGGTAAAGCTGGTCGTCGTCGTTGGAAGGGTCAACGTCCACATGTTCGTGGTTCTGTTATGAATCCTAACGATCACCCTCATGGAGGTGGTGAAGGGAAGGCTCCTATCGGACGTCCATCACCATTGTCACCATGGGGTAAGAAGACAGCTGGTAAGAAGACTCGTAACGTTAAGGCTCGTTCATCGAAGTTTATCGTTCGTGGTCGTAAGAACAAATAAAATATAGTATCCAGCTATTATAAGTTTTTAAAAAACGAGAGGAGGACCTCGAAATGGGTCGTAGCCTAAAAAAAGGGCCATTTGCTGATGCTTCTTTGTTAAAGAAGGTTGAAGCTGCTAACGCTTCAGACAAGCATACTGTCATCAAGACTTGGTCACGTCGCTCAACGATTTTCCCTAGCTTCATTGGATTAACTTTTGCAGTTTACGATGGTCGTAAGCATATGCCAGTCTTAGTACAAGAAGACATGGTTGGTCACAAGCTTGGAGAGTTCGTTCCTACGCGTACGTTCCGCGGACACGCAGCAGACGATAAAGCAACTAAGCGTAAGTAATTAGGAGGACAATACAATGGCTGAACAAATCACGTCAGCACGCGCCACGGCCAAAATCGTTCGTGTCGCTCCACGTAAGGTCCGCCTAGTGCTTGACCAAGTTCGTGGTAAGTCTGTGGCAGAAGCATTTGCAATTTTGCAATTTATGCCTAACCACAGCTCAGAAGATGTATATAAAGTGTTGAACTCAGCAGTAGCAAACGCTGAGAACAACTTCTCATTAGATCGCGAAGATTTGGTAGTTACTGAAGCCTTTGCAAACGAAGGACCAACGCTAAAGCGTTTCCGTCCACGTGCCAAAGGATCAGCTTCACCAATCAACAAGCGTACAAGCCACATTACAATTGTGGTAAAAGAAAAGTAAGGAGGATTGAGTCATGGGTCACAAAATTAACCCAACTGGTATGCGTGTCGGCATCATCCGCGACTGGGATGCAAAATGGTACGCTAACAAGAAGGACTTCGCAACAACTTTGCATGAAGATTTAAAGTTGCGTGAGTACATCGAAGCTAAGTTGGCCGAAGCATCAATTTCACGTGTTGAAATTGAACGTACTGCTAACCGTGTTAATATCTCAATCCACACTGCTAAGCCAGGTATGGTTATTGGTAAAGGTGGATCTGAAGTTGATGCATTGCGTAACGAACTTGCTAAGATCGTTGCCAAGGGTGAACGTGTTCACATCAACATCATTGAGATTAAGAAGCCTGATTTGGATGCCCACTTGGTAGGCTCACAAATTGCAGCAGATTTGGTTCGCCGTGTGGCTTTCCGTCGTGCAATGCGTAGTGCTATCCAACGTGCAATGCGTGCTGGTGCCAAGGGTATCAAGACACAAGTTTCTGGACGTTTGAACGGTGCAGATATGGCTCGTATTGAGCAATATACAGAGGGTACAGTGCCTTTGCACACATTGCGTGCAGACATTGACTACTCATGGGATGAGGCAACAACTACTTATGGTCAAATCGGAGTTAAGACTTGGATTTACCGTGGTGATATCTTGCCAGAGAAAAAGTCAGTAAAGAAGCAAGGAGGCGAGTAACATGCTAGTTCCAAAGCGTGTAAAGTACCGTCGACCACATCGCGGTAAGATGCGTGGTGAGGCTAAAGGTGGTAAGACAGTAGCTTTTGGAGATTTCGGTTTACAAGCTACTGAATCACACTGGATTACAAACCGTCAAATCGAGGCTGCTCGTATTGCTATGACGCGTTACATGAAGCGTGGTGGTAAAGTATGGATCAAGATTTTTCCACACTTGTCATACACTTCAAAGGGTGTTGGTGTTCGTATGGGTAACGGAAAAGGTACCCCAGAAGGCTGGGTAGCACCTGTTAAGCGCGGCAAGGTATTATTTGAAGTTGCCGGTGTTCCCGAAGAGGTTGCCCGTGAAGCCTTGCGTCTCGCATCTAACAAGTTGCCAGTCAAGACGAAAATCTTGGCTCGTCAAGTGGAGGGTGAATAATGAAGATCAAGGATCAACAAAACGAAATCAAGGGTCTCAGCCAAGCTGAGCTGGTTGCCAAGGAAAAGAGCTACAAGGAAGAGTTATTCAACTTGCGTTTCCAATTAGCTACAGGTCAACTTGAGAACACGGCTCGATTGTCAGAAGTACGTAAGCAAATCGCCCGTATTAAGACGGTCATTCGTCAACAAGAATTGAACAAGTAGACTAAGAGAGGAGACCGTTCGTTATGACTGAAGCTCGTAACACACGTAAGGTTTACCAAGGCCGCGTGGTTTCAGATAAGATGGATAAGACAATTACTGTTGCCATTAACACTTACAAGAACCACCCAGTTTATGGTAAGCGTGTTAAGTACACGAAGAAGTTTAAGGCTCACGATGAGAACAACGAAGCTAAAGCAGGTGATTTGGTACGTATCATGGAGACACGTCCAACGTCAGCTACAAAGCGCTTCCGTTTGGTAGAAATCGTCGAGAAGGCCGTTATTATCTAATCGTTTAATCTCGAATCTTACCAATAACGGAAGGAGGACAAAATCGTGATTCAACAAGAAAGTCGTTTAAAGGTTGCTGATAACTCAGGGGCACGTGAGATCTTGACTATCAAGGTATTGGGTGGATCTGGTCGTAAGTTCGCCGGAATCGGTGACATGATCGTTGCAACTGTTAAGCAAGCTATTCCTGGTGGAAATGTTAAGAAGGGTGACGTTGTTAAAGCCGTTATCGTTCGTACTGCTGCTAGTACTCACCGCGCTGATGGTTCATACATCAGTTTCGATGAAAACGCTGCTGTTATCGTTAAAGATGACAAGAGTCCTGTAGGTACACGTATCTTCGGACCTGTTGCGCGTGAATTGCGTGACAATGATTACATGCGTATTGTGTCATTGGCACCTGAAGTATTGTAATTACCATCATTAAATCAAGGAGGAAGCCTCGCATGTTTGTGAAGACTGGTGACAAGGTTAAGGTTATCGCCGGCAAGGACAAGGGTAAGGAAGGCGTAGTTGTTAAGACTATTTCATCACAAGACCGTGTCGTTGTTGAAGGTGTCAATATGGTTAAGAAGCACCAAAAGCCTAATAACCAATACCCACAAGGTGGAATTGTTGAGCTTGAAGCTCCAATCCACGTTTCAAACGTACAATTGCTTGACCCTTCTACTAACGAACCAACAAAAATTGGTTACAAAGTTGAAGATGGTAAGAAGGTACGTTTTGCTAAGAAGTCTGGAAAGACTTTGGCATAATTTTCTAGGTGAAAGGAGGAAATCATTATCATGGCAAATCGCTTGAAGGAAAAGTACGTCAATGAAGTTACACCTTCATTGGTCGAGAAGTTTGAGTACTCATCAATCATGCAAGCACCTAAGATCGAAAAGATTGTGCTTAACATGGGTGTTGGTGACGCTGTTTCAAACTCAAAGAACTTGGATGAAGCTGTTGCTGAATTGGAATTGATTGCTGGTCAAAAGCCAGTTATCACTCGTGCAAAGAAGTCAATCGCTGGCTTCCGTTTGCGTGAGGGTATGGCAATCGGTACAAAGGTTACTTTGCGTGGTGAACGTATGTACGACTTCTTAGACAAGTTGATCAACGTTTCATTGCCACGTGTTCGTGACTTCCGTGGAGTTTCACCAAAGGCCTTTGATGGCCGTGGAAACTACACGTTAGGAGTACGTGAGCAACTTATTTTCCCAGAAATTGATTATGATAAGGTTAATCGTGTCCGTGGTTTGGATATCGTTCTTGTAACGACAGCCAACACTGACGAAGAAGCTCGTGAATTGCTTACTCAAATGGGTATGCCTTTCTCAAAGTAATCAACACTGATTTACAGTAATTAATAATAGGAGGCAAATATCAATGTCAATGACTGACCCAATTGCAGATTTTTTGACACGCATTCGTAATGCGAACATGGTTCGCCACGACTCAGTTGAAGTTCCTGCATCAAAGATCAAGAAGGACATCGCCGAGATCTTGAAGAATGAAGGCTTTGTTCGTGACGTTGAATACATTGAAGATGATAAGCAAGGTATCATCCGTGTTTTCCTTAAGTATTCTGCTGACAAAACTCGCGTAATCACAGGTTTGAAGCGTATTTCAAAGCCAGGTCTACGTACTTATGTTAAGTCAGATGATGTACCTAAGGTATTAAACGGTTTGGGTATTGCAATCATCTCAACTTCTGAAGGTGTTATCACCGATAAAGAAGCTCGCGCCAAGAAGATTGGTGGCGAGGTATTGGCTTACGTCTGGTAAAAACAAAATTTAAATAAGGAGGTGTCAACCAATGAGTCGTATTGGTAATAAGGCCGTAACATTGCCAGCAGGCGTTGAAGTATCACGCGAAGGTGACGTTGTTACTGTTAAAGGACCTAAAGGTGAGCTATCTCGTACAGTTGCTCACGAAATCAATTTGACTGTTGATGGAACTGAGGTTTCATTCACTCGCCCATCTGATGATGGTCGTATGAAGGCACTTCACGGCACTACTCGTTCTATTGTTAACAACATGGTCGAGGGTGTTTCAAATGGTTTCAAGAAGACCTTGAAGCTAGTTGGTGTTGGATACCGTGCTTCAAAACAAGGCGATAAGCTTGTTTTGAACGTTGGTTACTCACATCCAGTAGAATTTGAAGCTCGTGAAGGATTAACTGTTGAAGTTCCTGACGCAACGACAATTACAGTTGCTGGAATCAGCAAGCAATTTGTTGGTGATTTCGCTGCTGAGATCCGTGCCGTACGTGCACCTGAACCATACAAGGGTAAGGGTATTCGTTACGAAGGTGAATACGTTGCACGTAAGGAAGGTAAGACTGGTAAGTAAGCTTAAGCCTTGTGCTTAAAATCGTAAGCAACGTTGCGATTTACTTATGAGTATATCTTTCGAATAATAAAAAAAGAGGTTACGAACATGATTACGAAGTCAGACAAGAACAAAGTGCGTCAACATCGACACACTCGCGTTCGTGGCAAGATTTCTGGTACTGCTGAGCGCCCACGCTTGAACGTTTACCGTTCTAACAAGAACATCTACGCGCAATTAATTGATGACGTAGCGGGTGTGACGCTTGCTAGTGCCTCAACATTGGATAAGTCAATTGAGGCTGCTCCAAAAACTGAACAGGCAGCTAAAGTTGGTGCTTTAATCGCAGAGCGTGCGAAAGCAGCTAACGTTGAAGGTGTTGTATTTGATCGTGGTGGTTACTTGTACCATGGTCGTGTACAAGCTTTAGCCGAAGCAGCTCGTGAAGCTGGCTTGAAGTTCTAAGGGAAGGAGGAAAGAAAACATGGCATTTATCGATGCAAATAAGCTCGGTGAGCTTGAAGAAAACGTTGTAGCCATCAACCGTGTTACCAAGGTTGTTAAAGGTGGACGCCGTTTGCGTTTCGCTGCTTTGGTAGTTGTTGGTGACCGTGACGGACATGTTGGTTTTGGTACTGGTAAAGCGCAAGAAGTTCCTGAAGCAATCCGTAAGGCTGCTGAAGACGCAAAGCGCAACATTATTAGTGTACCTACGGTTGGTACAACCCTTCCTCACTCTACATTGGGTGTCTACGCTGGTGGTCGCATCTTATTGAAGCCCGCCGTTGAAGGATCTGGAGTAGCAGCTGGTGGTGCTGCTCGTGCCGTTTTGGAATTGGCTGGTGTTGCTGACGTGACTGCAAAGTCATTAGGTTCAGCTACCCCAATTAACGTTGTACGCGCAACTTTCGATGCAATCAACTCATTGAAGAACGCTGAAGAAGTTGCTGAATTGCGTCAGGTCTCATTAGAGCACTTGGCAGATTAAGGAGGCAGAATATGGCTGAACAAGTTAAAATTACTCTTGTAAAGAGTGCTGCCCACCGTTTGCCAAAGCAACGTGCAATTGTGAAGGCCCTTGGTTTAAACAAGGTGCAATCATCAGTTGTATTGCCTGACAACGCAGCAACGCGTGGTGCAGTGTTCAAGATTGCTCACTTGGTTACTGTTGAAGTAGTTAAGTAAGAGCTTAATAATTAGATTGCATTGAAGGAGGTAAAACCCTAATGAAGCTAAATGAACTCCAAGTAGCTGAAGGTTCACGTAACGTCCGCAACCGTGTTGGACGTGGTGAGTCATCAGGTAATGGTAAGACTGCTGGTCGTGGTCAAAAAGGTCAAAAGGCTCGTGGTAAGACACGTCTAGGTTTCGAAGGTGGACAAATGCCATTGTTCCGTCGTATGCCAAAGCGTGGTTTCACGAACATTAACCGTAAGGAGTATGCTGTTGTCAACCTTGATATGTTGAACCGTTTTGATAATGGTACTGAAGTTTCACCAGCATTGTTGGTTGAGTCTGGTATCGTAAAGAACGAACTAAATGGTGTTAAGATCTTGGCAAATGGTCAACTAGAGAAGTCTTTGACTGTTAAGGCTAACAAGTTCTCAGCAGCAGCAACAGCAGCAATCGAAGCTGCTGGTGGTAAAGCTGAGGTGATCTAATGCTGAAAACCGTGCTCGATTCATTAAAAGAAAAAGATATTCGTAAGAAATTGTTTTTTACTTTATGGATTTTAATTGTTTACCGATTGGGTGCCTACATTACTGTGCCGGGAATTAATACGGCAGCGCTAACTGAGGTAGCAAATTCTGGGCTCGGCAGCATTTTGAATATGTTTAGCGGTGGTGGACTAACAAATTACTCATTATTTGCAATGGGAGTTTCACCATACGTTACTGCCCAAATCGTGGTACAGCTCCTACAGATGGATATTGTGCCACGATTTGTTGAATGGTCGAAACAAGGGGAAGTTGGTCGACGTAAGTTGAACCAAGTAACCCGGTGGTTGACCATTGTCCTAGCGTTTGTCCAATCAATTGGAATAACAGCTGGATTTAATCAACTGAGTCAAGTTAATTTGGTTAAAACACCAAATACAGAGACTTATTTGTTAATTGGTTTTATTCTAACGGCGGGTACAATGTTATCAGTCTGGTTAGGTGAAATGATTACAGAACGTGGTCTTGGGCAAGGTGTCTCAATGTTGATTTTTGCTGGTATAATTGCGCGTTTGCCAGCAGGTATTTACAAATTATTCAAGGAACACATTTTACAAGGTGACGACCCAGCGCGTGGGTGGGCATTCTTTATTGGTATCATGTTGATTTTCGTGATTGTTATTTCGTTTGTTACGTGGTTCAATCAAGCAATTCGAAAGGTACCAATGCAATATACACGTCGTTCTGTAGGTTCAGGAAATTCATCTTACTTACCACTACGTATTAATATTGCTGGTGTGATCCCTGTTATTTTCGCCTCATCACTACTTGTGACGCCACAAACTATTTTGCAGGCGTTTGCAACAAAGTTTGCTGATGCAGGTTGGTATAATACTGTTATGCAGTACCTTTCAATTCAAACGATGCAAGGTGGTATTGTGTACACACTATTAATTGTCTTGTTTACATTCTTTTATGCATTTGTTCAGGTTAATCCTGAAAAAGTGCAAGAGAATCTACAGAAGCAAGGTAGTTATATCGTAGGCGTCTGGCCTGGTCCATCAACTGAAAAGTGGATGTCAGGTCTACTGATGCGTTTGTCAGTGGTCGGCGCATTGTTCCTAGGATTTGTCGCTTTAGCACCAATCCTAGCAACGCATATCCTTGGGTTGGATAGTAACCTTGCAATGTCAGGAACATCGATCTTAATTGTCATTGGTGTGGCAATTGACCTGATTCGCCAACTTGAAGGATTGATGATGAAGCGGCAGTATGTTGGATTTATTCGAGAAGGAGTCGTAGCAAAATGAGTTTGAACATCATGTTGTTGGGTTTGCCAGGTGTTGGTAAAGGAACCCAGGCTGCAAAGATCGTAGAGATGTACAACTTGCCACACATCAGTACGGGTGATATGTTCCGTACGGCAATGGCCAACGAAACTGAACTTGGTATGAAGGCAAAGTCTTTCATGGATGCTGGTGATTTGGTCCCAGACGAAGTGACAAATGGTATTGTTGCTGAGCGGTTAGCAGAAGAAGATACGAAGCCAGGATTCATTTTAGATGGATTCCCTCGTAACTTAGAACAAGCTAAGGCATTGGAAGATATGTTAAGTAAGGAAGGACGTTCATTGGACGCTGTTCTTTACTTTACTGCTGATACACAAGTTTTGGTTGATCGTATGATGGCCCGTGGACGCGCCGATGATACGCCTGAAGTGATCAAAAATCGCTTAGACGTTAATGGAAAACTTACTGAGCCTATCGCTGAGTTTTATGACCAAAAAGGCATTTTAAACAAAATCGATGGTGCACGTGAGTTAGATATCGTGTTCGCAGATGTAAAGAAGTTACTTGATAGTTTGAAGAACGGCTAATTATGACGTAGATTTGTCTCTTTTCAAGGCAAATCTATCGTGTTATAATAACTTGTTACGTTCTCCAATGTCACAACTAAGGAGGCAGCAACGTGGCCAGTGATGTTATTGAAATTTCTGGTGTGGTAAAGGAAACTTTGCCTAATGCCATGTTTACCGTTGAACTGGAAAACGGCGCAGACATCTTAGCACACGTTTCTGGTAAGATTCGGAAGAATTTCATTCGTATTTTACCTGGGGATCGTGTAACAGTTGAGATGTCGCCATATGATTTGACGAAGGGCCGTATTACATACCGGTTTAAGTAAGCAGATCATACAAAAAATTCAAGGAGGTAAATATCATGAAGGTTCGTCCATCAGTTAAGCGTATGTGCGACAGCTGTAAAGTTGTCAAGCGTAATGGTCGTGTAATGGTGATTTGCTCTGCAAACCCAAAGCACAAGCAACGTCAAGGTAAGTAATGCTTACTTGGCGTAAAAATTAATTTATTATATAGAAAAAGGAGGTAATCGTAATGGCTCGTATTGCTGGTGTTGATTTGCCTCGCGATAAGCGTATCGTGATCGCATTAACATATGTATATGGAATCGGTAATTCTACTGCTCAAAAGATTTTGGCAGAAGCAAAAGTTTCTGAAGATGTCCGTGTTCGTGACCTAACTCCAGACCAAGAAGATGCTATCCGTGCCGTCGTTGATGGTGTTAAGGTAGAAGGTGACTTGCGTCGTGAAGTTTCAATGAATATTAAGTCTTTGCAAGAAATTAACTCATACCGTGGTATCCGTCACCGTAAGGGCTTGCCTGTTCGTGGACAACACACGAAGAACAATGCTCGTACTCGTAAGGGCCCAGCTGTTTCAATTGCTGGTAAGAAGAAGTAATTAAAAATTAAGTAGAAAGGAGATAACTTGATTATGGCAGGTCGTACTAATCGTAAGCGTCGTGTACGTAAGAATGTTGAGTCTGGTGTCGCACATATCCACGCAACATTTAACAACACGATCGTAATGATCACCGACGTTCAAGGAAATGCTGTTGCTTGGTCATCAGCTGGTGCACTTGGTTTCAAGGGTAGCCGTAAGTCAACGCCATTTGCTGCTCAAATGGCTGCTGAGGCTGCTGCCAAGAGCGCAATGGAAAATGGCATGAAGACTGTTGAGGTAACTGTTAAGGGACCTGGTTCAGGTCGTGAGGCTGCTATCCGTTCGTTAGCCGCTGCAGGTTTGGAAGTTTCATCTATTAAAGATGTTACTCCTGTACCTCACAACGGTTCACGTCCACCAAAGCGTCGTCGTGTCTAATTGCCGGTTGCAAATAGTGCACAACATGCTTTGAAAGGGGTAACAAACAGTATGCTTGAATTCGAAAATCCTAAGATTATGCTGGTTGAAGAGGATAGCAATTACGGTAAGTTTGTGGTTGAGCCGCTTGAACGTGGTTACGGAACTACTTTGGGTAACTCACTACGCCGTGTATTGTTGTCTTCATTGCCTGGTGCGGCAATCAATTCAGTACAGATTGATGGCGTTTTGCATGAATTTTCAACGGTCGAAGGTGTCGTTGAAGATGTTACGCAAATCATTTTAAACCTTAAAAAGGTTTCAATGCGCATCGACAGTGATGATGAAAAAACACTCGAAGTTAACGTAACCGGTCCCGCTGATGTGACGGCCGGTGATATAGCTGGTGATAGCGATGTGGAAATCTTGAATAAAGATCTTCATATTGCAACTGTTGCGGCTGGGGCTACCTTGCATATGACTTTGACGGCTGTTCGTGGTCGTGGTTATGTTTCAGGGGACCAGAATAAGGAATTGCATGATGAAATGCCTATTGGCGTTCTAGCAATTGATTCAATCTTTACCCCAATCGAACGCGTAAACTATCAAGTTGAAAACACTCGTGTTGGTCAACGTGATGACTTTGATAAATTAACTTTGGATGTTTGGACTGATGGTTCATTGACAGCTACTGAAGCTGTTTCTTTGGCCGCTCGTATTATGTCTGATCATTTGAATGCCTTTATTGATATGTCTGAACGCGCAATTACTGCACAAGTGATGGCAGACAAAGAAGAAGAGCCAACAACAAAACATGCAGATACACCAATTGAAGAGTTGGATCTGTCTGTTCGTTCTTATAATTGTCTCAAAAGGGCCGGGATTAACTCTGTGCAGGAGTTAACTGAGCGTACGGAGACACAAATGATGTCTGTTCGTAACCTCGGTCGGAAATCACTTGACGAAATCCAAGACAAGCTTAAGTTGCTCGGTTTAGGGTTCCGCAAGGAAGATTAGATTAAACGATAGAATACCAAGTAAAGGAGGACACACTCATGGGATACCGTAAGTTGGGACGTAACAGTGCACAACGTAAGGCTTTGTTGCGTGACTTGACAACTGATCTATTGATCAACGGTCGTATTACGACAACTGAAGCCCGTGCAAAGGAAGTTCGTCGTACTGCTGATAAGATGATTACATTGGGTAAGCATGGTGATTTATCATCACGCCGTAAGGCAGCTGCTTTCTTGCGTAACGTCATTGCAGATGTAAAAACAACTGATGATAACAAAGTACAAGTTGAAACGGCTTTGCAACACCTATTCAACGATGTTGCACCACGCTTTGAGGGTCGTGCCGGTGGTTACACTCGCATTTTGAAGACGACTCAACGTCGTGGAGACGCTGCTCCAATGGTTATCTTGGAATTGGTTGACTAATTTCATTGGTTAATTAATAAACACAATGAGATCTCTCATGTTATAAGGTATAAACTGCTAAGATGATGGCAATGGCCAAGTCTAGGTTGAAAGGCATTCGTGTCGCGCCTATAACGTGTGAGGTTTTTTTGTGCTTTTTTTGCATAGGGTAATGCCGATACGTCATATAAGCTATCAAAGTGCAAAAAGGACGATTGTATGAGCTTATGAGATTGATTTTAAAAATGTGACAACAGTTGGGTTAGCAGAGGACTACCTATCACTAAAGAATTAACTGGTACGATGCGAGGTAGTTCTTTTAAGTTGCATAAAGGATGGTTATAAAAAAAGTCACGCAATGTTGGCATCCAAATTTTGGATTAAAGGTTGCGTGACTTTTTTATTTAAGCAACTTGTTTTCTTCGTAGTAAATATTTTCTCAGTTCATTTAACAGAATCAATGGTAATGGCAATGCGATTAAGTAAAGCCAATCTCGTACGATTAGTGGTGTCGTGCCAAAAACAGACTGTAGGAGTGGAACGTAACATACAGCAATAAACAGCAGTGCTTCGAAGACAATACCGGCATAAACTAAACCATTAGACCAGAAATTGTGGTGTGGATAGAATAGTGAGTTTAAGTCATAACGACAATTTAGCACAACTGCCATTTGGCAGAAGATAATGGTCCCCAAGGTTAGTGTCGTTGCCTGACGATAGTCAAAACCAGTAGCCACTAAGTTATTAAAAGTATGACCATTTAGATAATTACTAAAGAAGAATGCACCAGCTGACAAAATTGAGCTGAGGGCGCCATACCAGGCGAATGCTTTGAGAATGGTATTTTTAGTAATTAAATGTTCGGTCTTTTTTCTTGGATGTTGCAACATCACAGAAGATTCTGTTGGCTCGCGCCCTAGTCCCAAGGCCGGAATCATGTCTGTTCCGAGGTCAATTAATAAGATTTGCATGACAGTTAGCGCTAGTGGAATCTTTCCACCACTTAGTAGAAACAAAATCGATGGAAATGCTTCGGGAACATTTGAGCTCAAAATATACAGTAAGAACTTTCGAATATTACTGTAGACACCACGTCCCGCTTTAATAGCGGCAACGATGGATGCAAAATTATCGTCGGTTAAAATGACGTCAGCTGCTTCCTTGGCAACATCGGTACCAGATCTACCCATGGCAATGCCGATATCTGCGCGTTTCAGTGCAGGAGCGTCATTAACACCATCCCCAGTCACAGCAACGACATGGTCCATTTCTTGTAAACAAGCAATAATGCGATATTTTTGTTCTGAAGCCATACGGGCAAATAACACATCATCCTTCAAGGCAAGTTTCAATTCTTCATCAGATAGGGTTGTTAATTCACTACCGGTAATGACGCGTATTTTAGCATGATGTGAAACAATACCAATTTTACGGGCGATTGATTCAGCAGTAATACCATTATCACCAGTAATCATAATAACTTTAATGTGTGCGCGATGACAATCAGCAATAGCTTGAATCACTTGATCTCTTGGCGGATCAAACATGGCTGATAAACCAATAAACGTCATCTCTTGTTCTGCGGTTTTAAAATCAGTTGATTCATCAAGGTGACGACCCGAAACTGCTAAAACACGCAGTGCTTGAGAGGCATAGCCGTCGTTAGCGGCCATAATTTTTTGACGTACGTCATCAGTTAGTGGCTTAATTTCCATGTCTTTAGTTAAGTAGGTTGTACAAAGATCTAAAACCTTATTTGGTGCGCCTTTACTATAAATGTTAAATGGCTCTGATGTTTGAGACTGTACTTTCACGGTCATCATTTTACGATTAGAATCAAAAGGTAATTCATCAACTTTTTTGTGGTTTTGACGAATATCTTTGACAGGTAACCCGCCTTTTTGGGCAACGACTTCTAAGCAAGCTTCGGTGGGGTCACCAATAATTTGAAAGGTGTGATCAGAATTTTCTTTGATCATGGCATTATCTGTTAGTAAACCACCAAGTAATAGTTCATTTAGAATTGGGTTATCACTGCCTTTAACAGCTGTCCCACCACTGTAGATGTGACCATTCGGTTGATATCCTTCACCAGTCACATGGTATGAATCAATACTTGTCCAGAGGTGAGCAACAGTCATGGCGTTTTGCGTGAGGGTACCAGTTTTATCAGAACAAATAACGGTAGCAGACCCAAGGGTTTCCACACTTGCTAATTTTTTAATCAAGGCGTGCTCGCGAGCCATGTTAGAAACAGCACCAGCTAAGGACAGTGTCACCGTGGGTAGTAATCCTTCAGGAATGAAAGCAACGATCATACCTAAGGCAAAGATGAATGAAGCCACAATCGGATAGTGAACGAAGAAGACGGCACAACAGAAAAAGATGATACCGATACCAACAGCTAACAATGAAAGTTGTTTGGTCAAAATGTTTAATTCTTTTTGTAGGGGGCTGAGTTTCTCGTGCACGGTTTGTGTTAATCGGGCAATTTTACCAAATTCTGTATTCATACCAGTTGTTACAACAACACCACGACCATGTCCTTGCATCAATGAGGTACCCATATAGACCATATTGCGAATGGCGGGATGATTGGAAATATCCGTTACCGTGGCTGTGTCTTTTGAAACAGGGTTTACTTCACCGGTTAGGGTCGATTGATCAACACGCATGCCAGTGGCATCAAGCAAACGGATATCAGCGGGGATACGATCACCTTCATTTAAAATGACGATGTCACCAGGAACGAGTTGTTCAGTGGGCACCGTTTTTTGTTGACCATTTCTTAGGACTAAAGTTTCTGTCGTCATTAGTTTATTTAATGCAGCAGTAGCTTTACCAGCTTGAAACTCTTGCCAAAAGCTAAATACACCATTGATCAAATTAACAAGCCAAATGGCAATGCCTAATTCGGTCAAGCCAGCGACAAAGGCAATACCACCAGCAATCCAAAGTAATATGGCCATCATACTGGTGAAGTTTTGTAAGAATGTAATGATGAGTGGTGTTTGGTGTGCTTTTTCAAGAATATTCGGGCCATATTGTTCTTGACGTTGTTTAACATTTTCATTGGTTAGACCATTGGCACTTGAAAGTAGTACGCTCAAAACCTTATCAGCATTACTTTTCAAAATTTCATCTAAATTAAAATCTACTTGCATGATTCTCACCTTCTTAGTAAAGATAAATGAACAAAAATAATAGATGATATACGCTTTCGAGTTCATTATAATGCCAAAGTGTGTAAAAAGTTAATATGAATTTTGCAGAATCACGTTAATTGTGCAAAAATGAACAAAACAAACAAATAATGACTTACGAACTGATAACGCTAGTATATACTAAAAAAGTTGTTTCAATGGCAAAAAATGCAACAAAAACATCAAGTGAACACGACCGACATGACAATACATCTAACACCAAGTTACTTCGCGTCAGATCGTATTTTGATTAATGGTCGTCATTTTCAATATCGAGGTATTGATTTAAATTTAGGGGATACCGTACGTATTCGACAACAAGTTGGTAATTTTGTTATTGTCGACAAAACATTGGGAAATTTATTATGTAATCAACAGATAAAAGTTAGGCGTGAGATATAAGACGCGATGTGCTAATTGATGATAACAAAGCACAAGTTGAAACAGCTTTGCAACACTTGTTTAACGATGTTGCACCACGCTTTGAGAATCGCGCCTATAACGTGTGAGGTTTTTTGCTATATTAGTAATCATTGCCTGTCAATTTTAAAAAAGTACCTAAGTTGTTAGAATATGAGCAAGGGTCGCATTAAATAATTTACGCGTGAGTATTGCTGGTATATACTAAAATAAAAGTTTATTTGGGGGGCAATAGCATGGCAAAGAAACGCAATACGAATACAACAGGAATGACAATTCATTTAACACCAAGTAATTTTACGTTAGATCGTATTTTGATTAATGGACGTTATTTTGAATATCGCGGTGTTGATTTAAAGATGGGGGATACTGTTCGTATTCGGCAACAATTAGGTAAGTATGTGGTTGTTAATAAAGAACATACGATTGGCAAGAATTACTATGCAATATAATTTTGATAATCGTTTATTGCATACGACCATAAAATTATCAGAGAAAAATTTTTCAGATAATTTTATTCGTTTAAATGGGATTTATTACCAAGTAAAATCAAAACAAGATTTGAGTTGGGGCGATGAGGTAATGGTAATTGCTATTCAAGGGAACACGGTGTATTTAGAGAAGGGGCTAACGGATGACGATATTATCTAGTATTATCTTTTTGATTATATTTATTTTTATTATGTATGTCTTATTTTCAAGTATTCGTATCATTCCACAAAATATGGTAGGTATGGTATCGGTCTTAGGAAAATACAAGAATCAGATTACGCCAGGTATCCATTTTACTATGCCAGTGATTACACATGTTGATAAGGTTGACTTAGCACAAGTCCCACTTAGTTTAAGTGAACAAAGTGTTATTTCACAAGACAATGCGGAGGTTATTATTTCTCTGTCAATGAACTATCATGTGACAAATCCATATAAATTTACCTTTGAAAATGCAGATTCAGTTAAGTCGATGGTGCAACAATCGCGAGCACATCTTCGTGGTATTATCGGTACCATGGATCTGAATGATGTTTTGAACGGGACGGAACGTATTAATGCAGCACTTAGTCGTGAGTTAAGTTCAATTACTGACGCATATGGTGTTAATGTCGACCGTATTAATATAGATACGATTCAGCCAACGCCTGAAATTCAAGAGTCTATGAATAAGCAGATTAATGCAACACGAGAACGTGAAGCTGCAATTGCAAAAGCTGAAGGAGAAGCTCGCTCAATTGAATTGACAACAAAGGCACAAAACGATGCTTTAGTTACGACTGCCGAAGCAAAAGCAAAGGCTGTGCGTTTGGCAGCTGATGCAGAAGCCTACCGTATTCAAATTGCTAATGATGCATTGGAAAAGGTTGATAATAATTACCTTGTTGCGCAAAATATTGATGCTTTTCGTGAAGTTGCGAAGGGTGATACAAATACGGTTGTCGTACCTAATACGGCAATTGATGCGTTAGGTAATTTAACGATTGCAAAAGAAATGTTACAAACAAAACCAATAAAGTAATAGCTATCATATAAAATTACAGTCAATAATGAAATTGTTGTATATAAAAAGATCGTCAATCTAACGAGACTGACGATCTTTTTATTGTCATATGATATTATTTTGGTCGCATAATGTTAATTATGACGAGCATGTTTTGCTAAAAGATCACCAACAAATTGAATGATAACAATGAATAGCAAAATAATAATTGTCGCTAACCACATCACATCATTTTGGAAACGTTGGTAACCAGTAACGATGGCAGTTGTTCCAAGACCACCAGCACCGATAGCACCAGCCATAGCAGTTAAACCAACTAAACTAATCAACGTCACTGTTGAAACACGGATTAATTCAGCGCGCCCTTCACGAAGATAAACATCAGTAATGATATCCCAATTTGTTGCACCAAATGATCGTGCGGCCTCTACCTTACCACTTTCAACACCAAGTAAGGCAACTTGTACTTGCCGGGCGTAGAAAGGAAAGACACCTAGTGACAGGGGAACAAGGGCAGCAGTCGTACCAATCGTTGTACCGACAATCAATTGTGTTAGGGGTGAGAAGGCAACAACCATGATAATAAACGGAATCGCACGACCAACAGAAACAACTTTATCTAAAATTTGAAAGACAGTCCGGTTAGGTGCAATGCCATCATCAGATGTTAAGACTAAACCAACACCGAATAAAAGACCGATAATACCACCAATGATAGCAGCACCGACTGTCATGTAGATGGTCTGCCAAATTGCAATACCCCAGCCATAGTCACCAGACCAGCCAAGTGCATAAACATTTGGTAAATGTTCTTCAATCCATCCAATCATTAATTCGCACCTCCTTGTAGTTCAGTGATTGCAACGCCATGATCTGTGAAACTAGCCTTTGCTGTTGCACGTTGCGATTCTGTTCCTTTAAAAATGGCAATTGCAATACCAACGGGCGTTTGTGTTAGTATTTCCATATTTGAATATAGAATATTTGTTGTGACACCATAATCGGCATAAATCGTTGAGAGTAATGGTTGGGCAGTATCCGCGCCAACATAGCTGATTTTGATTAGTTCTTCATCATCAGATAGCGGTTGTGCTGACAATAGTTCATTAACTTTGATAATGGCTTCATCTAAGTTCGTTGCCGTATTGATAAAGTCTTTGGTCAATTGTTGTTGTGGGTTAGTAAAGATTTCTAGTAATGAACCGCGTTCAATAATCGTACCATTTTCCATAACTGCTACTTTATTAGCAGCTTCTTTAATGGCTTGCATTTCGTGCGTAATGAGGACGATCGTTAATCCTAATTCTTGATTTAACTTCTTTAGCAGAGCCAAAATTTGATTAGTTGTTCTAGGATCCAAAGCGGATGTTGCTTCATCAGAAATCAAAATTTCAGGATCATTTGCTAAAGCACGAGCAATGGCAACACGTTGTTTTTGACCACCTGATAATTGACTAGGATAGTTTTCTGCTCGGTCATCTAAGCCAACTAAGGTCAATAATTTGTTGACTTTTTCTGATTTGTCACTTTTTGACAAATCAGAATGCTTTAATGGTTGCGCAACATTCCCATAGATTGTCAGCTCATTCATCAAGTTAAAATGTTGAAAAATCATACCGATTTTTTTACGTTGGTCACGTAATGCTTTAGGTGATAGTGATAACATATCTGTTCCGTTGACAGTTACTGAACCACTTGTTGGTCGTTGCAATAAGTTAATTGTCCGTACGAGTGTTGACTTACCAGCACCGGAATAACCGACAATCCCATAAATGTCCCCTTTTTCAACATCAAGCGATTCATTTTTGACAGCGACAATTTCACGTTTTTTCTGTTTAAACGTCACGTTAATACCTTTTAATGAAATAACAGCCATATTCTTCTCCTACTTTTGATATGTATTGAGAGGTCAGTGGTAACCTGGCACTCTCATAATAATGGTCGTGGTAATGGTCGTGGCTTACTTTAACTTGATGTCCCAAGCAGGAATTTCGGCCTTACCCCAAGTATCCTTTAGATACTTTTTTGTTTGCTTGCTTTGGTAAGTTTTAACAACTTCTTTATATTCTTTCTTGTTTGCATCATTCTTACGAGCGGCAATAATGTTGATCCATTGCTTTGTCTTCTTGTTGATTGGCTCAACATAGATGGCAGAATTCAACTTTAACTTTGCCTCCTGAGCAAAATTGGTGTTGATGACCGCACCGTCAGTTGACTTTAGAGCAGATGGTCCTTGATCAGCAGCAACTTCCTTTAGCTTTAGGTTCAACTTATTTGACTTAATATCTTTAATTGTTGGGAGACTGACATTCTTCTTCAGGGTGATCAATCCAGCTGATTGTAGTAATGTTAAGGCACGTGCTTCATTAGTACTATCGTTTGGTACGGCAATTGTATCACCCTTTTTAAAGTCTTTGACATCTTTGTACTTTTCTGAGTAAAGACGAATAGGGGTAATGAATGTCTTACCAATAGGCTTCAACTTGTTACCATTTGACTTATTCCAATTATTTAAGAAGTAGATGTGTTGGAACGCGTTCAAATCTAATGAACCATCAGCAACAGCTTTGTTTGGTTGGTTGTAGTCAGTAAACACCTTTGTTTTAACCGTCAAATTATACTTTTTTTGTGTTGTTTTGTTAATTTGATCCCATAATTTCTTATCACTTGTACCGACAATACCAACAGTCACTGTTTTTTTTGATGCGGCATTTGCTGTTATTGGTGCTAATGTGCCTGCTGCAAATGTACTAATTGCCAAAACGGCACCAATCTTTAACCCTTTACGCATAAGACTAACTCTCCTCATTCTATATAAAAATATGATTACCAAAGTGGTTGCAAATATGTCAGAAAAAATAGGAATAAAAAAACTCGTCCCTATCTTGATTATGTGTATAATCTGATAGAAACGAGTCTCGTGTTACCATTCTACTTTATTTTAATCATTACTAATTAAAACCTTAGCAACGAGCGGGCAGTGAGCGATATGATGCTATGCCGATTCGTGTGTCTATTAACGTAGACCATTCCGTCGCTAATTTATAGACTTGCTACTCATTAACGCCAATCACAGGCCATTTTCAATCAACGTGTTTTCGAACAGCTCCCACCAAATACTGTCTCTCTAAACGATACACAATCAATTTACTTTCCTGATCAACTTGTTTATCTTTTCTGAAATACTTATTCGTATTTTAGATGATGTTATTATAACTGTCAACACTTTTTCTAAAGTTTTCTTCATGAATAATTAAAATAATAACAACAAGTACAAATAATGGTGCTATAAATAGGGCAGCTTGGTTAAATAAGTGGATTGCAAAATAAGCAATGATTGCTGAAAAGAAGAATGCTAAAATAACTGGTGCGACCCGACCAGCGCGTTGTAGCGCTGTTGAGTCATGATATAACCAACCATTAGTTAAACCACTACCAAGTGTCCGTAAATTACCAGTACTCAAAATTGTCATATAAGGCATACCATGAATTTTATTAAAGGTATCTGCTTGAATGGCCATAAAGAAAGCTAATAAAGGTAAAATAATATTTGCTGAAAATGAATCGTACTCTAAAATAGCAATTAAAAATAGGCCCAAGCATTCAACGAGTAAGGCAATTAGCGTATGCGAGTATCGACGTTGATTTGCGAAAGCTTTTAAAATTTGATTACTTGCAGCACCCAGTAAAAAAGCAAAGACAGGCCAAAAATAAATAAACGCATGCGCCCATTTGCCACCAGCAATATTTAAGCCGACTTGTAAAATATTACCACTTTGAAAACTAGCAAAACGCATGTCATGGGCAGAAAAAGTATATGAATCAATAAAACCAGCAGTCGCAGCGAGTAACATACCTGCGCGACGTGATTCTTGCATCGGATATGACCGATTAAGCATGGGATTGTATCCTTTCATGAGGTATTCTATTAAATATTTAATCAGTATACCACCTGTTAGAAATATAGAGCTGACTTTACACCCTTTAATTTGTGGTAAAATATTAATTAATAAAGAGATGAGGAGTAATTTGTTATGGCTTTAGCATATCCAGATGATAGCTTGGCACTACACACTGATGCATACCAATTATCAATGATGCAAACCTATTTTATGAAGGGTATCCATGAGCGTAAGGCAGTTTACGAAATGTATTTTCGCAAGATGCCTTTCGAAAATGGTTATGCAGTTTTTGCAGGTCTAGAACGGTTAGTTGATTTTTTGAATGACTTACATTTTTCTGACAGTGATCTTGACTATTTACATGCAACAGGAGAATTTAACGACGAATTTCTAAATTATTTGAAAAATTGGCGTTTTAAAGGGACAGTGCGGACACCGCATGAAGGAGATGTTGTTTTCAATAACGAACCAATTGTGCAAGTTGAAGCGACTGTTTTTGATGCCCAGTTAATTGAAACGCCATTATTAAATATTGTTAACTATCAAACATTAATTGCAACTAAGGCATCACGTATTCGTTCCGTGGTTGGTGATCAAACATTGATGGAATTTGGTTCACGTCGTGCGCAAGAAATGGATGCTGCAATTTGGGGAACTCGTGCCGCCTATATTGGTGGTTTTAATGCGACATCAAATGTGCGTGCAGGTAAGTTATTTGGAATTCCAATTTCAGGCACCCATGCACACAGTTTGGTACAAGTTTATCGTAACGATTATGAAGCCTTTAAAGCATATGCTGAAACGCATCACGATGTTGTCTTCTTGGTCGATACTTATGATACCCTAAGATCAGGTGTGCCAGCGGCAATTCGAGTTGCCAAAGAAATGGGTGACAAAATTAACTTTATTGGTGTGCGCATTGATTCAGGTGATTTAGCATATGTCTCAAAGGGTGTTCGCAAGATGCTTGATGAAGCTGGTTTTCCAAATGCATCAATTGTGGCTTCTAACGATTTGGATGAATCAACCATTAAGAGTTTGAAATTTCAAGATGCAAAGATCGATACTTGGGGTATTGGTACAAAATTAATTACAGCCTACGATCAAGCTGCTCTAGGTGGTGTTTATAAAGTCGTGTCAATTGAAGATGAAAATGGTGAGATGACCGATACCATTAAAATTTCAGGTAGTGCTGAAAAAATTTCAACACCTGGTCAAAAGCAAGTTTGGCGTATTACACGTAATTCTGATGGTAAATCACAAGGTGATTATGTGGCTTTGTGGGAAGAAAATCCACAAAACTTACCAGAAGGTTTGTATATGTTCCATCCAAGTTATCCATATTTGAATAAAACGGTTGTTGACTATACTGCGCGACCAATTTTGCAAGATATCTTTGTTGACGGTGAGTTAGTTTATCAATTGCCAGCCTTAGATGATGTGCGTGCATTTGCAAAACGGCACATTGATTCATTATATTCAGAATATCGACGAGATATGAATCCACAAGAATATCCAGTTGATTTATCACAAGCAGCGTGGGATCATAAAATGAATCTGATTAAGGAAACACGTGATTACGTTGATCAAATCAATCCAACAGAATAAAGTTTTACGTTTCATAAGGAGGTTTTTTTATGCGACCATTGCAAGAAAAAATTATTAAAACGCTTGGTGTTCAACCAACAATTAATCCAGCATCTGAGATCAAACGATCAGTCACTTTATTAAAGGATTATCTTAAAGCAACAGGGCTAAAGTCCCTTGTGCTAGGTATTTCCGGTGGTCAAGATTCAGCACTTGCTGGTAAATTAGCGCAATTTGCTGTAGAGCAGTTACGTGAGGAAACGGGTGATGATGAGTATCAATTTATTGCGATGCGCTTACCATACAATGAACAGTCTGATGAGTCAGATGCGCTAGCAGCCATTAAGTGGCAGGAAGCTGATAAAACAGTGACAGTCAACATTCAAGAATCAGTGCTAGGAGTTGTACACCAATTAGAAGCAGCTGGTGTTCACGTCACTGATTTTAATAAGGGTAATATCAAAGCTCGTGAACGGATGATTGCGCAATATGGTGTGGCAGCTGCCTATAAGGGTGTGGTCATTGGGACTGATCATGCTGCTGAAGCATTGGCTGGTTTTTATACGAAGTTTGGGGATGGTGCGGCTGATGTGACACCGTTGTATCGTCTGGACAAGCGTCAGGGTAAGCAACTATTAGCTTATCTTGGTGCACCAACGCGTCTTTATGAGAAAGTACCAACGGCTGATTTAGAAGAAGATCGCCCAGCATTGCCAGATGAACTCGCATTGGGTGTAACCTATGAAGCGATTGATGACTATTTGGAAGGTAAAACAGTTTCTGAAGCAGATGCTCAACAAATTGAGCGTCTATTTACATCAACGGAACACAAACGTCGTCAACCGGTCACTGTTTTTGATGAATGGTGGCGCTAATTAAAAAAAATGACAGTCTGATAATTATGTCAATGAGGTGGATACCTCGTACCATGACATATTGTCGGACTGTCATTTTTATTGGAAATTATTTTGCTGCCCAATCAATAGCGGGTTGTGTCTGTAAAATTTGGTCAATTTGCTTTAATTCTGCCTCGCTAAAAGTCAAGTTATCAAGGGCTTTAACATTATCAACCAATTGTTCTGGCCGACTAGCGCCAACAATGACACTTGCAATTTCTGGTTCACGTAAATCCCAAGCTAAGGCCATTTCAGATAGCGTTTGCTGGCGCGCTGTTGCCACTTCATTTAGTCGTTGTACGGTTTGCATCGTTGCAGCAACTTGTTGTGAATTTAAGAAAGGACTGCTTGTTTTGGCAGCTCGTGAATTTTCAGGAATACCATGCAAGTACTTGTCTGTTAATAAGCCTTGTGATAGTGGGCTGAAAACAGCCGCAGCTTTACCTGCTTGCCGTAAAACAGGGAGAAGATCTGTTTCAATACCACGATTGAACATATTATAGCGTGGTTGATGGACGATAAAGGGTGTTTGTAAGTCATTGAAGATATCTAGAATGGCTTGTGTTTGATTACCAGAATAATTGGAAATACCAATATAGAGAGCTTTACCGGATTTAACTAATTGATCAAGGGCTAACGCTGTTTCTTCAACGGGTGTTTTTGGATCTGGTCGGTGCGAATAGAAAATATCAACATAGTCTAATTTTAAACGATGTAAACTTTGATCAGCGCTTGCAATGATGCTTTTCTTAGATCCCCAATTACCATAAGGACCTGGCCACATGTCATAACCAGCTTTACTGGCAATGACCATTTCATCACGGTACGCATGCATGTCACCATGTATGATCTGGCCAAAATTTTTTTCAGCACTACCTGGAATAGGACCATAATTATTAGCGAGATCATAATAAGTTATCCCTAAATCGAATGCCTGATGAATGATTGCTTGTTGATTTTCAAAAGGATCAACACTGCCAAAATTATGCCAAAGGCCCAAACCTAGCGCTGATAATTTTAAACCACTTTTGCCAACTCGGTTGTAAATCATGTGGTCATAGCGCGTTTTCTTTGCTTGATACATGTGTGAGAATCCTCCTAATTAAATGTTTGATGTATCCGTTTTCATTGTAGCGGCTAATCATCACTGTGTCCAAATTAGTTGACTGCTATTTTATGTTAAAATGTAAAAGATAACTCATTGTTTTAAAAAGAAAGGGACACGCATATGATTAAAATGTTTAATACGATGACACTGGCTAAGGAACCATTCCAGCCAATACATGAAGATACAATCAACATGTATGTCTGTGGTCCCACTGTATACAATTATATACACATCGGGAATGCGCGTTCAGCGATTGCTTTTGATACGATTCGTCGATATTTTGAGTATCGTGGTTATAAAGTCAATTATGTGTCAAATTTTACAGATGTTGACGATAAGATGATTAAAGCAGCTGATGAACAGGGCATCACGGTCTCTGAATTAGCAGATAAATACATTGCCGCTTTTAATGAAGATACAGCAGCATTAAATATTAAACCAGCAACAGTGCGGCCACGTGCAACTGAGCATATTCCAGAAATTATTGATTTTGTCGCTGACTTGATTGCGAAGGGTTATGCCTATGAATCAGCAGGTGATGTTTATTATCGTGCAAAAAAGTTTAAAAACTATGGTGCGTTAGCGCATCAAGACTTAGATGAAATGACGTCTAATGCAGCTGGCCGTTTGGATGATACCGAATTGGCTCGTAAAGAAGATCCTATGGATTTTGCAGTATGGAAAAGTGAAAATGGTGACGGGGCCATTTCATGGGAGTCACCATGGGGCAAGGGTCGCCCAGGATGGCATATCGAGTGCTCTGTGATGTCAACGAAATACTTAGGTAATCATTTTGATATTCATGGTGGTGGAATTGATTTAGCATTTCCACATCATACAAATGAAATTGCGCAAAGTGAAGTGCATACGGGTGAAAAATTTGTGAACGAATGGTTACATAATGGTTTTGTGACTGTTGGAGATGAGAATGAAAAAATGTCTAAGTCATTAGGTAATTTTGTGACGGTGCATGATTTATTACAACAAATTGATGATCCTATGGTATTACGCTTTTTTATGACGTCTACGCAATATCGACGTGCCATTGCATATTCAGATGATCATATGGCACAAGCAGCACAAAATTTGGCCCGTATTCGTACGGGATATCGAAACTTACAATTCCGTTTGGCAACGGCAGGTGTTGGTGATGATCAAACCATTGCTAATCAGGTTAAGACGTGTGTTGACCAGTTTGAAACGGCTATGGATGATGATTTTAATACACCGAATGCTTTAACAGCCATTTACGAGTTAGTCGATTTGGCAAATCAATATGCACAGGAAGAAATTGTATATCAAACATCTGCTAAGCTGATTTTGGATACTTTGGCAACTTTGATGAGCGTCTTTGGTGTTGATGGTTTAGCACAAGATGAGTTGCTAGCAACGGATGTAGAAACGTTAATTAATGAACGTCATGAAGCACGAGCAAATAAGAATTTTGCACGCTCAGATGAGATTCGTGATATGCTTGCTGAGCAAGGGATTATCTTAGAAGATACGCCTCAAGGGACACGTTGGCACCGTCATTAGTTATTGATGATAAAAACAAAGAAATCTAATTTTATGGTTGACAGGCTAGTGAATAAGATTTAGCATAGCCATATCGACTGAGAAGAGATGGGTGTAACAAAATCATGTTTTAGAGAGTTAGTGGTTGGTGTAAACTAACAGATTGATTGTTGCCAGATGGTCTTGGAGTCATCATGACATGAGCAAATGACAAGTGCCATTCGGGGAACGTCCGTTAAAGCGTTTAGAGGATAAGTGAAACTTATTAAACTCGGGTGGTAACACGTGGTAACGTCCCGTAATCAGTGATGATTGCGGGACGTTTTTGTTTGATGTCAGCTGGTTAAATTTTAGGAAAGTACTAACTAGGAGGATTTTAACATGGCAGAAGTTGAGAGTTTTACATTAGATCACACAAAGGTACATGCACCATATGTACGTAAGATTGAAACACAACAAGGACCAAATGGGGGACAGATCGTAAATTATGATCTACGTTTGACACAACCTAATGAGACAGCAATTGAAACAGCAGGAATTCATACGTTAGAACATTTGTTTGCTAGTCTAGTGCGTGATGAATTAGATGGTATCATTGATATTTCACCATTCGGTTGCCGCACGGGCTTTCACATCATTAGCTGGGTGGATTACTCACCAACTCAAGTTGCTGAAACATTTACCCGTGTATTACGTAAAATTCGTGATGAAATAACTTGGGATGATGTGCCAGCTACGACCGCTACAGAATGTGGTAACTTTAAGGACCATAGTTTGCATTCAGCAAAAGAGTGGGCCAACATTATTTTGTCACAAGGCTTTTCTGACGATCCTTATGTCCGTCATGTGGTTGAAGCTTAACAGTAAATAGAATCATTTATAAAAGTTGGTCAATACCTGGTATGTTGGGTGTTTATCAACTTTTTTAAGTATTGATCAAATGCAATTCAAAACCTTTAAGCTGAAAAAAGTTAGCATAAAGCATATAATATTAAAAAATTAGTAGTTTCTAATCGTTATTTTGATTTACTAGTTAAGAACGGGGGAAATGTGATGCCAAAAATTAGTGACGTTTTTCAAGAATACGGCTTTAAGGATGATCGTTTAACTTTACTAGCAGGGCCGTGTGCCATTGAATCATATGAAACATGTGCAACAGTTGCCGAGGAACTAAAGCAGATTACGGATGAACTAGGGATTAATTATGTTTTTAAGTCATCATTTGATAAGGCAAATCGTAGTGCGATTTCATCTGATCGTGGTGCAGGGATGAAAAATGGACTTAAAGTGCTACGTGAAATTAAAGAGACGTATCACGTCCCAATTGTGACAGATGTCCACGAATCTTATCAATGTGCGCCAGTTGCTGAGGTTGCTGATGTGCTACAGATTCCAGCTTACTTGAGTCGTCAGACTGATTTATTGTTAGCTGCTGCTAAGACCGGTCGCGTAGTAAATATTAAGAAAGCTCAGTTTATGGCACCCGAAGATATTCAGAGTGCAGTGAATAAGGTTGCTTCACAAGATAATGAGCATATTTTAGTTACTGAGCGTGGTACGATGTTTGGTTACCATCAATTAGTAGTTGATATGACGAGTTTAATCCAAATGCGTGAAACTGGTTATCCAGTCATTTACGATGCAACCCACTCAGTTCAAATTCCAAGTGGCTATGGTAATCATTCTGGTGGTAATCGTGATTACGTCTTTCCACTCATGCGTGCTGCGTTGTCAATTGGTATTGATGGTATCTTTGCGGAAGTGCACCCAAATCCACCCGAGGCAATTTCAGATCAAGATAGTCAACTTTATCTATCAAAGGCACGACCAATCTTAGAAGAAGCCAACAAATTATTCCAACAACAACTTGAGAATAAGGCGGTGTATGCGGATGAAAACTTATTATAAAGATGCGAAACAGACGTTTAATACAGAAATAGCAGCTTTAGAAAAAGTGCGTGATACCTTAGATGATAGTTTTGATCAAGTTGTGACAAAAATTCTTCAGACCACGGGTCGATTGATTTTTATTGCAATCGGTAAGTCAGGTATCATTGCTGAGAAAATTGCGGCTTCGTTTTCTTCTATTGGGACACCCAGTTTCTTTATCGATGCAGGAAATGCTTTCCACGGTGATTTAGGACGTGTTGCTGCTGATGACTTGGTATTCTTTGTGTCAAACAGTGGTGAGACAGAAGAAGTTCTCCAAACATTTTTTGCACTGCAACAAATTCACGGTAAAGATTTACAAACAGTGGCGTTAACTGGTGATGCTGAATCAACACTTGCAAAGCAAGCGCTGTATCCACTAATTGTTGATGTTGCTGTTGAAGCTGACATAACGAAATTAGCACCCACAAGTTCGACAACAGCAACATTAGTCGTTGGAGATGCGTTATTGATTGCGATTGAAAAAGAAAAGAAGTTTACTCGTGATGACTTTGCATTGTATCATCCAGGTGGTTCAATTGGTAAATTGTTAATGCAGAATGTTAAAAATGTTATGCATACCAATATTCCATATGTGCAAACAGATACCCCAATCAATGATGTTATTTATCGGATCAGTGATTTTGGTATTGGTATGACGTTGGTAAAGGATGCTGATGAGCGCGTTATCGGGATTGTGACTGATGGTGATATTCGTAAGAAAATTTTGAATATTACAAAGGTCAAGTCATCGACTGCTGCGGATTATATGACCAAGGGCTTTATTAGTATTAATGTGAATAAGCGTAATAGTACTGCCTGGAAGAAAATGGCGTCGCATAATATTTCAAACTTAGTTGTTGAAGATGGTGATGAAGTCGTGGGTGTGTTAACGATTCATGACGTCCTCGATGAATAAATTAAAAATTTTTTTGCGGGTCATAGCAATACGTTAAACGATTTAACCAGAATATTTTAATAAGTAAACTGTTTACCAAGTGTGATGAACATGCTATATTAATGTTAATCATTAATAACCTTTAAATGTAGTCCAGTGAGGCTATCCAAGGTCATGTTAGTTGGTAAACAATTAGAAACAGGATAATTGTACAACCATTAAAAGAACAAGCCTTATGAATCACTGGATTCATAAGGCTTTTTTGTGTCAGCATCAGGTTAGGAGATCGTTATGCAACATTTTGTGAATCTAAATGATTTATCAACAACAACCATTATGTCACTCATTAAGACAAGCTTAGCTTATAAAACAGGGCAAAAACAAGTGCCACAACAGAAGCGCATGGTGGCTAATTTGTTTTTTGAGAACTCAACACGAACGGCTAGTAGTTTTCAAATGGCTGAAGCAAAAATGGGTTGGCAAAATATTTATGTTAATCCACAAACTAGTTCTACTCAAAAAGGGGAGACACTAAGTGACACATTAAAAACACTTGGTGCCATTGGTGTACAAGTTGTGGTCCTTCGTCATAGTCAAAATAACTGGTATGTACCATTAATTGCCGAACAATCAGAACTAATGCCCCAGTTAGTGAATGCTGGGGATGGTAGTGGACAGCATCCATCACAAAGTTTACTAGATTTAATGACAATCTATGAACAATTTGGTCATTTTAAAGATTTAAATATACGTATTGTCGGCGACTTGTCTCATTCACGAGTAGCACGTTCAAATGCTGAAATCCTGCATCGCCTTGGCGCAAAAATTAGTTTTGCGGGACCTAAAACATGGTATCCAACCGACTTTAATCAATTTGGTTCTTATCAGCCAGTTGATCAGGAACTGGAACAGTTAGACGTTCTGATGCTATTACGCGTACAACATGAACGATTGACGACAGGTGATACGCAACATTTTTCAACAAAGGATTATCATCAACAATTTGGGCTCACGCATGCACGCTATGCTAAGTTAAAAAAGACAGCGATTGTGATGCATCCAGCACCAGTTAATCGTGGTGTAGAAATTACCGATGAGTTGGTTGAAGCAAAGAAATCACGCATTTTTACACAAATGGCCAATGGTGTATATGCCCGAATGGCACTCTTAACAGCATTAATTGAGGAGAAATAACATGGGGCGATTATTAATTAAAAATGCACAGCACTTAATTCATGATAATCAATTAGTGATGCAGGATATTTTGATTGTGGATGGCAAAATTAGCGACATGGCCGATAACATTGTGGCAGCAGCTGACCGAATCATTAATGCGAATGGCGCCTTTGTCTCACCAGGACTCGTTGATGTGCACGTGCATTTTCGTGAACCAGGGTTTGCTTACAAGGAGACAGTTGCAACAGGGACACGAGCTGCTGCCCGCGGGGGTTTTACAACTGTTTTGGCAATGCCTAACTTAGATCCAGTACCAGCAACACCTGCAGCGTTTAATCAAGTTAAGACAAATAATGATGCGAATAGTCTGGTACATCTGTACCAATATGCGGCTATTTCAGCAGGATTAACAGCGGCTGAGGTGAGTGATATGACAGCGTTAACTGAAGCGGGTGCCGTTGCTTTTACCAATGATGGTAAAGGGGTGCAGACAGCAGCAACAATGTTAGCCGCTATGAAAGCAGCCGCAAAAGTGCACCGACCATTAGTTGCTCACGTAGAAGATGAATCACTAGTTAATGGGGGTGTAATGAATTTAGGTCAACGGTCAGCTGAATTAGGCTTACCGGGCATCGACCCATTAGCAGAATCAGCGCAACTAGCGCGCGATTTAGTCTTGGCACAGGCAACAGGGGTGCATTATCATGTGGCTCATATTTCAACGAAAACGTCTGTTGAGCTTGTTCGCTTTGCAAAATCAGAAGGGGTTCATGTGACAGCTGAGGTATCACCACATCATTTATTGTTAGACGAAACCCATATTACGGGTGATGATGCTTATTTTAAGATGAATCCGCCTCTGCGAACACCTCATGATCGCATGGCACTGATTGCTGGGTTGTTAGACGGCACGATTGATATGATTGCAACAGATCATGCCCCCCACAGTATTGCCGAAAAACAACGTTCATTCATTGGTGCAGCGTTTGGCATTACTGGTATTGAGACAAGTTTTCAACTGATGTACACGCATTTGGTCAAATCGGGCATTGCAACACTTGAGCAGTTAATGAATTGGATGATTATTCAACCAAGTCAAGCCTTTCATTTACCTAATCCCCAACAACTTGTGGTCGGTGCACCAGCAGATTTGGCATTGTTCGACTTAACAACCGCTCACACAATTACTGCTGATGAATTTGCTTCAAAGGGCGTGAATACACCGTTTATTGGTGCAACTGTTTATGGGCAAACGATGTTGACTGTGGTTGACGGTACGATTGTTTATGAAGCATAGGAGGAAGTTATGCAACGCTATCTTGTTTTAGAAAATGGCTCAGTTTATACCGGTGAAAGTTTTGGTTCAGACAAGACTGTGACAGGTGAAATTGTTTTTAATACGGGGATGACTGGTTATCAAGAATCATTGACCGATATTTCTTATTTTGGTCAAATTTTAATGTTTACATACCCATTGATTGGTAACTATGGCATCAATCGTGATGATTATGAATCACTAAAGCCAACCGCAACAGCGATTGTTGCCCATGAAATTGCTCGGCGACCATCAAACTGGCGTCAACAAATGTCAATTGCTGAATGGGCAGAAAAAATGGATTTACCAGGAATTACGAATATCGATACGCGTGCGTTAACTAAGGAAATTCGTGAACATGGGGTGATGAAAGCAGCAATTGTTGATGAAATAACGACAGAGACAGTCGCCCAGTTACAGGATATTCAACCAGTGACGAACGAAGTTGCAAGAATGACAACGAAGACAACCTATGTTAATCCAACAGAAGGGTTATCAATTGCCTTAATTGATTTTGGCTTAAAAAATTCAATCCTACGTTCACTTGCGAAACGCGGTGTCAATGTCATGGTGTTCCCAGCAGATGTTGACGCACAAACGATTTTAGACATGGCACCAGATGGTGTTTTGTTATCAAATGGCCCTGGCAATCCAGAATCGGTGGCTCATATTTTGCCTGTTATTCGTGAACTAGAAATGCAATTGCCTTTAATGGGTATTTGCTTAGGTCATCAATTATTTGCCCTCGCAAATGGTGCTGAAACGTATAAATTGAAGTTTGGCCATCGTGGGTTTAATCATGCTGTTCGAAACCTCGTGAAAGATCAAATTGATTTTACGTCACAAAATCATGGTTATGCTGTCTCGGCAGAATCAATTATTGGGACAGATTTAGAGATAACGCATGAAGAAATTAATGATCATACGGTTGAAGGACTGCGCTTGAAGCATTTACCGGCCTTTTCAGTGCAATTCCATCCGGATGCAGCACCTGGTCCCCATGACGCTGAATACTTATTTGATGATTTTCTCGCAATGGTCGTTGCTAACAAGAAAGGACAAAAACAACATGCCTAGACGAACAGATATTCATAAAATTTTGGTGATTGGTTCAGGGCCAATTGTTATTGGTCAGGCTGCTGAATTTGATTATTCGGGGACTCAGGCCGCAATGTCCTTAAAAGAAGAGGGTTATGAAGTTGTCTTAGTGAACTCAAATCCAGCAACCATTATGACGGATAGTGAAATTGCTGATGAAGTCTATATTGAACCTTTGTCATTAGAATTTTTATCACGAATTCTGCGTAAAGAACGACCAGATGCTATTTTACCAACCTTGGGTGGCCAAACTGGTTTAAACCTGGCAAAGGAATTAGCCGAAGTAGGTATCTTAGATGAACTTGGTATTATTTTGTTAGGCACGAAATTATCGGCAATTGAAGAGGCTGAAGATCGTGAAGCATTTAAAAATTTGATGACGCGTTTGGATGAACCAGTACCAGAATCAATGATTGCCGTTACTGTTGAACAGGCATTATCATTTGCTGAAACGAATGGTTATCCTGTTATTGTACGTCCAGCATACACATTAGGTGGTACGGGTGGTGGTATTGCCAATGATGAAGCTGAATTAAAAGCAATTACAACTAATGGTCTTGAATTGTCTCCTGTAACACAAGTGTTGATTGAGCAATCCATCGCTGGTTATAAAGAAATTGAATTTGAAGTTATGCGTGATGCTGCGGATAATGCCTTGATTGTGGCATCAATGGAAAATTTTGATCCTGTCGGTATTCATACAGGGGATTCGATTGTTGTTGCGCCTGTTCAAACGTTGTCTGATCGCGAATTACAAATGATGCGTGATGCTGCTTTGAAAATTATCCGTGCTTTAAAGATTGAAGGTGGCGTCAACATTCAAATGGCACTTGATCCGGATTCATTCAATTATGACATTATTGAAGTCAATCCTCGTGTATCACGGTCATCAGCACTGGCATCAAAGGCAACAGGTTATCCAATTGCTAAAATGGCTGCTAAGATTGCAGTGGGCTTGACATTAGACGAAATTATTAATCCAGTGACAGGAACAACTAAAGCAGCTTTTGAACCGGCGTTAGATTATGTTGTTGTCAAAATACCACGTTGGCCATTTGATAAATTTGCAACAGCAGATCGTCGCCTTGGTACACAAATGAAGGCAACAGGCGAAGTAATGGCCATCGGACGAAACATTGAGGAAGCGATGAATAAAGCGATCCGTTCGTTAGAAATTGGGGCGATTGGTTTACGTGATATTCATTTTGCTGACATACCAACTGAAAAATTGTTTGCTGATTTAATGCCAGCTCGTGATGATCGTTTGTTCATGATTGGTGAGTTGCTACGTCGTGGTGTTTCAGTAGATGAGATTCATGATCGGACTAAGATAGATTATTTCTTCTTGGATAAAGTATTACACCTGATTGAGATTGAACAAGCATTAGCACAACATGTGGGCGATGAACAAGTACTACAATTGGCAAAGCAAAATGGTTTTGCTGATCAAACCATTGCTGATATTTGGCACTGGACCACGGAACAAGTGGTCTCACGACGAATAGCAGCCGCTATTCAGCCTGTTTATAAGATGGTTGATACGGTTGCAGCTGAATTTGCTTCACAAACACCGTACTATTATGCAACTTATGAAACTGAGAATGAGTCGGTTGTTTCCAATAAACAAAGTGTTTTGGTCCTTGGTTCAGGACCAATTCGGATTGGGCAAGGTGTTGAATTTGACTATGCGACAGTGCATGCAGTGAAAGCCATTCAAGCTGCTGGTTATGAAGCAATTATTATGAATTCTAATCCGGAAACAGTTTCTACTGACTTTTCAGTATCTGACAAATTATATTTTGAACCATTAACTTTGGAAGATGTGCTGAATGTGATTCACTTAGAACAACCGCTTGGTGTTGTTGTCCAATTTGGTGGTCAAACAGCGATTAATTTAGCTGAACCATTGGCCAAAGCAGGTGTCAATATTTTAGGCACGAGCGTTACAAATTTGAATCGTGCAGAGGACCGTGAGGAATTTGATCAAGTCATTAAACAACTCACGCTTGCTCAACCTGTTGGTCAAACAGCAACGACGATTGCAGGGGCGTTACAAGCCGCAACAGAAATTGGTTATCCAGTTTTAGTTAGGCCATCTTATGTGCTTGGTGGTCGCGCGATGGAAATCGTCAACAATGCCGATGAATTGCAGGATTATATGGGTCGTGCAGTGCAAGTTTCCCACGACCATCCAGTACTGATTGATTCGTATTTGGTAGGGTCTGAAGCAGAGGTCGATGTCTTGTCAGATGGTGAGACAGTCGTCATACCAGGAATTATGGAGCATATTGAACGGGCTGGTGTGCATTCTGGTGATTCCATGTCTGTTTATCCAAGTCAGACGTTATCTGACAAAGTGAAACAAGAAATTATCGCAGCATCTATTGCCCTAGCGCAGAGTCTCAACACGATTGGATTAATGAATGTACAGTTCGTTATTCATGAAGATACAGCTTATGTGATTGAAGTTAATCCACGTGCTTCACGAACAGTGCCTTTCATTTCAAAAGTGACACATTTGCAATTAGCACAATTAGCAACACGGGTGATGTTGGGTGAAAAACTAACCACAATGGGATTTGAAACAGGTCTTGTTCCTGAGCCGAAGATGGTGTACGTGAAATCACCAATTTTTTCGTTTACAAAATTGCCCGCAGTGGACTCACTCTTAGGTCCAGAAATGAAATCAACTGGTGAAGTGATGGGTTCAGATAAGACTTTTGAAAAAGCTTTGTATAAGGCCTTTGTTGCTTCAAATATTAAAATCCCACATGCAGGAAATGTGCTATTTACGATTGCAGATGAAGATAAAGTTGAAGCACTGGCCTTAGCAAAACGTTTCAATGAATTGGGTTTCCAATTATTTGCGACAGCGGGGACGGGAAAATACTTTATGCAGCATGGACTACATGTGCAAGTGCTAGATAAAATCAGCGAGACTGATCACAATGCCGTTACTGCACTAAGCCAAGGCATATTGCAACTCGTTGTTAATTCGACCCATCAAGATGTGGTTACAGTCAACGATAGTCGTTTGATTCGTAATGCTGCGATTGAAAATGCTGTGCCATTGTTTACAGCATTTGATACAGTGAAG
The DNA here is from genome assembly GCF_058505625.1 of Weissella sp. ESL1156. Classification (NCBI taxonomy): domain Bacteria; kingdom Bacillati; phylum Bacillota; class Bacilli; order Lactobacillales; family Lactobacillaceae; genus Weissella; species Weissella sp. ESL1156. Next base: position 1,085,685 of record NZ_CP196372.1, on the reverse strand, counting down.
GCATTGTTAAGCGTGTTGGAATCACAGGCATTTACAATTACCCCTGCATAGAATAGTAAAAAATTTTGTTGTCCCAATTTTATAGTGCTTATATTAAGGAGATTTAACTGATGAATGACGAACGATACGCAGTGACATTACCAGGTTTGACGCTTAAAAATCCATTTATGCCAGCATCAGGTTCATTTTATTACGGATTGGACCATTTGGATGATTTTGATTTAAATGAACTAGGTGCATTGGTTCTAAAAACAACGACTGTTAAGCCTCGAAAAGGTAATCCACAACCTTGGATTATCAATACTAAAGCAGGTGTGTTGAATTCAGTTGGTTTAGCTAATCCAGGCATTGAAAAAGTCGTTTCAGACTTTATACCAGCATTAACAGATAAACTACCAGATCTACCCAAAATGCTATCGATTTCTGGTGCAACTGTTGGTGAATTTGTGCAGTTAGCAGAAACGATTGATGAATTACCAGCCATTTATGCGATCGAGTTAAATTTGTCATGTCCAAATGTTGATGAGGGTGGTCGTGCTTTTGGTGTGACTGAGGCAGGTGTTGCATCAGTGATTGCGGCGGTAAGATCAGTTACTGACAAAGCCATTTACGCAAAGTTATCACCGAATGTGACTGATATTAAGCCGCTAGCATTAGCGGCTGAAAAGGCGGGTGCTGATGGATTAACGATGATCAATACTTTGGTTGGCATGAGTTTGGATTTAACGACACGTTCAGCACGTTTATATCGTGGTAAAGGTGGCTTATCAGGAACGGCAATCCATCCTCTTGCCGTTGCATTAATTTGGGAAGCTGCTTCGGTTGTCAATATTCCAATTATCGGGGTTGGTGGTGTCTTAACCGTTGATGATGCGCTTGAATTAATGTTAGCGGGCGCATCAGCTGTTCAAGTTGGTATTGGTAACAAAACTGATCCACAGTTCTTACAAAAATTAATTCAAGCGCTACCAGACGCACTTGACAAGTATCATTTTGATAAGGTCAGTGATGTCACAGGAGCATTACGCAAATTGCCAACTAGTGAATCTGAATGGACACAATTAAGTGAGGAATAGGTATGAATGATCAAGAACCAATCTTTATTGCATTAGATTTTCCAGATGCTAAAGTTGCCTGGCGGTTTTTGAAGTCATTTCCAACAAAACAACCGTTAGCATTGAAAGTCGGCATGGAATTATTTTATCGGGAAGGGCCACGATTCGTTTTGGATTTGAAAGAACAAGGCTACACGGTTTTTCTTGATTTAAAATTGTACGACATTCCACATACTGTAGGTCAAGCAACCAAAAATTTGGCGCAACTTGGCATTGATTATTTAACATTACATGCAGCTGGTGGTGAACGCATGTTAGCAGCGGCTAAAGAAGCGACGTTATTGACACATAGTCATGTGAAGCTATTGGCAATTACACAATTAACGTCATTTACAGCAGCTGAATTACAAAAGACGCAACAGTTAGCAGTCTCTTTGAATGATTCAGTGATTCATTTGGCAAAATTAGCTGCGAAATCGGGTATGGCAGGTGTGATTTCATCAGCCTATGAAAGTGAAGCCATTCATTTAGCAACGGATGAGACATTTCTGTCAATTACACCAGGTATTCGACTATTAGGAGATGATAAAGGTGATCAAAATCGTGTGATGACACCAGCACAAGCACGCCACCGTGGGGCCAATGGCATTGTTGTTGGTCGTTCGATTACTCAAGCAGTGAATCCGGTTAATACTTATCAACAGGTTATGAAAGAATTTTATGAGGGATAAAACATGGTAAATTATCAAAATGACGTCGCGGCTGCATTGTTAGAGGTTGGAGCAGTAAAATTACAACCTAACGATCCGTTTACTTGGGCATCTGGTATAAAAAGTCCAATTTACACTGATAATCGCAAAACAATTTCATTTCCCAAAGCACGTCGTATCATTATTGCTGGTCTAGTGGCATTGATCAAAAAAAATTATCCGGACGTTGCTGTTATTGGCGGCGTTGCGACAGCTGGCATCCCACATGCGGCGTGGGTTGCTGAGGCATTAGCGTTACCAATGATTTATGTTCGCTCAAAGCCTAAAGATCATGGGACAGGTAAACAAATTGAGGGTGCGTTGACTGCTGGGCAAAAAGTTGTGCTTATCGATGACTTAATTTCAACAGGTGGCTCAGTATTAGGTGCGGTTGAAGCAACACGTGTCGCAGGTGGTGATGTCCTCGGTGTTGTTTCTATTTTTTCTTATGAATTGCCAGTAGCAGCAAAGAATTTTGCAGCAGCTCAAACAACATTTTCATCATTGACCAATTTTTCTAGTTTACTGCAAGTTGCACAACAACAAGGTAAAATTACGCCTGCTGAATTAAAGTTGATTAGAAAATGGCACCAAACTCTGGTATAACACGTGCTATCTTGATGAGTTTGTATCCATTTTCAGCACATAAAATGTTATGATAGGAAACATGAATGAAAAGATAAATTATGAACAACTTAATGGACTTGATTTGGCCTACTATGGGGATGCGGTCTATGAAGTTTATATTCGACAACACCTATTAGCAAAAGGTATTACAAAGCCTGCCAAGTTACAACGTGAATCAAAGAAATATGTTTCAGCCAAGGCACATGCCGCATTATATGCGTTAATTGAAGCAGAAGGGATTTATACTGAGACAGAATATCAGTATTTTAAACGTGGCCGTAATGCAAATTCGCATACCAAGGCCAAAAATACGGATGTGGTGACTTATCGTATTTCAACCGGTTTTGAAGCCGTGATTGGTTATCTTGGTGCAAGTGAACAAACGGCACGTTTGGAAGAACTTATTGCATGGATTTATGAACAAGTAGAAAGTGGGCGAACAGTTAATCATGGGACAACGAAATAATAGGCAACAAACAAATCACCGACCAAAGCACCAACGTGATAGTCAAACACATGAACAACAAGATGATGATCAAGTTGAATTTGTGTATGGTCATCATGCCGCTGTGGAAGCTTTAAAAGGTCGGACTGAGATTAATAAAGTTTGGTTGCAAAATGGTTTAGCTGATAAGGTTCGTCATGAAATCACAACGTTAGCGAAGAAAAAAGGATTAGTTATTCAAGAAACACCCAAAGCAAAACTTGATGAATTAACGAATGGTGAAAATCATCAAGGGGTCGTGTTATCAATTGCAGCATATGCATATGCAACGATTGATGATTTATTTGCGAAAGCTGCTGAAAAAGATGAAGCACCTTTTTTCTTAGTCCTTGATTCTATTGAAGATCCACACAACTTAGGTTCAATCATGCGAACGGCAGATGCTGCTGGTGTTCATGGTATCATTATTCCAAAACGGCGAGCTGTACAATTAACCTCAGTCGTTGCTAAAACGTCAACTGGCGCAATTGAGCATGTACCAGTCGCTCGTGTGACGAATTTAGTACAAACTGTTGCGCAATTAAAAGAGCGTGGTGTTTGGATTTTTGGTACTGATATGGATGGACAAGATTACCGTCGTTGGAATGCTCAAGGCGCAACAGCACTGATTATTGGTAATGAAGGTAAGGGTATTTCAACACTATTAAAGAAGTCTGTTGATGAAACCTTAACGATTCCGATGATTGGACATGTACAAAGTTTGAATGCTTCTGTTGCAGCTAGCTTGCTTATTTATCAAGGTTATAATAGTCGCCACCCATTGTCATAATTGCGTGTGTTAAGACAGCATATTGGTTAGTTAACTGGCCTATTTGTTACAAATAAACATGGCAAAACAATGATTTGTTAGTATCCTTTTCTTACACTAATAAGGAAGGTGAACCATGTGCGTAAAAATCGAGCAAGTTTAATTCCATTAGCCCAAGCAGGTGATGACATCGCATTTCAAACGATTTTATGTGAATTTGAGGGATTGATTTGGAAGACTTATCAACAACAACGGTCACGACAACAGCCACTTGACTGGCGTCATGAATGTGGTGTTGTCCTTCATAAGACCTTACGTCTGTTACATAACCAAACATGGGCCGCATTGACATTGTATTACAAACAAGCGCTTCAAACGCATATCGTGCAATTATGGCGGTGTGAGTATCGGGTGTTAGATTTTCAAATTCCTGTGATGACTGATGACGTGTTGCCATATGTTGATCAACAAGCATGTGAACAATTTGTAACGAAGCAACAAGGATTGGCTAGTTTTATTTTAGAATGGTATGTCACGTTACCTGCTAAGGAACGTGAATTAGTGTTATTATTAGTACGTGGTTATGGTATGACAGAAGCGGCTCGACGAATCAAACGATCACGTTCTTGGTGTTATGGTATTCGTCGTAAATGGCAACAACTGTATGCACTAGAAATGAAAAATAACTAGTCGTTTCATCATAAAAGTGATACACTTTAAGTTACGAAAATAGAAATTAGGAAGAGCGGTGGCGCCAAATGGCAGTAAAGAAAGTCGCTTTAGCATGTAGTGTTTGTGGTTCACGAAATTATATGGTCGTTAAAAAGCCAACGCGCGTTGAACGACTACAGGTAAAAAAGTTTTGTAAGTATTGCGGTAATCACACGTTACATCGTGAAACAATGTAGGATAGCTAACAGAGGGTTACAGATGAAGTTTATAAAAAGTGTTATTAAAGAAATGCATACCGTTACTTGGCCAACATTTCGCGAAAATGTTCATAATACAACCATTGTTGTGGTTACCGGTCTAGCCTTTGCCTTGATATTTGGTGCAGCTGATTGGATATTCGAACAAGGGATTACTTGGTTGTCTAAGTAATGAAAATGCGCTATACTAAAGCTATTAATTGACAAGTAAAGCCCTCACTGATGAGGGTTTTTAATTTACAAAAATTTAGGTCAAACAGTCTGAGGAGGCAATCATGGCAACTGAGTCATTCGATAAGCAATGGTACGTTTTGCACACATATGCAGGATACGAGAATCGTGTGAAATCAAATTTGGAATCACGTATTGAAACAATGGGTATGACGGATTATATCTTCCGTGTCTTGGTACCAGAACAAGAAGTCGAAGTTGAAAAAGATGGCGAAACGAAGATCGTTAAAGAAAATGACTTTCCAGGTTATGCTTTAGTTGAAATGATTATGACCGATGAAGCTTGGTATGTTGTTCGTAATACACCAGGTGTGACTGGCTTTTTGGGATCTCACGGTGGTGGTTCAAAACCAGTGCCTTTGTTGCCAGAAGAAGTTGATGATATGTTAGCTCGTATGAATTTGGTTGAACGTAAGGTTGAACATTTGGATGTGACGATTGGTGATTCAGTTGATGTTATTTCAGGTAGCTTTGCTGGTCAAGAAGGCGAAGTCACAGCGATTGATGATGAACATCAAGAAGTTACTGTCTTAATGAACATGTTTGGTCGTGATACACCAACCCAGATTTCATTTAATGATATCAAGCCAGTAAAATAAAGATAAATGATGAAACTTGAACACTTAGCTTGCCAAGGGCTAGGTGTTTTGTTACTATAATACAGTATGTGTCATCATCAGATGCATATGTGGGAGGCGTAAATCGAAACGCGCCATTTACACCACAAACACGAAGGAGGAAACAATCGTGGCTAAGAAAGTTTCAAGTATTGTTAAGTTGCAGATTCCAGCCGGTAAGGCAACACCTGCACCTCCAGTTGGACCTGCTTTGGGTCAAGCTGGTGTTAACATCATGGGATTCGCAAAGGAGTTTAATGCTCGTACCGCTGATCAAGGTGGTTTGCTAATTCCTGTAGTTATTACTGTGTATGAAGATCGTTCATTCGAGTTCGTTACTAAGACGCCACCAGCAGCTGTTCTTTTGAAGAAGGCCGCTGGTGTTGAAAAGGGTTCTGGTGAGCCTAACACGAAGAAGGTCGCTACAGTTACTGCAGCACAAGTACGTGAGATTGCAGAAACTAAGATGCAAGATCTAAACGCAGCTGACGTAGACGCAGCTGTTCGCATGATTGAAGGTACTGCTCGTTCAATGGGCTTCACTGTTGAAGGCTAATTTAACAAGTAACGTACGGATCGCATAGGAAACTAAGCAAGATCAAGCGGGAGGTCAGTGACCATTTGACCGCATTTGCAAGGAGGAATAGCTACCATGGCTAAGTATGGTAAGAATTATTTAGCAGCTGCTGAAAAAGTTGACAGTGCTAAGTTATACACTGTTGAAGAAGCTGCTGCATTGGTGAAGGAAATTGACTTTGCCAAGTTTGATGCAACTGTTGAAATTGCATTTAATCTAAACGTTGATACGCGTCAAGCTGATCAACAATTACGTGGTGCCGTTGTTTTGCCTAACGGTACTGGTAAGGACCAAACTGTTGTGGTCTTTGCACAAGGTGATAAGGCGAAAGAAGCTGAAGAAGCAGGTGCTGATGTTGTTGGTGCCGCTGACTTAGTACAACGTATCCAGGGTGGCTGGTTAGACTTTGATGTTGCTGTTGCAACACCAGATATGATGGCACAAGTTGGACGTGTTGGACGTGTCTTGGGACCTAAGGGCTTGATGCCTAACCCTAAGACGGGTACTGTAACGTTTGACGTTGCAAAAGCCGTTTCAGAAGCAAAGTCAGGTAAGGTTACTTACCGTACTGACCGTGACGGAAACGTTGCTGTCCCAGTTGGTAAAGTATCATTTGATGCTGACAAGTTAGCAGGAAACATCAAGGCATTGTCTAATGTTATCTTGCGTTCACGTCCAGCCGCTGTTAAGGGAACATACGTACAACACGTATCGATTGCTTCAACATTTGGTCCTGCTGTGAACATCGATGTTGCCTCACTATAATTAGTTCATTCTAAAATAGTGTGCGTTAATATTGACACTTTCTCGACTACCTGATAAAGTAGTTTGAGTAATAAAACGATTCTACCTAAGACGCAGGTGTCGCAAGACTTAATATCCCGCCGAGGAAGTGAAAAACGCGTAAGCGACTTTTGACCCCGGTGCAGCATGTACTGGGGGTCTTTTGGTGAGAATCAAAATCTAAACAGGAGGAACATTACACCATGAGTGAAGCAACCATTGCTATTAAAGCGCAACAAGTTTCTGAAGTTGCTGACAAGTTCAAGAACGCAACGTCTGCCCTAGTTGCTGACGTTCGTGGCTTGACTGTTGAGGAATCAAACAAGTTACGTGCTGAATTACGTGGAGAAGGTGTTGAGCTACGTGTTATCAAGAACAAAGTCTTGGTTCGCGCTGCTGAAGCTGCTGATTTGAGTGAGTTGAACGACCTATTTGCTGGTCCTTCAGCAATCGCCTTTTCAAATGACGATGCAATCGCACCTGCACGCGTATTGAAGAAATATGCTGATGATATCGACGCCTTGGAAATCAAGGGTGGATTCATCGATGGTAATATCGTGTCTATTGATGAAATCAATAAATATGCGTCATTACCAGATCGCGACGGTTTGCTATCAATGTTGTTGTCAACATTGCAAGCACCTGTTCGCAACTTTGCCTATGCAGTTAAGGCTGTATCTGATGCAAAGGAAGAAGCTGAAGCCTAAGCGTCTGTTTAGGTTCGCATCTTAACTTCGGGCATTTGCCCACAAATTAATTGCAAATAACGCAAATATAAAGAGGAGATTATTTATCATGGCATTTGATAAGGATTCAATCATTGCTTCATTGAAGGAAGCTACGATCATGGACTTGGCTGACTTGGTTTCAGCTATTGAAGAAGAGTTTGGTGTTTCAGCCGCTGCTCCTGTTGCAGCAGCTGGTGCAGCTGGTGGTGACGCCGCTGCTAAGACTGAATTCGACGTTGAGTTGACTTCAGCAGGTACTGCTAAGGTTAAGGTTATCAAGGCAGTTCGTGAAGCAACTGGCTTGGGCTTGAAGGACGCTAAGGGTCTTGTTGACGATGCACCTTCAGTTATCAAGGAAGGTCTTTCAGAAGACGATGCTAACGAATTGAAGGCAAAGCTTGAAGAAGCTGGTGCCGTTGTAACTGTAAAGTAATTCAGTTCATTAGACAATAGTCAGAAATGACACAAAAAAGCGACTTGTGTATGCAAGTCGCTTTTTTTACACTTGATTTTGCAATAAGTCAACAAGAATGAAAGCTGTCAATTAATTACAAAATATCATTAAAAAAACTTTTGTCACATATGTTAATCGTGAGCGATTTCGCTAGGTATTGTTATCGTATGACGAGAGATAGTCGTGTTTAGCATGCCGATACGAGTTATTTAGGAAATAACGTTGTTTTTTTGTTAAATAGTTTAGATAATTAATTAACATAATTGACTAAAACTTGTCGTATACTGTTATTTATGAATAATAAAAAACAAAGCGAGCAACGTTCACGTCAGAAGAACACAAAAACTAAAAAAATAAAAAGATTATTATTAATTATTGTTACTATCTTACTAATAAGTATGATGGTCATTATTGGGGCATATCACAAGCAAATTATCAAAACCATTTCACCCACAATCAACCAAGCAAATCATGAAAAAAATTTAACGGCAGCTTGGCAAGAAACACTCAATGAAAGTGGGGCAAATGTTGACATTGCAGTTTATGATGAACAGAATAAAAAATTGATCACAACACGGCAAAGTGATCGCAAAACTTTTCCAACTGCCAGTATTATCAAGGTTTCGGTATTAGGTAATTTATTAAGCCAACATGAAACAGAGGGGACACCCCTGTCAGATGATGAACAAGATCAAGCATCTCTAATGATTGAACAAAGTGATAACGATGCCACTACAAGTTTGTTGTATCAAATGGGCGGGTATGATGCACCAGATACGTTATTTGATCAATTAGGTATGAACCATTCAAAAATGAATGTTGAAGCGTGGGGTAGTTCAAGAACGACAGCTACTGACCAAGTGACCTTATTACGGAATATTTTTTATGATAGTCAAATCTTTTCGCCAGATTCACAAAAATATGCCCGTAAATTAATGCGCCATGTTGAATCGGACCAACGATGGGGTATTTCAGCAGGTGTACCAAAGAATGCTCAAATTGCCTTAAAAAACGGCTGGTTACCTGATGACGATGATGATTGGATCGTTAATAGTATTGGTCATGTGAAAAATGATCATGCAAATTATGTCATTGCAGTGTTGACGAATGGGTCAGATACTGAAGATGATGGGATTGATTTGATTGAAAAATTATCAAAGCAGACATATCACGAATTAGCAGAATGATGCTTAAATTTTTAACGATGCAAAGCCACTAGATGTTGAAAAAATCTAGTGGTTTTTTATTTTGCTTTTATAAAATAAGTCAGTTGTAAAAGTTTTCTTTACATAATTGATATCAGTTTACAGTTATTTTTCATTTAAGAAAATATATTGATTAGTTTCATGAAATTTATTATGATAAATAAGTTGTTTTGAGAAAACAAAATATTTCAATCAACAAAAATATTTTATGAAATAGGAGACATATTTATGCTGCAAATCAACGACTTGACAGTCGCCTACAGCAATGTGCCTGTCTTTAAAGATTTATCTGTTGCTTTTTCATCAGGTAAAATCACTGGAATTATTGGTCCAAATGGTGCCGGAAAGTCAACACTGATCAAAGGTGCTTTAGGATTAGTTCGCCGTTCGGGAAATGCGACATTAGATGGTGTTGCCATTAATCAGGTTCGTCAGAAGATTGCTTATGTTGAACAACGTGCCGCCTTAGACTTAACCTTTCCGATCAGCGTTTTTGAGGTAGTTCTAACAGGGACGTACGGTAAGTTAGGATTATTCAAAAGCCCTGGTCATCAGGAAAAAGCGTTAGCCAAAGAAGCATTGGCACAAGTGAATTTGTCAGAATTCATTAATCGCCAAATTGGTGAATTATCGGGTGGTCAATTACAACGTGTGTTCGTTGCGCGTGCGATTGTGCAACAGGCAGATGTGGTTATTTTAGATGAACCTTTTGTCGGTATTGATATGAAATCTGAAGAGGAAATCATGAATGTTTTACGTGGTTGGCGAAATGAAGGGAAAACGATCATTGTTGTTCATCATGATTTGAATAAAGTAGCTGCTTACTTTGATGATTTACTCATAATGAACCATGGTATGATTGCTCACGGTCCGGTTGAAACGGTTTATACTCAGGAAAATGTGCAACAAGCATTTTCAGCTGATTTAAGTGCCGTGCTGTTTAACAAGATGGCAGGTGCTTAATATGGCAAGTTTCGTAGAATTTATACATGCTTTAGGACATTACAATTTCTTACAAAGTGCTTTGATGGCTGCTATTATTGTTGGCATCATGTCAGGTATTATTGGTAGTTTTATTATTTTACGCGGGATGTCATTAATGGGTGATGCTATTTCACATTCTGTTCTGCCTGGGGTGGCTGTTGCTTACATGTTAGGTATCAATTTATTGATCGGGGCAACAGTATTTGGTGTTATCGCAGCTTTATTAATTGGTTTTGTGGCTTCAAATAGTAAGTTAAAAAATGATACAGCAATTGGTATTGTCTTTTCAGCATTTTTTGCCCTAGGATTCATCTTGATTTCAATGGCTGAATCATCAACGAACTTACATCATATTTTATTTGGCAATGTGTTAGCTGTATCAGACTCAGATTTGATTTCAACAGTCATTGTCTTAACGATTGTTGTGCTCTTCGTTGTTGCGTTATTCAAAGAATTACAAATCACATCATTTGATGAAGTTTTTGCGAAGTCATATGGTTTGAATACGAGCGTTATTCATTATGGTTTAATGATTATTTTGACATTAGTAACTGTATCAGCCTTGCAAACCGTGGGGATTATTCTAATTGTGGCGATGTTGATTACGCCGGCAGCCACAGCTTTCTTGTGGACAAATCGTTTGGTGCATATGTTGTTTTTGTCTTCTACCATTGGCGCAGTGGCATCAATCGTTGGTTTGTACTTGTCATACACGATGAATTGGGCATCTGGTCCAGCAATCGTACTCGTGGCTGCAATTATTTTCTTGATTTCATTCGTTGTTGCCCCAAAGCAAGGGTTTATTGCCAAATTAGGAGTTAAATATGTTAAAGAAGATTAGTATTACCTTAGCTGCCCTTATTTTGATCGGTGGTAGTGTGATTTGGTTTGTTAAGAGTCGCGGTGAGCAATCAACGACAAAGGGTCAGCAACTACGTATCGTTACAACTAATTCAATCTTAGAAGATATGGTTGAGCAAGTAGGTGGTAAGGATGTGAAAGTTTATAGTATTGTAAAACGTGGTACGGATCCTCATGAATATGATCCAACGACCAACGATATTGCAGCTGCAACAGAAGCAGATGTATTGTTCCATAACGGATTGAACTTAGAAACTGGTGGTAGTGGTTGGTTTAATAAGCTGACAAAAACAGCAAATAAACGTGATGATAAGGAAGTTTTTGCTGCATCAAAGCACGTGAAACCAATGTATTTAACGGCAGCTGGTAAAGAAAAGGAAACTGATCCACACGCTTGGTTAGACTTAAGTAATGGTGTGAAATATGTCCAAATGATTAGTCATGTGCTACAGGAAAAGGATCCAAAACATGCTAAAACTTATCAAAAACGAACAAACGCTTATGTGAAGAAACTACGAACATTGCACCAGGAAGCACAAAATAAGTTCGCTGATATTCCGGCAAAGCAACGCTTGCTTGTGACATCAGAAGGAGCCTTTAAGTACTTTTCGAAGGCATACGGTATTACCCCAGCATTTATTTGGGAAATCAATACAGAAGCTCAAGGAACACCTGAACAAATGAAACAAGTACTGGCAAAAATTGCGCAATCAGATGTTAAATCATTGTTTGTTGAAAGTTCGGTATCACCAAAGTCGATGAAGCAAGTTTCAAAGGAAACAGGCTTACCAATTTATTCAAAAATTTATACAGATTCTTTGGCCAAGAAAGGGACGCAAGGAGACACATACTACAGCATGGTGAAGTGGAATATTGATAAAATTCACGATGGCATGTTAGCAAAATAATTTATTGAAAGCGTATTTACAAGATTGATCTTAGTAAGTACGCTTTTTACTGTATATTTATGATATTTTGATGATTATTTTCCTAAAAAATTGCTATAATGGAAGTGGCGAAACATTCTTATTAAAACGCTTTCATTTAACGTTTTGGGTAACTATGTTTACAAAGAAGAAATTCAACGATACAATATATCATTGGAATTATAAATTTTATTTGTTTTGTAGGAATTTTATTGAGGAGAACTTGGTATGTCTAGTAAAAATATCATTATCGTAGGAGCGGGATTTTCTGGTGTATTTACTGCGCGTAAATTAGCTAAGAAATTAAAGAACACCGATTATCAAATCGTCTTGATTGATCGTCATTCATTTATGACTTATATGACGGAGTTGCATGAAGTTGCAACGAAGCGTGTTGAGCCAAAGCACGTCCAATTTGATTTGGGAACTTTGTTTAAGCACCAATCAAATGTAAAAATTGTCACTGCAAATGTTGAAGATATTGATAAGACGGCCAAGGTAATTAAGACTTCCGAAGGTGAATTTACGTATGAGAAGTTAGTTATCGCAACTGGTGGTACCACAAACACATTTGGTACACCTGGTGTTGAAGAATATGGGTACACCTTGTGGTCATTCGAAGAAGCCGTTAAGTTGCGTGCACACATTGAAGAAACAATTCGTGAAGGTGCGATGGAGTCAGATCCAGCTTTGCGTGCAGCAAAGCTAACGATTGCAATTGTTGGATCAGGATTTACGGGTGTTGAGTTAGCTGGTGAATTGATTGATCAACGTCGTGAATTGGCACGCGCCAACAACTTGGACGAATCAGAAATTAAATTGGAAGTTATCGAAGCAGCACCAACTATTTTGAACATGTTATCAGACCGTAAGTTAGCTGATAAGGGTGAGCAATACATGATTAATCATGGTATTAACTTGCGTAAGTCAGCAGGAGTCGTTGAAGTTAAAGAACATGCTGCTGTCTTGAAGGATGGTACTGAGGTGCCAACTGAGACTTTGGTATGGACTGCTGGTGTTAAGGCTAAGCCACAAGGTGCAAAGTGGGGCTTGCAACAAGGCCCTGGTGGTCGTTTCTTAGCTGATGAGTATTCACGTGCCTTAGGCGAGACAGATATTTATGTGGCTGGTGATGTGGCCGCTTATCAAGAGCCTGCCTTAGCAGACCCTGATAACCCACGTGCCGGTTGGACCCCACAAACAGTTGAAGGTGGTGAATCAGCTGCTAATACTGTTGTTCCTAACGTGGTCTATGATGTAACCGGTCAAACTGGTGATCGTCATGAATTTAAGGGTCACTACCAAGGTTATGCCGTTTCAATTGGCTCACACTACACAGTTGGTGTGGTACAACAAATTGGTAATATGAAGATTGGTAAAGAAGGTCTACCAGTTACTGGTTTCATTGGTAATATGTTCAAGCACATTATCAATTTCTACTTCTTTATGCAAATTACAAGTGGTTACCACATGTTCCAATATACATTGGATGAATTCTTCCGGACACCGAATGATCGTAACCCATTCTTTGGTTGGACATCACGTGTTGGTAACGTTTTGTGGTCAGTACCTTTGCGTATTGTCATGGGCATGACGTGGATTTCAGTGGGAGCAACCATCGGTGGTGGTGCTGGTATGTTAGCCGCTATCATTGGCTGGTTACTAGTCTTTGGTTTGTTGACATCATGGGCAGCCTTTGTTGGATTCATTTTTGGTTTGGTCATGGTCTTTGCTGGTACTGGTGTCAGTGTTGCCGCATTGTTACTACCATTTGCTTCACTAGCTTTGATGAACGGCGCTGGTCGCACAATTGGTTTGGATTACTGGGTAACACCACTTCTAGAGCGTACACTTGGTAAGTCATGGTACGGTAAGGCACGTTCACATTATAACGACATGCACAAATAATATATTAAAGAAATAAAAAATTACTGATGACTTCGCTAAAAAGTCACCAGTAATTTTTTTACGATTATTTTGGTTGATGTTGTGATGCATAAAATGCTGCAATCACACCGTGAGCAACACCAACATTGATTGAACGCACACTACCATATTGCGGAATGTAAACCATGGCATCGGCCGCAGCAATCAGCTCATCTGCTAAGCCTAGCTTTTCCTCACCAAATAAAAAGGCTGATTTTGCTGGGAAATGCATCTCATATAGTGATTGTGGTTCGTATCCTGGCGTGTTATCAACGGCATAAATGGTATAACCTTGTTTATGTAGTTGTGCAAAGATTGCTGGATAATCGGTGATGCGATGATGTTCAATATGTTCATAATTCTGTGTACCTAAGGAACCACGGCGATCCCATTTTTTAATGCCTTCTTTGGCATCAGGAATAGCTGGGTTTTCAGGATTCAAGAAAATCAATTTACGCATGCCAAATGCATTGCTGTTACGAACGGCAGATGCTTTGTTAAAGTCATGACTTAAATTTTGCATAATGGAAATCATATCACCACGGTGCATATCTAATGCAGTCCGAATTTCATCATCAGTTTTTCCTTTATAAAAATCAGTCACGTTACGGTAATCTGCGGAACGTGTTAAATCAATATCTGACATAAAAACTCCTTATTGATCAACTAGTGAATGACTAGCAAAAAGCGAATATAGTATGTTTTTATTCTAGCTGGGGGAATACAACGTGTCAAACGGGGTAAACACTGATAAAATAAGATGAATTGAACATTTCACAGCATATTGACCATTAATTTGTTATGATTATAGTTATGAGAAAATACAAAGGGGGCGCAGACATGACGCCAATTATTTCGTTGTCGCATGTGACTTACGCATATCCAAATAGTGATGTACCTGCCTTACGTGATTTGTCATTGACAATCAATCAAGGTGAGTGGGTGGCGATTATCGGACACAATGGTTCTGGTAAATCAACATTTGCAAAATTATTAAACTACTTATTAGCACCAACAGCTGGTGAAATTAAAATTAATGATGTGATTGCTAATGAAGACAACATGTGGACGATTCGTGACATGGTTGGCATGGTTTTTCAAAATCCGGATAATCAATTTGTTGGGGCAACTGTTGCGGATGATGTTGCATTTGGGATGGAAAATCGTGGGGTGCCACGTGATGAAATGATAAAACGAGTGGATGCAGCGCTGGCAGAAGTTCAGATGAAGCCATTTGCTGATCGTGAACCAGCGCGTCTCTCTGGTGGACAAAAGCAACGTGTCGCGATTGCTTCCGTATTGGCGCTACAACCTAAAATTTTAATTTTAGATGAAGCAACAGCAATGCTTGATCCAAATGGGCGTCGTGAGATGTTAGCTTTAGTACGTGAGTTGAAAGAACATATGGGTAATGATTTAACAGTTATTTCGATTACACATGATATTGATGAGGCAGCGAGTGCCGATCGGGTCATCGTTATTAATGATGGCGAGCTCGTTGAAACAGGGTTACCAGCGGAAATTTTTGCAAATGCTGCACAATTACGTCGCTTTGGCTTAGCGGTGCCGTTTGCTGAACAATTAAAAGAACAATTACGTGAACGTGGTATTACCGTGCCAAATGAGTATTTGACAACAGAAGGGTTGGTGACATGGTTATGGCAATCAATTTCGACCAAGTAGGATTTACATATCAGCCTAATACACCATTTGCGACCCCTGGTTTGCATGACGTTTCGTTTGAAATGCCTGAGGGTAAATTTACGGCAGTGATTGGGCACACTGGTTCTGGTAAATCAACAATGGTACAACATTTAGATGGCTTGGTGTTACCAACGACAGGTCAGGTAACGGTTGGTAAGCAAGTTGTGACAGCTGATACAAAATTGAAAGAACTAAATAATATGCGAGCACATATTGGGTTAGTGTTTCAATTTCCAGAAGCTCAATTATTTGAACAAACTGTTATAAAAGACGTTATGTTTGGTCCTAAAAATTTTGGTGCATCTGAAGAAGCTGCTCGTGCTGCTGCTGAAGTGGCTTTGGAAAAAGTTGGTATTGCTTCTGAACTATATGAACGTTCACCGTTTGAATTATCAGGTGGTCAGATGCGGCGAGTTGCTATCGCTGGTGTCCTTGCTATGGAACCAGATTTATTGATTTTGGATGAACCGACTGCTGGCTTAGATCCACAAGGACAACGAGAATTAATGACCTTGTTCACAGATTTACAGCATGAACGACAAATAACAGTTGTTTTGATTACTCATCAAATGGAATATGTGGCACAGTATGCTGATCATGTTGTGGTTTTTGAACATGGTACAGTGGTCAAATCAGGGACACCGGCAGAAATCTTTGCTGATGAACAGTGGTTACACGAGAAACAATTAGATGTACCTGCAGCAAAGCAATTTGCAGATGCATTAGCGACAAAGGGTATTGTATTACATGATGTCTTAGATATTAATCAATTAGCAGATCAGTTAGCGGTACAATTAAGCAAGGAGGTGGATAATGTTCAGTAATATGATTATTGGGCGTTATATGCCTGGACATTCGTGGATTCATCGGCTTGATGCCCGTACAAAATTAGTGTTGAGCATTGCTTTTATCTTTGTGGTCTTCTTTGCAAATAATGTCATTGGCTATCTTTTAGCTGCAGTGTTTACCTTATTTGCTATTATGCTAACAGGACTCGGCGTAGGGGTGTTTATACGGGGTGTACGTCCATTGATTTTATTGATGCTGATTACCACGTTATTGCAACTATTTTTCGTGCAAACTGGGGATGTGTTGGTTCATTGGGCGTTTATAACGATCACAACAGACGGTGTTATCAACAGTATTGTGGTATTTGTCCGTTTTATGTTGATTATTATGTTTTCAACGATCTTGACCTTGACCACGCAACCTTTGGCAGTAGCTGATGGGATGGAAAGTTTGTTAAAACCCTTTAAAAAAATTGGGTTACCAGTTTCTGAATTGGCGCTAATGCTATCAATTGCTTTACGATTTGTGCCAACATTGATGGACGAAGCACAAAGTATTATGAATGCGCAACGTGCACGTGGTGTGCGATTTAATGAAGGCGGTCTGATGGCACGTATAAAATCATTTGTGCCATTGTTAATTCCATTATTTGTGAATGCGATTAAACGAGCAATTGAGCTGGGAGATGCAATGGAAGCGCGTGGTTATCGTGGTGGTGACCAACGAACAAAATATCGTGTGTTAACATGGCATACGCAAGATACGATTGCCATTATTGGATTTATCATCTTTACTGTTGCTTTGATTGCAACACGTTGGATGATGTAGAAAGGATTTTAAACATGCCACGTTATAAAGCAACCATTGCTTATGATGGGACGGACTTCTTTGGCTGGCAGGTCCAACCAAATAAAAGGACAGTACAGGCTGAAATGGAATTAGTCGTTAATAAAATGGCAAAACATCCTGCTGAACATATTCGAGTACAAGGTTCTGGCAGAACTGATGCTCGTGTGCATGCAAAAGGTCAAGTCGCTCATTTTGATTTACCATTTGATATTCCAGCTGATGCTGTACGTAAGGGTTTGTCAACGATGTTGCCCTATGATATTGGCATTAAAAAAGTTGAAAAGGTTAGTGATGATTTTCATGCACAATTCAATGCGCATGATAAAACATACTTTTATCGTTTTTCGACGAGTGAATATATTGACCCATTTAAACGTAACTACACAGGTCATTGGCATCGGCGTTTAAAGCCGGAACTTATGCAACAAGCGATTGGTGACTATGTTGGTGAACACGACTGGTTGAGTTTTGTCGCTTCAGGTTATCAACAAAAAACGACCGTTCGCACAGTTTATTCAGCAAAAATGTGGGTCAAACCAGAGATTGAAGAAATTTGGTTTGAATTTTCAGGTAATGGCTTTTTGTATAATCAAATTCGTATTATGGTTGGTGTTTTATTAGAGATTGGTAATGGTGTGCGACCAGTAAATGACATTCAACGGTTATTTGCGGTTAAAGATCGGCAACAGGCCCAATTCACAGCACCTGCCCAAGGCTTATATTTAATGGACGTTAAATATTAAAAAAGATGAAAGATGTCAAGGACATTTCATTGACTATTCTTAAAAAACAAGATAATATAGAACTCGGTATTGTTTACCAACCACAAATGGGAATGTCCTGGTACGACTTTTTAATTATTGGTAAAGTAAACAAACAGAAAACTGGAGGAAATTTTCCATGCGTACAACTTATATGGCAAAGCCAGGTGAGATCGATCGCAAGTGGTACGTCGTTGATGCAACTGATATTGCATTGGGACGTTTGTCAACTGTCGTAGCATCAATCTTGCGTGGTAAGAACAAGCCAACTTACACACCAAACATCGATACTGGTGATAACGTTATCGTTATCAATGCTGGTAAAGTCGCTTTGACTGGTAAGAAGGCCACTGATAAGATTTATTACCACCACTCAAATCACCCAGGTGGTTTGAAGATGCGTCAAGCAGGTGACTTGCGCGAGAAGAACCCACAACGTTTGATCGAACTTTCAGTTCAAGGTATGTTGCCAAAGGGTACTCTTGGTCACCAACAAGCTTTGAAGCTACATGTGTTTGCTGGTTCAGAGCACACACACGCAGCTCAAAACCCTGAAGTGTTGGATATCACCAACCTTATTTAATTTAACGAAAGGAGAATAGTTTAATCATGGCTCAAGTACAATACTCTGGAACTGGCCGTCGTAAGAACTCTGTTGCCCGTGTACGTTTAGTACCTGGTAATGGTGCAATCACGATCAATGGTCGTTCAGCAGAACAATACATTCCTTTCGCTAACTTGCGTGAGGTTATGGTGCAACCATTTAACGTCACTGAAACTCTAGGAAACTATGATGTTTTGGTTAATGTTGATGGTGGTGGTTTCTCAGGTCAAGCTGGTGCAATCCGTCACGGTATCGCCCGTGCCCTATTGACTGTTGATCCTGACTTCCGCGCTTCATTAAAGAAGGCTGGTCTACTTACTCGTGACCCTCGTAAGAAGGAACGTAAGAAGCCAGGTCTTAAGAAAGCTCGTAAGGCTTCACAATTCTCAAAGCGTTAATATCTACTAGTACACTTTGCTGGGTTGTTAAAGATCCAAATAACAAAATGACTCCCAAGTTGGTTTTAGCCGGCTTGGGATTTTTTTTGTTATTGGTTTAGTTCTTATAAAGAATAAATATAACAGTGATATAATTAATATACATAGAAGAACAAGTAATGCAATGATTTTTTAGAAAGAGGGATGTTTGTTGAAAAAGAAGATATATATTTTTTTAGATGATTTTGTACCTTTGATGTATATAGTGGGTTATTTATGTTATATTCTTGTGGGTTATCAAGCAATTGTTTCGTTTCCATATTATGGGCCGAATGAGTTGCTAGATTTATCTTATACACTTCTTTTTGGTTATACATTGATTCAAGTAGCTAAAAAAACGATTGCTGAGAATGATGTGACGATAACATCCAAACCTAAAGACGATATTTCTGATGATGTTTTGCCTTATATAGCAAGTGAAATTATGTTACATGAGGAACTAGAAGAGAAAGAAGCATTAGAAGAGACTAGAGAAGAGGGTTTAGATGATTCAGATGGGAATGGTTCATCTTATTAATTAGTAAAATATAGATATGTAAGGGCAATTCTATGGGTAAAGGGGCTTGGATTGGGTTGATGGTCGCGCAAGTATAGGTAATATGGCTGTTACTGATTACTACTTTGTCATGGTGATTAGTATACCAATACACCAGGTGGTGAAATATAAGTCTAGGATGAAAAGAATCCAAGTCGACATGTCTTTCCAATCTATACAATCGGTGGAGTTGCATTTATTACCTTGCAAGATGGTTCTACTGGGCGTCAAGACGATATCTATTGATTCAATAGAGAATGGTTATGGTCAAAAGGCAGATTTAACAATGCCAATTACCAATTATATTATTGATGATAATGGTAAAGTTCATGAACTAAAAGTTGATGATGGTAAATCACATGGATTTAATTCTGATCATTGTATAACAAGATACTGCTGCACAAAAGTAATTGCAGAATCTGATTAGTGCGTATAAATGATTTATTCAAAGGTAATATGATATTGCATGAGACTAAGATAAAAGTAAGAAAAATATGTTGAAATGCAGCGTTATTTTTTTGTGATCTCAAAGGTCTAACCAGATACACAGATTATTAGTCACTACCACTAAGTAATAGATACGTACAAGACACCATCGAATTTCATGTATGTTTTTAAACTTAGTGTTTTTTATTATCCGGATATTTCTATGTTAACCAGACTTCTGTTTTTCGTAAATTTATTTTTGGGGAATTATCATATGATAATTAAAGTAAAATGTGTTATTGAATCACTTTTCTAATATTAGGTAGTAATAACTGAGTCCATTGCATAATGGTTAAATTGATAGTTTTCCAAAATTGACTGAAAATCATCAAATGCCCGATGACGTTGTGAATTTAAAACAGTTTGATAAACTTCATAGGTCTGTTTGAAATCAGGAGAACTGTCGAAGACCAATTTTAAAGCATCTTGTGGGTACATAAATTCATTAATCTCTCTAAACCAGCGTGCTTGTTGAAAGTTCAAACGATTTTTGTCTGTAATAAATAAATATCAATTTTTCTTTTAGCAGTTTATAGAGACGACTTTTATGATTCGCCAATCTACGTTGTAAATTTAATATGCGTATTTTGAACAGCTTTTAAATCCAATTGAATAATGTGGAAAAGAGCAAAATAAAAAGCGTGTAATTTTTATTTCACGCTTAAAAGTATAGAGTCCCAATAGATATATTTTTAGTGTTTTGTGGATAAAAAATCTAAATTATACAAGATAATAATAGTGATTTATGAATTGTATCATTTTTTTAATTTCCTTGCAAAACCTCACCAAATCGAGTACCATTTTTATTAAATAACAATTAAAAATATACGTTGAAGGGTAGAGTAATTTTTAACTAACTTGTACAGAGAAGGTTGGTTGTTGAGAAAACCACAAGTGAGTGAAAACGAAAATGAACTTGGAGTACTAATAGTTATGCAAGTAGCTATTACGGATAGACACGTTATCGTCATAACTTATAAAGTATATAAGTTGCTAAGGTACTTTTTGTGAGAAAAGTACAAATTTAAGGTGGTACAGTGAAGCTTTCACCCTTTTGTTCAAAGGGTGTGGAAGCTTTTTTTATTGTTTTTAATTATAAATATTAGGGGATGTATTTTATCATGGAAAAAGCAGAGAAAATCAAAATTTTACAAGATTTAGTTAATATTAATACAGTCAATGGTCATGAAATTGTAGTTGCAAAGTATTTACAGAAGTTGTTGGAAAATCATGGTATTGTAGTCAGCGTTGATGAATTTGATGATAATCGGGCGAACCTACAAGCATCAATTGGAAATCAAAATGCTGATGCTAAGACACTGGTTTTTTCAGGACATCAAGATACGGTATCAATTGATGACGAATCAGCATGGGAACATGGACCATTTGAAGCTTATATTGATGGTGATAAGTTGTATGGTCGTGGTGCAGCGGACATGAAAAGTGGTCTTGCTGCTGAAGTGATTGCATTAATCGAACTGCATGAAAATCCTGACGTAAATTTGAATGGTACGCTACGCTTGATTGTGACAGCAGGTGAAGAGTATGGTGCACAAGGGGCATATCGTTTAAATGAGCAACACGCAATTGATGATGCAGATGCCTTGGTAATTGGTGAAGCAACGGACGGACAAATTATTTATGCACATTCAGGCAGTTTTAATTATCGTATCAAGAGTTCTGGTAAAGCAGCACATAGTTCAACACCTGATCGTGGCATCAACGCTATCCAGGGATTAGTAAACTATATTAACGTAGAAAAAGATTTATTTAATGATGCACCAGAAGATCCGTATCTAGGTAAAGTACAGCATAGTATTACTGTTATTCGTGGGGGTGAACAGGTTAATACAATCCCTGCACAAGCTGAATTACAGGGAAATATTCGGCCAACAGAAGCGTTTAATAATGCGAAAGTTATTTCGCGTATTCAAACAACAATCGATCAGTTGAATAAATTATATGATGCCAAACTTGAATTAGAAATTATTCATAATTTTGAGGCTGTTGAAACACAAAAGGATAACGATTTTGTCCAAATTGTGCAACAAGCAGCACAGACGGCTTTTGACGATCGTCAAGTGGGATTAACCATTATGAATGGTGCGACTGACGCAAGTGTCTTTGTGAAAAATAATGTTGGTCTACCAACGGTTATTCTTGGACCTGATGGGGATACGGTCACTCATCAGTTGAATGAGTACACAACGATTAGTAGTTATTTGCGTTTGATTGATGCTTATCAAGGAATTGCTCGTAATTTTTTGAAGTAAATGAATGAGTAGATTTTTTATGACAGGTGCTTTTATTCACCATTTTTTATATAATGAATTGATTGATATTAGAAACAGGTGGATTTTTTGATAAAGAAACATATTAGAAAACCAATTCGGTTTGGGTTTATTTTGGGAATTGTTATTAGTGTTTTAGTAGCATGTGGTGTCGTGTTGATTTCACATCAAGTGAGTAACCAACATAGTAAAAACGAGTTAACACCTCAGACGAAAACGGTATCTCAGAAGACTTTAACTGTCAGATCTTTGACAAAAGAGAAGAAAATAGTCATGGTCAATTTAGGGTTATCTGAAATTTTAAATGAGAGACGGGCGACAAAGTTATTTGGTCAAAATATTTTTGGTACGAATCGTCAAAAAATTATGCAAGCTTCGTTTGACGCCGAATTAGGTGTAGATGGTAAGCATGTTAAAATAACAGCAATCGGTAATAATACTTATAAAATAGCGATTAAAAAGTTTATTTTTATTGGTTACAATAATCCTAAGTTTAAAGTATTGGACGAACATAATGGTATCTTTAGTTCATTTACGACGAATATTAGTGAAACAGATATGATTAATAAAGTATTAGATACAAAATCAAAACAGCAATATGTTGTTAAATACAATGATTTGTTGAAGCAATCAACCAAGGAATTCTATCAAAATATTGTTACTGCAACTAACCCAAAAGCGAAGTTAATATTTGAATTTCCTAAAAAGTAATTAATAGTTGAATATGATTTAAATGGTTTATACTGTAGTTGTGGAGGGATAATATGACTTGGAATAAAGAACAATTAGCATATTTTAAAGATCATGATGATTTTCATATTGCACCATTCCGTGCTAACGGGGTAGCAGGAACACCGACTTGGATTTGGTCTGTTGTTGTGGACGGACGTTTATTTGTCCGCGCTTATAATGGTGCAAATTCATCATGGTATCAGAGTGCAATGGCGCAACAAGAAGGAAATATTGTATCAAATGAGGAACGTTTGGATGTTACTTTTCAATCAGAAAATGATCCAGCAGTTTTGGATAAAATTGACGAGGCATATCATTTAAAGTACGATCCTAGTCCATATGTTGCACCAATGCTTACAGAAAAAACAAGACATGCAACGGTTGAAGTTTTGCCTAAGTAAAAAATGACTATATGTAGAATCGCTTGTTAAATAAATTTTTAAGTGTCACCCGGTAGTTAAAGTAAACATTTAACTGCTGGGTATTTTTGTAGCGGTAAAGTTCAATATAAGATAAGCATTGCACTGAAAATACGGCTTATTGATGTGTTATTTGCAATATGAGTTAATTTATTAGTTATTTTGAAAATGTTGGCGGCAACAAAGCGTTTTTTTAAATTATTCTAATCATTTGTTAATAAAAATCAAGAATGACTATTTTTTATAAGCTTTATGCTTGTTTAATTTTTAAGTCCAATTTATACTTTAACTAATTACTTTATAATCGAATTTTAATTTTATAATAAAGTAACCTACAAAATGATGCTTTTATAGTGGGATACATAAAGGGGTAAGTTCATGACAACAAAATATTTCGGGATGAAATCTGCGGTGGCATTGTCCATTTTGATTGGTGGTATAGGCGTTACCAGTCAAACTGTGCATGCAAAAACATCTCAGGTTATTAGTACATATTCAAACACTGAAATTTCATCATTGGATACAGCTAAAGCAACTGAGACAAATGGATTTACACAATTAGATAATGTCACAGAAGGTTTGTATGTTTATGATAGCAATGGGAATCCCAAAAAGGCTTTAGCACAGAATACGAAGATTTCGGCTGATAAAAAAACTTATACGAATTGATATTCGTCAAGGGGCTAAATGGAGTAATGGCGATACGATTACTGCTAATGATTTTGTTTATGCTTGGCGACGTGCGGTTAATCCCAAAACAGCGAGTGAGTATGCGTACTTGTTCGACAATATTGAGAATGCTAAAGACATTGAAAACGGGACAAAAAATCCTAGTGAATTAGGAGTCAAAGCAACTGGTAAGTATAAGTTACAAATTCAGCTAGTGGCACCTCAATCATATTTCAAAATGATTCTGGCACGAGAAACGTTAGCACCATTGAATCAAAAATTTGTGGAACAACAAGGTAGTAAGTATGGTACTGCTTCAAAGACGACGTTGTACAACGGTCCTTTTGTCAGCAAGGGTTGGTCAGGCTCAACGACGCAATGGACATTGAACAAAAATCCATATTACTGGGACAAGAAGCATGTTAAGTTAAGTAAGATTAATTATTCGGTGATTAAGGATCCGTCAATAGCATATAATTTGTATCAAACAAAGAAGTTAGATCAAATGACTTTGATTGGAGAACAAGCGCAAAAACTATCAAAACATAAAGATGTTATTAAACGTCAATTAGCAGCAACTTCTTATTTGCAATACAATTTAAAGAGTGACTCTGGTGTCTCAAATACCAAAATTCGTCAGGCTATTTCGTTATCAATTAATCGTAAGCAATTAACAACGCGTATTTTGAAGAATGGATCACAACCCGCAAATGGCTTTGTTCCTAGAAAGTTAGCGACTGATCATAAGACTAATAAGGACTTCTACCAAGTATCAAAGGTTGCTAATACGACAAATTACAATCCAAAATTAGCTAAGAAGTTATTCGCGCAAGGATTGAAAGAATTAGGTAAGGATAAACTCAATGTGAAAATTATTACATCTGATGTGAGTTCATCTGAGCAAGTTGCCGTCTTTGTACAAGATCAATTAAAGAAAAATTTGTCCAAGTTACATGTTACTTTGCAAAAGGTACCAGCAAAGAGTCGTATTGAAACAGTTAATGCGGGCAATTACGATATTTCATTCCAAGGCTGGTCAGCTGCTTTAGTAGATGTTTTAGATCAAATTCATGATGATAACCTTAATGTTGATGTGGCTGTTGCTTTGTCAACTCAAGAAGAAGTTGGGACACGTGGTGCTAAAGTTACTGCCAATAAAATATCACCGGATTTAGCCATTGTTTTTGAGGGATGCCCGTGTGATGATACATTCGAAGAAGAGTGGTTAATTCAAACGGGATTGAAGCGTGGTCCAATGCTACGAGATATGGATACATCATTTATTGCTAATCCATTATTCGAGGAATATGCTGCTAAAATTGCTGATGAACATCATATACCATACACACGTTCTGTCAGGACCGGTGGTAGTGTCAACGGGGCACCTATTCAATACTGAAATGGGGCCCCAACGATTGTCATTGGGATTCCAGTTCGTTATGAACATACAGCCTATAACTGGACATCTTTAGATGATTTCCAACATGCCGTTGCTTTAACAGTTGAAATTCTAAAAGATTTAGATGCTGCCAAGATTGCCAAATTCTTTGGTTGATCGTTAAAAAAGCAGTGGGACAATCGCTAAAAATTAAATCGAGGATTCAAAAAAAGCTATCTCTATTTCAGATGAAAGGAGATAGCTTTTTTGCGTGTTGTTGGTTAAATCATTTACAAAATTTTTGCTGGCACAACGATTTTCTGATTGTCGATAGTTTCATGATTTAATTGTTTGAACATTAATTCAGCGGAAATGCTCCCAATGAGAAACGGATTTTGTGTAATTAATTTTGAACCTGGATTAATTGCATGGGCGGTATTCGTATCAGCGAATCCTGTAACCGTCACATTTTTATTATCAATCAGACCGTCAAACGTTAATAATGGTACAAATTCTAAGAACCAACGTTCCTTTAGCGAGAAAATCAAAGTCTTCTCGTTATTTTTTTTAATCAATGTTTGAATTTCTTTATAAATTTTCTTTTTGTTATAAGAATCTTCAGGTATTTCAACCATATCAATATTAGGCATGACGGACTGAATACCAAGAAAACGGTCTCGTCGGGTTGAAATGCTATCAATAGGTGATGTTAGAACAATGACATGTGAATACCCTTCATCTTTAAACATTTGTGTAGCAGTTTTCGCACTTTCATAGTTATCAGTTAATACTTGGGGCCAGATAGATGTATCAAGATTACGATCTACAATGACGATCGGCGTATCAGTATACATTTCAGAAAAAATATGTGACATAGTTGTGATATTTGGTTGGAAAATAATACCATCAAAATTATATGTACTGGTTGTTTTAATTATCTGGCTTTCCTTTTCATTACTCGCATTACTATCAAAAAGGACAGCTATATATCCTTTAGATTCTAAGAAGGAGCTGGCCCCTTTAAACAATTCTGTAGAGAAGTAGTCATCAATGTTTGACACGATGACGGCAATTAACTTACTTGAATTGGTCACCATTTGTCGGGCAGCAGCGTTTGGGATATAGTGTAATTTTTCAATTGCTTTTTTGATTGTTAAGGCTGTACCATTGGACATTTTATCTAAATTACCATTTAAGAATCGTGAAACAGTCGTGGTAGAAACACCTGCCAAATGAGCGACATCTTTCATATTCGCTTTTCTTTTCTTTTTTTCGTCGACCATCGGTTTCCTCCGTTACTTTTATTAAACGTTATTATAAATCAATTATAAAATACGATCTAAAAAGATGTTTTTAATGATATAAAGATATCACAATTTATAGCAATGTTGTGGAGAAAATATACTTTTTTTTAAAACGTAAAAGTATTGAAAAAAGATGAAACAATTGTTTCTATCCTGAATATAGTACACCTTATTAGGGCAACGTTACACCAAAATAAATATTTTTACATAAATCTAACTAGGAAAGGTTTATTTAAAGCAAATAAAGCGCTTGCAAAAATTAGGGGTAACGTTTAACATAGTGGTTGTAAGGAAAACGTTACACCAGCAAGGGGAGGAATAGCCTATGGCATGATGAATTAGCGTATTTAATAGTGAATGAGGGTTAGAAGATAAATTTATATTAGTTAAATAGACGATAATGGGGGTTATCATGACAGTAATTTTAAATACATGGATTTTTGAAAAAGACGTTAAGCAAGGTGTTAGCCAAGTACAACTTGTTGATCGTGTTAAGGCATTAGGTGCTGATGGTATTGAAGTTCGGCGTGAATACTTCAAAGATTTAGACAAAGAACTTGCACAAGTTGGGGAAAGTGCTCGTGAAGCTGGTCTAATCGTTAACTACAGTGTCCCAGATGTTGTCTTTTCTGAAGATGGTTCTGTTAATCCAAAGTTAATGGACTACTTCAAAGAAGGTGAAATTCTAGGTATTTCAAAGATTAAATTTAACACAGGCCATTTTGATAAGTTTGATGGTGATTTACAAGCAGCCTTTCGTAAGTTCCCATTAAATAAGATCGAAATGAATGTTGAAAATGACCAAACGATTCTGAGTGGTAAAGTTGCACCAATTAAGACGTTCTTAGATGCAGCTCATAAAGTTGGTTATACAGGTATTGGTTATGTTTATGATCTTGGTAATTGGGCATTTACGCATGGTGATGCCATTGCGAGTGCGGATGCGTTACGTGAATCAACAAATTATATTCATTTAAAGAATACAGTTAATGTTGATGGTGAATTAAGCACTTCAGATGATTTAGATAAGGGGATTTACGATTGGCGTGACATTTTGACACACTTACCACATAATGTGTCATTTGCTTTGGAATATCCAATGGATACAGATGAACAAATCAAGCAACAAATTCAGTTATTGAAAGCCGAGATAGGTGACTAAAATGAGTTCAACTATCATTTCAATACTATTATTAATATCTTTTGCAATCTTTATTTTCTACATTTTAAAAGGTGGAAACTTAGTCATTGGATTCTTTGTCATGGCTATCCTGTGGTCAATTATTGGTTTGGTACCATTTAATACAGCCATTCAAAAAGTTTTTGCTGAACCAGCATTGAATTATGGTCCAACGATTATTTATATCGTATTTGGTTCATGGTTTGGTCGCGTATTGGTTGATAGTGGGATTGCACCTGCTATTTCTGAAGCAACTAATAAGGTAGGAAAAAAGAAGCCATTAATTGCAGCAATTCTAGTTATTATCGTAACCGCCTTTATCTTCGTTAGTGCTTACGGTGTTGGCTCTGTTATTGCAATTGGTGTTATCTTGCTACCAATTCTATTATCTGTTGGTGTGCCTCGTGAAATTGCTTTAACAGCTTTCTCATTGGCAATTGGGGCACCAATGTATGTCAACGTTGTTTTGTATAACCAAATTAAAGCATTCTTCCCCCATGCAGTTTATGGTGGTAAATACTTACAATTTGGATGGACTGCTGCATTAGTCCAATTGGCGATTGTTATTATTTTCTTAGTTTTGATGAGAAAAAAGTTTAAGCCACAAGACGCAGAGAAAAACTTAAAGATTATCGGTGCTAACTTCAGTGAAAGTGGCGAGACGGTTAAGAAAGTGCCTTATATCGCTTACGTTGTGCCAGTTATTCCAGTTGCAATGAACATGTTATTCAAGTGGGATGCGATTCCATCACTTGTCCTATCTGTTATCGTTGCCATGCTCTTAACTGGTAAGATGAAGAGCTATAAGGAAACAGTCAACTTCATTAATAGTACTGTTGCACAAGCAATTAGTGATATTTCAGGTTTGATTATTTTCTTAATGGCCTTAATCATGTTCAGTGGTGCTGCAACGTTAAATGCACAACACTTCGAACCATTATTTAATGCCATTTTGCCACATAGTCATTTGATTTTGGCCATCGCACTTGGTGTATTAGCACCATTAGCTTTGTTCCGTGGCCCACTACATGTTTGGGGTGCCGGTGCAGCAACAGCAGCCGTTTTGTCAGGTACCGGATTATTCAATGATGCATTCTTACTACCATTGCTTTACGTACCAACTTTGATGGCTGTTTCAACAGATATCACACAATCATGGAACGTTTGGGGATTAGATTACATGAAGGTTAAGTCGAAGGACTTCTTGAAGTATGGTGTTCCAGTGATGTGGCTAGTTTCAATCATCAACGAAGTGCTAGTATACGTATTCTTTGGTTAATTAAAATAAAAAAGAGGGAAAAAAGATGAGTGAGTTTATTACAATTGGAGAACCATTAGTGACATTTGCGTCAAAGGATGCAGATATTTCATTGGCTGATGCAATTAATTTTCATAAAATTATGGGGGGTGCTGAATTAAATGTCGCTATTGGCGTTTCGCGTTTGGGGCATAGTTCAGAATATATTTCACAAGTGGGTGCAGATCCATTTGGACAATTTGTGAAGAAAACAATATTGAGTCATAATGTTGGTACAACTTATATTTCTGAAGATGCTGACCATTTTACTGGTCACCAATTAAAGCAATTAGTCACACACGGTGATCCAGCAACTTTTAATTATCGTAAAGACTCTGCGGCATGCCATTTAACAGAAGCAGTCATTGATCAAGTTGATTTATCTGATGTGAAAATTGCACACATGTCAGGAATTTTTCCTGCCATTTCAGATATTGCTGAAAATACATTCCGGACGTTGTTTAAGCGACTTATTGATAAGAATATTTTGACAACGTTTGATCCTAATCTACGACCAACGCTTTGGTCATCAAAAGAAAAAATGATTTCAACAATCAATGAGTTGGCTGGTATGGCAGATATTGTCTTACCAGGTATGGAAGAAGGAAAGATTTTGATGGGCTCAGATGATCCTGAAAAGATTGCTGACTTTTACTTACAAGGTGAGCGTACTAAGACCGTTATTGTTAAAATTGGACCTGCTGGTGCATATGTTAAGACACAAGATGGTGAAAGTTATACTGTCAAAGGATTTAAAGTTGAAAAAGTAGTCGACACCGTTGGCGCAGGCGATGGCTTTGCATTAGGTGTGATTACAGCCTTATTGGAAGGAAAGTCACTAAAGGCTGCTGTGTTACGTGGTAATGCAGTCGGCGCATTACAAGTTCAAACGCTTGGCGATAATGATGGCTATCCAACACCAGTTGGCTTAAAAGAATTTTATATTAAAGAAGGAGTATCCGAAGAGTAATGAAGTTACAAGTAGCGATTGATAGAGTGTCACTTGAAGAAGCAATGGCAATTGCCCATCGTTTGGATGGTAAAGTAGATATTATCGAATTAGGAACTTCTATCGTAAAAGATTATGGGTTAGAAGCACTTAAGAAAAATTCCTTTCATCTTGAAAAATCCGAACTTCTGATCGATTTGAAAACAATTGATGAAGGAGAATATGAATTTAAAAAAGGCTTTGAAACAGCAGCTGACATTTTAACGGTCATGGGTAGTTCCTCAAATGGCACATTAAATCAAACCTATCAAATTGCACAAGATGTGAAAAAAGATATTTTTATTGATTTAATGGAAATCAATGATGATAAATTAAATGATATGCCCGAATTATCAAACGCTATTTTTGGATTGCATCATGCAAAAGATTCTGGTGAATCATTTGATGCGGTTGATACGATCAAACAATTTCATGAAAAGCACTCACAGATTAAGCGGATAGCTGTTGCAGGGGGCATTGATATTAAACAAGCTAGCAAAATTGCCACACAGGGTATTGCAGATATAATCATTGTCGGTAGTAAAATTACTGGAACGTCTGATCCGGTTAGTGCAGCACAAAAATTTATGGAGGCAATTAAATGAAGTTGATCGAAGAAGTTGTTAGTGAAGTTACTGAGGTGATGTCATTGGTTGATGAACACCAATTAGAACAGGCTGAAAAATTAATTGATAAGAACAAACGTATCTTTATTTTAGGGGCTGGACGTTCTGGACTAATGGCTAAAGGTTTTGCAATGCGCTTGATGCATATTGGTTACACCGTGTTTGTTATTGGTGAAACAATTACGCCATCCATTCAAGCTGGTGATGTTTTAGTGTCAGTGTCTGGATCTGGGAAAACAGGTAGTGTTTTGAATCCTAGTAAAAAAGCAAAAGAAACTGGCGCAACTTTGATTGCCGTGACAAGTGACCATCAATCACCTTTGGGTCAGATTGGGGATGCAACAATCGTTGTACCTGGCGCAACTAAAACAGGTGATGGTGTGAAATCAATTCAGTTATTAAGTACGTTATTTGACCAGAGTGTTCACATTACATTAGATATTTTATGTTTAATGATTAGCCGACGTGATCATATTTCTAATGATTCTGCTAAAGCGACTCATAGTAACATGGAATAGTAAGATAAGAGGGGAGTGTCATGCAAAAAGTTGAAACATTATCACGTTTGGGGGCCGCTGGTGTCGTATCAGTGGTGCGTGGTGAAACAAAAGAAATGGCGTAT
Source organism: Weissella sp. ESL1156 (assembly GCF_058505625.1). Taxonomy (NCBI): domain Bacteria; kingdom Bacillati; phylum Bacillota; class Bacilli; order Lactobacillales; family Lactobacillaceae; genus Weissella; species Weissella sp. ESL1156. Next base: position 1,054,109 of record NZ_CP196372.1, on the reverse strand, counting down.
AAAACAGCGTTAGCATGTATAAAAGGTGGCGTTAAAGCGATTGAATTAACATTCACAGCACCTGCAGCTGATGAGTTAATTAAGCAAATCAATGAAGAATTTGCTGATGATCCAGAGGTAATTGTTGGTGCTGGGACAGTACTTGATGCGATTACTGCGAGAGTTGCTATTATGGCAGGGGCAAAATTCATTGTTAGTCCTGCATTTGATCGTGATACAGCATTCATTTGTAATGAATACCAGATACCATATTTGCCAGGTTGTATGACTATTAACGAGATTCAAACAGCCTTGCGTTATGGCGCTGATGTTGTAAAAGTCTTTCCTGGTAGTTCTGTCGGTAAAGGCTTTGTCAAAGCAATTAAAGCACCATTACCATTTGTTAATGTGATGCCAACTGGTGGTGTTAACTTGCATAATATGCACGAATGGTTTGAGTTAGGCGTTGTCGCAGTTGGTGCTGGTAGTGATTTGACTGGTGCTGCAGCAACTGGTGATTTTGATAGTGTGACGGCACGTGCCAAAGCATACCATAAAGAATATTTACGTATTAAAAATTAAATAAAATAATTTTCCAGATAAATAAACAAAGAAACAAAACTCCTGGATTTGATTTAACCCGTATCGTTACACCAAATCTAGGAGCTTTTCTTGTTTAAATTAGTTATTTTTTGGCATTCTTATGCTTCTGGAAGATGGTTGTACGAATATCTGTCAGTACTTGGTTCGCTTTTGAACCAAAGTGTTGGGCGGTCAAAGTATACAAACAATCATTAATTGCTAATTGTGAAGTAAGTGATAACAATGCTTCACTACGATACTTTGAATCTTCGGAAATCGAGAAGAATTTAACTTCTCCATAATCAGCCAATGGTGATTCAGGAAAACTGGTGATGACAATCATAGGCACTTCTTGCGCCCGTAATGTATCTGCTAATAATAATGTATCGGTATCATCACCTGTATGTGAAATAATAACGGCACAATCATGAGACGACATGCGAGCGGCTTGCATTAATGCCATATGATATTCACTATCATGAATGACATTGATTGGCACTCGTAGAAATTTATGATAAGCATCTAGTGCTGCAATATTTGAACCACCAAGACCAAAGAATCCTAGTGTTTGTGATTGTGTGATCAGTGTCACAGCTTTACTCAAATCAGATTCAGCCATTAACTCGAACGTGTTATTTAATGATTTGATATTTGCTTGCAGTGTTTTTTTAGCAACAGTCTTAGGTGAGTCATCATCTTGAATGTCTGAAAGAGTGTACTTTTCATTCAATTCATTTGCAACTGACCATTTTAACTGAGCAAGGTTAGTATAGCCTAATTGTTGTGGTAAACGTGATACTGTGGCGATAGAGACATCACATTCTTTGGCAATTTGATTAACCGTTTTTGAACTGAAATTGGTTCCTTTTTTAAGGATATAATCGACAACTTTTTTACTTTGTTCACCTAAACTAGGGTAAATATTAGTGATTCTTTTTTTAACATTTGATGGCATAAGTATTCCTCTATTAAATTTTCACAATGTAAGGTAACTTTACCATAAATTTGTCAAGTTTGTAAAAATTTCATCGTTGCAATGTAAGCGTTTTCGTTTATAATAGTATATGTAAAAACAAATCAAATAAATAGCTATAAAAATGATTGTAATTTACAGAAAGGAAGTGTTTTTATTGGTAGACGTTAAAATATTAAATAATGAAATTCAGTTAAAAGTTAATGCAACAGATTGGCAAGATGCCATTCAGGTTGCAGCGGCACCACTACTTAATGAAGGAAAAATTCATCAAGGGTATGTTGACGATATGATTAATTCGGTTAAGTCCTTAGGACCATATATCGTTATTGCGCCGGGGTTAGCATTAGGTCATGCACGACCATCTGAAGATGTACAAGAAACTTCATTTGCGATTGCAACATTAGATAAACCAGTGAAGTTTGGTAATAAAGATAATGACCCGGTTGATATTATTGTTATTTTAGCTTCTAAAACAGGTACCGATCACCTAGAACTATTACAAAAATTGGTTAAGTTTCTTGGTGAAGAGGCCAACTTACAATTATTACGTCAAGCTCACACGGTTGAAGAAGCAAATCAGATTTCTAATTCAATTAATGGAGGGTAAATACTAATGCAAGTTATAAATTTTATTGTTTATCAGTTTTTAAGCAATGAGACAATTTTTCTAGGACTCGTTGCACTGATTGGATTACTTTTACAAAAGAAAAAGTTTCCACAAGTTATTGATGGTACTGTTAAGACTGTGATTGGGTTAACAGTCTTATCGTCCGGAGCTGGTATTCTAATTTCTTCACTATCACCAGTTGTCACAACGTTAAATAAGACACTACATGTTAAAGGTGTTTTGCCAACAAATGATGCTGTCTTTGGTGTTGTTTTAAACTTTAGTTCGATTGCTAAGGGAACGGTCATTACTTTCCTACTAGCATTCTTCTTACATTTGTTACTCGTACGTATTACACCACAAAAGGATTTTAAAAATGCTTACTTAACAGCACACTTGATGTTGTATCATGCAGCATTTATGAATGTGACGTTACCAGTTGTTTTGCACACAAAGTTCTTTGGTACGGTGTTAGTTGGAACGATTCTTAATGCACTTTATTACACGTATTCACCAGCTATTCCACGTAAGCTAGCACGTAATTGGATGCACGATGTTTCAACTTTAGGATTTATGGATCAAGTTGGTTCACTTTTGGCCCACTTCATTGGTAAGTGGTTTGGAAGTAGCGATCCTTCACAAGATGCCGATAACATGAAGTTACCAAAGTGGGCATCAATGTTCCGTGATAATACCATTGTTTTGTTCTTCTTGATGCCAATTATTTTTGTTGGTATTGGATTGGCTGTTGGTAAGTCAGGTATTCAACACTTGGCTGGTACTGGTGCCGATGCAACTAATTGGATCTTATGGTTGATCTTACAAGGATTTACGTTTACTGCTGGTATTGTTATCTTGCTATCTGGTGTACGTATGTTCATTGGTTCAATTGTCCCAGCCTTCAAAGGTATTTCTGATAAGTTCTTACCAGGTGCTATTCCTGCCTTAGACGCACCAACAATTTTCCCATACTCACCAATGGGTGGTATGTTTGGATTCCTAGGCTCAACAATTGGCTGTATCATTGTCACTTTCGCAACGATTATCTTCCATTCACCAGTCATTGTCTTTCCAAGTCCAATTATTATGTACTTTGATGGTAATGTTATGGGTGTGTTTGGTAATAAAGCTGGTGGTTGGCGTGGTGCCTTAGCCGCTGGATTCTTTACTGGTATTATCTCATCAGCCGCTGTTATCCTATTCTATCCATTGACTGGTGCCGTTTATGGTAGTGGTTTGACTTGGTCAAATATTGATTACGCTGTTGTTTGGATGCCATTGATGTACTTGCTAAAGTTCCTACGTGGTTTGGTGCTAGGCATTTTCTAATGACTCATTATCAGTATTTTGTTAATTAAAAAAAAATATATCAATCTATGGAGGATTTAATTATGAAAATTATTGCAGTATGTGGTTTAGGTGTTGGTTCAAGTGTTATCGCAAAGATGAATATTGAAAGTATTCTGTCCGAAGAAGGTCGTGATGAAATTGATGTTGACACGATTGATCTAGGTTCAGTTAGAAGTGCACCTGCTGATATTTACGTGACAACTCGTGAATTATTCGATGAGTTCCCAGAAGATTTAAAGGATAAAACGATTGTTTTGACAAATTTTGTGGACAAAAACAATATTAAGGAAAATATTGATCCAAGAATTACAGAACTTGAGGGAAAGTAATTAGTAATCAGTAGATAGGAGATGCCAATAGAAAATGACGCGAAAAGTTGATGAAATAACAGAAGACACTTGGGAAAAAGAGATTTTTCCGGAATGGGGTTCATGGCTAAATGAAGAGATTGAACAAACGCATGTTGAAAAGGGTAAATTCAATATGTGGTGGCTATCTAATATGGGACTTTGGATTAAGTCTGATGAACAAACTAATTTGGTAATTGATTTATGGAGTGGTACTGGTAAGCAAACACATCATAAGCCAGATATGTCACCTCGTCATCAATGGTCAAGATTAACTGGTGGTCGAAAGATTCAACCAAATCTTCGGGCAACACCAATTGTTATTAATCCTTTTAGAATCAAACATTTAGATGCCTTTTTAGTCACTCATTTTCACCATGATCATATTGATGAGAATGTTGCAGCTGCTGTTCTAAATAATGTCGAAGAAGAGGTACCATTTATTGGACCAAAGTATGTTGTTCAGCAGTGGATTGATTGGGGTGTTCCAAAGGATCGTTGCATCATTGTCAAGCCTGGTGATAAGCTCAAAATTAAAGATATCGAGATTTTTGTCACAGATTCATTTGATCGGTCAATCTTAATTACAGATCCAGATACTGATGAAGCGAATATTCCTGCTGATGATCAAGTACCAGAAATGGATGATCGTTCGGTGAACTATGTGATTAAGACAACAGCTGGCACCATTTATGATGCAGCAGATTCACATTATTCAGCCTATTTTGCAAAGCATGGTCAAGACTTTGATATTGATGTTGCAACAGTTGCCTATGGTGAGAATCCAATTGGTGTCCAGGATAAAATGACGTCAGTAGATGTGCTGCGAACAGCTGAGGCACTACAAACAAAAGTTATTATTCCATTGCATTGGGATATCTGGTCAAATATGTTAGGAGATCCTTATGAAATTGAATTATTGTGGAAGTATCGTAAAGATAAATTGCAGTATCAATTTAATCCAATGACTTGGTTACCAGGTGGAAAGTTTACTTATCCAGATGATATTGGTAAGTTACAGTATTATCATCCACGTGGATTCGATGATCGTTATGATAACGAAGTCAATGTACCATACAGGTCATTCTTATAAATTAATAAATACAGTACTAGATGAGTTTCTTTTTAGATGGCCTCAGAGGATTTCGTGCTATAGTAAAAATTAATATATGGAGGTTTGAAAAATCATGAAATTACAAGTTGCCATTGATCGTGTCTCATTATCTCAAGCAATCCAGTTATCAAAGCAATTAGATGGGTTAGTTGATATTATCGAATTAGGAACATCAATTGTGAAAGACTATGGTTTAGAAGCACTTAAAAAAGAGCATTTTCAATTAAAAAAGTCAGCACTATTAGTTGATTTAAAAACAATTGATGAAGGTGAATATGAATTTAAAAAGGGATTTGAAACGACTGCTGATATCTTAACAGTTATGGGTAGCGCATCTCGTGGGACAATAGAACAAACTTACGCTGTTGCCCAAGATGCTCATAAAGACATCTTTATTGATTTAACAGAAGTTGATGATCAACGCATTAGTCAAATAACAGATTTACAGTCAGCTATTTTTGGTATACATCACTCTAGAGATGCAGGGACTGACTTTAATGCGGTCGCACGAATTAAACATTTTCATGAACAGTTTCCAACGATTCAACGCATTGCTGTCGCTGGAGGAATTGATTTAAAACAAGCACAATTAATTGCACAACAGGGAATCGTTGAAACAATTATTGTCGGTGGTAAAATTACAACAGCTGATGACCCAGTGGCCATGGCGGAACAGTTTATGTCAGTCATTAAGTAAATATTCATAGCATAAAATGGCGAATCAAAGTGCTATGAAATTGTAAATAGTTTAAAAACACAAAATAACCGTTTCTTTCATGATTTAGAGAAACGGTTATTTTTTAGTATTTATCTAATAAATCCATTGCAGTTTGTTTATCAGTAATTAAAACATTTGCATAATGACCACTTAGGGCACCGTGGATAGAAATAAGTTTCTTTTTTGCACCAGCGACTAAAATGGAATATTCCTTTTGACGTAAATGCTCTAAATCAATGCCAGTTGTTCGACTATTAAGGGCTGGATTAATGATGTGACCATCCTTATCAATAAAGCGGGATACAATATCACCTACTGCAGAATGACGTAGTGCAGTAATTTCTTGTTCGCTTAAATAACCAAGGCTGAATAATTGTGTGTGGTCTTGAACAGTACCCGTTGTATAAATTGCAATATTACTTTGTATACCAGTTTCATAAATTTGATGAATAAATTTATCTTTAATGACAATATCCTTGGTGATGGCATTATCTAAAAAGGTAGGTAAGGGGAGGCTAATGGTATTCGTATGGAATGCTTGTGCGAATTTTTGATTAATGTCATTTGCATAATCACTCAAATCTGATTCAGACATACTGCCTTTTAATTGGACAACTTTAATATTATTGTGTTCATTTGGTATTAAATGGTTGGCAACTGCAGTTAATGTGTGTCCCCAACTAATGCCAATAATATCGTTATCTTTCACAATTTTATTTAAATAACTTGCTGTCAATTTTCCGAGTTTATCGTTAATGATTTGGGAGTCGTCAACAAAATTTTCAGCAATTAAAACATCATTTAGTTGATATTTTTTTTTAAGTTGTGTTTGTAATAAATTCAAATCTTGTTTTGGGTCATTTATTTTAATTTGGACCATACCGTTTTCTTTTGCATAAGTTAATAAACGCGAAATCGTTGGTCGTGAAATGTTTAATTTTTTAGCAATGTCGTTCTGACTAAGGCCATCTTCGTAGTACAAATGACAAATTTCGAGTGCAATTTGATTTTTATTGGTAGTTGCTGTATTGACCATATAGTGTAATAACTCCCCTGTTTGATTTATGTAAATTATATCACAATTTAAAAGGTCCCCTTAGAAGTGTGAACATAATTTCAAATAAACCGTTTACATTTGTTCAAGATTCAGCTACAATGAGTTTGTTCATGAATAATAAAAATTATTAAAGGGGTTATTTAGAAATGAACTTAAATCAGTATTTTGATCACACAACGTTAAAACCTGATGCATCACAACAGGACATTGATCAAGTCATTAGAGAAGTGAGTGACAACCATTTTTCTTCGGTAGTTGTTACGCCAAAATGGGTGTCATATGTTAGTCAGCAACTTTTATTATCAACAGTCAAAACGAATTGCATAACTGGTATGCAGTGGGGAGAAAATTCGCCTATCGAAAAGCTTGTTGAGTCAAATGTTGCCATTGGCGTTGAACGTTTGGGGACTAGTGCAAGTATGGCAATTATTGGTAAACCATCATTAGGGTCGGTCAAACGACCTTTTAATTTTAATTAATAAGTAAGCGCTTGCACTTGCTTGAGGTATATTATCAATTTTTGCGATATTGGTAAAAGTAGGATTTAGCTTTTAAGGAGAAATTTTCATGGCAGACAGAACGACAGTTAATATTTTATGGTTTGATGAATTACAGCGGTCTGATGTTGATTTAGTTGGTGGGAAATCAGCTTCACTTGGTGAATTAACTTCAGCAACAAAAATACCAGTACCTTATGGATTTGCAACAACAACCCATGCTTATCGTGACTTTATGATAAGAACTGGTATTAATCGTGAAATTAAAACACTTTTAAATCAAATTCATGATTATGAAAACGCAAATGAATTGCATGACGTTTGTGCAAAAATACGTCAACTAATCATTGGAAGTGATATGCCGACAGATTTAGCAGCTGAAATTAAACAGGCGTATGAAGACTTAGCGAAAAAAATTGGTGTCGTCAATCCTTTTGTTGCAATTCGTTCTAGTGCAACAGCGGAAGATTTACCAGATGCATCATTTGCTGGGCAGCAAGAATCGTACCTTAACATTCAAGGATCAGATGATGTTGTCCAAAAAATTAAAGAATGCTATGCCTCATTATTTACTGATCGAGCAACTTATTACCGCCATAAGCAAAATTTTCCACATGAACAAGTTGCACTATCGGCTACCATTCAAATGATGGTTTTTTCTAAGGCTTCAGGCGTTATGTTTTCAATTAACGTGGGTAATGGAGATGATACGAAAATTATTATTGACAGTATTTGGGGGCTTGGTGAGTACTTAGTGCAAGGAACAGTGACGCCTGATGACTTCATTGTTGATAAGGAGACACTAAAAATTGTCTCTAAAGATATTACGACAAAAAATATTGCGCTAAAGCGTCTACCAGATGGTGGTGTCGCAGAACAACTGGTGCCAGATAAACAGATAAATGCGCCGTCATTAACTGATGAACAAGTTGTTGAACTAGCAAGATACGCAAAAATAATTGAAAATCACTATGGCTGTTATATGGATATGGAGTTTGCGCTTGATGAAAGAACAGACAAATTATGGATCGTTCAAGCACGTCCAGAAACAGTTTGGTCACAAAAAAATAAAAAATTATCAAATAAAAAAGAGGTAAAAACCATGACAACTGATCAAAAGATGACTGTTCTTGTTAAAGGATTACCAGCTAGCCCTGGGACAGCAAGTGGTATAGTGCATGTCATTGAAAATACAGAAGATATCGATCAATTTAAAGAAGGTGAGATATTAGTGACAAGTATGACTTCGCCAGATTGGGTACCGGTTATGAAAAAAGCACGCGCAATTATTACAAATAATGGTGGGCGTACTTGTCATGCGGCTATTGTCTCTCGTGAAATGCAGATACCATGTATTGTTGGTACTGCTAGTCGTGGTGTTGCAGCAATGGACGTTTTGAAGTCAGGTGATACGATTACTGTAGATGCAAAAAATGGTATTGTGTATGCTGGTGAGGAGTCATCAATTTTGACTTCAAATACACAGAAAACAGCAATAAATAATAATACACCAGCGTCTACGAAGTATTTTGCCCCAACAGCGACAAGAGTCATGATGAATCTTGGCGACCCGGATCTCATCGAAAAATATGAACATTTACCAGTTGATGGGGTTGGTTTGATGCGGGAAGAGTTTATTTGGACAAGTTATATTCACGAACATCCACTTCACTTGATTAAGCACGGACAATCTGAAAAGGCAATTGATATGTTAGCTAATGGTATCAGTAAAGTTGCTCGTGCAATGAGTCCACGGCCTGTTGTTTTAAGATTATCTGACTTTAAGTCAACTGAATACCGTCATTTAAAAGGTGGCGAAGAATTTGAGCCGCATGAACCAGCAGATTTGTTAGGTTGGCGTGGTGCATCACGTTATTATGATTCAGCGTTTATTGAAGCATTTAAATTGGAATTGGCAGCAGTTAAAAAAGTACGTGAAGAATTTGGGTTAACGAATTTGAATGTCATGTTGCCATTTGTTAGAACGGTGTCTGAAGCACAAAAGGTAACAGATATTATGGCAAAATCTGGTTTGGTTCGTTCGGCAGATTTTAAAATTTATATGATGGCTGAAATACCATCAAATATTATTTTGGCTGATCAGTTTAATCAGTTTATTGATGGTTACTCAATTGGATCAAATGATTTAACGATGCTATTATTGGGGTTAGATCGCAACAATGATACGGTATCATCGTTGTTTGATGAACGAAATTTGGCAGTAAAGCGTGCCATTGCCCATCTGATTAAGACAGCACATCAAGATGGCAAAACAGTATCAATTTGTGGTCAGGCACCTTCTCAGTACCCAGAATTTACAGATTTCTTAATTCAACAAGGAATTGATTATGTTTCCGTTAATCCAGATATGGTCAAAGCAACAAAGCAAAATGTTGCGCATTTTGAACAACGCATTTTACTGGATAAAGCGACTGGTAATGGGCGACAGGAACAAACCAATTATCAATGGTAATAACGATTTCAGTTTATTCTTGAATAGACGATGATTTCACAACACCTACAATCAAAGACATGACATAAACTTTCCAACTAAAATAAAAGGGGCTGAGAGATATGTCGTTATAATCAGCTGAAAAGGCGCTAATCTATCAATTTTGATTGGTAGATTAGCGCCTTTAAACGTGTTCCAAAAGACTGAAGCCTTACTGTAACAACAATTAGGTACTTCCGGTTCTTCGTTATACTGCGAACCAAAATCACCAAATTATCGTTACAATTGGCTTCAAAACATCTTTTGTCACACTTTCTTGTTCTCTTGTCTTAAATAATCTTACCGTCATAGATACGCGTTGCAATACTCATGAAATCAAATGTTGTTAATTCATCTGTTGAACGGACGTATGAAGCTGGTCCAATGGCAGGCATCAAATTGATTGGCTTATTGATCCAGTCACCATCAAAGAATGCAACTGATGGACGCCCTAAGGCATTAGCGTAGCCTAATTCAAAGGCAGTACCACTGTCTTCATTACCAGCAGTGATAATACCTAAAGTAACATCTGTATTTTGAATTGCAGTGATATCAGCGTTGTAAGTTGCGACAGCCCAAGTATAATCAGGATCAAAATCGCCATTCTCATCAAACGCTTGGCCACCAAATTGATTTAGTAAGGGGACATGTACATAGCTAATTGTCGGGTTATTGTTTAATGCTTGATAAGCAGCTAATAACATCTCAATTTGACGATCAGAAAACCAGCCAGCTCCTAAGTAAATTGACTTGGCACCAGGAACTTTTGTGATAGTTGATGATGCTTTTTTTATATCTTCTAGTTGTTTAATTAATTCATCCATACTTAGCATAATGATACTCCCAAAAATTTATTTCATATGACTACTATTATGACATGTTAGACAGGTAAATAGGAATACAAAAGAGAAATTTAATTATTTTCGATGAACCGTGACATTATCTTGTCAATGTTATGAAATTATTTACCAAACAACTAAGAAAAATTTACGCAATGAAGGTCATATCGATACAATGCTTTTATAAACTATTAAGTGTTGTTAGGGTGACACGCCATTGCTATGACTAAACCAATTGCTCAGTTACCTTAATGACTTATGTTGCCATTAACCACAAATAAAAGGAGTTTGTGATGAAAAAAGGAATATTCTTAGTGAGTGTTGTTGGAATAACGTTTGCAAGTGGGTTGATTGGAAATCAGATTGTTTCTGCCGATGCTGCAAAACAAGTGACAGCTGTGGGCTCAACAGCGTTACAACCCTTAGCCGCACAAGCAGCAGAAGAATTTAGTCAACAAAATCCTAAAATTACCGTTAATGTACAAGGTGGTGGTTCAGGTGCGGGACTAAGCCAAGTTGGTAAAGGTAATGTCACTATTGGGAATTCTGATATTTTTGCAGAACAAAAAGATGGGGTTAAGGCAAATCAGTTAAAGGATCATAAAGTTGCCGTCGTTGGTATTACACCCGTTGTCAATGCAGATGTTAAAGTGTCATCATTAAAAATGACTGAATTACGTGATATTTTTACGGGTAAAATTACCAATTGGCAAACGGTTGGCGGACAAGACGAAAAAATCGTGTTGGTCAATCGTGCACAAGGGTCTGGGACGCGATTTACTTTTGAAAAGACAGTCTTGAATGGTAAGACTGCAAAAACGGCACAAGAACAGGATGATAACGGAGCAGTCCAAAAGATTGTCTCAAAGACACCAGGTGCTATTTCATACTTAGCATTTTCTTATACTGCAGGTGACCAAGCAAAAAATTTGAAACCAATTGCAATTAATAAAGTTAAGCCAACTGAAAAGAATGTACAATCTAATAAGTGGCCAGTTTGGGCTTATGAACATATGTACACGACCAAGCATCCTAATAAACAAACAACCAAGTTTATTAAATTTGTTCAATCTCAGTCAATGAAAAGCACGATTAAGAAATTAGGATACATTCCTGTTTCAGATATGAAAGTCACCAAAAATGCTGACGGAGATATTGTTAAGAAATAATATGAAGTAAAGAAATATTAAATAGTAAAAAAATCCGAAGCTACTTTTTTTATAATGTGAAGCGCTTCGGATTTTTAACTTGTCTAGAAAGTTGGTTTATTTATAGAAAACGCTTACAATAAAACTATGTTTTAAAAAGAGGAGACAATAATATGAAGAATGATGTGCGATGGGACAAAGCAATGTATACAACAGATACATATAATGAAGAAGGACTCAATGGGCATGCTTATGCTAAGGATGGACTTCGTGTGACAACCAGTAGTCCATTAAATGATGAGCCGGGAACGAATCCAGAACAGCTTTTGGGGATGTCATTATGTACATGCTTAGTTGGTACAATGACAGTTATTCTAAAAGAGCATAAGATTGACGTCCAAGCAAAGGCACATACTAAAGTATCGTATGTGAAGGGGAAAGGACGCTATGAGTTTTTAGTACATGCCCAAGTATGCGTACCAGGACAGACTTTATCACAAACGCGAGCATTAGTTAGTGAAGTTGAAAATCGTTGTTGTGTATCACAATTATTAAGTGGTAGCGACAATTATAGTATTGAAGCAGTTCTTGACTGGGATTAATCTGTTAATCAAAAATGACAGGGCTGACGAACATTTATGCCTATTGGTCATATTTGTTATTAATGACTATTTAAATTTGTCTACCCCTTTTCCCGAAAAAAATAACTAAAAAATATGGTGACTTAGTTACAAATTAGTTGATTGTAGCAAGTTTTAAAAAATAACTCTGATGATTGAGCCTTTTTTCTCTGGTTATGCAAGTCATAGGAGGTGGTATGGTAACACAAAATACAACCCAAAGGAGTTTTTTATATGACTGAGGAATTAGGCAGTGTTTTGAACCAATATGAGTTAATGATTCGTGGTGTTTTGAAATCCGGACATGTATATCGTCAAAATGATAATTTTGAAGATTATCGGCAAGAATTACGCTTGTTACTATTAAAACGATTACTGGCTGGTGAACAGTTAACACCTCAAGACAATCCGATGTTATTTAAATGGTTATTATGGCGTTTACGAGACTTACAGCGGGGGAGTCAGCGTTATGAATCACGCCATATTTTTGCGGCTGAAATACCAGAAATTGTGACAAGTGAATTAGCTTTTGAACAAATAGAGACGGTTGTAACGATTGATAAATTAATAAAAAAGCAACGTCAGTATCATGTATTACATGATTTAATGATGGATTTTATGCACTATCCGGATGACTTAATTACCCAACGGTGTATGCGTCTAAAAATTCATCGAATGACATATCATCGCCGGTTAAAATTATTACAGCAGATCATTAAACAAAATCGAACTGCGTAGTTTTAAATAAAGGAATGTAAAAAAATATGTCACAAACTATCGTGATATCAGACAAAGGATACTGTCAGGAAGTTCTTCGACAGATGACAGAAATTAGTGAGATTTGTCCCAATACGACGATGCTAATTGTTGCCGCACGTGATCGTTATCAGCGTTCGGTTTCACGTGTTTACTATGAAGATGGTACTGTTGTTGATACCTTATTATCGACAAATCGGTTGATCAATAAATTAGAATATGTGTTAGGTGTCAGTCGTTGCAATCAAGTAGAAGCATACTATCGTTTGTTGCCCCCGTCTTTAAGCGGGCAAATGCGTAGCTGGGTGATGCAAAATCATGCGTTTGTACCGGTCACTAGTTATAAAAGTGGCCCAACAACATGGATTAATGTGCGTCATATCGTAGCGGTACAAACTCGGGGGTTACGGACAAATATTGTGTTAAGTGATGGATCAGTCATTCAAATTACAAAACATAAAGAAAAGTTTTTAAAACAGTTGTCTGCAACAAAAGTTGTTAGCTTATGGATGACACAATATGCTTTGGGTCATGGTGATCGATTTGATAAAATGGTATTATCTTGTGTTGATTGGCCAAGAGAAGCTAGTCAACATGTGGATCGACAACGATTACGTGATATGTTGCTTGTCATAACTTTAGAAGAACATCTTGCTCACGTGACGGAGGCTAATGTCAAGAAAATGCTTCGAGGATTAATGGTGCATTTGATGCAACATATTGATAAAGAAAAAGATGTTAGGAAGGACTAGTAAGTATGCAGCAATATTCTCAAGTAATTGAAACGCCGTTAGGTAAGATGACCTTGTTAAGTGATGACAACGCACTATTGGGTAGTTGGTTTGAAAATCAAAAACACTTTGGTGGCAAGTATGATTTAACACAGGCTATTGACAATGAAACCCCTGTATTACGACAAGCTAAAAAATGGTTAGCAGATTACTTTGCCGGTAAGCAGCCCTTGCTGACAATGCCGATTAAGTTACATGTGACATCATTTCAAGAACAGGTGTTACACACGTTACAACAAATTGATTATGGGCAAACTGTTACTTACAAAGACATTTGTCAGCAATTAACGACAGATGAAGTATATGCTAAACATTTATCACGTGCTGTGGGACATGCCATTGGTACGAATCCGTTGTCGATTTTTTTACCTTGTCATCGGGTACTTGGTAGTAATGGTTTACTTACGGGTTATGCTGGGGGGATTGATCGCAAACGAGCGTTATTAGCTCTTGAACAGGGCACCCTTTAAATCACAAGCACCCCTTTTACTAACTTAAGAAAAGTATGATATGATGAAACTGAAATGAAGCGCTTGCTTCATCAATATCATACAATCAATCAAAAAGGGAGTACTAACATGACATTAGAATTTGCACACAAGTTAGGTTTAGGAACTAACAAGGTTGGTGGTCACAATTTATTTGATCATTTGGACGAACAAGATGGTTATGAATTAGTACGCGCCGCATTAGATGCGGGTATTAACGTACTTGATACTGCGTTTGTCTATGGTTTAGGTCGTTCAGAGGAAATTATTGGGGATGTTATCCAAGACTATGACCGTAGTAAGATTATTATTGCAACGAAGGGTGCTCAAAATCCAGATAAAGATTTGGCACCAGATAACAGTCCAGAATTTTTAGTGAAAACAGTGGAAGAGTCTTTGAAGCGTTTAAAGACAGATTATATTGATATTTTTTATATTCATTTTCCAGATGATACGTCAGATAAATTGGCTGCCGTGGAAGCACTTGATAAGTTAAAGCAAGCAGGTAAGATTCGTGCGATTGGTGTTTCAAACTTTAGTTTTGATCAACTAAAGGAAGCTAATGCAACTGGTAAAGTTGATTTTGACGAAGATTACTATAGTCTGGCACATCGTGATGAGGAGCAAGAACGCTTCGACTATCTTCGTGAGCACGGTATTGGTTTTGTACCTTACTTCCCATTGGAATCTGGTCTATTAACTGGTCGTTATGGCAAGTCGGATCGTGAAAAATTTGATCGTTTAGATGATGCGAAATTTGATCAGATCATGACAGGTCTTGATGAATTACGTCAGATTGCGGATGCACACCAAACATCATTAACACATGTTGTTTTGGCATGGTACATGGCAAATCCAAATATTAGTTTGGTGATTCCAGGTGCTCGTAATGCTGAGCAAGCAACTGATTTAGCAAAGTCGTTAGATGTTCAGTTATCAGCTGATGAATATCATACAATTGATGAGGCTTTCAAAGCTTAGTATCATTTATTGAAAGAGTGAGGCAATCGGCTTCAGTCTTTTGGAACACGTTTAAGGGAGGGCGTTGATCTACCAATTTCAAATTGATAGATTGACGTCCTTTTTAGTTGTTCATAATGATCGATGGGCCAACCTTTTTTTGTTATTTGCGTAAACGCTTACATAATTGCTATACTGAAAACGTAGATAATATTATTCAGGGGGGATTATTGATGACAAATATTGTACAAGGACAGCATTATCGATTCACATTACTAACGGATCGTTTAATTCGATTAGAGTATTCAGAATCAGGTAGGTTTGAAAATCGGCAAACGCAATTGGTTGTCAATCGTGATTTTGATGATGTTGATTATACAGTTAAAGAAGACAATGACGCACATCTTATAGAAATTGAGACAGCTTATTTCCATCTTTATTATGATGGTGGCGCCTTTGCAGGTAGTAACTTACGAATTGATTCAAAGTATCAATATCGATTACATGATAGTCGCTGGTATTTCGGTGAAAAAGAACCTGGTAATTTGGGTGGTACGATTCCAACATTGGATGTGGTTGATGGTGCGACACCACTTGAAAATGGGATTATGAGTCGTAATGGCTATGCCTATTTGGATGATACAGAATCATTTGCTTTAGAAGATAATGCCTTTGTGCCACGAGCACCTGAACAAACCGATGGCTACTTCTTTGCATATGGTCGTGATTATCGACAGGCATTAGCTGATTATTATCATCTGAGTGGTAAAACACCAATTTTGCCACGTTATGCATTAGGCAATTGGTGGAGTCGTTATTATAAATATACACAAGATGAATATTTAAACCTCATGGATCATTTTGAAGAAGAAGGTGTACCGATTAGTGTTTCAGTTATTGATATGGATTGGCATCGGACAAATGATGTGCCAGCACGCTTTGGTAGTACTTGGACTGGCTATTCATGGAATCGTAAATTATTTCCAAATCCTGAAAAATTTTTAGCGGAATTGAAAAAGAGACACAAGCATATTACAGTCAATACACATCCCGCCGGTGGTATTCGTGCTTTTGAGGATGCGTATCCAGCAGTCGCCAAACGTCTTGGCTTGGATACTGTTCATGAAGAACCAGCATCATTCGATTTTGATAATCCAAAATTCCGTGAGGCTTATTTTGAAGATGTTCATCATCCGCTTGAAAAGCAAGGATTGGATTTTTGGTGGTTGGATTGGCAACAGGGTTCTAGTCGTAGTAAGGATAAAGTGGAACCTTTGTGGAGTTTAAATCATTATCATTATTTGGATAATGCCCAATCACATGATGGTGAAGGTTTGATTTTATCACGGTATGCTGGACCGGGTTCACATCGCTATCCAGTGGGCTTTTCCGGCGACACTGTCATCACATGGGCATCCTTAAATTTCCAACCATACTTTACAAATACGGCAACCAATATTGGTTATACTTGGTGGAGTCATGATATTGGCGGTCATATGAAAGGTAGCTTTGATCCAGAATTGGCATTACGTTGGGTGCAATACGGTGTATTCAGTCCAATCAATAGGCTACACAGTTCCGATAATCCATTTTCAGGAAAGGAACCTTGGAAATTCCGTGAAGACGTGCGCCAGTATATGGATCACTATTTGCGATTACGAAATCAATTAGTACCTTATTTGGATAGTGCAAACATTCAGACAAACTTAAACGATCGTGCATTAATTGAACCGCTTTATTATCGTTATCCTGATAATGAAGAAAGCTATTTGTACAAGAACCAGTATTTCTTTGGTAACGAGTTGATGGTTGCACCAATTACGACGCCACAAGATAAGCATTTACATGTTGGCTTTGTAGATGCTTGGTTACCAAGTGGCGAATGGATGGATATTTTTACAGATCTTGTTTATCAAGGGGATGCGAATGAGGAGCAACCCCTAGTTTCAAGTACAATGTTGAATGGTCAATATAAGTCTGGCGCAACAACTGTTCGCTTCGGAAGAACCTTAGAAAATATACCAGTATTAGCAAGACTAGGGGCAATTGTGCCAATGACCAGTGATGCCATGCAATTAGCAGATGTCTTACCTGAAGATATTGATATCCATGTTTATGGTCAAAAAGATAATTCATATACAATGTATGAACATGTTGGTCATGCGATTGCACAAACTAAAATAACTGTGCAAGATGGTCAACTAACAATACATGTGATTGATCCAGATCACATTATCCCTATAAATCGAACAATGACCTTTAAGTTACATGCTTTCACAATTGATGGTCAATCTGAATTGGCACTGCATAATAATGACCAATATCATGGGCAGGCACAAACAGATACAAAACAAAGTCAACGTGCACGGCAACAATTATTAGATCAATTACAAGGTGCGGAAATGTCCTATGAAGAAAAACGTGAGATATTGAAAAAGGTTGATAATTCAGATATGACGGCTATGAAATTAGCAACTTATGCGCAAACATTGGATGATTGTAACCTACAATCAATGATTGTGGAATACGCAACATTGATTCAATAAATAATGAAAGTTCTTTTATTAAGTGAGATAGAGATGACTATCTCACTTTTTTGTATGCTACAAAAAGTACTGCCAACGCATGTTAATTCGTTAGCAGTACTTAATTATAGTTAGACCTATTGATTGACTGCAATCTTAAAAGAACTGATATCACCGCGATATTTTGATAAGGCATATTCTACAGGAATATCATCTTTGGTATAGGTGATAGTATGGAAGTAGAATAAGGGGTCATCTAATGGTATTTGTAATAATGCAGCAGTTGTTTCATCTGCACGCAAAAGTTCTAATGTTCGTGACGCATGGGTCATATTTAGATGATGTGCTTCAAACGTATGTAAAACAGATTCTGTTTCAAAGTTGTGATGATCAAAATCAGGTAAATATTTTGTTGGAATATATGAAGTTGTCAATAAAATAGGCTCATCGTCAGCATATCTTAACCGTGTTAAAGCAAAAATAGTATCATTAGTAGTCAACTGTAGAGCTGTTTGAATTTCTGGTGTGACAATCGTTTTTGTTAGACTAATGACTTTTGTTTTTGGAATAACCCCTTTTTCGTCCATCTCATCAGAATAGCTTTTAATCATATGGGTAAAGTTTTGCTCAATTTTGGTTGCTTTTACCCAAGTACCTAATTTTTTTCGACGAGCTAAATAACCTTCGTTGACAAGGACCTGAATGGCTTGCCGAATCGTTGGGCGACTAACCTGAAAATGATCAACTAAATCAATTTCCTTTGGAATAAAGCTGTTTAATGGATAGGTACCATCTTGGATACGAGTTAGTATTTGATTTGCAATAATGCGATATTTTGGTTGTGATTGTGTCATATAGACCCTCTAGTTAAATGATGTGGTAAGTTTTCTTATACATTGAATTAAAATGTTATAAAAATCATTATAATATAATAACCCTCTTATTGCATGCGCGTATAAGAGGGTTTGTTTATTATATTTTATAATTCAATATAAGAAATGTTGTCTTGCGACATACGTTCTTTTAATACATTGATAATTTTGATACCAGAACTTGTACCAATTCTTTCAGCACCGGCCGCAATTAATGCTAAGAAGTCGTCAGAATTCCGGATACCACCTGCAGCTTTAACTTTGACGGCACCATTAACTGTTTCTTTCATCAATTTAACGTCTTCAACGGTTGCACCACCAGTACCAAAACCGGTTGAAGTTTTAATGAAATCAGGTTTAACAATCTTAGCGATTTCAGCTAAGTGTTTAATTTCTGATTTTTCTAGATAACAATTTTCAAAAATTACTTTGCTAATGACATTATTTTCACGACAAACGGCCACAATTTGTGTCATTTCGTCTTGAATATAGTCCCAATTGCCATTCTTAACTTCTGTTAGATTAACAACATAGTCAATTTCATTAGCCCCATTCTTAATCGCATCACGGGTATCAAATACTTTTGATGTAATAGTTGTCTGCCCCAATGGAAAACTAATTGCAGCACCAGTATGTACATCAGAACCAGCTAATTCTTGTGAACATAAGTATGATTGCACTTGATTAATAGCAACCATCTTAAAGTGATATTCCTTTGCTTCTTGGCAAAGCTTCTTCATGTCGGCTGCACTAGCGTAAGCATGTAGGTTCGTATGATCAATAAGTTGACTAAAATCGTCAATAGAATACTTCATGTTAAATCCCCTTTTTGTTAGTAGTATATGTCCTTACATGTCCCATTTTAATTTGTTTTTTCAGAAAGTCAAATGGTATATATTTAATAATTATTTTAAATAAAAAAAGATTGTTGACACTTTGTAAACGGTTACATATAATAAAGTCGTAAAACAAATATGTCATGACAAATAGGAGGGGGACCGTGAATATTTTAATTACGACACATGGTAAATTAGCCGAGGGGTTGTTGTCGGGCTTGTCATTTATTACAGGTAGTACTGAGCACGTTGATGCAGTTGCATTAGATGAAATGGGAATTGATAATTTTCGACAACGTTTGCAACAAAAGTTTAATGAAGCAACTGAGCCATTAATTGTATTAGCTGATTTAAAAGGTGGTACACCATATAATGAATCGTTTGCTTATTATTTAGGACATCCGGAGAAAATTCGTGTTGTTAGTGGCGTGAATTTACCAATGGTGATTGAGCTTGCGACGATGATTTCTGGATTAAGTAGCTTAGATGAAGCGGTAGACATTGTGCAGCAGGCAGGCATCAATGGCATATCAGTTCCAGACAACGATGATGAAGATGAAGAAGAAATTGACTTTTAATCAAGAGGGGGAATTTTAACTATGACAATTTCATTAGTACGTGTTGATGATCGTGTAATTCATGGTCAAACGATGACTCGTTGGACAAAGGCACGTCCAGTTGATGGTATTTTAGTTGTTGGTGATAGCATTGCTCATAATAAGTTACGTCGTCGTGTGTTGAAGGCAGCAGCAAATGATTTAAAAGTTGGTATTTATACAGTTGCTGAAGCACCTGAAAAAATTGCTAATGGAGTGGCCTCAAAAAAACGTTTCTTTTTGATTAGTGATTCACCACAAACTTTCTCACAACTAGTTGATATGGGTGTGGATTTTGGACAAAAATTAAATGTTGGCCCAATGAATACACGTCCTGACACTAAGGTATTGGGAAATACAGTGGCAATTGATCAGGCAGACTATGATGCTTTTCAAAATATTAATGACCACAATATTGATATTCAATTTCAATTATTACCAGATGATAGTATTCGCAGTTGGGAAACACTAAAAAATAAATATGATGCAATGGACTAGGGGGAAGTACCATGAGTTTATTTATACCAGCATTATTAACAGGTATTTTTTGTTATCTAGGAGCGATTGAATCGCCTTGGATGTTTGGAATGACTGGTGGTTTTTATATCGTTGGTCGTCCCTTAGTTGCAGGATTATTAGTTGGTTTAGCATTTGGGGATGTTCATGCCGGTATTTTATGCGGTTTGGCAGTGCAAGCTGTTTTTATTGCCAATCTATCAACGGGTGGTGCAACTAACAGTGAAATTACTTATGCTGCCTATGGTGGTATTGGTCTAGCAATGGCTACGACTAAAGATCCAGCAATTGCAGTTACATTAGCTATTTTAATTGGACAAACATTTGGACTTATTTTCTATAATTTTCGTATGGCTTTCTATTCATATTGGAATACACGTGCTGAAAAAGCAGCAGAAAACAATGATGATCGTGGCATTGTGATGAATCATTTAGTCTTTCCACAAATTACAACATTCTTAATTCGTGCATTACCTGTATTCTTAGCAATTTATTTTGGTAAGGGATTAGTTGATTGGTTAATTCAAAGTATTCCTGATATGATAACTCATATTATTCAAGTACTTGGTGGCGTGCTGCCAGCATTAGGTATTGCAATGCTGATGTCAATTGTTATTAAAAATAAGTCTCATCTTATTTTCTTCTTTGCTGGCTTCGTATTACTTGCTTTCGCGAAGTTAAGCATGATTGCGATTGTATTTATTGCAGCGCTAGTAGCTTATATGTATTTTTATGCATCAACACAAAAAAGTGGTGGTCAAGCAGCAACAACATCAGAGACTACTGAAACAGTTGACACAGATGATGTGTATGAAGATGATGATTTATTCTAAGGACTAGGGGGAGTCAATCATGGTTGAACAAAAAAAGAAAACAATCCTAACGAATAAAGAATTGAATCAAATTTGGCGTCGTTGGGGATTTACTCATCTTAGTTCGATGAGTTATGAAAAAATTCAAGGACATTCTTGGGCGTATGCTTATCTACCATTTGCACGAAAGCATTATAAAGATGATCCAGAAAAAAAGCGTCGATTATTAATAAGACATTCAATGTTTTATAATACTGAGCCACAAACAGGACAATTAATTAATGGAATTGTTGCTTCACTAGAAGAGCAAATTGCCATGGGCGAAGATGTTTCGGAAGAAATGCCAGTGAATATTAAGACGACTTTGATGGGCCCACTTGCTGGTATTGGAGATTCAATTATTCAAGGAATCATCGTACCTATTCTATTATCGATTGCGATGAGTTTGGCAGCTGGTGGTAGCGTCTTTGGTCCAATATTCTATATCTTGGCTTATGGTGTTATCGGTGTTTCAATTTCTTATATTGCGTTTAGAAGTGGTTATCGCCTAGGAGTTAATGCCATCGACACAATTGTTGGTGAAAATTCTAAGCGGATCACTGATGCGTTTAATATTTTAGGTGTCATGGTCGTTGGTGCTTTAGCTGCTAACACCATTGTCCTTAAGACTACTGCACATATTCCAATGGGTGGTAAGTCAGCATCGCTTGAAAGTGTTCTTAATGGCATTTTCCCAGGCTTGCTACCATTGGGGATGGTTATGCTAGGCTGGTGGTTAGTGTCAAGTAAGCAAATGTCAGCAACAAAAGTTATTTTGATTATGGTCGTCATTGTAACAATTGGTTGTTTAGTTGGTTTGTTCTAAAAATCAGTAACAACATTATATAGAATTAAATAGAGTAAAAGTCGGGTATGATTTCTATGAAGTGCCCCTTAATTGTTAGGCATAAAAATCTAACAATTATGGAATACTTCAAAATCTTTACTCGACTTTTTATATATTTAAATGTTTATTTTGTGTAGGTTAGGCTTATCCAATATTTATATTTATAAAGTCATAAATATTCCAATTTTTTACAAGATAGGGGTTCTTTTTCAGTTTGCTAGGAGCAACCCCAACCCTTTTTTTGAATTCTCTTGTCAGGTGAGCTTGATCTGAAAAGTTTAAAGTATTGGCGATTGTTGCTAGAGAAAGATTAGTTGTCATAATCAATTGCATAGCTCGGTTAACTTTAATTAATATTTTAAATTGCGGAATGGTTATGCCAATTTCTTTTTTAAATATTGTTGATAAATAATGGGGAGAAATATTTAAGTGATAACTCAACTCACTCACAGAAATTGTTGTTTCCGGTGAATTTATGATGTGTTGGTACACCAATCGCACATTTTTACTTAAATTTTCATTTTTAAGATTTAGAACCCGTTTTGACATATCTTTTAAACTAATTTCTATTTCTGAGATGACCTTATTAAATGAAGGGAGAATCTCTAAATTACGTACGTATTCATCATTAAGGGTATAAGCCATATCGTAATCCATCCCTGCATCAATAACTGAACGTAGAATTACGGAAATGATAATGATACCCCAATTTTTAATACTACGAATAGATCCTTCTTGAGACAAAATACCGATTCTTCCAGAGGTCATTAATTTTGTAAAGATATCGTGAATTTGGGTGTCATTACCTAGTAAAACAGCTGATTTTAAAGCAATTTCATAAGAATGATTAATGTGAGCACCTTCGTCATTTAAATCTATATAGGATACAGCACTCTGAAAGTGTGGTATATAGGATGCATTTTCAAAAGCGTTATTAATTTGTTGGTCATTAATTGGTAAACCTATTAAATGACTAAACAGCACTAATTGATAGATACAATTAGATTTATTTAGAATGGTTGTATTTAAATTTTCCGATAGATAAGCGTTTTTTTGATGTAATTCATTTGTACTAGATGTCTCAATAATCTCGGGTCCAAGGATGTAAATAAATTGGTCAACATGAAAATAAAAAGAATATAAATTAAAATCATGTTTTAAAATAACAAAATGTTCTTCAGTAGGCAGATTATGAATCATCGAAAAATAAGTGTTTGTTAGAACATCACCTTTTTTATAACATATTTCATAATTTTCCTTTGTTAATTCAATTTTTATAGCTAATGTATTTAATGAATTTATATATATTTGATCAAGTTCCATATCCAGTGTCTACTCTTTTATTCAAATAATAGTATTTTTGTTCAAGTTATTAGAATTCGTACCTATTATAATATAATTTGTAAGCGGTTACAAATAAACAAAATTTGTACTGTAAATCAAAAACAGTGTGTATTGAAAATACTAAGGGGAGCGTATTTGTATGAAAATTTATGTAGATACAAATAAGAAGTTTGATGGAAATGGTAGCAAGACTGCACCGTTTAAATTTATTAATGATGCTGCTAAGCTTGCAAAATCAGGTGATGAAGTTTTAGTTTATCCTGGTACGTATCGTGAATATGTTAATCCAATTAATGCCGGAACAAAAGATGCACCAATTACGTATCGTAGTGTAGAACCACTCGGTGCAATAATTACTGGTGCTGAAAAAGTAGATTATTGGCAACCTTACGAAGGTGATGTTTGGGTAACGACCATCGATAATAGTGTGTTTGGTAGTTACAATCCATACACAACTTATGTGATGGGTGATTGGTATTTTGGTCCAGTTAATAAGCATACTGGGGCAGTATATATGAATGAATTACAGTTTTATGAGACTGTAACGTTAGATGAATGTATCAAAGCTGATGTATATGGTCGTTCTTGGGAACGTGATAAGTCTGTCTATAAGTGGTACACAGAGCAAAATACTGAGGCTGATCAAACAGTTATTTATGCTAATTTCCAAGGAAAGAATCCTAATCATGAAAATGTAGAAATTAATGTACGACGTGAAGTTTTCATGCCACAAGAAACAGGTGTTGATTATACAACGGTTTCTGGTTTTAAGATCAATAAAGCCGCAACTACATGGGCACCACCTGCTTCATATCAAGATGGGATGATTGGCCCTCACTGGTCAAAAGGATGGATTATTGAAGATTGTGAGATTAGTCACAGCCGTTGTGCTGGAATTTCGTTAGGAAAGTATAAGGATCCTGAAAATGATCAATACTTTACGTATCATCATGTGAAGAGTCCAACTCAAATGGAGCGTGATGCTGTAAGTCGTGGTCAATATCATGGTTGGCTGAAAGAAAATATTGGTCATCATATTGTACGTCGTTGTAACATTCATCATTGTGAACAAGACGGTATTGTTGGTCGTCAAGGATGTGTCTTCAGCTTAATTGAGGACAATGTTATTCACGATATTAACAACATGCAAGAGTTAGCAGGTGCTGAAATTGCAGGAATTAAGTTGCATGCTGCCATTGATGTTGTGATGCGTAGAAATCATATCTATGACTGTACAATGGGAATTTGGACCGATTGGGAAGCTCAAGGAACACGAATGACCCAAAACTTGTTGGATCATAATTATGCTCCCGCAGGTACTGCTGAACGAATTACTGGTGCAATGCAAAGCCAAGATATTTTTGTTGAAGTAGGCCATGGGCCTACTTTGATTGATAACAATTTAATGTTATCAAAAGTATCATTAAGATTAGCAACACAGGGTGTCGCTTGTGTTCATAATTTGATGTTAGGTTCAATCACATCAATTGGTGACAATACTAGTTTCTTTGTTAATGGTGTCAACCAACCACGCTTTACACCTTACCATATTCGTCATCGTACTGAAGTAGCTGGATTTATGACGATTCTTCATGGTGATGATCGTTTCTACAATAATATTTTTGTGCAAAACTGGCCAGTCGAGCCAGAAGGTAAGGAATCATTAGTAGATCGTGAAGCTAAAGATACGGAACAAGTTGGAACAAATGGATTTGATGAATACCCTACTTATGAAGAATGGGCTGCACAATTTGCCAAGATGGATGGTACTTTTGCTCGTGAAACAGATATGGATGATTTAGTACCTGCTCATTTCGGTCATTTACCAATTTGGGCTTCAGGTAATGTTTACTTTAACGGTGCTAAACCATGGAAGAAGGAAACTGATAACTTGGTTAATACTAAGGACGCTGTTGATATTGCATTGTCAGAAAATGAGAATGACCTTTCTATAAAAACAAATCTTTATGATTTTATGGAGAACTATTTCACTAAAGTAATTACGACGGAAACATTAGGTAAAGCATTTGAGCCAGAACAAGCATATGAAATGCCTGACGGTTCAAGTATTACATTTAATGAAGATTACTTTGGTAATCATCGTGGTGTTTCAACGATTCCAGGACCATTTGCTTCAAAAGAAGCCGCAAGTAAGGTACTTTGGGGAAAATAATATCTATTTTTTTGGATAAAAAGATTATTGAAATCTATGAGGATATGACATGGAAGTTAGAGAAGAAAATACTGGCAGCAAATTTCCATTTAGATTAGGATTTGGGTTAATGTTTGGGCTAGTTGGTTGGTTGGTACCTTATCTTGGTATCAATACAACTTTACTACCTTCAAAAATTCAACAAATTTCACCAGATAACAAAGTCCAAATTGTTGCTTTACTTGCAACAATCGCTATGATTGTTGCAACAATAGCAAACATTATTGAGGGGGCATTGTCAGATAGAACGGTTAGTCGGTGGGGTAAGAGAAATCCTTGGATTTTTGCTGGCATGATTACGACTGTCATTTGTTTTTTCTTTCTTACAAGAGTAACAACAATAACAGGATTAATAATTAATTGGTCGATTTATCAAATTGCATTGAATATGATGGTTGCTCCTTTGGTTGCGTTTATTGCTGATAAAGCACCAAAAAAATATAGAGGTTCAATATCAGCTTTTTATGGCGTTGGAAATAATATGGGACAACCAGTTGGAACACTGATTGCTTCAAATTTTATTACGAATATTAATTCAGGAATATATATATTTATTATTTTTGAGGTAGTATTTACATTACTCGGATTATTTTTAATTGGTGACACGAGTAATAAGGGCGAGAAAGTAAAAAAATTACATGGTGCTGAATTATTTGAAGCATTTTCGTTTCCTATTCATGGAGATGTTCGTGATTTTTACTTTGCCGTGTTTGGGAAATTGTTATTTGTTTCAGCACAATCAATAATTACAGGTTATCAATTATATATATTTACTGATTATATTAAGCTTTCTTCCGCTGATGCAGCACATAATCTATCAATTATGTCTGTTATCCTATTAATTACCGGTGTTCTTTTCGGTATTATTGGCGGACCACTTGCTGATAAGTTCCATAGTCTAAAGCTACTGGTTGCTCTGGCAACAGTAGCAATGGGTGTTGGTATTATCATTCCAGGTATAACTGCATCAGCGTGGACAATGTTGGCATATGCAACGCTTAGTGGTGCTGCAATGGGAATGTATAATTCAGTTGATCAAGCGCTAAATGTTAGCGTGTTACCAAATCCTGATAATACAGCTAAAGATTTGGGTATTGTTAATCTAGCTAATTCACTTGGACAAGTATTGGGACCAATCGTTGCCTCAATGATAGTCGGATTTGCAGGATATAGATTGATATTTCCAGCAGCTGGATTGATGTGTCTTATTGGTGCAATATTAATCATCTTAATTAGAAAAGTTAAATAAAAAAACGTAAGGATCGAAGCGATAAGTTTATCAGCTTCGATTTTATTTATTTTGAAAACGATTACAAAAAAGTTATAAATTTTGTGAATTCGATGTTATAATAGTTGGTGTACAAAACCAACTTACTAAAAAATAATAGAAAGAGGAAAAAATGAAAGATTCAAATATAATTACTAACCCAATTATTCCTGGTTTTACACCAGATCCTTCCATTTTAAGAGTTGGCAGTGATTATTATATTGCGACTTCTACTTTTCATTGGAATCCAGGCGTTTTGTTGTTTCATTCCACTGATTTAGCTAATTGGAATTTAGTTTCTAGAGTTTTTGAAGAAAATGAGGGCATTGACTTACGTGGCGTTGATACTCCTGCGGGAATTTGGGCACCACATCTATCTTATGATGAAAACGAAAATAAATATTGGATTGTGATATCTAAAATGAATAGCATGGTAGGTCGTTACTATGATACTGATAACTATGCAGTTTGGTCTAACTCTATATTAGGAAACTGGTCCAAACCAATCTACTTAAATTCAGTTGGCTTTGACCCTTCATTGTTTCATGATGACGATGGTAGACATTGGTTGGTCACTTTGAGATGGGAAACTAGAGATCATTACGAAGATCCAGGAACCATAGTTTTAGAAGAATTTGATACCCAGAAAGAGAGAGTTTTTGGTCCTACTTTTGAATTGACAAATGGAGGTACTGATCGAGGTTGTGTAGAAGCACCACATATCTATAAAAAGGATGGTTATTATTATTTAATGACAGCTGAAGGAGGTACTGGATATGGACATAGTGTTGTTATACAGCGTTCTAAAACAATAACTGGTCCATATGAAAGTGATCCAGATAACCCAATCATAACGTCAACACCATATTACTATTATCGTAAAAACGATCCTGATGCATCAAGATTTGATTTATATAACCCAAATGCTGAAATTCAAAAAGCAGGTCATGGGTCATTAGTTGAAACAGAAAATGGGGAGTGGTTTATTGCACATTTATCTGCAAGGCCGTTGCCAGGGACAATTAAGTCAATTTTAGGTAGAGAAACATCCATTCAAAAAGTTGAGTGGACTAAGGATGGGTGGTTAAGAATGATAGATGGTTCAAACTTAGCTAAAAAGACCACACCAGGCATTACAGGCGTTTCATATAAAGAAGATACCAGTGATCATGGCATGATGGATCATTTTGATAATGCTAAATTAGATATTCATTTACTATCGCCTTATTCACAAATAAAAAATAATTGGGTTAATACGACTGAGCATCCAGGATGGGCTAGGATTTATGGTAAACAATCATTTTACTCTCGCTTTGAAACATCGTTATTGGCTTGCCGTGCAGATGCATTTAATTTTATAACAACTACTAAGTTAGAATTTCATCCGGAACATTTTTCACAATCTGCTGGAATGGTACTTTATTATGATAATAAAAATTGGATTTTCTTAAGACTAACCTTCGATGAACATAAAAGAATACCAGTATTGGATATCTTAAAAGCAGAGAAAGCCTCAAAGGAAGAAATAATTTTAGAAAAAAGGTCAATTCCTAGAGGTGTTGTGGAATTAAAAATTGTAGTTAGCTTTGGTAAGGCACAATTTAGTTATAAGGAAAAGGATAATTCTAATTGGCAAGTATTGTTAGAAAATGTTGATATTTCGTATATGTCTGACGAACAAATAAAAGGATTTACAGGATTAATGATTGGTATTGGAGCATGGGATTCATACAGGCATGATTCTTTTGCAGACTTTGACTTTTTTAAGGTTGAGGATGAACTATAAAATTTTGGGGAATTTTAAAAATGGAAAATATTAATGAAACACAAAAAAGAAAAGGAAAGTTTCCTTTCAGATTAGGTTTTGGAATATTGTTTGGCTTATTGGGGTGGTTAGTGCCATACATTGGGGTTAATTCAACATTACTACCAGCAAAACTACAAGTTTTAGATCCCACTAACAAGGTGCAAATAGTAGCATTACTTGCTACAATCGCAATGATAGTGGCAACAATTTCAAATATCATTGAAGGAGCTTTATCGGATAGAACTGTAAGCAGAATTGGGAAAAGAAATCCTTGGATTATTTTCGGATGTGTGGCTACTCTAATATGTTTCTTTATTTTAACTAAGGTTACAAGTATCAGAAGTATTATTATTATTTGGGTATTTTATCAAATTGCATTGAATATGATGGTAGCACCATTAGTTGCATTTATTGCTGATAAAGCACCCAAAGAGTATAGAGGGACAATATCATCATTTTATGGAGTAGGAATGAATATTGGAAATTCTCTGTCAACAATTATTGCATCTAGATTTATTGACCATATTAATAGTGGAATTTATTTATTGATGGTGTTTCAAATAATATTTGTACTAGTAGGATTATTGTTGATTGGCGATGGAAGTAATAAGGGTGATAAACGAGATAAGTTAAATGCTAAGCAACTTGTAGAAGCCTTTATGTTTCCAATTCATGGCGAAATACGTGATTTTTATTTGGCTGTAGTGGGTAAATTATTATTTGTGTCAGCTCATTATGTAATTGTGGGATATCAATTATATATATTTACAGATTATATGCGATTATCATCTGATAGTGCTGCATCAAACTTATCAATTATGTCGACAATATTGTTGATTATGGGGGTATCTTTTGCCATTGTTGGCGGACCACTTGCTGATAAATTCCATAGTTTAAAGTTATTAGTGGCTTTGTCAACGTTTGTTTTGGGAATTGGTGTTGTCTTCCCAATGGTTGATCCTGCTCCATGGACTATGTTTGCATACGCCTTATTTGGTGGTGCTGCTATGGGAATGTATCAGTCAGTTGATCAGGCTTTAAATGTAACAGTTCTTCCCAGTCAAAATAACGCAGCTAAAGATCTTGGAATAGTGAATTTGGCTAATTCCTTAGGTCAAATCATAGGACCAGTGGTTGCTTCTGTTATTATTGGATTATTAGGCTATCGTGGCATTTTTCCAGTTGCCGGGTTAATGTGTTTAATTGGTGGTATTTTGATCTTAATGATTAAAAAAGTTAAATAATATTTTAATTTAAAGTGCTATTAAGACTACTACAACAGTGATTGATAGTGATAGTTTGGCTCAATTGCAAATAGTACGATTGTTTAATTGATTTTGTGAAAATAGTTCGTAAATTTGATGTTATTTATATCAGGTTTACGGGCTTTTTTAGGTAATTATATTTTGTGTAAGTATTTTTATTGGCTTTTTTTTTGGAAGAAAGGATAAAATGAAAGTGTAAAATTTTACTCTTGTGCTAGAAAATATCATGTTGATATTTTTTTGCATTCCACAGGAAGTAAAATGTATAATCAATTTAAGTTGACGAATTAAAAAGAGAGAAAAACAATGAATGAAGGTACAAAGAAAGAGTCTTTTCACCAAGGAAATTTGAAATTAGTTTTACAACAAGTCATCAATAATGGGCCCATTTCTCGAATTGAGATTGCAAGAAATTTAGGCATGAATAAATCTTCAATAACGGCCTTATACAATGAAGTAGATGATGTTGGCTATTTAAAAGAAATTGGTAGTGGTGAAGCATCGAAACTTGGTGGTAGAAAACCCACTTTAGTTGTGTTAAATGGTCAATATGGCTATACGATTAGTGTTGATATGGGATATCGTCATTTACACATTATGGCTAATTTATTAAATGGTAAAAGTGTGTCATATCAGCGTATTGAAATTAGTGATCGTAATATCTACAACATATTGGCTATTATTGATAATCAAATTGATGCGATTGCAGACGAAATTGAATCCGATAATGGCTTATTAGGTATTGCATTTTCTATCCACGGTATTGTTTATGACAATCAAATTTTAAAATCTCCCTTTTTAGATTTTCAGGATGTTAATCTGGTTGAACGATTCCAAGACAAATATCGTGTACCAGTTATTTTAGAAAATGAAGCTAATTTATCTGCGGTTTATGAAAGAGACTTTAATGCGGCACAAAATGAAAAAAATATTTTGAGTGTTAGTATCCATAAGGGAATTGGGGCAGGCATTATTTTAAATCGCAGTTTATATCATGGATTTAGAGGATCTGCTGGTGAGATTGGTCGATCGTTAATGTTTAATGATAAACAGTATAGTTTTGATAAAGTAGAAAATTTTTGTTCTGAAGATGCCATTATTGAAAAAGTTCAAAATCAAAAGAATATTAAGGGATTGACTAGGGACGGTCTCGAAAAATTACTTCAGGATCAAGATATAGAAACACAAGAAATTGTGGATACTTTTATTGATGCTATTTCACGTGTTATTTTTAATGCAGCCGTTTCCTTTTCTCCAGAAAAAATATTCATTAATTCTAGATTGATGGAAGACATACCAGAAATTTTTATTGCAATTCAGACCACCACTAAAAAATTAGAGATGGTTCCAGAACTCTATATGACAGAACATTCTAATTATGCAACCCTTTTGGGTGGTTGTTCATTGATCACGCACCATGTATTGGGATTAGATGATTATAATTTGATATTTTCTTCAACTTTAAAATAAAAAACAGAACTAATTAGCATGACTAAATGAGGTGTTCCCTGAAAGTTAAACTTTTACTTTCGGTAAACACCTCATTTAGTTTTTTTATTCATTTTTTGCTTTCTAGCCTGTAAAGGTGTCGTTTGATAGGACTCTTTGAAATACTTAAGAGCTAATCTCTTATTAGTTAAACCATTTTTTAATAGTAATTCATGAATAGGTAAATTAGTTTCGATAACGTCATGATAAAAAGCATTTATTCTTATTTGATAAAGATACTGGACAGGAGTGACACCAATTTGTTGTTTGAATAACCGGCTGATGTAATTTGGATTATAAGAAAATATGCGAGCAACTTCTGCAATACTAATTTTTTCAGAATAATGCTGATTTAAATAGCGTAAAACTTCTTTAAGATTATCCATATTAGTATTATCAACCTCTTCGGTAATACCAAATTTGATAAATAGAGAATATACCAAAATTAAAATATTAGCTTGAAATAGTAATTGATAGCCAGGATTTTTATTAGCATATATCTGGCCAAGTTTAAGGAAAATATTTGTAATTGTGTCATATTCAGAAGAATGCTTGTCTAACTTAAAAATGGTTTGCTCAGCATTCGGCAAATATTGTTCAATGAAATCAATGGGAATCTGTAAGACATATGATTCGTTAGGTTTATTTTGGACTGAATGAATTATTCCTGAAGGAATTGCTAAAAATTGACCATCAGTGATGATTGATTGATAGCCATTAAATGAAAATAGTAATTCACCATGGATGACGTAGATAATTTCTAAACTTCGATGCCAATGTAGGGGGACGAAGTCTGGTTCAGACATAACAGAATAGTAAAATCTAACGCCAACATCTGGATTTGGTGAAACATTTTCATGATGTGCAGAAATAGTCATAGCTTTGTCTCCATATTAAAAAGGTTACAATTTTAACGTAAAAAGTGACGATAATTTAAAGTGTTTTGAATATTGTTGCTAATGTATTCGCTTACATTGTATAGTCTCTTTGTTGGAAAAGCAAACAATAAAAAGACGAGGGAAAATATAATGACAGTAGTAACAAATCCAATTATACCAGGAATGGCACCAGATCCATCAATTATTCGTGTTGAAAATGATTACTATATTGCGACATCAACATTTCATTGGATGCCAGCTATTCAAATATTTCATTCCACTGATTTGGCTAATTGGTCATTAATTGAGCAAGTGTTAAAACATGACGAAATTAACTTGCAAGGCACAAATACACCGGCGGGTATTTGGGCACCTAATTTATCTTATGATGAAAAAACAGGTCGATATTGGTTAGCATTTTCACATATGTTAAATATGGCTGGTCGTGAATTTAATGCTGATTCATATGCAATGTGGGCAACAGATATTCGAGGACCTTGGTCAAAGCCAATTTATATGACCTCTATTGGTTTTGATCCAGCAATTTTTCATGATGAAAATGGTAAACATTATTTGTCAATTTTAGAATGGGAATCTCGCGTCGGTTACCAAGCACCGGGACACATTGTTATCGCTGAAGTTGATTTGGAAAATGGCGGTATTATTGGAGAATGGCATCGGGTGACCCATGGATTTACAACTAGAGGTGCAGCTGAAGCACCACAATTGTATAAGCATGGTGGGTATTATTACTTGCTAATTGCAGCTGGTGGTACTGGTTATGCACATGGTGTTGAAATTGGACGATCAAAAGACATATTTGGACCGTATGAACCGCACCCATCAGGTGAACCTATTATCACATCGTCACCACAACACCTATTTTCATTAGGTGATCCTGATGCTGGTCAATTTGATATGTATAATCCTAATTCATTAATGCAAAAAGCAGGACATGGCTCTTTAGTTGAAACCCAAACAGGTGAATGGTATGTAGCTCACTTGATGTCACGACCATTACCTAATACAAAATTAAATCCATTAGGACGCGAGACTAGTTTGCAGAAAATGATTTGGACAGATGATGGTTGGTTGGAAATGTCTGATGGCAGTAATTTAGCAAAGATGACATTTGAAGGATTGTCAAACACTTTGGTTAAAACGCAACAAAATCAGGACTTTAACACTGATTTTGCTAGTAACCAATTGGATAATCACTTTATGACACCCTATCATTTACCAAATAAGGATTGGGTCAATCAAACGGAACGACCAAACCATTTACGTATTTACGGCGGTAATTCGTTATTTTCACAAATGTCGCCAAATCTTGTAGCAACTAGAGCAACTTCATTAAACTTTGAAGTGGCAACGGAGCTATCATTTAATCCTGATCATTATTCTGAAAATGCCGGATTGGGCTTGTATTATGATTCAAATAATTGGTTTTTCGTTCGTATGTACTATTCAGAATCTTTAAAAACAACGACATTAAGCATTTTACAAGCAAAATTAGGTGAACGCATCGAATTTATTCATCATAAAGTGCCAATGAATGAAAATAGCGTCCAATTAAAGATTAGCTATAAATTTGGCAAAGCAACTGTTTACTACCAATTTAAAGATACCAATGAATGGGTCAAATTAATTGAAAATGTGGATGTGAGTTATTTGTCCGACGAAGGGGTTAATGGTGAACCGGGTGAAATTGGTGGGTTTACAGGATTATTTAACTTTATTGGTGTCGTAGATTCACATCAACATGATGCGTTTGCTGATTTTAATTATTATTATGTTAAAAATCATTAACTTTGTTGGGGGAAGTAAAAATGAAAATACAAGAAATACCTTTAAAACGATTAGTACCGGGATTAGTGATTGGACCAGCAGCTTGGTTAGGTCCCTATATTGTTGCTTCTAGTTTGTTTTTGCCAGCAATGATTCAACATCTAGATGGACCACACAAAGTGCAATTAATGGCGCTATTTTCAACTGCAGCGATGATAGTTGCAGCATTGGCGAATATGCTTGCAGGCATGTTGTCTGATAAAACTGTTTCAAAGTATGGACAAAGAACACCTTGGATAGTTGGTGGGGCGTTTACTTTTATGTTAGCGATGATTGCATCAGCAATGGCGCCCAATATTTGGGTATTATTGGGAACATGGATGTTTGGTCAGGTTGCGTTAAACTTTATTGTTGCACCAATGGTTGCGTGGTTAGATATGGCACCTGAAGACGGAAAAGGAACGGCATCTTCAGTTTATGGTGGCTTAGGAATGGCATTAGGTAACAATGGCTTTAATATTTTTGGTGCAATGTTATTAGGTCAATTTCGACTGGGATTTATCATTTTTGGAATAGTAACATTTATTGGAACGTTGCTCGCTGTTTTGATAGTTCATGAACCATCAAATATTGGTGTTGAGATAACGTCTGAGAATTCACCAGAAAAAAAGCAGACAGAAAAGAAAACACTTCATGAGATATTATCTATTTTTCCGGGTTGGAAAATTGGTCGGGATTATTATTTAGCATTAATGGGCAAACTATTCCAAGGTGTTAGTAATTTTGCCATTACTGGTTATTTATTATATATCTTGACTGATTATATCGGTAAAAGCACTGGCAGTACACAAACATCAATTCAATTAATTAATACGATCATGTTAATATTTGGTATTTTAATGGGCTTTGTTGCTGGACCATTTGCGGATAAATTCAAAGTATTAAAATGGCCAATTGGTTCATCAACGATCTTTTTAGCATTGGGCGCATTATCAATGTTCCTTTTGCATAATGATATTGGGATTGTGATTTATGCTTTTATGGCAGGAATTGGTATGGGAATTTGGAATTCACTTGATAATTTACTAAACTTGGAAGTTATTCCTGATCCAAATCGAGTGGCATTTTTCTTGGGAGTGTATAACTTAGGTAATACGATTACACAGGCCTTAGCACCAGTTATTGCGGCCATTGTGATTTCAACATTTGGCTATTCAGCAATATTCATTTTGTCATTTGTTTTTGCGGTTATTGGAGGTGTGCTAATTTTCTCAATTAAGTCAGTGAAAAGATAATAATGAACAAAAATTTATAGCGCAAAAAACTTGTCATATTAATTGATAACGTTTACAATAGTCTTTGTAAGTTGGTTGGTACAAAAAACAGACTAACCTAATAGGGTTAGAATTTATATTTAGGGGAACAAAAATGACTGAATTATACGATTTTCCAAAAGTTGAATATGTTGGTGGTAAGAAGGGTGTAGATTTTTTATCAACCAAGGGATATAACTATTACAATCCTGACGAAGAATTTACAATTAATGGTGAAACAAAGCCAATGAAGGATTGGTTGAAATTCTCAGTTGCCTATTGGCATACCATGGATCAGCGTCTTGTCGATCCATTTGGTGAAGGGACTGCAGTTCGTCCATGGGATGTGGATGGTGTAGATGATATGGAAGACATGGATCACGCTTTAGCAAAAGTTGATTACTTGTTTGAATTTATGGACAAACTAGGATTAGAATACTTTGCATTCCATGATCGTGATTTAGCACCACAAGGAAATACATTGGCTGAAACAAATGCAAATTTGGATAAGGTCGTTGATAAGATTGAACAAAAGATGAAGGAAACTGGTAAAAAATTACTTTGGAACACATCGTCATTGTTCACAGATAAGCGTTTCTTAGCTGGTGGTGCAACGACACCATTTGCTGATGTTTTTGCTTACTCAGCTGCTCAAATCAAGCACTCACTAGAAATTGCCAAGCGTTTGGGTTCACAATCTTATGTTTTCTGGGGTGGTCGTGAAGGTTATGAATCACTACTAAATACCGACACAAAGCGTGAGTTAGATCATATCGCTGCATTCTTTAAGATGGCACGGGATTATGCTAAGGAAATTGGTTATACTGGTCAGTTGTTGCTAGAACCAAAGCCTAAGGAGCCAACGGATCACCAATATGATACAGATGTACAAACAACGATTTCATTCCTACAAACATATGGTTTGGAAAAGGACTTCAAGTTAAATATTGAAGGTAACCATGCTTACTTGGCTGGTCATAAATATGAGCATGAGGCACGTTTTGCTCGTGAAGCTGGATTATTAGGTTCACTTGATGCAAATATGGGTGACAAGCAAACCGGTTGGGATATTGATGAATTCCCTAACGATATTTACGAATCAACATTGGTAATGTATGAATTCATTTTGAATGGTGGTCTACCAAAAGGTGGCTTGAACTTTGATGCTAAAGTACGTCGTGCATCATTTAAGCCAGAAGATTTATTCTATGCTCACATGGCAGGAATGGATACGTATGCAGCAGGGTTCCGTGTTGCAATGAAGATGTATGAGGATGGCTTCTTAGAGAATATTAAGCGCGAACGTTATGCCTCATTTGATGAAGGTATCTTTGCTGATTTTGAAAATGGTAAAGGTTCTTTGAAGACATTTGAAGACTATATTCTAAATAAGACGAATGATGAAATCTTTGATAAAGTTGAATCACAGCACCTTGAGGCAATTAAGGCAACGTTAAATAACTATATTTATTCTGTTTTGGGTCCAACTTTTAACTAAATTTGAACAGAATACAAGAACAAAACGCCTCAATCTAATATTGATTGGAGCGCTTTTTTATATAAAAGGGATAGGAAAAAAATATGACAAAAGAAGTGGTTTTAGGTGTTGATCTAGGAACTTCAGCGGTTAAAGTATCAGCTGTAGATCATCAGGGAACAATTATTGCACAAGAGGCTTATGATTATCCATTGTCACAGCCTGCACCAGGACATAGTGAACAAAATCCAGAAGAATGGGTTAGTGGGACAACCGTTGCCATTGTGCGGTTGATTTTAAATGACCAGTTAGCACCGGAACAAATTAAGGGTATCTCATTCTCAGGGCAAATGCATGGCTTGGTCTTATTAGATAAGGATCGTAAAGTGTTACGCCCAGCAATGCTTTGGAATGATACGCGAACATCAAAACAAACACGTGAGATACATGAAAAAATGGGTGAAGAATTTGTTGCTGTGACGCGTAACAAAGCCCAAGAAGGCTTTACCTTACCAGCAATATTATGGATAAAGGAAAATGAACCAGATATTTTTGCGCAGGTAGATAAATTTGTGACACCAAAAGATTATTTGCGTTATCGTATGACTGGCAAATTACAAATGGAAATATCGGATGCTGCTGGGACAGTAGCGTTAGATGTTGCTGCAGGTACATGGTCAAAGCGAGTACAGGAAGTGTTTGATTTACCAACAACAATGTTCCCTGAGATTATTCAATCAATTGATAATGTTGGACCAATTTCACAGGCATATGCAGAGTTCTCTGGTTTAATGACAGATACGCAAGTCATTGGTGGTGCCGCAGATAATGCTGCTGGTGCCGTAGGATCGGCTATTCTAAAGCCTAATATGGTGATGTCATCAATTGGTACTTCAGGTGTTGTTTTGAAATATGAAGACACAGCAGATGTTGATTATCACGGTAAGTTAACTTTCTTTAATCATGCTATTCCTGGTAAATTTTACTCAATGGGCGTTACGCTTGCAGCAGGTTATTCATTATCTTGGTTTAAAAAGAATTTTGCGAGTGAAATTAGTTTTAATGAGATGGTTGAGTTAGCAAATTCGTCAACGATTGGTGCTAATGGGCTATTATTCACACCTTATATTGTTGGTGAGCGTGGAGATGGTGATATCCGTGGGTCGTTTATCGGTATTGATGGTACTCAAACCCGAGCAGATTTTGTGAGAGCAGTCTTAGAAGGCATTATTTATTCTTTTAAGGATATATTTGCTTTGTATGAAACAGCTGGTGCTGATTTTGATACAGTGGTTGCTATTGGTGGTGGTGCAAAATCAGCATTATGGTTACAAATTCAAGCGGACATATTTAATACAAAAGTGGTATCGCTTAAGAATGAGCAGGGACCAGGTATGGGAGCAGCCATTTTGGCGGCTGTTGGTCTAGGTTGGTTTGATAGTGTGCAAGAAGCCGCTGATACTTTTACAAGTTTTGGTAAAACCTATGAACCGATACCAGAAAATGTGTCACAATATCGTGAATATTATGAATTATATAAGCAAATTTATAGTCAAACAGCAAAATTATCACATGATTTATTGGCTTTGAGGCGCAAATAAACAAAAAGAATTGCCTGACATTTTTTCGTTTTGTCAGGCAATTCTTTTTTACTTAGTGAGAAACTGGGGAATATCGTCTATTGCTTGGCGAATATTTCGGGTAAATGACTCTATTGCAATGGGGGCGTCTTGTTTCTCCGTGGCGACAATATTGACAATGGCACTATCGATAATCACCCCATCAGTGATTTCAGCCATCAGCCGTGCTTGTTCTGGTGTGTGAACACCAAAACCAATTGCAGTTGGCACGTTAGTATACTGATGAATGGTAGTCACTAATTCTTTTAAACTTTTGTAAAAGGCATCTCGTTCACTAGTGATATTAACTGATGTAACGACATAGATGAACCCAGTTGCGTTTTTGGCAATTTTAGCGATTCGGTGCCCGGATGTTGGTGCAATGAGTGGAATAATGTCAATATCATACGATGTCGCGATAGGAACGATTTCATTTCGACTTTCATATGACAGGTCTGGAATAACTAAACCGGCAATATGCAGTTGAGCACATCGCCTTAAAAAGGCATCATAACCGTATTTGAAGGGAATGTTCAGATACGTCAATAGCACGATTGGTACATCTGTTTTTTGTCGGGCAGCAGCGACAATATTAAATACCGTTTCGACGTGAACATTTGCTTGGAAAGCACGCAGACTAGCAGCTTGGATTATAGGACCATCAGCAACTGGATCTGAAAAGGGGACGCCTAGCTCAACAATATCAGCACCACCTTTGGCAAGTGCGATGATATTTTGTACCGTTGTATCAAAATCCGGATCATCAGCCATGACAAATGGCATAATTATTTTATGATTTTTAAAGATTTCAGTTAATTTAGTCATCAATAGCAACTCCTCTATACTTAGCAATACTTGCAACATCCTTGTCACCACGACCAGAAAGGGTACAAATAATAATTTGGTTTTTGTTCATGGTTGGGGCAATCTTTTCCACGTAAGCAATGGCGTGACAACTTTCAATAGCTGCAATGATACCTTCTTGCTTGGCAATATATTCAAACGCTTGAACGGCTTCATCATCTGTAATGCCAACATATTCAGCACGGTTTGCTGCTGCTAAGGCAGCATGTTCTGGACCGATACCAGGATAGTCTAAACCAGCTGAAATTGAATACACGGGATCGATTTGACCATCATTGTTTTGCATGAATAATGATTTCATACCGTGAAAAATGCCAACAGACCCACGTTCGACTGTGGCGGCGTTTCTATTGGTGTCAATTCCTTTACCAGCAGCTTCTACGCCAACTAATTTAACACTGGGGTCATCAAGATAGTTAGCAAAACTACCGATAGCGTTACTACCACCACCAACACAAGCAACGATCATGTCAGGTAATTGGTTCTCTTGTGCTTGTAATTGTTGTTTTGATTCTTCTGAAATGACACTTTGAAAATATTTCACCATTTCAGGAAAAGGTGCAGGACCAACAGCTGACCCTAAGATATAGAAGGTATCATCACTTCGAGTAGCCCACTCTTGTAAGGTAGCGTTGACGGCATCCTTTAACACTTGTGATCCTGTTGTGACGGGGTGTACCTTTGCACCGAGTAGTTCCATGCGATATACATTTAATTTTTGTCGTTCCGTATCTTCTTTACCCATGAAAATTTCACAAGACATCCCCAACAATGCGGCAATTGTTGCGGTTGCGACACCGTGTTGCCCAGCGCCAGTTTCAGCAATGAGTCTTTTTTTACCTAAATGCTTGGCAACAAGGGCTTGCCCAATCACATTATTGATTTTATGAGCACCTGTATGATTTAAATCTTCTCGTTTGAGATAAATTTTGGCACCACCAAGATCTTCAGTCATATTTTTGGCATAATATAATAATGAGGGACGGTTAGCATAATGACGTAATAAGTTTTGGAGTTCTGCGTTAAACTTGGGATCTGTTTGTAATTCCTTAAAAGCTTCACTCACTTTTTCAAGTTCTGACATCAAGGTTTCAGGAATATATTGACCCCCAAAACCGTTACCATATCGACCGGGTTGTTGTGTTGATTGTTCTTTTTCATCTTGTAAAGTTTTCATGATAAGACTCCTTTTGTGTATTTTGAATGAATTGTATAATTTTTTACGGTCTTTTTTCGATTTGTTTCGACACCATTTGAAACATCCATAATCGCTGGTTGCATATTGTCAGGTGTTAATCTACCAGCAAGAATAAGTGGACGCTTAATATGTGCACTTCATTTAAAGATAGTAGTTGACCACTGCCTTTACCACTACCACCCATGAGGTAGTCAGCCATTGAATGAAGATCGATCATTGTGACGAGTAATCTTTATTTTGATAATGTGTCTGTAATACCACCATCGTTTGATTTCAAGTGTTCGTATCATAAATATCCTCCAAGTGCACAAAAAAATCCGCCCATAACTGTCGATAGTTAAGGACGGATTTTTCCGCGGTGCCACCTTAATTTAATTAGTTGCATTGTTAGCCATAGACGAATACGATATTAGCTAACGTGAGCACCTAATTACCCTTAGCGAAGGACCAACATCCTTCCGGCAACTGACGTATGCCAACACGTCTCCCTGTACTCGAAAATTTTTCGAGGGAACCCTCAGTGGTCCATTTAATCATCTGCGTTCGATTGCACTCTCACCAATGGCAACTCTCTTTGCGTGCACAATGATCTTGATCTCCACTTCATCGGTTTATTTGGACGAATTATTAATTGTTGTTATGTATATTAGAGCATTTTAATAAAAGTGTCAATATTTTTAATTTTTCAAATAAATATTTTATAAGACATCATGATATCACTAAAACATGCGATGTTTAAAAATTAATGGCCATTGCAATGGCCATTTAATTAAGAAAACGCTTACAACTTCAAGGATAAAATATAAATTGTAGAAAGGAAGTGAAAAAATGAGCACCAATAATTTGGAAAATAAAATATTGATGTTTTTGGGTCAACAAACAGATTTTGTTGACGCACAATTGATTTCACAGACTTTTGATGTGTCAAAAAAAACAGTCTATCGCATGATCAGTAAGTTGAATCAAACCGACAACGTGGTCGAGTCACAACGGGGACGGGGATATCGTTTGCGAGAAAATCGGTTTTCAACACCGATGACCGAACAAGATGAGCAACGACAGCTTGATTTAGCAATTAATTTATTACATTCGTTTCCACATGGTTTGAATCGATGGCGTTTATTAGAAAAAATGTACATTTCAGAATCAACTTTGCAGCGTGATTTAAGTATTTTAAATGACATGCTTCGTCCGTTTCACATCAGTATTGATCGATCTGCTGGTGAAGCTAAAGTTGTGGGAACTGAAATACAAGTTCGAAAAGCGTTAAATTATTTTTTGTTGGAGAATACTGTTACACAACAGGTTGTTGAAGGGTTATCAGGAATTTTTCCAAATATTTCAAAAACAGATCAAACGTTTGTTAGTGCACAGATGACATTGATTGAAAAAGAACTTGATGTAGAAATTTTAGATCCGTACACTGTTAATATTTTTTCACATCTCTACATTTTGTTAGATAGGGTGAGACAACATAATGGTGAATTAGATACACCAGTCGTGATGCATGAGCACTATGATGAATTATTATTGCGAGTTGCACGACAAGTTATTAATAACATCAGTGAGTATGCACATGTTCAAATTAATAGCCAAGAAATTGAAAACTTGATGTTATATTTGGTGGGGTTACGATATGACCGTACCTTGGATAATAGTCAGGAAAATGAAGCACGACGCTTGGTGGATTATTTAATTCATGGTTTATCTTTACCATCACATGTTAATATCGAAAATTTACGTAATGCGTTAATTGGACATGTACGACCGATGATTCACCGGATGAAAGAAGACATGCTCATTGTTAACCCATTACTGAATGATATTCGTTTTAGTTACCAAGAAACATTTTGTCGAGTGCAACAAGTTTTGGCACAAACACAATATGATGTCTCAGATGATGAAATTGGTTTTTTAACCCTTTATGTTGTGAGGGCGTTAGAAGAAGCCAATGTCAAAAAACGCGTCTTACTAATGTGTTCAACAGGCGTTGGTACGGCACAGTTATTGCAGACTAAAGTGCGACATGCGTTTCCTGATTTTGATATTGTTGGCACGATTTCAGCTCGAGATTATGAATTGAATCTCAAAAAATTTGAACAAGTCGACTTGGTTATTTCGACAGTTGCCATTCATTTTCAACCAGCGTCACCTGTTATTCAGGTTAGTGCGTTGTTTAACGAGAGTGATCGTCGCAAAGTT
This sequence comes from Weissella sp. ESL1156, assembly GCF_058505625.1. Classification (NCBI taxonomy): domain Bacteria; kingdom Bacillati; phylum Bacillota; class Bacilli; order Lactobacillales; family Lactobacillaceae; genus Weissella; species Weissella sp. ESL1156. Next base: position 1,011,024 of record NZ_CP196372.1, on the reverse strand, counting down.
GAGGAAATGTTATATGGTTAAATTTAAATTTTTATCAACGTCGACACTACCAACGATGGCTGTGATGGCCGAATATGTTGCCAACCAATTTGATTTAGATCAAAAAGAGGCCTTGAGCGTGATGCAGGCACGTGAATCGTTAGGCAGTACGGCTATTACGGCAGATATGATCATGCCACATGTTGAATTGCCAAACTTGACAAAGCAGGGTTTGTTATTAATTCAAAGTCCAGCAAAATCAGCTTTAGTTTTGATTATTGATAGTCAACTGCCCGACAATCAGTTGATTAGTTTATTAGGTGTACTTTTGCAGTCACAGCATTTAGCCAAATTGAAACAGATAGAGTCACAACAGGCTTTAGAAGAATTTATAAAGGAGGTGAGTTTAAATGCTATCAGATAAAATTATTTTACTTGACGAGAGTGCATCAGATAACCAAGCAGCTCTTGGGAAATTAGCTGATCAATTGATTGCTAGTGGGGCTGTTAAAGCGTCATACAAGCCAGCTATTTTAAAACGTGAAGTTGAATTTCCAACGGGGTTGGCCACGGAAAATATTGGTATTGCTATGCCACATACGGATGCGGAACATGTCAATTATGACCAAATAGGTGTTTTGCGCCTACGAGACCCAGTTACTTTCTTACAGATGGGGGATGGACAAGAAATTCAAGTCAAGTTCGTATTTATGTTGGCGCTAAAGGAAGCGCATGCGCAATTGGGTATGTTGCAGACACTAGTCGCTTTAATTCAAGATAAAGAAAAAATTCAGCAATTATTATTAGCACAAGATACAGAAGAAGTTATTGAAACATTAAAGAACGCAGGGATAGAATAAAAGGGGAAATATCATGGGTGTAATTAAATGGTTATTGGCTGCTGGTCCAACCGTATTTTTACCACTATTACTATTTGTTTTTGGATTAATTTTACGGATTAAACCAGGTAAAGCTTTTAAAGCCGCATTGATGGTTGGAATTGGATTTACTGGGTTGAACTTAATTATCGGTTTGCTAACCGATAACTTAGGACCCGCTGCACAAGCAATGGTTAAACACTTTGGCTTATCATTGAATTCTATCGATGTTGGTTGGCCAGCAGCGTCAGCTATTTCATATGGGACAACATTGGGTAGTTTGGCAATTCCAATTGGCGTGGCACTAAACGTTGTGCTATTGGTAATTGGTTTAACTAAAACACTTGATGTCGATTTATGGAATTATTGGCATATTGCCTTTTCAGGCTCATTGGTTTACGCAGCAACTCACAATTTTGGATTAGGTTTGTTCACAATGATTGTTCACGCAATGTGGATTTACTTCTTAGCTGATTTGGCTGCGCCAACAATTCAAAAACATTATGGCTTAGAAGGTATTTCATTCCCACAAGGTGCATCAGCTCCAGGATTCGTATTGGCATTGCCAATCAACTGGGTATTAGATCATATCCCAGGTGTTAAGAACATTCATTGGACACCTGAAACGATTCAAAAGAAGTTAGGTGTTTTTGGTGATTCAGCCGTTATGGGGTTGATTATTGGAATTGTGATTGGTGCTTTGGCACAATATAATTCAATTAAGATTTTAAAGCTTGGAATTACAACATCAGCCGTTCTCATTTTGATGCCACGTATGGTTGCTATTTTGATGGAAGGTTTGTCACCAATTTCAGAAGCAGCTAACACGATGGTGCAAAAGAAATTCCCAGGTCGTGACTTGTATATCGGAATGGATTCAGCTCTAGCAGTTGGTCAAGAAGCTGTTCTTTCAGCATCATTGATTTTGGTACCAGTATCACTATTGATTGCGGTTATCTTACCAGGAAACCGTGTGCTACCATTCGGTGATTTGGCAACCATTCCATTTATGTTAGCTGTTATGGCAGCAGTCTTTGGTGGTAATGTCTTCCGAATCGTTGTCGGTGGTGTCATTGATTTGGCAGTGTCTTTGTATATTGCATCATGGATTGCGCCACTGCTAACATCAGCAGCTAAGTCGGCACATTTCGCTATGAATGGTGCCACATCAATTTCTGTTTTGTCAGATGGTGGTGCTTGGACGACATTGCTAATCGTCGGACTTGGTAAATTGATGTCATGGGGCGGTATGGCAATTGTCTTTGTTATCGTTCTTGGTCTGATGATTTGGTTAAATAAATTTAAAAAGACAGACAAAGTAGAAGAAGTTTAACTATTTAAAATAGTAAATAGATAAAAGAGGAGTTTATATTATGGCAAAGTCATTAATGGTAGTTTGTGGAACTGGTATTGCAACATCAACTGTTGCATCAGGAAAAATCAAAGATTATTTGGAATCAGTTGGTAAGGCAGATCAAGTGAAGTTTTTACAATCAAAGATTGCAGATGAAGTTAGTGCAATTGAGGATGGTGATTATGATATCGTTGTTTCAACGACAATGGTGCCTAGTGCCATCAAAGACAAGGTTATTAATGGGGTTGCTTTATTAACAGGTGTTGGTGTACAAAAAGTGTACGACCAAATTGAAGCAAAGTTATAATTAAGTCGATCATAAACTAAGAACGTGCCACAAAATCATTTTATGACACGTTTTAGCCGGAACAGAAGTAACTGTTTCGGTTTTTTTAATTTTCTGGTAGGTCAGTAAATGCTAATTTTTGAATGATGACTTTGTGTTCTGGATATTGCTTGATTAGGGTAGCTTGTGTAAACAGTTCAAAATCACGATAATCAAAGCCAGGTGACACGACACAACTGACAACACTGTACGCTTGATCAACACTTGAGCCAAAAATAGTGTTTTTAGGAACAGTATAAGATAGTTGTTCACCTTTATCGACATTTGGACCAATTTTAATCGCTTCATAATGCCCATCAGGAAAAATACAATGTACAGTTAATGGGGCACCAGCATGATAAAACCAAGTTTCATCAGATGTTAAACGATGTAAATGTGATGGATTAGTTGCGGTTAGCAGGAAGATAATTGACGTATAAAGAGATCGAGTACCCTGTGGTAAATCAATTGTTTGGTCACTTTTTGCTGTTTCAATAAAATAACCACCTTCAGGATGGGGTGCAAGATTTAGATGATTAATCCAATAGTCCATATTTTTCATAAGAAAATTAGCTCCTTTATTTATTTTACGTATCATTATAACAGTTAAATGATTATGAACTGATACATTGTTATAAAAATGAGGATTATTGATGATCGTGATAAAATGGTGCTGGATAGTATGATGATTCAGGTACAACAATAAAAGAAGGTGATGTAAATGAGTGATTTGGCTATTAAACAGGCAATCATGGCAGATGAACAAAATAGACAATACACTGAACGAGGAATTGAACCGGTCTATCAAGTTGGTCCAGATGTTCGACTTCTAATCATTGGCCAAGCACCAGGTTTAAAAGTCGAACAAACGGGTGTGCCATTCAATGATAAAAGTGGTGACCGTTTACGCGAATGGCTAGGTGTAACTGCAAAAGAATTTTATCGTAGCGGTAAAATTGGTAATTTACCATTAGATTTTTATTTTCCAGGTAAGGGTAAAAGTGGGGATTTGCCACCACGAAAAGGCTTTGCTGAGAAATGGCATCCCCGTTTGTTAGCGACTATGCCTAAAGTATCATTAATCATTTTAGTTGGCGCATATGCCCAAAGATTCTATTTACCGATAAAAAAATCTGAAACAATGACAGCAGTTATTAAACGCTATCATGATTTTGGACCAAAGTATTTACCAATTGTGCATCCTTCACCACGAAATAATATTTGGCTACGTAAAAATCCATGGTTTGAAGCAGACATCGTGCCAGTTTTACAAACAAGAGTACGTGAGCTAATGAATGAAGGATAAGTAAATAATATGAAAGAAAACACAGATGTAAGAACATCTGTGCTTTTTAATGTATTTATTTTAGACGTCAAAGCGATGGTTTATCAGCTCTCTTTAAACGCGATAACCAATCAGTCCGTCCAAAATAAGCCACAAATATGTCACACGCCTTCGCTGTGCTACGGCAGCATGCCAAATTTGCACCTTATTTTAAACGTCAAAACGATGGTTTATCAGCTCTCTTTTTAATCAAATTCTTCGTATTCATTGGGATCTTGACCATCGATACGACCATCAGGACGATTTAGATCATTGATAGCGGCAATTTCGTTATTTTCTAATTCGAAATTAAAGATGTCAAGATTTTCTCGTTGATGTGCTGGATTTGAAGAACGCAGTACTGGAATAATACCGCGGTCAATGTGCCAACGAGTGATAATTTGACTAGTTGATTTACCATATTTCTCCGCAATTTTTTGCACAACTGGTTCTTTCAATGCAGAACTACCACGACCAAGAGGACTCCATGCTTCAACTTTAATACCACGACGAAGATTTTCTAAGATATTATCTTCTTGGACCCAGTAAGGGTGAATTTCAATTTGATTAACAGCAGGTGTCACACCAGTCTCTTCAATAATCCGATCCAAGTGTTCTGGCTCAAAGTTTGACACACCAATTGAACGAATGAGACCTTGTTTTTGTGCATCTACTAAAGCTTGCCATGCTTCAACGTAAAGACCACGCTTAGGTAGTGGCCAGTGAATAATAAATAGATCAAAATAATCTAATCCCATTCGAGCCAAAGACTCTTGAATGGCATCACGGGCACTTTCATAATCATGATACTTACCTGGTAACTTTGAAGTAATAAAAAATTCTGAACGTGGTACACCAGAATGGCGAATTGCTTTACCCACAATACCTTCATTGTCATAATTGGTTGCTGAATCAATAAGACGGTAACCACTCTTAATGGCTGCTAACACTTGTTGAAAGCCTGAACCGCCTTTGAGTTGATAGGTTCCGAGTCCTAAAATAGGTAATTGATGACCATCATTTAATGTAACGTTTGGAATTGACATAAATAAACCCCTCCTTAGTAATCTATGACTACTGTCGCATTTAAAGTCATAATTTGCAAGCAGTTGTTATCGCATTATCAATGAAGTAAAGGTAACATAGTGATAGTGATCTTTTTGGAGGAAAAAAGAGTGAAAAAAAGAATGTCTTTCAGTAATTTAGTTTTGGGATTATTCGCCTTGATGATGGGTGCTTTAGGTCTATATTCATTATTCGATGTATTTACGCCTCAAATTATTTGGTACCACTTAATATTAATGATAATTTTTTTAACAGCATTATTTATGAAGCGTTCACGGTTGCAATGGCTATTTTTGGCGATAGCAATCATTTGGTTTGTTAATGTCTTATGGGACGTTATTCGTTTGCTTTAAAGATAATTGTATAAGGAGAAAATATGATAACAATACCATTATCAAGTGAAACAGCTGTCTCAGCTAATCGGTTATTGCAACAACATTTATTGATTGTTGGGGCGACTGGTAGTGGCAAATCAACTAGTGCAATGACGATTCTACATGGCCTAATGATGCAAAATCAAACGACAATGATTATTGATCCAACTGGTGAATATACACATTTACCAAATGCAGTAGTTGCTAAGTTGGGGTACAATGCCTACATTGATTATGAACAATTAACAGGTCATGATTTAAATTTGTTATTTGGTGTTACTGATGCTGATATGCAAGAAAAAATGGCAGATGCTTTGGATAGTTTGAAGTTACAAAAGAATATTGTGCATGAACCCGGTATTTATCATAAAGTTAATCGATCATGGCAAGATTTTGAGCAAGATCGTCAGAAGTTATATCATTATCCGCAACCAGTTGAGTTAGGGTTATTGCCCGAACAGTTGCGCCAAGAATATGCGGTACCTGTCGATGATTTTGATTTGATTGGTCAACAAATAGACGAGACTAATTTTGCTAAATGTTTGCCCTTAATTCGACGCATTAAACGATTGACTAGTCAACAACGTTTTCAACGCTTATTTCATATGCCTTTACCAGAAGATGAACTTGTAACCACCAGTATGCAAACGGATGTCATGTATTTATTGCGTTTGTTTGCCAGTCAACGAAGCAATCATAAAATTTTAGTGATTGATTGTTCTGTTTTCGCAGATAATTTAGATTTAGGGAAAGTTATTGTTTCATTATTAACGACGTCATTATTACGTGAGAAGCAACAACTCAAACATAGTGTGCCAGTCACTTTATTGATTGATGAAGCCCATCGTTATTTGACGACGGATGAATTAGTCACTAATGGTATTTTTAGAATTACTCGTGAAGGACGTAAATCAGGCCTATTCTTAATGTTGACCACACAAAGTCCGCTTGATTTACCAGCGGCATTACTTGGTCAGTTTGGTAATTACTTGATTCATCGATTGAGTACATCTAGTGAATTAGCACAACTACCAATGATACAGAGTTATACAAAGCAGATTGTCAGTCAACACGTTGGTCATGCGCTATTAATAGGTGACCAGTTTATGCCACCAAAGTCATTGGTTGTATTATTAGTATCTGCAATGAATCATCAAACAAATACACCAAAATTTTTTTAAGCAAACATCATAAAAATCCTGTTCGGTAATGTTGTTTAACATTGGCCAACAGGATTTTTGAAAATAATTAGTGATGAGCTTTGCTTTCAGGTTCGGGAATGAAGGTATCGATTGCCGACCAAAAGGTAACGAGTGAAAAAACAATGACAAAGTGCCAAGCAATTGTAGTCCATGCGTTACCATAAACATTGGTGTAGGTATTAATTAATCGTTGCGCAAAAATAAGTGCAATAATCTCTTCAACTGCAATAACGAGCATTGTTAGTGCCGCTGCGGCAGCCAACACGGCACCAATTAATAGAATAAAGGATGCAATATGTTGAGCAATCCAGCGCAAAGACCATGCTTTAGCAGTCTTGTGATTCATGAGCTGACAACCTCCAATAATTAATAATATAACCATTATACGTGAAATTAGCGGTCATGGGAAAAATTCCATGAAATTCCTTAGAAACATTTTGTTAAAATTAATGTTTTGATGATTGATTAAGTTATAGCTAACAAAATGGTTGTCAAAAGGGGTATAATACAATTAGTTCAACTTAGATTAGAGGAGACATTTTATGGTCAACGATTGGATAAAAATTCATGGCGCACGCGCTCATAATTTGAAAAACGTCGATGTTGCTATTCCAAGAGATAAATTTGTTGTGATGACTGGTTTGTCTGGATCCGGGAAAAGTTCATTAGCTTTTGATACATTGTACGCTGAAGGGCAAAGACGTTATGTTGAAAGTTTATCTTCTTATGCACGTCAATTTTTAGGACAAATGGATAAACCAGATGTTGATGCAATTGATGGGTTAAGTCCTGCCATTTCGATTGATCAAAAAACAACATCAAAAAATCCGCGATCAACTGTGGGTACAGTAACTGAAATCAATGACTACTATCGTCTGCTATTTGCACGAGTTGGTAAGCCTGATCCTGCTGCCGATGGCACGATTGTTATGAAGTCAATTGATCAAATGCTAAATGATTTATCAGAGCGTTTGCCTGAAGGCAGTCGTATGCAAATTTTGGCGCCAATTATTCGGCATAAACGTGGATCGCACGCAACGGCCTTTGAACGTATTCAAAAAGAAGGCTTTGTACGTTTTATTGTGGATGGTGAAATGCATGAAGTGACTGATGATATTGACTTAAATAAAAATAAGTATCATGATATTGCAATTGTTGTTGATCGTATTATTTTGAAAGATAGTTCGCGCGCCCGGTTATTTGAATCGTTTGAATCAGCGATGCGTTTAGCTGAAGGCTTGGTCATGGTAGATGTTATCAGAGGTGAACAGTTAACCTATTCAGATCATTATACTGGTCCATTGAAGAAATTTGCAGTTGGTAAATTAGAACCACAATTGTTTTCTTTTAATGCACCTTTAGGAGCCTGTCCAGTTTGTGGTGGATTGGGTATGACGTTAGAAGTGGATATAGATCGTGTGGTACCAGATGCTAGTAAAACACTAGCAGAAGGAGCCATCGATGCTTGGAATCCAATCTCATCATCTTACTATCCAGAGATGTTACGCCAATTTGCTGAAGCTTTTAATGTGCCAATGGATGTACCTTTTGAGAAACTAACTGATGAACAACAAAAATTAGTATTATATGGTTCTAGTGATCAGACATTCCATTTTCATTATGAAAATGATTTTGGGGGTGTTCGCGATGTTGATGTCCCATTTGAAGGCGTTATGAATAATATTGATCGTCGTTATCGTGAATCAAATTCAGATTTTACGCGTGAACAAATGCGAAGTTATATGGATGAATTAACTTGTAAAGCATGTCATGGCTACCGCTTAAATGAGGGGGCTTTATCCGTTAAAATTGGTGGTCAAAATATTGGACAAGTATCTGAAAAATCTGTTGATAAAGAATTGATCTTTTTTGAAGAATTGTCTTTTGGTCAACAAGATCAAGAAGTTGCAGCACCAATTGTTAAGGAAATCAAAGATCGGTTACGTTTCTTAAAGAACGTTGGCTTAGACTACTTGACGCTCTCACGATCGGCTCGGACTTTATCAGGTGGTGAAGCCCAACGTATTCGTCTTGCAACTCAAATTGGTTCTAATTTATCGGGTGTGATGTATGTGCTTGATGAGCCTTCAATTGGATTGCATCAGCGGGATAATGATCGTTTGATCCAGTCTCTTCATCAGATGCGTGATTTAGGCAATACATTGATTGTTGTTGAGCACGATGAAGATACCATGCGAGCAGCTGATTATATTATTGATGTTGGTCCAGGTGCTGGTGAACATGGTGGTGAAATTATCGCAGTGGGAACACCAGCAGAGATTGAAGCAAATCCACGGTCATTGACTGGTCAATATTTGGTTGGTAAGCAATTTATTCCCGTACCAGATAAAAGACGTCCAGGTAATGGTAAAAAAATTACGGTGACAGGTGCTTCTGAAAATAATTTGAAAAATATTAATGTTGATTTTCCTTTAGGAAAGTTTACAGTGGTAACAGGAGTTTCAGGTTCAGGTAAATCAACGCTAGTCAATACCATCCTTAAGCGAGCTCTTAAAATGGAATTAAATCGTAACTCTGAAAAACCTGGGAAATATCGTCAATTAAAAGGGTATGATAATATCGATAAAATTGTGGATATTGACCAGAGTCCTATTGGTCGTACGCCACGATCAAATCCAGCGACTTATACAGGCGTGTTTGATGATATTCGAGCATTATTTGCACAAACAAATGAGGCCAAAATGCGTGGTTATAAAAAGGGACGTTTTTCATTTAATACGAAGGGTGGTCGTTGCGAAGCCTGCAAGGGTGATGGGGTCATCAAAATTGAAATGAATTTCTTACCAGATGTCTATGTGACGTGTGAAGTTTGCGGGGGAACCCGTTATAATTCGGAAACACTTGAAGTTACCTATCGTGGTTTGACGATTGCGGACGTCTTAAACTTGACGGCTGAGCAAGCAGTAGACTTTTTTGCGGCCATTCCTAAAATTCACCGTAAGTTACAAACAATGGTTGATGTAGGTCTGGGTTATGTGAAATTAGGGCAATCGGCAACGACTTTATCGGGTGGTGAAGCCCAACGAATGAAGCTAGCATCTGAACTACAACGTAAATCAACAGGTAAGACCTTCTATATACTGGATGAACCAACAACTGGACTTCACGTAGCGGATATTGCCAGACTACTTGAGGTATTGCAACGTTTGGTTGATGGTGGTAATACTGTCCTGATTATTGAACACAATCTTGATGTGATCAAAACTGCTGACTGGTTGATTGATATGGGTCCTGAAGGTGGTGAAGGTGGTGGTAACATCTTAGTGACGGGTACGCCAGAAAAGATTGCTGCAACACCAAATTCATATACGGGTCAATATTTAGCACCAATTATGGCTCGTGACCGGCAACGTGCACTTGATCAAAAATCTTAATAACTTGCAATGTTGTTTTGTAGCGCTTATACTTATTATTTGTAAGCTATAATGATAGATGGAGAAGTGATAATCATGGCAGAAAAATTAGATGTTGCATCAGCTCGTCGTAAGATGAAAAGCCCAAATATTAAGACACGTAAGCGCGCGTTGAAGGCGCTTCATGAAGCAAGTCGCCAAACAACAAAAAAGTAATTTTTAATGCTCCGTAATGATTAGATAATTAGTCTGACATTATGGAGCATTTTCAGTTACGAGCGACTCCCGAGTATATCGTAAAAATGATACAATAGATAGGATAAACTAGGAGGAGGATGACCAGATGGGCAAAAAAGAATTAGTGATTGTCACTGGTATGAGCGGTGCAGGAAAAACGGTTGCCATTCAAGCTTTTGAAGATTTAGGTTACTTTACTGTACAGAATTTACCCCCAGCAATGTTGCCCAAGTTTTGGCAAATGATTTCTGATGAAGATAATATTCAACGTGCGGCTGTCATGATCGACTTACGATCACAAAGTTTTTTTGAAGACTTAGATAATGAAGTGCGTCAATTAAGAAAGAATAGTCATGATAAGTATGATTTAAAAATTATTTATATTGATGCTTCAGATGAAGAACTTGTTGCACGCTATAAAGAAACACGACGTTCACATCCATTATCTGGTGAGGGGGGCACACTATATGGTATCCAGCTTGAAAGAGAAAAATTAGCACAAATCTATGATTTAGCGAGTGAAATTATTCATACAGATGATTATGCACCTCGTCAATTACGTAATTATATTCAAGAACATTTTGGTTCTAAAAGTGATCAAGCCGGCACATTTTCTGTCCAAATCATGAGTTTTGGTTTTAAATATGGTGTCCCGCTAGATGCGGATTTGATGTTTGACGTTCGCTTTTTGCCTAATCCTTATTATCAACAAACAATGCGACAAAAGACGGGGTTAGATAAGCTTGTGGCGGATTATGTTTGGCAATCTAATGATGCGCAAACATTTTATAAACGACTATATGAACAAATTGTTTGGTTATTGCCTAAGTATAAAACGGAAGGCAAAAGCACGTTAACAATTGCCTTTGGATGTACTGGTGGGCAACATCGTTCAGTTGCTTTTGCCCATCGTTTAAGTGAAGACTTAAGCCAAGACTGGATTATTAACGAACGACATCGTGATATCGACCGTCGAAAGGAGAGCACTAATCGATCATGACTAATCAATATACTGTGAAACGAATGCCAAAGATTGTTGTCATTGGTGGTGGTTCTGGTCAACCGGTCGTGCTTGATGGTTTAAAAAAATATCCAAGTGATTTAACAGCAATCATTACTGTTGCAGATGATGGGGGCTCATCGGGAACGCTACGTGACTATCTGCAAATGGTACCGCCTGGTGACATTAGAAATGTCATTGCAACGCTATCTAATTTACCAGAAAGTATCATTGATATTTTTCAATATCGTTTTAAACCAGAAGATGATATGTTTGCACATCATTCATTAGGCAATCTTATTATTGCTGCAATGGCCGAAAAAGAACATGATATTTTTGATGGTGTGCAAGTGTTAACGAAATTAATGCGTGTGCAGGGGCACGTCTATCCAGTTGCAAATGAACCGTTAGTGTTGCATGCAGTCTTTTCAGATGGTACGGCATTAGCTGGAGAAGCTGAAATTACAGCGGCTCATAAAGTAATTGATCATATTTGGGTGACGCCGCAAGCTGATGAACAACGTCAAGTACAAGCACCAACGCAAGTCGTTAATGCTATTTTAGAAGCAGACATCGTTGTACTTGGACCAGGTAGTTTGTTTACTAGCATTCTGCCAAATTTGATGGTACCAAATGTCGCAGATGCTTTACGTGCAACGCGAGCTAAAATTGTTTACATTGCTAATATCATGACCCAAAAAGGTGAGACGGATAATTTCACCGATGCTGATCATGTTAGAGCAATCAATAACCATGTTGGGGAACGAATCGTTGATGCCGTTATTATGAATACTGGTAAAGTACCAGATGACTATATTGATTGGCAACGGTGGAATGAAATCTCATTCCAGGTTCATTCTGATCCAGCAGCTGTTCGAGCACAAGGTGCAGAGCCGTTGCTAGGTGATTTATTAGCATTGCGAGATGATGGTGCTTTTCATGATGGGGATGCGGTTGCCCAATTAATTATGCAATTAACGCATCAATCACCAAAATAAATGAAGTGGAGGTGGCAATAATGTCATTTGCAAGTGATGTTAAAAAAGAATTAACCACCTTAGAGATTAGTAATCCAGATAATGCGAAAGCGGAACTATCAGCATTACTACGAATGAATGGGTCATTAGGCTTAACTAATCAACATTTTACATTGAATGTGCAAACAGAAAATGCGGCCACTGCTCGGCGTATCTTAGGCTTATTACAACAATTCTATCGATTACCTTCCGAGATTTCAGTGCGTCGTCAAATGAAATTAAAAAAGAATAATTTGTACGTCGTAAGGATCACACAGGGCGTTAGTGAATTGCTAGATGATTTGCATATTTTTGAAGGGTTTGAACTATTACCGACAGTACCTGATGAGTGGTTAGCTTCAGAAGGTAAAGCACGATCATATTTACGAGGCGCCTTTTTAGCAGCAGGTTCCGTTAATAATCCAGAAACTAGTCGATATCATCTAGAAATATATTCTTTATATGAAGAACAAGCGATTCAATTGGCTGGTCTCATGAATCGTTTTGATTTGAATGCCAAAGTTGTTGAACGGCGTTCAGGATTTATTGTCTATCTAAAAGAAGCAGAAAAGATTGGCGATATGATGAAAGTGATTGGGGCAACTAATGCCATGTTTCGCATGGAAGATGTGCGTATTATTCGGGATATGCGTAATTCAGTCAATCGTTTAGTCAATGCAGAAAATGCTAATTTGGATAAGACAGTGAATGCCAGTCAAAAGCAAATTGATGATATATTATTCTTAGATGAAGAAATTGGCTTAGGCCGTTTACCAGAAAAGTTACGTGAAATAGCTGAAGTACGGTTGGCACATCGTGAAGAACCGTTATCCGCACTTGGTCAATATGTACCATCTGGTGAGATTTCTAAATCAGGAGTTAATCATAGGCTCCGTAAACTCACAAAAATGGCTGATGAAATGCGTGATACCGGCCGAGTACCTAAAGAATTACAGCAAAAATAGTTTATAAAAAATAAATTTTGACCATTCTTGACTTAATGTTAGAATGGTATTATGTTCTTGACTTTGAACATCAGGAGGAAAGTATAAATGACACCAATTCCATATGTTATTGAGCAATCATCACATGGTGAACGCTCATATGATATTTTTTCACGTTTGTTGATTGACCGGATTATCATGGTCAATGGTGAAATTGAATCTCAAATGGCAACGGCAATTATTGCCCAGTTGCTATTCTTAGATGCCCAAGATCCAGATAAGGATATTTACATGTACATTAACTCTCCAGGTGGAGAGGTTAATGCAGGTATGGCAATATATGACACAATGAATTTTATTAGTGCTGATGTCCAAACAATTACGATCGGTTTGGCAGCGTCAATGGCGTCAGTATTAGCCTCTTCAGGTGCGAAGGGTAAGCGATTCATTTTGCCTAATTCACAATTTATGATTCACCAACCATCTGGTGGTGCGCAAGGTCAACAGACTGAAATTGCAATTGCTGCGGAAGAAATTTTGAAGACACGTAAGAAGTTGAATCAAATTTTGGCAGATAATACAGGTAAGCCATTTGAAGAAGTTGAAAAAGATACCGAGCGCGACCACTGGTTAGATGCTGAGGAATCACTTGCTTATGGTTTGGTTGATAAGATTATGACTAGTGCGAAAGATAAGGGTTAATAATTAACTTTCGCTGAAAATTTAATATTGACAATGGGTGTCGTGACATGATTTAAAATTCATGTCACGACACCTTTTTTCACAAAGTTTGAGAAAGCGCTTTCTTTGTTGACATATAGCCCATTTAGAGCATACCATTAGATATGGAAAGTATTTTTGATGGTTAAATAAATACTTTCCTATTGTGAACCTATGCACATTGTGTAAGCGCTTTTAATCAAAAATATGGATAATAGTTTTGCTATTATTAAAGTGATTTGTCCCATATTGAAACGTTGAATATTGGTTCTACGTGTATTATACGTTGAATATTTCACAAATGTATCTATAATTAAAAGTGTTAAGACATGCTTTGGAGGAAATAGGATAATGAAAATTTTTGCATATGGTATTCGAGAAGATGAGCAAGCCGCACTACGCGAGTGGGAGTCAACCCACCCAGAAGTAGAAGTAGACTTTACTGATAAGCTGTTGAATCCAGAGACTGCTAAGTTAGCTGAAGGCGCAGATGCAGTTGATGTATACCAACAACTATCATACACACCTGAAACGTTGACCGCTTTGCATGAATTGGGCATTAACAAAATGTCGTTACGTAATGTAGGTACAGATAACATTGACTTTGATACAGCTCGTCGCTACGACTTTTCAATTTCAAACGTTGCCGTATACTCACCTAATGCAATTGCTGAGCACGCTGCAATTCAAGGAGCTCGCGTGTTACGTCAGTCAAAGGCATTAGACAACAAGATTGCTAATCACGATTTGCGTTGGGCACCAACAATTGGTCGTGAAATGCGCATGCAAACATTTGGAATTATCGGAACAGGTCATATTGGACGTGTTTTGATTAATATTTTGAAGGGTTTTGGTGCTAAGATTGTTGCTTATGATGTATACCACAACGCTGAACTTGAAGCAGAAGGTGTTTATGTTGATACATTAGATGAATTGTATGCACAAGCTGATGTGATCTCACTTCACGTTCCAAGTTTGCCAGAAAATTACCACATGATTAACGCAGAATCAATCGCTAAAATGAAGGATGATGTTGTATTGATTAACGTTTCTCGTGGTGATTTGATGGATATTGATGCAATCATTGATGGCTTGGATTCTGGTAAGATTTTTGGTCTTGCAATGGACGTATATGAGAACGAAGTAGGCTTGTTTAATAAGGACTGGTCACACGAAGAGTTCCCTGATGCAAAAATTGCAGATTTGATTACACGTGAGAATGTTTTGGTAACGCCTCACACAGCATTCTATACAACTAAGGCTGTATATGAAATGGTTACACAATCAATGAATGCTTCACTAGCTTTTATCAAGGGTGAAGAGACACCTAATGAGGTGAAGTATTAATCAGTTTATTGTAATAATGATTGTGGGATTTCATTATTGCGGAGTAGGTATGTGATTACATCACATTAAATTAGAAAGGTAATTTAATATTATGGCTAGCGCAGTTTTTGACGGTTCTTATGAACTAAAGTTTAAAGATTTTTTCTTTAAAGTGTTGTCTGGGTCTGCTCAAGGTATCTTGATTGGTGTTCTACCATCAGCTGTTTTAAAATATGTTATTCGCCCATTCGTGCAAAGTGGAATGGGTTGGGCAGTTGATTTGAGTGCTATCTTGACACTGTTCTCATCATTTATTCCTTTGTTAATTGGTTTAGCAATTGCCATGCAATTTAACATGAAGGCTTTGGATGTTGGGGTTATGGCAATTGCGGTTGGTGTTGCCTGTGGTTCAATTAAGTGGGCTTCAGTGCCAGCTGGATTTGCGAATCCAGTAACTGGTGTAAAAACAGTTGCACCTAGTACCATATACATGGCAGCTGGTGCTGGAGATGTTATCAACGCCATGATCGTTGCAGCGATTGGGGTCCTTGTTATTTGGCTAATTGCTAAATACTTATGGGGCTTTGGTTCATTAGCAATTATCTTAAGTCCTATCGTTGTCGGTGGTGGTGTTGGTTTGATTGGTAAGGAAATTGCACCTTACGTTGGTGAAGTAACAACTTGGATTGGTAAGATGGTGCAATTGGCAACTGATCTGCAACCATTGCCAATGACGATTATCATTGCCATGGCCTTTGCGGTTATCATTGTGACGCCAGTTTCGACAGTTGGTATTGCTTTAGCAATCTCATTGTCAGGATTAGGATCTGCCGCTGCAGGTGTTGGTATTGTTGCAACGACTGTCGTATTATTGGTTAACTCAATCAAGGTTAACAAAGTTGGAACTTCAATCGCTATCTTCTTGGGTGCGATGAAGGGTATGATGCCTTCAGTCTTTAAGAAGCCGGTAACGTTGATTTCATTTATGGTTGCTGCTGGAATCTCAGCTATTCCAATTAGCTTCATGAACGTACAAGGAACACCGACATCAGCTGGATTTGGTTGGATTGGCTTTGTTTCACCTATTCAGTCAGTTGTTCGTGATGCTGCCGATAAGGCTTTCCAAACGAATACAATTGGTGTGATGGCAGCTGTTATCATTTGGGTAGTTGTTCCAATTATTGCCGGATTCTTAGTTGATTGGCTATTTACAAAGATTCTTAAGCTTTATAAGCCAACAGACTTTGAACAAGATATTTAATATTAAAAGAGCGTGTGACAAAAGACGGTTTGAAGCCGATTGTTACAGTAAGGCTTCAGTCTTTTGGAACACGTTTAAAGGCGCTAATCTATCAATTTTGATTGGTAGATTAGCGCCTTTTTCAGCTGATCATAACGACTTATGTCTCAGCCCCCTTTTGTATGAATAGGAAAATACTTTAATGAAGAATGCTCAAAATTCCTGACCGACAAGCAATTGTTTAGGGGCTTATAACTTGTAACTTGTCGCTAACTAAAAAAACAGCGGATGATTTTAATCATCCGCTGTTTTAATAATCGTTTATTTTTATCTATAGCTAAATAGATTAATAAATGAGCTTACTTAGGTGAAACAACTTGCTTACCATTGTAAGTGCCATCTGCAGCAACGTGGTGGTTACGTACGTAAACACCATTTTCGTTCATGTGAATGGCTGGCGTCTTTAATCCGCCTTGACCGCCGCGACGAGTGCGCTTTGCGTGCTTTGAAACTTTACGTGCAGGAACTGCCATAGTTATATCCTCCCTTACACCGCCGTGTAGAAAGAAGGCAGTGCTTAATAATCTATTTTTTTCAACTGTTCTAAATTACATTATTTTACAGCGTTTGTCAAGTGCTACCCCTTGATGTGAGTGTGAATTAGAAAAGTAAAAGCGTTTGTAACTTTACATTTTATTGGGGTAGCTAGATAATGAGATATACCCAAATTAACATGTTTGTTAGTTATTTATTTGCTAATAAAGTATTATAGTCATTTAATACTTACAAATTGATTGTTTTGATAGCTTAGAATATTTGGGGGTTATTGGCAAAAGGGGCAACGGTAGGCTATTTTGCTTACTAGTTAGTATAACCAGTAATAGTATGATAGGAGAGTATAGATGGCAATTGGTAAACAATTCAAACACATTCTTGTCGCTGTTGATGATTCAAATTTAGGTCAAATGGCTTTAGTTAATGGCATTCACCAGGCACGTGAAGATAATGCGAAATTAACCATTATTTCAATTTTTGAAAAGGGACAGTTAAATGTTTTTGATTTCTTTTCAAAAGAGAGTACAACAGCTGCAGAAGATGATGTTCAACGTGCATTAAAGCGATATCGTGAAATGGCTTTAGAAAATGGTGTCACAGATGTCGATACGCGTATTGCAGAAGGAAAGCCCGGTGAGGTCATCGTTAAAGATGTTATTCCTGCTGTACAGCCAGATATGGTCGTGATTGGTTCACATTCACAACAAGGAACAGAAAAATATTTTGGATCACAGTCAAGTTACGTTGCAAACAACGCACCTGTCACAGTCATGATTGTTCGTTAATAAGAAACGATTCTTAGAGATTAGCCATTCGCGGGCTAATCTTTTTTTTCAAAAAAATTAGTCTGACACGGTGAAAATCATTCGTTAAAATTATTTCTGTGACAAACAAAATGATTTTGGAGAAAAAAGATGACACTTGTGGCACAATATATTAATGCTTACTTAGCAACGTTAAAATATTTAAATGACACGGTTGCGGAACCGGCGGCGGTTTATGATCTGTCTTTTGAGCAATATTTAATTATGCGTAGTGTGGCGCAACATGATGGGCTAACTTTGACTGATATTGTTGCACGGCGTCAAGTGACGCGTGCTGCTATATCAAGGCAGATTCGTATGCTTCTACGGAAAAAATATATTTGGCAAGAAGCAGATATTACCGATCGTCGTCGCATGTTATTACATTTAACGATACATGGTTACAAAGTTGAACAAGCTTTGAGTAAACAAATTGAAATGCGTTTTGAAAATTGGATTTTAGAAGTAGGTGATGAAAGGGCCAAAAAAATATTAACTTTCATGGAGCGATTTGGTGAAAATATACCAACCAATATATAGGAAAAGTAAATTGACAAGCTAACTTTTTGGTTTGAATTGTATATCGTGAATATCTTTTTTGTTTGATTAGGCTTGAATTTGTGGTTAGTATGTTGTATGATTTAATAGTTGTTTTTGGGCATTAGCCAAGTGGTAAGGCAATGGTTTCTGGTGCCATCATGCACTGGTTCGAATCCAGTATGCCCAGTTTTACAGATGCGGGAAGTGTTAGTTATTCGTTAAGAATGGTTAACGCTTTTTGTTTATCATTATTTGTCAAAATCGTTAAAAAGATTGGTGGCATTAGAGTTGCAAAAAACAAAGTTAGTCGTTATGATAGTGGAGCAAGTTTGAGAAGATTATAAATAGCCAGATAGAGACGACCGTTTGTACGACGACCGCCCTTTTTGATGTGCGTTGTTGCGACGGTGTCTTTGGTTATGACACTTTAATAATGGTTTCCATTATTGTCTATTTTTTGGAGGAATGAATTATGACACAACACCATCAAAAGGTTGTTTTGGTTGGCGATGGCGCTGTTGGTTCATCATATGCTTTTGCATTGATGCAACAAGGTATTGCTGAGGAGTTAGTAATTGTTGATATTGACCAGAATCGAACGACAGGAGATGCTATGGATCTGGAAGATACAACTGCTTGGACATTTAATAAGCAGGTCTGGTCAGGGACATATGCAGATGCTCATGATGCAGACTTAGTTGTTATTACGGCTGGTGCGCCACAGAAGCCAGGTGAAACACGACTGGATTTAGTTGATAAGAATTTAAAAATTATGAAAGTCATTGTGTCAGAAATTATTGCCAGTGGGTTTAACGGTATCTTCTTAGTTGCTGCTAATCCAGTTGATATTTTAACGACTGCTGTACAAAAAATGTCGGGGTTTTCAAAAGAACGTGTCTTTGGCTCAGGGACGTCGCTAGATACAGCGAGATTACGAGTGGCATTGGGACGACGATTTAAAGTTGCTCCTGAAGCAGTGTCAGCATATATTCTGGGTGAACATGGCGATTCAGAATTTGCCAACTTTGATGAAGCGACCATTGGTGGTCGTCCATTGAAGGTATGGGCAACTGAAGCAGGAATGACAGCTGAAGATTTAGAACAAATCTTATTTGATACAGCACATAAGGCTTATGACATCATTGCGCGAAAAGGTGCAACCTTCTATGGCATCGGCGCATCCTTAGCACGTATCACGCGAGCAATTTTCCGTGATGAACGAATCATTTTACCAGTGGGTGCACCGTTGGATGGACAATACGGATTAAATGATTTGTATATTGGGACACCAGCTGTAATTGGTGCAAATGGTATCGAGCAAGTGATTGAAGTGCAATTATCAGATGATGAACAAGCAAAAATGCAAAAATCTGCTAAAATGTTGATAGAAATTTTGAATAAAAGTTTATAATAAATGAAAACGCTTTATATTCGATTATTATACGTATTGTGAAAAAATGAACTACCGTTATGTCTAAAATAATGGTAGTTTTTTACTACTAAATATTGACAGAACGCGCTACAATATAGGCATTGATGCTTATTGGCAATATATTAAAGAGGTAGAGTACATGTCTGAAGAAAAGAAGACTGGTGCCGACTTAGTTGTCGACAGTTTAAATAACCATGGCGTTGACTTAGTGTTTGGTATTCCTGGCGCTAAAATTGATCGTTTGTTTGAAAAATTAGATCATCCTAGTGAAGGTAAGAAAGCACCAAAATTAATTGTGACACGGCACGAACAAAATGCTGTTTTTATGGCACAAGCATTTTCACGTATCACTGGTAAAACTGGTGTCGTTGCAGTTACTTCAGGACCTGGGGTTGGTAATTTAGCTTCTGGTTTGATGACGGCGACTGCTGAAAATGATCCGGTTTTGGCAATTGGTGGTCAAGTACAACGTAAAGATTTATACCGTTTGACACATCAAAGTACACCATCAGCAACTTTGTTTGCACCAATTACAAACTATTCAGTAGAAATTCAAGATCCAAATAACATTTCGGAAATTATTTCAAATGCTTTCGCTGCTGCAAATGGTCCAAAGCCAGGTGCCGCATTTGTTTCGTTACCACAAGACGTTGATGAAGCTGAAGTAAATGCAGCGGCATTACCAGCAGTTAAGCCGGCACGTTATGGTGCTGCAGCTGCCGAAGATATTGCTTGGCTAGCAGAGCAAGTTAAAGCTGCGGAGCTACCAGTCTTGTTAGTCGGTGCACGTGGTTCAGATGATGCGACAACGGCAGCCTTGCATGCATTACTTGAACAAACAACATTACCAGTTGTTGAAACATATCAAGGTGCAGGTGTTATTTCTCGTGAATTAGAAGAAAAGACTTTCTTTGGTCGCATTGGTTTCTTCCGTAACCAAGTTGGTGACCAATTATTAGCCCAATCTGATTTGGTTATTACAGTTGGTTATGACGCAATTGAATATGAACCACGTAATTGGAACAAGAATGCTGATTTGCGTATTGCGGCAATTGATACACAAGCTGTTCAAATTGACAATAACTTTACGCCTGAACGTCAATTAGTTGGGACACTAGCTGATACTTTGAAAGCATTGCAAGAACAAATTGCAGGTTATGAATTACCAGTTGCTTCTCAGAACAAGTTGACTGAATTTAAGGCTGCTTTACATGCGGCAGAAGAACCAACGTATACACCAGCACAAGCAAATCTAAACCACCCATTGAACATTATTAAGTCATTACAAGCACACATGACTGATGAAATGACCTTATCATCAGATATTGGTTCACATTATTTGTGGCTTGGTCGTCATTTTAAGTCATATGTGCCACGTCATTTCTTGATTTCAAATGGTATGCAAACGTTAGGTGTCGGATTACCTTGGGCTATGGCTGCAGCAATGGTTCGGCCAAATGCAAAGTCTGTCTCAGTATCTGGTGATGGTGGTTTCTTCTTTTCAGGTATGGAATTGGCAACTGCTGTTCAACTACACTTGAACACGGTGCACATTGTTTGGCAAGATAATTATCACTATGATATGGTTAAGTTCCAAGAGGAAGTTAAGTACAATGGTGAGTCAGCAGGTGTCAAGTTCTCAAATATTGACATTGTGAAGTTTGCCGAGTCAGCTGGTGCCAAGGGATTGCGTGTTGAAACACCTGACCAATTGGATGCGGTTATGGATGAAGCTTTTGCAACCGAAGGACCAGTTGTTGTTGATATTCCAGTAGACTACTCACATAATTATGAATTAATGTCACAATTAATTGATGCAGAATAATATAAAAAAGCGTCCAGTTCACTGGGCGTTTTTTGTTAAAATACCATATTAGGAGGAAAATCATGGCAACAGTTTATCAACATAGTACATTAGAAGCTTTGATGGGGAAAGTGTTAGGTGGTACGGCCACTTTAGCTGAATTAAAAGAGCATGGGGATGCAGGTATTGGTACTTTCGATGGTCTTGATGGTGAGATGATTATGGTCGATGGTGAGGTTTATTATATGGACGGTGAAGGAACGATTCATCACGTGACAGATATGAATAAGACGGTACCATTTGCGACTGTTCATCATACTAGTGATCCATCAGAAAAAGTGACCTTCAGTGCTGGTAATATGAAAGAGATGGTTTCGCTTGTTCGTGATCGTGAATTAGAGAATACATTCTCAGGTGTAGTTTTGCGAGGTAGTTTTGATTATATGAAAGTTCGGTCGGCACCTAAGTCAGAACGACCATTTCCATCGTTATCTGAAATTACAAAAACACAACGCGAGTTTGAAAAACGCGATGTGACAGGAACATTAGTTGGTTACTATTCACCTGAATTGTATCAAGGTACTGTTGCAGCTGGTTGGCATGTTCATTTTTTGAGTGACGATCGTACCTTTGGTGGTCACGTACTAGGATTTGATGCGAATGAGCTTGAAGGTGATTTAACGATTTTTAATGATTATGCACTCCACTTGCCTATTCAAGATAAAGATTTCCGTGAGCATCATGTTGAAATGGCTGGTCTGAAAGAAGGCGTTGCAGCAGCAGAAGGTTCACAAGATTAAGTATTTATACGATAGTAATGACAACAGCGAATAGCGTTGCCATTACTATTTTTTTTATAGTAGAGATAGTATCATATAAGTAGAGGAATAATGGGAAACATGACTTATTATAAGGGAGTGAATCATGACAGAAATGATGAAGGCGGTTGTAACAACAACGGATGCGAACAAACCATTGATAGATAAGAAAATTGAACGACCAAACATGTCGAATCATGATGTGTTGGTTAGAGTTGCTGCAGCAGGCATGAACCCGGTAGATATGAAACAATGGGAATTAGCTGCAGCAGCAGGTCAAGAACGTGTATTGGGATTTGATGCGGTTGGCGAGATTGTCGCAATGGGGGATGATGTGACAAAATTCGCGATTGGTGATCGTGTGTTTTTTGCCGGTGAATTAGGTCGGACTGGTTCTAATGCTGAATATGAAGTTGTTAGAGAAGCGTTGATTAGCGAAGCACCAAGTAGGTTATCGAATGTAGAAGCTGCTGCAATGCCGTTAACATTTTTAACAGCATATGAAATGCTTGCTGATAAATTTCAGATAGAAATGGTTGCCGATGGTGCTAAAGGTGAGACTTTATTTGTGATCAATGGTGCTGGTGGTGTTGGTTCAATGATGATCCAATTAGGCAAATGGCTGGGAATGACAGTTATTGCGACCGCTTCACGTCAAGATACGATTGATTGGGTTAAAAAGTTGGGGGCAGATTTTGTGGTCAATCATTGTGATGATTATGTGACGGCGGTAAAAAAATTAGGGTTTACAACAATACCCTATATTGCTGTACTACATTCACTTGATCAACATTTTGAATCAGCTGCTAAGTTGGTTGATGTATTTGGCCATATTGGTGCGATTGTGCAATCAACGACACCACTGCCTGTTGGTTTGATTAAGAATCAAGCAGCATCACTTGATTGGGAATTTATGTTTGCAAAAACAAATGCTGGTAAAAATGTTGCGACGCAGGGAGCCGCATTGACTTTGTTAGCTAAGTTAGTTGATGAGGGTGTTGTACAATCAACGTTAACCAAAACAATGACGGGGTTATCTGCAAAAACGATTTTAGCAGCACAGAGAGAAGTTGCTATTGGAAATATGATTGGTAAGTTAGTTATTGAATATTAAAATATAATTAAATATATTCAAAAGAATGGACTTTTTATGAACAAAAAATTTATTCTTTTTTATAAAAAAATCGCGTTTTTGACTTGCACTCTATGCATGAGAGTGCTAATATAGATAATGTAAGCAAGGTCAATAAAGGTCAAACAAACGGCAACTATTGTATCTATTGGGAATAATGAATATAAAAGAGATTGTAAGGAGGCTGGTAATATGGCACAAGATCCATTTGGTTTTTCAAATTTTGATGATATTTTTCGTATGATGAATAATGAAGCAACAAGGGCACAACAAGCACAACGTACCCAGCAAAGGCCCCGCCCACAAATGGGACAAGGTAATGGGGGCAATAATAATGGTCAAGGTGATAGTTTACTTGATCAATACGGTATTAATTTGACTGAAATGGCACGTAAGGGTAAGTTCGATCCAGTAATTGGTCGAGATGATGAAATTGCTCGTGTTATTGAGGTGCTTAACCGTCGAACAAAGAATAATCCAGTATTAATTGGTGAAGCTGGCGTTGGAAAGACAGCGGTTGTAGAAGGTTTAGCACAGGCCATTGTTAACGCAAAGGTACCTGGTAAGCTGCAAGGTAAAGAGGTGATTCGTTTAGACGTTGTCTCACTTGTTCAAGGAACAGGTGTGCGTGGTCAATTCGAAGAGCGTATGCAACAATTGATGGATGAAGTATCTAAACGTGAAGACGTCATCCTATTTATTGATGAAATTCACGAAATTATGGGGGCAGGAACAGCAGGTGAAGGTTCAATGGATGCTGGTAATATCTTAAAGCCTGCCTTAGCTCGTGGTGAGTTCCAGTTGATTGGAGCAACGACATTAAATGAGTATCGTAAAATTGAAAAGGATGCAGCGATTGCTCGTCGTTTCCAAACAGTTCAAGTCAATGAGCCATCAACAGATGAGGCACTGCAGATTTTGAAAGGTATTCGTTCGCGCTATGAAGACTACCACAAGGTAAAGTATTCAGATGAGGCACTAGAAGCAGCTGTTAACTTATCAAATCGTTACATTTCAGAGCGTTTCTTGCCAGATAAGGCAATTGATTTAATTGATGAAGCGGGTTCTAAGAAAAACTTATCAGTTAAAATCGCTGATCCAAAAGAACTAGAAAATAAGATTCATTCAACTGAAGCTCAAAAACAATCAGCTATTGAACGTGAAGATTATGAGAAGGCAAGCAAGTTACGTGATCAAGTCAATAATTTGGAATTACAGTTAGAAGCCGTTAAGCAACAAGCACCACAAAATGAAGCTGCACAAACAGTAACAGTGGAAGATATTCAAAAAATTGTTGAGGAAAAGACTGGTATTCCTGTTGGTGAATTAGCAGAAACGGAACAGACACAATTACGAAACTTAGGTGATAATTTATCAGCTCATGTTATTGGGCAAGAAGAAGCCACTGAAAAGATTGCGCGTGCCATTCGTCGTAATCGCGTTGGCTTTAATAAAACTGGTCGTCCAATTGGTAGTTTCTTATTTGTTGGACCAACAGGTGTTGGAAAGACTGAGACGGCTAAGCAGTTGGCAAAGGAACTATTTGGTACAACTGATAGTATGATTCGATTCGATATGTCTGAGTACATGGAGAAACATTCTGTTTCAAAGTTGATTGGAGCACCAGCTGGGTATGTTGGTTATGAAGAAGCTGGTCAACTAACTGAAGCGGTTCGTCGTCGTCCTTATTCATTGATCTTACTTGATGAGGTTGAAAAGGCACATCCTGATGTGATGAACATGTTCTTACAAATTTTAGATGATGGTCGATTAACTGATGCACAAGGTCATGTGGTGTCATTTAAAGATACTATTATTATCATGACATCAAATGCGGGTACCGGTGTCAAAGAAGCAAAGGTTGGTTTTGACCCAGAAGACAGCCAAAGTGGTTCACATCTACTAGAACGCCTCGCACCATATTTCAAGCCAGAGTTTTTGAATCGTTTTGACGGCATTGTTGAATTCAATGCACTTTCAAAAGAAAACTTATTAAAGATTGTTGATTTGATGATCAATGATATGAATGCTGCAATTGCAGAAAAGGATTTGCACATTACGATTACTGACGATGTCAAGCAAAAGATTGTCGAATTGGGATATAATCCTGAAATGGGTGCTCGTCCATTACGTCGTGTTATCCAAGAACAATTAGAAGATCAAATTGCTGACTTTTATCTAGATAATCCTGAAGCAAAACAATTAATTGCAAAGTTAGTTGATGATAAAATCACTATTGAAAAAGATGAAAAATAAGTTGAATAAAGTTGCTAAATTATTTAATAAAGTATAAATGATTTATAGGCGGTAGTTAGGACTACCGTCTTTTTTTGTACAAGAATGATGCTCTGATTTTTTTAAATGCATTAAAAACGAACAAAATAAAGAAAAAATTAAGGATTTTGTGTTGTGTAACATAAATGAAACATTAAATGCATTTTTATGAAAAGTCTATAAAGTACAATAGTGCTTGTAGTAAAGATAAAGAAAACCTTAAGAAAAGTTCTCGTGGGCTATTTCTTAACATAATATAGGACAACAAATTTTTAGTTTTAAGGGGTACTTAATATGCACGCATCTGTAAAAAATACGCTATTAGCAACTGCCGGAGCAGCGGCTGCCTTGGCAGGTAGTTCAGTTGTCGCTTCAGCTGATTCTATCACTGTTAAATCTGGGGATACACTTTATGCATTAGCAGCTGCACACCACGTTACTGTTGATGATTTAGTATCAGCAAACAAAATTGCAAATGCAAATTTGATTCTTGTTGGTCAAAAGGTTGAAATACCTGGATCAGCTGCACCAAAGTCTGCAGCACAATCAGTTGCTTCTTCAGTTGCAACGAAGCATGTTGCTAGTGGGGCTACTTATACAGTTAAAGCTGGTGATTCACTGTGGGCAATTGCTAACGCTAATGGTATGACTTTGTCTGAATTGTTATCAGTAAATGATGATCTTTCAGCTTCATCAATTATCTATGTTGGTGATACAATTAATCTTTCAGCTTCTGCACATCAAGTTGCTACTAGTGCAGCACCTGCATCGCAAGCTGCTAGTTCAGCCGCACCACAATCAGTTGCTACAACATCAACAGCAAATGTATCAGCAGCGAATGCGTCGGCTGCTGCCGCAAGTTCAGCCGCAGCGCAATCAGCTGCAACATCAGCAGCAAACGCTTCATTAGCTGCTAGCCAAGCTGCCGCAAGTTCAGCTGCTGTTCAAGCCGCTGCAACGTCAACAGCAAATGCCTCATTAGCTGCTAGCCAAGCCGCTGCAAGTTCAGCTGCAGCACAAGCCGCCGCAACGTCAGCAGCAAATGCCTCATTAGCTGCTAGTCAAGCTGCTGCTAGTTCAGCTGCAGCGCAAGCCGCTGCAACGTCAGCAGCAAACGCATCGGCTGCCGCAGCAAGTTCAGCCGCTGCACGACCACAAAACGTGTCAACGACATCTACAGCTTCTGCTGCCGCTACAACAACATCTACATCTGCTACGACGACAACATCAACAACGACTAATCATGTTTCATCAAACACGACTGGAAACACATACCCATATGGACAATGCACTTGGTATGTTAAGGGTGATTTGAGTTGGGTAGGTAATTACTGGGGTAATGCCTCATCATGGCCAGCATCAGCAACTGCTGCAGGTCATACTGTAAATTCAACTGCATCAGTTGGTTCTGTTGCGTACTTTGCACCTGGTGTTGGTGGTGCAAGTAGTTATGGACACGTAGCGGTCGTTGACTCTGTTAACTCAGACGGTACGATTACTATTTCTGAAGCTAACTATGCAGGTAAGCTATATAACGAACGTACAATTTCTACTGCTGGTGTTCAGTTTATTCACCAATAAAAAGCTATTATTAAAAAGACTCGTTCGCGAGTCTTTTTTTATACATTCAAGTAGAGGTAATGATAATGCCATTTAGAATAGAACCTGGACGTGTTGTTCACGTGAATGATTATGATGAAGCGGACGCTGAAATTATGTTTGAACCGCCAATTGCTGAAAAACCTGTGACGATTACTGTTTCAAATTTTGCTCGTAAAACAACCGGTGCTCGCATTCAGAGAACAATGATGAAAATGATTATGGAAAGCATATGTGAACCGTTATTAACGGTATTAGATGATGTACTTGATGTACCTTATCAGAAAGAAGGAAAAAATATTGATACTGGTTTTGATACTGGTGGATTAATTCAATATATGTATAATCGCATTGAAGGTGTTGGTTTTCCTCATGAAGTGAGTGAACAAATGCAAGCACTGACACAATTTACGGTTTCTGAAGCGATGCCCGGAGATTTATTAGCTTGGGGTAGTCGTGTATTACCAACAACTGCAGGTATCTATATTGGTGGTGGTAAATTTGTTACGATTGATTCTTTTTCTGAAAAAGTTAGTATCAAATCAATTTCGAATAAATGGTTACCTGATTTTGTCGGGGCACTTCGATAGTTTATAACCCATGGATATTTGTGATTCGGTTATAATGATACCAGGAGGTTTGATATGGAATTTATGTATGAACCTGGTCGTTTATTTCACGAAACAAACGGTATTGTAGATGCAGAAATATTATTTCCAGCAATTCTTGGTGGCAAAGTTTGGTCGATTGATCATACCTATGTTGATCCAGAGTTGCGTGGTCAAGGAATTGCAGCACAGTTACTAGCAGAAGTCGTTGCACAAGCAGAGAAAGCACACGTGCAACTAAAACCAGTATGTACTTACGCACGGCAAGCCTTTTTTAGACATCCAGAATATCAGAAAATCGCCTATAAAGGTTAAGTTTGTTTGAAAGCATGCGTGAATTTGACGTGTGCTTTTTTATTTTTCATGAAATTAAGTTATACTTATCTTTGATAATTTATTTGAAAGGAATAGTTATGAAACGAGGATTTGCTGTTGTTAAGAAATACGCAAACGCTAATTTAAATTTGCCAGTGCGCGCGACAGAACAAGCTGCTGGTTATGATTTTCAAGCAGCGGAGGATTTTACATTGCCTTCTATTTGGCGATTACCATTTTTGAAAATTTTATGGCAGATAAGGCATAATGAAACTCTAACATCAGAAAGTTATGAACAAGCATCTCGTACAATTAAACCACTGTTAGTGCCTACTGGTATAAAAGCTTACATGGGTGAGAATGAATATTTAATGATTGCTAATCGTTCTTCAAATCCTTTAAAGCGCGGGTTAATTTTGCCAAATGGTGTTGGTATCATTGATGCGGATTATGTTGATAATCCTAAAAATGAAGGTGAAATTTTTATTCAGATGATTAACTGGAGTGTGCGTGATGTCACGATTAAAAAAGGTGAACGAATTGGTCAAGGAATCTTCATGCCGTTTTTAACCACTGATAATGATCAATTACAAACCAAAAAGACGCGTCAAGGCGGTTTTGGTAGCTCAGGTGTAAAATAAAAAAGGGGGAAATATGGCAAAAACAAAAACGCAATTCGTTTGTTCAAATTGTGGTTTTGTCTCACAACGATATATGGGGCGCTGTGCAAACTGTGGTGCATGGGGAACATTTGTTGAAGAAGTCATGCAACCAGAAAAGGTTGACCGAAAGTCGCGGGTTAATTTAGCAGGTCAAGTTGCTAAAGTCGAACGGTTGGATGATGTTAATATTGAAGAAACACCTCGTATTAAGACAGCGAACGCAGAGTTTAATCGCGTCCTTGGTGGTGGTATTGTACCAGGGTCAATGGTTTTGATTGGTGGTGATCCAGGAATAGGTAAGTCGACATTGTTGCTACAAGTATCCGGTCAACTTGCCAATACTGGTCAAAAAATATTATATGTTGCTGGTGAAGAAAGTGCGTCACAAATTAAATTACGTGCGGAACGTTTGGGTGTCCGTGGTGATTCTGATTTTTTACTTTTTCCAGAAACAGATATGAAACAGATTAGACAAGCAATTGATGAAACCAAACCTGACTTTGTTGTGATTGATTCTATTCAAACAATGCAAGAACCTGATATTAGCTCGTCAGTTGGCTCTGTGTCCCAAATTCGTGAAACAACGGCCGAATTACTACAAATTGCTAAAACGAATAATATTACAATTTTCATTGTCGGTCATGTGACAAAAGAAGGTGCGATTGCAGGACCAAAAATATTAGAACATATGGTTGATACGGTGCTTTATTTTGAAGGTGATAATCAACGAAGTTTCCGATTGCTGCGTGCTGTTAAAAATAGGTTTGGTTCAACAAATGAATTAGGTGTGTTTGATATGCAAAACGGTGGGTTAATTGAAGTTGCAAACCCGTCAGATTTGTTTTTGGAAGAGCGTTTGGTAAATGCTAGTGGGTCTGCTGTCGTTGTCGCAATGGAAGGTACTCGACCAATTCTGGTAGAAGTACAAGCTTTGGTTACGCCAACTGTATTCGGTAATGCACAACGCACAGCAGCAGGTATTGATCGCAACCGTGTATCGTTATTGATGGCTGTTTTAGAAAAAAGGGCAAATCTTTTGTTACAAAATCAAGATGCGTATGTTCGAGCTGCTGGTGGTGTTAAACTAGACGAACCAGCTATTGATTTAGCTGTCGCAATGGCGATTGCTTCAAGTTATAACGATGTTGAAACACAACCAACGGATGCATTTGTTGGTGAAATTGGTTTAACAGGGGAAGTCCGGCGTGTGCCAAATATTGTTGAACGTGTCACTGAAGCCAAGAAACTTGGTTTTAAACGTATTTTTGTACCAAAACACGTGACTGATCAATTGAACGGGATTAGTGACATTCAAATCATTGGGACAAAAACATTATCTGAAGCATTACAAATTGCATTGGGATAATGTAGAAAGGAGAAATTAGTATGTTACGAAAGCGAATTATTCAGGGAATTTTTGTATTAGCTGGTGGCGCAATTGCTTTGACTTTATTACCAGTCATTTGGGATATTTTTAATCTATCTAAACATACCTGGATTAATAACGGTATTGTCAATTTTATTTTAGGTGCTATTATTTTTTATTTATTAAGTTTGTTGTTGTGGCGCCCAGTTGATCAAACGATACATCGTATTGAAAACTATCTAAATAAGCAATCACCACTATTATTGCTTATTGGATCATTAACAACTTTAATTGGTTTAGTGATTGCTGTCGTAATCACGGTACCTTTGCAACACATGAATAATTTCTTCCTAAGTGGGGTAGTACCGGTTATTGTGATGGCATTATTGGGTTATTTAGGATTTCGTTTAGGAACGACACGTATTGATGAATGGCGTAAGTTGATACCAACATTAACAAGCCGTACTAAAAAAGTACGCCCTCAGCACGATGTTGGACAAGGCGATGTTTTAACTGAAGCAGAAACAAACTATCATCACTATAAAATTTTGGATACCAATATTTTAATCGATGGTCGTATTATAGACCTAGTGAAAACGGGATTCATTGAAGGTACTTTGTTAGTTCCTAACTTTGTGTTATATGAGTTGCAGTACATCGCTGATGCTGGTGAATCGCTAAAACGCGTGCGTGGTCGTCGTGGGTTAGACGTCTTAAATGAGTTGCGTGAAAGTGATTATGTTCCTTTGGAAATGTGGGAAGGTGATTACGAAGACATTACTGAAGTTGATGAGAAATTAATTCGATTAGCAGAGGAAGTAAATGGTTGCCTTGTAACAAACGATTATAATTTGAATAAAGTGACAAAGTTTCAAAATGTTCAGGTATTAAATATCAATGAACTGGCAGGTGCATTAAGACCACGGGTTGCAGTTGGTGATCATCTAACGGTATTACTAGTTAAAAATGGTACTGAACGACAACAAGCAGTTGGTTATTTGGATGATGGCACGATGGTTGTTGCCGAAGAGGGACGTAGTCATTTACAAGAGACGGTGACAGTAGAGGTAACTTCTGCATTGCAAACAGATGCCGGTCGCATGATTTTTGGAAACGTTGTTGACAATTAGGCTGTATTTTAAGAAATTAAGCACTTATTCAAGGGAATACATTGAAACGCACTGCAAAGCGCGGTATATTAGTAAACGGTATATTATTTAGAATTATAAAATAAAGAGGAGTGTCGATTAGCATGGCTGAGACTACCGAAAAGAAAATTCGTGTGCGTTATGCACCATCACCAACAGGACATTTACATATAGGTAATGCCCGAACAGCATTATTTAACTGGTTATTTGCACGTCATCATAAAGGTGAATTTATTATCCGTATTGAGGATACTGACCAGACGCGTAATATTGCTGATGGTGAAAAGTCACAGTTGGATAATCTCGCTTGGCTTGGTCTGGATTGGGATGAATCACCAGCTAATCCAGGTAAGTATGGTCCTTATCGTCAATCTGAACGCCTATCAATTTATAAGCCATTGATTCAAGATTTACTAGATCGTGGTTTAGCTTATCGTTCTTTTAAAACATCAGAGGAGCTAGCCGCCGAACGTGAAGCACAGGTTGCTGCTAAACAAGCACCACATTACGTTTATGAATATGCAGGTATGTCTAATGATGAAATTGCAGCCTTTCAAGCAGATGCTTTAGCAAAAGGGTTGCCATACGTGGTTCGTTTCCGCGTACCTGAGAATAAAGATTATGCTTGGGATGATATTGTTAAGGGACACATTGAAATTAATTCATCGACAGTTGGTGGTGATTGGGTCATTCAAAAGGCCGATGGCATGCCAACTTACAATTTTGCTGTTGTTGTTGATGATCATAAGATGGCAATTTCTCACGTGTTACGTGGGGATGATCATGTGTCAAATACACCAAAGCAATTAATGATTTATGAGGCATTTGGTTGGGAAGCACCAATTTTTGGTCATATGACACTAATTATTAATGCTGATACTGGTAAAAAATTATCAAAACGTGATGAAACGGTATTGCAATTTATTGAACAATATCGTTCACTAGGCTATTTGCCAGAAGCTTTGTTAAATTTCATTGTTTTGCTAGGCTGGTCACCAGTTGGTGAAAAAGAAATCTTTAATAAGAAACAATTAGTTAAGATATTCGATGAAAATCGTTTGTCAAAATCACCTGCGAAGTTTGATAATAAGAAGCTTGAGTGGGTAAATAACCAATGGATTAAGACCGCTGATCAAAATATGGTGTTTGATAAATTGATTGAACAATTGGTTTATTCAAAGGTTGTTGATCCGACTGAATTAACAGCTGAAAAGATGCAATGGTTACGTTCAGTGATGAACGTATACATGGACGGTGTTTCATATACTGCACAAATTGTGCCATTGATTAAGCCTGTTTTCTTTGAGATGCCAGCTGCTGCTGATATCCCAGATTCAGCAAAAGAATGGATGAATGCAGACAATGTGCCTGCAATGTTGACGTTATTTGCAGATAAAATTGAAAAAATGCCAATCTTTACTGCCGCAGCTGTATTACGCGCTGTTCGTGAAATTCAATCAGAGATGGCTGTGAAGGGTCGTGCCCTTTGGAATCCATTACGTATTGCAACAACTCGTGAAGAACAAGGTCCTAATTTAGGTGAATTACTTGAATTATTAGGACGTGAGCAAACGCTTGCTAATATTCGTGAATTTCTATAATTAAAAACGAGAGATGGTTTGATTACGGTTAGTAATTAGACCATCTCTCATTTTTTATATAGAAATCGTGTTACTATGACGTGCATTATGTTAGAATGTTAGTTAGTATAATTAGCTAGAAGTAGCTGATAAAGACCGATGAGAGGGAAGATATAAATGGCTAATCCATTACGTAAAATTATTGAGAGTGATAAAGGGAAATTGCGTCGCTTAGGTCGCTTAGCTGACAAAGTAGAAGCATATGCCGACGATATGGCAGCCTTATCGGACGAGGAATTACAAGCAAAAACACCTTATTTTCGAGAATTATTGAAAAAGGGGAAAACGCTAGATGATATCTTACCAGAAGCATTTGCAGTGGTTCGTGAAGGTGCAAAACGCGTGTTAGGTTTATATCCATTCCGTGTGCAAATAATGGGATCTGCCGTTTTGCATGGTGGTAACATTGCCGAAATGAAAACTGGAGAAGGTAAAACATTAACTGCAACGATGGCAGTTTATTTAAATGCGCTACCACAAAAGGGTGTTCATGTTGTGACAGTGAACGAATATTT
Organism: Weissella sp. ESL1156; assembly: GCF_058505625.1. Taxonomy (NCBI): domain Bacteria; kingdom Bacillati; phylum Bacillota; class Bacilli; order Lactobacillales; family Lactobacillaceae; genus Weissella; species Weissella sp. ESL1156. Next base: position 977,455 of record NZ_CP196372.1, on the reverse strand, counting down.
GTCACAACGAGATGGTGAGGAAATGGGCCAATTGTATAAATGGTTGGGTCTAACTGTTGGTATTAATTTAACGGAGATGTCACCAGACGAAAAGCGCCAAGCTTACTTGTGTGATATTACGTATACGACTAATTCTGAAATTGGTTTTGATTACTTACGTGATAACATGGTCGCTCGTAAAGAGGATCGTGTACAACGTGGTTTGAACTTTGCATTGGTTGATGAGACAGACTCCATTCTAATTGATGAGGCGCGCACTCCATTGATTATTTCTGGGGCACCTGCTCAAACAAGTACACAACTGTATATTCGTGCTGATCGTTTTGCAAAGTCATTAACAGAAGATGAAGATTTTAAGGTTGATCATGAATCTAAATCAGTTTTGTTAAATGATGAAGGAATTGCAAAGGGTGAAAAATACTTTAATTTGGATAATCTCTATGGTCCAGGTAATGTTGCATTGACACACCATATTGATCAAGCATTACGTGCAAACTACACGATGTTTAATAACAAAGATTATGTTGTTCGTGACGGTGAAGTTGTGTTAGTTGATGCTTTTTCTGGCCGTATTCAAGAAGGTCGGCGTTTCTCTGATGGGTTACATCAAGCTTTAGAGGCCAAAGAACAAGTTCAAATTCAAGAAGACAACCGTGCGATGGCATCGATTACTTATCAAAACTTATTCCGTCAGTACAATAAGCTGTCTGGTATGACTGGTACAGCAAAAACTGAAGCAGATGAATTCCGTGAGATTTATAACATGGAAATTACAACAATTCCAACAAATAAGCCCATTCAACGAGTTGATGAACCAGATTTGTTGTATCCTAATTTACGGTCTAAGTTTAATGCGGTGCTACAATTGGTTACCCAATTACATAAAAAGGGACAGCCCATTTTAATTGGTACAGTTGCGGTTGAGACATCTGAGCTTATTTCAAAAATGTTAACCAAGGCAGGTATTCCCCACAACGTTTTGAATGCGAAAAACCATGCACGTGAGGCTGAAATTATCGCTAATGCGGGGCAACGTGGTGCTGTTACAATTGCTACTAATATGGCTGGTCGTGGTACTGATATTAAGTTAGGACCGGGTGTTGCTGATATGGGTGGCTTAGCAGTTATTGGTACTGAGCGTCATGAGTCACGTCGAATTGATAACCAATTGCGTGGTCGTTCTGGACGTCAAGGAGATAAAGGTTATTCACAGTTCTTCTTATCATTAGAAGATGATTTGATGATTCGTTTCGGTGGTGAGCGCATTAAAACATTGATGGAAAGTATGAACATGGGTGATGAAGACGCGGTTATCCGTAATCGCTTGATTACACGCTCTGTTGAATCAGCCCAAAAACGTGTCGAAGGAAACAACTACGACTCACGTAAGCATGTTTTGCAATATGATGATGTGATGTCACAACAGCGTAATACCTTCTATGATAATCGTAACCAGGTTATTGATGAGGAACATTCCTTACGAGATGTTTTGCTACCAATGGTTGAGCGGACAATTCACCGTGTGGTCAAAAATCAAACGGAAGGTAAGCCAAAAGAATGGCGTCTTGACGCGATTGTTGACTTTGCACAATCAACGATTGTACCGGTTGATTCGATAACAGTTGCAGACTTAACAGATAAAAATGCACAAGAGATTGAAAATGAGCTTTATCGTCGTGCGAAAATGATGTATGAAGAAAAACGGCATGCCTTAGGGGATGACGAAGAACGCTTATTGCAATTTACACGAGTAGTTATTTTACGAGTCGTTGATGCGCAATGGACTGACCATATGGAAGCAATGAATCAGTTACGTGATGCGATTCAATTACGTGGTTATGGTCAATTGAATCCATTAATTGAGTATCAAAATGAGGGGTTCCGTATGTTTGATGAAATGATTGCGGGTGTTGAATATGATGTGACCCGTCTCTTCATGAAGTCAGAAATCCGGCAAAATGTGCGTTAAAAACAATTATTAAACAAGTATTGTTGAGGTTGGGATGTAAAGATATATCTCAACCTCATTTTTAAATCAGGTAGGGAGGAAATCATGGAGTTAGCTGAAGCACGTCATAAATTAACTGATATGTCAGCGGAAATAAAAAAATTTGGTGAATCACTAGATTTAGACGCATTGAATGATGAAATAGCTGCTAATGAAGCAAAAATGGTCGAACCAGATTTTTGGCAGGATAATGTTGCGGCGCAAAAAGTCATTGATGATAATAATGTCTTAAAAGGTCGTCGTGACGACTATTTAAAATTGACAGATGGTGTTGAAAATGTGGCAACAGCGATTGATTTGTTAAGTGAAGTAGACGATGAAGAAATGAATGCTGAAATGACAGCAGATTTAGAACAATTAAGTGAAAATCTATCAGCCTATCGTTTAACTCAATTACTAAACGAACCTTATGATAAAAATAATGCTATTTTGGAAATTCATCCAGGCTCAGGGGGGACAGAATCGGCAGATTGGGGTGCTAATTTACAACGCATGTATACACGTTGGGCTGAGCAACATGGCTTTAAAGTAGATGTTATGGATTATCATCCAGGTGATGTTGCGGGTATTGATTCAGCGACATTAATGATTACAGGTCATAATGCCTATGGTTACTTACGTTCTGAGCGTGGTGTACACCGCTTTGTACGTATTTCACCGTTTGATTCGGCCGGTCGTCGTCACACGTCATTTGTGTCTATTGATGTGATGCCAGAATTGGATGATTCAGTAGATATTGATATTAATCCAGCTGACGTGAAGATGGATGTATATCGTGCATCAGGGGCTGGTGGACAGCATATTAATAAGACATCTTCAGCTGTACGTTTAACGCATATACCAACTGGTATTGTTGTTGCTTCACAGCAACAACGTTCACAATTCCAAAATAAAGATACCGCATATGCAATGTTACGAGCAAAATTATATCAATTAGAGATGGATAAAAAAGAGCAAGAACGAGCAGCAATTGCAGGTGATCATCTTGAAAATGGTTGGGGCTCACAAATTCGTTCATACGTTTTTCAACCATATCGTATGGTCAAAGATCATCGTGATGGCTTTGAATCAGGTAATCCACAAGCAGTCATGGATGGTGATTTAGATCCTTTCATTAATGCCTATTTGCGTTGGCGTTTGTCAGAACAAAATCCAGAATAAAAAAGGTGTAATAGTAACCTTTCAGTCTTTTGAAATACGTCTAAGGGCCGTGAATCTAACCATTTTAACTTGGTAGATTCACGGCCCTTAAACACATATAATAGTTTTTGTCTAACGCCTTGTTGCAAAAGCAAGTAGTTTAAATTTCTAGTCAGTTTTCATCCTATTTACGAACTAATTCAGCATAAGCGTCTTCATCTAAGACCAAATCAATTTCACCAATATATTCACGTGGGTCAGCTTTAATAAATGTATGCTTAAAGACATATAGGCCATCATCAGTTGATTGTGATGCAATCCCCCCCATATCATATAAATCAACACCTTCGTCTAATGCCCACTGAATCATGGCTGTTTGGACAGCATAAGGTGCATAATAAGTTGGCCCGTCATTTGAGCCAGCATACATATACCAAATTTTACGACCATACTTAAAACCAATACCCGTAGAAAGGAGATGGCCTTCACGTTCAGCGATATAGACCCGCATAATACCATTATCACCAAAAGCATCACGCATCCGTTCAAAGTAATCTTTTGGACGATAAGTAATACCATGGCGATTGGCCATATTAACGTAAGTTTCATAAAAAGCATCAATTGCGGCTGAATCGCTACCATAACGAACAGTGACACCATCACGCATTGGCCGCTTTAGCTTTGACTTGGTTTTAGAAGGGTATAAATCAAAAGTTTCTTTAGCATCGGGCTTAGTGGTTAAGTCTAGTACCATGTTAAGCCGTGGTTGGATAGTCGCATGCATGCCTTCGTCAGCCACATTACGATTCCGTGTTTCAAAACCATGTGCTTGTAGGGCGCTATTTAATTCATCAGAATAAGGTACTTCAGGATCCATTCTGATGACATAAGCGTCATCGTCTGCTAATGCACGTTTTGCTTCAATCATGAGTTGCTCTAGTAATGAGAAATCAGTAATATCCATGACTGGTCCCTTTGAAGCATAGGCAAATTTCTTACCTAATTTTGTTTGTGTTAGTAGCATTGAAATAGCAGCAATGATATTGTCATCATCATCAGTGACATAGGCGTACCGAGGTTCCCAATTATTTTTAATTTTTGCCCAACCCAAATCTTGCCCAACTTGGCCATAAGGTGACTGTTGGACAAACTCTTCATATTTATTGACAGCAGCCGTGTCACTTAAATCTAAAACTGGCATGTTATCCTTCTTTCTTTAGCAAATAGCAAATTTAAGTCTTATTACGAATTATAACATAAGCAATATAATTGTTTTTAGCGTATAATAAACTTTATGGAAACTATTAAATCAGTAAAAAATAATCGTGTGAAAACATGGCAAAAATTACAAACCAAAAAAGGTCGACAGGCAAGTCAAACATATTTGTTAGACGGTTGGCATTTAGTACAAGAAGCAATCCAACACAACGGTAAGCTACATGCAATTATTGGAACGCGTGAACAGCTAGATGAGCATCAGGAGGAATTACCTTTAGGTGTCCCCGTTTTCGAAATTACAACTGACATTGCAAAAAAGTTGTCAGATTTAACAACACCGCAAGGTATTTTTGCCGAAGTGTCATTGCCGACAACAACGCGTGAACCACAATTTATTCATGATGGTGCTTGGTTATTCTTGGATGCGATTCAAGATCCTGGTAATGTTGGTACAATGGTTCGTACAGCTGATGCAGCAGGTTTTACTGGCGTTGTATTTGGTCATGGGTCGGTTGATCCATATTCACCAAAGGCTTTGCGTGCGATGCAAGGTTCACAATTTCACTTAATGACAACTACCGGTGATTTGGCCGATTGGACGGCTTCTTTTACGCAAAATGGCATGAATGTTTATGGCACACAATTAGATCCACAGGCAGCAGAGGTTTTCACTATCCCAGCGCAAACGCAATTTGCCTTAATTATGGGAAATGAGGGTCAGGGGATGCAACCGGAACTGGCAGCAATGACCACTAAAAATCTCTATATTCCAATTACGGGACAAGCAGAATCCTTAAATGTTGCAGTTGCGGCAGGTATTGCGATGTTTGCATTAAAGGCTCGTTAAAGATTTTTAAAGTAATCTAAGATTGTGCGAGGGGGAAGAACAATGCTAGATTGGCAAAAAGATAAAGTATATAGTGATATTGTGAAAGACTTATTGGCTCATCCACAAGTACAAGAGATGGCAAATTACACACAACATCATCATTCTGATAGATTAACACATTGCATTACAGTTTCTTATGTTAGTTATCGCTTAGCGTTACGTTTTGGTTTGAATGCCACTGCGGTTGCTCGTGCAGGTGTATTGCATGATTTGTTTTTCTATGATTGGCGCGAAACCAAGTTTGAATTAGGCTCACATGCTTTTATCCATCCACGTGTTGCTTTGCGTAATGCAGAAAAAATAACCCATCTTTCTCCTATGGAAAAAGATATTATTTTAAAACATATGTGGGGTGCGACTAGTGAGTTACCACATTATCGTGAAAGTTTATTAGTCGATTTGGTTGATGATTATTTGGCAGTTGCTGAATTTTTCTCACCAGCTTCAGCTCGTATGAAACGACTATTTCATACAAATTAATAAAAATAGGAAACGAATTGAAATAGAAAGTTTCAATTCCTTTTTTTGTCACATTATATTACATAATAATTTAATTAAATAAAAATGAAAAAAGTAATTGTTTATAATGCTTTTTTGTTGAAAGTACGTCACACAAAAAATTAGATAATTTTTTGATAATTAAAATACAATATTAGTGCTTGTGTAATTGTGTGCAATGTTGTATTCTCCCCTATGTTGAATTTTATATATTTTTTTATTGTGGAGGAAAGAAAAATGTCGATTTTAATCGCTTTAGTGCCTGCTCTGGCCTGGGGGTCAGTCGGTATTGTCACGACTAAAGCTGGTGGAACCGCTGCCCAGGGAATTATGGGAATGACAATTGGTGCGCTAATTTTAGGATTTGGTACACTATTTGCATTTGTTATTCCAAGTGCCGGGGCCGACTATGCTTTTAATGCAAGGATTTGGGTTGTTGGTTTCGTATCGGGATTAGTTTGGGCTATTGGTCAAGTTGGTCAATTAATTGGCTTTAAGAAGTTAGGCGTATCAATTGGTAATCCATTGTCAACTTCTGGTCAAATTATTGGTAATGCTTTGATGGCTGCTGCCGTTTTAGGGGAATGGCATACTGGCCGGATGTGGTTCTTTGGGATCTTGTCAATTGCATTGGTAACAGTGGGTGCTTTATTTACAACAGTCAGTGATAAAAATGCGCCAAAAGATTTGAATCCAGAACGTGATTTTAAGGGTGGTATAACAGCAGTCATTATATCAACACTTGGATTCATGGCCTATTTTGTTATTCCTAACTTGTTGAACAAGTGGGGTTACATTTCAAATGCCATTCATAATCAAAACAATGGTTTGGACTATATGACTGCCATTGTGGCACCACAGTCACTTGGACAAATTTTAGGTGCAATCCTAATTGTCATCTTTTTCTTTAAAGAGACTGGTGATATGTTTAAGTCAGGTACATGGCGTCAAGTGATTACTGGTTTGGTTTGGGCACTAGGAAATGTGTTCATGTTTATCTCAACGGGTAATCCTCATGTTGGTCAAGCAACAGCAACAACGTTGTCACAAACTGGTATTATCGTCGGAACGTTTGGTGCCATCTTTATTTTGAAAGAGAAAAAAACAAAACGTCAAATGGGCTTCATCCTTGTGGGTGCCATTATGGTTGTTATTGGAGCTATCTTAATTTCTAAGTTAGCAGAGTTATAATATAAAACAAAATAAATAAGCGTGAGACAACAGGTTTCAATCCTTTGTCTCACGCTTATTTATTTTGTCTTAAATCAAGCAGAAATTTTACGCCCATGAATAAAATAGTAAAGCACAATACCAATGAGAGCAATCACGGCCATTATCAAGAACAGATTTTGATAATCAAGCATTGGTTGGATAAAACCAATGATAGAAGGACCAAAACCTAGTGAAAATTCGTAACAAATGAAATAAGTAGCAGTTGTTTGTGTTAAACGATCAGCGGGTACCATTTGGGTTGTTGTTGACTGAACAGCTGATTGAAAATTACCAAAACCTAAACCGATTAAAATAGCAGCCAATAACATCATCCAACCATTAGTCATTTTGCCTAAAACAAATAGTCCAATGGCTAAAATAATTAAGGCTGGATAAATGACGTAATTTTCATTTTTATGATCCATTAGTCGACCAACGACTGGTCGTGAAATAAGAATGGCAAAAGCATAAACTAGGAAGAAATATGAGGCAAATGTAACCAAATGGAGATCACTAGCATAGAAGTCTAATTCAGATTGTAAGGCAGCGTAGCCAAATGTGACAAATCCCAGGGTTAGTGAAATTCCTAGGACCTTTGGTTCAATTAATGTCCGTAAACTAAAATTCGTTTTTGCTGGTGCAGACTTAATGATAACTTTGTTGGCATCAATTAGGAATGAAGCAATCAATGCGATGAGACCAGTGAAAAATTCTAGCCAAAATAAGATGGTATATGAATAATGTTGTTCAATTAATAAAGCAAAAAATGGGCCAAAAGCGGTGCCAAGAATAGTTGCTAGTGAAAAGTAAGCTATGCCTTCAGCGCGTCGTTCATGAGGAATAACATTAACAACGGCAGTATTGGTGACTGTACCAGTTAAACCCACGGCTAATCCTTGAATAAAACGAATCAATAGTAGATAAAGTACACCACCGTGATATTGGTAAGCTAATAAGATGGGAACCAAAATAACCATACTAATAATGGTCAATTTTTTTGCACTGAACCTGGCAGTCATCACACCAGCGCTAAAACGAGCAATCATTGTACCAATAATCGTCATACCAGTGATGAGACCAGCCATTGTTGCGCTAACATGATATGTATGTACTGCATACGGACCAATAATGACAAAGAGACTATAAAAGGTCATCATACTTAAAATTTGAATAATGAATAATTGAATAAAAGTAGCATTAAAAATGCTAGGGGAATCTTGATTTGACGTCATACGACACCTGTCTTTCTAAAAAAATAACCTAAATAAGTATACATTGCTTGTCAAATTATTCTTTGCGAGTGCAGAAAATAAGGATATAATGTTAGTTATGAAATTTAAAAGTTATTTCGTGCATTTTTTGTAAGTAAAGCATAAAATAAAAGTACGAGAAGAGAAACCAACAAGTTAAGGAGAATATATTATGGCAGTTGTCACTGAGAATACAGCCGATATGACCGAAGTATGTGAAAATAAGTTATGCGATAAGTTTATCGCAACGTTTGATATACTTGGGCGTAAATGGAATGGCATGATTATTGAAACATTACTGATCAATGGCCCAGTTCGTTTTAAGGATCTCGCACAATCTGTTTCAAAATGTTCAGATCGTGTGTTAGTTGAAAGATTGAAGGAACTTGAAGGGGCTGATATTGTTGAGCGTCGTACTTATGATGATTCTTCATTAATTGAATATGCCTTAACCACACGTGGTGAGTCAATGCGTGATATGATGACAGCAATTCATGAGTGGTCAGACAAATGGCAATGTACCGACAAATAGAAACTTGCTAATTTAAAATAAAATTTGTACAATGGAGCAAGAAACAATGAATGACCTAGTAAGTATCCGCTTAAGTTTAGCGAGCAGGAAGTGGTGAAAGCCTGCCTTTTAGGATATTGAATTTCAGTCAGGAGTTCGTCAATAAAAAGTTGATGCGGTTTATCACCGTTAACAGATAACCGAGGGTAGTCTGTCTAAGACTACTGAATTTTTGGGTGGTACCACGTTAATGAGCGTCCCTTCGATAATGATTATCGAAGGGACTTTTTATTTAAAAAGTTTATTAGTAAAAGGAGAAGAAACATGAGTTTACAAGATGAGCTCACGACATTGCGCGATGAAGCATTAGGTCAGATTAATGCTGCTGCCGATGTTAAGGCATTAAATCAGGTACGAGTACATTGGTTAGGAAAAAAGGGACCATTGACTGAAGTACTTCGTGGCATGAAAGATTTGGCACCAGAAGAACGACCAGTAATCGGTGCATTAGCCAATGATGTCCGTGATACTTTAAATGCTGCCATTAGTGAACGTCAAACACATTTAGAAGCTATTGCTCTTGATGCACAATTGGCTGTAGAGACGATTGATGTCACATTACCTGGTCGTGCAGTTAAGCAAGGACAACCACATGTCTTACAGCAAATTATTGAAAGCTTAGAAGACCAGTTTATTGGGATGGGTTATCAGGTGATTGAAGGACCAGAGGTTGAAGAAGATCAATATAATTTTGAGCGCATGAATTTGCCAAAAGATCATCCAGCACGTGATATGCAAGATACGTTTTATATCACACCCGATATCTTGATGCGCACGCAAACTTCACCAGTGCAAGCGCGCACAATGGAAGCACATGATTTTAGTAAGGGACCATTAAAGATGGTTTCACCAGGCCGTGTTTATCGTCGTGATACTGATGATGCAACGCACTCACATCAATTCCACCAAATGGAAGGACTGGTGATTGATAAGCATATTACGATGGGTGATTTAAAAGGAACTTTATTAGCAGTCGCTCACAATTTATTTGGTGAAGCGCATGATATTCGTTTACGTCCATCGTACTTTCCGTTTACGGAACCATCTGTAGAAGTTGATATTTCATGGAATGCGGTGACACCAGATATGGCACCAGAAGATATTGAATGGATTGAAGTTCTAGGCGCTGGTATGGTTCATCCAAATGTTTTGCGTAAGTCTGGTATTGATCCAGACGTTTACGGTGGTTTTGCCTTTGGATTAGGACCTGATCGTTTCGCCATGTTGAAGTATGGCGTTGAAGACATTCGTAATTTCTATTTGAACGATGTTCGTTTCTTAACGCAATTTGATCAGAAAGGATAAAACAAAATGAAAGTTTCAGTAAATTGGTTACGTGATTATTTGCCAATTGCATTACCTGCAGCACAGTTAGCAGAAAAAATTTCGCGTACGGCTGTTGAAGTTGAGGGACAATATCAACCAAAAGGCAATATGAAGAAAATTGTCATTGCAAAAGTGTTGTCTGTTGTGCCACATCCTGATTCTGATCATATGGTGATTACACAATTAGATGCAGGTGAAGATGAACCAATCCAAGTTGTGACTGGCGCACCAAATGTGGCTGAAGGTCAAACGGTTATTTTGGCAAAACATGGCTCAATTATTGGTGACAACAAAAAAATTCGTAAAGGCAAGTTACGTGGTGAAGTTTCTAATGGTATGTTAGCAGCTTTGCAAGAGCTTGGCTTTGAAGATAAAGTTGCACCAAAAGATTTTGAAGACGGTATTTGGGTATTTAACGACGTTGATGCAGCTGAGTTACAACCGGGTGAAGATGCATTAGCTGTTTTAGGTTTGGATGATGATATTTTAGAAACGGGTATTACACCTAATCGTGCAGATTTGTTCTCAATGAACGGGACTGCTTGGGAAGTTGCAGCTATTCTCTCTGAAGAGCCAACATTACCAACATTTGAGCTACATGAAACGACGGAAGCAACCAGTGACATTATCCAAGTGACGGCACCTGCGGAGTTAGCATCGAAGTATGCTGTACGTGTGGTCAAAAATGTCACGGTGAAAGATTCACCATTGTGGTTGCAACGTCGTTTATGGACAATGGGGATTCGACCTATTTCAAATATTGTCGATATTACAAATTACATGTTATTAATGTATGGTCAGCCAATGCATGCTTTTAACTTGAATGCATTACCACAGCCAGAGGTACATGTTCGTCGTGCTCATGACAAGGAAGTTATCAAAACTTTGGATGGGGTTACCCGCGAAGCTTCTGCTGAAGATATTGTGATTGCTTCAGGAGATGAAGCGTTGATGTTTGCTGGTGTGATGGGTGGTGAATCAACAGAAGTGACTGCTGAAACAACCGATATTGTATTAGAAGGTGCAATCTTTGAGCCAAAGTCAATTCGTCACACGGCTCGTGACCAAAACTTACATTCAGAAGCATCGATGCGTTTTGAACGTGGCGTTAATGTTGAGGATACATTTACAGCACTTGACCATGCAGCTGCTTTGGTAGCTGAATTAGCTGGTGGTCAAGTTACTACGGGACGAGTTGTTGCACAGGACTTTGACTATGAAGCACCTGTTGTTCAGGTAAGTGTGGCGCATGTCAATCATGTGCTTGGTACAAACATCACGACAGCAGAGATTGCAGCTATTTTTGATCGTTTATTCTTTGATTACGAAGAAACAGACGGTTTATTTTCAGTAACTATTCCAGCACGTCGTTGGGATATTACGATTCCTGCTGATTTGATTGAAGAAATTGCTCGTCTATATGGTTATGATAATTTACCAGCAACATTACCAGTTGGTGAAATGACACCAGGTAAATTAACAGCTAAGCAACGTCTTGTACGAGCAAGCCGACACGCTTTGGAAGGGCTTGGCTTGAACCAGGCCATTTCATATGTGTTGACAACGCCAGAAAAGGCAAATCGTTTTAAATTACATGATGGCGAACCTGTTCAATTAGACTATCCAATGTCACAAGATCATCAACAAACTCGTAGTAGTTTGTTGACTGGTTTATTAGATGATGTTGCCTATAACGTGGCACGTAAGCAAACCAATGTGGCTTTATATGAGCAAGGACGAGTTTTTGTTTCAGATGGTGATTTAACGAAACAACCACAAGAAGTTGAGCACTTGGCAGGCGTATTAACTGGTAATATTACTGAGCGGACATGGAATCAAAAAGCACAAGTAGCAGATTTCTATGCGTTAAAAGGTATTGTGGAACAATTGTTGGTTAATTATGATTTTGTAGAGCCTGTACATTTTGTAGCGAATACAATACGTGACGATATGCACCCAGGTCAGACAGCAGATGTTTATGTTGGCAACACCATTATTGGTTTTGTTGGTCAAATTCATCCATTAATTGCAAAAGAATATCGGATTAATCAGACATTTGGATTTGAATTAGATTTAGACGCAATGATCGCTTTGCCAAAGCATCAGGGACGTTACGAAGCCATTTCACGTTATCCAGCAGTCTCACGTGATTTAGCGATCTTAGTCAATCGTGATGTTGCTGCATCAAGCATTGAAGAGGCTATCCAACAAGCAGGTGGTAAATATCTGCATGATATTGTTATCTTTGATGTTTATACAGGTGACAATGTTCCAAATGATATGAAATCAGTGGCATTTGGGTTGACTTTTATAAACCCTGAACAAACGATGTTAGATGATGAAACAAATCAACTTGTTGATTATATTGCTGGTGCATTAGCAGAGCAATTTGGTGCAGAAATTCGTTAAGATTAATTAAAAAAACGATTAAATAGTCGTTATTACTGATATACTCAAAGTAATAGCGACTATTTTCGTTATGGATTAAAGATAAGTCTAGGAGAAATAAGTATGAAAAACGGTCATAGCGTAAGAAGGAAAAGGCGCAACCGGCGAGGAAAAGGGCGGTTATTAGTGATCGTTATTATTTTGATAGCCATTATTGTTGGTGGCATTAGCTTTGTTACTAGCTATCAGGATAAGCGCGATTATTCTGCTTTAAATAGCCAAGACAAGAAAAATAAACAGGTTAAAATTAAAGAAGGTGCGGAAACTGATGAAATTGCAGATAAATTAGATTCTGCTAAGGTTTTACGATCAAAAAAGGCTTTTATGCATTACTTGTCATCGCACCATATTTCTAATTTAAAATCAGGATATTATCTATTTTCACCCTCTGATACAGTTGGCGAAATTGTGAAGACGCTTCGTCAAGGTGGTGCATCATCACCATTAAATAACCAAGATACAGTGACGGTTCGTGAAGGTGAAACCATTGACGATATTGCGACTGAAGTTGGTCAAAAGACGAAATTTACACGTGCTGAGTTTTTGAAGGCAGTTAATGATAAAGCATTTTTTAATCGTTTAAAAGCTGCGTACCCAGGATTACTTGACTCAGAAGCTTCAAGTAAGCAAGTGAAAGATATTCGTTATCGATTAGAAGGTTATTTGTATCCAGCGACCTATAATTGGAAGGATACTAATAATGCACGTGAGTTAGTTAACCAGATGGTTGCGCAATCTTATGCACAATTAAAAGATAAGTTTACAGCTATCAAGGATGCTGGTCTGACGGTTCATGAGACACTCACATTAGCTTCGTTGGTCGAACGAGAAGGTATCGATCAAGATAGTCGTCGAACGATTGCAGGCGTTTTCCTCAATCGTATTGACGACAATATGCCATTGCAATCCGACATTGCCACAAAGTATGCCTTGAAGACAAATAAAACGAATTTGTCTAATAAAGATGTTCAGAGTACAAATCCTTATAACTTATATAAATACTCAGGCTATGGACCAGGACCATTTAATAACCCATCAGCTGAATCTATCGAAGCGGTATTGAATCCAAAAGACCGTGATAAGAAGTATTTGTACTTTGTTGCTAATTTGAAAACTGGTAAGGTTTACTATTCAGCAACATACGACCAACATCTTGGTAAGTCTGGTGATTTAGAAGACACGAATAATGCAGTTGGTAGTAGTGCAGACAATAGTAATTAATTGATTGGTCATATGTTATGCGATATTAGCTCTAACATGTGGCTTTTTTATTGGACAAACGATGACTTCTAAAGGAGGTATCATGCAATCAGCATTGGAAACGTTAAGACAATCATTCGGCTATGATAATTTTCGTGAAGGTCAGGCGGAAATTATTGCAGCTGTGCTAGCTGGTGAACGAACGTTAGGCATTATGCCAACCGGGGGTGGCAAGTCAATTACCTATCAAGTGCCAGCATTAATGTTGCCAGGTATTACAGTTGTGATATCACCGTTAATTTCGCTTATGAAAAATCAAGTTGATGAATTAACTGCTAATGGCATTGATGCGGTTACTTTGAACTCTACACAAGACGAAGTGGCATATCATCATGCGATAAATCATCTACTGAACGGACAAGCAAAATTATTGTATTTAGCACCGGAACGTTTAAAAAGTGAAAGAACCTATGCCTTATTAAATCGTTTAGATATTTCATTGGTTGTAATCGATGAAGTGCATGTCTTATCACAATGGGGTCATGATTTTCGTCCAAGTTATTTAGAGGTGGTTCATCTAATCAATAATTTCGTTTCTGCGCCCCGAATGATGGCATTAACTGCAACGGCAACGAAGCGTGTGCAAAATGATTTAGTTGAACGACTAGCCATTGATCATACCGTTCGTACGAGTGTTGTCCGTGATAATTTGACGATTCGTTTAGAAACAGGGCTGAAAAAGAAAGAAAAAGATGATTATATAACACATTATTTGCAAAATCATTTGACAGATGCAGGGATTATCTATGTACCCACGCGCAAATTAGTCACGAGTTTAACTGATCATTTAAGACGTCAACATTTGTCAGTTGTTGGTTATCATGCAGGTATGACTGATGAAGAACGAGTGCAGTCACAGGATGATTTTTTGTTTGACCGCGCAAACGTTGTTGTGGCAACAAATGCTTTTGGCATGGGCATTAATAAATCCAACGTACGTTTTGTCATTCATTATAGTATTCCTGGATCGATTGAGGCATATTATCAAGAAATTGGGCGTGCCGGTCGTGATAATTTACCAGCGGAAGCCATTTTACTATATGCTGCGGCAGATTTGCAGACGCAACGGTTTTTCATTGAAAATAGTGACAATCAAACACCAGAGTATCAGCGTTTACAGAAAAATAAGTTACAAGAAATGGCAAATTACGGGGCAACCACGGTTTGTCTGCAACAGTATATTACGCGTTATTTTGGCGAAGAAACTTTACCATGTGGTCATTGTACAAATTGTTTAGATGAACAGTCGGCAGTTGATATCACGACAGATGCACAGAAAGTTTTAAGTCATGTGGTGAGAATGCGGAACGCACGTCATAATCAAGATGCCTTTGGTAAAATGGTGACAGCTGATACTTTACGGGGACATGTTCCTGAAAAATTTAAATGGGCGCATTTTGACGAATTAACAACGTTTGGCTTAATGCAGGGTGTGCCTCGCGTACGAATCGCATCACTTATTGATTTTTTATTGGCAGCAGGTTATTTACAGATTACAGGTGAATATCGAGGCTTAATTGTTTCAAAAACAGGATTACAAGTTTTACAAGGTAAGCATCGGGTTTTAAGACGACAAACCGTGCAATCAATAACAGAACGAGTGGCAACAGATTCACCACTAACACAAGATGATTTAACTGATGAAGAGAAAGTCATATTTGCTAAGTTGCGGCAATGGCGTTTGGCATTATCTAAAAAGACAGAAGTGCCATCTTTTATCATTTTTAATGATCGAACATTAGTTGATTTAGCACGACAACAACCCACGACAATACCTGCATTACTTCATATTTCAGGTATTGGACAGGCGAAGGCAGACAAGTATGGTCAAGAAGTGTTAAGTGTCATTTCGCAAGTAAAAAAAGAATGATTTTTATTTGATTAGATAACAATTTGAGATCATTTATTGTGACAGATTCAATAGAGGTTGGGACAAAAGAAAATGTTCCAACCTCTTTTTGCTAAAATTGTTTGAATTATAAGCCTGTCATTTTTATAGCATAAACGCGTTCACAAAGACTGGATTCTCAATGTAACGGATTTGCCCGCTTCACGGCCTGACGACCGCAAAACGGCCAAACGACGTTACACACCGAATCCAGAGCGTCTTTGTTCTCGCTCTCGATAAACGCGTTCACAAAGACTGGATTCTCAATGTAACGGATTTGCCCGCTTCACGGCCTGACGACCGCAAAACGGCCAAATGACGTTACACACCGAATCCAGAGCGTCTTTATTCTCGCTCTCTTTGTTGTCTATCACTAAATGAATAACCTAACAATTTCACTGAGTATTCTTTTACTATGTATTTAATTTTAGATTAACTTTTATTTAACTTATTCCTATTAAATCTCTTTTAGAATAAGACTATTCAATTAGGAGGTAAAAAATATTATTGTTTTAAATAGTGCACTGACAACATTTTTGTAGAATTTGGTGATCGTGCTTATAAAACAAATACTAGTGAGCATTAAGTTATTCTTAAGTAATATTATTTTATTTAGACTCACAAAAATAAGAGGTGAAATTTGTGAAAGTAAAAATAAATCATCGGGTTGATTGGTACTTTGTAGCAATTTTAGTACTTAGTGCCTTTCTATACGGTTGGGGAATTTGGGATGCTGGTAGTGCCAATAGTTATTATACGGCTGCTATTACATCAATGACGAAAAGTTGGTCAAATTTCTGGTACGGCGCTTTTGATCCAGCTGGTTTTATCACCGTTGATAAGCCACCTGTCGCTTTATGGTTTATGGCGATTTCAGCTAAAATTTTTGGTGTTCATGGCTGGTCAGTCGTGTTACCCAGTGTTTTTGCTGGTATTGGGTCAGTTTGGTTAATGTATAAACTGATTATACCAAAATTTGGTGTCTGGCCAGGACGTGTTGCAGCGTTAATTATGACATTGACACCGACAGTTGTTGCCAATAGTCGAACAAATAACATGGATGCCATTTTGGTATTTTTCCTACTATTAGCTATTTTTGTTTTACAAAAGGCGGTTAGCAAGAAAAATATTTGGTTAGTATTATTGAGTTTTGGTTTAGTTGGTGTTGGCTTTAATATCAAGATGTTACAAGCATTTATGATTTTACCAGCGATGTTAATTTATTATTGGATTGCAATAAAAATACTCTGGAAAAAGAAAGTTGCTTGGTTGTTAGCTGCAGTTGCTTCGCTAATGATATTTACGTTAGCCTATCCAGGTGCTGTTGATTCAGTTAACAAGACAAGTCGACCATATATCGGTAGTTCACAAAAAAATTCTTTGTTAGAATTAGCATTTGGTTATAACGGTACGGAGAGATTATTAGGCCAATCAACTGGTACTGGCGGTGCTTTTCCAGGTATGGGCAATACAAAAAAGGGTGCTGGTAAAGGCATGACTGCTCCTAAAGCCAAAGGTAAACAGCCTAATGGGAAAACGAGGATGGGTAAACCTAGTGGTCAGGTGAAAGCAGGTCAAGCAACGGGTGCCGGCGCTGGTAAGCAACCAAGTCGTAAAGGCATGACTGGTAAGGCTACCAAAAATCGGATGCCAAATAAAAAGACCGGTACGAAAATGGCGAAAAATCAAAGGCCAGGTGGTCAAAAAATGGCTGGTAAAATGGGACAAGGTCAAGGCGGTGGTAATAGTGCCTTTGCTATCGGTACAGCTGGACCATTTAGACTGTTCCAGTCAGATCTTGGCTCACAAATTGGCTGGTACTTGCCATTAGCTATTATTGGTTTGTTAGCAGGATTATTTGGTTTCAAGCGTCGTGGTAGCAAGTGGTATCAGATATCAGATGAACAACAGGATGTCATTTTGTGGGCTAGTTGGTTTGTGCCCGTTTATGGTTTCTTCTCAGTTGCAAGTTTCTTCCACCCTTATTACACGATTATGTTAGCACCAGCCATCGCTGCTTTGACAGCAATTGGTGTCGGTGCTGTGATGAAACTGGCAAAAGAAGATGGTCGAAAGCCATTCATTGCCCGAATTTTAATTAGTTTGGCGATTGTGACGACTGTTGTGCTACAAGCTTATTATGCTTGGTCATATTACCCAATCATTAGTATTATCTTAATCATTGTGGCGATATTGCTAGCAATTTGGTGGCTATTACCGCAACAGAAGTATCAGATAGTTAAAATTATTTTATCATGCATTAGTATACTGACCTTAGCTGGCTGGTGGTCATTAACGCCAACCTTAGCGCATGATTCGTCTGCGATTCCAGCTGCTGGTCCGTCATTACTTAGCCAAATGGGTGGCGGTAATAGTATGGGTGGCGAAGCTGACACGCAGCTACTTAGCTACACAGAAAAGCATCAAGGTAGTGCAAAGTACTTATTTGCAACAACCGATTCTAATTCAGCATCTGGATATATTATTAAATCTGGTAAGGCGGTAATGGCAATTGGTGGTTATAACGGTACTGATCCAACGATGACATTGTCAGAATTTAAGCAATTAGTGAAGTCGGGTCAATTGAAGTACTTTGTGATGGGAAATAGTAATAAAGCAACAAGTGGTCAAATTGGTAAGATTTTGACTTGGGTGAAGAAGCACGGTACGACTGTCAAATATTCGACGACGTCAACCAGTGCAACACGAAAGACAAAGTCACCGATGCAATCAATGGGCATGCAGTCACAAAATGCAACCCTATATGATTTGTCGACGATTTATCAATAAGAAAGGAGATCAATCATATGTCATCAGGAAAAATAAAACCAAGATTAGGCTTGGTGTTGCCAGCATATAATGAACAAGAAGTTCTACCAACAACATTGGCAAAATTACATGATATCAAATTAGATTTAATTAAAAATAATCTTATTAGTTTAGATAGTTTTATTCTTGTTGTAGATGATGGTTCCGATGATGAGACTTGGCATATTCTACAACAACAAGAGTTAACACATGCAGAATTAATCAGTGTGAAACTTTCCCGAAATTGTGGTCATCAACCGGCACTTCTAGCAGGAATGACTGAAGCAGTGAAGTTAGCAGATATTATCATTACCTTGGATGCGGATTTGCAAGATAGTCCCGATGTTATTAAGAATATGATTCTGAAATATAATGAAGGTAATGAAATTGTTTATGGTGTACGTTCAAGTCGAACTGAAGATACTTGGTTTAAACGAAATACAGCCTTGGTTTTTTATAAAATAGCAGCCTTGTTAGGTGTTGAAATGATACCTAACCACGCTGATTTTCGATTAATGAGTCACATTGCTGTTCAAGAACTGCTTAAAATGCCAGAGCGAAATGTTTTTTTGAGAGCAATGGTGCCGCTAGTTGGCTACCAGTCAGCGCAAGTATTTTATGAACGACATGAACGCCAAGCGGGGACATCAAAGTATCCATTGAAGAAGATGCTTAGTTTTGCAATTGATGGTATTACGAGTTTCAGTGTTGAACCGATTCGTTTATTGTTCGGTATTGGGACAGTTATTTTAAGTATTGCTGGTATTGAAATTGTGTATACTTTATTTGCTAAATTGCTAGGTAATGCAGAAGCTGGTTGGTCATCATTAATGATTTCAATTTGGTTGCTTGGTGGTATTAATATCACCGCAGTTTCGGTTGTTGGTGTTTATATTGGCAAAATATTTACCGAAGTGAAGCATCGACCACTATTCCATATTGAAGATGAGACAGGTACCTTTGTAAAAAAAAGGAAGCGGGTCAGCTAACAACTCATGTCAGCACGTTAGATGATTGACATGACATAAGTAAGTTATAAAAAAGTGGCGAAAGAAATGTATATACATTTCTTTCGCCACTTTCTTACGTTAATTAAGCGACTTCAACAGATAAGATCTTGACATCCATGTTAAAGCCGTTTGGTAAAGTAACAGATACAGTTTCGCCAACTTTATGACCAATTAAAGCGGCCGCAATCGGTGATTCATTTGAAATTTTACCCTCTGATGGATTGGCTTCCACGGCACCGACAATGCTGTATGATTCAGGTTCTTCATCAGGTAATTCCTGGAAGGTGACCTTCTTACCAACCGCAACTTCATCGGCTGCTATTTCTGATGAATCAATTATCTCAGCATTATCGAGCATGTTTTGTAAAGTCTTGATACGACCTTCGACGAATGCTTGCTCATCTTTTGCTGAAGCATATTCAGAGTTTTCTGATAAATCACCAAAGCTACGTGCTAATTGAATGCGACCAGTAATTTCAGCACGTGTTTCCGTGATTAATGTGTTTAATTCCTCTTCGATTTTGGCTTTTCCCTCGAGAGTCATTGGAAATGTTTTTTCTTCAGCCATGACAATGTTCTCCTGTACATGTAATAATATTTGTTCAAAATAATGGTTATCCCCAAAGTTTCAAGATTTACATTACCACGCGGTGTGGTGTGTGTAAAGAGTTTTCGAGATTTTAAAATAATGTATGACGTCTTTTTTTACTTTCTGACCATTTCAAGCCAATGATGACGAGCAAAATACCCAGTGAAATAATTAGACCAATTTTGACAAATGGTGTTTTGAATTTAAACGTTACCTGATGTTTACCAGGCGTTAGTGGCACACCAATAAAGAATTTACCAATGGTTACCGTATTCGCAATGTGACCATCAACTGATACTTGCCAACCAGCTGATTTTGGAATAGTTGTTACCATTAGACTATCCTTTTTTGGTATTGTAATCGTTCCTGATATCTTAGTTGGTGACTGATGTGATAACTTGTATGGATGTTGTTGCAATTGCTTTGCTTGTTGATTAATGAGTTGCCTATTCGCCTGATACAATGACACATTCTGCAACCAGACGTCTTTTTTCTTGAGTGTGAATGTGAGTTCTTGTGGTTGACCCTTAGTGTAAGCTGGCAAAGGGACAATAATCGTATGACGATGGCTCGGAATTGCTGGTAATGTTTGACCATTCAATTGGATGGTCAGATTATCATTTGTAACAGCGTTACCTAATGTTAAATAATAAGGATTATTTGACGTCGGTATGTAAGTTAGTGTGAGAGATGCATCCATATCGGGTTGGTCTTTCTCTAAGTAGGCACCTGTAATTGTCGTGGGTGCTTGAAGATTACTAACATTGGATTTTGAAAAATTAACGCTGGTAAAGATAGGTTTCTGATTGTAGCCAATTAAACTTTCCCATAAAACATTTTGGTTGCGTAAGGGATCGTTTTCTTTAAATGTCACATTACGACTATTTGCGTTTGCTGCAAAACCAATTGGCAGTGCATTTGGATTTTGAGATAGCACCACTTGTTGGGTTTGCTTAACTAAACGGTACGTGCCATTAGTATCAGAACGTGAGTAAGTTTGCATATTTGTTGGTGTACCACTCACGGTTGGTTCAGTACCTGTTGGTTGTAGCAAATAGCGCATTCCCAATAGCGCGTCTGTCACAAGTGTCCCGCTCGAATATGAAATATAGTTGTCACCTTCAGGCTGACCAAGTGCCGCCATTAGATCACTTTGTTGATGTTCGAGTGCGGAACTAAAAGTAGAGGCGCCGTGATAATTGCCTTGTAGCGGATCCCCTTTTGTCCGTTGAAATGATTGGGCAACACGATAGAAGTCATGGTCACTTTGCGGTAAATGATGAGTGATTTTATTCAAACTGCGAATATAAGTTTGATATTCCGTATTAGTCAAATAACTAAAATTATTGAGTGTCCAGATAGTACTTGTCGTCATTTCACCAATCACAATAAGCGTTACAATTGGTAACCAGAATTTTAACTTAGCAGGAATGATATGCAATAACAATAAAATGATGAAGAAACCACCACCAATATACAACTGACCGGTCGTTAAGAAATTTAACTTGTCAATTCGTTCAAAGAGGTAGATAAATACGCCACCAGCCAAAATGAGTAGGCTCAGAAATTGCCACCAAGAAAGCCGTAAATAAGGCGACCACACAGAAGCAATGATCCAAAGTACCCAAAAACTAAATAAATATGAAAAACGATAAGGATACCAAACTGGAAATTGAAAACCATGCCATAGTAAGTTTAACGGTGCGTACATCATTGAGACAACCAAAAAGGCTGTAATAATAAAAGCAGTTAATCGTGTTTGCCAGCGAATATTAGTGTAAGTAAAAAAGAACCATAAAATAATAATTGGTAGGCTACCAATAAAAATATTTGGTAGTCCAGTGGGCATTTGTTCAAAGTTAAATGTGCCTAGGAACAATTTACCTAAAATATCAGCAGGTTGATAATCAAATTTCCAGCTGAGATTATTTAACATGTGCTGACCTTTACTATTCATTAAGGTGAACGCAGTGGGCAACCAAACAACGGTCGCTAAGCCAATACTGATGATGCCACCAGTCACAAAACGACGCAGCATAGTCAAACGCTCTTGCCAACGATAAGACTGCCAAGTTAAACGCCAAATGAAGTAAAGAATTAGAAAGAGACCAATCATGTAAGCCATGTAGTAGTTAATGATAATAACGGCAGTTAACGCTACCACAAATGGCCAACTTTTTTCATGCGTTAGATAAAATTCTAAACCAGTTACAATCAAGGGTAATAAAATGGCAGCATCTAACCAAAGTAAATTTAAATCATTTGCAACAAACCATCCCATCATTGCATATGACACTGCAAAAAGTGGTAAGCGCCAACCAAGTTGCCAGTGCATTTTACGAATGGCAAAAGCAAAACTCCAACCAGCTAAACCATACTTTAAAACGGTTAGTAACAGAATCGCTGCAGGCAGATGGACATTTGAAAATGGTAATAGCAGAAAGTTCGTTGGACTCAATAAGTAGTAAGCCCAGTCTCCGTATGTTTCACCACCTAGACCCTTTGAAAAATCGTAAAAAATACGTAAAGGGTCGTGTAAAATTGTTTGGCGAAATCCAGCAAAAAAATCAATATATTGTTGTCCAAGATCGACGGTCAAAATAGAGCTCGACCCAAAAGGAGCCATGTGACGACTAGCAAAATAAATCAGCATAATCATTGCTGGTAATAGAAAACTTATCCATAATGCTTTGGTTGAAGTACGCCACTTGAAGGGATTAAAATTTGTGATCATAAAATTATTCTCCAAGTTATTTCAATTACTACTATTAAAACACAAAACAACAGTATGCTCGACCGTGATTTAAATCGCTTGAAAAATTTTTAATTAGTAAATGAGTTGATTAAGGCATCAGTACTCTGTTTTATGCTACAATGAGTAGATTAGAGTATGAAGGAAAGGGTTTAGATTTATGCGATCTCCTAAGCGTCATGGTAACCGACGGAAAATCAAAAAAGGTTCAATGTCAAGGATACCAGTTCGGCTAAATGTTTTAATGGGTATTGTGATTTTAATGCTAGTGTTATTAGGGTGGCGATTAGTTAATTTACAAATTACAGATAGTGCCAAATATAAAACAGAGGTAACAAGCTCTGAATCCAGTGTTGAAAAAACCAATGTGCAACGTGGCTTGATTTATGATAGTACAGGTAAAGTATTGGTGACAAATAAGGGTTCACAGGCAATTACTTATACAAAACCGAAAACAATCACCAATAAACAAATGTATAATATTGCCAATCATGTTGGTCAATATTTGAAAGTTGATACAGATCAACTTTCAGATGCAAACTTTGCGTTGTATTATATTCAATCAACGAAACGTGCTGAAAAGATTGCTAAGAAGATTGGTACTAGTGCAGCACCAGGTACGGATGCCTATGTGAATGTTTTAACGAAATATGTTGTAAAGCATCGTGATCAGTTAACTTTAAGTGCTTCACAAAAAAATAAAGCGATGATTTTTCAAAAAATGGCGAATGCTTATGCTTTGTCAACTGTCTATTTAAAAGAGAGTGATGTGTCACAAGCTGAAATTGCCAATATTGGTGAACGCCAGTCTAAGATGCCCGGTGTTCGAGTTGGTATCTATTACACACGTGATTATCCAGGTGGTCAGGATATCAAAGCCTTAGTTGGTGCAACGTCAACTTCAAAAAGTGGATTACCTTCTGACTCAGTGAATGAGTTGTTAACGAAAGGTTATTCACGAGATGATATTGTGGGAACATCATATTTAGAGAAACAATATGAGGATACTTTAAAAGGATCAAAGGGCCAAGTTAAAGTCACAACGAACAAAAATGGTAAAACAACTGAACACACACTTTATGCTGGTCAAGCTGGTGGTAATTTGAACTTAACGATCAATAATAAGTTTCAAAGTGATGTTGAGCAGATTTTGAAAGATAATATTCCTAGTGGTTATACAACCGGCGCTTATGCTGTTGTTTTGAATCCGAAAACGGGTGGTGTTTATGCGACTTCTGGAATCAATCGTGATTCATCGACCGGTACGTTGACCGCAGATGCTTTGTCAACTGTTAACCAGGCTAACGTTGTTGGATCTGTTGTTAAGCCAGCGACGATTACGACCGGATTGATGAATAATGTGATTACACCACAAAATAACACTTTAACAGACCAACCAATCAAGATTGCTGGTACATCAGCAAAAACATCATGGTGGAATCAAAATGGTAGTGGTAACATGGCTTTGACTGCAGATAAAGCTTTGATGATGTCATCTAACACGTATGTTATGCAAGTCATGTTGAAACTAGGTGGCTTGAATTATTATGAAGGCATGTCATTAGCAGCGCTGCCAACAAGTGTTTTTCAAACGATGCGTGACGGCTTTTCTCGCTTTGGGTTAGGTGTTAAAACGGGTATTGATCTGCCAGGTGAAATTACTGGTATTAAAGGATCAACATCACGGTCAGATATTGGTAAAGCATTAGATGAGTCGTTCGGTCAATATGATACGTATACAACGATGCAACTTGCCCAGTATGCAGCCACTGTTGCTAATGGGGGTTACCGTGTTCGACCACATATTGTTGAATCAATTACTACACGTGATCGGAATAATCATAAGGTGACGACGACTATTCCAACTGAAGTAATGGGAACCGTTAATTGGACAGCAGCACAACGCCAATTAATTTGGGATGGTATGAACGAAGTTGTTCACAGTAGTTCAAGTTATGCGACTGGAACTGGCTTAAAAGATGTTAAACCAGCTGTCTCGGCAAAAACAGGTACTGCAGAGACATTTACAGATGGTCAATCAACTGTGACAAGTTCTTTGATTTCTTTTGTTCCAAATTCGGATGTCGCAATGGCTGTTGTCGTACCTGGTGTATCACAAGCTAATGAAAATGTTAATCAAAAGATTGCAAAAGCCATCTATACTGCATATTGGAAAGATGTACAGGATTCGGGTTCTGCAACAAAATAGTTTATAATGAAAGCACTAAATGAATCCAATTTGAAAAAGGGTGACATTTAGTGCTTTTACTATATGGAGGCAGTATGATAACGAAAGAAGATATCCGCAAACAAGCATTGGCAAATTTAGCTGCATTATCTGAAAATGAACGTTGTTATTTGATGCAAATGATGGTTAAAAAGGTGAGCCGTTTAACGGCGTGGCAACAAGCAAAAATGGTAGCTTTGACCATGTCACAGGGGGATGAACTAGTAACGAAATTATTAATCGAAACAGCATTATTACAACATAAAGTGGTTGTTTTACCTCGAGTGTTACCCAAAAGACAGCTGTCCTTTATGACGATTGATCATGAGACAACGTATGAGCAACATCGATTTGGTATGTTAGAACCTGTTGGTGGTCGGGTGGTTTCACCAACTGAGATTGATTTCGTGTTAGTACCTGGCGTTGCGTTTTCAGATCAAGGTGATCGGATTGGCTTTGGTGGTGGCTATTACGATCGCTGGTTACCGTATGTACAAGCAGTTCGTGTTGCGGCGACGATTACAAATAATTTGTATCATCACCCAATTTGGCCAGTTGAAAACACTGATCAATTGGTAGATCAGATCCTTTTGTTAGATAAAGAATAGGGGAAAATTGTGAGTTTTAAAAACATTTGGCGGCAAGCACCTGTAACGGTAACGTTAGTCAGTTTAATGACTGTTATTTTTGTTGTGCAATCATTTATTAGTGGTCAATTAAGCATTTCAACACAGTCACTTTATCAGTCAGGTGCGATGTTTTCACCAGCTGTCATTATATTAGGTCAATGGTGGCGCTTATTAACTGCCGGATTCTTACATGTCACTTTTATGCATTTGGTATTAAACATGGTGACGCTATACTATCTCGGTCGTTTGATGGAAGGTTATTTAGGGAGCTTCAAATATTTATTAGGTTATTTGGTAGCCGTCATTATTGGTAATTTAAATTTTCTGGCATTTGGGGCTGGTAACACTGTTTCAGCGGGAGCCTCAGGTGGTATTTTTGGTTTATTTGGCATGATTTTTTTGTTAGGTGTATTGGATAGACAAGGCTATTGGCAAGCGCAAGCTAAGAATCTGGGTTTATTTGTTATTTTGTCATTAATTCCAGTATTTTTAGGATCGCATATTGCGATTAGTGCCCATATCGGTGGCCTAATTGCGGGCTTTTTGATAACGCCAGTTTTGTTACAAAAAGGTCAGGCGACACCAAAACAAATTTGGGTTGGTATCAGTACGTTAATCTTGTATATTGGTGTATTAGTAGCCGTTATTTTTTTACGTCATTAGAATGAGGGATGCATAATGAGAACATTTTTAGATGTATTGCAATTGCTAAAGAAATACGATATTTATATCCATTTAGGCAATCGTTTGTGGGATATTGAATTAGCAGCTATTGAGATTGATAATATGTACAAAGCAGGATTATTAGAAAATAAACGCTATGCACAAATTAAATTAGTATTAACACATGAACATGAGTTAGAGGAGCGACGGCAACAAGAGACAACACACAAGTGATTTGGAACCGGTTTCATACTTGTGTTGTGTAATCGTTTGTTTATCGGTATAATAGTACAGAAAGTGGTGAAGATTTATCATATATTTTTTGAAAAAGAGGTTTTAAATCATGGCGAAAGATAAGCTGATTGGTATTGATTTAGGTGGTACGACCATTAAATTTGCTATTATGACTGCAACTGGAGAAATTCAACAAAAGTGGTCAGTTCAAACAAATATCTTGGATGAAGGTAGTCATATCGTGCCAGATATTATTGAATCAATTAATTATCATCTTGATTTATATCAATTGGATAGAGAGCGAATTATTGGTGTTGGTATGGGAACACCAGGAACTGTTGACCAAAAAACAGGAACTGTTCAGGGTGCCTTTAATCTAAATTGGAAAGAACCTCAAAATGTGAAGGCTGATTTAGAAGCTGGGTTAGGCTTTTCTGTGGCCATTGATAACGACGCAAATGCGGCAGCCTTGGGTGAGCAATGGCGTGGTGCTGGAAATAACCAACCTGAAGTTGTCTTTGTGACACTTGGAACAGGTGTTGGTGGTGGCCTTGTTAATGATGGTAAATTGATTCATGGTGTCAAAGGTGCTGCTGGTGAAATTGGTCATATGATTGTTGAACCGGGTGGTTATCTATGTACTTGTGGTAACTATGGATGTTTGGAACAATACACTTCAGCAACTGGTATTGTACACTTAGCACATGATTATGCAGATGCCTACGCTGGTGATTCAAAACTAAAAGCCTTAGTTTCAAATGGTGAAGAAATCACATCAAAAATTGTTTTTGATTTGGCTAAAGAAGGTGACTATCTTGCTAATGAAGTTGTTGATAAGGTCTCATTCTATCTTGGTTTGGCAACTGCAAACATTGCCAACATGTTAAATCCATCAGCCATCGTTATCGGCGGTGGGGTATCAGCAGCCGGTGACTTCTTGTTAAACAAGGTCAAAAAGAATTTTGATGATTTTGCTTTTAAGATGACACGCCATGTGACAGAAGTAAAGTTAGCAGAATTGGGAAATGATGCAGGAGCATATGGTGCTGCATCACTTGCATTACAAGCACAAGCCTAAAAAAACATTGAATGATTTGTAACAAATTGTTACAAATTATTTTTTTGTAAAGGTTCATTAATTTCTTAAAAAAAACTTCATAAATGGGCATAATCACTGCTATGACAGTGTTTTTAAGGGTTTTATAAGCTGGTAATTAACAAGTGAACCCTAAAGCTTTATTAAAATACTGTTATATCAATGTAACTCGGATGTTAAATCAACTTGTTATGATAAACACATCATTGATAGAGCAAACATAAATCAAGGGGAATGTAAACAAATGACTTCAAACACACAACGTTCAAACAAAAGCTGGCTTATTGCGGCAGCAACGGCAGCAGCAGCTGCTGTTTTGCCAATGACACACACAACCACTGCATCTGCTGATGAAACAAAAGATAACCAAGATACGCAAGCTTCTTGGCGGGCAAAGACAGTTGATGATGTAAAAGCGGTGCTATTAACAGCTGGTAAAGAATATACAGTTCAAGAGGGAGATACACTATCAACGATTGCCTCTGCAACTGGTTTATCAGTTGATGATATTGCCAAGGCAAATGGTGTGTCAGATGTTAATACGATTCACGTTGGTGAAGTGTTGAAGTTAGATGCTTCAGCAAATACATCAGATAACAAGACAACGACTAATACTAACGCAGAGACAACAGCGACTTCACAAAATGTTGAGAAGACGACTGCACAAGCAACAACAACGACTGCGGCACCAACATACAGTACGGCAGGTAATTCATATCCTGCTGGTCAGTGTACATGGTTCGTCAAGAATGCTTTGTCATGGGTTGGTAACAACTGGGGAAATGCTTCTAATTGGGGTGCATCAGCAGCCGCAGCGGGTCGTGTGGTTAATGGTCAACCAGCTGTCAACTCAGTTGTTGTCTTTGCACCAGGTGTACAAGGCGCTGGTGCATTGGGTCATGTCGCCGTTGTTAATGCAGTTAATGGTGATTCAATTACAATTTCTGAAGGTAACTATGCTGGATTGGCATATCATACACGTACGATTTCAGCTTCAGGTTTGACATTCATTCATTAATTATTACCCTTAAATAATAATTGAGAAATAACTTTCAGAGGTTAGGATGTTTTCCTAGTCTCTGTTTTTGTTTGCTGATCATATTGGATACTGAGAAGTTTAAAAGATTTCTGGTAAAATTTCTGATATGATATTATAAGTATGAGTTAAGAAATGAGGAATTATAGCATGTGGATAACGCTATTTACGATTATTTTACTTTGGTTATTGTGGATTGTTGGTAACAGATTATGGACTAATCATTTACTAAAAAAATCTGCAACGGTGCTTTCATCTGAAGATTTTGAAACACAAAGTCATGGGCATGACATTGTGGATATTCGTGAGCCGGCTAAGTTTAAGTCAAAACATGTCTTTGGCGCACGTAATATTCAATATATGATGTTGAAAGACAATCATACTGCTTTACGTAAAGACAAGCCGGTTTTCTTGTACGATGAGAATATGCAATTTGTTTCTCGTTTAGCAAAGGCTTTAAAAAAAGATGGGTACGATCAAATTTACGTATTGAAGAATGGTTTTACAGATTATAAAGGTAAAGTAAAGTCAAATCAGTAAAATAAAAACCAGCTAGACAATGTGATATTAGCCGTTGATAGATAATTTATCTATGAAAGCTAATCGTTCCTCTAGCTGGTTTTTTGATATGATATAGGTAGTTAGAAACGGCTACCATGTGATTGGGCAGCTTTACGAGCGGCTTTACGCTCGGTCTCCTCAAATTTTTCTTCTTCATCGGTTATTGGTTTCACAGCGACTCTGTGAAAAGTAACAGCTGCAGTTGCAGCTGCGGCAATTGTGCCAGCAACGCCAGTTAGAATTCCAGCCCCAAATTTTTTCATACGATGTTCCTCCAAATACTTATTAAGATTATTCTAACATATTTAACAGCATTTAATAAATAGAGGTATTTAAAATGCACTTACTTAAAAAAACAATTATTGCTCATCGTGGTATGCATGACCATGACGTACAAGAAAATTCATTAATTGCTTTTCAACGAGCGATTGATCATGGTGCTGAAGGGCTAGAAGTTGACGTACAACTGGCTAATGGTCGCTTAGTGTTGAAACATGATGTTAATCAAGATGATACTTCGGTTTTACCAGTATTTACTGACTTTCTAACGGTTATCCAACAAACTCATTATCAAGGTTTCTTACTCATTGAATTAAAGGGTAATCATGGAGCCAAAACATTATATCAACAATTAAAAGCGGCAGCATTGTCTAATCCAGTCATGTTACAATCATTTCAAGAAAAGCCATTGCGAGAATGGCGCTCTTTGGATAAAGAGATACCAATTGGTTATTTACGTCATTATCCAAATTTGAAGTGTTGGCAGTTAGCCAGGGAAAAGATTATCCAACAAGTTAATTTAGATTACCGCTATATGCCACTACGTATTTTATTACCATGGTGGTTACCAACTTATTGGTGGACTATCAATCGACCAACAGTGACATGGGTACTCATGCATGTACCAGTTGCTGCAGTTATTACCGATGATATTATACAGGCAACGAAGTATCGAAAAAGGATATAAAAAGTTATGCAGAAGATTGTAGTTATTGTTGGTCCAACAGCAGTGGGTAAAACAGCATTATCAATTGACATTGCCCAAAAATTTAATGGTGAAATTATTTCGGGTGATTCAATGCAAATTTATCGCCATTTAGATATTGGTACAGCAAAAGCAACACCAGCAGAACAAGCCGCTGTACCACATCACTTGATTGATATAGCTGAACCCACTGAGAATTATTCAGTTGCAAAATTTGTTTCAGAAGCGCAACAAGCCATTACGGCTATATGTGAACGTGATCATTTACCAATTTTGGTTGGTGGGACTGGTTTTTACGTTCAAGCCTTACTAGGTGATCGACCATTGGCAGTTATCCCCGATGTTGATGATCCAGAGTTTGTGCAACACTGGCTAACTGTGGCTCATGAACAAGGAGAACAGGTTGTTCGTGAGGCTTTAAAAAAAGTCGATCAAGTGAGTGAAAAAAGAATCTTGCCAGGACAGATTCGACGACTCGTGAGAGCATTACTTGTAACAACGCATACACAGCAACCCTTTTCATCGTTACAACCACAACCTCACCGACGGTATGATGCAGACATTATTGGTTTAACGACTGAACGTACTATCTTATATGAAAGAATCAACCAACGTGTTGATCAAATGATGGTGTCAGGAATTTTAGCAGAAGCCCAAATGGTGTTAGATTTACCAGATGATAGTACTGCCAAACGTGCGATTGGGTATAAGGAATTATTTCAGTATCTTGAAGGAACGGAATCTTATGAGGTGGCAGTTGCAAAATTAAAGCAAGCATCACGGCGCTATGCGAAACGTCAAATGACCTGGTTTAATAATCAATTTAATGATATCCATTGGTATGACCTGGTGAAACAACCTGCACAACTAGACCAAATTATGGACCAATTATCAGATTTCATGTTAGAATAGCTGACATTTATAAACATATTGCTGTCAGAGAGTGGTAATATGCTAGTCATAAGGGAGGTCAGTAAGATGAGTGGACGAGAATTACGACGTGATTTAGCTGTCTTACCGATGAGTGTTGTCAGAGAATTAACAGGCTTATCAGATCGCCAAATTCGTTATTATGATCAGCAAGGTTTGATTGAGCCACTAAGAGGGGCCGGCAAGCAACGACGCTTTTCATTAAACGATGTTGATCGTCTACTTCAGATTGCTGAATACTTGGATGCTGGTTATTCTGTGGCTGAGATTCGCGAAGTTGATCAAAAACAGCAAAGAAAGCATCCAGGTGAACCTTCAGAAGAAAGTTTGCGTCATATGTTAGCTGATGAATTATTAAATATTGGACGATTTAACGGACAACAGAAGTTTTAAAGCATGTTTAGGATAAAGGAGAATTGAACAAATGGTACGCAGAGCATATACAAAAGATGATATTCGACAGAAGATTGCAGATGAAAATGTTGAATTTTTACGTTTACAATTTTCAGATGTTTTTGGCACAATAAAAAATGTGGAAGTGCCCGTTTCTCAATTGGAAAAAGTCTTAGCTAACAAATTAATGTTTGATGGTTCATCAATTGAAGGCTTTGTTCGTATTGAAGAATCTGACATGTATCTTTATCCTGATTTGTCAACGTTTATGATTTTCCCCTGGGCAACTGATGAGCATGGTGGTAAAGTCGCACGTTTGATTGCAGACGTTTATACAGCTGATCGTGAACCATTTGCTGGTGATCCACGTAATAACTTGAAGCGTATTCTAAAGCAGATGACTGATGATGGTTTTACAACTTTCAATATTGGTACTGAACCTGAATTCTTCTTACTAAAAATGGATGAAAATGGTAAGCCAACCATGAACTTGAACGATAAAGGTGGTTACTTTGACTTAGCACCATTGGATATGGGTGAGAATACTCGTCGTGAAATTGTTCTTGAGATGGAAAAAATGGGCTTTGAAGTCGAGGCAGCGCATCATGAAGTTGCTCCTGGACAACATGAAGTTGATTTTAAGTATGCTGATGCGTTAGATGCCGCAGATAATATTCAGACATTTAAGATGATCGTTAAAACAATTGCACGTAAGCATGGGTTGTATGCCACATTCTTGCCAAAGCCAATTTCAGGTATTAATGGTAATGGTATGCACACAAACATGTCTTTGTTTACCGAATCAGGAAATGCCTTCTATGATGAAGATGGTGAACTACAGTTATCTGAAACAGCCTATCATTTCTTAGGTGGTATTTTGTCACACGCAGCCAACTTCACAGCAATTACTAATCCAACAGTTAATTCGTATAAGCGTCTAACGCCAGGTTATGAGGCACCTGTGTATGTTGCTTGGTCAGGTTCTAACCGTTCACCAATGGTACGTGTGCCAGTTTCTCGTGGTAATTCAACACGTTTGGAATTACGTTCTGTTGATCCAACAGCTAATCCATATCTAGCATTTGCGGTTATTTTGGCAGCAGGATTAGATGGTATTGAAAATAAGCTGGAGCCAAGACATGCAGTAGATCGCAACATTTACTTAATGGATGAAGCTGAACGTCGTCGTGCCGGTATTACTGATTTGCCAGATACGCTTCTAGAAGCAATTAATAAGTTGGGTGATGATGAAGTCGTCATGGATGCGATTGGCGAACACATGGGTCGGACTTTTGTCGATGCTAAGCGTCTTGAATATCAAGCTTATCGTCGTGAAGTTTCACAGTGGGAAATTGACACATATCTAGAACAATACTAAAATTTCTTAAAAACTTATAAAAACAACGCTAACTTGACCCTGAGTAGCGTTGTTTTTTAAGTTAACGATGTATGATAGTAGTAG
Organism: Weissella sp. ESL1156; assembly: GCF_058505625.1. Taxonomy (NCBI): domain Bacteria; kingdom Bacillati; phylum Bacillota; class Bacilli; order Lactobacillales; family Lactobacillaceae; genus Weissella; species Weissella sp. ESL1156. The sequence goes on along the minus strand of NZ_CP196372.1, from coordinate 944,372 downwards.
GCCATATTTTAAGAGCCAAATCTAATAGCATTTATTAATTTTATAAATAGGAGGGGTTGAGATGGAAAGTACGCCATACATTCAGACAGATCTACCGTCAAATCAATCCGTATTACAACAAAAGTTACAAACAAAGTTGGATTATTTGACAAATATTCAATCAGCGGTTGTCGCAGGAGATGACCGGCAAGTTTATGAGTTGCTAGATAGTCAAAAGTATGATTTAAAAGTACGTCAAAAGTCAGAGGCTGAAACAAATCGTCCACTAGCGGTGTTGGTTGATGATATGCAAGATGAACTAAGTCATCATTTAGGGCAAAAATTAATTAGTTATTTATCTGAGAAATTTCCGTTTTTTTATTATGAGGAAACACAATTAGGCGTTTTTCAGTTGTTCTTTGGTAATTGGTGGGATCGTCGTCACTTCGGTGTATTAGATCCGCTAGCTGTGAAATTTATTTTTAACGATGATGAGTATGAAAAACTAGTTAAAGCAGTCGAACTATCCGCAAAGGGACAGCGTTATAATGCCGAAGTGATTGAAGATACAACCCGCGCTAATGAGACATTACAGAAAATCGTAGACGAACAAAATCAACGTGATGTTGAACGGACACAGTTGTTGGCACAATTGTCAGCTTCTGAAGAACGTGGGGGGTTATTTGGCAATCGTGGCCAATCTGAGCAACGTGAGGTGTTAAAAGAACGTTTGAAGCATTTAGATGCGGCAGATGCAAAGGCACAAACGGTACCAGCATTAATTGCTGAAAATAACACACAAATTCTAAATTACTCAAAAGAAGATACCATTCTAATTTATGAGCAACGAGCTATTACAGATACGTTTGGAACATTTGAAAACTTCCAACAAGCTGTTGGTAGCTTATATGAAAGTTATGTAGGCGGGTTAGCAGCTACTTCCGAAAAGGAAGGTGTTTAATATGACTGAACATTTACAGAAGCGTGTTGATTCATATATTAATATTTTGGCGGATGATATTGGTCGTATTCAACAATTACTTGCTCAGGTGAATGAGCTAACCAATGCGACTGATTCTAATAAAGTACATTTATTAGCGCAGCAATTGACAACAGCAGCTTTGGACACTGAATGGGTTGTGGTACCACGACAATATTCGCAAGCTGATTGGTACATGTTAGCTTTAGATCGGTTTCTGAGTTTTGCGAACGTCACTGGTTATGATGTATTAACGCCAGCAGATCGTGAAGAACTAACATTAGTTTTTTCGGATTTAGATGAGCCAGCAACTTTTGAGTTTGAAATTAATCATGATCATAATGGCGGTGCATACTTTAAAGAATTAGGAACTGATAAGCGATTGTTTTACTGGTCACTAACACGTAAGCAGATTTATTTTAATGCGCAGGCCATTACTGATTTATTGGTTGGTAATTTTCGAAAGAAGACGACAGCAGCACGGATTCGACCAATTGCGATATTGATGACCACTTTTGGTCGTTATATGGAACAAACGTTTGGATATCAAGTTGACTATAATATTTTGGAAACAAAGGATGATTTTTTGTATCCATTACAACAAAAAGAGATGCCAGCGGGTATTTTAGATCGGTTATTTGTTTTATCAGCTGATTCTGATTATTTCTTACAAGCTATTCCAAATGGTGCTGGCTTGATGCTGGAAAATAATGTTGAAGTTCGTATTTTTTATGTGAATGATGCGACGGCAACAGATGCTCAGCGTTGGCATTTCCAAGTTATTGATGGTCAAGACAATATTTCATGGTTAGATGTTTTACTAGACTATGATTTTATTGGTGCTTGGTATCTTGTTGAAAGGCAATATATTGAAGTAGAAAGTGCACCATTAGTATTTGAGCAAATGACACCAAAGCCAGGTGAAGACGAACAGCCAAACGTTGAAAAAAAGGTGATTGAACCAGAGGTCTTATCACCACAATCAATGGCAACTTCTGAGGAGTCTGAATAGTATGACTGAGTTAGACATTGCAAAATATTTACGACAAACACGAGACATGCTACCTGAAGTCAGTGTACAATGGGCAACACCGATTGGACCGAAACAGATATTATTAAATGATTATCTTAATTTAGATGTCACTTTAAGTCAGTTGATGTTACAGACGCAGGCAGTCTTAGTAAATGTTCCTAGTGAACAAATCACTGGTCCACATGAAGAAATAATAACGACATATGCTCGGGCATTCGTACAATTTCTAGCCGTAAGTTTGAAAGCACAATGGACACACTTGATGGTAATGACGGATGATGATATTGCGCAATTCGAACGTTTCCCACAACGACATTTGGCGCATCAATTTATGGGGATTAAGACGATGCTCTTGAATAGTTATCACCAAAAACGCCAAGATGATTTTTCACATGCCTGGCGTTCTTTCTTGAAATTAGGTCTTATAGAATTAAATTTGTCACAGCATGATTTACATGCGGCAATTCAAAAAAATTTTAATGCGAACTTTGCTTGATTCATTATGCAAATAAACGTACAATAGATGAGGCGGATGCATATTTGCTCCATCTATTTGATATGCAACTGTAGCACAACTGGATAGTGCACTCGGTTTCTACCCGAGCGGTTGTGGGTTCGAGTCCCACCAGTTGCATTTAGGCACATTTTAATAGATTATTGATAACCCTTGTTATACCGGCTTAAACGTTGATGTATCAAGGGCTTTCTCTTGCTTTTTCACTATTTTTAAGTGGCGTAAAATATCACACGATTTACTACAAATTTGCTACTAAGCTTATTTTTGTAGCACTTATTTTAAGTAACCAGTTTGTTATCATTGAATTTGGTCAATGATTAAGTTATAATTATATACGTTGTGTTTGTGGAATCTCACAAACTGCAACCACTCATGTCCTGTATTAAGTGATTCAATGAATCCGCGGGTATTGGTGAGTCTAAGTTTTTTACAAAATTTTTTATGGAGGTCTACAGACTCATGGCAGCATATGCAATCATTGAGAACGGTGGAAAGCAATACAAGGTTTCTGCTGGTGACGTTATTTACGTCGAAAAATTGGACGCCGCAGAAGGTGACAAGGTTGTCTTTGACAAAGTTGTCTTCGCTGATGGCAAATTAGGTGCACCTTACGTTGAAGGTGTTACTGTTTCTGGAACTGTTGAGAAGCAAGGTAAGGAAAAGAAAGTTGTTACTTTCAAGTACAAGCCAAAGAAGCACTCACACGCTAAGCAAGGTCACCGTCAGCCTTATACTAAGGTTGTCATTGACTCAATTGCCTAAGCCATCGGATAGGAGGATTTAAATCATGCAATTAAATTTGAATAACTTGACGATGCTTGCTCACCACAAAGGTGGTGGTTCATCAGCCAACGGTCGTGACTCAGCTGGTCGTCGTCTAGGTACAAAGCGTGCTGACGGTCAAGACATCAAAGCTGGATCAATCATTTACCGCCAACGTGGTACTCACATCTACCCAGGTGTAAACGTTGGTCGTGGTAACGATGATACATTGTTTGCTTTGACTGATGGTGTTGTAAAGTTCGGTCGTTTAGGCCGTGACAAGCGCCAAGTATCAGTTGTATCTCGTGAAGAATACAAAGAAATTATTGCTAAGTAATTAGCTGATAAAATGACCTTACTAATTTTGATTAGTAGGGTCATTTTTTATATTTTTGTGAAATTTGTTTAAAAAAAATATGTCGATATTTTGAAAAGTTTTAGATGGAATTATTAATATCAATAAAATACGAAATAAATCTAATTATATAGTTTATAAAAATAGTTGTTTTTTTTGTGAAATAATAATGACAAAAAAACGTTTACATTCCCAAAAATCAGACTTAAAATAACAAAAGAGCCATAATAAGATACTATGGACACAATAAATTTCAGGAGATAATAATCATGAAAATTAAGTCAGCAGTTTTGAATGGTGTGAATGAAGAATTTCAGTTAACAGATATGATTTTGGATGAACCACAGTCTGGCGAAGTGTTAGTGAAAATTGTCGCTTCAGGTGTTTGTCATACGGATGCGACGGTAAAAGATGGGACGCTACCAATGCCATTTCCAGCAGTTCTAGGACATGAAGGGTCCGGAATTATTGAGCGTGTTGGTGAGGGCGTTACTAATTTTAAACAGGGTGACCACGTTGTTGTTGGCTTTGCTTCATGTGGTGAATGCCAGTTTTGTCGTGCAGGCATGCCAGGTGCCTGTGAACGTTTTAATGAGTTGAACATGGGTGGTGCTATGCGTGACGGTTCACACCGTATTCACACCGTCGATGGTGATGATGCCAGTGTCTTCTTTGGTCAATCATCATTTTCAACATATGCAATCGTTCAAGAAAACAATTTAGTGAAAGTTGATAAAGATATGGACTTACGGATTCTAGGTCCTTTGGGTTGTGGTTTCATGACAGGAAGTGGTACAGTTTTGAATTCTTTGCAACCAGAACCAGGTTCAACATTGGTTGTCTTTGGTACAGGAGCTGTTGGTTTGGCTGGTATGATGGCTGGTGTTATTTCTAATGCATCACATGTTATTGCCGTTGATATTAATGCTGAACGTCTAGAAATTGCTAAGAGCTTGGGTGCAACTGAAACAATTAATAGTGCTGAAGTAGATCCAGTGAAAGAAATTATGAGCATTACTAATGGTAAAGGTGCACAATACGCTTTGGATACGACTGGTGTACCAGTTGTTATTAATAGTGCCATTAAAAGTTTAGCAATAAAGGGTGAATTAGCAACAGTTGCCGTTGGTAAGAAGCCAGTTTCAGTTGATTTTACAAATGACATTGTAACCTTCTCACGTACAATTAAGGGTGTTATTGAAGGCGACGCTATCCCACAAGAATTGATTCCTAAGCTGGTTGATTTCTACCATAAGGGTCAGTTTAAGATTGATGAATTGAGTAAGTTGTACGCCTTTGAAGATATTAATCAAGCATTTGAGGATTCAAAGAATGGAACAACTATTAAGCCAGTCCTTGTCATTGATGAGTCATATACGGCTTAACCAAATAAGTATAAAATAGCTTAACTTTTAAAACTCGTGTTTATGTCAGTTTAACAAGTTGATTGATTTGGCATCATTTTTATTATTAGCAGATGCAAATGTTATCAATTGAATTGAAAATTAACTCATCATTTATGACACATTGTTGTGTCAATAAATGATGGGTTATTTTTTTGTCGTTGGTCTAATATTTTAAAAAGTGAGTACGATAAAAGACGTCAATCTATCAATTTGATTGGTAGATTGACGACCTCTTAGATGGTTATAACGAGTGATGTCCCAACTCGCATTTAATAATGATATAGTCATTATTAAATTAATTTACATAAAGCTGACGGAACTCAGTGACGTAGTCATTTGGCAAACCAATTCCTTCTTGTAGATAATGATTAAAGCTACCATAGTTTTTAATAATCGTTTCTTTAGCATGCGTTAGATAATCACTGTCAACGTTTAAAGCAACAGCCAACGCATCCCTCTTATCATGACTGACGCGCTTCAAAATAGCTTCATTGGCTGCGTGACGTAATTTGTTTGTTTTTAAATAATCTGTCATGATTTGTTGTTCAGTGGCACCGGCAATTTTTAAAATAATTGCAGCCGCAAAACCTGTTCGATCTTTACCAGCAAAACAGTGAAATAATATCGGTTGTTTGTTAGCAATAATATCTTCAAAGAAAAGGCGATAGTTTTCTTGTGCAGAGGGTGTCATGACTAATTCTTCATAGGTTTTTAACATACCAAGACGGACATCAATGTTACCATCAGTGATATTATTCATATTTGCGAGATTTTGAGAAGCTGATTGTAAAATATCTAAATTTTCGATTGTTACAAGTGGTAACGTTGTATCCGGCATGCGAGTAACTTCATTTTTACTTCTGAAATCGTACACCTTGCGGATACCACATTGATTGGTTAAAAAATGAACAGTTTCAGATGATAAATTTAGTAATTGGCCGCTACGATAAAATATACCTGGTACCAAGTGATGATTATTAACTGAGATACCACCAATATCGCGAAAATTTACAGGTAATTGTTCTGACATATGTTCCTCCATTCATGATCCTATAAAATAGGAGCTAAGTTAATGTGTTATATCGGCTAAATAATTATAATCATTAAAAGTGCAAAGTATCAATAATAATTTAAAACTAATCAAAAAAATTAACTTTATTTGATAAATATAACAATTTCATCCAATATATGATGTTGCTAACTTAAGTTTCATTTGAGCCCTATTTAACCTCTGTGAAAGTTCGTATACATAGAATATAAATATTCGCAATGTAGAAATTATTCGTGAAGTGAGGAACAATATATTATGAACTTTGTTAAACGGGCAGGGATTACCCTGTGGGCTCGAAAGGGTCGCACCATTCTTTTGATAATTACTGCCAGTATCATCTTAATGTTTGTGATGGCTGGATTGATTATTCAAAACGCTGCATTAACATCAGCTAAAACAGCAACAAATACGATTGGGTCAACAGTCTCTTTGTCACAAAATCGTGAAAAGATGATGAAAAAAATGCAACAACAGATGGCATCATCATCTTCAAATATAAAAAAACCGGCAATGACGCAAGTGACAACGACAGTTACAAAAGTTAAAAAAATTGCATCATTGTCTAATGTTGCGTCTTATAATATTTCAACAAGTACATCTGTTAATGCAAGTGGTTTTAATACAGTTTCGACAACGTCATTATCAAATAAGAAAGGTTTTGGTGGTGGCAGTTTTGGTAGTTCTTCAACTATAGGTAACATTCAAATCAACGGTGTTAGTACCACAAATGGATCATCTAATTTTTCAGATGGTACTGCAAAAATTGTTAGTGGGCGTGGCATTAAAGCTACTGATGAAGGGACTAACAATATTGTTATCGAATCTGAATTGGCATCATCTAATAAACTAAAAGTGGGTGACAGTATTAAGGTTGCGACTGTTTCTAATTCATCAAAGAAAACAACAATGAAAATTGTTGGTATTTATAAAGCGACAACGACGACAGATGGCTTTTCACAGCAAGATCCCTCAAATACAATTTATGCTTCATATACGTTATCAAATCAGTTAGCTGGTACTGAAGGTAAAGTGTCAAATGTTACTTATACAATGGCGGATTCTTCAAAGACAAAAGCATTTATAGCGACTGCTAAGAAAATTTTGAATGATTCAAATATGACATTAACAAGTGATGCTTCATCATATAAAGCTGTCGCAAAACAAATGAAAGGCGTTGCTAGTTTTGCTTCAAAGATTGTTTGGGTAGTTGCTATTGCTGGTATCTTAATTCTTGGTCTAATTATTTTGTTGATGACGCGTGAACGTCGTCGCGAAATTGGTATTTTAGTCTCTCTTGGTGAAACAAAAGGCAAGGTCATTGCACAATTATTTACTGAATTATTAATCGTGTTAGTCGTCGCACTTGGTATTGCAACTGCAGCAGGAACAGCCGTTTCAGGATCGATTTCAGATAAGCTAGTGCAACAACAACAAAATTCACAACAATCTGCGATGGGTCAGGGAGCACCAGGCGGTCGTATGAATAAGTCCGGCGGTCAAGGCAATGGTGCACCTACTGGTGGTGATATGCATAATGGTCGTATGACACAAACAACCGCAAAAGCAGCAACGATTAACACGGTCTTAACGCCTGCATCTGTTGCTGAATTAGGTGGTATGGCCATATTGATTGCGTTGCTATCGGTTAGCGGTGCGGGATTTACTATTCTACGGATGAAACCAAAACAAATTTTGCAAGCTGATTAGTGCAAGAACGGAGAAAATATATGACATTAACAATTAAAAATCTAACACATTGGTATACGGATGAATCAAATATGCTATATCGTGATGTTAATCTTGAATTTGAAGCTGGCCAGTTTTATGCCATTGTCGGTGAATCTGGTTCGGGAAAAACGACAATCTTGTCTTTTTTAGCTGGGTTGGATTCTCCGCGAGCAGGAGAAATTGCGATTGATGGTGAATCAATTAATAAAATTGGGTTAACGAAGTATCGTCAACGTTATGTGGCGACCATTTTTCAATCATATAACTTGTTAACATCAATGACAGCATATCAAAACATTGAAACAGCATTAGCAGTGACTAATTCTTCACATAAAGGTGATCGTCAATATATTTTAGAACAATTAGCGAAGGTCGGCATTAATGAAGAAAAAGCTTTGAAAAATGTGCAGAGGCTTTCTGGTGGCGAACAACAACGTGTTGCCATTGTTCGTGCTTTACTAGTTGATGCGCCAATTGTTGCTGCTGATGAAGCAACTGGTAATTTAGACCATGAAAATTCTGAGTTAATTGTGACGTTATTTAAAGAATTAGCACATAAGTATGGTAAAACAGTTATTTTAATCACACATGATCGTGAAGTTGCTAAAGAAGCAGATGTTCAAATTGTGTTGAAAGATCATCAATTTACAGTCAGTGCACCATGATTATCACAGAAATAAAATAAATAGCGATTAGATTAAGCAACGCAACTTTTAAATCAGTTGCGTTGCTTTTTATATGTCGTAAACGATACGAGAGAGAATGTGTGATTAATTTTGAATAACCTATCTTAATAATCATTTATAATATTGTGCACTGAAGTTTATATCATAATCAGCCAAGTGCTAAGTTAAAAATCACTTATAAAAAATTAAGTGTTGATTAGAATAAAAAACTTTTTTAGCCACAATGAATAAAAAGGTGTACAATAAAAAATGGCTTAAAAGAAAGGTGGTAATTTAATGAATATGCAAGAGCCAGCTATTGAAAAAAAGCACCATTTGATACAGTACGCAAATGGTCCCTCTCTAGAGGAAATTAATGGTACTGTTGAAGTGCCTAAGGATAGAGGCTTCCTTAAGACACTATTTATGTATTCAGGACCTGGCGCTTTGGTGGCGGTCGGATACATGGATCCCGGAAATTGGTCAACTTCGATTACGGGTGGGCAAAACTTCTCGTATCTACTAATGTCTATCATTCTAATGTCGAGTTTAATTGCAATGTTGCTACAATATATGGCAGCTAAACTGGGCATTGTAAGTCAGATGGATTTAGCGCAAGCAACTCGGGCGCGCACAGGGAAAACGCTTGGTTTTATTTTATGGATAATGACTGAGCTAGCAATTATGGCTACTGATATTGCCGAGGTTATTGGTGGCGCGATAGCACTTTATTTGTTATTCAATATTCCGCTAGTCTTAGCTGTTTTCTTAACGGTATTTGACGTCCTATTGTTACTACTGTTAACTAAAATTGGGTTCAGAAAAATTGAAGCAATCGTCGTTTGCTTAATTTTAGTGATATTAGGGGTATTTATTTATCAAGTCGCTTTATCTAATCCATCATGGGGTGCAGTGTTTAAGGGATTGATACCCACTGGACAGACATTTTCGTCATCACCAGAAGTCGCTGGTATGACCCCAATTACAGGAGCGTTAGGAATTATTGGTGCAACTGTGATGCCACATAATTTATACTTACATTCTGCTATTTCACAGACACGTAAAGTCGATCATAACGATGAACAAGATTTAGCACGAACTGTTAAATTTTCTACGTGGGATTCAAATATTCAATTATCATTAGCCTTTGTGGTTAATTCATTGCTTTTGATCATGGGTGTGGCCGTCTTTAAGTCTGGTTCAGTTCAGGATCCTTCATTCTTTGGTTTATATGATGCTTTATCAAATACATCAACTTTGAGTAACGGTATTTTAATTCATGTTGCCAAGTCAGGTATCTTGTCAGCATTATTTGCGGTTGCCTTACTTGCTTCAGGACAAAATTCTACGATTACTGGAACTTTAACGGGACAAGTTGTTATGGAAGGATTCGTACATATGAAGATGCCCCTTTGGGCTCGACGACTAGTGACACGTTTAATCTCCGTTATTCCAGTGCTAATTGCTGTTGTAACAACAAGTGGTGAGAGTGAAATTAAACAACATGTGGCCATAAATAACTTGATGAATAATTCGCAAGTCTTCCTAGCTTTCGCCCTACCATTTTCCATGATTCCATTATTGATGTTGACAAATAGTAAAACTGAAATGGGTGATCGTTTTAAAAATAGATTATGGGTCAAGATTTTAGGGTGGATTTCTGTTCTTGGATTGATCTTCTTAAATATGAAGGGGTTGCCAGATTCTATCGCAGGCTTCTTTGGTGACAATCCAACTGTTGCCCAAACAAATTTGGCAAATACAATTGCTTATATTTTAATTGGATTAATTGTTATTCTACTGATTTGGACGATTTACGATATTTATCGTGGTGATAAGCGCTTGGCAGAGGCACAACAAGCAGTTAATGATAATTAATAAAGAGGGAAATAATGAATGATAGATGATGCTGTTAATAGAACTTTTAAAAAGGTATTGGTGGGAACAGACGATTCGCAGGACGCACAATTAGCATTTCAATATGCAATTTCATATGCGAAGTCAATTGATGCAAAATTATTTATTGTGTCTGTTCTTGAAGAGGATACGATGAATGTGTATCAAGCTTTAGATGATGATTACATTCATGGTGAAAGAAAAGATCTTGAAGAACATTTGCTTAAATACAAACAAATTGCGGAAGATGCCGGTGTTCAGCAAGTAGAAACGGTCATTGGTGAAGGCGATCCTGGTAAAACGATCGTTCATGATGTTATGCCACAAATACAACCAGATTTGTTGATTATTGGTTCGTTTGATAAGAAAGGTGTTGCACGTCATTTTGGTAGTCAAGCAGCTTATATGGCGAAGTATTCGCCAATTCCTGTTTTGATTATGAGATAGTCATTAATAAAATTTGTTGTATAGTTAATTAATCAGGGTCTTACGAAAAATAATCGTAAGATCTTGATTTTTTATTTAAAATCAACCAGTAGCGAAATAAATGAGGTAAGATAGAAGTAATATTTCTGCTGGAGGGAAAATAGATGATTAATTTATGGGCTCATCTCGTGACTTGGCTAGTATTAATTATTGTGGCATCTTTGGCAATTTTTAATTCAAATAAAAAAGTGCGTATGATTAGCATGATGATTGCTCGTCTGTCGTATATTGTCGCAATTGTAACTGGTATTGGCCTATTTCATTATGCATACCAAGAACGACCAATACTAACAATTATTAAAATTGTGTTGGCTATATTGTTGATTGGTCTAATTGAAATGGTATTTGCTAAGAAAAATAAACAACGGTTAAACAGGAATCTTGGCATTATCATCATTGTATTGATTCTTTTGCTTGGTTTATTTGGACTATATCTAGCAAGTGGGTTCCCAATCTAACTTAATATGATTGAAAAAAGATTATCGAAAATTGTTGGTAAGTTGCACAACAATTTTCGATTTTTTTTGTCAGCAAAGTTTAAATCGCTAATTGTGGCATGGCTCATTATGTACAGCTAATTTTTAATAAAATCGACTAGATATGCTTTTTAGTTATAGTAAATCATACTAGATAGATATTAGACATCACAGAATATTGGACTTACACTAGTGGCATCAGCACAAGTGAATGATAAGTCTCGGTTGATTACTAATAATAATTGGGTAGGCAAATTGAAATAACTGATGCTCTTTTTAATTATGTTAAGTGTTTATACTAAGTAAATCAGACTTTCAATTTAATTTTAAAAATATAATTAATCGCTTCGTTCACTGGCAGTTTTGGAGGTCTAAAAATTAGATGAGTATTTATCAAGATGAATATTTTGAGGGTGAACGTCCTTTGTTTGCCGAAAAGGATGCGACAATTATTGCCACAACTTTTGGGAAAGGAGAATCACCATTAAAAGAAAGCCGTCACATTGAATTAAAGGATGCCATTTTTCAATGGAAGTATCCTTTATGGTACGCAAAGCACATTAATGTAGAGCATTGTATTTTTGAAACGATGGCACGTTCTGGAATATGGTATACCGATGATATTACAGTAAAAAATAGTTCGTTACAGGCGCCTAAACTTTTCCGACGTGGACATCGTATTAATTTAGAAAATGATCACTTTTCTGACGCACAAGAAACATTGTGGCAGTGTACAGATATTAATCTGAAAAATGTTCAAGCTAGTGGTGATTATTTTGGCATGAATAGTGACAACATTAAAGCAACTAACTTAAATTTAATTGGTAATTACGCTTTTGATGGGGCTAAAAATATCGAAATCCATCATTCAACTTTTGTGTCGAAGGATGCTTTTTGGAATTGTGAAAATGTGACGATTTATGATTCCACTCTCAATGGAGAATATCTAGGTTGGAATACAAAAAAATTGACTTTGATTAATTGTACTATTGAAAGTAATCAAGGTTTGTGTTATATCGATCACTTGATAATGAAAAATTGTAAACTGATTAAAACAGATTTAGCTTTTGAATACTGTACTAATATTGAAGCTGAAGTCATTAATAAGATTGATAGTGTTAAAAATCCAATCAGTGGTGAAATTAGCGCGGAAGCAATCGGCGAATTGATTCTTGATGAGAGTAAAGTTGATCCCAATAAAACAACGATTATAACTCGACAACAATAATGCATAGCGGGAGGTAGTGGTTTGGCAAATTTTAAACAAAAAATTGATCGAAGAAATACTGATTCTGTCAAGTGGCACGTTGGAACAGAAGAATTACCGATGACGATTGCAGACATGGAATTTCAAACTTCACCAGCCATTTTAATGGCAATGCAAAAAAAAATTGAATTTGGTATTTTTGGTTATGAAGAACCAGGAGCGGATTATTTTACAGCCGTTGTTAACTGGTACAAAAGTCAACATAGTGTTGTACTGCAAACAGATTGGATGCTTTTTTGTACGGGGGTAGTTCCAGCAATTTCTTCTATAGTTCGACGAATCAGTCACGTTGGTGATAATGTGGTCGTTCAGCCACCTGTCTATGACATTTTTTACCATTCTATTGAAAATAATGGACGGCATGTTTTAGCGAATAATCTGTCATATGATCAACACAAGCAAAGTTACGCAATTGATTGGGGAGATTTGGCAGAAAAATTAGCCGACCCTCTAACGACACTAATGATTTTGTGCAATCCTCATAATCCAATTGGTAAAGTGTGGTGCTATAAAGATCTGTTGCAACTAGTCAGACTGTGTGACAAATATAATGTGACCTTAGTTAGCGATGAAATACATGGTGATCTTGTTCTAGGTGAACCTCACTATACTTCAATATGTCGTTTGCCAACTGTTGACTTAGAAAATGTTATTGCCTTAGTTTCGCCTAGTAAGACTTTTAATGTTGCAGCTTTGCATGCGGCAACGGCAATCATACCAAACGGGACGCTTCGGTCTTCAGTTAGCCGTGGGTTGAATAATGATGAAATTGCTGAGCCTAATTTATTAGCATTACCAGCCACAATTGCCGCCTATGAACAAGGGAGTGAGTGGTTGCAAAGTTTGAAACAACGGTTAAAAACTAATCGTGAAATAGTCAAAGAGTTTATAGAGATAAACTTGCCTGAAATTACGTTAGTCTCAGAGAATGCAACATATTTGTTATGGTTTGATGTGAGCCAACTTACTGATAATGCTGATAAATTAACTAAATCAATTGCAAAACATACAGGATTGTTATTGACAAGCGGAAATGTTTATCGGGGGAATGGTGCACATTTTATACGAATGAACACGGCTTGCTCACCGAGCATGTTACAAGATGGTCTCACCAGGTTGTATCAGGGAGTAAAAAAATTCAAAACTAATCCTATCGAAGGTAGACTTAAATATTGATTTATTGGACCATTAAAGTAAAATTTTTGAAATTGGTAAGAAATAATTTTAAATAATCATGGTTATGAATAGCATATTAGTCAGAAAGGATATTTAAAGTTGAGTTTAAAAGATAAAGTCATTATGATAACAGGTGCATCAAGTGGCATAGGGGCAGCTACAGCACGAATGTTGGCTGATGCGAATGCAAAATTAGTTTTAATAGCTAGAAATGAAAATCGTCTTAAGGAAGTCCGAAAGAAAATTTCATCACAAGATGTCTTGATTCAAGCATTTGATGTTACTAATCGGACAGCTTGGGAAATAGCCGTTCAAAAGACGCTGACACATTTTGGTAAGATTGATGTTCTATTTAATAATGCTGGGATTATGCCTAATAGTTTTCTTATTGAAGGACGTAGCAATGATTGGCAGAAAACGTTTGATATCAATGTTATGGGTGTCTTAAATGGTATTGCCGCAGTTTTGCCAACGATGGAGAAGCAAGGGCACGGGCATATTCTAGCAACTAGTTCAACTGCTGGTACAAAAGTCTTTCCAGGGTTTGCAGCGTACAGTGGTTCAAAATTTGCTGTCCGAGCTATTATGGATGGTCTTCGGCAGGAGGAAGCAGCTCAGCATATCAAATCAACAATCGTGACGCCAGGAACGGTTACGACTGAACTTTTCAAAACGATTCCAGACGAAAAGGCTCGTAATGAGGAAAAAGCTTTACATCATGATCCTAATCGTTCACTGTATGCCGAAGATGTCGCAACTCAAGTAGTTCAGGCAATAGACACGCCCGATAACGTTTCAGTCAGTGAGATAAATGTTCGACCAATTGAACAGTTGCCGTAAAAATAGATGTGATATAGTGACTATCTTATAATCACTGAAAAATTTAATTGGTTAACCATTCGAAGTTTGTTTTTAAAAAAAGAAGAGTGAAATTATCATGATAAGACCTAAAGTTACGATGTTTATTCATTCATCTTTAGATGGTAGAATTACTGGAAATTTTAATGATGCATTGCCAACTAATTATTCTTCTCAAATTTTTCAGAAGATTGGTTTTGAAAAGGCAATCAAAGAGTATGAATTTCAAGGTTGGATCTATGGTAGTCATACATCGACAGCGTATTTTGCGAAAGGGGTACCTGTTATTAATGAAGATGTGCCAGTCGTTCCAGACGGAGATTATATTAGTTCGGTAACACATGATGTTTATTATATTGCTTTTGATCGAAAAGGAAAATTGAACTGGCAATCCAATCATACTAATTATGAAGGACATCCAGCAGGAGTTATTGAAATATTAACAGACAGAGCAACAAATGGCTATAAACGTTTTTTACGTGATCGCCATATTTCTTATTTAATTGCAGGAGTTAAAGAAATAGATATTTCCTTAGTATTGTATAAATTGGCAACAATTTATCATATGACTAATGTGTTGCTAGGTGGAGGAGGAATGCTAAATTGGAGCTTTGTTTCAGCGGGATTATGTGATGAAGTGTCTATGATTGTTGCACCCGCTATTGATGGTTCTCAGAATAGTGCACGGTTATTTAATTCGGCATTTAACAATAAGACAATGCCAATTAGTTTTACTTTAAAAGAATGTCAAATTTTAAAAGAAAGTAATCTCTGGTTGAGATATATTCCGAATAATATACGTAATATAACTAGTAATGATTAAAATTGTTTCCGGAGGTCTCCTTAAATTTTTACTTTGAGTTTATAGGGTATCATTTCTTAATTTTTTTAAAAAAATAGCGCCAGCTTTTGAAAAAGTTAGACTTTTATGCCAAATGATACTTAGATGTACATCCAATCGTGGAAAAAGAGGGATGAAAGTTAAATTTTCCATTGATTCTGTTGGAATGATACCTTTAATGCATAAAGCATAGCCAACTTGTTTTTCAACTAGTTTTGAAGCATTGTACAACAAATTATAACTGCCTAATGAGTTGATGTCATCAATTGAAGTACCAAGCCATTCCGAAAGTAGGTCATTTTTTAAGGCTTGCTGTGAGATTAAAAGAGGTTGATTTACTAGTAACTGTGGCGTAATACTCTTTTTATGAGCAAGGGGCATGTCTTTATGAGAAAGCAGTCCCCAACGATCAGTTATTGGTAATTGAATAAAATTGTACTTGTGTTTATCGATTGGGTCGATAACTAGCCCAAAGTCTAAGGTGCCATCATCCATTTGACGGATAATATCGTTTCCGTCACCACTAGATAGTCGAAATTTTATTTTAGGATATTCTGTGTGAATTTCCTTAATTATTTGGGCAATCATTGAGATACCGGGCGTTTCTCCTGCACCAATCGAAATTTCTCCTTGGATATCATGTTGGGCCAATAAATTTTGTTGTGTATGATTGACTAGCCCAAGAATCTTTTCAGTTTGTTGCTGTAAATATAATCCTTCTTCTGTCAAATCGAGCTGTCTGTTACCGCGATTTAATAAACTGACACCCAATTCGGTTTCTAATTCTTTTAATTGTCGTGACAGGGCGGGTTGTGAGATATGAAGGATGTTTGCTGCATGGGTAATGTTTTTTTCTTTTGCAACGACTAAAAAATAACGTAAAATTCTTAGTTCCATAAGGTTCTCCTTGTTATACCTAAATTGTATGGAAACATATTTATTATAAACTTTAGATATATCGGTTTAAGAATACTATATTGATAACAAAAATGAAAGTGAAGTAATCGTATGAGTTTAAAAGATAAGATAGTTGTTATTATGGGGGCATCCAGTGGTATTGGCGAAGCAACAACTCGTTTGTTAGCTGATAAAGGTACAAAATTGGTGATTGCAGCTCGAAGAATGAATCGTTTGGAGAAGATTCAAGCTGATTATTCTAATGAACAAGTTGTTGTCACACAGGCTGATGTAACAAATTATGATGAAGTTAAAAAAGTAATTGACTTGGCAATTCAAAAATTTGGTCGAATTGATGTTTTATATAATAACGCAGGTATTATGCCAACAGCGCCGTTAGCAGATTTGAAACGCAATGAATGGCAAAACATGTTAGATATTAATGTAATGGGTGTATTGAATGGTATTGCCGCAGTTTTGCCAATTATGATCAAACAGAAATTTGGTCATATCATAGCAACTGATTCAGTAGCTGGGCACATCGTTTATCCAGATTCAGCGGTTTATTGTGGAACAAAATATGCCGTTCGAGCAATTATGGAAGGGTTACGTCAAGAGCAAAGGGAAAACAATATCAAATCAACAATCATTTCCCCAGGGGCTGTGGAAACTGAGTTATATCAGACGATTTCAGACAAACGGACTGCGGAAGAGCTTCATCAGCAACAAAAGAAATGGGGACTTCATGCCAGAGATATTGCAGAAGCTGTCGCGTTTGCAATTGACACACCAGACCGAATGTCCGTTAGCAATATGATTATTCGTCCGACTAGTCAATCGATATAGCCAGATGTTAAAAATCAAAAATTTTTTATATAGTTATTTTGTTGACATTTCTTCATACAAATGTAAATTCGTTAAATTAGTTTGGCAAAAAAATAGCCATGGATATAAGCTTTATTGTAATGGAAACGGTATTGAAAAATAATTAAAACAGTAATTAATAATGTATAACAAGGAATTAAAGGGGAGAAAATGACAAAAATCAAATTAATTTTTGGTAAACAAGAACTTACTGCCACTCTTGCTGATAACTCATCTGCAAGAGCTTTGGCAGAGCACTTAAAAAAAGGTGATTTAAAAATCAATTTGGATGACTTTGCTAGTATGGAAAAAGTTGGACCACTTGGATTTTCTTTGCCAACTAATGACGAAAATATCAAAACAAATGCAGGAGATATTATTTTGTATCAAGGGGAAAAGTTTGTTATTTATTATGGCAAGAATAATTGGAAATTTACACGTTTAGGCAAGATTGATATGGAACAACCACAAAAATTAAAGGAACTTTTTGGCAAAGGTAGTTTCGTGTTGACTTTATCACTTGTTCACTAGACTAGTTGGTATTTAAAAAGTTCAGATTATTTTATGTCATTAGAGCCTACTTGGAATGTTGTGATTCTTTTGCTTGGTTTATTTGGACTGTATCTAGCAAGTGGGTTCCCGATCTAACTTAATATGATTGAAAAAAGATTATCGAAAATTGTTGGTAAGTTGTACAACAATTTTCGATTTTTTTATGTTAGATATGTTTTGTAAAAACGACGATTCAACATGGTGTGCATATTGTATACTAGAATTATGAAAAATTCTGCGATTGAAAAATTTAATGTTGATCAATTAACAGCTGATCAAAGACAACAATTAACGGCAATTGAAAATTATGTACAACAACAATTGCCAAAAGCGACTGCCAGTGTGGCGGTACTTGAAGGAGTTGCTGGGACCGGTAAAAGTGTAATATTAACAAAATTATTTGAAAAATTACAGGCTGGTACAAAGGATCCTGTAAGCCCATATTATGGTTTGAAAAATAAGTTTACTGTGAATCATCCCGAATTATTGAAGGTTTATCAAGAGTTATCACAAACGATACCAAGTTTGAAAAAGGGTGATTATGTTCGACCAACGACTTTAATTAATCAGGCACACAAAAATCATGAATACTATGATGTTATTGTGGTGGATGAAGGACATTTATTGTTATCAAAACCAGAACCCTATATTCGCTTTAAACAAGATAATCAATTAAGTGAATTAATTAAAATTGCGAAAGTTGTGATTGTTGTTTTTGATTTTCAACAAGTGATGCAAAGTAAAATGTATTGGGATCGCTCATTACTGGCACAATGTTTAGCACCATATGAACATCAAACATTTACATTAGCGATGCAGTATCGCATGCAAGCACCACTGAGTGTGCAAAATTGGATTCAGGCACTGTCGATGGGAAAATTGTTGCCATTACCAGTGGACACTGGTAATTATGAATTAAAAGTATATCGTCGTGCAGCAGATATGTATGAAAAAATCAAAGAACGGCAGGCGACAGCAGGTTTGTCACGCATGTTAGCAACAACAGGTTTTGAACGGCGTACACCAACTGAACATCATGTTTATTTGGATGATTTTGATTTACCTTGGGATGAATATGACGTCCAAAAGACACCCTGGGCAGAAAGACCAAATTCAATTAACGAAGTAGGATCTATTTATACGATCCAAGGATTTGATTTAAATTACGCGGGTGTCATTTTGGGACCGCCATTTCGATACGATAAGAAACATGATTGTTTATTTATTGATACAACGAAAGTAACACATCGTGAAATATACAAGAAAACGCCTCGAGTGACAAATCAGGACGATTTGCAACAAATGCAGCAAGATTTGATGTTTCATGTTTTGAACGTTTTACTAACACGTGGTGTGAAAGGCTTATATTTAACAGCAGCCGATGATGCTTTGCGAACACGATTATTAGAACTAAGTAAAAAAGACTAAGAAAAATCCATTCTTAGTCTTCTATGCTTTGGATACAGGCAAACAGTTGGGGTATGACACCACTGTTTAACCTGTATCTTTCAGTATACGCTAAAGATTGTTCAAAAGGTAACAAATTACAGATTTTAAATGAGAAAATCGTTTCAATAGTGAGACAATTTTAAAATTGAGATGGAGGACAAAGATGAATTCCTGGCATGAAGAAGACTTACAACGTGCTTTTGCATTAGCTAATGATGCTGTCTATTTTGCAACAGCTGATGGGCAAACGAAATATTATGCTTATGGTAAACAAGCCGAGTTAATGGGAGGAACGTTTCAAGAGGTTCAAAAATGGTTATTACAGCGACAAGCAGTAGAAAATATACCAATTTTTGGTGGCATGGCATTTGATAGCCAATTAATGCCGGACACACAATTAATGAATGGTTATTTCATACAACCAGCCGTTGTTTATGATGTGAATCACCGGGAAATGATTGGGCAACCAATTGATTTTGTTCGTCAAAATTTCGCTGGGATATCAATGATTAAGACCGTGCAGGATGAAACGGATTGGACAATTAGAATTCAAAGTGCAATCGATGATATGCGTGAAAATCAACGACATGAAAAAGTCGTATTAGGACGTCAGCGACAGATTAATTTATCTGCGCCATTAAATGAACTCACTTTGTTAAAAAGTCTACAAGCAACACAACCACATAGTTATCATTTTGTTTTGAAACACGCTGGGGAACTCTTTGTCTCAGCAACGCCAGAACGTCTGGTAAAGGTTACTAACGGTAAATTAGCAACAGCAGCAGTTGCTGGGACAATTAAGCGTGGTTCAGATGCTGTCACAGATCAAACATTATCAGATGCATTATGGCATGATCAAAAAAATCGCCTTGAACATCAGACAGTTGTGACAACGATCAAAGAACGTTTGCAAGCTGCAAATGTTCATCATTTAAAGATGCCAACAGAGCCACAAATTATGAAAAATCCGCAAGTACAACATTTGTATACACCAATTACAGGTGATTTAGCTTCAAATGTTAATGTATTAAATCTTGCAGAACAGTTACATCCAACACCAGCACTGGGTGGTAAGCCGCAAGCATGGGCGCTTACCACAATTAAACAAATTGAAAAAAAGCCACGTGGCTTGTTTAGTGGACCAGTTGGTATGATTCTACCGAATGGTGATGGTGAATTTATTGTTGGCATTAGATCAATGTGGTACCGCGACCAGTTAGCAACTTTATTTGCAGGAGCAGGTATTTTAGCGGAGTCTGATGCAAAAATGGAATATCAAGAAACAGACTTAAAATTATTACCAATGATGAAATTATTAAAGGAGCAGTCAAACAATGACCGATAATTTGACAAACAATCTCAAACATTTATTAATGGCTCTAGTGTTACAAGGCGTTCATGATTTTGTGGTTTCACCAGGTTCTAGAACAACGCCCGTTGCTTTATTATTGGCAGAAATGCAACAAATTCGTGAGGATGTACGTGTCACAGTTGATGTTGACGAACGTTCGGCTGCTTTTTTTGCGTTAGGCATTGCAAAAACGACGCATCAACCAGTCGCTTTATTAGCAACCTCAGGGACAGCAACTGGTAATTATTTACCAGCCATCATGGAAGCTAGTTTATCGCATATTCCTTTAATTGCATTAACAACTGATCGCCCAGAAGAGTTGCAAGATGTTGGTGCCCCACAAACAGTTCATCAAAATAATTTATATGGTGTGCATACAAAATCATTTACAGCGATTGCCATGCAAGATGATCATGAGGATGTGACGGCATACATTGACTATCATGTACAAGAATTAGTTGGTCTTGCAACGACTCAACCAATGGGACCAGTACAAATTAATCTACCCTTGCGGAAACCCCTAATGCCAGAGTTAGGTATTTCATGGCCAACAGTAACACCACAAAGAATTTTAGTTGGTCAGCGACAAGCGAGCTGGCAAAATATTCAAGCAATTGCTTCATTATTACGTAAACGTAAAGCAATGATTTTGTTAGGGCCAGATGAAGTTGGCTGGGATATTGAAAAGCTGCAACAATTAGCTGCGCATTATCAACTACCAGTGTTGGCAGACGTTCTCAGCAATTTCCGACCAAGTGAGTTTGCAATCAATGGTATCGATAGTTTGTTAGCAGCTGGTGTGATCAATCATGATTTCGTACCAGAAATTGTGTTACGTTTTGGTGGAACACCAGTGTCTGCGAAGGTAGTTGCGTGGTTAAAAGACCAAGCAATTCCAGTTATTCAAGTTGGGCAAGAACACGCAGGACATGATCATGGACGTCATGCACATACAACGCTGCTTGCAGATGTTGATGCAGTGGTTGCTGATTTATTAGCAGAGCCAGGTGTCAAAGATGCCACTTTCTTAAACCAGTGGCAACATTTATCACAACAATTAATGGCGTTAGTTGCAAAAGAACAACCAACGATGACGGAGTATCAACTACCATTAGCATTAGCTAACTTGCCTGAGAATGCACAATTATTTATTGCGAATTCAATGCCTATTCGGGATATGGATAATTATTTTGTGCCACAACATGCCGTTCAAATTGCAGCTAATCGAGGTGCTAATGGTATTGACGGGACAGTGTCATCAGCATTCGGTATGGCCATGTCCGGTCAACCAACAACATTACTTACGGGAGATTTAACATTGTTTCACGATATGAATGGCTTAATGTTAAGCCATCAGGCCCATGTTCCCATGACGATTGTTGTTATTAACAACCAAGGTGGGGGTATCTTTTCGTTTTTGCCACAAGCGCAAGCAAAAGCGTATTTTGAACCAATGTTTGGCACACCCCTACCAATTGTCGTTGAACGAGTGGCACATTTATATGATGCTGAATATAAACTAGTTGATAGCTTAGAACGATTAGGTGAATTAATTCATAAACCAGCTACGCGCCTGCGCATTATTGAAGTTGTTACAGATCGTGAACAAAATGTAGTCGCTCATCAAGCACTAACGACAGCGATTACTGAGGCATTGTCATGAAAAAAGTGATAACAATTAATGACTATCCATTTGAAATGGATATTTTAGGGACTGGTCAACCAATCTGGTTATTCTGCCATGGCTTTATGGGTAGTAAGGCAGATTATCAGTCAATCCAACCAACAGGAACACGGATATATTTAAATTTATTAGGTTTTGGGGTAAACGCACCTACTGTGAGCCAACCGCAGCAGTTTGACGTGTATCAACAAGTGATGAGTATACGTTATCTTTTAGAGCAACTTGATATCGTCCACGTTAATTTAGTCGGTTATTCAATGGGCGCACGCCTTGCTTTAGCTTTCGCTATTTATTGTCCAGAGCGTGTCCAATATTTAGTGCTAGAAAGTGGTACCGCTGGTTTAACAACGCAACCCTTACGTCAAAAAAGGGTGATTGCAGATACAAAGAAAGCAGATTATGTTCAGCAAGTAGGCATGACAGCCTTTGTCACTGAATGGGAACAATTACCTTTATTTCAAAGTCAGCAGATGTTATCAGAAACACAGCGACAATTTATGCATCATCAACGTGTTCATCAAAACGCGGTGAATGTCGCGAATTCACTGAGGTATTTTGGAACAGGAGCAATGCCTAATTTCTGGCCACAATTACAGTCAATTCAAATACCAGTGACATTAATTACAGGCGAAAACGATCAAAAATTTACGCATATTAATGAGAAAATGGCTGCACTGTTACCAAATGTCGTGTGGCAATCAGTGAGTCAGGCAGGTCATAACGTTCATTTTGAACAACCACAATCGGTAACCAGTATTTTAAATCAAATAAATAGTTAATGTTAAGTATTCGGAGGTGTGCATCAATGCAAGTCAACCGAGTGACCATTTATCCACTTGGTTTAACGATGAAACAACCATTTAAAACGGCACATGGGACAACGTTAAATCGACCAATAACCTTGGTTGCAATTCAATTAACTAATGATATTGTAGGTTATGGTGAAATACAATCATTTGCTGACAATCAATATGCACCAGAAACCCAAGCACAATCATTACAGATGGTACGTCAACTAGCCCAAAAATTGATTGGCAAAGTTTTTCAGGCACCAGAAGATGTTGCCCGTTGGTTAAGCAAGCAAACGACATTGTCTTTTGCAAAAGCAGCTATTGAAATGGCTTTTTGGGATGCTTATGGTCAACAGACACAGCAAAGTTTGCAGCAGTTATTGGGTGGTCAACAAGCGACAGTGGCAGTCAGTACAGCGATTGGCATCCAACCAAGTTGGCAACAAACCATTCAATCTGTCACAGCAGCAGTTGCGGCCGGTTATCGGCGAATCAAAATTAAAATCACTGCTGAAACTGATCTAACAGCAGTGATCCAGTTGATCCAACAGTTTCCAGAACAAATGTTTTCCGTGGATGCAAATGCTTCATGGTCCACACAAAATATCGAGCAATTGCAGCGATTGGATCAAGCTGGGCTTGCGTTGATTGAGCAACCATTTGCTGCCGATGCTTGGCAAGTTCACTATCAGGCACAGCAGACACTTCAACAACTAAAATTGAGCCTAGATGAGTCACTAAACGATCTAGCAGATGTGCAACGTGCCATTCGCCATCGCACAACGTTAGCACTGACGATCAAGCAGGGTAAAATTGGTGGTATTAGCAATGCCCAACAAGCAATCAAAGAATGTCAAGTAGCACAATTGTATCCATGGATTGGTGGCATGCTTGGAACTGGGTTGGGACGTGCTGTTGATTTGGCTTTAGCGAGTCTACCAGGTGCCAATATCGTGCCTGCTGATAGTGCGCAATTTGATCACTATTTTGTTGCAGATATTGGTCAACATTTACCGATTGTTCATCAGGGTAAATTACTGGTACCACAAGGATATGGCATTGGCGTGTCACTAAATTGGCAGGTTATTACAAATACTTTGGTACATGAGCCAATGGTTTATGAATAAGCAAGTGTTACAATTTGATATAATGAAGATAATATAGAAATGAGGGCTAATATGACAACGAGAATTGAAAATGTGCGGCAAGTATTTACACCCCTAAAAATTGATGGGCTGTTGGTTGCGAATGGCACCAATATGCAGTATTTGACTGGCTTTACTGGTGGTACTGGTGATGGTCTTGTCTTGATTGGCACCGATCAAGTAGCTTTGATTACAGACGCACGTTATGAAGATGCTTATCGTGATCAATTACCAGATGGTGTGACGTTATTGATTACCCGAAATTATTGGGGTGTTGCGATGGCGGCGGCTCGCCGTTTTAATATCGAAAAATTAGGTTTTGAAGACACATTAGCTTTTCGTGATTTTGATTATATTGATGAAAATTTTGTTGGGACAGACATTGCACCTGTGCCTGACTTAATTGAAGCCATTCGTGAAATTAAAGACGATCGTGAGTTAGATAAGCTACGGCATTCAGCCAAAGTGGCAGTGGATGGCTTTAATGATTTATTATCTGAGTTACACATTGGGATGACTGAACGTGAGGTTGCCAATTTATTAGACCGTAAAATGAAGGAACATGGCGCTGACAAACCATCGTTTGATACGATTGTTGCATCAGGCTATCGTGGCGCATTACCGCATGGTACTTATTCTGATAAGCCTATTCAAGCAGGTGAGTTAGTAACGATTGATTTTGGTTACTACGTTGATGGTTATACCTCAGACATTACAAGGACCATTGCCTTCGGTAAATTAAGTGAAGAACTCCAAAAAATTTATGATATTACACAACATGCACAACGAGCAACTATTGCAGCCATTAAAGATGGCGTTGCGGTTAGTCAGTTAGATAAAGTTGCACGAGACATTATTACTAATGCGGGTTATGGCGAGGACTATACTCACTCAACTGGTCACGGCATTGGGTTAGACATTCATGAAGGTCCAATCCTTTCTAGTCATGCACCTGCAGAGGATCAAGTTAAAACAGGTATGATTTTGACGATTGAACCAGGCATTTATTTAACTGACAAAGGTGGTGTCCGAATTGAAGATGATGTCATTGTAACGCCAACTGGTTTTGAGAATTTAACTGAAGGGATCACAACTGATTTAATTGTGATTGAT
Organism: Weissella sp. ESL1156; assembly: GCF_058505625.1. NCBI lineage: Bacteria > Bacillati > Bacillota > Bacilli > Lactobacillales > Lactobacillaceae > Weissella > Weissella sp. ESL1156. The sequence continues at coordinate 919,051 of NZ_CP196372.1, read as the reverse complement.
AAATAATATGGCATTAGAATATTTAACATTTTATCAAGGTAATTTAGCAACGGGGTTTGATTATATTTATATGAAGAAGGTTGCTGATCATGCATTTTATATTAATGCGCCAGCAAATTTGTCGACCACAATTATGGATATCACTGATGAAAATTTTGATTTTTCACAAGATAACCATTTAAAAATTTTAACTGATAACAATTTACGTCAGTTTTCATCAGTTTGGCAAAACATTACTTTTCAGTGGCCTAGTATTGAACGACAATTAATGTTATTAACAGCTGATTGGAAAGCATCGTATCAGGAACAGCGATCTGGTACGGTTAAGGAATGGGGCTTAGAAACCAAATGGTCAGATGAAGACAAATCCCATAAAATTATTGGTTATAACTGTTATCCTGATAATTATGATCAATTTGTGCAATGGTTAAACAGTTATGCAGGTGGCCGATTACGTTAAGAAAAGAGGCTGATCATGGATTATTTTACAGCAGATACTCATTTTTATCATGAAAAATTATTAGCGAGTCAACATTTTTCACCACGTCCATATGATAATTTAAAAGACGAACATGCGGGTCTGATTCATGCTTGGCGTCAGCGAATAACTGATCAAGATACGGTATATCATTTAGGTGATATTGCCATGATGAATCACGTACGACCAGAGCGTCATGCTCATGAACTAGTTTTGGAAATTGTTCAGCAATTACCTGGTCATATTGTGTTTATTAAGGGCAACCATGATACACGTTCGTTGTTTAAATATTTGCAGAATCATAATTTCAACATGAAAGATGGTCGTTTAAAATTTGAGTTTGAAGATGTTGGCCGAATTGTAAAAGCAAATCATCATCAGTTCTTTTTAACACATTATCCTTTGATTTTGGGCCAATCACAAAACAGTATCAATTTACATGGGCATATCCATCATAATATGGTACCCATTCCTGAAAATATCAATGTGGGTGTTGATAGTGCTGATTTGGACTATTTACAAGCAACCGAAAAACCTGTTTGGGGTAGTCCCTTGTTATTACAGGAAATCGAAATCATCATGCAACGAAAACATGATGATTTTGCAAAACGGAGGTAAACGAATGTTAGATCAAATATCAATTCTACATACCAATGATTTGCATTCTCATTTGGAACGATGGCCAAAAATTCGTCGTCATTTGTTAACACGTAAACGACAGTTAATGCGTGATGGTCGTAGTGTCTTAACTTTTGATATTGGTGATTTTATGGATCGTCAGCACCCATTAACAGAAGCAACCTTTGGTCAAGCGAATGTTAGTTTAATGAACGAAATTGGCTATGATGGTGTCACTATTGGAAACAATGAGGGTTTAGGACTCAATCATGAGCAATTGAATCATTTATATGATGATGCTAATTTTCCTGTCATATTAGGCAACTTGCGGGATATGCAAACAAATGAACTACCAGATTGGGTGATGCCGTTTCGAATTATCACAACACCAAAAGGGACACGGATTGGTGTGTTAGGATTTACTGCCCCGTTTGAATTAACGTATCCGTTGCTTGGTTGGATGCCTGAGCGAATTGATACCGCCTTGGCCAAAATTTTGCCTGAACTTGCGGGCAAGACAGACATTAATATCTTACTATCACATTTAGGGTTACCAATGGATAGATATTTAGCTGAACGATATAGTGAACTTCAAATCATTATTGGTGCGCATACCCATCATTTACTTGAACATGGAGAAAAGCATGCCAATTCGTTATTAGCAGCAGCTGGTCGGTATGGTGATCATATTGGTCGTATTGATATTCAAATAGAAGATGGTAAGTTAATCAATATGCAAGCCCGTACAATTGTGACGGATGATTTACCAGCTGTTTATGGTGATAATATTGAGATCAATGGTTATCAAGCCAGTGGTGAAGAGCAATTAACTAAACAAGTGGTGGCATATTTACCAACTGATTATCATATGGAATTAAATTATGAGCATCGTTTAATTGACCTTGGACTGGCTGCACTGATGGATCGGACAGAAACAGATATTGCGATGTTGTCAACGGGGATGTTTTTACATGATCTACCGGCGGGGATTGTGACTGCAAATGATTTACATGCTTTATTGCCACATGCAGTTCATCCCATGCGTACGATATTACAAGGTCGTGAATTGTGGCGGTTAGTTCATGAAGTCTTAAAAAATAATCGATTCTTACAAAATGATCGTTTAAAAGGCATGGGATTTCGTGGTAATTTATGGGGTAAGGTGATTTGGTCCGGATTAACTGTATCAGATAATGGTGACGTTTTTATTCATGAAAAGCCGCTTGATTTTGAAGCTTATTACGCGATTGGTGGACTAGATCATTATCTATTTATTCCTTATTTTCCAACATTAGAAATTATGGGACAGAATACATTGTCTTATGACACCGTGTTGAGGGAAGATTTTGCAAATTATTTACGTAAAGAATTTGCGCCATAGTTGATAGAGAGAAAAAAATGAAACGAGAACGAATGAAAGAACTAGCTGATGCGCAATTCATTGAACGGCAAGCTAGCACAGCAATTACCACAGGTAATACACCAGAGGACATATTTATTAATGATCGTCCTTATCGTTTGGTGAAGGATTATCGTGATGCTTATGATCAGCAAAAATTGGCAGCACGTTTTAGTGATTTTTTAGAGAAATATGACTATATCGTTGGTGATATTGCAGCTGATCAGTTACGATTGCAAGGTTTTTATAAGGATGGTACGAAGGGAATTGCCCGGAGTCAACAAATATCAGCCTTACAAGATTTTTTGTATGAAGAAGCAAATTTTGGCGCACCCTTTTTTGTTTTGGAAAATTTAGCACCACATGAAGTAATCGATGTTGAAGAAAAAGAAGGGTCAAAATCGAAAAGAAGACGTCGTCAACATCACAATAAAAATACAAAATCAACAAATAAACACCATAATAACCAAACAAGCAGCCATCAAGATAGTAAAAAGCATAAAAAATCACCAGTTATCAAAGAAAAAGTGACTGGTGCACAACATCCTGAAAAACATGTGACAAAACGGTTCAATGACGTTGCAACAACTGGGAATAAAAAACGACGTCATTTTCAAGTACGAGAACGGTCGAAAAATAAAGTAAAGGATAAGAATTAAGATGGCAGCACACTATGATGGATATTTGATTGATTTAGATGGTACCATCTATCAGGGGACAAAGAGGTTTCCAAGTGGTCGGCGGTTTATTGAACGTTTGACCAAGAATAAGGTGAAATATTTATTTGTAACTAATAATTCGACAAAAACGGCAGCAGCAGTTGCTGAAAATTTAACAAATAATCATGACATTCCAACGACAGCAGACCAAGTTTATACCTCAGGAATGGCTTTGGCTGATTATTTGGCCAAATTTGATCAAATTCACCGTGTTTTGATGATCGGTGAGGAGGGTCTAAAACAAGCATTATTAGCAAAGGGGTTTGAACTGGTTACTGAAGCACCGGCTGATGCCGTTGCTATTGGTTTAGATCGTGAGGTGACTTACGAAAAAATTTTACAAGGGACTTTAGCGATTCAGCAAGGTGCCAAATTTGTGGCAACAAATCCAGATACAAATCTACCCACAGAAAGAGGTATGGTTCCTGGTGCTGGATCAGTAGTTGCATTTTTAGCAACTGCAGTTAAACCAGAACCAATTGTTATTGGTAAACCTGAGCATATTATTATGGATGGCGCACTAGATAAGTTGCAGGTCCAACGTGATGCTGCAATAATGGTTGGTGATAATTATCAGACTGATATTAAAGCAGGAATCAATGCGACTATTGATACATTGTTAGTCTATTCAGGTGTTTCAAAACAGGCTGACGTTGCAAAAGAAGCACAACAGCCGACGCACTGGGTTGATTCTTTGGATGATTGGTCAATTGAAAATTAAGTATCATTAATATGAATAAAACGTCAGCCTAATTAAAAAAATTAGTTCAGGCTGACGTTTTATTTTATGCAATCACTTTATATAATCAAGATATCTTGATTATATGAGGAAAGATGCATGAAGCAATTTGTACTACGATTAACACAGGATACTATTTTTGTTAATGAAGAATCGATCGGTTGTTGGAAAACTTTAAATGATGCCGTCAATATTTATGAGCAAATTCAAATCAAAATGATTGGTCTGTCAGCAGACAGTACAATAAAAATCATTGATGATCGGTTTAGCGAATTATCCATTCACTATTGGACTATCTTTTCGCAGGTATGGGCTTATGAATGGGCAAAATATTGGCAAGTACAAATCAGACAAACCAACCAGTGGTTGGCTATCAGTCAAACAACCCAATGGTGTGACCGGCGGTGTTATGGGATAATAGATAAGCAAGTGCCAGTTTTGCCAAAGTATCTGCAAAAAATTTTGATTAATAATGAAGAAATTGTACCAACAGATAAAACAATTTGGACAATAACAGAAGAGTATTTATTCGGATGTCAAATAACGACTTATTTGCTTAATCAGCATATGCAATTAACAGTTTGCCAGTTGAGAGCTGTCACAACTGACAAATGGTTGGGTTATCGCCTTATTTTGACTGCCAAGCCAAGATGTACATTAATGATGATGGTTACTGATGAATTAAAGAACATCACCAGTCAACAGATGTCTAAAAAGACGACATCAGTGTGTTATACAGGGCGTGATAGACTGATAGTAGAAACAGAACAGTTCCGAAAGCACCAGGTGACACAAAAATATTTGTGGCAGTTGTTCTGGGAACGATTTGAAATCCGGTGGGAATCCGAATATCGCTGGGCAATGTTTTATCGACGATTAATATATCAAGCTTATTTGGTAAAACGTGTCGATCAAATTGAACAGTTGCTATGGGCGCCAATTATTGATGTCACAGGTGATTTTGCATATTTAAAGTGGCAACGTGATTGGCAAGCGGTATTGACGGGATTTTTGCGCCAATTAATTGGTGGCTATTTTTATGAAGAACAGTTAATTATTAATGGCTGGCCACAGCTACCATTATCTGGTCAACGTACTTTTAAAATGATTCAGTCAAATCGAATAGTTAAAATCAGAATGACAACGACGGCTTTAGAAGTACAGCCCAGTAAACCATTAATAGTCATTAACGATCGTGGTTCAATACAGTGTCAACGTCAGTGTTGGACAACAGTTTGGGCAAGTCAAATATTGTAAAGAAAAAATTTACAAAAAAAAGGTATCACATTTACAAAATTTAGGGATAATAAAGACATGGTCATAGCAAATGAAATTTAGGAGGCGTTTACGAATGAAACGCAATTGGTTGATTAGTGCTGCAATCGTGATTATTGCTGGCAGCCTGTTAACGTTTGGTTATACGACGCGACAAAAAAATAGTGGCGTTAATATTACGGCAGTAGGATCGACGGCATTACAGCCATTGGTTGAAGCGGCAGGTGAAGATTTTGCTAGTAAAAACTTGGGTGTCTACGTCAACGTGCAAGGTGGTGGGACAGGTACTGGACTAGCACAAATTCAATCTGGCGCAGTTGATCTTGGTAATTCAGATATGTTTGCTGGTGAAAAAGATGGTATCAATGCGAAAAAATTAGTTGATCATCAAGTAGGTGTTGTTGGTATTTCTCCAATGATTAACAAAAAAGCGCATGTTGATCAATTAACTCAAAAACAATTAATTGCAATTTTCACGAAAAAAGTAACGAATTGGCAACAAGTTGGCGGCGCTGATGTACCAATTGTTTTAGTCAATCGTGTTGCCGGTTCTGGTACACGTGCAACCTTTGAAAAATGGGGTCTAAATGGTGCTAAATCAGCAAATGCGCAAGAACAGGATTCATCGGGGATGGTACGTTCGATTGTTAGTTCAACACCAGGTGCTATTTCGTATGCAGCCTTTGCATACTTGGATAAATCAGTTGTTACGCCAACGATTGATGGTGTGGCGGCAACTAATCATAATGTCATCACTGGTAAGTGGCCTATTTGGTCATATGAACATATCTATACAAAAGGACAGCCAACTGGTAAAGTAAAAGCATTTTTAGCTTATATTGATTCAGCTCACATTCAAAAAACACTGCTGCCACATTTGGGTTATATCTCGATTCATGATATGCAAGTGACACGTGATGAAAATGGTAAATTAAGCGTCAAGTAGATTAAGGAGTATCAGCCATGGATCCAATCCGTGAATCATTATTAAAAAAATCAAAGGCAACAAAAAAAGATCGATTTGGGCGTGTGATTACTTTTTCAGCACTGCTATTGATCGTGGTCGTGGTTGTCTCAATCTTTTGGTTTGTTGCGTCAAAAGGACTAGCAACGTTTTTTACAAACAAAGTTAATTTATGGGACTTTTTAACTGGCACCAAATGGGCACCGGGACAAACTGATGCCCATGGCCATCCATTGGTTGGAGCTTTACCCATGATTATTGGCTCGTTTCTGGTGACATTTATCGCCGCCCTCATTGCGACACCGTTTGCCATTGGTACAGCTGTTTTTATGACAGAAATTTCACCAAAACATGGTGCAAAAATATTAGGACCCGTAACAGAATTATTAGTTGGTATTCCTTCAGTTGTTTATGGTTTTATTGGGTTGTCAATGATTGTGCCCTTTATGCGTCAAATATTTGGCGGGTCAGGTTTTGGTATTTTAGCTGGTGCGATTGTGTTATTTGTTATGATTTTACCAACTGTGACCTCGATGACGGTCGATACATTAAAGTCTGTCCCACGTCATTATCGTGAATCGGCGCTCGCATTGGGAGCAACACGTTGGCAGATGATCTATAAAGTTATTTTGCGTTCAGCCACACCAGGTATTTTAACTGCCATTGTCTTTGGTATGGCGCGTGCGTTCGGTGAAGCATTGGCAGTCCAAATGGTCATTGGTAATGCTTCATTAATGCCAAAAGATTTAACGTCACCCGCATCAACATTAACATCAATTTTGACACAAGGTATTGGAAACACAGTCATGGGTTCATTAGAGAACAATGTGTTGTGGAGCTTGGCGTTACTGCTATTATTAATGTCACTCGTCTTTAATATCATTATTAAGGCAATTGCAAAGAAAGGGGCGATGTAAAACATGTTGAATCCAAAACAAAGCGATAAAATTGCGAGCATAATTTTATATGGCATTGCTGGCTTGGTTATTCTTATATTGGTAGCATTAGTTGGCTATATCCTTGTACAAGGCGTGCCACACCTATCATGGCACTTTCTGACGGCTCCCTCATCGGCATTTACTGCTGGTGGTGGTATCGGTATTCAATTATTTAATTCATTTTATTTGTTGATTATTACGATGATAATTTCTTTTCCAATTGCATTAGGTGCAGGCGTTTATCTACATGAATATGCTAATCAAAATAGTCAATTAATTCGCCTTATTCGGACAGCAATTGAGATTTTATCTTCATTACCTTCTGTTGTTGTTGGTTTATTTGGCTTTTTACTATTTGTTGTCCAATTCAAACTAGGTTTTTCAATCCTCTCAGGAGCGATTGCACTAACATTCTTTAATTTACCTTTGTTAACAAGATCAGTAGAAGAATCATTACGAAGCATTCCTGATTTACAACGTGAAGCCGGAGCAGCGTTAGGATTATCACGTTGGGAAACAGTTGGTCACATTATTTTACCCGCTGCCGTGCCGTCGATTGTAACAGGGGTCGTTTTATCAGCTGGTCGTGTCTTTGGTGAAGCTGCAGCCTTAATTTACACGGCGGGTCAGTCTGCACCAGCCTTAGACTTTGGAGATTGGAATCCATTTAATACAGCGAGTCCATTGAATATTATGCGGCCAGCTGAAACCCTGGCTGTTCATATTTGGAAAGTTAATTCAGAAGGTATTATGCCTGATGCTGCTGCTGTTTCAGCAGGCGCTTCAGCAGTATTGATTATTGCTGTTTTATTGTTTAATTTCTTAGCACGATTCTTAAGTGGCATCTTATTCAAGCGTTTAACAGCAACTAGATAGGAAAGAGGAACGATATTTATGACAGTAGGACAACCAGGCTCTTTAAATTTAACGGGTGAGCAACCAGATCGTCATATTTATCATATGGACGATAATAAGCATGAAATTGCTTTGTCTACGAAAAATTTACAAGTATATTATGGTGATCATTTGGCTTTAAGTGAAGCAGATTTAGCGTTCGAACGCTTTAAAATTACATCATTGATTGGTGCTTCTGGTTCAGGAAAATCAACGTTCTTACGATCATTAAATCGAATGAATGATGACGTTGCAACTGTTAAGGGTCAGATTATGTATCGCGGGTTAGATATTAACTCACATGATATTGACGTCTATGAAATGCGTAGGCATATTGGCATGGTTTTTCAACGACCAAATCCATTTGCTAAATCCATTGCGGATAACATCACTTTTGCTTTGAAACAGCATGGTCAACATGATAAAAAGCAGTTAGCAGAAATTGTTGAAACATCTTTAAAACAAGCAGCGTTATGGGATGAAGTAAAGGATGATTTAAAAAAATCAGCTTTATCGTTATCGGGTGGCCAACAACAACGACTAGTTATTGCTCGAGCAATTGCGATGAAGCCTGATATCTTATTATTAGATGAACCTGCATCGGCATTGGATCCCATTTCAACAGCTAAAATAGAAGACACATTAATGGAATTAAAAAACCGTTATACAATTATTATTGTCACTCATAATATGCAACAAGCTAGTCGTATTTCAGATTACACGGCGTTCTTTCATACAGGTGAAGTGTTAGAATATGATTTAACAAGAAAGATATTTACGCGTCCAAAGGTACAAATGACCATTGATTATGTCAATGGTAACTTTGGTTAAAAGGGAGCTAGCAGATGACACAAAAAATTTTAACGACTGAAAATGTTCATCTTTATTATGGTAAAAAGGAAGCTTTGCATGGTATCAACTTAGACTTCAATCAAAATGATATTACTGCTTTAATTGGACCATCTGGTTCAGGAAAATCAACTTATTTACGTGCCTTAAATCGTATGCATGATTTAACTGACTCTGTGACTGTCAATGGTACCTTTATGTTCAATGGGCAAGATATTTATGCACCAAATACGGATACCGTGATACTTAGGCAAAAAATTGGGATGGTTTTTCAACAACCAAATCCATTTCCTTTTTCAATTTATGATAATGTTGCTTTTGGTGTTCGAACGGCAGGTAATAAAAATAAAGCAGAACTAGATGAAATTGTTGAAAGATCGTTAAAACAGGCTGCAATTTGGGATGAAGTAAAAGATAACTTACACAAATCAGCATTATCTTTATCAGGAGGACAACAGCAACGTGTGTCAATTGCTCGTGCTTTGGCTACTGATCCAGAAATTTTACTATTGGACGAGCCAACTGCTGCCTTAGATCCTGTATCAGCCAGTAAAGTCGAAAATACGATGATGCAGTTACGCGATCAATTGACGATGATCATTGTGACACATTCCATGGCGCAAGCTTCTCGTATATCTGATAAAACAGCTTTTTTTATGGATGGACGATTGATTGAATTTAACCATACAAAGAAAATTTTCTTGGATCCTGACCAACAAGAGACGCAAGATTATATTTCCGGTCGTTTTGGTTAATTGGTATCGGGGACACGATAGAAGAAAAAATAGAAGGGAAATGATGCTATGCGACAATATTTTGATGATGAATTAGCAGACTTGGATACATCTTTTAAAGAAATGGGGCTACTTGTATCTGAAACGTTAGATGAGGCAGTCCAAGCATTTTTAGATCATAATCGAGTTGTTGCACAAGATATTATTGATCAAGATCAAGCAATTAATCAGCGTGAAATTGCTATTGAAAAAAAGAGTTTTGAAATGATTGCATTATACCAACCGGTTACAACTGATTTGCGTGAAATTATGACCGTTTTGAAGGCTGTTTCTGTTCTAGAACGTATTGGAGATAATGCACGTAATATTGCAATGTCAACCATTCATGTTAAAGGTAACAAACGGGTTGCTAAGATCGAGGAAACGATTGGTAATACTGGTTCAGTTGTTGCTAAAATGGTCTCACAAGTGTTGGATTATTATGTCAATGATGATGCTGTGGCAGCAGAAGGTATCTCTGAAGTGGCTTCTGGTGTATCGGATGCTACTAGACGAATTCGTGAAATGTCAATTGGTGCAATGAAGGCTGATCCGGAGCAGGTTGCAGCAGCAACAGACTATCTTGTTGTTGCAGGTTATCTAAAGCGGACATCAGATTATGTGACGGATATTGCTGAATGGATTATTTATAAACGAACGGGTAAGATTGTTGAATTAAATCCAGGAACATCTTCGTTTATTTAAATTCAGTACTTATCTGATCATATTGTCTTAAGCAATGATTTAAAGACAATTTTTCGGTATACATTGATAGACTGTTAATCTACCAAACAAGATGGTCAGATTAACAGTTTTTTGTCATATAATAATTAATGATTAACAACTAATGAATGGGAGCAAACGATGCCAATCGTAACGAAAGTAACACGGCAGCGGCGAGCAGGTCGTTATAATATTTATTTAGATGATGAATATGCATTTGCAGTTGATGAAAAAATTTTAATTACTTATAACTTGTTTAAAGGGGCAACTTTATCTGAAGATAATTTGGTTGATATTCAGAATGCAGAATTTCGTCAGAAAGCGTATACAACAGCGCTAGTTTATGCAACAGGGCAGATGCGCACAGCAAAACAAGTCCGGCGTAAATTACGAGAACATGACTATAATGATCAAGTCATTAAAGAGACCATTCAACGATTAAAAGATGATCATGTTGTTGATGATGTCACATATGCTCAAACATATGTTGATCAAGCTAAATCAGCTGGTAAATTTGGTCCACAGGGTGTGAAGTACAAATTACAACAAGTTGGAATTGATCAATTTGTTATTGAAGATGCTTTGATTGCTTATACGTTGGATGATGAGCGAGCTGCTTTAGAAAATCGAGTGTCAAGCTTATTAGAAAAAAATGCGCGTTATGCAACGTTTTTAGCAGAACAGAAAACACAACAAAAATTAATGCAACAAGGATTTCATCGCCAATTAATTCAAGAAGCGATTCGTGATTATCGCATGAATAATCTGCCTGATGCTGAATTAGAATGGGAAAAATTAGATCGAGATGCAACTATTGCAGCCAATCGTTATTCTTCATACGAAGGGTGGACGTTTAAGAGTAAAGTCAAAACCGCTATGTATCGTAAAGGTTATGATTTAGATTTAGTTGATCGCTGGTTAAAGCAACAAGACTAAGTTGACAGTGTTTTTTAATGGCTCACGTGATACAATGAAATAGAAAAAATTTGGTGAAATTCACAGAAAGCTCAAAATAATGAAAGATAGTCGATTACCGCGTGAGGGCGACTTTGTAACGATTAAGAGCTACAAGCATGATGGGAGTTTACATCGGACTTGGCGTGACACAATGGTGTTAAAGACAAGTGAAAATGCGATTATTGGTTTAAATGATCATACATTGGTGACGGAAGATGATGGACGCCGATGGGTGACACGTGAACCGGCAATTGTTTATTTTCACCGTAAATATTGGTTTAACATTGTTGCGATGATTCGGGAAAATGGCGTTTCATATTATTGTAACCTTGCGTCGCCATTTGTGTTGGATAAAGAAGCGTTGAAGTATGTCGATTATGATTTGGATGTGAAAGTTTTTCCAAATGGTGAGAAACGTCTGTTGGATACAGATGAATATGAATTACATAAAGCGCGCTGGCATTATCCGGCGGATGTTGATTATATTGTGCGTGAGCATGTGAAGATTTTAGTCGATTGGATCAATAATCAACAGGGACCGTTTTCCGATGCTTACATTGACTTGTGGTATCGACGTTATCTAGAAATTAAGCGTCGTAATAGTCAACAATAGTCGTCATAATATAGGCAAAAAAGATTACTGAAGACGTAATCTTTTTTTATTTGTGATGATAATTTTGTGAATGATAATCACAACGAGCGAACTATTGAAACAACCTATAATATTCGTTATACTGAATTGTTAAGTTTAAAAAAAATAATATAAAATAAAAATATAAAAAGGCGATAAATTATGGCATCATTAAAAGAAGCAACGCAAACAAGGCGTACATTTGCTATTATTTCTCATCCCGATGCTGGTAAAACAACAATTACTGAGCAATTATTAAAGCTTGGGGGAGTTGTGCGTGAAGCTGGCACGGTTAAGGGACGTAAAGGAAATTTTGCGAAGTCTGATTGGATGGAAATCGAACAAAAACGTGGTATTTCAGTGACTTCATCAGTTTTACAATTTGACTTTGACGGTAAGCGCATCAATATTTTGGATACACCAGGTCATGAGGATTTCTCAGAAGATACTTATCGAACATTAATGGCAGTTGATTCAGTGATCATGGTCGTCGATTCAGCAAAGGGAATTGAGCCTCAAACAAAAAAGTTATTTGAGATTGTCAGCGAACGTCATATTCCGATTTTTACATTCTTTAATAAGTTGGATCGTGATGGTCGTGAACCATTAGACTTAGTTGATGAATTAGAATCAACATTGGGTATTAATGCTTATCCAATGAATTGGCCCATTGGTTCAGGTCAGATTTTAGCGGGATTATTTGATCGTTATCATAATAATGTTGAAGTGTATCGGCCAGAAAATAGTGCACAACGCTTTTTGCCATTAAATGAGGCGGGCGTTGATTTAGCTGAACCAAACGTCATTCAAGAGAATTCATTGTGGCAAGAAACACGCGATGAAATTGAAATGTTACAAGATGCGGGAAATTCATTTGATGAAACTGCTGTAATGCGTGGTGAATTGACCCCCGTCTTCTTTGGGTCAGCTTTACAAGGATTTGGCATCGAAACTTTCTTGCAAACATATATGCAGTTTGCGCCAGCACCTTCACCAAAAAATACGGTGACAGGTGTGTCTATTTCACCAGATGATGAGCAATTCACAGGCTTTGTTTTTAAAATCCAAGCGAATATGAATCCTAACCATCGTGATCGAATTGCGTTTTTACGGATTGTATCAGGTGAATTTGATCGTGGTATGGATGTGACATTACAGCGTACTCAAAAGAAAATTCGTTTATCAAATGTGACGCAGTTTATGGCCGACACACGAGAGAATGTTGAAACGGCCTACCCAGGGGATATCATCGGTATTTATGACACTGGTAATTTTCAAATTGGCGATACGATTTATGCCGGTAAACATGAGGTCACTTTTGAAGAATTGCCAACGTTTACACCTGAATTATTTATGCGTGTTCATGCAAAAAACGTGTTAAAGCAAAAGTCATTCCATAAAGGTGTCACGCAATTGGTTCAAGAAGGGACGATTCAATTGTATACGGCATGGGATTCTGGTGATTACATTATTGGTGCTGTTGGTGCCTTGCAGTTTGAAGTTTTCCAATTCCGAATGGAAAATGAATACAATACGGAAGTTTCATTAGAGCCAATGGGTTCAAAAATTGCGCGTTGGATCAATTCAGAACAACTAGATCCTCAAATGGCATCATCACGAAACTTACTTGTTCGAGATCGTCATGAGAATCCAGTATTCTTGTTTGAAAATCAATTTGCTGAACGTTGGTTTGCCAATAAATACCCTGATGTGCAACTAGAGACAAAATTGTGATTTTAATGTTATCTATTATGTATGCCGATTAATTGGTTAATGGATGCATTGGTATTTGTTATTATTTTATGCATACCAATCACAGTTTATTTTGTTGGTCATATTATTTAACATCGTTATCCAAAATGATTTATTTAACGGATTAGGTTACATTGGTTGATTGACGTGATTATTGCAGATATGACATTGTTAGTGAGTTAAAAATAGAACGCTTATGAATAGGTTGTGCGTATATGATATTGCGATGCCTAGTGTCATAAGTGCTTTTTTATTTTCATAATAAGAATAAGAAAATTGTCGGCATTTAGGCATTATGTTAAAATTAACCTAATAGAAAAGGAGAGACATTCATGGATAAACAAGAGATGGATCCACACGTTAAATCTGGATTGTATGGTACGCCTGAAATTAATCCAGATGAACAACACCGCTATTTAGGTAATTTTCGTGAACGGATCTATGCCTTGCAAACACGCCAAACTGCGGGTGACGGACTTTATATGTTGGCTTGGGAAAAGCAATTATCAGCTCACCCCGATGCAGTTCTTTATTTGAATGGCCAAATGGATCGCGAAATATTAGATAAGTATATTAAATTAGCAGCGAAACAACGGACAAAGTTTACGTTAAAATCTGATACTGTTTATGCGAATTCTGATGTTGTTGTTGTCTTAGCTGCAAAGACGGCAGTTCACAAAGAAGTGGTTGATATTGTTCAGTTGGTAGGCAATATGGGAAAGCCTGAAAACAAGCAATCAGTAACCAAAACGCCTTGGTATAAAAAATTATTCTAATCGTTACTGAAAGGAAGGGATGATAATGCAACAGCCATTGGCTTATCGCATGCGCCCACGGACGATTGATGAAGTTGTTGGACAACAACATTTGGTCGGTGCGGGAAAGATTATTAATCGCATGGTGACTGCAAAAATGTTGTCGTCAATGATTTTATATGGACCACCTGGCACGGGAAAGACAAGTATTGCGAGTGCCATTGCGGGATCTACAAAATACGCGTTTCGCATTCTTAATGCGGCAACTGATAGCAAAAAAGATTTACAAATCGTTGCGGAAGAAGCAAAAATGTCAGGCACAGTTGTCCTGTTGCTGGATGAAATTCATCGCTTAGATAAGACCAAGCAGGATTTTTTGTTACCACATTTAGAAAGTGGGCGCATTGTCCTAATTGGTGCAACGACAGAAAATCCGTATTTATCAATATTGCCAGCCATTCGTTCTCGAACACAAATTTTTGAAGTGAAACCACTTTCCGAAACAGATATGAACCTTGCCATTGAGCGTGCTTTGATGGATAAGGAACGAGGCTTGGGCGATTTTGCAGTTGTGCTAGATGATGATGCCAAACAACAGTTGATCTATGCAACTAATGGTGATTTACGCTCGGCGCTAAATGGTCTTGAATTGGCTGTGAAATCTACTAACCCGATGGCAGATGGCAAAGTTCATATTACATTACCTATTATTGAAGAAACCGTACAACGTAAAGCTATAACAGCGGATAAAAATGGTGATGGTCATTATAATGTCATTTCGGCATTACAAAAATCAATTCGAGGTAGTGATGTTGACGCTGCCTTACATTATCTTGCGCGTTTGATTGAAGCGGGTGATTTACTCATTATTGCACGCCGTTTACAGGTTATTGCGTATGAAGATATTGGCGTTGCAAATCCAGCTGTGGCAGCTCGTGCGATTACGGCAGTGCAAGCGGCCTTACAGCTTGGCTTTCCAGAAGCGCGGATTCCCTTAGCCAATGCAGTTATCGAATTAGCATTATCACCGAAGTCTAATGCAGCGATGGTTGCAGTTGATGCAGCCATTGCAGATGTTCAAAAAGGTGCTACAGGGGATGTACCTGATCATTTAAAAGATGCGCATTATGCTGGTGCCAAAAAATTAGGGCATGGTGTTGATTATGTCTATCCACATGGTCATCCAGGAGATTGGGTCCCACAACAGTATCTTCCTGATAAGTTACTTGGAGCGCACTATTTTAAACCTGCAGGGAATTCGAAAGTTGAACGTTCATACAAAGAACAATATGAGAAATTACGACGAGCGCAACAGGACGGCCTCAATAATCGATAACGGCAATGATTTTTATCACACGTTACTTGATTGTCAAGACTTTTCATTTGTGTATTTACTAGTATAATAAAGACATGGATGGATTTCTTGGGTGTACGCGTAATTCTACTTTCTGTAGTTGCTTTACAACCTTTTTGCTCGGGGATGTCGGGAAGCTGCTATAGCATGCTGTTTCACTCAGTAGCTATAAAAGCAAACTTATTCACCCACTTTCCTTTAATCGGAGCCAACTCAGTTGAATTTACTAACGGCACCAATCAAGTGTTCATAGTTGTTCATATCAATAGATTTTGAATAACGATGGTCGTGCATGTTCGATATGTTTATCGAAGGTGGGCGACCTTTTTTATCAGGAAAGAAAAGGAACGAAATCATGATTATTGGATTATACATTTTATTTGCACTAGTTATTGCGATTATTGGTATTTATTTATTGTTACATCAACAAGGTTTCTTGGGAATTCCACAAACCGCAGCAAAGCAACCTGCCCGTTGGTTTGGATGGGCCTTTACAATTGATGCCATCTTAATTGTGATCAGTACGCTGGTTACTAAAGGGGCCGCATTACCAGGTGGTTTGTTTGTTATTATTGCTACTTTGCTAACAACTGTATTGGCAATTGTTATTGTTCGTCTTTTATTTAAATAATTTATATATCAAAATTTAAAAAAGAGACCTTATTTACATGAAAAAATAGGGTAAATGCGTTATAATTAATGTATAGAAATGAGACACATATAGTCAATCCGACAGGGGGAACTGTTATGGCTGATGTAAAAGTAAACTATAAGAACGTATTGGTACCAGTTGATGGCTCTAAAGAAGCTGAGGCTGCGTTGAATCGTGCTATTCAAGTTGTTAAGCAGAATGGCCCAGATGCTAAGTTGCATATTCTGCATGTTATTGATACACGTTCATTCCAGAATGTGACTGATTTTAGAACAACGATGGTTGAACAAGTTGCTGGTACAGCAAAGAAGACATTGGATGCATATTTGCAACAAGCTAAGGATGCTGGTGTTGAAAATGTCGATTATTCAATTGAATATGGGTCACCTAAGGATGTTATTGCTCAGCAAGCACCAGAAAAGTATGGTATTGACTTGATTATGATTGGTGCAACCGGTTTGAATGCTATTGAACGTTTGCTAATTGGATCTGTTACTGAGTTCGTTACACGTGTTGCGAAGGTGGACACACTGATTGTACGTAAGCGGGATTAATCATTAAATGAATCACTTTGATGTATACCAGTATGTTAGAGAATTTTGAAATAGTGAGTTGGTTGGGACAGGAGTATTGGTCTCAACCTTTTTGTTATGACCAGTTTATGTGAAATAGGCTATTATTTTTAGTTAGTATAATTTTCTGATACAATGAAAATATGATTGACAGTTCAAAAAGAGATGGAGATTGCAATATGAGTGAGTCAAAACTAAATTTGGTAGCATCAATATTAACAAATAGTTTGGGAACAACAGTTATTGGCCACGTGGGGGCAGAGAATGTTGCAATCACTGTGAAATATGCAAATGATAAATCTGATACAACGACCTCAGATCAAGATGGTAATTTTGTTGTGAAATTATCAATGGAGGATGCTAGCGGAGAGGTCATGATTACTGCTGAGCAACCAAATCAGTCATTGCATGAGACAATGACATTGACGATTGAGCAACCCGCACCAGTGGTTACAGCTGTTATTTCAACACAAGAGGGGCAAAGATTATTAGAAGGACGTGTCAATCAAGAGAATGTATCTGTTTCTGTACATTTTATTGGTGATGAACATGTGATTTCCTTGCCAGTTGATAATAGTTTAGAATTTGAATTAGTTCTACCAGAAGACATCTTACCTAGTCAAATAGAAGTTCATGCAACGAATCAGGAAACGGGCAAAATGGGGCGAACGATCGTTAGTCTAGGAGTAACATCAAAAACGGTTGCTATGCCAGCCTTGACAGATGAGATGATTGCTGAGTATGTA
The DNA here is from genome assembly GCF_058505625.1 of Weissella sp. ESL1156. Classification (NCBI taxonomy): domain Bacteria; kingdom Bacillati; phylum Bacillota; class Bacilli; order Lactobacillales; family Lactobacillaceae; genus Weissella; species Weissella sp. ESL1156. The sequence goes on along the minus strand of NZ_CP196372.1, from coordinate 901,263 downwards.
CATAATGAAGAAGTAAAACATGAGTTAGCATCGACAAATTCAGAGGATTCGCAACAAATAGTGCAAGAAACGCTACCTGTAGACAGTCTGATAGTGGAGACAACGACTAAGGATACTAATGATAGGCCGGAACCTGCAGTGATTGCATCAGAAACGGTGCAAGAGGATACTGAAGTGACATCATCTCGTATATCGAGGCGTAAACATGGCGGTATTCGAGGCTTTTTCGCCCGTCTTTTTGGACGCAAACAGTAATTGTTACAGAATATTCATTTAATTTTACAAAACGTTAGCATTTATTAATAGAATCGTGACATAGTCATCAAAAACTTAAAAGTTTCTTATGATAGAATATTATGGTTTAAGGAATAGAAAGGTAAATCATAATGCATAAACGACAAGTGACGATGATTATTGGAATTATGGCAATTGCCGCTGTGGTTGCTGTTTTCGCAATTATTTTTAATAGTACACCACATCAAAGTAATAAGCAGGCAACCGCTGCAACTTCTACACAACATGCTAAAAAGACCGAACATCAACCGGTACATAAGAGAAAAAAGCAATCAACGGTTGATAAAGAGGCCATGACGTCTCAGGATAGTCATAAAAAAACTGGATTTGATGTGAAAGCAGTTTTGAAAGATCAACCGGGGGTTCCTAGTATTTATTCTGTTAAGCTAGCAAATAAACAATTAACCATTGTTTTTGCAGATGATGGCACAAATTCACTCGAAAGTTTTATGACGGCTTATGCCAAAGCAACCACCCTCATTTTAAAGCAGGCAGCAGCGCAAACGTCTGATATTGATAGTGTGGCTATTGCACAGCAAGTGAAATTAGAAGACGGTACTGAATACGCAGTTGCAGGTAAGTGGCAGAAAGATCAGTTAACAAATACTGTCAAATTAGCAACAACGGCAACTGCTAAAGATTTGCTTCTTAGTGCTAGCCACTATTCTATTGGTGGCTCGGTATGGGACACATTTTCACAACAACAAAAAAATGACTATCAAAATCATCAACAAGGTGGTCAAGTACAAACAACTGACGATAGTTTTAATCAGTGGGTACAAGCAGGGATTGTGAAAAATAAATAATCTTTGATTTAAGTAGTTTTTGTTGCATCTAACACGTATCATAAAAGGGTCGAAGTCTATGCCAAATATGGCAGACTTTGACCCTTTCAATTATGTTCTGTATTCTGTATGACGGAACGGTTTAATTAAATAGCATGGCATAAATTGAAATGTACATTAATGTTGCACCTGCTAAAACAAAAAGATGCCAGTAAACATGATTTAATGGTAGTTGTGGCATGAGGTAAAGCAAGGCACCCAAAGTGTATGTTATGCCACCAGCTAATAAGAAATTAAATGAAAACGATGTTAAGGCAACGTGTAGAGCGGGAAAGGCCAGAATAATCAACCAGCCCATCAAGACATAAATGATGACTGAAAGCCAAGGCCAACGACCGACAAAAAATAAATCATAAACAAAGCCAAGAATAGTGCATAATAGAATGGTTAGCCAAATTGGCCAACCAATTTTTGGACTAAGGAAGAGCCAGGTGTAAGGCGTGTAACTTCCCAGGATGACTAAATAAATGCCTGAGTGATCTAAAAATTGAAAAATTTTACCCGCTTTAGTAAAAATTAATGCGTGGAATAAGGTTGAAGCGAGTAAAAAACTGATAATAGATGCAGCATAAATTGATAAGGCAACCATTGTAAATGCACCAAAATGATGTTGCACACTCTTAATCATTAATAGTGTTGCACCAACGATGGCTGCCATCACACCAAGACCGTGAGTGACGGCATTGAGTGTCTCATAGGTAATTAGATAGCGGCGATTTTCTTTTGTTAGAGTAGGCATAGGCTTCTCCTTTACCAGTTAATTGGCTATTTATTTGAATGACAATATGTTTATAATTATGATAACTGTTTCATCTAGTTTTGTAAACTAAATGTTATAGTATTAAAATAAGTGGGGTTTCATAATGTTAATGACAATGATTAAAGGGATGATGATTGGATTTGCTTTCGTGGCACCAATCGGCATGCAAAATTTGTATGTATTTAATAATGCACTAACGAATTCATTTAAACGTTCGTTAGTTTATGTTCTTTTTGTTTGGATTGCTGACTCGTTGTTTTCAATGGCGGCCTTTTTTGGTATGGGAGCAATTATTAGTTCAGCAGCATGGCTAAAATTAACTGTCATGTTGATTGGTGGGATGCTAGTCATTTGGATTGGTTGGGATATTTTAAGAAGTGCGAATACAGTACAACTCAACACACATGCTAATCACTTACCTGCACATAAAGCTTTATTGACAGCATTTATTGTTTCATGGGCGAATCCACAAGCTTTAATTGATGGTAGTTTATTATTAGGTGCTTTAAGAGGAACATTGGCTAGTGATGCGGTTTGGCCATTTATCATTGGTGTCATGATGGCAACGTTTATTTGGTTTAATGGCATTACAATTATCATGAATATCCTAAAAGATCGGCTACCTCGAAAAGTGCTTGTCTGTGTAAATGCTATATCTGGAATTATCGTCTTAGGTTATGGTGGTTATTTATTAATTGAGGCAATGATTGCTATCTTTTAAATGATGACACTTCATATTAACGAAAAGCATCGATTGACCTTGATTTTTTGCATATAACCATGTAAAATTGCTTTCATAGCAATACACTAGAGGGTATAGGTTAGGTTACTATTAGCGACAAAGTCATTTTGGTGAAAGATTTTGAGTGACAACTTAGAAAGTAGCTAGTGGGCTTTATCAATGAAATTGTAGTAGTTGATAACGTGGTGACGCGTTAAGTCTTAATGAGATAGAGAATACTCTAATTCAGGTGGTACCGCGATAAAGTCGCCCTGATTATACAATATTGTATGATCAGGGTTTTTTTAATGGGTCAATTATAGAATAAATTTAATAAAAGTAAGGAGTTCAAGTTATGCGAGAAATTGATATGCCGAGCAAGTATAATCCAACAGCGGTTGAAGCGGGTCGTTATGATAAGTGGGTGCAAGAGAAGCGCTTCAAACCTTCAGAAAATAAGAAGGCTCGTCCCTATTCAATTGTTATTCCGCCACCGAACGTGACTGGTAAATTACACTTAGGTCACGCTTGGGATACAACGTTACAAGATATGTTGATTCGTCAAAAGCGAATGCAAGGTTTTGATACGTTATGGTTACCAGGAATGGATCATGCGGGAATTGCTACGCAAGCTAAAGTTGAGCAACGTTTAGCCAAAGAAGGTATTTCGCGTTATGATTTGGGACGTGACAAATTTGTTGAACAAGTATGGGATTGGAAAAATGAATATGCAGCAACTATTAAAGCGCAATGGGGAAAACTAGGGCTATCTTTGGATTTTGACCGTGAACGCTTTACGCTAGATGAAGGGTTATCAGAAGCTGTTCGTAAAGTATTCGTGACTTTGTACAAGAAAGGCTTGATCTATCGGGGCGAGTACATCATCAATTGGGACCCGAAAGCTCGGACAGCCTTGTCGGATATCGAGGTCATTCATCAAGATGATGAAGGTGCCTTTTATCATGTACAGTATCCATTTGTGGATCCTGAAACAACGTATCAAGGAAAGCATTATATTGAAATTGCAACAACTCGTCCTGAAACAATGTTTGGGGATGTGGCAGTTGCTGTACATCCTTCAGATGAACGTTATAAAGATTTGGTTGGTAAAAAGGTCTTAGTGCCACTTGTTAATCGTGAAGTACCAATTATTGCTGACGAATATGTTGACCCTGAGTTTGGTTCAGGGATGGTTAAAATTACACCAGCTCATGATCCAAATGATTTTGGTGTTGGTAATCGTCATAATTTGGAACGAATCAATACGATGAATGAAGACGCTTCAATGAACGAACGTGCTGGTAAGTATGTTGGTATGGATCGTTTTGATGCCCGCAAAGCAATGGTTGCCGATTTAGAAGCTGGTGGTTGGATGTTGTCAGTTGAACCAATCGTGCACGCAGTTGGTCATTCAGAACGTACTGGTGTGCAAGTTGAATCACGGTTGTCAACACAATGGTTTGTTAAGATGAAACCATTGGCTGAACAAGCATTGGCTATGCAAAAATCGGACGATCGTGTTGATTTCTATCCGCCACGTTTTGAAGGTACCTTTACTCGTTGGATGGATGACATTCATGATTGGGTGATTTCTCGTCAATTATGGTGGGGACACCAAATTCCCGCTTGGTACCATAAAGAGACTGGTGAAATGTATGTTGGTATGGAAGCGCCTGCTGATAGTGAGAATTGGGAACAAGATCCTGATGTTTTGGATACATGGTTTTCATCAGCTTTGTGGCCATTTTCAACAATGGGTTGGCCTGATACAGATGCGGCAGACTTTAAGCGCTACTTCCCAACAGATACTTTGGTCACAGGGTATGATATTATCTTCTTCTGGGTCGCACGTATGATGTTCCAATCAAAAGAATTTACTGGTCGACGGCCATTCAAGAATGTGTTGATTCATGGCTTGATTCGTGATGAGCAAGGTCGTAAGATGTCAAAGTCATTAGGCAATGGTATTGACCCGATGGATGTCATTGAGAAGTATGGTGCAGATGCTTTACGTTGGTTCTTGGCAACTGGGTCAACACCCGGTCAAGATGTTCGTTTTTCATATACAAAGATGGATTCAGCATGGAATTTCATTAATAAGATTTGGAATGCTTCACGTTATGTATTGATGAACTTATCAGATGATACAAAGGCAATTTTGCCAACTGACAAATCAAAGTTCTCATTGGCTGATAAATGGATTCTGTCACGTCTCAATACAACGATTGAAATGGTGACAAAGAATTTTGATAAGTTTGAGTTCGGTGAAGCTGGCCGCGCATTGTATAACTTTATTTGGAATGATTTTGCTGACTGGTACATTGAAATGACTAAAGAGACCCTTAATGGGAATGATGAGGTTGCTCAAAAGACAGTGCAAGCAATTCTGGCATATGTATTAGATAATACGCTACGGTTGTTGCATCCAATTATGCCATTTGTTACTGAAGCCATTTGGCAAGAAATGCCTCACGAGGGTGAAACAATTGTTACGGCAAGTTACCCAACTATTGATGATGCATTGCATGATCAACAAGCTGAAACTGATTTTAATAGTTTGATTGACTTAATTAAGGCTGTTCGAACAATTCGAACAGAGGCCAACGCGCCTATGTCAACGACAATCGATGTTTTGATTAAGACGACGGATCAGAACTTGCAACGTATTTTCAAGGATAATGCAGACTACATTAATCGTTTTGTTAAGCCAAAGACTTTGCAAATTGCGGCTGAAATTGATGCTCCTGATCTAGCCATGACGCAAATTATCTCTGGTGCCGAAATTTTTGTTCCATTAGCTGAGTTAATTGATTTGGATGAAGAAATAGCTCGTCTGCAAGAAGAGGTGAAGAAGTTTACAGGTGAAGTAACACGTGCCAATAGTAAATTAGGTAACGAAAAGTTTGTCAATAATGCGCCTGAAAAAGTTGTCGCAGCTGAACGCGAAAAGTTAGTTGATTGGGAAAATAAGTTGCAAGCAACGAATGATCGCTTAGCACAATTAAAAGAGGCAAACAAGTAAAACAGCTACTTGCAGTAATAGTAAGGTAAGTGTATAATTTAACATATTGTGAATAACGAATTTAAGCGGTTCGTCGTTACAATGCAGTAAATTACACATGCAGAAGCGCCATCTACAATGTAGACGGCGCTTTTGTTTATCATTGTAAAAATCGAGGTTAAAATGGCAAAAATAGAAACGGTTGCTGATGCAATTTCATATATTCATGGCCGTCATAAATGGTCCAAGACGCCTACTTTTAATCGATTAAACAAAGTTTTAACGCGATTAGGACATCCGGAACGACAATCACAATACGTTCATATTACCGGTACAAATGGTAAGGGATCAACTAGTAAGATGGTTGCACAATTATTACGAGCCAGTGGCTTAAGGGTTGGATTATTTACATCACCATATATTTTGTCATTTAATGAGCGTATTCAAGATGATCAGGGTAATATTGATGATAATGATTTATTGGATTTGGTGCAGCGCTTGGCACCAGTCATTGATCAAATGGATGATGAATTAACAACTGGGTTAACTGAGTTTGAAACACTGACAGTTATGATGTTTATGTATTTTTCAGAACACCCAGTTGATGTGGTTGTGTTGGAAGTCGGTGTCGGCGGCACGTGGGATTCAACGACGGTCATTCCAGATAAAATTGTTTCTGTGATTACCACCGTTGGCTTGGATCACATGCAGGTATTAGGTGACACAATAACAAAAATTGCAACACAAAAAGCCGGCATTATTCAAAAACAGCGTCCTGTTGTTGTGGGACGATTAACACCAGCAGCTAATCAAGTGATTGATACAGTGGCAACTGCTATGGGTGCATCCGTGTATCGTTTGGGACAACAATTTCAAGTGACCGCATTACCAGATGAAAATCTATGGGGTGAAACATTCGATGTATCGGGGACAATTAATTATCAGCAAGTATTTGTTGACTTGATTGGTCATTATCAAATTGATAATGCAGCCGTTGCGTTACAAACAGCTCAGTTGGTTACCAACTTTTTTAAACGCCAATTGACACCGAAAATGGTGACACAAGCGCTAAAAACAGTTTGGTGGCCGGTTCGGTTTGAAAAAATTGCAACAGACCCGATAATTATATTAGATGGTTCACACAATGAACCAGGAATAAAGGCGCTAATCGAAATTTTAACAACGCGATTTAAAAAAAAGACGATTCACATTTTATTTGGTGTCTTACAGGATAAAAATTATCCTCAAATGTTACAATTACTTGCTGACCTACCAAATGTTGATTTGCATGTGGTTGGATTTCAAGGACCGAATAATCGTCAACCACTTGAGCCATCATTAGCAGCACATCAAGTTCGTACACAGCACGTAACTGTCCATCGGACGTGGCAAGTGGGTCTTGATATTGTTAAAAAGGAAAGCAGTACGAACGATATCATTTTATTGACTGGTTCACTGTATTTTGTATCTGAGGTACGACAAGCGCTTGCTGATCAAGAATAACCTAGCGTCAAATGGGTTGATTTGATACAGTAGATGGAGAATGAGATTAGGTAAGATAACACATCATGCCTAAGATGGAGTGATAAATATGATTATTTTACAAGCAAGTAATGTGGCGCGACGTTTTAATGGTGTCACATTCTTTAAAAATATTTCGATGCAAGTACAGAATAAAGCCCGAGTTGGTTTAGTTGGGCGCAACGGCGCTGGAAAATCAACATTATTAAAAATGTTGATTGGTGAAACAACACCTGATGAAGGTGAAATTTCAATGAAAAAAGGCATTCGATTAGCCTATTTGGCTCAAAATTCAGGATTAGATTCGAAATTATCTGTCTATAATGAAATGTTGACAGCCTTTGCCGATGTGATTGCTTTGGAAGAACGGATGCGTCAAATGGAAGCGGAAATTGCTGCAACGACGGACTATGAAAGTGATGACTATACAGAGTTGTTGACAGCTTATGATCAAACGCAACACGATTTTGATGAGAAGAATGGTTATGGATATGATGCAACGATTCGCTCAGTATTACACGGTTTTGGCTTTGATGAGTCATTTTATGATCAAAAAATTGCAGCCCTCTCTGGGGGCCAGCGAACGCGACTAGCCATTGCAAAGCAACTATTGGAGACACCAGATCTGTTAATTTTAGACGAACCAACGAATCATTTAGATATGCAAACGTTGGCTTGGTTAGAACAATATTTAAAGAATTATCAAGGTGCATTGCTAATCGTGTCACATGATCGATATTTCTTGGACCGTGTTGTGACTGAAATCTACGATATGCACTCTGGTCAACTAGACCACTATAAGGGTAATTATAGTGATTTTATGCAACAAAAAGCGGCTAAGGTTTTGCAAGAACAAAAGGCATATGATAAGCAACAAGCTGAAATTGCAAAATTGGAAGATTTTGTTAAGCGAAATATTGTGCGGGCATCAACAACAAAACGGGCGCAATCAAGGCGCAAACAATTAGCAAGAATGAAGCGCATCGAAGCACCCAAGAATGAGTCTGGTGTTGCTCATATTCAGTTTGTTGCTGATGAAGATTCTGGTAATGAAGTGTTACGTGTAACAGATGTGAAGTTGGGATATGATATGACGCATGTCTTAGCCGAAAATGTTAATGTTGCTGTTGATAAGCAACATGCAGTTGCTTTAGTTGGCCCTAATGGTATTGGTAAATCAACCTTTATTAAAACGATTCTGGGTAAACTTCCCTTGTTAGCGGGGCGAATTAAATTAGGGGCTAATGTTTCAGTTGGTTATTATGATCAAGAACAACAAACATTAGACAATAAAAAATCTGTGATTGATACCATTTGGGATGAACATCCTAAGATGCCCGAAAAGGATGTTCGGTCGATTTTAGGTTCATTCATGTTTTCTGGGGAGGCAGTAGAAAAATTAGTATCAGCATTATCAGGTGGTGAACGGGCACGACTATTATTGACTAAATTGGCTTTGGAACATGCAAACTTTTTAATTCTTGATGAACCAACTAATCATTTGGATATTGATTCTCGTGAAGTTTTAGAAACGGCTTTAAATGAATATAATGGGACAATTTTCTTTGTGTCGCATGATCGTTATTTTATTAATGAAGTTGCAACTGAAGTGATTGAACTTTCGCCAAATGGTACACGCTTTTTTGATGGCGATTATGATTACTATCTTGAAAAGACAGCTGCTGAGAAAGATAAGCAATTGGCAAAGGAGACAAATAGCACAACAGCTGAAACGACTGTTGTCTCCGAAAAAACCCAGACGTTATCACGAACTGCGTTAAAAGAACAACAACGCGAACAGCGACGATTGGAACGTGCAGTTACTGGTATTGAGGAGCAAATGACCGCATTAACGGATCAACGTGATGATTTAAATGTTGCGTTGAATGATCCAACGAATAGCTCTGATTTAGAGAAATTAACGGATCTTTCTAATAAAATTGCAACGCTTGATAAACAATTAGCAGATATTGAGGATCAATGGACTGAAGCAAGTCTTGCTTTGGAAACATTTCTTGCTGACGATCATTAATAGCAGATTGTGTCATTGATATATTTTGATAAAGGACCGTCAATCTATTTGTGAAGTGCCCCATAATCGTTAGATTTTTATGTCTAACAATTATGGGGCACTTCATTGTTGGATTGGCGGTTTTTGTTTGTTATGACAACGAAATGAGCTATGAGTTTTTCTAAATAAAATCTGTTTTTTTGATATTTTGTCAAACAAAAGTTTGCAAAAAGTGATGAATGTGTTATTATTGATAGTGTTAATTAGCACTTGTATATAAAGAGTGCTAACAAATAGAAAATTTTAACCTGTGGAGGTCAGATAACATGTTGAAACCATTAGGAGATCGTGTTGTATTGCAAGTATCAGAAGCACCTGAGCAATCAGTTGGGGGTATTTTATTAGCTTCTAATGCACAAGAAAAGTCAGTTACAGGAAAAGTTGTTGCCGTTTCGACACAAGCGGTAGGTGACTTGTCAGCACCGGCTGCAGTCAAAGAAGGCGATAATGTCATATTTGATAAGTTTGCTGGTACTGAAATTAGTGTTGATGGGGTTGATTATTTGGTTGTCCACGAAAAAGACATTGTGGCAGTGTTGTAATTTAAATAATTAATGAAAATAGAGGGTCGTAAATATGGCAAAAGATATTGAATTTTCAGAAGATGCACGTGCAAAAATGCAAGCAGGTGTTGATAAGTTAGCTGATACAGTAAAGACAACCATTGGTCCTAAAGGACGTAATGTTGTGATTGAACAAAGTTATGGTGCACCAACAATTACGAATGATGGTGTAACAATTGCAAAGGCAGTTGAGTTAGAAGATCATTTCGAAGACATGGGTGCAAAATTAGTTGCCGAAGTTGCTTCAAAGACAAATGATATTGCTGGTGATGGTACAACGACTGCGACAGTTTTGGCACAAGCCATCATTAATGAAGGTATGAAGAATGTTACAGCTGGTGCTAACCCAGTTGGTGTTCGTCGGGGAATTGAATTAGCAACTGACGCAGCTGTTAAATCATTGCATGATATGTCAAAGACAGTATCAACAAAAGAAGAGATCACACAAATTGCATCTATCTCTGCTGCTAACCCAGAAGTTGGTAAGTTGATTGCTGAAGCAATGGAAAAGGTTGGCAATGATGGTGTCATTACCATTGAAGAGTCAAAGGGTATTGAGACAACTTTGGATGTTGTTGAAGGAATGCAATTTGATCGTGGTTACATGTCACAATACATGGTTACTGACAATGATAAGATGGAAGCATCATTAGATAATCCATATATCTTGATTACAGATAAGAAAATTGGTAATATCCAAGAAATCTTACCATTGCTACAAAGTGTTGTTGAGCAAGGTCGTGCTTTGTTGATCATTGCTGATGATATTACCGGTGAGGCATTGCCAACACTTGTTTTGAACAAGATGCGTGGTACATTTAACGTTGTTGCTGTGAAGGCACCTGGTTTTGGTGATCGTCGTAAGGCACAACTTGAAGACATTGCTATCCTAACAGGTGGTACAGTTATTACTGACGATTTAGGCTTGAACTTGAAGGATACAACGATCAACCAACTTGGACAAGCTGCTAAGGTTACGGTGACAAAGGACAATACAACAATTGTTGAAGGCAATGGTGATTCTGCAGCAATTCACGAACGTGTTGAAATCATTAAGGGTCAAATTGCAGAGACAACCTCTGATTTCGATCGTGAGAAGTTGCAAGAGCGTCTTGCTAAGTTAGCTGGTGGTGTCGCTGTTGTTAAAGTTGGTGCAGCTACCGAAACTGAATTAAAAGAGCGTAAGTACCGAATCGAAGATGCTTTGAATGCTACTCGCGCTGCAGTTGAGGAAGGCTTCGTTTCTGGTGGTGGTACTGCATTAGTTAATGCCATCCCAGCTGTTGATGCGTTATCAGAAGAAGGTGACGTACAAACAGGAATTAATATTGTTAAGCGTGCCTTAGAAGAACCAGTTCGCCAAATCGCAGAAAATGCTGGTGTTGAAGGTTCAGTGATCGTTAACCAATTGAAGAATGAAGAGGTTGGTATTGGTTACAACGCTGCAACTGGTGAGTGGGCTGATATGATCAAGGCTGGTATTGTTGATCCAACCAAGGTAACACGTTCTGCTTTGCAAAATGCCGCTTCTGTTTCAGCTTTGTTGTTAACAACTGAAGCAGTTATTGCTGAACAACCTAAGGATGATACTGCTGCTCAAATGCCTGCACAAGGTGGTATGCCCGGCATGATGTAAAATCATAAATGCTTGGTTTACTATCAAAACGGATTTCGGCATATCGTCATGATATTGCTACTTATTTTGATAAAAAAGGTCTTAAATTTGCCGAATGCTGGTGGGTTTAAGACCTTTTCTTTTGTGTCGTAAATATTTCAGTTATTGTTACAAAAAAGAAAACATAAAAATAAACAAAAGGATAGACAATCGATAAGCTAAGCACTACAATAAACCCTTGTAGAAATGGCACCTACCAATAGGTTAATTTCTACATCATATTTATCAAAATTAAATTTATTGAGGAGCTGGAACATGTGGCCTTTATTGAAGCGGTTTTTAATTGGTAAACCGTTAAAAACTCTGGATGAAGATGCACGTCAACTTAGCCGAACGAAAGCATTGGCGCTCTTATCATCTGACGCTTTGTCATCTGTTGCATATGGAACAGAACAAATTATTACGGTTTTGGTAGCTGTTGGTGGTGTTGCCACGTTATGGTTGCAATTACCAGTCGTTGCGTTAGTGCTGATTCTGTTAGCAGCAATTACTTTGTCGTATCGGCAAATTATTCATGCGTATCCAGCTGGCGGTGGTGCTTATTTGGTGACGTCAACTAATTGGGGCCGTAATGCTGGCTTGGTGGCCGGTGGCTCATTATTAGTTGATTATATGCTGACGGTGGCTGTTTCAGTGGCATCAGGAACTGAAGCAATCGTGTCGGCGATACCATCATTACATCATTATAATGTTGCTATTGGTGTGATTATTATTTTAATTCTAACGGGTATTAATTTACGTGGATTACGAGAATCAGCTGGTGCTTTAATGGTACCAGTCTACTTATTTATTGCGATGATGGTTGTGATGATCGTCTGGGGCTTTTATAACATTCTAACTGGGCGAGTAAATTACGAACCAACGACGACAGGACATATTGCAACAGGTAGTGTTTCGATCTTATTGTTTTTGAAGGCATTTTCGAGTGGTTCATCATCACTAACGGGTGTGGAAGCCATTTCAAATGCAGTGCCAAATTTTAAAGAACCAAAGCCTAAAAATGCGGCTATCACTTTGGTTATTATGGCTGTCATATTGGCCTTTTTCTTGGTTGGTGTGACTGGTTTGTCATTTATTTATGGTATTCAGCCAAACGCCCATGTCACTGTTTTAGCGCAGATTGGACAACGTATTTTCGGGCATGGTATCCTATTTTATCTTTTACAAATTTCAACCGCATTAATTTTGGCAGTTGCTGCTAATACCGGTTTTTCAGCTTTTCCACAATTGGCTTATAATTTGGCAAAAGATAAATTTATGCCTCATAGCTACATGGATAAAGGTGACCGCTTAGGCTACTCTAATGGTATTATGTCATTAGCTTTAGGCGCGATTGTGCTGTTGGTCATTTTCAATGGTTCAACAGAGGCCTTGATTCCGTTATATGCCGTTGGTGTGTTTGTGCCATTTACCTTATCGCAATCAGGCATGATTATTCACTGGTGGCGTGAACGTGATGGCCATTGGCTTTCTAAAGCATTTATCAATTTTATTGGTGCATTAATTTCAGCAGTATTGGTGATTACGTTGTTTGCCTTACATTTTGAATCAGTTTGGCCTTATTTGATTATTATGCCAATTTTGATACGTATGTTCTGGGGGATTAATCGGCATTATCGGTTAGTCGCTAAGCAGTTGCGAATTTTATCGCAAGAACCAATTAGACGTAGTCATTATGATGGGGCAACAATCATTGTTTTAGTATCAAATTTGACACGTGCTACTGCTGAGGCGGTTGATTATGCGAAATCAATTGGTGATAAAGTATTAGCAATGCACGTTTCGTTTGATTCTAATCCACAAAAAGAACATCGTTTAGGTGTTGAATTTAAGCGAGAATTCCCAGAAGTACGTTATGTTGACATTCATTCGTCATATCGCTCAATTACTAAACCAGCCATGCGGTTTGTTGATGAAATTGCGAAGGGGACAAAAGAACGAAATCATTCGTTAACGATTTTAATTCCACAATTTGTGCCACGCCATAGTTGGCAAAATGCCTTGCATAATCAAAATAGTATGAAATTGCGTACAGCATTAGCTTCACGTGATGTGACTGTTTCAACATACTATTTCCACTTAAAAGAATAGTTATCATAACATACTGGTTTATCCCTCTCAGGTTGAGAAATTGTATAGACCCGTATGTTTTTTATTTTAGAAGGTTGTGGTAATCTAAATGAGACGAAAAACAAAGAAGGGATGAAAGAATGGACTATACGATTGATGATGTTCGTGAGGAATTAAAGATGTTACGCTCACGCTTGCACGCGGGAACGTTGTTTGATTCATTAGGTAGCGAGGTTGGCCGTTTAATTGATCAATTTGATTATGATGAAGCGACGCCAGTTGTCCAACTGTCGGACAATGATGCCGGGATGATTAAACAACATATCTTAGATTGGCAACAAACACTTTATGCTGGTCAACCCGTCGCAATTACTAACGAAGATATTTTAGAATTAATGAGTAGTCTACGACAAACAGATCCAACCTTACGTGATAAAGGTGCATTCTTCTTTATTAGTGATGGTCTGCAAAATAATGTTTTTAAACCAAATCAATTATTATTGATGGTGCGCTATTTATTGCAGGATAATGTGTTATTTAGTCATATTACCGAAAAAGAAAATGATGGTGTTTTTTACCGTTCATTTGCTATTTTTATTTTATCAATGTTACATTACGCTAATCGCAAAGGAAATGTACACTTCATTAGTGAAGAAATTGAGGAAACATATTTGCTTAATTTTGCAACTTACATTGCTCTAGAAAGTGACACGCGAGGATTTGTTGGTGAAAAAGGTTGGGCACATGCCTTTATGCATATTGGCAATTTACTGGATGAATTAGCTCATGACTCAAAGATGGTGCGAGCGGATAAAATATTGCTATTAACAATTCTTGTTGAAAGGCTCAAACGCTTAGATACACCTCTGATTATGGGTGAAAATCGGCGCTTGATCGGTTTTATTACGGAATTAGTCAATACTGATGAATTATATTCACGATACTTTTTGAAGCAATTGAAGCAATGGCGTCAAGAAATGACCAGACAAATGCAGCCAGATTCAGAAGGTGACTGGCATCGATTATATAATCAACAGAGATTCTTACAAGGACTAGTTATGCGCGATGCGCTACCACAAGAAATCATTGATTATTTAAATGAATCACGCAACTTTTTAGCATAATTGTCCCGAAAACAGGAATTCTATGTTATACTTAGGTTTCTACACAAATCAGTTTGACAGACAAGGGAGAACAACCATTATGTCAGAAAAATTAAATATTGCAATGTTGTTTGGTGGTAATTCATCAGAGCACGATGTCTCAAAGCGGTCAGCGCATAATATTTATGATGCGATGGACAAAGAGAAGTATAATGTAACGGTCTTTTTAATTTCAAAAGATGGCATTATAATTAATGTGGAAGATTCATGGCGCGTTTTTGAGGGGGAAGATGAAGACACTGTTGTTACAGCAGCTAAGAAAAAGATGGATTTGACTAATCCACTAGCACCAATTGCTGTATTGGGGGAAATGCGTGATATTGATTTCTTCTATCCCGTTGTGCATGGTAACTTAGGTGAAGATGGCACATTACAAGCATTGTTCCGCCTATTACAAAAGCCATACCTTGGGCCTGGTATTGCTGCGTCGGCAATGTCTTTTGATAAAGATTTAACGAAACGTATCTTAAATCAAGCCGGCGTTCGTAACACAGACTATGTCCTCTTGAACGATCAAAATTATCAAGATTTTACTTATGAAGAATTAGTTGAAAAATTAAATTCGAAAGTTTTGTTTGTGAAAGCGGCTAGCCAAGGGTCGTCAGTTGGTGTCTCACGTGTCACTAATGCTACTGAATATACCGCAGCTTTGCAAGATTCGTTTCAATATGATTATAAGATATTGGTTGAAGCCGCTCTGGATAAGCCACGTGAAGTCTTCATTTCAATTTTAGGTAATGAACAACCACGTGCGTCACACTTAGGTGGTATTGTTCTGCCTGACGAAGACGGTTGGTACGATTACAATAATAAATTTGTGGATGCCTCAGGAATGGTCTTTGAACTACCGGTGAAACTAGAGCCAGCTTTGACTGACGAAATCACTGAAATGGCTTTGAAAGCTTATAAGGCATTGGGCTTAGTTGGTTTAACACGGATGGACTTTATGATTGATAGTGATGGTGTACCTTATTTGGGTGAACCAAACACATTGCCAGGATTTACAAACATTTCTTTGTATCCGCAAATGTGGGAAGTTTCAGGGATTAGTTATACTAATTTGATTGATGAATTGATTCAATATGGTATTGCAGAATTTGAGCGTCAAAATAAATTGTCATATGATTTTGTTTCCCTTGGTGAAGAACGTATGGGTGAGAAACAATATAATGCTGAAGTAACAAAATAAATGATGAACTAAGATGGTTGTTTTCTGATAATTTCAGAAACAATCGTCTTTTTTATTAATATTGAGATTGTGTTAAATAAATGAAAGCAATTTGCAATGTGCAGAGTCGTGTCGGGTTCTTTATAAAATCTCTAATTTAGCGTATACTCTAAAATAAGATTAATAGTGGAAAAGGACGAAAAATGACGAACTCATTTACCCCAACATGGATGATTGATGCAATTTATTGTGTCACGCCAAAACAATTACAAGAACAAAATATTAAAGCTGTTTTAACAGATTTGGATAATACTTTAGTTGCTTGGAATAATCCGGATGGTACCCAAGCACTACATGACTGGTTGTTAGCGATGCAACAGGCAGAGATTCCAGTCATGATTGTTTCAAATAACTCAGCAAGTCGAATTGCCCGTGTTGCTGATCCATTGAAGTTAAACTTTGTTTCGCGTGCATTAAAACCACTGACACGTGGTTTAAAAGAAGCAACAACAATTTTACAATTAGAAACCAGTGAAGTTGTTATGGTTGGCGATCAATTATTAACAGACATTTGGTCAGCAAATAACGCTGGTATGCGTAGTATTCTTGTTAAACCACTGATTGAGACAGATCAATGGAATACAAAAATTAACCGCTTTTTTGAAAAAGGGGTTAAAAAGAATATGTTGAAACGACATCCACAATTACAATGGAGGAAAGAACTTGATTAGTGAAGAAACAGTACGTCAATATATTGATGAAGGCTTGCGTTGTATTGGCTGTGGGGCACTTATTCAAACTGACCACAAAAATGACATTGGTTATACGCCAATGTCAGCTTTGTTAAAAAGTTTTGAAAATGATGAAGTTTTTTGTCAACGTTGCTTTCGATTACGTCATTATAATGAAATTCAACCGGTTAATTTGACGGATGATGATTTTAGACGTTTATTGGAACAAATTGCTGATACTAATGCATTGGTTGTTTATGTGATGGATATATTTGATTTTTCTGGTTCACTCATTCCAGGTTTACATCGTTTTGTTGGTAATAATGATATTTTACTCGTTGGTAATAAGGTTGATGTGTTACCACACTCATTAAAACGGACAAAAATCAAGGATTGGATGCGGCAACAAGCAAATATTGCAGGATTACGACCAATTGATATTGCATTAACATCTGGTAAGAATGGGGATGCCATTCAGACGTTATTAGACTTAATTGCGAAATATCGTCATGGTCGTTCAGTCTACGTTGTTGGTGTGACAAATGTTGGTAAGTCCACGCTGATCAACCAGATTATTAAAGAAGTGACTGGCGATCAAACAAATGTTATTACGACATCACGTTTTCCAGGAACAACATTAGATCGTATTGAAATTCCCCTAGACGATGACAGCGATATTATCGATACGCCGGGCATTATTCATCAAGACCAAATGGCACACTATTTAAGTGTCAAAGATTTAAAGTATGTTTCACCACAAAAAGAGATTAAACCAAAGACGTTCCAGCTAAATGCTGGTCAAACGTTGTTTATGGGTGCACTTGCTCGTTTTGATTATATCCAAGGTGACCGAACAGGCATCACGGCGTATTTTGAAAATAATTTATTGATTCATCGAACAAAATTAGACAATGCGGTTGCTTTTTATGATAAACACGCTGGTGAATTACTCGCACCACCAACGGCGAAAAATATAGAAAAATTACCACCATTACAACGCCATGAATTTAAAACAACAGAAAAAACCGATATTGTCATTGATGGTTTAGGTTGGTTAACAGTGCCAGCAAATACAGTGGTGGCAGGTTGGGCACCAAAAGGGGTGTCAGTCTTAATAAGAAGGGCAATGATTTAAAAAATGATATCACTACGTGGAAAACAAAAAAGATATTTACGAGCAGCGGCACATGATATGCGTCCGCTATTTAGTGTTGGTAAACAGGGTTTAACTGAAAATTGGTTGAACCAATTAGTAGACGCTATTAACAAGCGTGAATTATTTAAGGTTAATATCTTACCTAATTCAGATGTTGATACAACTGAGTTAAAAACTTTTATTGAGAGTCGTTCGAATATTCAGGTCGTACAAACCATCGGTCATACGTTGGTTTTGTTTGGCGAATCACAAGAAAAAGAGAATCGTCACTATTCAGTAGCAGTACAAAAGATTTAATATAGGCAATTGGAGATGGCTAATGGTAACAACATTGAAGCAATTTGTTACGCAGATTCAAGTAGAACCAGAAACTGCGGATAAAAAGAAGAAAATCGGTATTATCGGCGGTACGTTTAATCCACCGCATGTTGGCCATCTCATTATCGCTGAACAAGTAGCAGATAAGTTGGGGTTAGATAAAGTATATTTTATGCCAAATGCGAAACCACCACATGTTGATACAAAAGAAGCAATTGATCCAATCGATCGTGCACGCATGGTGCAAGCAGCAATTGCGGGTAATAGTCGCTTTGATATTGAATTATTAGAAGTGCAACGTGGTGGTAAAAGCTATACGTATAATACGATGTTACAATTGACCATTGAACATCCAAACTATGATTATTATTTTATAATTGGTGGAGATGAAGTGGCTTATTTAAATACATGGTATCGCATTAATGATTTATTAAGATTAGTCAAATTTGTAGGAGTCAATCGGCCTGGACAAGCAAAGCAATCAGCCTATCCAGTTTTATGGATCGATGTGCCAGATTTGATGATCAGTTCGACTGATATTCGGTATCGTATAAAGCATCATCAAACTGTTCGCTATTTAGTACCAGATTTAGTGGCTGCTTATATTGTAGAAAATGGGTTATATTTAAATGACAGATAAAATAATTTATAAAAAGCAAATTTTTAATGGTTCCCGTGAAGAATTAATTAGTGAGATAGAAAATGCATTATCATCAAAACGTTTTCAACATGTGTTGCGGGTTGAAACAATGGCTTTAAAGTTAGCTGAGCGATGGCAAGTAGATGCTGAATTAGCTTCAATTGCTGCATTAACACATGATTATGCAAAAGAACGGTCAGATGACGATTTTTTAGCAAAAATCGCTGAAAAACAATTAGATCCTGATCTTGTTAATTGGGGTAATTATATCTGGCACGGGGTAGTCGGTGCTGAAATGGTCAAAGATGAATTAGGGATTGCCCATGAAGATATTCTAAATGCTATTCGACAACATACCGTTGGTGCACCCGCTATGACCAAATTAAGTCAAATTATCTATATGGCTGATTATGTCGAAGAAAATCGTGATTTTCCTGGGGTGCAAGAAGTGCGTGCATTAGCATTTGAGGATTTGGCAGCCAGTGTTGGCTGGCAGACGGCGCATACGTTGACGTATCTATTAGATAAGCAAGTGCGTGTCTATCCAGGTACTTTACTAACATATAATATTTGGAGTGTTAAATAAAAATGACAAGTAATGTAAATGACATGTTAGCAGTTGCTGTGAGAGCTGCTGATAGTAAACGAGCTGAAGATTTAGTCGCATTAGATATTCATGAAATGAGTATTATTACGGATGATTACTTAATTTTAAGTGCACCTACAGAACGTCAAGTCGTCGCAATTACTGATGAAATTATTGATAAAATGTCAGAAGCTGGTTTTGATTTGATTCGTCAAGAGGGGCGCAGCGAAGGAAAGTGGGTACTATTAGATTTTGGTGATCTAATTGTGCACGTCTTTAAAACAGAAACTCGTGAATTTTATCGTTTAGAAAAGAATTGGCAATCTGCACCAGAAGTTGCGATTGATCAATGGCTTATTAAGGAAAATTTCTAATGAACTACCAAACTTTTGCAAAATTGTATGATGATTTATTTGATGAAACGGCGTATGCTGATTGGCAAAATTATGCACAAAAACATATCCGAACCAAAGAAGGTAAATTGTTGGAGTTGGCAGGTGGTGCGGGTCGTCTTGCTATTTTATTAAAACAAAATGGCTTTAAGGATGTGACTGTTTTTGATTTATCACCAGAAATGTTGAAGTTAGCTGCCGAACATGCTGAAGCTGCGCAAGTTGATTTACCTTTGATTCAGGGGGATATGCGCGAGTGGTCAGATTTAAAACAAAAATACGCAACGATTACATCATTTGCGGATTCGTTTAATTATTTAGCAAATACTCAAGAAGTATTAGCAACATTTAAGCAAGTAGCTGCTCATCTGCAATCGAATGGTCAATTTTTATTTGATGTCATCACGCCTTGGCAAACAGATGTCTATTATCCAGGTTTTATGTACAATTGGCATGATGATGAATCTGCTTTTATGTGGTCTTCATATGGTGTTGAGGGGATGCCACATACAGTGGAGCATGAATTAACATTCTTTGTTTATAATGAAAAGATAGATGGCTATCAGCAAATGCAAGAAATCCACACGGAACGTTCTTATGATTTAGCAACTTACCAACGTTTATTACAAAAAGCCGGTTTTAAGGACATTCAAGTATCGGCTGATTTTGGTAGAAGTGAAGTTGCAGATGATACTGATCGGTGGTTCTTTAGTGCAGTGAAATCATAAGTAAGGAAGTCGGTCTATGACAGCAGTCGGGATTATTGCAGAATATAATCCATTTCATAATGGACATGCGTACCATTTGGCACAAGCGAAAAAAATTACAGGTGCTGAGACGGCGGTTGTTGTGATGTCTGGTAATTTTGTTCAACGTGGCCTCCCCGCAATTTTTGATAAGTGGCAACGAGCCTCATTAGCATTGGCAGGTGGTGCAGATGTGATTTATGAATTACCATTTGCATTTGCAGTGCAACCAGCACACTTATTTGCACGAGGTGCAGTTCAGATTTTGCATGCAGCTGGTGTCAAGAAAATAGTGTTTGGCGCAGAACATGCGCAGTTAGACTTTATGTTTTTAGCGAAAACAGCCCAAAAAATATTGACAACTAATCCAGCATTTAAGGCGGATTATACGCAAACTTATGCGACTACCTTTAACGAAGTATTAAAGCAAGCGACGGGTAAACAGTTATCTGAGCCCAATGATCTATTAGGATTTGCTTATGCGACAGCTGTTTTAGAGCTTGGTTATGAAGATACCATGACATTGGTACCAATTCAACGAGTAGGCGCTAAGTATCACCAAGCTGAAATTACGGATACACATATTGCGAGTGCAACTGCCTTACGAAAATTAATGCAACAGCGTGCCACAACTACGGCCTATCAAGCTTATGGCTCATCTGAAATGGCTAGGTTATTAAGCCAAGGATCGCAAATTCAAGATTGGGCAACTGCGTGGTACCCTTTATTAAAATATAAAGTATTAACATCAACTATTGAGGAATTAGAACAAATTTATCAACTATCGGATGGCTTGGCATACCGACTGAAAGGGCAACTGACGAGACATACACGAGATGACTATCAGACGTTTATGACTAGATTTAAGAGTAAACGTTACACGTGGTCACGCATACAACGAACGGCTCTATATACATTATTGAATGTTCACCATACGGAAATGATGCAAGCGTTAGAGCGACCTTATCTACGATTATTAGGTGCAACCAAACAAGGTCGGCTATTTATTAAACAACATCGTGAACAAACAACGTTACCAGTCATTAATAAGGTGACACAAGAAGAAATCGAGGGCCGATTACAATTAGATTATCGTGCTGGTAAATTATACGAGTTGATGACCAAACAGCCAATGACACAAGTAATGGATACGGGACGTATCCCCAAATTTTTTGACTGAGAAAGGAATTAGGAATGAAGTGGCAATTTTCAGAATTACAAACTTATAAAGATGAACCATTACAATTTAACGAAACAGTGACTTTAGCGAATGACTTAGTGAATAAATTTGATGATGTCATCAAGCAAGTAACACCATTGACTGTGGCTGGTTTTGCACAAAATGATGATGATGATGTCTTTATTCATGCACATGTTACTGGTGAACTGGTGACACCTTCAACACGATCGTTAACACCGGTAACAGTACCAATTGCATTGGACATTGATGAAACTTACATTCAAGACAAGCAACATGAAGCACGTTATACGGATGAACAGTCAGTGATTTTAATCACTGATGGTATGATTAACTTTGATGAAGCTTTGTTAGAATATGTTGTTTTATCCATCCCATTACAAGTTTTAACTGAAGAAGAAGCAACAAATGATACAATGCCAACGGGACAAGATTGGTCTGTTATCTCTGAAGACACATACGAAAATCAAAAACAAGCAACAAAACAACAAAATACACCTTTGTCAGGTTTAGCTGATTTATTGAAAGATGATGAAAAATAAATCTTGGTAATTGTTTGTTATAAGGATTAGAAACAGGCCAGAGCAACTTGCGTTCTGGTCTTGTTTATTAAAGAAAGGGTGATTGTCGCATGGCTAAATCAAAAACGACACCAATGATGGCGCAATATAACGAGATAAAAGCTCAATATCCAGATGCTTTTTTATTCTATCGTTTAGGTGATTTTTATGAACTATTTAATGATGATGCCATTGTCGGTTCACAAATTCTAGAATTAACATTAACGCAACGTAATAAAAATTCTGCTGAGCCAATCCCAATGGCAGGTGTCCCCCACCATGCTGCACAAAATTATATTGATATCTTAGTTGATAAAGGGTACAAAGTAGCAGTCGTTGAACAAATGGAAAATCCCGCAGAAGCAGAGGGAATGGTAAAACGTGAAGTTGTCCAACTTGTGACACCAGGAACGCGTATGAAAACGTCTGCAGATGCGGCTAAAGAAAATAATTATTTAGTTGGTTTAGCTACTACTTCATCAAATCTATACGGACTAGCTTATACAGACCTATCAACAGGTGAAATCAAAGCTACTAGTCTGAATGGTGTGAATGGTATTTTAAATGAAATCAGTCGTTTGGAAACAAAAGAAATTGTGACGGCAAGTGAGTTGCCTAATGATTTACGTGCTAATTTAACGACTTTAGGTATATTGATTTCTAAGGTTGATCCTCAGGCAGATAGCCATGCTGAAATAACATTTTTGACTCAGAAACTTGCAGATGAAACGGCTAAAAATGCGGCTACTACTTTATTAAACTATCTTTTTGATACACAAAAGCGCTCACTTGATCATTTACAACAAGCCACTGCGTATGAGGTTGCCCAATATTTAAAAATGGATCGACATTCACGAGCTAATTTAGAATTAACGGTTAATTTACGGACACAACAACGGTCGGGCACGTTACTTTGGCTATTGGATGAAACAAAAACAGCAATGGGTGGTCGGGCTTTAAAACAATGGTTAGAACAACCATTGTTAGATGCTGATTTATTAACGCAACGTTATGATAAGATTGGTGAACTAATTAAAGATTTCTTTGGCCGTTCTGCCTTACAAGAAACACTACAATCTGTGTACGATTTAGAGCGCTTGGCTGGTCGGGTGGCTTACGGTACGGCAAATGGTCGAGATTTATTACAATTACGTAATTCTTTGCGTCAAGTGCCTGATATTTTAGTTATTTTAGCAGACCTTGATCCTGCTATTTTTGGTAGTTTGCATGCACAAATTGATCCAGTGACAGATATTGAAACACTCATTAGTGAATCAATTATGGATGAACCACCTATTTCAGTAACGGATGGGGGTGTTATTCGTACCGGATATGATGAACAACTGGACCAGTATCGTGATGTTATGACAAATGGTAAAACTTGGTTGGCGGAATTAGAAGCGCACGAACGTGAAGTAACAGGTATTAATTCATTAAAAATAGGGTTCAATAAAGTCTTTGGTTACTATATTGAAGTCACAAAATCAAATATTCCCAAATTAGATCCAGATCGCTATACACGTAAGCAAACTTTGGTTAATGCTGAGCGCTTTATCACGCCAGAATTAAAAGAACGTGAACAGATGATTTTAGAAGCTGAGACGAAATCAAGTGAATTAGAGTATCAATTATTTACAAAAGTGCGTCAAATCATTAAAGATAATATTCAACGCATTCAAACATTAGCAGCTAATCTGGCACAATTAGATGTTTTACAATCGTTAGCAACAGTTGCAGAAAAATATCATTTTATTCGGCCAACTTTAACTAAAGAACATACAATTGATATTGTGGGTGGCCGTCATCCCGTGGTCGAAAAAGTACTGGGACATCAGTCATATGTGGCAAATGATGTTACGATGAGTCCAGATGATATGATTTTACTGATTACGGGTCCAAATATGTCGGGTAAATCAACATATATGCGTCAATTGGCGCTAATCGTTGTCATGGCACAAATCGGATCATATGTTCCTGCTGATACAGCGACACTGCCCATATTTGATCAAATATTTACAAGAATTGGTGCTGCTGATGATTTGATATCTGGTAATTCAACGTTTATGGTTGAAATGGCGGAGGCAAATACAGCTTTACAAAACGCAACACAAAATTCGTTGATCTTATTTGATGAACTAGGCCGTGGTACAGCAACCTATGATGGTATGGCACTTGCACAAGCGATTATTGAATATGTCCACCAACATACAAAAGCAAAGACGCTATTTTCAACGCATTATCATGAGTTGACAGCATTAGCAGATGAATTGACTGGTTTACGTAATGTTCATGTTGGCGCTACTGAGAAAGATGGTGAATTAATTTTTTCACATAAAGTATTGTCAGGTCCAGCAGATCAAAGTTACGGTATCAATGTTGCAAAATTAGCTGGCTTACCAGAAGATTTGATCAAACGAGCGGCATATATCTTAACAAATTTAGAGTCACAGGATGTGTCATTGAAAACCGCACCGATGCAAAAAATCGCAATGAATGACACGACAGATTCTGTCACACCAACCGATGTTGTTGGCGAATCAGCATTAGATACGGTCAAATCTAAGCCAACGGATGCGCAATTGGATTTGTTTACTTTACCGGATCCAGTGAATCCAGAAGCACAACAAGTTGTTGATGAATTGAAAAATATTAATGTGGCTACGATGACACCATTAGAAGCATTAATGAAACTGAATGAATGGCAACAAACGATACAATAGTTGGGGGAGCGCTATGACTGAAATTCATGAATTATCAGATATTCTCGCTAATCAAATTGCAGCTGGTGAGGTTATTGAACGACCAGGATCTGTCGTAAAAGAGTTGGTCGAGAACGCATTGGATGCGCATGCCACCCAAATTGATGTGTTGGTTGAAGAAGCTGGTGTAAAATCTATTCGCGTGATTGATAATGGTGAGGGTATTCCAACAGAACAAGTGACACGTGCTTTTCTACGACATGCCACTTCTAAAATTAATTCACGACAAGATTTATTTCGTGTTCGCTCTTTAGGTTTTCGTGGTGAGGCTTTACCATCGATTGCCTCAGTTGCTGACGTTGTCTTACAAACAGCAACTGCTGATGCAAGTCAAGGAGCAAAAGTGCATTATCGAGGAGGAAAATTACTTGAAGACACTGGCACTGATGCACGACAGGGAACTGATATTACCGTTACTGATTTGTTTTTTAATACACCGGCACGTTTAAAATATTTAAAATCGCAAGCAACGGAATTATCACAAATTGTTGATGTCATTAATCGATTAGCCATGAGTTATCCTAATGTTGCTTTCCATTTAGTTCATAATGATAAAGAATTGCTACAAACAGCTGGAAATGGTAACTTACAGCAAGTTATTGCGAGTGTTTATGGTGTGCAACAAGCAAGAAAAATGTTGGCAGTTACAGGTCATGATAACGATTTCGATATTAATGGGTTTATTTCATTACCAGAATTGACACGGGCAAATCGGTCATATATTTCAATTCTCATTAATGGTCGTTTTGTTAAAAATTATAATTTAAGTAAAGCCATTGTTAAAGGATATGGTTCAAAATTGATGGTGGGACGGTTTCCAATTGCTATTTTGCAAATTAAAATGGATCCATTGTTAGTTGATGTGAATGTGCATCCTCAAAAACATGAGGTACGGTTATCAAAAGAAACACAGTTGATGGCTTTGATTGAAGAATTAATTGTACAACGCTTTACAAATGAAAATTTAATTCCAGATGCTTATGATAATTATATGAAAAGCAAAGCGGTATCTGATGTCGCCCCAGAACAGGATAATGAGCAGTTCATGGCACAATTACAAGAGGTATCAATGTCATTTCCAAGGCAGTCAATCACTTCAGAAAGTCATGAACTAACGTCAGCGGCAAGCATTGATCCTAAGCAGGATGAACAGGCAATTGACCCAGTGATCGTTACCAAAGCGTCTGAATTATCTGATGTAGCTGTACAACGATTTGTGGCCAAGTATACGTCTGAAACCGATCAACAACCATTTACTGAAATTGCCACACCAGTTGCTGCAGAAGAGGTTTCTTTATCATTGTCAGAAACATCACCTGTCATTGATACGCATCAAGATAAGCCATTTCCAGACTTACAATACATTGGTCAAATGCATGGGACTTTTCTATTTGCACAGACACAAGATGGGTTTTATATTGTTGATCAACATGCTGCCCAGGAAAGAATCAAATATGAATATTACCGTGAAGAAATTGGCAAAGTTGGTTTAGAAAGTCAGAAACTACTTGTACCAATCGTATTAACTTATCCTAAAATTGATATTTTAAAAATCCAAGCTCATGAAGATGAACTTAATCAAGTTGGCTTACATCTAGAATCATTTGGTGATGATGCTGTCATTGTTAGAGAACATCCGGGTTGGTTTGAAAAGGGACAAGAAGAGGAAACAATTCGTGAAATGGTTGATTGGCTATTACGTGATGGTCAAATTACAACGAAAGACTTTCGTGAGAAAACAGCGATCATGATGTCGTGTAAACGATCAATTAAGGCTAATTGGTCATTAAATGACTATGAAGCACGAGGATTACTTGAACAATTATCACATGCTCATAATCCATATAATTGCCCTCATGGACGACCAGTATTAGTTTCTTTCACAAATGTTGATATGGAAAAAATGTTTAAACGCATACAGGATTCGCATGAATCATGGGTTGAGTATGATAATCACCCATTTTAATGAAATAATTGAGGGGAATAAAAAATGCAAGCCAGAGTTTTTTTTGCGACGATTACCGGAAACAATGAAGATGTTGCAGATGTTATTGTCAATACTTTCAGAAATGAGGGTGTTGATGTGATTAAGGAAGATATCCAATTAATTGATCCACAAGATATATCTGCTTATGAGACTGATATTATTGTGGTCGTCCCATATACCTTTGATAAGGGATCGTTACCAGATGAAGCATTAGATTTTTATGAAGACTTAGTTGATACTGATTTAAGTGGCATTGTGTATGGGGTTTCTGGCTCAGGCGATGATTTTTATGGTGATGATTTTGCCGTTGCAATTGATAAATTTGAACAACAATTTGAAAAAACAGGCGCTATTAAAGGTGCATCAGGTGTTAAAGTTAATTTGAGCCCTGATCAAGAGGCAACAAAAGATTTACAAAGTTTTACAAAACAATTAATCGTCACTGCACAGGCACTTAAAAAATAAAAAACTTTCATTTTTGATGTTTTCGGGTATAATAAAAGGCGAATATAAAAACGTTGAAGAAAACACGTCGTTTAACAAGTTATGTTATAAGAGAGCCAATGGTGGTGGAAATTGGTAGCATAGGTTAAGTGGTACTATTTCTGAGTGTGCTGTGATTAAATAGCAACGTTTCCCGCGTTAAGGGATCAGAGTTTAACAGTATGGCTGTTATAAATTCGGGTGGTACCGCGTATAAGCGCCCCGTTATTAGAGTTATTCTAATGACGGGGCGCTTTTTGTTTCAAACTTGACGAGTTAATCAACGATGAATTAAAAGGAGAAATAATTATGGCAGATATACAAATAACATTTCCAGATGGTGCACAAAAAGATTTTCCAGCTCATGTGACACCATTGGCAATTGCAAAAAGTATTTCATCATCATTGGCTAAGAAGGCTGTTTCTGGTAAATTAAATGGTCATTATGTTGGTATGAACGATGAAATCAGTGAGAGTGGTAATTTTGAATTAATTACAAAAGATGATGCAGAAGGACTGAAGTTATTACGTCACTCTGTATCTCACTTGTTAGCACAAGCTTTGAATCGTTTATATCCAGATCAAATTCATTATGGGGTTGGTCCGGCAATTGATAACGGGTTCTACTATGATACTGATAAGGTCGAAGGTAACCAAATTTCAGTTGATCAATTCCCAGAAATTGAAAAGATGATGAAGCGTATTGTCAAGGAAAACTTACCAATTGTTTCACGCGAAATTAGTCGCGAAGAAGCATTAGATATGTTTAAAAATGATCCATATAAGATTGAATTGATTAATGATTTACCAGCTGATGAACGCATTTCAATTGCTGTACAAGGTGAACATGTGGAGTTAGATCGCGGTGGTTTGGTGCCATCAACTGGTTGGATAAAGTATTTCAAGTTAACATCTGTTGCGGGTGCTTACTGGCGTGGTAAGTCATCAAATCCAATGTTACAACGTATTTATGGAACAGCGTTTTGGAATGCTGAAGATTTAGATGCTGAAATGACTCGCCGTGCTGAAGCCAAAGAACGTGATCACCGTAAAATTGGGGCAGATCAAGACCTCTTCTTTACTTCACAAGAAGTGGGCTCAGGGTTGGCCGTTTGGATGCCTAATGGTGCTGCAATTCGTCGTACATTAGAACGTTATATTGTCGACCGCGAAGTGCAAGATGGTTACCAACACGTTTATACACCAGTTTTATCAAATCTAAACTTATATAAGCAATCTGGTCACTGGGATCATTATCGTGACGATATGTTCCCACCAATGGATATGGGAGATGGTGAATTCCTAGAACTTCGTCCGATGAACTGTCCATCACACATTATGGTATACAAGCATCATCAACGATCATATCGTGATTTGCCATTCCGTGTAGCAGAACTTGGTATGATGCACCGCTATGAGAAATCAGGAGCATTAACTGGTCTGTCACGTGTCCGTGAAATGACGTTGAATGATGGTCACACATTTGTGATGCTTGATCAAATTGAAGATGAGTTTAAAAAGATTCTACAATTAATGGTAGATGTCTATAAAGACTTTGACATCACTGATTATCGTTTCCGGTTATCATATCGTGATCCTAAAAATACTGAAAAGTACTTTGATGATGACGAAATGTGGGAAAAAGCCCAACGTATGTTGAAAGGGGCCATGGATGACATGGGCTTAACGTACTTTGAAGCTGAAGGAGAAGCCGCTTTCTATGGTCCAAAATTAGATGTGCAGATTAAGACAGCATTGGGGGGAGAAGAGACCTTATCAACGATTCAACTTGATTTCTTACTTCCTGAGCGATTTGATGTGACATATGTTGGAGCAGATGGTGAATTACACCGACCAGTGATGATTCACCGTGGTATCATTTCTACGATGGAGCGTTTCACAGCATACTTAACTGAAATGTACAAGGGTGCTTTCCCAACATGGTTGGCACCACATCAAGTACGAATTATCCCAGTTAACCGAGAAGCTCATGGTGAATTTGCCCAAAAGTTGTCAGATCGTTTGGTAAAGCAAGGTGTTCGTGCAGAATATGATGGTCGCAATGAAAAGTTAGGTTATTTGATTCGTAATGCACAATCACTAAAGATACCGTATACATTAGTGATTGGAGATGAAGAAGTCTCAAATGATACGGTCACGATTCGCCGTTTTGGTTCACGTGATACACGCGTGAAATCAGTCGATCAATTTGAGCAAGATTTGTTAGCTGATATTGCAAATCATTCAAGAGCCTTGGATACCTTAGAAAAAGCTGTCAAAGGTGAATAATCATTAGTTAGTTGTCAGTCATTAAGGGCCGTGAATCTAACCATTTTTAATTTGGTAGCTTCACGGCCTTTAAATGTGTGCTAAAAGTTAGCGACTGATTAAAGCAACGACTAGTGATATAATTGCCTTTATACGAGCGTTGGTCCAACTTTTTTAAAAGCAATTGTAAAAAAATTAACTTGTCTTTCCATTGCAAATGATAAAAGTTTGGTATATTATTGGTCTATACCAAAAAAACGAAAAATGGAGTGGCATCATGAAAATTATTGAAGTAGAAGATCAACAAGCTGGTGGTAAGGTCGGGTTTAATCTTTTTAAAGATGCATTGGCAGCTAACGCCACAGTATTTGGTTTAGCAACCGGGTCATCACCCATATCGATTTATCAAGAGTTGACAACGAGTGATATTGATTTTTCTGATAAAATTTCAATTAATTTAGATGAATATCAAGGTTTAGCTGGTACACATGAACAAAGTTACCGTTATTTTATGAATAAAAATTTATTTGATAAAAAGCCATTTAAGGAAAGCTATGTGCCAAATGGTTTGGCGGCAAATGTAACCGATGAACTTGAGCGTTATGATAATATCATCGCAGAACATCCAATTGATTTGCAATTACTTGGCTTGGGTCAAAATGGACATATTGGTTTTAACGAACCAGGCACATCTTTTGATAGTCAGACACATGTTGTTGACTTAACACCATCAACTATTGCTGCAAATGCACGTTTCTTTGACAATGAAGAGGAAGTACCTCGTCGTGCCATATCAATGGGCATTGGTAGCATTTTAAATGCTAAGCAAATTCTTTTAGTTGCATATGGTGAAAATAAAGCAGCAGCAGTTGCCGCAATGATTGAAGGACCAGTTACTGAAGATGTGCCAGCAAGTGCTTTACAAAAGCATGATGATGTTATTGTCATTATTGATCATGCGGCAGCAGCAAACTTGCAACATCGCGATCAAATTATTGCATTGTAATGTTATCAAAGTAAAAAGTTAAGCTATTGAGTAAACAATTTTAATTGAAAATAGTCGTCAATTTACCATATTTTTAAATTGGTGAATTGACGACTTTTATTATAGATTAAAAAATAATTGTCTGATGGTTATACGACTTGCTCTATAAATAATAGATATTTTTATAATTAATGATGGCTAGTGTAAAGACCCATGCATGTGCTAAACTTATATGTAAAGTTAAAGAAGAGGGTTAACCCATGAACATGACAGGAAATGATTTTATCAGTATGCTGACTGATGAAACTTATGAACAAAAAACATTTGAGGCAGCAGATCAAGCAACAATTAATTTGGATGATTTATTTACTTATGTTGAAACAGCTGCTAAACACAATCAAATTTTTAGTGCCACAATGGTAATTAATGAAGAGCAACCAATCACTTTACGATTAGAAACGAGCTTAATTAATTTACCATTACGATATACAAATGCGATTCGTAAAATTGTCATTAATGATCCTGAAGAAGAGGTGTCATTATATATGATTGTGGAGCACCCATTGGTGACCAAGTCGCATTTATTGATTAAAAAAGCAGCATCAGTGCAATCATTTTTGGATGATCCAACTTCTGTCGAAGAAAAGGTGACGGCTTTCTTCAATGAACAGATTAATATCATTAATGAGAACAAAGCAACCACATTGGAAATGGCTGAGAATGCTGATCAAGTAGTTGAATCCAAAGCAAACTAAGTGACAGTCTATTTGATAAAGAAAGGGTAAACGAATGAAACATAATGTTATCTCATCGCATAAGGTCATTGGGACAATTATTAGTATCGTTGTTTTTATCATTTTATTTAAATATTTCGCCATACAAATTGGTGATACAAAGGATAACGCCACATTAGCACCAGCATGGTTAGCTTTGACGACAACGATTTTTGGCCCGATATCTGGTGCAGTAACAGCATTTGTCGGTCATATGACAACAGATCTACTCACTAATAGTGGTACAGGTACAGTTTGGTGGACTTGGACAATTGCTGATGGTCTGTTTGGTTTATTTATTGGACTGATTACAAGACGTTTGGCAATTTTTATGGGTAAATTGACAACGCGTAAATTAATCCTATTTAATATTTGGCAATTTTTGGCTAATTTTGTTGTTTGGGTGATTATTGCGCCGCTGGGTGATTATTGGGTATATAATTTACCACTGGCTGCAGCCGTTAAAGAGGGATTGTTGATCATGGCTGTGAATACAATCATGATTGCAATCGTTGGATCATTGTTGTTAAGAGTTTATCAACATTATTTTATTGACTAGTACCAATATTTATGCATGTAAAGGGTACGGCATGACATCAGTAATACAATGAATATGAGGTGGATAGATCGTTAAAATTAAGCGGTTTATTCGCCTTTTAAATTCTAAATAACGTGGTGAGAAGATAAAACTTATGATAAAATTTATGCATAAGAATGAATAAAAGCGAGGCTAATATGGCAAAAATTATTGATGGGAAAGCAATTGCTAAGCAATTACGAGCTGCAGTATTAGAGCAAACAACTGTTTTAAAAAAACACGCGGTGACACCAGGGTTAGCAGTTATTTTAATTGGAGATGATCCAGCAAGTGAAATTTACGTACGCAATAAGGAACGTGCAGCAGGTAAAGTTGGTGTTAATGCAATCACGTTGAAATATCCAAGCACGGCCTCTGAAACCGAAATTTTAGCAAAAATTGCAGCACTCAATGTTGATAATGCGATTGATGCGATTTTGGTGCAAAGTCCAGTACCATCACAAATCAATGAACAAAAGGTGCAGGAAGCAATTACTCCCACAAAAGATGTGGACGGGTTTCACCCCGAAAATGTCGGCCGATTGTATGCTGATCAGGCAGGCTATTACCCAATTGCCAACACGCCGCGAGGCATTATGACTATGCTTAAGCATGAGAATATTTGTTTACGTCATCAGTTTGTTGTGATTATTGGCCGGTCGATTCTTGTTGGTCGGCCAATGTTTGCCTTAATGCAAGCGGCAGATGCTAGTGTGACAATGTTACATCGACACACGCCAGTAAAATTGCGTCGTGATTTACTAGCAATGGCAGATATTGTCATCGTGGCAACGGGTGTACCGGATCTAGTAATGGGTGCTGATTTAAAACCTGGCGCAACAGTCGTTGATGTTGGTATGAATCGATTACCTAATAATAAATTAGTTGGGGATGTGAATTTTGCAACCGCTGAAAAAGTTGCCGGAGCAATCACACCTGTGCCTGGTGGTGTTGGCCCAATGACTATTGCCACGTTATTACAAACAACAGTTGAATTGGCAGCAATTCATCATCAAATAGAATTGGAGTCAGGATGGCAGAATATTTAACAGTTTCCGCGCTCACAGCCTATTTAAAACGCAAATTTACAGCTGATCCATATCTAAAAAAAGTCTACGTTACTGGTGAGATTTCGAATTATCGTCATCGTCCAGGACATCAATATTTTAAAATTAAAGATGACCAAGCAGTTATTTCAGTAACCATGTTCAAATCGGCTTTTAATCGATTGAAATTTCAACTAGAACCAGGCATGAAAGTCAATGCTGTTGGACATCTTGATTTATATGCACCTAATGGTTCATATAGTCTGATTATCGAATCATTAGCGCCAGATGGTGTGGGGGCGCTTTATCAAGCTTATGAACAGTTAAAAAATAAATTGGAAAAAGAAGGATTGTTTCAAGTAAGACATGCTGATATCCCCTCATTTCCAAAGAAAATTGCTGTTATCACTTCACCAAGTGGTGCGGTTATTCGTGATATTATGACCACTGTGCAACGACGCTTTCCAATTGCACAAATTATACTATATCCTGCCGTTGTACAAGGGGAAGGGGCAGTCTCATCGCTCTGTCAACAAATTGAAGCAGTCAATCAAGCCGCTGATTATGATGTATTAATTATTGGACGTGGTGGTGGGTCAATAGAAGATTTATGGGCATTTAACGATGAACAAGTGGCTCGTAAATTGTTAACAGTTTCCATGCCAGTGATTAGTTCGGTTGGGCATGAAACTGATACGACCATTGCGGATTTTATTGCGGATAAACGAGCAGCAACACCAACAGCTGCCGCAGAATTAGCAACGCCAGTACCATTAGCTGATTTATGGTTAGCCATTCAACAAGATCAACAAAAATTGGTCATGTTATTACAACGAGAAATTGCTCAACGGCAGGATTATTTAACACGACTGCAACAAAGTTATGTTTTAAAAAATCCATCACGTTTATATGAAGGATACTTACAACGTTTGGACATTGCTCAAGAAAAATTGGTGCGGGCAATGACGACACAAATTGATAGTGAAAAGCAACAGTTGCAAACATTGACACCACGTTTAGAAATAAGTATGCAATTTATAATGAAACAAGTACAACAACGTTTTAGACAGGTTGTCGCTAGTTTGCAGTTAGTCAGTCCTCTAGCAATTTTAGGTCGAGGTTACAGTGTCACAAGAAAAGATCAGAAAGTTATTCGACAAGTGAACCAAATCGCTGTTCAGGATGAGATTACAATTCAGATATCAGATGGTGAGTTGACAGCACAAGTGACTGGAAAGAAAGAGAATAAAGATGGCAGAGAAGACATTTGAAGAAAATTTAACTACGTTAGAAAAAATCGTTAGTCAACTAGAAAAAGGAGATGTGCCACTTGAAGAAGCTCTAAAACAATTTGAAACAGGTGTTAAAATTAGTCAAGAGTTACAAAAGACACTTCAAAATGCAGAAAAAAGTTTAGCCAAAATTGTCAATGAAGATGGTAGTATTAGTGATTTTAACAAGGGAGAATAACTAATGCGCTTAAAAGAATTTGCAACAATTGCTTTGCCACTCATTGAACAAACATTAGCCAATGAATTAAAAAAAAGTACTTCTGAACCACGATTAAAAGAAGCCATGACTTATGCTGTCATGGCGGGTGGCAAGCGATTAAGGCCAATGCTTTCATTAGCGGTTTTGGCAACGTATCATCTACCAATTAAAAATTATTTAAAGGAAGCTAGTTCATTAGAATTAATTCATACGTATAGTTTGATTCATGATGATTTACCAGCAATGGATAATGATGAATGGCGTCGTGGTAAACCGACAACACATCGCGCATTTGGTGAAGATATAGCTATTTTAGCTGGTGATGCGCTACAGCCATTAGCATTTGAGTGGTTAACAGCAGCAAATGAATTTCTGTCAGATCACCAAAAAGTACAACTAACTTTGGCACTCGCAAAAGCGGCTGGGCCTAAGGGAATGGTTGCTGGTCAAGTACTAGATATCAAAGCGATGCAACAAAGTAAGGTATCGCTAACAGAGACACGGGCTATTCATTATCATAAGACCGGTGCCTTGATTGCTTATGCATTACAATCAGGTGCAATTATGGCTGATGCGACACGAGAAGTGCAACAGATACTTTATGAATTTGGCATGGCTTATGGCTTGGCTTTTCAAATTAAAGATGATTTAGATGACTATCAATTGGGAAAAGTTGAAGCACAATCATATCCAACATTATTGGGTGTGCCAGCAACATTAACAGCACTGCAAGAACAAATGACACTGGCGAAGCAAGCATTACAAAAATTCCATTTAGAAACACAATTAGAAACCACATTATTAGCATCATTTTTAGATTATTTTATAGAGACACTGGAGTAAACATGGGCATAGAAAAAGAACGAGTAGATGTTTTAGCAGTACAACAAGGCTTATTTCATTCTCGAGAACAAGCCAAAAGAGCAATTATGGCGGGTGAAATACTAGGGGCTAATGAGCAACGAATGGATAAAGCTGGTGAAAAGATAGCAGTCACAACTGAACTTCATTTAAAGGGAACACCAATGCCATATGTTTCACGTGGGGGCTTTAAATTGGAAAAAGCGTTACGTGTTTTCAATATAGATGTGACCGATAAAACGGTTCTTGATATTGGTTCTTCAACAGGCGGTTTTACAGATGTTTCATTGCAAAATGGTGCAAAACTAGTTTATGCCTTAGATGTCGGCACTAATCAATTGGTATGGTCATTACGATCAGATAATCGTGTTGTCGTGATGGAAAACACGAATTTTAGATATTCTCAATTAGCGGATTTTCGCAATGGTCGACCAGATGTCGCAACGATTGACGTCTCTTTCATTTCGTTAAATCTTATTTTACCGCCATTGTCAAAAATATTAGTACCAGGTGGCTCAGTTGCAACCTTGATTAAACCTCAGTTTGAAGCAGGACGTGAAGCTGTTGGAAAACATGGCATTATTAAAGATGCAGCAATTCATAGTCAAGTGATCGATAAAGTTGCAGATTATGCAAAACAAGCAAACTTTAGCATTGTTGGGTTGGATTATTCACCAATTAAGGGTGGTTCGGGAAATATTGAATTTTTAGCACACCTTGTTTTAGATGGTGGTGAAAGTACAATGACGATGGCTGAGCGTGAAGCTGTTGTTCAAGCTGCACATGCGCAATTAAATGCTCATCATGAGGGGAAAGCGGATGAGAAGAACTAAAAAAGAACGGCAACAAGCAATTCGAGAATTAATTAATCAAAAGACGATTCAAAGACAAGAAGACCTTGTGAGTGAGTTGAATAAATTGGGATGGGCAGTGACACAAGCCACGATTTCTCGAGATATTACTGAAATGCAGTTGGTAAAGGTACCCCTTGAAACAAAGGGGTTTGCGTATGCTGTTGTTGCCCAAACCGATGCGATAGCTCATATTAAACGTATTATTCAAGAACCAACGACGACGATTCGAACGCAGGATAATTTTGTTATGATTACCGTTCTGCCTGGCACAGGTCCTGCATTAAAATTGGCTTTGGAAGAAGCAAATTTTGAAGAATTATTTGGCATGTTAGGTGATGATTCGGAT
The DNA here is from genome assembly GCF_058505625.1 of Weissella sp. ESL1156. Classification (NCBI taxonomy): domain Bacteria; kingdom Bacillati; phylum Bacillota; class Bacilli; order Lactobacillales; family Lactobacillaceae; genus Weissella; species Weissella sp. ESL1156. Next base: position 864,654 of record NZ_CP196372.1, on the reverse strand, counting down.
GTATTAATTATTTTAAAGAAAGGCATCCAAGCAGAAGCATTTGTGACACAAAAATTACAATAGATTGGATAAACGATTGGAGGACGCATGTTACAAGAACTATCTATTCAAAATTTTGCGATTATTCCAAAATTAAATATTAGTTTTGAGCCAGGAATGACAGTACTGACAGGTGAAACTGGTGCTGGAAAATCTATCATTATCGATGCGGTAGGCTTGCTAACAGGTGGCCGTGGTTCACAAGATTATATTCGTGAAGGTGCCGATACGGCAATTTTACAAGGGCTGATTGATATCGAACCAAATGCAGCGCTTCGTGAAGTTTTACAAGATTTAGGTATTGCTTTGGAAGATAATCAACTACTTATTCATCGTGAACTACATCGTAATGGTCGAAATGTCATTCGAGTCAATAATACCTTGGTGAATGCGACTGCTTTAAAAGCATTAGGACGCCATTTAGTGGATATTCATGGGCAAAATGAACATCAAGCACTGATGCAACCAGAACAGCATTTGGGACTGTTAGATGAGTTTGCAAGTCAACAATTACAACCGATTCTAAAAGAATATCAGAAAACTTATCACAAATATCGACAATTAGAAGCGGCATATCACAAACGACAAGATGATGAGCAAGCTTGGGCGCAACGTTTAGATATGTTAAGTTTTCAAAGTAAAGAACTTAACGAGGCAAATTTGGTTGTTGGTGAAGAAGAACGCCTTGAAACGGAATATCAGGAATTAACGAACTTTCAAGATGTTCTTTCGGCGTTGTCAAAAGCATACGAAGCATTGGATGGCGAATGGGAACACAGTGGTTTAGAAACAGTTGCAACAGCTATGAGTGAACTTGAAGATATTGAAGAACTATCACCAAGATATACAAAGTTAACGGAAGCTGTTCGAGGCGCTTATTATGAATTGCAAGAAGCAACTTCAGATATCTTAAATGTTCGAGACAGTTTATCATTTGATGAAGAGCGCTTACAATATGTAGACGAACGATTAAATCTTATTCGTTCATTAGAGAAAAAATATGGTGCTAGTGTAACAGATGTTCTTGCACATCAACAAGAGGTTGATGAAGAATTAGCCCAAATGGGTGGCCATGAACAAAGCGCAGCGACATTAGCTAATGAAGTACAAATAGCCAAAAAAGCAGCCCAAAAATTAGCTGATAAGTTGCATCATATCCGCCTGCAATCAGCAAAGTTATTAACTAGTCAAATTCATGAGCAATTAAAAGATTTGTATATGGATAAAGCGGTTTTTTCAGTAAAATTTACAAATCAAAAAATGAATTTAACAGGTTCAGATGGTGTTGAATTTTATATACAAACTAATTTGGGAGAAGGTGCGAAACCGCTCGCAAAAATTGCTTCGGGTGGTGAACTATCTCGTATGATGTTAGCTATGAAAACAATTTTTTCCCGGGAACAAGGGGTCACATCCATTATATTTGATGAGGTAGATACGGGTGTTTCTGGGCGAGTGGCGCAAGCAATTGCCGAAAAAATTGCTTTTATTGGTCAATACTCACAAGTCTTAACAATTACGCATTTACCACAAGTGGCAGCAGTCGCAGATCACCACTTCTTTATTGAAAAGAAAATTGTTGGTAAACGAACGGAAACAATGGTGCGACCATTAACAGAGGACCAACGAATTGATGAGTTAGCACGTATGTTATCAGGAAATGAACTCACCAGTGCTGCTAAAGAAAATGCACGAGATTTATTGAAAAGGGCGCATGTTCATAAGAAATCCAGCGAATAAAGTGAATATAGTTGTCTCAAATGGGAAAAACGAGTAAAATATCTACTTAAATAGCGAAACAAAAAGTTAGGAGCATGTGTACCATGAAACGTGGCGTATTAATCGTACTTTCTGGACCATCTGGTGTTGGTAAAGGGACAGTGCGAAAAGCCTTATTTGAGGAACCAGATATTGATTTTCAATATTCTATTTCAATGACCACTAGACAGCCTAGAAATGGTGAAGTAAACGGAGAAGATTATTTTTTTGTGACTCGTGATGAATTTGAAACAGAAATTGCAAATGGTGATATGTTGGAATATGCTGAATATGTAGGCAATTATTATGGTACGCCGAAAAAATTTATCGACCAAACACTTGCTGCAGGCCGTGATGTGCTGTTAGAAATTGATGTCCAAGGTGCTTTACAAGTGAAGGGGAAGATGCCAGAAGGCGCCTATATTTTCCTAACACCACCTGATTTAGCAGCTTTAAAAGAACGGTTAATTGGGCGTGGTACTGAAGCCATGGATGTTATTGATCGTCGTGTCTCGGCAGCAACTGCTGAGATTCGAATGATGGCTAATTATGACTATGCTGTTGTTAATGATGAAGTATCATTGGCAGTTAACCGTATAAAGGACATTATTAAAGTGGAACGATTACGTGTTAATCGTGTATTGCCTGAATATATTAAAATGATTGAGGAGTTAGAAGCATGATTTTATATCCATCTGTTGATAAGTTACTAGAAAAAGTTGATTCACGTTATAAGTTAATTGCTTTGGGAGCAAAACGTGCTCATGAATTAGAAGAAGGTGAATTACCAACTTTAGCAAAGTTTGATTCGGTAAAGCCAATCGGACAAGCTTTTGAAGAGATTGAAGCGGGTAATGTTGTTATTGATGATTCGACAAAATAACAAAATAAATAGAAAAAGGACGATAGCCATTAAGCTATCGTCCTTTTTCTATTTATTTATTCATTTGATTTTGTTTTTTTGATACAATCATTTGACGCAAGGCACTGATAATTGCGGGTAATGCAGAAACAATCAGAATACCAATCAAAACGATTGAAAAGTGTTCGCTGACAAATTGATTACCGCCAAAATAAAAACCAGCTTCGACTGCTATAAATACCCAAAGCGTTACGGCTAACATTTCTAACATAATAAAGTTTCGGTAACGGAACCCTGATACTGCAGCTGTAAAAGGTACTAATGTTCGAATAATTGGTAAAAAACGACCTAAGATGATAGCCATTTTGCCATGCTTAACAAAAAAATCATTTGCTTCCTGTAAATGTTTTTCCTTGATAAAGCGACCAAGTATCGGATGATGAACTAATTTCAATCCAACAGTTCGACCAAGGTAAAAATTAAGGGAATCACCACTTGTTGCAGCAATCCAGAACAATAAAATTAGTACCCAATGGTTGAGTGAATTACCTGATAGGGCAGCAATTGAACCTGCTGCAAATAACAATGAATCACCAGGTAAAAATGGTAACACAACAGCACCTGTTTCAATAAAAATAACAGCAAATAGCGCGGCGTAAGACCAACCACCCCAAGCATTTACAAGATTATTTAAATGAACATCAAGATGGAGGAATATGTCAATAATTTGAACCATTTTGTGTTTAAACTCCTATATTTTGTCAATTGACTTAAAATTACTTAGCTACTAGTTTATCACTTTTTTAAGCCCCTGTAAGTTATATGTTATAATAACGTCAATGTATTTAACATAACTTAAGAGGTGAATAACAATGGCATTGCCACAATTAGATATGGATGAAGTTACTGGACCAGTTGCAACGTTAGCAACAACGTTAGGTGATATTAAAGTGCAACTATTTCCTGAACAAGCGCCAAAGACGGTTGAAAATTTTGTTGGCTTAATTAAGAAAGGCTATTATGATGGTATTATTTTTCATCGTGTGATTAATGAATTTATGATCCAAGGTGGCGATCCAACTGGTACCGGTATGGGTGGTGAGTCGATTTGGGGAAAGCCATTTTCAGATGAGTTTTCAGATGAAGTCTTTAATCTTCGTGGTGCGCTGTCAATGGCTAATGCTGGCCCTAATACGAATGGTTCACAATTCTTTATTGTACAAGCTCATAAAGTACCTGAACGGATGTTACAATCACTTGCTGGTACAGTACCAAATGAGATTTTAGAAGCGTATACTAATCATGGTGGGACGCCATGGTTAGACAAGCATCATACTGTGTTTGGCCAAGTTGTTGACGGGATGGATGTCATTGATAACATGGCAACACAAAAGGTTGATTTTGCAGATAAGCCCAAAGCTGATATTCAAATTTTAAAAGCAACGGTTACAGATTAACGGTTGCACCGGGAGTTATTCTCGGATACATATGACAAAATTTATAAGGAGGGATAGTAATGACATTTCATATTGGGGATGTTGTTGAAGGAACAGTAACTGGTTTGCAACCTTATGGTGCGTTTGTTCAATTGGATGAACAGCATCAAGGTTTGATTCATATATCAGAATGTCGATCAGCTTACATACGAGAAATTGAAGATGAAATTAAAGTTGGTCAATCAATTCGGGTGATGATTTTAGATATTGACATTTATAGTCAAAAGATATCACTGTCACGACGTACAGTATTAGATGGTTATGATAAGTTGCCTCTTAGCAAGGATAAAGTAATGCATGACCATAAATATGCACAACATCACTATTGGACAAATCAGCATCTACAGATTGGTTTTGAAACAATTTCTGAATCTGGATCAGCAATGATTCATGAAGCCTTAGACAGATTACATCAGTAAAGAACATAGGGAGATTAAGATGTCACTTATTGCAGGTACCATTATTTTTACTCGAAATGAACAATCATATTTTTTAGTAACGGATGAAGTACCATTGCCGAAATTTTACACTGTCAAAATGCACAAGCATGCGGGTGATACAGCTTTAGGATCAATTGTGAGTGGTATGCAGGATGAATTAGGTATTGATATAAACAATTTACGTTTTGGTGAGCTTGCAGCGTGGCATACACAAGGTCTAGATTCTACAGAAGATCTAGTATCGTTATATACATTTGAGCCAGTTGATGCTAATGCTTTGAATCTAGAGAGATTAAATCTTTTAGGATTACAATTTGTGAATGCAAAAGATGTTGTTGATTTTCTGAAGAATGTTGATATGACTGGAGTGGCACAATTAGACTAATCTTTAAAAAACACTTGCAATTCAATTCTAAATTAGGTATTATTAAAAAGTTGAGTTTTGAAGAAAGATTACATTCTTTATTTAAACGCAATAATAATTAATTGAAATTAAATGTTGACAATCATCATCTAATCAGATATGATTATTAAGTCTTGTTTGAAAAGCAACATTTTCAATAAACTTGATAAGTAATTATTCTTCTTGAGTAATTATTCTTCTTGACATTATTTATCAAAGTTGCTATTCTAATATAGCTGGCGTTGAGGAAACGCTTTCTTGAGATAGTTCTTTGAAAACTGAATATCGTTTCGATGAAACAAATGTGTAGGGTCATCAAGCAAATTGCTTGATACAAAAACATTTGCGAAGTCAATTCGCTAATAAATTCGTTTAACTTCTGTTAAACAAATAACAACAATTGAGTGATACTCAAACTTTTAAAATGAGAGTTTGATCCTGGCTCAGGATGAACGCTGGCGGCGTGCCTAATACATGCAAGTCGAACGCTTTGTCTTTAAATGAAATGACGAGCTTGCTCAGATTTGATTTTATCTGACAAAGAGTGGCGAACGGGTGAGTAACACGTGGGTAACCTACCTCTTAGCAGGGGATAACATTTGGAAACAAGTGCTAATACCGTATAATACCAACAACCGCATGGTTGTTGGTTGAAAGATGGTTCTGCTATCACTAAGAGATGGACCCGCGGTGCATTAGCTAGTTGGTAAGGTAAAGGCTTACCAAGGCCATGATGCATAGCCGAGTTGAGAGACTGATCGGCCACAATGGGACTGAGACACGGCCCATACTCCTACGGGAGGCAGCAGTAGGGAATCTTCCACAATGGGCGCAAGCCTGATGGAGCAACGCCGCGTGTGTGATGAAGGGTTTCGGCTCGTAAAACACTGTTATAAGAGAAGAACGGCACTGAGAGTAACTGTTCAGTGTGTGACGGTATCTTACCAGAAAGGAACGGCTAAATACGTGCCAGCAGCCGCGGTAATACGTATGTTCCAAGCGTTATCCGGATTTATTGGGCGTAAAGCGAGCGCAGACGGTTATTTAAGTCTGAAGTGAAAGCCCTCAGCTCAACTGAGGAATGGCTTTGGAAACTGGATGACTTGAGTGCAGTAGAGGAAAGTGGAACTCCATGTGTAGCGGTGAAATGCGTAGATATATGGAAGAACACCAGTGGCGAAGGCGGCTTTCTGGACTGTAACTGACGTTGAGGCTCGAAAGTGTGGGTAGCAAACAGGATTAGATACCCTGGTAGTCCACACCGTAAACGATGAGTGCTAGATGTTCGAGGGTTTCCGCCCTTGAGTGTCGTAGCTAACGCATTAAGCACTCCGCCTGGGGAGTACGACCGCAAGGTTGAAACTCAAAGGAATTGACGGGGACCCGCACAAGCGGTGGAGCATGTGGTTTAATTCGAAGCAACGCGAAGAACCTTACCAGGTCTTGACATCCCTTGCTAATCCTAGAAATAGGACGTTCCCTTCGGGGACAAGGTGACAGGTGGTGCATGGTTGTCGTCAGCTCGTGTCGTGAGATGTTGGGTTAAGTCCCGCAACGAGCGCAACCCTTATTATTAGTTGCCAGCATTCAGTTGGGCACTCTAGTGAGACTGCCGGTGACAAACCGGAGGAAGGTGGGGATGACGTCAAATCATCATGCCCCTTATGACCTGGGCTACACACGTGCTACAATGGCATATACAACGAGTCGCCAACCCGCGAGGGTGCGCTAATCTCTTAAAGTATGTCTCAGTTCGGATTGTAGGCTGCAACTCGCCTACATGAAGTCGGAATCGCTAGTAATCGCGGATCAGCACGCCGCGGTGAATACGTTCCCGGGTCTTGTACACACCGCCCGTCACACCATGAGAGTTTGTAACACCCAAAGCCGGTGGGGTAACCTTTTAGGAGCCAGCCGTCTAAGGTGGGACAGATGATTAGGGTGAAGTCGTAACAAGGTAGCCGTAGGAGAACCTGCGGCTGGATCACCTCCTTTCTAAGGAAAATCGGAAACTTACACAGTCAACGAAACGATATTTAGTTTTGAGAGATTTATCTCTCTGATTTATTAGTTCTTTGAAAACTGAATCATAATTGTAAATTTTTAAATTCATTTCAATTGATATTAATCAATTAAATTGAGCCGAAAAAATACACCGCGTAATTTTTTGAGTTTTTTAAATCAGTTTAAAATCGCTTGTGACCGTTGAGTCACAATACTCAAACGAAATCATCAACGAGAGTTGATCGGTTAAGTTATTAAGGGCGCATGGTGAATGCCTTGGCACTAGGAGCCGATGAAGGACGGGACTAACACCGATATGCCTCGGGAAGCTGTAAGTAAGCTATGATCCGGGGATTTCCGAATGGGGGAACCCAACTTGTGATGCAAGTTATCGTTCAATGAATACATAGTTGAACGAAGGTAGACGTTGTGAACTGAAACATCTCATTAGCAACAGGAGAAGAAAGAAAAATCGATTCCGTCAGTAGCGGCGAGCGAACGCGGAGAAGCCCAAACCAGTGTGCTTGCACACTGGGGTTGTAGGACTACCGTTGTGGAGTTACAAATTTGTTTATTAGCAGAAGCAGCTGGGAAGCTGAGCGAAACAGGGTGATAGCCCCGTATGCGAAAGTAAGCAAACTCCCGTGTAGGATCCTGAGTACGGCCGGACACGTGAAATCCGGTCGGAAACTGCGAGGACCATCTCGTAAGGCTAAATACTCCCTAGTGACCGATAGTGAACCAGTACCGTGAGGGAAAGGTGAAAAGCACCCCGGAAGGGGAGTGAAAAAGTTCCTGAAACCATGTGCCTACAACAAGTTAGAGCCCGTTAATGGGTGATAGCGTGCCTTTTGTAGAATGAACCGGCGAGTTACGATAACATGCAAGGTTAAGGTGGAAAGACCGGAGCCGTAGCGAAAGCGAGTCTGAAATGGGCGTTCGAGTATGTTGTTGTAGACCCGAAACCAGGTGACCTACCCATGTCCAGGGTGAAGGTGCGGTAAAACGCACTGGAGGCCCGAACCCGTACATGTTGAAAAATGTTGGGATGAGGTGTGGGTAGCGGTGAAATTCCAATCGAACTTGGAGATAGCTGGTTCTCTCCGAAATAGCTTTAGGGCTAGCCTCGGAAGATAGCGTGTTGGAGGTAGAGCACTGTTTTGGTGCGGGGCCCATCTCGGGTTACTAAATTAAGATAAACTCCGAATGCCAATCACGTATGTCCGGGAGTCAGACAGTGAGTGATAAGATCCATTGTCGAAAGGGGAACAGCCCAGATCGTCAGTTAAGGTCCCTAAGTGTGTGTTAAGTGGAAAAGGATGTGAAGTTGCATAGACAACTAGGATGTTGGCTCAGAAGCAGCCACCATTTAAAGAGTGCGTAATAGCTCACTAGTCGAGTGATTCTGCGCCGAAAATGTACCGGGGCTAAACACACCACCGAAACTACGGGTGCCACATCAGTGGCGCGATAGGAGAGCGTTCTAAGGGCGATGAAGTCAGACCGTGAGGACTGGTGGAGCGCTTAGAAGTGAGAATGCCGGTATGAGTAGCGAAAGACAGGTGAGAATCCTGTCCACCGTATGACTAAGGTTTCCTGGGGAAGGCTCGTCCTCCCAGGGTTAGTCGGGACCTAAGGCGAGGCCGAAAGGCGTAGTCGATGGCTAACAGGTTGAGATTCCTGTACCAGGTGAACATGTTTGAACAATGGAGGGACGCAGAAGGCTAACAGAACCCAGCAGTTGGAAAAGCTGGGTCAAGCAATGAGTCTGAGAGTGAGTCAAATGCTTGCTGTCATAAGGATAAGTTGTGATGAGGACCGAAATCAAGTAGGGAAGTCTGTGATGTCACGCTGCCGAGAAAAGCTTCTAGTTAGTGTTTACCTGCCCGTACCGCAAACCGACACAGGTAGTCGAGGAGAGCATCCTAAGGTGAGCGAGTGAACTCTCGTTAAGGAACTCGGCAAAATGACCCCGTAACTTCGGGAGAAGGGGTGCTCAGCGCAAGCTGAGCCGCAGTGAATAGGCCCAGGCGACTGTTTATCAAAAACACAGGTTTCTGCAAAATCGTAAGATGACGTATAGGGGCTGACGCCTGCCCGGTGCTGGAAGGTTAAAAGGAGTGCTTAGCTTCGGCGAAGGTACGAATTGAAGCCCCAGTAAACGGCGGCCGTAACTATAACGGTCCTAAGGTAGCGAAATTCCTTGTCGGGTAAGTTCCGACCCGCACGAAAGGCGTAACGATCTGGGCGCTGTCTCAACGAGAGACTCGGTGAAATTTAAAGACCCGTGAAGATGCGGGTTACCCGCGACAGGACGGAAAGACCCCATGGAGCTTTACTGTAGCTTGATATTGAGTGTTTGTGCAGCTTGTACAGCATAGGTAGGAGCCGTAGAAATCGGGACGCTAGTTTCGATGGAGGCAAACGTGGGATACTACCCTCGTTGTATGAACACTCTAACTCACACCACTAAGCGTGGTGGAAGACAGTGTCTGGCAGGCAGTTTGACTGGGGCGGTCGCCTCCTAAAAGGTAACGGAGGCGCCCAAAGGTTCCCTCAGAATGGTTGGAAATCATTCGTAGAGTGTAAAGGCACAAGGGAGCTTGACTGTGAGACTTACCAGTCGAGCAGGTACGAAAGTAGGGCTTAGTGATCCGGTGGTTCCGCATGGAAGGGCCATCGCTCAACGGACAAAAGCTACCCTGGGGATAACAGGCTTATCTCCCCCAAGAGTCCACATCGACGGGGAGGTTTGGCACCTCGATGTCGGCTCATCGCATCCTGGGGCTGTAGTCGGTCCCAAGGGTTGGGCTGTTCGCCCATTAAAGCGGTACGCGAGCTGGGTTCAGAACGTCGTGAGACAGTTCGGTCCCTATCCGTCGCGGGCGTAGGAAATTTGAGAGGAGCTGCCCTTAGTACGAGAGGACCGGGGTGGACGTACCACTGGTGTATCAGTTGTTCCGCCAGGAGCATCGCTGAGTAGCTATGTACGGATGAGATAAACGCTGAAAGCATCTAAGTGTGAAACTCGCCTCGAGATGAGATTTCCCATTCAGTAATGAAGTAAGACCCCTCAAAGATGATGAGGTAGATAGGCTAGAAGTGGACGTGCGGTGACGCATGGAGCGGACTAGTACTAATGGTTCGAGGACTTAACCAAGTAGCAAGTGGTGTAAGGCAAAAAAGTATTGACATTATGATTCAGTTTTGAGATAATTAATCTCGTGGTTGCTTTTAATAGTAATCGTGTCGTGACGATAGCACTGAGGTCACACCTGTTCCCATACCGAACACAGCAGTTAAGCTCAGTTACGCCGAAAGTAGTTGGAGGATCGCCTCCTGCGAGGATAGGAAGTTGCGATGCATCAATGGACGTTTAGCTCAGCTGGGAGAGCACCTGCCTTACAAGCAGGGGGTCACAGGTTCGAACCCTGTAACGTCCATTGGGTCGTTAGCTCAGTTGGCAGAGCAGTGGACTTTTAATCCATGGGTCCTGGGTTCGAGCCCCAGACGACCCACTTTAATAATATGTTATCTATTTCGTCAAACTGGCAACTGTATGATTGTTGCCGACTTAGCTCAGTTGGTAGAGCATCGCTCTTGTAAAGCGGAGGTCGAAGGTTCGAACCCTTTAGTCGGCATCATGCGAATATAGTTCAGTTGGTAGAACGCTACCTTGCCATGGTAGAGGTCGCGGGTTCGAATCCCGTTGTTCGCTTTGCCGGCTTGGCGGAATAGGCAGACGCACAGGACTTAAAATCCTGCGATGGAGACATCGTACCGGTTCGATCCCGGTAGCCGGCATATTATTTGCACCTATAGCGCAACTGGATAGAGTGTCTGACTACGAATCAGAAGGTTGAAGGTTCGAATCCTTCTAGGTGCATTACAAACGTAAGTTTGTTTTTTTTGTTGCTAGTTGTTAGCATGTTCGGGACGTAGCTCAGTTTGGTAGAGCACCTGGTTTGGGACCAGGGGGTCGCAGGTTCGAATCCTGTCGTCCCGATTATGACACTAAGTGTTATGATTCGCGGTGTAGCTCAGCTGGCTAGAGCGTCCGGTTCATACCCGGGAGGTCGAGGGTTCGATTCCCCCCGCCGCGATTGGCTAAAATAACTTGGACCTTTAGCTCAGTTGGTTAGAGCAGACGGCTCATAACCGTCCGGTCGTTGGTTCGAGTCCAACAAGGTCCATTTAGGCCTTAGGTATTTATGGAGAATTACCCAAGTCTGGCTGAAGGGAACGGTCTTGAAAACCGTCAGGTCGGGAAACCGGCGCGTGGGTTCGAATCCCACATTCTCCTTCGTTACTATTATTGATAACCATTATTTATTATCGCGGGTTGGAGCAGTCTGGTAGCTCGTCGGGCCCATAACCCGAAGGTCGTAGGTTCAAATCCTACACCCGCAATTAAATCAGATTAAGTATATTTTGTCTGTTGGTCGCATGGTCTAGTTGGTTATGACGTTCGCCTGTCACGCGAAAGATCACGGGTTCGAATCCCGTTGTGACCGTTTTATTTTTTGGCGCGGTAGCTCAGTTGGTAGAGCATACGATTGAAGCTCGTAGTGTCGACGGTTCGATTCCGCCCCGCGCCATTGCATCATGAATAAATGTTGTTATGCGGATGTAGTACAATGGCTAGTGCTCCAGCCTTCCAAGCTGGGAATGCGGGTTCGATTCCCGTCGTCCGCTTTTGTTGTATGGGACTGTAGCTCAGCTGGTTAGAGCGCACCCCTGATAAGGGTGAGGTCGGAGGTTCGAGTCCTCTCAGTCCCATTTTGTTAAAAGTTCGCTTTTGACATGGGGACATACTCAAGAGGCTGAAGAGGCGCCCCTGCTAAGGGTGTAGGTCGGGAAACCGGCGCGAGGGTTCGAATCCCTCTGTCTCCGTACTTAATACGTTTAATTAGTAATTAAAGCAACTCTTCTTTGGAGGGTTGCTTTTTTGTTATAAAATAAATTTTTAAATTAATGATACATTAATACGATATACATTAGTTGTTATAGTCACAATTAATTATACCTAGTATTTATTATGATAATTTTTGTAAATTTTAAATACTTTCAGTGTGTAACTATGCCATTGATAGACACTTTAGACTACCTTTTATTATTCGGTAAGAGAATTTATATAGAAAGACAAAAAAGGTTTCTACGGGGCATGTATGTTGTGATGACTATGTCTCCTTGTTCTGTACTATACATTTAATAAATATAAAATATTTAGCTGTATTTCATAAACTTTTTTATTTTCAAAAAAATAAAAATAAGCGATTAATTAATAGTTATTGTTACTACGATATTTGTTGTTGGCATATTTTTTTACAATGCTAATCATGAATAAGGCACTGTAATTAATAATAGTCAATCAGTCAGGAGATAAATGACATATTTTGTTTGTGCTATAACCATTAAGTCAATGCTTTCATGTCCCAAATGAATTTAATCATAGATTGTTAACTATTAAATTTAGTCACCACGCACATCAGAAAAAAGATTGCAAAATCTGCATAATGAAAAATGTAAAAATTAATTATTTTAGGGAACTACGTGAAACTTGATAAAATAAAAAGTTATACGAATGCTGGTGTAGTATTGATTGCTTTATGAAAAATATCATAAAAAATGTATTTAAACTATAATTGACAACAAAATAACATATAAAATAACTTGTTTATTATTTAATTTACATTTATGCTATTATTATATTTTTTGTTCTGGAGATCACATAAATGAAATTATTAAAAGGTAGTTTAAAACGACGTCGTGAACAATTGGGAATTTCTCAGGCTGATGTAGCAGAAGGCATATGCCATCAATCACTACTATCTCGAATAGAGCGTACTGACGAAATTTCAAATATCACTGTTTTACAGCAACTTTGTGCTCGGTTACAATTACGGGTATCAAACGTGGCTAAAATAAACGAATTAACAGTCACACCGTTAACTGTTATTCGTTATTTTATTGATATTGGTCAAATTGAGCAAGCAGCAAATCGCTTGGATAGTTCAACATTGTTACGACGCTTGCCTATATTTGCATTGCCGGAATATAATCTGTTACGGGCAAAAATTGCGTTATCGCATAATCAAGTCACCGTTGCGATGCAATTATTGCAGATTGCTTTAGGTGATGCTGAAAAACATCAGATGGAGCTAATGATTGAGATATATACAGAAATGGGAGCAGCTTGGGCTAAACAAGGGGAATATGTTTACGCCTCTGAATATTATGAGCGAGCCTGTGGACTTATCAAAGGTTATCGACCGTCAATGCAAGCCGAGTTAGGTAAAGTTATTGCCCACACGTATTATCATCAAAGTGAGTTATATCTTGCGGTTAATAATCCAGAAAAGGCAAAAGAACGGATTACAAAAGCGCTAGACATGTTACCAATAAATGAACATTTCCATCAAATTATCAAATTCCAAAAATTGCGTGTACAGTGTTGTGAAAAATTATCATTGTTAAAAGAAAAGCAAGAAGCTCAAATGCTAATTTATGCCGCGGCTGAATTTTCCAAGGATATTCATTTACAAGATGATGTGAAACAATATTTGGAAAAGCATTAAGAAAGCACCTAGCGATATCGCTAGGTGCTTTTATATAGGTTAATAGCCACGTGTATAGTCAACAAGGTTATTAGTTAATGATTTATGATTAATAAAATCAGGTAGATTTTTCATAAATACCTCAAACAAATCAACTGATTTACCAGCCCAAGAAGTATGTTGTGTTAATAACAAATTGTCTTGATGCCATAAATTAGAATCTTCCGGAATTGGTTCCGGTGTGGTAACGTCTAATGCAGCGTGTAAGATGTGACCATCATTTAACTTACTGAGGAGTGATGATTGATCAACCGTTGTGCCACGACCAATATTGACAAACAAAAATAAATGTTCAAATAGTGATAAATGTTCATCATTAAAGAAAAAATTCGTTTCTGGTGTACCTGGTAAAGCATCTATAACAATTTCAATGTCTGTGGGCAGTTTTTCCAAATGATTCAGTGCAAAAGTTTTATCAAAATTTGGCACTGACCGACCACTTGTATTGACACCGTAAACTGTTGTACCAAAAGCATGTAAATATGTCGCAATTTGTTGACCAATATGACCAGTACCAAAGATGACAACAGGTAATTCTTTCAGAGTAAACTGATTTTCAAATGGTTGCCAAGTATGTCTTGTTTGATAGACATTAAGACCACGTGCAAAGTGGAAGATATAGCTCAAAACAGTTTCAGCAATAGGAGTAGCCCTTTGTCCACTAGCATTTGTTAAAATGATACTGTTTTTGGATAATTTTTCTAAAGGCATGTAATCAACACCGGCAGAATAGGCTTGAACCCATTTTAGTTGATGATTAGGAGTATCCATAATTTGATTAACGATATCTTCTTTCCAACCGTAAACAATTTGTATTTTTGCATAATCTGAATCAAGCAGTTCTTCTGGTTTGATGACAGCGACATCATATTGTTTTAGTATGTCAATTTGGTCATTACTTAACGGAAATAAGGCTAGTAATTTTGTTGACATGATAATTCCTCCAAATAAGTTGATTTAACCTAATTCTAAGCGAAATAATAGCAAACGTCTATATAAATGTAAGCGATTTCATGATGACTTATGTTAAAGAAAAATGTCGTTTGTAACAATAATGAAAATATTCACAAATAATCAATAATTTTGCAAAAAAATATACAAAAAAACGACGAATTAAGTGGTAAAACACAAAAAAAATATGTACAATAAAGTTTATATGGGCACTTAGAGCGCTTAGAAAATTATTTGTTGAGTAGGAGGTTAGTTTTATGAACTTGGTAGCAGGTCTTTCTATTTTGAACCTCGCAAGATTCCAATTCGCTATGACAACGATTTTTCATTTTTTCTTCGTACCGTTATCAATTGGATTAGGTATTATTGTTGCATTAATGGAAACGATGTACGTTATTAAGAAAGATGACCAATATAAACGAATGGCGAAATTCTGGGGTAAGATATTTATGCTCAGCTTTGCCGTTGGTGTTGTTACAGGAATTATTCAAGAATTCCAATTTGGTATGAATTGGTCAAGATATTCACGATATGTTGGTGATATCTTTGGACCGGCTTTAGCAGTTGAAGCTTTAGTTGCATTCTTTTTAGAGTCAACTTTCTTAGGTCTATGGTCTTTTGGATGGGATCGATTTAATAAGAAATTACATTTGTTGTTTATTTGGTTAACAACTCTAGGTTCTGCTTTTTCAGCTCTTTGGATTCTAGCTGCTAACTCATTTATGCAAAATCCAGTTGGATTTCAGGTTGATCATAAATTCAACCGTGCAGTGTTAGTTGATTTTCCAGCTTTGTTGAAAAATCATCAATTATGGTTGGAATTCCCGCACGTTCTTTTCGCAACGTTCCTAGCGGGGTCGTTTGCGATCATTGGCGTTTCTGCTTGGTCATTGTTACGTCGACCTCATCATGAACTAGATTTCTTTAAAAAATCTGTCAAGATTGCGGCTATTGTTGCACTGATTGGAACTGCTGGTATGGCATATACTGGTGATCGTCACTCATTGTACTTACAAGATGATCAACCAATGAAATTCGCAGCGTCAGAAGGTATTGCTGAGAATGTTGGTAGTGATACAAAGCAAGCACCTTGGTCTGTGATTGCTTACACTGATCCAAAGACTCACGATGTCAAGTGGTCATTGGATGTGCCTTACATGTTATCGATTTTGGCTCATCACTCATTAACTGGTGGTAGCAAAGGTTGGAATGAACTAAATAAAGAAATGCATGAGAAGTATGATCTAAAATTTGGTCATGATATGAATTATTACTTGCCAAATAATACGATTTACTATAGTTTCCGTATTATGGCAGTTTCAGCAGGTGCATTTGGTTTGCTAGCGTTAATTGTTTTGTGGGCCGTGCGTAAGAAGTCGAAGATTGATATATCAAAGTACAAGTGGGTTCTTTGGATATTTGGACTTTCAACATACTTGCCATATGTTGCCATCACGTCAGGTTGGTTAATAACGGAACTAGGTCGTGCGCCGTGGGTTGTTTATGGTGTCTTGACTATGGCTGATGCCGTATCACCTAATGTTTCGGTTGCATCATTATTGACGTCTAATATTCTGTATTTCTTAACATTTACAATATTAGGCTTGATTATGATTATGTTGTCTCGTCGTGTCATGATTGCAGGACCAGAATCAGTTGATGAGGTGGCTACTGAAGAAAATGTTGACCCATTCTCAGCAGAAGCGTTTGAAGCTGGAAAGGAGGCCTAAACAATGACGGGATATCAAATTTTATGGTTTGTTCTGATTGCGATTTTGTTTGCTGGTTTCTTCTTTTTAGAAGGATTTGACTTTGGTATTGGTATGTCATTAAAGACATTGGCTAAAAATGAAGCAGAAGAAGACGCACTCATTCAATCAATCGGTCCTCATTGGGATGGCAACGAAGTATGGTTGATTACGGCTGGTGGTGCGATGTTTGCAGCGATGCCGTTCTGGTATGCCTCACTATTTTCTGGTTTCTACTTGATCTTGTTTGCAATCCTAATTGGTTTAATTTACCGTGGTGTGTCATTCGAGTTCCGCGGTCAGATGCAAACTGCTAAGTATCGTAATTTATGGACGACGATTTCAGCAATTACATCAATGGTAGTGCCTTTCTTGTTTGGTTTATTATTTACAGATGTTGTACAAGGCATGCCATTAAATGCCCATGGAGACATGTCAGCAAATTTCTGGGATTATTTCAATATTTTCTCAATTGTTGGTGGTGTTGCAATGGCGTTGTTGTCTTATGTTCATGGTTTGAATTATGCTCGTCTAAAGATTACGGATGGTTCACTACATGTGCGTATACAAAACCAACTAAAGGTACTATATCCAGTATTATTAGTTGGTGAGGTGGCCTTTGCGATTACATTATTTATCTTTACTGATTTCTTTACTAATAAGCCAATCATAACAGTTGCTATGTTAGCTGCAATCGTGATTTTAACGTTGATTGCATGGGCAGTCACTTTAAAACAACAGAATACCTTGGCATTTATTGCTTTAGGACTTGTTATCGTACTTGTTGTCGTACTATTATTCACAGGATTATTCCCACGTGTGATAGTTGGTAATGAAGCTGGCATGTCACTTCTATTGAAGAACGCAACTTCAACGCCATATACGTTGAAGTGGATGACGATTATTTCATTTACAGCATTACCAATTGTATTGGCTTATCAAATTTGGAGCTTTTACGTTTTCCGCGACCGCATTCATGTTAAGAAGATTTCATATTAATCATAAATTAACTGTAAGAGGTTAACGGGTTCGAAGAGGTTGGAACAATATTTGTCCCAACCTTTTTATACATATCAATTTATTTTTAAGGTGAAGGGAATATTTTATGTTAGATAAACGATTATTTAAATTTGCCGGAGCAAGGACGACGTTAGGATTACTTTGTGTTTTAACATTTATTCAATCATTGGCAATTATTGGTCAAGGACGGGCGCTTAGTGTTGCCTTAACAAAGTTATGGCAACATCAGCCATTACAATCTGTTTTTTGGATTGTTTGCATTTTTATTGGTGCGTACGTCTTGCGTCAATTAATGGGTGTTTTTAAGGAGTACGTCTTAGCACCGTTTGCTGATAAGACAACGGCGATGTTACAAAGAAAATTAACGCAACAATATGCGAAATTAGGGCCCAAGACAATTACACAACTTGGAACTGGAAAGTCAGTTACTTTAGCAGTTGAAGGAATTGATCAGGTACATGATTATTTCACATTAGTATTAGTTAAATTATTTGACATGATGATCATTCCTTGGGTTATTTTGGCATATATATTGACAATAGATTGGAAGCAAGCCATCTTTCTTTTTATGATTTATCCAGTAATTGTCTTGTTTATGATAATTTTAGGATATGCTGCACAAGCAAAGGCTGATCGAGAGTACGATACATTCAATCGGTTATCTAACCACTTTGTAGATTCTTTAAGAGGATTGACCACTTTGAAACAACTTGGTTTAGCAAAACAATATGCCAATAATATTTATGAAGTATCAGAAGAACATCGTAAAGCAACCATGAGTACTTTGAAAATTGCGATTTTATCAACTTTTGCATTAGATTTTTTTACAACATTATCAATTGCGATTGTTGCGCTCTTTTTAGGATTAGGATTATTAAATGGGACAATGCCATTACTACCAGCTTTGACAATCTTGGTATTGGCGCCAGAATATTTCTTACCAATTCGTAATTTTGCTAATGATTATCATGCAACGTTAAATGGTAAAAATGCTTTTGCTGATATCATGGAAATGTTAGATAAGCAACCAGCTGGTGATACAAATGACTATCATAGTAAGCAACAACAATGGCAACCTTCTGATACGTTAAAATTAAAGCATGTTAACTATCAATATCCTGAAGCAAAAACAAAGGCTTTGAAGGATATCAACTTAACATTTAAAGGGCATCAAAGAATTGCCATCGTTGGGACTTCTGGTTCAGGTAAATCTACACTTTTGAATTTATTAGGTGGTTTTTTGGTCGGTAATGGTGATATTGAAATAAATAACCAGTCAGTAGCTCACTTGCAACAAAATGATTGGCAAAATCAATTACAAGTCTTACCACAACGTCCTTATATTTTTCATGATACTTTACGTAATAACTTGGCTTTCTATGCACCAAATAAAACAGATGCTGTATTAATTCAGGCGTTACAAACAGTCGGCCTCAATGATTGGTACGCTAATCTGCCAAAGGGCTTAGATACTTTAATTGGTGAAGGTGCTATGCAAACATCGGGTGGGCAAGCACAAAGAATTGGTATTGCGAGAGTTTTACTGGATCAAGATCGTCGGGTGCTATTGTTAGATGAACCAACAGCACATTTAGATATTGAAACTGAAGTTCGCTTAAAAGAAACGATGATTCCGTTATTTAAAGATCGTTTAGTGATTTTTGCAACACATCGTTTACATTGGTTAACTGAAATGGATTGGATTTTAGTCATGCGTGAAGGTGAAATCGTTGAACAAGGAACGCTATCGGATTTGATGGCTAATAATGGCTACTTTGTAGCTTTGCAGGCAGCAATGCGAGGTGGCAAAAATGCATAAATTATTTGAGTTAATAAAAAAAGATACATGGGTATTTCCATATTTAAAATCATATAAAAAGTTATTAGTATTAATTATATTTTTAGGATTTATGACAAATTTTTCTGGGGCAGCGTTGATGTTTACTTCGGGATTTTTAATTTCTAGATCTGCACAGTTACCTGAGAATATTTTAATGGTGTATGTTCCGATTGTTTTAACAAGAGCTTTCGGAATTGGACGACCAACATTTCGTTATGCTGAACGCTTGGTGTCGCATAATTGGGTGTTGAAAATTGTTTCAACATTTCGCAAGCGCTTATATGAATTAGTTGAAGTTGGTACGAAATCTGTTTATGCGAAATCACAAACAGGTGAAGTATTAGGTGTGTTAGATAATGATTTATTTAAGATAGAAAATTTTTATTTACGTACATTATTTCCAACTGTTATCGGTTTGGTTATCTATGTTTTGATTGCAATTGGTGTTGGTGTGTTTGATTGGGGGTTTGCTTTAGCTATCTTAATTGTCTTGGGGATGACAACAATTTTGGCACCAATGATTACTTTGGCGGTGAATGGTGCACGTGATTTTAAGCAACAACAATTAGAAGGAAAGTTATACACGGACTTAACTGATTCTGTAATGGGATTGCAAGATTGGATTTTAGCAGGACGGACAAATGAGTTATTTGAACGTCAACAAAATGATTTTGATGCGATTAATCAGATAAAATCGAAGCAATCACATTTTAATTGGTGGCGCGATATGTTTGGGGCTGTCATTATTGGACTGACAGCTATTCTCTTATTGATATTTGCAACCAAACAATTTGGACATGATAGTTTTGGTGTTAATTGGATTGCAGCCTTTGTGTTAGCTATTTTTCCAGCAGAAGATGCACTAACTTCTATTAGTACAGGTATTGGTGAGTGGCCACGTTATCAAGATTCAATTCATCGCTTAAATCGAATGGACATAGAATCTAAACATGAGAAACAACAGGTTATCGAACAAAATGATCAACGAATTGAACAACCAGAAATTAAGTTTAATCAAGTAAACTTTGGGTATAATGATACTGTTGTGTTGGCAAATTTGAATTTAACAATCGGTTATGGTAAAAAGTTGGCCATTTTAGGACAATCTGGTGCTGGCAAAACCACTTTTTTAAAGTTACTATTAGGTGATGAACAACCGAATAGTGGATCGATTACAGTTAATGATATCTCAATCGATCAATTGCAGCAGCAACGTTCGTCTATCATTGCTGTGTTAGATCAACAACCTTATATCTTTGCAAGTTCTGTTGCTAATAATTTGAGATTGGGTAATTTGCATGCGACAGACGAAGCATTGTGGCAAGTTTTGAAACAGGTTGACTTAGCAGATTTAGTGGGAAGTTTACCTGAAGGATTAGATACGCCTATGACTGAAATGGGTAGTCGTTTTTCTGGTGGTGAACAACAACGTTTTGCTTTAGCCCGTGTGTTACTGCAAGATACACCAATTGTTATTCTTGATGAACCAACAGTTGCATTGGATCCAATTACTGAATTGCATGTCTTGCAAATGATTTTTGATACATTAGCAGATCGAACGATTATATGGGTGACTCATCATTTAACGGGTATTGAATTTGTTGATGAAGTTATTTTTATTGAAGATAAAGAAATTACAATGCAGGGCATGCCGCAATATTTGATGGCAACAGAACCAAGGTTTAGAAAGTTATTGCTAATGGATCATGGTCAACTAACAGATATTTAAGAAGGTGATTTTCTGGCTAGACCAAAGAAACGACGGACAAAAAAGAAGAGAAAAAATATTATACAATCTTTTTTTGTTGAAAAGGGGCAACTAAACCGAGGCCGTTTGTTAGTTTGTGTGATCATTGTGTTGGGATTTGGCTTTTGGCAAACAGATTTACATTTTCAACAAGTAAAAAAGGAAAAACCAACTAGTGAGGTGTCGAAAGTGCCGGTATCACATGAATTATTTATAAAAAAAATTGCTCCTGAAGCGCAACAACTTCAAAAGCAATACGGTGTTTTACCATCCATTAGTATTGCTCAAGCTGCTTTAGAATCTAATTGGGGTCAATCAGAATTATCTGCTAAATATAATAATTTTTTTGGAGTCAAAGCCACAGCTGATCAACCAAGTGTCACATTAGCTACAAAAGAATTTGAAAATAATCAATGGGTAACTGTTAATGCGTCATTTCGAGTATATGATAGTTGGCAAGAATCAATGGCGGCACATGCAAAATTATTAGCAAGTGGAACGAGTGATAATCCACAACGGTATGCGGCAGTTATTCAAGCAACCGATTATAAAACCGCGGCTAATGCGTTAGTAACGGGTGGTTATGCAACGGATCCAGTTTATGCTGAAAAAATAATCCAGATGATTGAAACTTATCATTTGAATCAGTATGATAATAAATAGAGACGGATTAAAAAGGGTGAGATAAAATGAATAATGAAATTTTACCAGGTGCAACAATTGGTATTATTGGTGAAGGTATTACCAGTCGCTATTTAGCACAAGCGGCGCATAATATGGGGTATCAGGTCGCTGCCTTTAGCAGCCATGCTGACGCAGTTGTTTTTAAGGATGCTGATTATCGCTTTATTGGTAAAGCAGATAATAATGATGAAATAGAAAGCTTTGCGGCATTGTCGGATATGATTACCTATACTTCGGCTTGGTTGCCAACGCAGATTACAGATGAATTGGCTAATCAAATTATTCCGCAAGGCACGTCGATATTAGATATAACAGACGATCATGCTGTTGCAAAGGCATTTTATGAAAATGAATCTTTGAATATTTTGCCATATGTGACTGGCAGTTCGTTAGATGAAATTGCTCAAGCAGGGACAGAATTAGGTTACCCCATCATTGTTAAACCAGTGTTTAAACACAAACATATCGATGATCAAGTCATTTTGCGAGGTGACTGGGACTTAGGCTTAGTCGCACCTTTGATTGATGGCAGTACGTTATTAGTTGAACCTTGGCTTGAAAATACGCAATCATTTGTGATGACTGCTGTAAGAGGGATGCATGATGAAACGATGCTATATCCTTTAAGAAAAGTGGCACCGTTAAAAACAGGACTAACAAGTGCTTGGATTACTGGTAATGTGTCAGATGAGATCGTCCAAGAAATTACTAAGGTTACAAGGAAGTTAGGAGAAGCCTTAAATTATGTTGGTGCTTATGACGTTACCTTTCTATTGACTGGGAATGGCACGTTGTACCTACGAAACGTTATCCCTGGCTTATCTAAGACAACAGTATTATATGATGCTGTGGCCAATATTAGTGTCACAGGACAACATTTACGGGCAATTACTGGTCAAAAGTTACCTGAAGTTGTTTTTGAACAGTCAGCCGTTTACTTACCTGTTACGAAACAAGAGGAGGCTCGGTTATATAGGCACTGGCAAATTCAACCTTATTGGCAAATTGCAGCATATCAAGCACCAACGCTGCTACCACAGACAGGACATGTATTGGCTGTTGGTGCAAGTTCTGAGCAGTTATTAAATCAATTACATGTTGCTGGTGTTTGGCAGCTTAACGAATAGTAACATTGATTGTATAATCTTTTGCATATTAAAAAGGACATTAGTCATGAGACGTTCTCCGAAAGTTAAATTTTCACTTTAACTTTTAGGGAACACCTCGTATGACACTAATGTCCTTTTTATGGTTCTTGGCGATTAAAAAGAGATTTGCAATAAAGTAATAAAAACACTGGCAAATGATAGAATGAGCATAAAGATCACAAATCCTTGAATTACTTTTTGCATGGTTGACTTTTTTTTATTTTTTTGCATTCTAATACCTCTGATTTTCCATTTAGTCTATTGTATCAAAAAAATTGGATAACGTACCACAGAGTGATTAAATAAAGGTATAATAAATAGATTGATGAATTAAAGGAGGCAGGCATGCTGACATTATTTAATTGGCCAGTAACCGTGTTTATCGCGTTGATTGTACTTATTATACTCTGGATCATTAAACAAGTTTTCTTAAAAGATCGTTGGCCTAAAAGCTTAAAAGTAACGGACATTGCAGTTTTTGTTGCTTGGTGGAGTATTGCTGCAACAACATTTGAAATATGGCATGTCACCATGCTAACACCATTATTATTAATGTTTGTTGTTTGGGGTATTGCTCTAGCCTTGTATCAAGGGTTTGTGCGGGAAAACTTTGTGACTCGCCGTTTTTGGTTAATTTGGTGGCGAATTAGTACACTCGCTAGTTATGTGTTTTTAGTTGGCATTGTCATCTATGCCTATTTTATGACTCGTGCTTGATAATAAGGAGTAAATTCATGGAAAAAATTAGTGGTTATGTTAAAACTTGGCAAGCTGATAAGGGATTTGGTTTTATTGAATTAAAAGATGAAGACGATGTTTTTGTTCATTTTTCGGCTATTCAAACACCACGTGTTCGCGATTTAATTGTTGGTCAAGAAGTAAAACTGGTGGTCGTACAGGGTGTTCGCGGACCACAGGCTGCAGCAGTTGAGGTATTAGATTAAAAATTGGAGGGACGTCATGATAGATTTATCAACAGATACCGAAAAATTTAAAGAAACAGTTTTAAGTGAGACCGAACAATATCATGGGCATATTATTCGAGCAACTGAGCAAATTGTTGCACTTCCAGATGGTCGGCAATCAAAACGAGATATTGTCTATCATGCAGATGCGATTGCAATTCTTGCATTGACGACTGATCATAAAATGATTTTAGAACAGCAATGGCGTGCCCCTGTTAAAAAAATAACTTTGGAGGTGCCAGCTGGTAAAATAGATGATCGTGATCAACAACCAATGGATGCAGTTAATCGTGAATTAAATGAAGAAACAAGATTGCAAGCTGGCACAGTTAGTAAGATTACGAGTTTTTACTCATCTGTAGGCTTTTCAAATGAATATATGACTTTGTATTTAGCAACTGATTTAGCGCCAGTTGATAACAAATTACCACAAGATGATGATGAACAAATTCGGCTAATATATGTTAGTTATCAAGAAGCAACGGCACTATTTGAGAGTGGTCAATTAGAAGATGCTAAAACAAATATGGCATATCTTTACTGGCGTACTCTACAGTGATAGGTAAAAAAATGGTAATTAAAAAAAAATCACGGCAAAGCAATCGACAACGGCGATCAAAACAAGTTATTGATCCAACTGAGGAGCAGAGTAGCCAAGTAGTTACGCCAACCAATAGTGAACCAGAATTGCTCACACGTGAAGAACATCGTCTAACACGACATGGTCGATATGAATTAGATCCTCAAACACGGAAATTAACTCAGAATGGTAAGACAACGCGACTAAAACATCGGTTAAATTTATTCATTTTTGGGTTAGTTATGCTAATCGTGTTGACTTATCTCGTGCTATTCTTTTTATAGTGAATTTTTAATTAAGGAGTATATATAAAATGAGATATGGCGTTATAAATGCAATGGCAGAAGAAAAAGCAGCTTTAGTAGCTGCAATGGTCGATGAAAAGAAAACAACGATTGCGGGTAAGTTATTTCATCATGGCAAAATTGGACAGGTAGATGTTGTCGTTGTTGAGTCGGGAATCGGCAAAGTTGCCGCAGCTTTAACAACGACCTTATTGATTACAAATTTTGGTGTTGATGCGGTTATTAATTCAGGCTCTGCTGGTGCATTAGGCAAAGATTTACGAATCGGTGACGTTGTCATCGCAAATGAACTAGCTTATGCAGATGCAGATGCACGTGCGTTTGGTTACGAATATGGTCAGGTACCACAACAACCAGCTCGTTTTAAAACAAGTGTTGAACTATCCAGAGAACTAGCAAAAGCTTATGAAACAGTGACAGCGGCACATTTGGTAACTGGCCTAATCGTCACGAGTGACTCATTTATTGCTAGTGATGAGCAAAAGCAAGTTATTTTGAGCCACTTTAAAGAGGCTCAGTCTGCTGAAATGGAAGGTGCTGCCATTGCGCAAGTTGCAAGTTATTTTGATATTCCTTTTGCAGTTGTTAGAGCAATATCGGATAACGCCAATGGTGAAGCGGGTGTGACTTTTGATGAATTTATTATTGAAGCAGGTAAACAATCTGCGCAAGTGCTAATTAATTTCTTTAATGCACAAGTTTAATGGTTAGGTAGAAAGGAGAAAAATAGTGGCATTTGAAACGACTGTAAAAGTAGTTGGCGATAATGTTGTTTATCAGTTTAATCCAGAATTAAAACAATATGCTTTAGGTGATACCGGTTTTGTTAAAAATAATGCTGGGGCATATGTCATGAAACGTTCATTGGAACCAGACAAAGGACTTGATGACGCTATTAAACTGAAAGTTGTTGTTAATAAGCAATTGTCAGGTATCAAGATAAAGACTATTAATCCGAGTGGCAATGCGACGATTAATATTTTTAAGCATGATAACAATGACGAACTTGTGACCTTATATCGTTTTTATTTAGACGAATTAGTCAATCGAGAAATCATTAGTAAATTGAAATAAATTAAATAGAAATAGGTTGATACAGATTAAAATACCCCATAATTGTTAGATTGTTTGACTAACAACTATGGGGTACTTCAGTGTAACAAGCTGTTTTTTATTGTTAAAAGTAAAAATGTTTAAATAAAGTTAACTTTACTACTGTCATATTATCGTAAATAATAAAGAATTTTTTAATAAAAAAGGCGAATTTTAGAAAAAAGTTGCCTTTTAAAGAAAAAGTTATTATTCATTAACCAGTTAATTATTATTTTAAGAAAGGTGACAGAACAGGCATCAATCAGGGGAAATAAGAAGATGTTACAATTAAATTTCTGATAAAAAGTGAGTTTGTGATACAGATGTAACGCAGTGTCGCAGCATTGTAACGAATTAAACGCTGAACTTGGTAAACTAATATTTGTCGTTAAGAGTTCGATTCCCAACACAGAGATATGCCTGTGTTGCAGAGGATTGAATGAGAGTATATGCCAATAAGGCAAACATCAAGGAGATTTATTTACATGAATAAGAAAGTACTTACTGCATTAACTGTTGCTGGTATTGCAACTGCTGCAATGGCCACTGATGTATCAGCTGATACATACACTGTTAAATCAGGAGACACTCTATCATCAATCGCCGCAGATCATAACACCACAGTTGATCGCATTTTAAATGCTAACAAAATTTCAAATGCTAATTTGATTTTTGTCGGCGAACAATTTGAATTGGATGATCAAGCAACTTCAGCACAAAGCACGCCAGCATCAAGTGCTGCAACAACACAAACAACAACAGCCTATGTTGCACCAGTTGCAAGTCAAGCAACGACGGTAACACCAGTGTCAAGTGCTGCAACAACGCAAACTACTGCAGCTGTATCAAGCGCTGCAACAACACAAACAACAACGACGTCAACTAGTTCAGCTTCTGGTTCGACATATGACCAATTTATTGCTGCTGGTGGTACTGCTGCCTTGTGGAACTCAGTGGTTATGCCTGAGTCAGGTGGTAATGTTAATGCCTCAAACGGTCAATATCATGGATTAGGCCAAACTAACCAATCATGGGGTTACGGATCAGTGGCAACACAAACACAAGGTATGTTAAGTTATGCAGTTTCACGTTATGGTTCTGTTGAAAATGCCATTTCTTTCCGTGCTGCTAACGGTTGGTGGTAAAATACGTTGTCATAGACAATTTTTACATGACGCATCATTAAAAGCTATACTAACAAACGTTGATATCAGCGTTAGATCAGTATAGCTTTTTTGTATGTTGTATTAAATTTTCTGGTGCTGCTTTGCCATTGGTGGAAATTGATTTGTATTTTCATCAATGGGCCATAACCAGTAATTTTCGTTTGCTAGCAGTTGTGTTTGTTTTGTATGCAAATCAAGCATATTTGAAAATTTTGTTTGTGATATTTCAGTAGATAAAATGGGTGCTTGTATAAGATATACTTGAGAAACAAGGCCACGCTCATCATCAATTAATACGGCATATTTCGGTTTGCTTGTTGGTGCAGTATAGATTTTAATCATAGGGCTCTCCTTAACTAACGATTGATTTTATATATCTCGAAAAATTTCCTGCCAGGCTTGTTTATTAAGCTTTGGCTTTTTCTGCTGGATACGAGGGCGTTTGACGTAATTGGCTCTTTTGTATGCACGAATGATTGTTTGTTGGACAGCTTTTTCTGGTGGTAAATGATGGGTAATAAATGCTACAGTTTGTGGTGGCAAATCCTGAAATTCGTTTTGGTGATTAATGAACCATCGACGCATATCATCATTTAAGCCAGCATGACGACGAATTCTTTGTAGCAATTCATCTAAGCCAAAGTCCAATTGATGGATTGCTGATTGTAGTTGACGAGCAACGCTTTCAGAAATACCAAGGTGATCGGCAAAGTGAGTAATGCCCAACTTGATTGTTTCACCTAATTCATTCATTAAAATATATTGATATTTTAAGCGACGACCACAATCACAGTATAACTGTGGTGCATTTTTCATATGATAATTTAGATTTTCCTGGTAACCAGATAATGACCAGTGACGCCCGTGTCCAATTAATTCATAATTCATAAATAATGACGTTTGTTGGTAACGGATATGTTGTTTGATAACCGCCTGTTGTGCGGGTGTTAATTGTTACCAGGTTTCTTGACGTCGTTCTTTAGTCAGTGAAGTTTTATGTGATTTTGGATGAGTTACTACCATGATATGTTATCTCTTGACTATATCGTTTTTGCTTTCTGAAATTCTGTTAGACGTTGTTGCAAGGTGTTATAAATGCGTTTTATATCAGATGCTGTGCCACGTAGCTCATAATTAGCAATCAATGGGGCGTGAAATTGGATAGCATAACGACGAGCAGTTAAAATATATTGTGCATTAAAATTTTTATTACCTGAACCAATAATACCTAATAAAAGGTGCTGATTTTCTGGTAATTCAAGTTGTTCACGTAAAGCATCAGTTAAAATTTCAAAAACGCCATTATCAATACCATTGCCACCATCTAAATAAGTTGGCACAAATGCAAAGAAGGGTTCGGTTGCAATAATATCAGGTGTCGCATCAGAGACTTCAACCGGGACAAAGGATGAATTACCTTGCTTTTCAGCATATGTGACTAATTTTTCTATGAATGAACGCGTATTTCCTGAAATTGAAATGTATAACAGATGAATCGGCATAGGGTTTTCCTCCAAACTTTTTATCATAATACTAAGTCTAAAAAATATTTTAATAATTAGCAATGAACGATGTAACGGAAAGTTATTATTTAATCTTTTTGTAACAATTCCATCAAAGGCTTATGTGGAGCTACAAACCCCGTGTCAAGCCTTTTTTTTAGTAATTTAATGACTTGCAAATTGTTAGTTCAGTAGTTTATACTCAATTCATATTAACAAAGCGTTAGGTTTTAAAAAAGAAAGTTTAGGTGAGATTATGCAGAACGTTACAGTATATACGAAAAATAATTGTATCCAATGTTTGATGACTAAGAAAACATTGACACAATATGGTATTAGTTATTCAGAAAAAAATGTTGAAAACGATGAGGAAGCATTGAACTTTTTGAAAGAAAGGGGTTATCAATCGGTACCCGTTGTCTTTTCAGAAGATATGGAGCCGGTTAAGGGATTCCGACCAGATTTACTTGCTAAGCTAAGCAAGGCAATGTAAATTTTACACTTAAAATATTAAGATACTTATGTGTCGGTGCAACCAAAGGGATTCCGCTTTACACTAGGTACATGGGGGAGTTATATGTCATTAGCAACGCTGGACTTGGATAAGGTTACTTATTTTGATTTAAATAACCAATTAAACATTCCAAAAGATAACAGTATTCAATTACAAAAAGACGCAGAAGCATTGCAAGCATTTATTAAAGAAAATGTTGAACCGAATACATTAAAATTTGATAGTATTGAAGATCGTTTTGATTATTTAATCAAGCATGATTACGTTGATCAAAAAATGATCAATAAATATTCGATGTCCTTTATTAAAGAATTGTATGATTATTTGGCATCTCAGCACTTTCATTTTAAATCATTTATGGCTGCCTATAAATTTTATGCACAATATGCATTAAAAACAAATGAAGGTGATTATTATATTGAAAATTATAATGATCGTATTGTGATGAATGTTTTGTTTTATGCTAATGGCAATCAAACGTTAGCTATGGATTTAGCGGACGAAATGATTCATCAACGCTATCAACCAGCAACACCTTCATTTCTAAATGCTGGCCGTG
Source organism: Weissella sp. ESL1156 (assembly GCF_058505625.1). NCBI lineage: Bacteria > Bacillati > Bacillota > Bacilli > Lactobacillales > Lactobacillaceae > Weissella > Weissella sp. ESL1156. Next base: position 835,214 of record NZ_CP196372.1, on the reverse strand, counting down.
CTCGTCGTGGAGAACTTGTGTCATGTTTTATTTTACAAGCCACGGATGATATGAATGCCATTGGTCGTGTGATTAATTCAGCACTGCAATTGTCAAAAATTGGTGGTGGTGTCGGCATTGTTTTATCAAATCTACGTGAAGCAGGAGCGCCAATCAAAGGTATTGCTAACGCTGCTTCCGGTGTTGTGCCAGTTATGAAATTATTGGAAGATTCATTTTCATATTCAAATCAGATGGGACAACGAAATGGTGCGGGTGTTGCTTACTTGTCCGTTTTCCATCCAGATGTTATGAACTTTTTGGCAACAAAGAAAGAAAACGCTGATGAGAAGATTCGTGTTAAAACGTTATCACTTGGATTGACAGTACCTGATAAGTTTTATGAGTTAATCAGAAATAATTCAGATATGTTCTTATTTTCGCCATATGATGTTGAACGCGTATATGGTAAACCTTTTAATTATGTTGACATAACTGCCGAATATGATGCGATGGTTGCAAATAAGCAGATTAGAAAAAAGAAAATCCGTGCACGTGAATTAGAAACTGAAATTTCTAAACTACAACAAGAGTCTGGTTATCCTTATATTATTAATATTGATACGGTTAATGCAGCGAATCCGGTAGCCGGTAAGATTATTTCATCCAATTTGTGTTCTGAAATTCTACAGGTGCAAAAGGCATCTGTTATTAACAATGAACAAACATACGATCAACTAGGAACAGATGTTTCTTGTAATTTGGGGTCAACGAACATTGTTAATATGATGGCAACAAAAGATTTTGGTAAATCCATTGAGGCAATGGTTCGTGCCTTAACATTTGTTTCTGATCAAACGGATTTGGACATTGTTCCTTCTGTTCGCCAGGGTAATCGTCAAACCCATGCAATTGGTTTAGGAGCGATGGGATTACACGCTTTTTTTGCTAAAAATCATATGTATTATGGAGATGAAGAAGCACTTGATTTTACAAATGCCTACTTCTTGATGTTGAATTATTACAGTTTAGTAGCTTCTAATAAAATTGCGAAAGAACGACAGACACCATTTTATGAATTTGAAAAATCTGATTATGCAAATGGTTCTTATTTTGAGAAATATATTCAATCAGATTGGTCACCAAAAACAGAAAAAGTCCAAGAGATTTTCTCACAACATCATTTTCCATCACAGGCAGATTGGCGAGCTTTGGCAGCATCTGTTAAAAAATACGGTTTGTACAACGCTTATCGCTTAGCAATTGCACCTACTGGATCAATTTCTTACGTTAATGATGCGACAGCCTCATTGCACCCAATTATTAATCGCGTTGAAGAACGTCAAGAGAAGAAGATTGGTAAAATTTATTACCCAGCACCATACTTAGGAACGGATACGTTACCGTATTATGAATCTGCTTATAATATGGATATGCGGCGAGTAATTGATGTGTATGCAACCGCACAACAGCATATTGACCAGGGAATGGCACTGACTTTGTTCATGCGTTCAACGATTCCAGCAGGATTATATGATTGGAAAGACAATCATACTGAAAAAATGACGACTCGTGATTTAAATATTCTGAGATTATATGCGCATCGTAAAGGCATCAAATCAATCTATTACATACGTACATATACGGATGATATGGAAGAATTCGGCGTCAACGAATGTGAGAGTTGTTCAATTTAAATAATTGCATACATGAGGAATAGGTGAATAAATGAATACATCATACGAAGCAATTAATTGGAATGCAATTGAAGATAATGTTGATAAAGCAACTTGGGAAAAGTTGACTGAACAATTCTGGCTAGATACGAGAATTCCGTTGTCAAATGATTTGGATGATTGGCGTAAAATGTCAGAACAGGAACATTATTTAGTTGGGCACGTTTTTGGCGGACTAACGTTGTTAGATACTTTACAGTCACAGGATGGTATGGCATCGTTGAAACAATCGACGAGGACGCAACACGAATTGGCAGTATTGAATAATATTGAATTCATGGAATCTGTGCATGCCAAATCTTATTCATCTATTTTTGAAACGTTACATACACCAGCAGAAATAGATGAGATCTTTGATTGGACGAATAGCAACGAATTCTTACAATATAAAGCAAACAGGATTAATCAAATTTATCAAACAGGTAGTCAGTTACAACGTAAAGTCGCTTCAGTATTTTTAGAGACGTTTTTGTTTTATTCTGGCTTTTACACACCATTGTGGTATTTAGGACATAACAAACTTAATAATGTCGCTGAAATTATTAAACTCATTTTACGTGATGAATCTGTTCATGGTACTTATATTGGTTATAAATTTCAATTAGGTTTCAATGAATTAAGTGAAGACGAACAGAATGAATTAAAAACATGGTTATACGATTTGTTATTAGATTTATATAGTAATGAAGAAAATTATACGAAGTTATTGTATGACGAAATCGGTTGGACTGAATCTGTTCTAACATTTTTACGTTACAATGCAAATAAAGCGTTAATGAACTTAGGTCAAGACCCATTATTCCCTGATGGTGCTGAAGATGTTAATCCAATTGTTATGAATGGTATTTCAACAACAACTTCAAATCATGACTTCTTTTCACAAGTAGGTAATGGTTATCGACTGGGGCAGGTTGAAGCAATGGCAGATACTGATTATTATATTGACTAAGTATATTGCATAATGAATTTTAAAGTGCTATCATTATGCTATTAATAAACAAGGTGGAAGTTAGTTATGATAAATTTTGATTCAAAATTTAATGGTTGGTGGCGCAGATAACGCGTACGACTATGATTTTTCATAGATTCGGTACGTGGTTCCTTAGGGAGCAGATGTATTGAGTCTGTGCTGACTAAATTTCCAGAAAATGGAGAGGGTTACACGGCTTATCGTGCAGGCCTTTTCATGAGAAACACGAGAAGGTACTGTCGTATCTGCTCGTGTTTTTTATTAGCGTTATGTCTTATTCAAATTGGGAGAACAAATGAACAAAAAAATATTAAGTACTATTGGTGTCTTAGCCGCATTTACATTGTTTGCAGGAATCTATGACTCTATTCAAATGAATAATAAAAAAGCGATACCGACAGTAGCTGTTTTGCAATTTATGAAACATCCTGCATTAGATGCAATTAATAAAGGTATTTATGAAGGATTAGCGAGTGAGGGTTTTCATAAAGGTAAAAATGTCAAAATTTTATTCGAAAATGCACAAGGAGATCAGTCCAATTTAAAGACGATGGCTTCAAAATTTCAGAATGCACATGCAGACGTCTCAGTTGGCATTGCCACACCAGCGGCTGTATCATTAGCAAATACGATTACTGATAAGCCTGTTGTATTTGCTGCGTCAACAACGCCAATTCAATCAAAATTAGTAAAAAGCTATCAACATCCCGGCAGTAATGTGACAGGTGTATCAGATCAAGCACCTTTAAAATCACAATTAAAGATGATGCAAACTTTTGTACCATCTTTGAAAAATTTAGGTGTTATTTATACGTCGTCTGATGATTCTGCGTCTATTCAAGCAAAACAAATGATGGTACTAGCACAAAAAGCGGGGTTAACGGTTAAAGCATATACGATTTCATCGTCAAATGATTTAAATCAAACAGCAAAGCAAATGGTTGCCAACCATCAAGTTGATGCAGTGTTTGTACCAACGGATAATACGATTGCTGGGGCGATGCCAACTTTGATAGATAGTACCAACGCTGCCCATGTACCAGTATTTCCAACGGTCGATACCATGGTTCAAGACGGTGGCTTGGCTGCAGAATCGATTAATCAAAAAAAGTTGGGTATTCAAACGGGAAAGCAAGTTGCTCAAATTTTAAAGGGAAAATCACCGAAAGATATACCCGTTGGATTTATCAAAAAAGGTGATTTAGTGATTAATCGTACGCAATTGCAGAAATTGGGGATAGCCTTACCTAAGGTTTATCAACATGCAAAATTTGTAAAGTGAGGCAATTATGGATATTTTTGTATCAGCCATTGGTCAAGGCTTAATTTGGGCAACGCTAGGATTTGGGCTATTTTTATCATTTCGAATTTTAGACTTTCCTGACATGACCGTTGAAGGAACTTTCCCATTAGGTGCAGCAACAGCAGTTACTTTAATTTCAAATGGTCTATCACCAATTCTTGCAACACTAGTAGCGACATTGGTCGGTAGTCTGGCGGGCTTGGTAACAGGTTTGTTATATACAAAGGGTAAAATTCCCATACTATTAGCTGGTATTTTGACAATGACGGCAGCCTATTCGATTAATTTACGTATTATGGGACAAGCTAATCGTTCATTATTAGGCAAGCATAATTTATTTTCATATGATTTTTTAAATGGTTTGCCTCGTAATTTCCCCGTTATTATTATTGGATTGATTGTTATCATTCTTTTAACGATTTGTTTAGCAATTTTTCTGAAAACCGAACTGGGTCAAGCGTTTATTGTGACAGGAGACAATCCAATGATGGCCCGTTCATTAGGCATTAATACGGACAACATGACTATTTTAGGATTAATGATTGCTAACGGTTTGATTGGATTGGGCGGCGCATTAGTGGCACAAAACAACGGATTTGCCGATGTGAACATGGGTGTTGGAACGATTGTTGTTGCATTGGCCTCAATTATTATTGGTGAAGTTGTATTTACTGATAACTTAACGCTGACCGAACGTTTAATCACAATTATTATTGGTTCAATTTTTTATCGGTTCGTATTAGTCATTGTACTTTATGTTGGTTTCAATGCTGATGACTTGAAGTTAGTTAGTGCTGTTATTCTTGGCCTTGCATTGATGTTACCAGGTATGAGATCGAAATTACATTTGCATACATTTTTTAAAAGAGGATAATATATGACAGTGACAAAAAAATTACGATTAGACCATGCGACAGTAATTGTTAATCAAGGTCAACCGGATGAAAAGCAAATATTAAATGATGTATCATTAACACTGAATGATGGTGATTTTGTGACAGTCCTTGGGTCAAATGGTGCTGGTAAATCAACATTATTTAATGTTATCGCTGGTTCTTTGAAGCTAACAAGTGGTCATGTTTACTTAGGAGAACATGATGTGACGAAGTTGAATGAAGCACAACGGACACATTTTTTAGCACGTGTGTTTCAAGATCCAAAACTTGGGACAGCACCACGAATGACTGTAGCAGAAAATCTTTTATTGGCAGAAAGGCGGGGATTACGGCGGCGCTTACGTCATCGTGGTTTGAATGAGGCCAAAAAAGCGACTTATGAAACCATTACGGCAACGATGGGCAATGGATTGTCTGATAGATTAGACATGGCCGCTGGTGATTTATCTGGAGGTCAACGACAAGCATTATCTTTTTTGATGGCGACGCAACTTCGACCAGATGTTTTACTACTTGATGAGCATACGGCGGCTTTGGACCCTAAAACGAGTGCACAATTGATGCGAGTGACTAATCAAAGAATCCATGATGAAAAATTAACGGCATTGATGATAACACACCATCTTGAAGATGCATTAGAATATGGTAATCGATTAATCATTATGTCAGAAGGTAAAATTTCATTGGATGTGTGTGATGAAGAGAAGGAGAGGTTGACAGTAACAGATTTATTAGATTACTTTAATCGTTACTAGATGAACAAAGTAAAATGAGTAAAAGTGTGTTGAAAGAATGTTTAGCGGTTGCTAGTGGTGGATTTATTGGTGGTATATTACGAGCTATGATGATGATAATATGTCATACAAATCATTTCCCATGGGCAACAATTATCGTGAATATAAGTGGTACGTTTATATCGGCCTTTTTGGTAATTATATTTAGTCAGATGGTTCGTTTGAGCCAAACAACGTCAAGTTTTATTATGATCGGCATATTAGGAGCTTATACAACATATTCCACAGCTTTAGTAGATATGATTGATCAAACTTTTTGGCCTGCATTTTTGTATTTAGTGATTAGTATTGTTGGCGGTGTTATTGCAGTTATTATTAGTCGATATTTGGGTCATAAGGTGGTGCTCATATGGCAGAAATAATATTAACTGGCTTAGGTGCGATGTTGGGTTCATTGATTCGCTTTGGCTTACTTTCAGTGGCACCACGTTTATTCAGTCAATTAGCTGACTTAATGGTGGTTTGTATTAATTTACTAGCAGCTTTCTTTATGGGCATTGTTTTGACATTGCTTGTGCCAGAATGGCTGCATACGTTTCTAGCACCTGGTATTTTAGGTGGATTATCTACATTTTCGGCACCAATTGTTGATATTGCAGATGCTTTACAGAAACATTCTGGACAGCATCGATTGTTGATCCTTAAAACATTGCTGACTTTTGGTGGTGGCTTGATTGTGCTATTCTTGGGAATGAAATGTGGTCAATTATTCTAAATGGTATTCATTTCATTAAAAATAAACAATTATTTCTCATCTGTGATTAATCTTTGTTGAATGGATGTTGCACAGGTGGTACACTCAATAGTATGAGATATGTTAGATAGTATAATAGGGGATAGCCATATGAGTTTAATTGATCGCAATCGAATTAATGCCATTCGTCAAGCTAATGATATTCCTGTTCGTGAGTTAGCAAATATTGGAATCAGTCGTAATCGGTATTACCGGTATTTAAATAATGAGAATGATTTACCAGCTGAAGGTTTTATTTCATTGATGAGTCACTTGTTATTAACTGGAACAGAAGTCAATACGGAGTTGGTCAATGGGTTTGATACTGTTGAGGGATTAATACTCGCCCTACAAAAAGCTGATCAAAAACATGACGTTGATAAAATTAAAACTATCAGTCGTCGCGGGTACCACCTTTTTCGGAATACAATGGCGCGAGGTTATTTACGTGTTGCTAGTTTAGCTGATGTTTTGCATTCGCAAATTATCCCAGACGAACATGCACAAATTGCTAAGAAAATTTTGATTGACTCATTTGAGGCAGTGACAATCTGGCGAGAAATGGATATTGCTTTATTGGCACCAGTTATCACAGATATACCAGTTGAAAAAATTGCTGATTATTTGACCATTATCTGGTCCAAATCGTGGTCTCACCATACAATGGAAATTCTAAATACAATGACTGCAAAATTTTTGGTCATGTTATTAGGCGCTGAAACTTTGCATGATGAAATTTTTCATGAAGTGGCAGCATGGATGGTTGAACAAACACGTGATGCGATGAGTTTTGCTTGGTGGTCAGATTTAATGGATCAAATGGTGAAACATCATTGGCATGAAGCAGAGATGATCATTCATATGTCTGAACAATTACAAATGCATGAAATGTCTGAAAATGGTCGAGCACTGTTAAATGCTTGGCAAAGACATCTTGAACAACACTAATTAAATGATGTGTTGGTGCGTTAGATAACTCATATAAATAAAATAACGGCGAATAATTGCGCGTATTGAGGTGTCCCAAAAAGTTAATTTTGGGGTACATCTGATATGTGACAATTGTTCGCCGTTATTTTTTATGGTAAATTGTAAATCTATTTGTTAGCAATCACTTCAATATGGTTACCGTCAATATCATCTAAATAAAAGATGATATGGCGACCATCTTCACTTTCGAACGGAGACCTAGTTTCTTTTACTTCATAATTAATAAAATGATTTTCGACTGCTTCACGATGATCACGAACAACAACTTGAACAGTGATTGGTTCAGCTTCTGGTTCTTCATTAAAGATAATGGCATGCTGATCAAAATATAGATGACGTGATTCGTTGATACCGAATTCAGTTGGTAAGTCAAACACTTCACGGTAAAAGCGAACAGTGTTAGGAACATTATTTGCTGGAATTTCTAAAGGGCGAAATTTTCTAACTCGCATTTTTTAGCCTCATTAATTTCATAAATTTTTTCAACTATTTATTATACGCTAATAAATAAAACAATGACGACAAAAAGTGGTTGTTCTTTGTCTTTATTGTGGGAGGAAGATTATGACTGTTAAAATTACATCTGTACGGCAATTAGGTGATTTATTGATACAACGTTATTCACATTTGCCTCAGGAAGGTTGTTGGGTGATAGCAGTAACAACGCAGATGACGATTATAGAAATTTGGCAGGTTGCGTTAGGAACGCTGGATAGTGTAACGGTACATCCACGAGATGTTTTTCGGCATCTAGTTGCGACCAATGCTTATGGCTTTATTTTATGTCATAATCATCCAAGTGGTAATTTAAGAGCATCGTCAGCTGATCAAGCAGTAATGACACAAATGTCTATTTGTAGTCGTGTGATGCAGTTTCATTTTTTGGATTTTATGATTATTTCTAAGAGGGGTTATTTGAGTCACAGAATTGAAGATTTATTACCAAAAGTTGAACTAGAAACACTAATTGATTTATGGACTAAGGTCGACAACATGTGATAAACTTAGTAAGAAATTGTATGGTACTTTTTGATAAAAAAGTACATGGTTAGAATTATCAAAAATAAAAAAAGAAAAGGGAAAGTGCTGTGTTTTCATTTGGAACTCGAAATGTCGGAATAGACTTAGGAACAGCTAATACACTAGTGTATATTGAAGGTAAGGGGATCGTCCTACGCGAACCTTCAGTTGTTGCACGTAATACAAAAACCAATGAGGTCGTTGCAGTTGGTTCTGCTGCTAAAGAGATGTTGGGACGTACACCGGGATCTATCACAGCTATTCGTCCAATGCGTGATGGCGTGATTGCGGATTACGAAACAACCGTGGCCATGTTGAAATATTATTTAGGCAAAGCCTTAGGAACGCGTGGGGCAAAACCATATGTTACCATTGGTGTTCCTTCAGGTGTTACAGCTGTTGAAAGACGAGCAGTGATTGATGCTGCTCGTGTTGCTGGTGCACGCGATGCCTATGTGATTGAAGAACCTTTTGCGGCCGCAGTTGGTGCAGGTTTACCAGTGATGGAACCTACTGGATCGATGGTTGTTGATTTAGGTGGTGGTACAACTGATGTGGCCACTATTTCATTAGGCGGGATTGTTTCATCACGTTCAATTCGAATGGCAGGCGATAAAATTGATGAAGCAATTATGGCCTATGTTCGTCAAAAATATTCAGTTTTAATTGGTGAACAAACTGCTGAACGTTTAAAGATGGCTATTGGTTCAGCAGATATTGCAGCTGCTGAAAATATGGCTGGAACATCTGCACGTGGTCGCGATTTGGTAACAGGACTACCGAAGACGATTGAAATTAAAGCCAGTGATGTTGCTGATGCAATTAAAGATGTGATTGCAGAAGTGATTGTTGCAATCAAAGAAACACTAGAAGAAACATCGCCAGAGATTGCAGCAGATGTTATTGATCGTGGTATTGTTCTGACTGGTGGAGGTGCTCAATTAGCCCATCTAGACGAAGTAATTGCTGAAGAAACAAAAGTGCCAGTCTTTGTAGCGCCAGAACCATTAGATGCTGTTGTTATTGGTACAGGTGAAGCTCTAAAGTCTATAGATGTTTTGAAAAATAATTAGACTTAAACTGATCATATGAGGACTACCCCGTTATTTTCAGGGTAGTTTCTTCATATCCATGGTAGTAAAAAGCAATAAATCTTATTTAATACAATAAGGTAAGATAAACGAGAGGCAGTTTAAGATGAAGAATATCTTTACATCACGTCGATTAGTCATTGGTGTAATTATTGTCATTGTGGCAATTGGTACGATTACTTTAGGTGATCGTGCGCATAATTCACAAAAAGAACCATCTTTGCCAGTTCGGGTTATTTCGGATGTATCAGGTTGGACTGCAAATATTGTGAATGCCCCAATACGAGCCGTACAAGGTGGTTACAATTCAGTTGAAAAGTTGATGAATACGTATCAAGAAAATGAACGGTTAACTGACAAGGTTGATGATTTAGCACAAACTAAAGTGCAGTTACAAGTGTTACAACAAGAAAATAGAGCATTGAAAAATCAATTGAAGATTAGCAATACATTGACAGATTATAAAGTTGTTAATGCAGTAGTTACTTCGAGATCACCAAGTAATTGGCAAACACAATTGATTATCGATAAAGGAACCAATGCTGGTTTGAAAAAGGGACTATCAGTCATGGGATCTGGTGGACTGATTGGACGTATTACACAAGTGAATACAACTAATGCCAAGGTTGAATTATTATCAGATAATGATCAAGTTGCTGATCGTTTTGCTATTCGAGTTCAAAATAGTGCAGATGAAACGGTAGACGGCATTATTACGAGTTTTAACCAAGCAAAAAACTTGATTGTGATGGGACAAATTACATCTGATGTAACAGTAAAGAAGGGTGATTTAGTTACAACAAGTGGCTTAGGTGGTGTGACACCATCCGGCTTGTACGTTGGTAAGGTTGAAAAGGTCGGTAGTGATAATTACGGACTGTCAAAGAAGATTTATATTAAACCAGCAACGGACTTCAATAATATTCCAGTTGTTAGTGTCGCTATTCCATAATGTAGATGACAATTAAAAAGGGCCAACAATTTAACCATTTTATATGGTGAATTGTTGGCCTTTAATATTAGAGTCTTAGCTTAGTGAATAATATCATGTTAAGTTAATTAGAAGTGATGATTGTACGATCATTTCTATCTTGCAAATCACGATTATTTTTTTTGTAGAAAACTTTCAGTTGTGATAGTTGTTCTTCAGATAGAGTGACAGCATTCTTGAGAACATACCATTCAACGTTTTCCGTTAATGGCGGCGTAGTTAGCGAACCAATATAATGATAATAAGCAGTATCTTTAGGCATAATATCATCAAGCGGCAATTGACAATCAATTGATTCATTCATATGTTGTAAGACAATTTGATATGAGTCAGAGGCTTGCCCAATTATCACTGGAACAGCAACAACTGCTAATCGTCCATCAAGCGCTTCGTGTACAAAATGGATTTCTGCACTGAATGATTGCGCATTGATCGTATGCTCACTGGGGGTGTGAATGTGAAACTGTTTTAATGTAAATGGTCGATTGCCTAAGAGGGCATGTCCTGTTAAACCGACTTCAATGCCAGCACCTGTATCACGTACATAACTTGCTGTATGATCATAATCGAATGATAATTCAGTTTGAAAATCATTTACTACAGCAAGATCATCTGATAATGCAATTGGTGACTGCATATTACCTGATGTGCGTGGCCACTTATCTTGTGATGTGTAATCTAACTTTTTCATGATACTTCTCCTTTTAAACCTTACTAGGTTAAGTGTAGCAGTCTATAAACAATTATGATAGAGATTTTTATGGTAAATTAGTTGACGAGTTGACTAAAATCAGGCTACTATAATGTAGTTACCAAATTTGTAACACCTTATGGAGAAAATAATTATGTTGAAATATATTAGTACGACATGGATTCATTTTATTTTAGTGATCATTGCCGTTATGCTTGATGGTGGCATTTCATTGTATTTTGCACCAGTATTATTTAAACAACCAATGTCAGCAAGTCCAATGCTAGCACTCATTGCTGTGATGATGCCAGTAATGACTGGACATGCACAACAAATTAAGCGTAAGTGGCTTTATAGTATTGCTTTTTTTGCCGGTTTATTAGTGGATATTTTTTATACAGGTATTATCGGACCAGCTACGATTGGATTTGCTTTGATTTTGAAATTAGCTGAAGTTATTCAGGAATATTTGTCATACAGTTTTTCATCATCATTGGCAGTATGGTTTGTTTCGTTAACTGCCTACATGGTTTATGATTATGCTGCTTTTGGCATTATTGGTCTTATTAACTTGAATATTCCCAATTTTATTATGTTTCATTTATTTCCAACAATTATTATTAATCTAATTTTATTAATTTTAGTATACGGAATTATGTCATTTTTATATAATGCGACTAAAAAACCGGATATTTCATCTTATGATGTGACTCAAAGAGATTTAAATGGGCGTTTGACATTAACATCTCGGTCACAAAAAAATATGCCAAAATAAGATTGACTTATGATTGTTTTTAATTTATATTATGGTAAACAGTAATTAAAGATTTGATTGGAAGAGTAGTTTAGTTGTTTTGTTAAGAGAGTTACGCTGAAGCTGGAAAGTAACCAAGATGCTAGATGAACCACACCCAAGATTATCGGATCCTAATCGGTCTCGTGTCATGACGTTATCCATGTGTGCCATTATTTTTTAATGGTATTAGAGTATTAGTCAGTAATGGCTAATTAAACTGAGGTGGAACCACGAGTCATCGTCCTCAAGCAGTCTATTTGGCTGCTTGAGGGCTTTTTTATTTTTAAGGAGATTGTGTTTATGGACTATATTTTGCAGATTTTACCCAGTTTGTTAAGTGGTTTAAAAATGACGATTGGTGTTTTTGCACTAACTTTAGTCGGTTCGGTGCCATTAGGAATTTTAGTTTCACTCGCATTACGTTCGGATATTTATTTACTGAAATGGGTAATGAACGCCTATGTCTGGATAATGCGTGGGACACCATTGTTACTACAAATTGTGTTTGTTTACTACGGTTTAAGTCTTGCGAACATTATGACATTACCAAGATTTGAAGCAGCTGTCGTGACGTTCATTTTAAATTATGCCGCTTATTTTGCTGAAATTTTTCGTGGTGGTATTCAAAGTATACCTGAAGGCCAATATGACGGCGCACAAGTCCTTGGATTAACAAAGTTTCAAACCATGCGTAAGATTGTTTTACCACAAGTATTTAAGATTGTTATGCCATCAGTTGGTAATGAAGTTGTGAATTTGGTAAAGGATTCATCGTTGGTTTATGTTATTGGGTTAGGGGATCTTATGCGTGCTGGAAATATTGCAGCATCACGTGATGTCACATTAGTACCTTATCTAATAGTTGGTCTAGTTTATTTAATTTTGATTGCTTTAGCAACCATTATTCAACGTCGTATGGAAAATAAAATGAACTTTTATCGTTAAGGGGTAGACATATGCTAGAAATTAAAAATTTGGCAAAAACGTTTGATAGTCGTGTGATTTTTAAGGGAATGGATCTAACAATCAAAGATGGTGAAGTCTTAACGATCGTTGGACCATCTGGAATTGGGAAAACAACGTTATTACGTATTTTAGCAGGTTTATTACCTGCAGATCGTGGCGAACTCGTTTTAAATGATGAGTTGTTGGATATTTCTGGAAACCGTCAAGGCGCTCAAGTCGGTGTTATTTTTCAAGATTTTAATTTATTTCCTCAGTATACGGTCAAGCAAAATGTGACATTAGCACCACAATTAGTTAAGAAAATGTCTAAGCAAGATGCTGAATTAGCCGCAGAAGAGTTATTACAAAATCTTGGTTTAGAGGAACAAATGAACCAGTATCCATTTCAACTATCGGGTGGTCAAAAACAACGTGTTGCGATTGCCAGAGCGTTGGCAATGAAACCAGGTATTTTAGCTTATGATGAGCCAACATCTGGATTAGATGCTGAATCAACAGCACGAGTTATTAAAGTGATTCAACAGTTAAAAACACAGGGGGTCACACAGTTAATTGTGACGCACGACTTGCCGTTCGCACAAGCCGTAGCAGATCAAACATTTGATTTTGGAACAGACGTTGCTAGAGGGGGGAGTTTATGATTAAATCAAAAATTAATTGGCGCCGACAGATTATCGGTAATGGGCTTGTTCTTCTTATTTTACTTTTAATTGGTGGCTTTTTTTGGTATCGAACAACTCATAGCCAAGATACCTGGCGTCAAGTAACAGCTGATAAAACGGTTGTTATTGGTGTTGATGATACCTTTGTTCCAATGGGTTTTCGTAATAAGTCTGGTAAATTAGTGGGTTTTGATGTTGATTTGGCTCGCGCGAGTTTGAAAAAAATTGGCTTGAAAGCTAAATTTCAAACGATTGATTGGTCAATGAAAGAAACGGAATTGAAAACAGGACATATTGATATGATTTGGAACGGATATACAATCAATCCAGATCGTCAGAAAAAAGTTGCCTTTTCAAACCCCTATCATCATGATCAACAAGTTATTGTCACGACGAAAAATCAACAAATAAACAAGCTCGCTGACTTAAAAGGTAAGCGTTTGGGTGCACAAACAGGTTCGTCAGGTCTGTTGACTTATAATCAGAAAAATAATACCTTACATAAAATTGTTGGTGCTGATGCACAACAGTATGATACTTTTGATAAAGCCTTAAACGATCTCCAAGTTGGTCGCCTGAATGCCGTGTTGATTGATGCTGACTATGCAGGCTATTATATTGCTCATGAAAAAGATCCTGATGCATTTAAAGTTATTCCGACGAAATTTGGTATTGATTCTTACGGTGTTGGTATGCGTAAAGGCGATGTGACATTACGGCACAAAATTAACCAAGCACTGGCAGAAATGAAAAAAGATGGGACAATTGATAAAATTTCACAACGCTATTTTGGTACTAATAACAAATAATGAAATATAGGTACATCCTCATTTAAATAATTTATAAAATCGAAGTTTTACCAAATTGTTGGCACTTCGGTTTTTTTTAAACAATTTCATACGATGTTTTTTTAATCTTGAATAAACTTATTGAGATTATTGACTTTTAAAGTTAGACTAAGTTGTATAAATAGTTGCGTAGGCAGGATAGAGGGAGCTAGGGATGAAAACAGATATTGAAATTGCACAGTCGGCAGATATTTGGCCAATTGAAAAAATTGCTGATCAAATAGGACTATCGTTAGATGAATGGGAACCTTATGGACGAGACAAGGCAAAAGTTACCCTGAATCAAACACATCAGCAAAACAAGTTGGGTAAATTGATCCTAGTAACAGCAATCAATCCCACACCAGCTGGTGAAGGGAAATCAACAGTTACCGTTGGATTAGCAGATGCATTAATGCAACAACATCATCGCACTATTGTGGCATTACGTGAACCATCTTTAGGTCCGGTTATGGGGATGAAAGGTGGCGCCACAGGAGGCGGCTATTCACAGGTTGTTCCAATGGCCGATATTAATATGCATTTTACTGGTGATTTTCATGCGTTAACCAGTGCGCATAACACATTGGCAGCATTGATCGACAATAGTCTCTATCAAGGAAATCCATTGCATTTAGACCCACGTCGTATTTTGTGGAAACGTGCCTTAGACGTCAACGATCGTGCATTGCGTCATATCACCATCGGTTTAGGGGGAGCAACATCAGGGATACCAAGAGAAGATGGCTTTGATATCACGGTGGCCTCGGAATTAATGGCTATTTTAACTCTGTCACATGATTTAAAAGATATGAAACAGCGTATTGCGAAAATTGTGATTGGCTATACTTATGATAAAGAGCCTGTAACTGTTGCTGATTTAGGCGTTGCTGGAGCAATCACAACATTATTAAAAGATGCAATCAAGCCAAATCTGGTACAAACGCTAGCACATACACCGGCTTTTATCCATGGCGGTCCCTTTGCGAACATTGCTCAGGGAACAAATTCAATCTTAGCAACGAAATCTGCCTTAAAGTTAGCCGATTATGTTGTGACTGAGGCAGGATTTGGTGCAGATTTAGGTGGTGAAAAATTTCTTGACTTTAAGGTCCCTTTACTTGGGAAAACACCGGATACAATTGTTATTGTGGCAACTGTTAGAGCATTAAAAATGCATGGTGGTGAAGATAAGAAATCATTGACCGTTCCTAACTTAGCAGCACTGAAAGCGGGATTAGCGAACTTAGGACAACATTTAAAAAGTATGGGTCGTTATGGTGTCCCTGTTGTTGTTGCAATTAATCAATTTACTGATGATACAGCAGAAGAGTTGGCATTGGTTAAGGATTATGTCGCTAGTTTTGATGTACCAGCATATGTTGCTGATGTTTGGTCTCAAGGTGGGACAGGGGCACAAGATTTAGCTGCTGGGGTGGTTCAGGCAACAGAACAAGATAAAAGTTTCAAACCATTGTATAATGCAACTGATGATGCAATGGTAAAAATAAATCATATCGTGACAGAAATTTATGGTGGTCAAACGGCAATTCTTTCTAATAAAGCAACGAAACAATTAGCAACATTTAAAAAATATGGTTGGGATAAGCTACCGATAATAATGGCTAAAACACAATATTCATTATCAGATGATGCTAAGCAAATCGGCGCAGCTAAGAATTTTGATATCCATATTCGAGAATTTATTCCGAAATTGGGTGCTGGATTTTTAGTGGCATTAACTGGCTCTATTTTAACAATGCCAGGATTGCCAAAACATCCGGCAGCATTTGATATTGATATAGACGAAAATGGTGAAATTGTCGGCCTTAATTAAGGATAAAAAATAGCATGTAGCAGGCTGCAATGTTTTGTTACATTTTAAAGGGACGTGGATCAATTGTGAGATTCACGTCCCTGATTGTATATAACAGGACTAATGCATTAATGATATAGTTTGTTAGTACCATGAATTGCGGAAAACGCGCCGATGATAAAGTGGTACAGCATACATACGATAAACATTTTCAGAAAATTGTAGCCAAGCCAGTGCTAATAGCCAACCTGCAATGGCTGCCGCAAGATTATAATGAGGTGACAGTAGGGTCATCATAAATGTTGCAATCCAAATTAACAATAAGCCTGTTTGACAGACAAACTGTAAGGTATTACTAGCAATTTCAGGCACAATTATTGTTAATATAAAAGATATTAGTAGCGTCATAAAAAAAGTTGTGTGGGCAGGGTAAACGATTTTTGTACCATTAGTCGCTGAATTAAAAAACAATGATAGGATGTTAATGATTAGCCAACCACTTAAACTAGTCAGTAAAATCCACATAGCGGGTATTTTAAATTTAAACCCCCATAAAAGAAAGGCTATTAAAAAAATAATGACGCCTACAGGTATGCCATGGCTAAAAAAATAAGCAGGTTTAATTATGTATTCAAGCCATTCAGGAATAATGCCTCTTGCAATGGCATGATTTATCTGCATGAACTTATTTAAGAATCCTTGATGTCCAAAAGTTAGCACTGAAATGACAATAAACAATAATAAGCTAATAATTAACGTTATGAAACGTCGGTGGGATTTTGCGATAATCATATGCCCATACTCCTTTACCCAGTTAAATTTCATGAAATACTTCCTCAACTAAGTTTAACATGTGTGTAATAAATAACACGTAAACGACTTAAAGCTTTAAATAGTTTTTACTTTGCTTAAAATACAGCTTGACAAAGCAAAATAAATTAATGTATATTTAAAATACAAATTTAATAATATAGAGGTTGCAATCAACAAGAGTAGTTTAGCTTAGTCGACGGACAGTAAGGTTAAATAAAAGGGGCGGTTGCCGAAATGATGAATATGGTGGTATTCATTGTTGGTGTGTACATTAATAGTGGGCAGACTGTCGCGGCAAAATAGTCGGCTGCGGAGAGCTATCGACAATACTAAAAACTAATCAGTTCCTAGTTTATACGATAGAAGTATAAACTAGGATTTTTTCGTTTTTTAAATGCGTTAGGCCTTTGTTTAGGAGGAATTATGGCTGATAGTCAACAACAGACGGGATACCTGAAAAGGACTATGAAAACCCGTCATCTTTCAATGATTGCACTTGGTGGAACAATCGGAACTGGTTTGTTCGTTGCCTCAGGTGCAACAGTTGCACAGGCTGGACCAATGGGTGCCTTGACGGCATATGCTGTGATTGGTGTGATGGTTTATTTCTTAATGACCAGTTTGGGTGAAATGGCGACATATATGCCAATTTCTGGATCGTTTTCAGTTTATGCAGATCGCTTTGTTGATCCAGCATTTGGTTTTGCGATGGGATGGAATTATTGGTTTAACTGGGCAATCACAGTTGCCTTAGAGTCAGCTACGGTTGGTGTTGTGATGGGCTTTTGGTTGCCAAATGTACCAAGTTGGATTTGGTCAACGGCAGTTTTGGTACTAATTACGGTGATTAATTTGTTATCAGCTAAGGCTTATGCAGAAACAGAATTTTGGATGGCAATGATTAAAGTTATCGCAGTTTTGGCATTTTTAGTCGTTGGTTTGTTAACGATCTTAGGGATTATGTTTAAACAACCAGATGTTGCTCGTAATCTTTCGGCTGGTGGTCATCATGGCTTTGTTGGTGGTTTTGGTGGTATCTTATCTGTCTTCATGGTTGCAGGTTTTTCATTCCAAGGAACAGAAATGGTTGGTATCACTGCTGGTGAGTCAGCAACTCCAGAAAAATCAGTACCAGCAGCAATAAAGCAAATTTTCTGGCGAATTTTGTTATTCTATATTCTTGCCATTTTTGTGATTGGGGCAGTTATTTACTATAAGGACCCTAACCTACTACGTTCAAGTGAATCGAATATTGCAGTGTCGCCATTTACGCTGGTGTTTAAGTCAGCAGGATTAGCCGCTGCAGCATCAATTATGAATGCCGTTATTTTAACGGCCGTTGTTTCATCAGCAAATTCAGGTCTATATGCATCTACTCGTATGCTTTATTCTATGGCTTTGGATGGTATGGCACCAAAAATATTTAAGCGTGTTAATGTTCGAACAGGTATTCCAGTGCCAGCTGTTATTGCCACAGTAGCTGTTGGACTATTAACGTTCTTAACATCAATTTTCGGTCGCGATATCTACTATTATCTAGTCGCTGCATCTGGTTTAACTGGTTTTATAGCGTGGATTGGTATTGCCATCTCCCATTACCGTTTTCGACGTGCCTTTGTTGCACAAGGTCGTGATGTCAATAAGTTGCGTTATAAAGCAAAGTGGTTCCCTGTTGGACCAATTATTGCTTTAGTATTGTCAATTATTGTTGTTGTTGGTCAAGATATGACGGCATTTAAGGGTGGCATTGCAAATTGGAATTGGCCCGGGATTATTACAACATACATGTCAGTACCGCTATTTATTGTATTGTACTTTGGTTATAAGCTTAAGAATCATACCAAGGTACGTAAATTAACAGAAGTTGATTTAGATACTGATGCCCGTCCATTAGATTAATTTAGAAGTTTGTTAGAATTAGAGCATTTTGTTCTAATTCTTTTTTTATAGCAATTATTTACGATTTATAGCTAAATTAATGGTAGCGCTTTATTCCTTAATATAAATAGGTTTTTATTTTGACAAGAAAAAAATTGTTCTAACACTGCAACAAATGACGAGTTGAATTTGTATACAAAGAAAGTGATAAATAGTACAATGAATTTCAGATAGATAGAAATACCAATTATCTTTTACTAAGGAGAAGTTTTAAATCATGAAAAAAACCAAGATTGTTTCAACGCTTGGACCAGCCAGCTCTGATGTGGAGACGATTACAAAGATAATCGAATCTGGCGCAAATGTTGTCCGTTTTAATTTTTCACATGGGGATCATGAGGAACATTTAGGACGAATGAATGCAGTTCATGAGGCTGAAAAAGCTGCAGGCAAGAAGGTTGGTTTCTTGTTGGACACGAAGGGTGCAGAAATCCGTACAACTGTTCAAGAGCCGGGTAAGATCGAATTTAATATTGGTGATGTTGTCCGTATATCAATGGATGCTTCTATTGAAGGAACAAAAGAGAAGATTGCTGTTACATATCCTGGACTATTTGATGATGTTCATGTTGGCGGACATGTTTTGTTTGATGATGGTAAGCTTGACATGGTTATCACTGAAAAAGATGATGCAAACCACGAATTAGTAACTGAAGTACAAAACCATGGTATTTTGGGATCACGTAAAGGTGTTAATGCACCAGGTGTTTCAATTAACTTACCTGGTATTACTGAAAAGGATGCTGATGATATTCGTTTTGGATTAAAGAATGGTATTCAATATATCGCTGCTTCATTTGTTCGTAAAGCTGCTGATGTTCTTGAAATCCGTGAATTACTAACTGAAGCACATCATGAAGAAGTCATGATTTTCCCAAAGATTGAATCACAAGAAGGAATCGATAATTTTGATGAAATTTTGGAAGTTTCTGATGGATTGATGATTGCTCGTGGTGATATGGGTGTTGAAATTCCAGCAGAGAATGTGCCATTGGTACAAAAGAATTTGATTCGTCAATTGAATGCTGCTGGTAAGCCAGTTATTACGGCAACTGATATGCTAGATTCAATGCAAGAAAATCCACGTCCAACGCGTGCCGAGGCATCTGACGTTGCTAACGCTGTGTTTGATGGTACTGATGCTACGATGTTGTCAGGTGAATCAGCAAATGGTGCCTATCCAGTTGAAGCAGTTGCAACGATGGCACGTATTGATGAAAAGGCAGAAACATCATTGGTTATGAATGGCCGTCATGATGATCACTTTGATGCAACTGACGTCACTGAATCAGTTGCGGCAGCAGTCGCAACAGCCGCTGGTAATTTGAACGTTAAGGCCATTGTTGCAGCGACGACTTCGGGATACACTGCAAAGATGATTTCAAAGTACCGTCCAAATGCTGATATTTTGGCATTGACATTTACTGAAGATGTTCAACGTATGTTGAGTATTTACTGGGGTGTGCAACCAATCGTTTCTGAACCAGTTGAAAATACTGATGCGATGATTGATTTGGCAAAGACAGAAACGGTTAAGGCCGGTCTTGCAAGTAAAGGTGATACAATTATTGTGACAGCAGGTATTCCTGTAACCACTTCAGGTACAACTAACTTGATGACAATTGTGACGATTGACTAAGACGTTGTTTTTAGTCATTAAAAATTTTGAAGCGCCTTGTGACTAGATGCTAGCACAAAGCGCTTTTTACATATTTAGATAATGCGCGATGACGCTATTTTGTGGTATTCTTAATTCAGTTAGAACAAAGTAAATGAGGGCTAGTCATGAGTTGGCAAAAAATTATTGTAGAGACACAGACTGAATCGATTGAAGCAATTAGTAATATTTTGGTTACCTGTGGTGCAGAAGGTGTTGAAATTGATGATGCTGCCGAATTAGATCATTATCAACCGTCAGATGAAACAGTTATGGTTAAGAAGGAAGATATCATTCATCGTGCGAGTGGTGCTGCGGTTAGCGGCTATTTTGCAAACACATCAAATAGCCAATCATTAATTGAAAAAATAACGACAGCGGTTGCGCAACTTGCTGAATTTGGATTGGACGCACATCCTGGAACTGTGACTGTTCAACCGGTGGCTGATACAGATTGGGCAACTGAATGGGAGAAATATTATCATCCTGTACGTGTCACACGACATTTGACGATTGTACCGAAATGGGAAAATTATGCATTGGCGCAGTCTGATGAGCAAGTGATTGTCTTAGATCCTGGGATGGCATTTGGCACAGGTACTCATCCAACAACACAATTAATGATGCAAGCACTAGAAGTGGTTGTTCGTGGTGGTGAAACAGTGCTTGATATTGGGACTGGGTCAGGTGTTTTAAGCATCGCTGCACAATTGTTAGGGACACAAGAAGTACTGGGAACAGATATTGATGAGGTTGCCGTCCAATCTGCTCAGGGAAATTTGGACCTAAATCCACAAGTAGGCCATATTACACTCATTGTTAGTGATTTGCTTCAAGCAGTGCCAGAAAAAAAATATGATATTGTCATTGCAAATATGTTAGCAGAAGTTTTGGCATTACTAATTCCAAAAGTGGGGCATGTACTACAACCTAAAGGACATCTTTTATTGTCTGGGATTTACTATGATAAACGTGACAAAATGATTTCAGATTTGGAAAACAATGGTTTTTTTGTTGAACAATCAATGAAATTAGGTGATTGGTATGGTATCATTGCTAAGTTTAAAAATGAGGATAATTAATGCAAAGATATTTTTTAACCAAGACACCACAAACAGCAGAGTTTGAACTGCCTGAAGCAGTGGTGCATCATTTTTTAACTGTCTTACGAGCTCGTGAAGGCTTACAAGCGGAATTTGTGTTACCAAATCACCAAGAAATTATTATTGCGAAGGTTAGTCGAATTGAGGGCAAACACGTGCTCATGACGACTATTTCTCGCCAAGCAATAACGGTTGAGTTACCAGTTGATACAACAATTATCATTGGCTTATCTAAAGGTGATAAGCCAGAGACAGTTGTACAAAAAGCGACTGAATTAGGCGTACATCATATTATTGTTGTTGAAACAGCCTGGTCAGTTGTTCATTGGGGTGAAAAGGCTATTAAGAAAATTGCCCGTCTTAATAAAATAGCCACAGCTGCTGCGGAACAATCCCACCGTTTGCAAGTACCCGATGTATCATATGTGACAGACATAGATAGTATTATTTTACCCGAGCGTAGTTTAAAATTAGTTGCATGGGAAGAAAGTGCCAAACAAGGTGAAACAAGTCAATTAGTGCAACAATTACAGACATTATGCCCCAATGATGCAGTATGTTTTTTGTTTGGGCCTGAAGGTGGATTGGCCCCACAAGAAATTGATCAATTAAAAGCACAGGGATTTATCCCTGTTGGGTTAGGACCACGTATTTTGAGAGCTGAAACAGCACCAATGTATGCGCTAAGCGTGCTTAGTTACGTTGTAGAATTAGATAAATAATCATTGAGCATAGGAGATTTGATATGAATAAGTTCAGTAAAACTTTTGATTGGCGTTTTTGGATTTTAATGCCAATCTTCGGTATATTGGTACCCTATTTAATTAATTTAACAGCTTTAACAGTAAATTTTAAAATTATCGTGTCGCTGTTTATCATTAACATGTTGTTTAGTGTTGTTATTGGCCGTTTTTTACGCCATACTGGTGCATTTTGGGTACTGTTGTTTGTGTGGCCAATCATTTTCCTAATATCTGTTTGGCTACAAATTAATTCATCATTTTATGGGTATTACCTTGCTGCATTATATTTGATTATTGAAATATTTGCCTTTACCAGTGGTCAAGAAGAGGAAATTGACATTGATAAGCAAATTCCAGTTGATGGTGGATTTAGTAAGATTTAATCGTGATAATATGTCGTTAACGTGTCATCGAAGTAATTCGATGACGCGTTTTTTTTTTTGACAATAAATCAAAGATAGAAACTGATAGGGTAAAACCGTAACACCGTGAGATATGAGCACATTTTTGTTTTTTAAAATACGCATAATTGTAAACTTTATGTTAAAAAAGTCCCTACAAGCCGTTAGGTCAAGCGTTATGAAAATAAAAGTTGAAAAAAACAGGTGGGAAGTGGTGGGGAAAGGTGGTTGAAAGTGGGATATTGTGGTAAATTAAATGTATTGAATAGTTGAATAAATTGGCGAATTATATTTATCGCTACTTTAAATTTAGTAAGGAGGAATTAGCTGATGTTTATGGGCACTTATCAACACTCATTGGATACAAAAAATCGGTTAATTATTCCGGCTAAATTCCGAAATCAATTGGGTGAGTCATTTGTGATTACACGGTGGATGGATCATTCATTGCGTGCATACACAATTGGTGGTTGGGAAGACTTTTCAAAAAAGATTAATGCGTTACCAGAAACAAATGCAAAAGCTCGTCAATTCAAGCGTTTTGTATTTGGTGGTGCGATTGAAGTTGAATTTGATAAACAGGGACGTATTAATCTTTCACAAACATTACGTACATATGCAAAGATTGAAAAAAATGTCACAGTGTTCGGTCTCGGAGAAAATACCTTTGAGTTATGGAGCACTGAAAAGTGGCAAGCTTATGAAGATGAAACTGCCGAAAACTTCGATGATATTGCCGATGGTTTGGAAGAACTAGGCTTTTAAAGGCTTTAGGGTCAATTTGAAAGGAATTTGAAAGCTAATGACAGAATTTAAACATGTGACGGTCTTATTGAATGAGGCGATTGCAGCATTAAATGTTAAACCTGACGGGATATATGTTGATGCAACACTTGGAGGTGGTGGTCATTCTCAATTATTAGCTAGTCATTTAATTACTGGTAAATTATGGTCTTTTGATCAGGATGTGACAGCCATTAATTATAATCAGAAACATCTTGCAAATGAATTAGCAGCAGGAAAGGTTTCTTTTATTCAAACCAACTTTCGCAATTTACAAGAGGCCTTGGTTGCAGAGGGTGTGTCATCATTTGATGGTATTGTCTATGATTTAGGCGTTTCATCACCACAATTTGATGATGGTCAGCGTGGCTTTTCATATAACTACGACGCACCATTAGATATGCGTATGGATCAATCACAACGATTGAATGCGCGTACAGTCGTTAATGAGTGGTCATTTCACGAATTATTACGTATTTTTTCACGGTATGGTGAAGAAAAGTTTGCCAAACAAATTGCAAGAAAAATTGAACAGCAACGTGAAATCAAACCAATTGAAACAACATTTGAATTAGTAGACATTATTAAAGCTGCTATCCCGGCAGCTGCTAGACGAAAAGGTGGTCACCCAGCAAAGCGTACCTTTCAAGCCATTCGAATTGCTGTTAATGATGAGTTAGGTGCAGTTGAGGAATCATTAGCTCAGGCATTGGATATGTTAAATGTTCATGGTCGCATTGCTGTCATTACTTTTCATTCGTTAGAGGATCGTTTAGTCAAAACAATGTTTAAAGAAAAAGTGTCAATACCCGACTTACCAGCTGGATTGCCAGTTATTCCGGAAGAAATGCAACCAGATTTTAAATTAGTCGTACGCAAACCTATTTTGCCATCTGCTGAGGAATTAGAAACTAATCGTCGAGCTCATTCCGCAAAGTTACGCGTTATTGAACGTATCAAATAAAAATTAAGGAGGCTGCATTATGGATGGATTGCCCAAGTACAACAATAGCAATGTCGTGACGGAACAAATTGATCAACCAAAAATGACCAGTAAAACGAAGATGGTCAAAATGAGAATGGTTAAGCCAAAATGGGACACAATGGATTTTATGATGGTGGGTGCAGCTATCATCACGGTTGTTGTGATGTCTTTTTTGGTTATCTATATGGCTAATAAAAGTGCGGCAGCGAACACACAATTATCCGCAACCTCAGCACAATTAGAAAAAGTACGTGATAAAAATAATGACCTAAAGCAAGAAGTCAGCAACTTGTCTAGCCCAGATCGATTGAATAAAGTTGCCGAGAAAAAAGGATTAACACTAAAAAATCAAAACATAAGGAACGTAAAGTAGCATGGTAAAAAAACAACGGATGCCAAAACGTGACCAATCGGATAAAAATAGTCGCAATACAGGTAGAATTTTGCTTATATTGATGATGCTAGTACTGGTTGTGTTGGGGGTCCGTTTTTCTTATGTCGCTATCACAAAAGATGTGAGAGGTCATAAGTTAGACAAGGCAGCCCAGCTAATCTATCGTAGTCAAAATGAAATTCCGGCAAAACGTGGTGAAATATTTGATTCGGTTGGTAATCCGCTAGCTGAATCTTCAACGACTTATACATTGGCAGCCGTATTAGACAAAAGTCAAAAATCGGCAAAAGGAAGGCCGATGTATGTTAAAAAGAGCCAAGATGCAACTGTTGCGAAAGCCATTGCAAAAGTCATTGGTGGACAACCAAAAACCTATGAAGATTCAATTAAAAATGGTCGTAAAAATGATTTACAACAAGTACAATTTGGTGAAGCAGGGACTAATTTAACAATTAAAAAGTATAAACAATTAAAAGCCTTAGCAATTCCTGGATTAACTTTTACAACGAGCGAGTCACGTCTCTATCCCAATGGTACTTTTGCGTCAGATTTAATTGGACTGACGAAAAAGGAAACAAGTAGCGGATCACAGTCTATTGTTGGAATAACAGGTTTAGAGCAAGCTTGGAACAAACAGTTAACAGGGCGCAATGGTGTTAAAACAACTTCTTCTGATACAACAGACCGTTCGGTATCCAAAAAAAATTTAGCCGTGCAGAATGGTTATGATGTCTACACGACAATTAACATGAAATTACAGACAATACTTGAAAAAAGTATGCAAAAATTATTTGATGATATGAAACCTAAAGCAGCAATTGCTGTTGTGATGGATACGAAAACAGGTAAAATAGTGGCGACAACCCAACGTCCAACTTATAATGCGACTACAGGTGAAGGTATTGGTGATTTATGGACCAATCAATTATATGGTAGTGCATTTGAACCTGGTTCTGTCTTAAAAGGGATTACGTTAGCGGCAGCTATTGATTCTAATAATTGGCACGCTAATGATACTTATCAATCTGGTACGTTGAAAATAGGTGATAAGAAAGTTACTGATTGGAATAATGGTGAAGGTTGGGGAACAATCACTTATGCGCGAGGTATTGCTGAATCTTCAAACGTCGCGATGGCATTAACTGAACAGAAGATGGGCGCGCAAACTTGGCATAGTTATTTAGAAAAGTTTAAATTCTTAAAATCAACTCATTCTGGCTTCAATGGTGAGGCAAAAGGGAGTATTCAATTCCAATATCCAATAGAGCAAGCCAACACCGCTTTTGGACAAGCTATTTCAGTGACACCGTTACAAATGATGCAAGCATACTCTGCGATTGCTAACAATGGTAAGGAATTAAAACCGCAAATTATTGAAAAAATTGTCGATCCAAATACGAAAAAAGTGATCTCGCAACCTAAAACGAAAGTTGTTGCGCAACCAATTAGTAAGGCAACCGCAAAGGCGACTCGTAAACAATTGGAAGATGTTATTTATTCAAAATATGGATTAGGTCAAAAATATGCTATTCCAGATGTGAAAACAACTGGTAAATCTGGTACAGCTCAGATGGCAACATCAACAGGGTATTCAACGCCTGGTGATAATACAAATGAAATTCATTCTTGGATGGGCATGGCCCCATCAAATAATCCACGATATTTAATGTATATTGTTACGAAACAACCGCAGCAAAATACTGATAATATTACAGCAGACATGTCAGACGTATTTAAAACGGTCATGAAACAAGCTTTGGATATGTCAGCGAGTGATAATAAAGTCGTCATTAGTGCTAATCAGGAAGTTAAAGTACCAACGGTTGTCGGTGGCTTGACACAAGATGCGAAACAAGAAATGAAGTCAAATCGCTTAACGCCTGTTATTATGGGAAATGGTCAGACAATTAAGGCACAATCCCTAACTGGAGGTCAGAAGTCATTAGTTGGTCAACGAATTTTCTTAAATACAGGAGAGAACATCGCTGTGCCAAATATGAGTGGTTGGGCAAAGAGTGATGTATTAGCTTGGTCTGAGTTAGCGGATATTAAAGTAAATATTAAAGGTAACGGTTTTGCTGTTGCACAATCAGTCAAGGCGCATACAAAGTTATCTGATGGTTATCATGAAATAACGATTACATTTAAAGAGCCAAATACATCGAATTAATTTAGGTGAGTGAGAGGAGTAGTTAGATGTCGACTTTTTTACTAGGACTATTATTTGGTCTGATTGCTACTGTATTGGTAGTACCTCGTTTACGAGATTGGTTTAAAAAAATAAAGGTTGCACAATTGGTTATGCGCACAGGTGAACATGAGCCTGATCATGCTGCCAAGGCAGGGACACCAACCATGGGTGGGGCAGGTTTTATACCAGTTGTTGTCATTGGTTTTATTATATTATCATTTATGACAAGACATGTTGGCTCAACAGGTTGGGCAACCGTTATTGCTATTGTTGTTTTTGCCATCGTTGGTGCATTTGATGATAGCATTAAAGTATTTAATCATCGAGATGAAGGATTACGATTTTTACCAAAGCTTTTTTCTGAAATTGCAGCAGCAATTTTAGGCGTTGTCGTGTTAGCTTTGGGAAAGTTTGATTTTTTCTTGAGCCTACCTTTCCATCTTGGTGTATGGCATAGTGTGATTGCCTATACATTATTTACTATTTTTTGGTTAGTTGGGTGGTCAAATGCAACGAATCTGACGGATGGCTTAGATGGTCTAGCATCAGGCACAGCAATTATTGCTTATGTTGCCTATTTGATTATAGCAATGATTCAAGGTGATATGACGATGGTACTGTTAGATGCGCTTATGATTGGTGCACTACTAGGGTTTTTGTTCTTTAATCACTATCCAGCGACGATTTTTATGGGTGACACAGGGTCATTGGCGCTAGGTGCAGGCTTAGCCATGAATTCATTGGTATTACATCAGGAATGGTCTTTGCTGATTATTGGATTTGTTTTCATGATCGAGACATTGAGCGTCATTATCCAAGTGACAAGCTATCACTTTTTTAAAAAAAGAATTTTTTTGATGACACCAATTCATCACAGTTTTGAAAAAGGTGGCTTAACAGGTAATATCAATAAGCCATGGAATGAATGGCAAGTTAATTTCTTTTTTTGGGGAATTGGACTGTTCATGGCAATTTTATATTTGATTGTTTGGATTCACTAATCAAATACATGGGGTTAGTCCCCATATACATATCTAAAAAAAGGGGCGCTAAATTAATGAATAAACATGTATTAATAATTGGATTTGCTCGTTCAGGTGCAGCGGCAGCTAATCTTCTGCAAAGTGAAGGAACTGATGTTATTGTGTCAGATCCTAAATTAGATGAAAATGATACGAAAGTGATGACCTTAAAAGACAAGGGTGTGCAATTTACGACAGATCAATCGGCAAGTTTATTACAAGGAATTGATTTGATCGTTAAAAACCCGGGGATTCCTTACACAATTCCAATATTAGTTGCTGCAAAGAAAAAGGGACTACCCATTGTTGTTGAAGTTGCGCTTGCACAAAAATACATTCAGGATCAATGGATTGCAATCACTGGTTCTAACGGTAAGACAACGACGACGGAAATGATTGCCGCTATCTTACGGACAAAAAAGAAGGCATCTGGTCATGTGCTTGTTGCAGGGAATATTGGTGTGCCAGTTAGTGAAGTTGCCCCTAAAATGACAAAACAGGATACTTTAGTAACCGAATTGTCATCATTCCAATTAACGGGAATGCCTGAGCCAAAGCCACACATTGCTGTATTAACGAATATTTTTGCGTCGCATCTAAATTTTCATGGTACGCGTGAGAATTATATTGCAGCTAAAATGAATATTACGAAACATCAAACGGCAACGGACTATTTTGTCGTTAATTATGACACAGAAGAGTGGCGTCAACTTTCTAAAGAGACACAAGCCAAAGTTGTCCCTTTTTCACGTCAAGAAAATAGTCATGAAGGAACATTTTTAAAGGCTGGCAATCTATATTATCGAGATGAATTAATCATGTCTGCATCGGAACTCGGTGTACCAGGGGAACATAATATTGATAATGCGCTTGCAGCAATTGCTGTTGGTAAGTTAATGGGAGTGTCAAATGAGCACATTTCACAGGCATTACGAAATTTTTCTGGTGTTGCACATCGTTTGCAATTTATCGGTAAGTTTTATGGTCGACAAGTGTATAATGATTCCAAAGCAACTGACATTGAGGCTACCGAAATGGCTTTATCTGGATTTAATGTACCGGTTGTATTATTAGCAGGCGGTTTAGATCGTGGTGATGATCAAATGCGCTTATTAGCGGCAATGCGTCAACATGTTAAAGCATTGGTTGTTTTTGGACAAACAGGTAAAAAATTAGCAAAAGTTGGGCAAAAACTTGGTATACCAGTTATTTTTGCCAAAGATGCGCCTCATGCTGTCAAACCAGCGTTTGAATTGAGCTGTGAAGGTGAAATTATTTTATTGTCTCCAGCGGCAGCATCGTGGGATCAATTCCCTGACTTTGAAACAAGAGGTCAATTATTTGTTGAGGCTGTTAAAGCATTTAAAATATCAGACATTAAAGACTAGAGAGGATTAGATATGCGTATTATTGTATCGGGTGGTGGCACGGGTGGTCATATTTATCCAGCATTAGCAACTGTAAAACGTTTAAAGACTTTAGAACCAAATACTGAAGTTTTGTACATTGGTAGTGAACGTGGTTTGGAAGGTGATATTGTTCCTGAAGCAGGATTTAAATTTAAATCTTTACAGGTACAAGGTTTTCATCGTTCATTGTCTCTTGATAATTTTAAGACAATTTATTTGTTTTTAAAGGCAACACGTGAAGCCAAAAAATATTTAGTTGCCTTTAAACCAGATGTTGTTGTGGGAACAGGCGGTTATGTTTCAGGACCAGTTCTTTATGCAGCACAACAAATGGGTATTCCAACTGTTATTCATGAACAAAATTCAGTTGTTGGTGTGACAAATAAATTCTTAGCACGTAAGGTGACAAAAGTAGGAGTTGCTTTTCCAGCAGCATTACCAGCCTTTAAATCCGGATTAGCAACACTAGTTGGCAATCCAAGAGCACAAGAGGTGGTTGATGGACAAGGTAGCTTTGACTGGGGGAAATTAGGATTGTCACCTGATAAACCGTCTGTATTAGTTTTTGGCGGGTCACAGGGTGCGATTAAAATCAATTCGTCAATGGTAGATGCGTTGACAAATTTTGCTGATCAACCTTATCAAGTCATCTTTGTAACTGGTTCAAAACGTTATGATGATGTGAAACAAGCAATGGCTGCTAAAGATATTCATGTTGCGGCGAACATTGCCGTTGTCCCTTATATTAGTAATATGCCACAATTAATGCCAAGAGTTGCGCTAGTCGTTGGACGTGCTGGTGCAACTAGTTTGGCTGAACAAACAGCATTAGGCAAGCCAATGATTTTGATTCCTAGCCCTTATGTGACGAATGATCATCAAACAAAAAACGCACGGAGTCTAGCAAACGCTGGTGCGGCTGAAATGATTACAGAAGAATCACTTTCAGGTACCACTTTGTTTGCGACCATCGATCAATTGATGACTGATGACAAGCAACGTCATATGATGGCTGAGGCAGCTATGAAAATGGGTGTCCCAGATGCAGCTGATCAATTTATAGCATTAATTAAAAGTGTTATTAAATAGACAAAATTTTTGTGAGGGGATTGTAGGAGGTCACGATGACTGATAAAAAAGAAAATCCGCATAATGATAAAGATAATGCGAATTCTTCTGATATTCAGGCACATTTAAATGCATTATTATCAGGGAATGGTGTATCATCAAAACCCAATCATTCAGCATCAGTCGTAAAAGAACAGCATCAGACGCCAACCAATCATCAGTCTGAAGACGCTGAAATAAAAAATTTAAACAGTGATCAAGTGATATCATCAGATGAAGATAAATCAGTTATAGCAGATAATCAATCAGAGAAGCTACATTCAGAGAAGTTGCATAAAGAAAGAAAAAGATTGTTGTTTTCTCATGAATGGGCTGCTATTCGTTCAATTATTGTACTTGTTATGATGGCTGCAGGATTAGTTTATTTGATATCGCCTGCCAGCCAAGTACAACATTATAAAATTGTGGGAACCCATGAGCTATCAGATAAAGTCATTTTGAATGCGTCAGGTTTACGAAAAGGGCAACCGTTATTAACAACTTTGTATCAAAGTAACTATTTTAGTCAACAAGCGAAGGATAGGGATCCGCAAATTAATCATTTAAAATTAACGTTGAAATCTGATAATACGTTACAAGTTAAGGTAGATGAAATTGTCAAAGTGGGGTATGTTAAAGCTGGCAGTAAATATTATCCCATTTTAGAGAATGGTCATATGTTAAATAAAGGCATCAGCGATAATCAAGTAGGCGGTTTACCATTGTATGATGGTTTTACGTCTGGGAAGCAATTACGTAAAACTTTATCTGAATTTGGTAAGTTATCTGATCCATTACGTCATGCTGTTTCAGAAATTGTTTGGGCACCAAATGCACAAAATAATCAACGTCTTTTAATTTATATGAATGATGGCAATGAGGTCTTGATTAGTGCCGATGAATTATCAAAGAAAATGAAGTATTATCCAGGCATGGTCGCTCAGCTAAATCAAAAGGGGCAAGCTGATTTGCAAGTTGGCGCATATTTTACGCCATATCATCAATAAAACTAGGCACAGGTCTGGAAGAATGACCCTAAAGTATGGTATTATTTCTAAAGAATTGTTTATTTATTTAAACTTTTTGTATGGTAGTCAAAGGAGGAATTAAGATGGCCAACCATGGATTAATTGTTGGTCTTGATGTTGGGACTAACACGATTAAAGTGCTAGCAGCGGATGTTAGAGATCAGCAGGCGAATATTGTCGCGGTTGGTCGATCGGTTGCGCACGGTGTAAAGAAGGGCGTCGTTGTGGATATTGATGCAACGGCGACTGACATTCGTCAAGCAGTAGCACAAGTTAACGAGCAGACTGAACAGCCAATAACTGAGGTTGTTGCCAGTTTACCTGCAAGCAACATTCAAATTCAACATGTTAAGGGGACTGTAACAGTCAAAGATAGTCAACATATTTCGTACGAGGATGTTGCTAATACTGTGCAGGAGGCAATTAAAGTTCAATTGCCTGCAGATCGTGAAGTGGTTGAATTAATTCCGACTGAATTCGTTGTTGATGATTTTGATGGTATTCAAGATCCAAATGACATGGTAGGAATGCGTTTAGCAATGCAAGGAATTGCCTATACCGCACCACGAAATGTCATGGGAAATTTACGTTTGGCCATTAACAAGGCTGGACTACAGCTTCGTGATTTTGTTTTGGCACCATTGGCATATAGTAAGACATTATTAGATGATGGTCAGCAAGAATTTGGCACAATTATATTAGATATGGGTGCTGGACAAACTTCAGCTACCGTTGTTCATGAACATCAATTGAAGTTCTTATCATCATTTCCAGCAGGAAGTGACAATATCTCACGTGATATTAGTGCTGTTCTTGAGGTTGGGTTACACGATGCCGACATGTTAAAACTTGATTCTGGTTTTGCATTGTCTAATTTAGCAGAAGAAGATAATCAACTTGTTATTAAAAAAGTTAGTGCGGAAGAACCAGAACAAGTTTCAGAAACCTTATTGGCACAAATTATCGAGGCACGTGTGACACAAATTTTAGGAAAATTAGGTGAAAAATTAGACTTAGTAGGTGCTTTTCAAATGCCTGGGGGAATTGTCGTGACTGGTGGTGGTGCTGCTTTACGTGGCATGACTGAAGCCATTCGTGATACTTATAAAGTTCAGACAAAATTATTTGCGCCTGATGATATTGGCTTGCGTCACCCTGGTTATGCGGGTGCTTGGGCATTGGTTCACTATGCTGCGCAACAAACACCAATTCAGCTTATTGTTAAGCAAGCTTTGTATGGCTTGCCACTTGTTGTACTTGGTCAGCCAAATATGGGTGAACAAGTATCTCGTGATAAGCGAAATGAAAAGAAAAGACAAAAAGTTGAACAACAAAGACAGCGAGCTGCTCAGATGGAAACTGAAGTAGTCGAGTCGGCTGAAGTAACTGAGAAAGAACAACCTAAGAAGAAAAATCGTATTAAAGATTTCTTTGCGGAGTTCTTTGACTAATTCATAAATTAACAAAAAAGGAGCTCAATATGGATTTGCAAATGGACATGAACCAAGAATATGGTGCCACAATTAAAGTTATCGGTGTAGGTGGTGGCGGTGGTAATGCTGTTAATCAAATGGTAACCGATGGTGTTGAAGGTGTTGAATTTATTGTTGCGAACACTGACGCACAAGCACTTGATCGTTCAACAGCAGAGAATAAAATACAAATCGGTTCAAAGGCAACTCGTGGGCTCGGTGCCGGTGCTCGTCCAGAAGTTGGTGAGGCAGCAGCCAAAGAGAGTGAACAAGAATTAACGGAAGCACTACAAGGCGCTGATATGGTCTTTGTGACTGCAGGCATGGGTGGTGGAACTGGAACGGGTGCTGCGCCTGTCATTGCTAAAATTGCAAAAGATTCTGGTGCACTTACCATTGGTGTTGTCACACGTCCATTTTCTTTTGAAGGACCAAGACGTGGTAAATCTGCAGCTGAAGGACTAGCGAAATTAAAGGAGAACGTCGACACATTAATTGTTATTGCTAATAACAATTTGTTACAAATTGTTGACAAGAAGGCGCCAATTATGGAAGCTTTCAAGATGGTCGACGATGTTTTGGAGCAAGGTGTTTCTGGTATTTCAGATTTGATTACAAAGCCAGGAATTATCAATTTGGACTTTGCTGATGTTAAGACTGCCATGGCAGGTCAAGGAACTGCCTTGATGGGAATTGGTTCAGCATCTGGTGAGAATCGTGCAGCTGAAGCAACCCGCAAAGCAATTGCTTCACCGTTGTTGGAAGCTAAAATTGAGGGTGCAACAAATGTCTTACTATCTGTTAAGGGTGGCTCTGACATGTCTTTGTTTGAAGCACAAGAAGCTTCTGAGACCATTGCACAAGCTGCTGGTACAGATGTGGATATTATTTTTGGAACGACCATTGATATGGAAATGGAAGGTGATTTGGTGGTGACAGTAATTGCAACTGGCATTGATCGTCCACAGACACCACGTCCTGAAATTAACTTGGGTTCAAAGCAACAAACAAGTCCATTCCAAGCAGTGTCTGAACAGCCTGTACAGCAGCCACAAGCACAACAACCAGTTGTGAATAATGATCCATTTGCTGATTGGGGAACACCTTCAGACCAAGTACAAACACCACAGCAAAGTGCGCCTGTAGAGTCTGCTGCACCATCACAGCAAAGCGCACCCTCTCAACCAAGTTCATCTGACGAAGAAATTGAGCGTCCAGCTTATTTTAATTGGATGAAGCGCGGTGATAAGTAAGGAGACTGGTCATGGCATTTAAATTTAAGGATTACATCTTTGGTGTTGACGATAATTACTATTATGAGGATGAAGACTCAGAAGGTAGTAAAGAAGAGCAAAAAGCTAATTTTAGTGAACCCAATAATAATGCCACTCGTCCAACAAATGAGCGACGTGCTAATGTTATTAAAATGGATGGATCAAGAGATGATCCGGCAAAAATAGCTTTGTATGAGCCACGTACATATGCAGATGCACAAACAATTGCGACGCAACTACTAGGTGGTGAAGCAGTCATTGTTAATCTAGGATCAATTGATGAAAATACGGGTAAGCGTATTTTAGATTACTTAGGTGGTACCGCATTTGCTGTTGATGGCACAATTGAACGAGTTGGTGAAAGAATATTTTTAGCAACCCCACATAATTTTGAGATTTCTGGTACGATTTCTCAAAATCTTGGGCAACAATTTAATTAATAGGTGGTAATATGTTAACAATCCTTGGAATATTAGGCTTGCTACTTCGAGCATTAGAATTTGTGATTGTCATATGGGTCTTAATGTCTTGGTTGCCTGGTGCACAACAATCATCAATTGGACAAGTGCTAGGTAAAATAGCAGAATTAATTTTAAACCCATTAAGACGCTTTATACCAACCGTTGGTATTTTAGATTTCACACCTTTAATTGGGTTGATTCTTTTGCAAGCAGCAGAAATGGGATTGCAAGCTATTGCTCGAACAATGATATAGAGAAGATTATGGTTGATAATGTAGCACAACATTTCCGCCCTAATGAAGCCACGTTTCTAAATTTAATGGAGGGCTTGGTTCGTCAGGTATTGGATGAATATCGTCCAGTCTTGACGAATTTTTTGAACCCAAGAGAATTTTATATATTAACAACTTTGGTTAATCAACGAGACGATTTGAAAATATTTCAGGCGGGTGGTTATCCCAATGCCGAAAACCGGCGTGTCATAATAGCGCCAAGCTATTATGAACCAACAGTTGACGATTTTGATTTAATGTTAGTTCAGATAAAATATCCAGAAAAATTTGCAACACTGCATCATAGTACAATTTTAGGAACTTTCATGCATAACGGTATTGCGCGTCAAAGTATTGGTGATATTATTAAGGGTGAGTCAGAAACGTGGTATTTCGTTGCAACAAAGGCAATTGGAACGTTCATAATAACTCACTTAGATCACATTGGTAAATCTAAGGTACGATTTGAAGAAGTTTCTGAAACTGAAATTGTTGCTGTTAATGATGAC
The DNA here is from genome assembly GCF_058505625.1 of Weissella sp. ESL1156. Taxonomy (NCBI): domain Bacteria; kingdom Bacillati; phylum Bacillota; class Bacilli; order Lactobacillales; family Lactobacillaceae; genus Weissella; species Weissella sp. ESL1156. The sequence goes on along the minus strand of NZ_CP196372.1, from coordinate 799,391 downwards.
TGGACATTAATTAACACAACGGTTGGTTCTTTACGACTAGATAGTATTGTCGCAAATGGGTATAATATTTCTAGGAACCATGCAAAGCAAATGATTGAACATGATTTGGTTCGTGTGAATTGGACTGACATTAGTAAGCCTGATTATATTTTAGCGGTTAATGATTTAATTTCTGTTCGGCACTATGGTCGATTAAAAATAACAGAGCTGAATGGTTTAACAAAAAAAGATAAATGGCGCATAACAATGGCTATCATTAAAAAATAGATTGGAGACATCTCATGACATTGACCCCACAAGAAATTCATGCTAAAGAATTCACAACTAGTCGTAACAAATGGTACGATAAGTCAGAAGTGACTGACTTTTTGGATCAGATTGTGACTGATTATGATGCCTTGATGCAAGAAAATCAAACATTGAAAACGCAATTAGCAGAAGCAGATGCGAATGCTAAGCAAGTTGAAGAAATGAAGCAATCAGTTAACTCATCAATTTTGATTGCGCAAGAAGCTGCAGATCGTTTGAAGAAACAAACAGAGGCAGAGGCAGAGGCAACTTTGCAACAAGCACAAGCTGAAGCACAAAAAATTGTGATGGAGGCAAATGCAAAGGCAAACGCATTATTGACTGATTCACAAACTAAAAATGAAGCACTAGTTGCTGAAAAAGAAGGCTTGGATAAAGAAATGGGTGCTTTCAAGTCTAAGATTGAAGGCTTGTTGCGTGCACAATTAGATATGGTTCAAACAGATGAATGGGCTGCGTTCCAACAACCTGCGACGTATCAAGAACCTTCAGCTACGGCTGGTTCAGCAGCGGAACCTGCTGTTTCAGAGGCAGTATCTGCCGAGGAAGCTGAAACAGTTGTTATTTTCCCTGAATCTAGCGAAGATTCTGAAAATTTCTTGAATAAAGATAATTAATTGGGTATTATAGATAACATAATGATTCTGACCAAAAAATATGATTTATTCTAATCAGCGACTTAGGGATTGGTGAAAGCCTAAGATAGTAACGGATTATATCTATCAGCAGAAAATTAATACACATACATGTTGAAGAGGCGGTTTATCATTGATAAATCGTAAATTCGGGTGGTACCACGGTTAAAAACGTCCCGCATTAGTCATTACGACTAATGCGGCTTTTTATTAACTGTTATTTGATAATTAGTATGGGTTGATGAAAGGAAATGTTCATGAAAATCAAGCAAACATTAAATCTAGGAAAAACCAAATTTCCAATGCGTGGTAATTTACCACAGACTGAGTTACAACGTGAAAATATTTGGTTTGAAAACAAAGTCTATGAACGTCGTCAAAAATTAAATGAAGGTAAGCCATCATTTATGCTTCATGATGGACCACCATACGCAAATGGGAATATTCACATTGGTCACGCAATGAATAAAATATCAAAAGATATTATCGTTCGTTATAAGTCAATGAATGGTTATTATGCACCCTATGTACCTGGTTGGGATACACACGGCCTACCAATTGAGCAACAATTAACAAAAGCCGGTAAAGATCGTAAAAAGGTTGGACCAGTGATTTGGCGTAAAATGGCCGATGAATTTGCGCATAAACAAGTAAAAAAACAAATGGCTGATTTTAAGCGTTTAGGCGTTTCAGGTGATTGGGATCATCCATATTTGACTTTACAACCAGAGTTTGAAGCTGCTCAGTTACGTGTTTTTGGGGCAATGGCTAAGCGCCAATTAATTTATCGTGGTAAGAAACCCGTCTTTTGGTCATGGTCATCAGAATCTGCATTGGCGATGGCTGAAATTGAATATCATGATGTGACTTCAGAATCAGCTTTTATTTCAGAGCAAATTAAAGATGGTAAAGGATTGCTTGATCAGGATACTTATTTCGTTGCCTGGACAACGACTCCCTGGACTGTGCCTGCTTCACAGGCTTTGGCAGTGCATCCAGACTTTAAATATGTGCAAGTACAGCCAGCAAATACAACAAAGAAATATTTGATTGCTGAATCATTATTAGGAACATTATCTGAAAAGTTTGGCTGGGAAAATCCAACAATCTTAGCAACTTTCGAAGGTAAAGAATTAGAATATATGGTTACAAAGCATCCTTATATTGATCGTGATATTTTAGTTGTTTTGGCAGATTATGTTACTGATGATACAGGAACAGGACTCGTTCATACTGCGCCTGGTTTTGGTGAAGATGACTTTATGACTGGTCAAAAATATGATATTCAACCAATCATGAATGTTGATGATCGTGGTTATTTAACTGCTGAAGCTGGTACTGATTTTGAAGGTGTCTTCTATGAAGATGCTAATGAAATTTCATTACAAAAGTTGCGTGACGTAGATGCCTTAGTAAAGTCTGAACCAATTACACACAGTTATCCATTTGATTGGCGAACAAAGAAACCGGTTATCTTCCGTGCAGTTCCACAGTGGTTTGCATCAATTGACAGTTTCCGTCAAGAAATTTTGGATGCACTAGATGATGTCACATTTAAGCCTGATTGGGGTAAGAAACGGCTATACAACATGATTCGTGACCGTGGAGATTGGGTTATTTCACGTCAACGTGTTTGGGGTGTGCCATTGCCAATCTTCTATGCTGAGGATGGCACAGCAATTGTTGATCCAGCCATCATTGATCATGTGGCAGATTTGGTCGCTGAGCATGGATCAACGGTTTGGTTTGAACGTGAAGCAAAAGAATTATTACCTGAAGGATATACAAATGAACATTCACCACATGGTGAATTTACTAAGGAAACTGACATTATGGATGTCTGGTTTGATTCAGGTAGTTCTCATCAAGGTGTTATGGCAACCAGACCAGAATTAGAATTCCCAGAAACTTTAGTTTTGGAAGGTTCTGATCAATATCGTGGTTGGTTTAATTCTTCACTAATCACTTCAGTTGCGGTCACTGGTAAAGCTCCTTATAAACAAGTTGTTTCACAAGGGTTTACACTTGATGGTAATGGCGAAAAAATGTCCAAGTCAATTGGTAATACGATTGAGCCAAATGAAGTGATTAAAAAGATGGGTGCAGAAATTATTCGTTTATGGGTATCAACAGTTGATACATCAGCTGACGTTCGTGTTTCAATGGATATTCTAGCGCAAACTTCTGAGACGTATCGTAAGATCCGTAATACGATGCGTTTTCTACTAGCAAATACGACTGATTTCAATCCAAATAAGAATGCAATTGCTTATGCGGACTTAACAGCTGTTGATCAATATTTCTATGCACGTTTTAACCAATTAGTTGGTGAAATAAAGGCTGCGTATGATGCTTATGATTTCCAGTTAGTTCACAAATTATTAATTAATTTCATTAATGTTGATCTATCGGCATTCTACTTAGATTTTGCCAAAGATATTCTATATGTTGAAGCACCTAATGGGTATCTTCGTCGTTCATTGCAGACTGTTTTGTACAAAATTGTTGTTGGTTTAGATAAGTTAATGCTACCTATCTTGCCACATACAGCAGAAGAGATTTTTGAGTATTTACCATATGAGACAGAAGATTTTGCTTATCTAACAGATATGCCTAAAGTTGAAGATTTAGGTGATACGGCGGCCCTATTTACGAAATGGCATGCGTTTATGAATCTACGTAATGCAACAAATAAAGCGCTTGAGGTTGCTCGTAATGCCAAATTAATTGGTAAGCCAGCTGAAGCAGCATTAACATTGTATCTAACAGCAGAACAAGCTAAAATGGTTGCCTCATTAGGTCAAGATATTCGTGTGTTGTTACTTGTGTCACAACTACAACTTGCTGATGCATCTGATGCACCGGCTGATGTCATAGTATATGATGGCTACCAAATTAAAGTTGATCATGCCATAGGTGAGGTTTCACCAAGAGATCGTATGTACCATACTGATTTAGGTGCTGATCCAGATTTCCCAATGCTATCAGCACATGAAGCACAAATTGTCCGCGAAAACTTCCCTGAAGCTCTGGTTGAAGGGTTAGAATAACGATTGAGCGATTAGAACTTTGTTTCTAATCGTTTTTTTGATTATAATGAATAGTAACGACTTAGAAATGAATTGGAGAATCACGGCATGACAAAATTATATTTTATCCGCCATGGAAAGACTTTATGGAATGCCGAAGGGCGATTTCAAGGGTCCGGAGGCGATTCACCATTGTTACCAGAATCAATCGAGCAAATTGCAGCGCTCGGTAATTATTTGAGCCAAATATCCTTTGCACATGCCTTTTCAAGCCCTATTAAGCGGGCGATGGATACAGCTGAACAAACATTGGCTTATTTGGTGGAAAAACCGCAATTAACCATTCAAGAAGGTTTAAAAGAATTTTCATTTGGTATATGGGAAGGGAAGACTTTTGCTGAAGTAAAGGAAAAGTGGTTACCGATGTACGAAGCATCACGACATCATCCAGAAAAATTTGATGCTCATCAGGTACCTGGAGCAGAAAGCTTTGAGGCAGTGCAACAACGTTTTAGACAAGCTGTCTATGAAGCTGTGAAAAATTATGGCGGCCCAGATGTTAATTTGATCTTCTTTAGTCATGGTGCCGCGTTAACTGCTGGTATGGGTGGATTATTAAATATCCCGTTGGCGCATTTACGTGATCGTGGTGGGTTAGGCAATACAAGCACATCAATTCTTGAAACAACTGATGGTATCAATTATACAGAATTAGTGCGTAATGATACGAGTTACTTACATGTCACAATGAATGTATCAAATACAATTTAAATACAGGTGGAACAATAAATGACGACAGGTGATGATAAGATACAAAAAAATATAACATTATTAGTGAAAGATATTTCAAAAAATCCTAGTCACTGGCAGGCATATGTTGATTTGGTAAATGCACTGATAATGGCTAATAATTTAATTGAAGCTGAGGAGTTAGTGCTTAAAAGTCTAACACTTTTCTCAGAAAATGCTGAAGCACAACAAGAATTATATTACGCTGCTGGAACCGTTTACTACACGGCGGCTGATTATGCGCGTTCAACGATTTTTTTTAGTAAAATAACAGATGAACAATTAAAACATGATGCCACAATGATGCAAGCACAATGTTTTTATGCGCAAAATAAGTTTAAACAGAGTTTAGCTTTTGCTTTAACAGCTGTTCAACAAAATGCGCAAGATTTACGTGCGCAAGTCTTACTAGGCAATATTTGGTTGAGTCTGGATAATCGTGAATCAGCAAAGCAAGCATTTGATGCGGCACTGGCGTTAGATGATCAAGACTATTTTGCTAATTTTGGTAGAGGTGTTGTCGATGCAACAACATCAGTTGTCAATAATCGTTGGTTGATCAAAGCAAAAGAAATTAATCCAAAGCAATACGATCTAGATGCAAACCGATTGGACGATTTAATTAAAGTGATGTTGGGGAGCCAAAATGATGAATCAAAACCAGACTGATCTTTTTGATAATAATGAGATGTCTCAACCAAGTGTGATCGGGCAAATAGCAACGATTGTTTTTTCAGCGCAAGATTCTTTTTTTAAAGTATTACATGTTAAAATTTTGGACAAGAACTTTGAATTTGATGATGATGAACTCACGATAACTGGTAATTTTGGAGATGTTCAGGTTGGGGCAAGCTATGAATTTAACGGTCAGTTAAAAGATCATGCTCGTTATGGTATGCAATTTGTAGCGAATAATTATCATCGGCAGGCAACAAGTTCTGCTTCAGGATTAGTTGCGTATTTTGCTAGTGAAAAATTTCCAGGTGTTGGTAAGGCAACTGCCAAAAAAATTGTTGATACACTTGGAGTCAATGCGATTGAGTTAATATTAGACAATGCAAAAGTACTTGCTAATGTTGATATTAATGAAAAATTACAACAAGTTATTGTTAATCAATTAGCACAATCTGACGGTATGGAGCGAGCAATCATTGCATTAAATGATTACGGGTTTGGTTCTAATTTATCAACGACAATTTACCAAAAATATCAACAAGAAACTTTAACGGTTTTAAAAAATAACCCATATCAGTTAGTAATTGATATTGATGGTATTTCTTTTCGAAGAATTGATCAATTTGCTCTACAACAAGGCATTGATGCGTTAGATGAACGACGAATCAATGCAGGCGTAATTGCCGCAATTAATGCCAAAACTTTTGAATCAGGAGATACATATATGGTATTACCTGATTTATTATCAACAACAAAGCAATTGTTAGAACGCGGACAGCAAGTGACGGTGTCCGATGAACTCATTAAACGCGCATTATTAACATTAACAACACAGGGAATTGTCGTCGCGGATGGTAGTTATTTATATATCAGAGAAATTTACGAAGCTGAGAATCAAATTGCAAAACAGCTGATTGATTTGGCAAAAAGTCAACATCAAACTTATTCGCGTGAAGTTGTCGTTAAATTTTTAAAAGAAGTTGAATTGGCCAATAATTTTAAATATGATGCAACGCAGCGCGAAGCAATCGTTGCGGCGTTAACAAATCAATTATTTATTTTAACTGGTGGCCCCGGTACTGGAAAAACGACAATTATTAGTGGCGTTGTTGCCACATTAAAAAAATTATTACGTGAAGATGGGTTAAAATCAGATGAAATTGATCATAGTGTTCATTTAGCGGCACCAACTGGTCGTGCTGCAAAACGATTGCAAGAAGCAACAGGGATGCCCGCTAGTACAATTCATCACCTTTTGGGAATTACTGGCCGTGAAGCGAATATTAATGATGTTGATATTGAGGAATTAACTGGTCGTTTGTTAGTCATTGATGAGATGTCGATGGTTGACACACAATTATTTGCAACGTTATTATCGGCAGTAGGCTCAGATATGCAAGTTATTTTAGTTGGTGATAAAGATCAATTACCATCAGTCGGACCTGGTCGTGTGTTTTATGACTTATTAGCAAGTGGCTTACTTAACTATCGCGAATTGGAAACAATTCATCGGCAAGGTAAGGGCTCGACGATAATTGCTTTGGCAAATGATGTTAAAAATGGTCGCTTACCAGCTGATTTTAAGGAGAAAAAAATAGATCGCGCTTTTTTTGCAACGGATTTATCTCACGTCGCAACACTCGTTGAGAAGGTTGCCATGAGTTGGCAAAAAAAGGGGCATACAGTGACTGATATGCAGATATTGGCACCAATGTATCGGACACAAGCGGGTGTCAATCATCTGAACGAAGTCGCTCAAAATATTTTTAATCCTTTAACTAAAAAAAAGAAAACAATTCAGGTTAAAAAGGGTGATTTATCAATTGATTATCGTGTTGGTGATAAGGTGATGCAGACAACAAATGATCCTGAAAATAATGTCTTTAATGGGGATATTGGTTACATTACAACGATCCTATTAGCAAAAGATAAGGCAAATACTGATAATAAAGATACTATTATTGTTGCTTTTGATACTGGTGAGGTAACTTATACAAGGGAAAATTGGCAACAATTAAGTTTAGCTTATGCAACGACGATTCATAAATCGCAAGGAACAGAATATAAATTAGTGATTATGCCACTGGTTAATGCGTTTTCGAGGATGTTGCAACGGAATTTATTATATACCGGGTTAACACGAGCACGTGAATCCTTGGTGTTACTTGGGCAAGAAAGTGCTTTTCAGCAAGCCGTTTTAACAACCGGTGTCAATCGACGCACGACACTACAAGCGCGAATTATGCAGTATGCAAATCAACAAGAGTCAAATGGACAAGTGTCGGTTCAAACAGATTCTAAAAAAGTCGGTTCACAGGACATACAACCACAACAATTAGATGTTGCTGAACAAATGGTAACGACAGTTGATAATGTGAACAAAGATTATATACTAACAATGGCTTTGATAGAAGACGGTAATATTGATCCAAATATTGGATTAGATGGTGTGACACCAGCCGATTTTATGCACAGTTAAAGAGTAAGAACTAGTCAATAGATAAATTATATGGTAAAATAAGACGATAAATTTTCGAAAGAAAAGGGGTTTCTGAAATGTCAGGACATAGTAAATGGCATAACATCCAAGGACGTAAGAACGCCCAAGATGCGAAGCGTGGAAAAATTTTCCAAAAGTTAGCACGTGATTTGTATACGGCAGCAAAAGCTGGTGGTGCTGATCCAGATTCAAATTCAAGTTTACGCTTAGTAATTGATAAAGCGAAGGCTGCCAACATGCCTAAAGATAATATCCAACGCGCTTTGGATAAAGCTTCAGGGGCAAATGCTGCTAATTATCAAGAGTTAACTTACGAGGGTTATGGACCAGCTGGTATTGCAGTTTTAGTTGAAGCATTAACAGATAATACAAACCGTACTGCTTCTTCTGTCCGTTCATCATTTAAGCACTTTGGTGGCGAATTAGGTACATCAGGTTCAGTTTCTTTCCAATTTGATCGTAAGGGATATATTGAAATCGAACGTGATGAGGATGATGACATTGATGAAGATCAATTGTTTGAAGATATGTTGGATGCTGGTGCAGATGACATGAAGACATTTGATGATCAATTTGAAATTTACACAGATCCAAAGGCCTTTCCTGAAGTTCGTGATGCATTGGCAGCTAAGGGTTATAAATTTAGTATTGATGAAGTAACTATGGTAGCTCAAAATCCAATGGCTGTTCCAGAAGATAAGCAAGAATCACTAGATAATCTTGTTGCTGAGCTTGAAGATAATGAAGATGTTCAAGCTGTCTTTACAACAGCTGAATAATGAGAAGAACTTGTTTTAATCAACAAGTTCTTTTTTAGTTTAAAATTTATATTGACTATTAAGTCAATTAGGAATAATGTTGAATCATTGTTAATAAATTAAGGTCGTTAACGTGTTTTGCCACAGACTGAAGCAGAAACTAATCATTAGATGATTTCGATTATTCTTAAATTGAATAGACTGGTCATTAGTTCGTTGAGTCATGTTGGTAAGTAACGCTAACATGACTTTTTTAGGGAGAAGAACTTATTATGTTGGAACGTTTCTTTAAGCTATCGGAAAACAATACAACTGTAAAAACCGAAATTATTGCTGGTATTACAACTTTTGTTGCCATGGCTTATATTATCTTTTTAAATCCTTCGGTACTTTCGTTAACCGGCATGCCTAGCCAAGGTGTATTTTTAGCAACAATTTTAACTGCTGTAACAGGAACATTGATTACGGGTTTATTTGCTAATTTGCCATACGCGTTGGCACCATCAATTGGTATGCAAGCGATGTTTACTTATACCATTGTTTTTGGTTTAGGGTACACATGGCAGCAAGCATTGGGAATGGTGTTTTTAGTTGGTTTAGTTGATGTTATTATCACATTAACAAAAGTTCGATCATTGATTGTAAAGTCGATTCCAACACAATTAAAGCATGCAATTGCCGCTGGTATTGGTCTGTTTATTGCCTATATTGGTCTGAAAAATGCAGGTTTTATCAATTATTTAGTGAATGCTGAAAACATTATTTCATTAAACAATGCACCATTTCATGGTGGTGGCGCAAAAACCATTGAAACTTTGACCAGTGGTGGTAGTACAACGCCAGAAATTACAACATTTACACAACCAGCAGTTTTGTTAGCATTAATCGGTTTGATTATTTTGGTATTATTGGTTGTTGCAAATGTGCCAGGGGCTTTTTTAATTTCAGTATTTGCAACAACGTTAATTGGTATTCCAATGGGTGTCACCAATACGCATGTTGAAGGATTGGCATCGTTTTCTAAGACGTTCCGTGATTTTGGCTCAATTTTTGGCCAAGCACTGGGTCCAAATGGCCTTTGGTCTATGTTTACATCTCCTAAGAATATTTTAATTGTTATTTTAACAGTTTTTTCAATGGGATTATCTGGTCTTTTTGATGCAATTGGAACATTTATTGGTACGGGTATCTCAACAGGCATTTTTTCAGAGAAAGATCAAAAGGAATTCTATGAAAACAAAGGTTTTAAGTCAAAGATGGATCGTGGCTTAGTTGCAGACACATTTGCGACTATGTTTGCTGGTATTTTTGGAACCTCAAATACGACGACCTTTATTGAAGCCTCTGCAGGTATCAAAGCAGGTGGTCGTACTGGATTAACTTCAGTGGTCATTGCGATAGGATTTATACTATCGATTATTGCTGCACCATTGGTTAATGTCATTCCAAGTGCAGCTACTGCACCAATCTTGGTTGTTGTTGGTATCTCAATGATGAATGAGTTTAAGGCAATTAAATGGGATGATATTGAAGTCGCAATCCCGGCATTCTTTACGTCAGCATTTATGGCATTCTCATACTCAATCTCGTATGGAATTGCTGCTGGTTTCATTTTTTATGTATTGATTAAGAGTGTTAAACGTAAATTTAACGAAATTAGTATTATTCTATGGTTAGTGTCAATTCTGTTTATTCTAAATTTTGTTGTAATTGCCATTGATTGATCAAAATTAAATAAAAGACATATTTACAATGTCTGATATACCTTTCTGTCGTGTTGAATCACACAATAATGGTATGTTAGGCATTTTTTGAATGGACATTTTTGGTAAACTGACGTCCTTATTATTGTGAGGAGGTGAGATAAGTGAAGATACAAGCGGTTTTTTATGAAATGTTAGGTCAAGCTGCAAAGTATCATGCAAGTGATATTTATATATTACCAAGTCAAAATGGCTTTGAAGTTACTTACTATACGATGAAAGGGTTAAATAAATTACGTACGCTTGATCAGGAAAAAGGTGAGTCACTTATTCGCCATATTAAATTTTCAGCGCATATGGATATTGGAGAAGTTCGTCGACCACAATTAGGTCGATGGCATTACTTACTTGATAAGAAGTCGCTACATTTACGTATATCGAGTGTGGCTGATTTTTTAAATCGCGAATCTGTTGTCATTCGCTTGATTTATGCTATTCAAGATAATGTATTAACTTGGCGTCCTCAGCAGAAAATAAATGAATTACAGCATGTTTTGAAAATGACTCAAGGTTTGGTGTTAATTGCTGGAAAAATGGGATCAGGTAAGACAACAACTTTATACCATTTAGCAGCCAATTATTTAAAAAATCAGATGGTTTTGACAATTGAAGACCCGGTAGAGATTATTGAACCACAATTTTTACAATTACAGGTTAACCAAGCAGCAGAAATGGATTATCCGACATTATTAAAATTGGCTTTACGTCATCATCCTGATGTTATCATCATTGGTGAAATTCGCGATGCGAAGACAGCGCATATTGTTGTTCAAGCGGCCCTAAGTGGTCATTTAATTTTAAGCACAGTTCATGCCATGTCCGTTATTGGTATCTGGCATCGTATGCGTGCGTTTGGTATTTCTGCAGAACTATTAATGCAAGTTTTCATTGGATTAGGCTACCAACAAATACAGTCAGAAGCGCGCCAAATCTACGCGAATTTAGACGTCTTTAGTGGTGAAGCATTAGTAGGATTATTGATGAGGTTAAATAATGAATCAGAAACCAAAATGGTCACGGAAACAGCAAACTGAATTTTTAGAAAATTTGGGTCAACTGCTCCAAGTTGGTTTTGATTTGGAAAATTCCTTGAAAATGTTACAAATTTTATTAAAATTACCCCCCAAAAATATGCAATCTATTTTGTCGAATTTGTCAGCAGGGACTACTTTTGCGGAAGTAATGACACCTTATTTACATCGTGAAATTATTGGTCAATTAGAGTTTGCTGTTGTGCATGGCTGTTTGAGCAGTTTATTGCAAGAATTGGGTAGTCGTGAACGCCATCGATTAGCACAATATAAAAAAATACGTCAAATATCATTGTATCCAATTGTTTTATTTATTCTGCTAGCATTAATGTTAGTGGCCTTTGTCATTTTTTTGTTACCCGAGTTTCAAACGATGGGTATCCGCTTTACAACAATTGTGACAAATTTTAATTATTGGTGGTTTCTAGGTGTATTGATGACATTACCATTATTTTTCGTTTTGTATGTTATTAAACAATCTTGGGAGAAAAGAATAAAAATCATGATGAAATTACCAGTTATTGGTAAATTGTCAACATTAATGATTGAGTACTATATTTGTTTACAATTGGGGCTATTGTTAGCTAGTGGTGTTGATTTGGCAACGATCGTTGAACGAGCACACAAAAAATCACGTGAATCTCTTGTTGGTTACATTGGTCATAAAGCTTGGCAAGCTTTGTGTGAAGGACAAGATTTAAAAGGCTTTATTTTATCTGTAGATTTATTACCAAAAGAATGTGCACTACTATTTGCACTTGGGCAGACACAAGAAAATATTAGTAAAAATTTTCAATTATTGGCGAAACGAAAATTTGAATTATGTGATGAACTGACTCAAAAATACTTAACGTTGATTCAGCCAATTTGTTTTTCAATTATTGGCATTGTCATTATTGGTTTATATTACTTAACACTTGTACCGTTATATCAAAATATGGGAGGCATTGTGCAATGAAAAAAACACTCAAGAGTCGACGAAAAGGATTCACGTTAATTGAAGTCGTGACAACCCTATTTATTATTGGTTTATTAGTTGTATTGATATATCCAAATGTTGCTCATATTCGGAAGAATGCAGAAGAAAAGCAACGTTCAGCACTTATGAACACATTACAAAGTCAAATTAATATGTATAACATTACTCATGATGACAATAACAACCAACCAATTACTTTAGCGACATTAGTAAATGCAGGTTATCTGACCAATACACAAGTACAACAAATGACAAAAGCACATTTTGACATCAAAGGAGATAAGGTTGTACAAAGCAAGTAAATTGACACGGTCAGGTATGACACTAGTAGAAAGTTTGATTGTATTAGCCATTTGTCTAACAATATCAATTCCTGTGGCCGTTTCTAAGCATGTTGAAAAGCGAGATTGGCAAGTGGTAAAAAATGAATTTGAAACTAGTTACATTACGGAACAACGACTGGTTCAGTTGGGTAAACAGTTTTGTTTTTGTATCTATGGTGATGATAATACGTTGTGCATTGGTCATAAATGCATTGTATTACCACCAGGATGGTATGTAAGTAATGATGTACGAATCATATGGCAACCATCGTCAGTTACAGCGGGTACGATTCGATTTATTAATTATAAGACACGACAACGCGGTGCGTTAATTTTTCAGGTTGGTGGAGGTACTTATCGATTTACAACGTAAAGGTTTTTTACTAATGGAAGCAATGGTTGGATTAATGATTGTTGCTGCGACGGTGACAATTATAAGTGCGACAGTCGAATCTTTCAGGATAAGATCAAAAAGTAATGAACAAGCATTGCTTACAATGAAACAAAAATATTATCGGGAACGACAACTATGGTTAGTAGGCGAGGATTTACGTTAATTGAGTGCCTTGTAGCGTTGATGATTTTTAGTAGTATCCTTTTAACGTTTTCTATCGCTTCAAGGCAAGTCCAACAAGTTGTTTTGCAACAATTTAATGGTATACAATCTTTACGGATGAATCAGTTTATTTCACGTTTTGAAAATGATGGACACTATTATAAAGTTACTGACATGACAAAGCATACATTGACTATTGCTAACTTGAAAACACACAAAAGTTATCAATTTGGATTATGGGGACATTGTTTGTGCTTATATCGTCATGATGGTAAATTTTTATCTTATATGTTAGAAGTAAAACAAGTAAATTTTAAGAAAATAACAGCACATTTATATCAAATAACATTATGCTTTACAAATGGAAAAGTGTTTAAGGAACAATTATATATCAATGGTTAGGAAACGGCGAGCAACTATTTTAATACAAACGGCAGGTTTAAGTATTTGTTTGTTACTAAGCATCTCTTTTTGGGCAGTTAGCCAAGTAAAATATCAAATTTTACAACAACGTGAATATCAATTTTGGTATAACCAATATCAGGCAGTGCATTATATACGTACGCAAAAGAAAATTACTATTGATAAACGATTATTTGTGTTGCCACGAGTTGTTAGTATTTATAATGGTTATTACTCGGTAAAGGTTACAGAATTGCATACGGTTCAAGTACCTCAAAAAAATAAATAGTGACTTTATCTTGTCAGCACCTAAGAAACTGGCTAAACTAGTTTCTAGAATGGAAGATGAGGTAACAACATGTATGAAGCAGTAGAAACTAGTGTGAAGAATTTACAAGCAGCACAACAGCAGTTAGTGGACTTTGTTGATATCGCATCGATAGAAGCCTTAATTATTTTATTTGAAGTGATGTTGGATCAACCAGAAGATGATTGGCAACAGTTAACAGAAACACAACATAAAATCGTTTTAGCAAAAATAAAATCCGCAAATTTTGATCAATTAACACAATCAGAAAAGCGACAAGTCTTGCAATTTTTACTAGTAGGGACAATCCATCAAGATGGATTACAAGCAAATTACCAGGTAACGCCCGATGCAATTGGCATGTGGGTTGCATTTATTGCTGATAAATTCACAACTAGTCAAAAACAAGTTGTCTTAAAAGATATCGTTTTAGGAACTGGAAACTTATTAGCAACGACTAGTCAGGCGTTAAAAGCTGCAGGCAAGCAAGTTAAGAATATTGGTTTAGAAAATGATGACACAATGTTGACAGTTGCTAGTGGAATTGCAACATTATTGGAAGAAAACTGGCAAATGACATTGACTGATAGTGTTGCGACGCCAATGACAGAAGATGCTGACATTGTTATTGGTGATTTACCGGTTGGTTATTATCCAAAAGAAGTTTCTGAAAACTTTGTAACTAAAGAACAGAATGGATTAACTTTTGTACATCATTTGCTAATAGAACAAAGCGTGCGTGGACTAAAACCAGGTGGATTAGCTATTTTGACTGTGCCATCAAATTTATTTGAAAGTGCGCAGAGTAAAAACTTGTTAAGTTATTTACAAATGAATGATGTTTATTTACAAGGGTTAATTCGTTTACCCAATCAATTATTTAAAGATCCAAAAATGGGAAAAATAATCTTGTTATTACAGCGTTCGGGTAATCAAGCACAACAGGCTAAGCCAGTAATGTTAGCACAAACACCAGAATTAGAAAATGAATTAGAAAATAAACAGTTTGTGATGGATTTGACAACTTGGATGAAAGAAAATCACTTATATACAATGTCAAAATGATGGCGCATTCATGCCTTGATACTAACGAATGAGCCGTTTTTATGATATACTGTTTTGAGTTAATAATGTATTCCGTTAGGAAAGAGGAGATAAGTATATATGGCTAAGACAATGGCGATTAATGCTGGATCATCATCACTAAAGTTTCAATTATTTGAAATGCCAGCAGAAACAGTGATTGCAAAGGGACAAGTAGAACGTATCGGTATGAGCGATGCAATTTTTACTTTGAAGTACAATGGGGAAAAAATCGAGCTTGTACAAGATATTGCCGATCATGAAGCAGCAATTAATTTGTTACTTGATCAATTGAAAGCCCACGAAGTTATTAAAAACCTTTCAGAAATTACTGGTGTTGGACATCGAATTGTTGCTGGTGGTGAGTGGTTTAATAAATCAGTTATTGTGGATGACGAAGCCCTTGATAAGATTGAGCGTTTAGCAGCATATGCACCATTGCATAATGCTTCAGAGGCATTAGGTATTCGCGTCTTCCAAAAGTTACTACCTGACGCATTGTCAGTTGCCGTATTTGATACAGCGTTCCATCAGTCAATGCCTAAGAAAAACTATCTATACGCATTACCATATGAATATTATACAAAGTATGGTGCTCGTAAGTATGGTGCACACGGAACGTCACACTTGTATGTTGCGCAACGAACTGCAGACTTACTAGGTAAAAAGTTGGAAGACTTAAAGCTGATTACGTTGCACTTGGGAGCGGGTGCTTCAATCACTGCAATCAAGGACGGTAAGTCGTTTGATACTTCAATGGGATTCTCACCATTAGCCGGTGTGATGATGGCTACTCGTACAGGGGATGTTGATCCGTCATTAGTTTACTACATTCAAAACCGTGAAGGCTTGTCAAATGACGAGATGCTTGATATTTTGAACAAGAAATCTGGTTTATTGGGTATTTCAACACTTTCTTCAGATATGCGTGACTTGGAAGAAGTTGAAGATACAAATGAGCATGCTGCTCTTGCAATTGAAATGTTTATTGATCGTGTTGTTCGTTATATTGGTCAATATTATGTTGAATTGGGTGGCGTTGATGCCTTGACATTTACAGCAGGTATTGGTGAAAATGCTGCTAATATCCGTGAAGAAGTCATTAAGCGTTTAGAATTCATGGGTATCAAGCTTGATACAGAAAAGAATGAGTCACGCGATGATGAAGTTATTATTTCAACAGAAGACTCATCTGCAGCTGTTCTAAAAGTTGCAACAAACGAAGAAGTTGTGATTGCGCGTGATGTACAAGCGTTACAAGCAAAGAACAACAAATAATAATTTAAAAATCAGAGCTATGATAGTGAAGGGCACTTCAACTTCATAGTTCTGGTTTTTTATTTCGTAAAAAAGCGAAAGCATATTAGGTTGATGACATGAATTCTGGTAAAATAAAAGATATGAGTAACTACTTTAAAGAAGGGGGAGTCTAAGATGTATGCACAAGTAATTGTTGATGTGCCAACAATGCAAACAAATAGGCCATATACGTATCATCTACCAGATACCCTTTCAGAAACAATTGAACCTGGGATGCGTGTGATTGTGCCCTTTGGTAAAGGGAATCGTTTGGTACAAGGATTCGTTATAAATGTTCTTACAGGAAAAGTGTCATCATCTCAAAATATAAAAGATATTGTGGAATTAGTGGAATTAGAGCCAGTTTTAAATACTGAATTACTACAATTAGCAAGTTGGGTAGCTGAATATAATTTTGCTTTTCAGATTAGTGTGTTACAAACAATGTTACCTAATGTCATGCGTGCAAAATATGGTAAAGTCTTACGTTTGTTAGATCGTCAAGCATTAGCTGATGACATGCAGCTACAACGTTTATTTGCGGATCGAGATGAAGTACCGTTTGACAGAGATAATGTTGATATATCACTTGTGCCACAACTAATAAAATTACAAAAGCAACACATTCTTGATATTGGGTATGTTGTGAAAAATCGTGCGAAAATAAAAAAAATTAATGTGATAAAGCCGATCAAATCCCAAACATTTTATGAAGAGCAGCGGCAGGCATTACGACCATCAGCAGTCAAACAAGCAAGATTACTAACTTATTTAATGAAGTCTGAGCAAATAGATTTACCTGCTAATCAAGTGATAAAAGAGCATCAACTTGATTATGGCGTGTTGAAACAAGCAGAACTTAAAGGCTGGATTAAGCAAGAACAAATGGAATCATACAGAATTCCAAAGTTACATACCCCAGTCCAACCCAGTAAACCTTTGAAGTTGACTGATGAGCAACAAATTGCTTACCAGTCCATTGCACAAAATATTTCAAAAAAACAAGCAAAAACATTTTTATTAGAAGGTGTGACAGGTTCAGGAAAAACCGAGATTTATTTGCAAGCAATTGCCAAAACACTCACTGAAAACAAAATGGCGATGATGTTGGTACCTGAAATTACACTGACACCACAAATGGTACGACGAGTAAAGGGTCGCTTCGGTGATGATGTTGCGGTTATGCATTCAGGTTTATCAGATGGTGAACGATATGATGAATGGCGTCGTGTGCAACGCTCAGAGGTACATGTCGTTGTAGGTGCTAGATCTGCAGTATTTGCGCCGTTAAAAAATATTGGACTCATCATTATTGATGAAGAGCATGAAACATCCTATAAACAGGATGAAAACCCACATTATCATGCAAGAGATGTTGCACTATGGCGGGCAAATTATCATGATGCAACATTAGTCTTAGGATCAGCAACACCTTCTTTAGAAAGTCGTGCTAGAGCACAAAAAGGTGTTTATGAATTATTAACATTACGTCATCGGGCGACTAACGGCACATTACCGGAAACACAGGTTATCGATATGCGGGAAGCAGTTAAGTCGGCTGGTAATGATATTTTTTCAACGCAATTACTAACAGCAATGAGGAATCGTCTATCAAAAAATGAACAAGTCGTTTTAATGTTAAATCGACGTGGCTATGCGAATTTTTTAATTTGTCGAGAATGTGGTTATACGCCACGTTGTGTTAATTGTGATGTTGCGCTGACTGTGCATAAAGATATTTCCCGGCTCGTTTGCCATTACTGTGGTTATAGTGAAACAATCCCAATAAAATGTAAAAAATGTGGTTCCAGTCATATTCGTCAATTTGGAACAGGTACCCAGAAAGTAGCTGAACAATTAAATGACTTTTTGCCAGAAGCCCGTGTCATCCGTATGGATGTTGATACAACACGAAAAAAAGGGGCTACTGATAAGTTACTTACCAAATTTGGCAATAATGAGGCGGATATTCTTTTGGGCACACAAATGATTGCTAAGGGACTGGATTTTCCAAATGTGACATTAGTTGGTATTTTAAATGCTGATACAACTTTGACATTACCGGATTTTAGAGCTTCAGAGCGTACTTTTCAGTTACTAACACAGGTTTCTGGACGTGCAGGGCGTGCAGAAAAAGCAGGAACGGTTATTATGCAAACTTTTAATCCAGAACATTATGCAATCCAATTAGCTAAAAATCAGGATTATGAAGCATTTTATCGGCAAGAAATGGTTTTAAGACATACGTGGCGCTATACGCCATATTATTTTACAATCCAAATTAAATTTGCACATGAAAAAGTAAATGAAGCTGCTAAAACGGCTTATAATGTGACTAATTGGTTAAAAGAGGTTGTTGATCAAGAGACAATTATGCTAGGTCCTGCACCAAGTACAATTTCACGTATTAAAAATAAATATTACTATCGTTTAGTGATTAAATATCGGCATGATCAAAAACTGATACAGGCACTAACTGAGTTAATGCAAAAAGGTCAAGCATTACAGCATAAAGGTGTCACAATTATGATCGATCGTGAACCAATGAATTTTATGTAACGATAGCAATCGATTTTGCAAAGTCAATGACTAATTCAAATTAAAAGTCGTGTATCGTTACGCAAGCCTTTTTAAGGCATGATTGTTGGCCAATTTTATTGTGCCACCTTCATACATAACTATGATTAGAGGAGTATAAGAGGTAATGACAAGTATTGTTTTTATGGGTACACCAGATTTTGCTGCACCAATTTTACAAAGCTTAATAGACCATTCAGAGTATGATGTGCAAGCTGTATTGACACAGCCAGATCGGCCAGTTGGTCGTAAGCACATCTTAAAACCAACACCAGTGAAAGAAGTGGCACTTTCTGCAGGAATTCCTGTCCTACAACCTGAAAAGTTATCTGGTTCAGAAGAATTATCGCAAATTATCGCATTAGCACCTGATTTTTTAATTACGGCAGCATATGGGCAGTTTTTACCAACGAAATTATTGGCAGCTGCCCAGATTGGTGCGATTAACGTACATGCTTCTTTGCTACCAAAATATCGTGGTGGTGCACCGATTCATTATGCATTATTAAATGGCGATACAAAAACGGGTGTCACAATTATGTACATGGTAAAAGCAATGGACGCTGGTGACATTATTTCACAGGCAGAATTGCCAATTTTACCCGATGATAATACAGGTATTCTTTTTGATAAATTAAGCTTATTGGGCCGTGACCTATTATTAGAAACTTTACCTAAGTTGATTTCAGGTGATGTTAAGCCGGTGCCGCAAGATGAAGATGAAGTGACTTTCTCACCAAATATTCGACCAGAAGAAGAAGTATTAGATTTTCAACAATCAGCACAAGTAATTCATAATCATGTTCGTGGATTGTTTCCATTTCCAATTGCACATACAACAATAAATGGTACACTGACGAAAATTCAACGAACACATCTAGTAGATGAAGTGACTGACTTGGCACCAGGCACTGTTGTTAAAAAGGGCAAACATGAGTTGTGGTTAGCTGCGGGTGATGGTCATGTCATTGCGATTGATGAATTACAGCCAGCGGGTAAGCCAAAAATGGCTGTGACAGCTTATTTAAATGGACATGCAAAATTCTCAGAGGGAGATCAAATAATTACGAATGAGTAAGAAAAATAACCAAACAATTGCCAATTGGGAAATGAATAATCCGCGCGCTTTAGCAGTACGCGTACTTGAAAAGGTTCATCATGGTGCATATTCAAATTTACAATTAGATAGTGTCATCAAACAGTCTAATTTATCAGAAAAGGATGTTCATTTATTAACAACGATGGTCTATGGTGTGATTCAGCACCGTTTAACACTTGAATACTGGTTATCACCATTTATTAAAAACTCAAAAAAATTAGAAGCATGGGTTCGCGAATTATTTTATATTTCCTTATTTCAAATGAAATATTTAGATAAGGTACCAGATCATGCCATTTTTGATCAAGCAATTGATATTGCCAAGCGTCGTGGACATGATGGCATTAGAAAATTAGTTACGGGTGTGTTGCATGCCATACAAAGACAAGGTGTACCTGAGGTACAAGTTATTTCAGATGATATTGAACGTTTGTCTATTGCATCATCTTTACCAATTTGGTTACTTGATACTTTAAAAGAACAAGTTGGATTAGAAAAAACGGTTTCAATTGCTTCAGCTATTAATCAAGCACCATCCCAATCGGTACGTGTTAATCAAGAATTAACAACAATTACTGACTTAACATCAAAATTGGAAGCTGAAGGTTATCAAGTGATGCCTTCTAAAGTCACACCAGATGCATTACTTGTATCTGGTGGGCATGTTGCCAGTTCCCAAGCATTTAAAAATGGGTTATTGACCTTACAAGATGAGTCTGCGATGTTAATGGTTCCCAGTTTAGCAATTGCACCGTCACATCAAGTATTGGACGCAGCGGCAGCTCCTGGTGGTAAGACAACTCAAATAGCGACTTATTTAGATGATGAACAGGGTGGTCGAGTGATTGCCTTAGATATACATGAACATAAAGCGAAATTAATTCAAGAAAATGCAGCACGTTTACATGTTGCTGATCGTGTACAGCCGCTTGTACTAGATGCAAGAAAAATTGACGAAAAGTTTGGCGATGAAGCATTTGATCGTATTTTAGTAGATGCACCTTGTTCAGGTTTTGGTTTGTTACGTCGTAAACCAGAAATTAGATATGAAAAAACTATAAATGATAGTTATCAACTACAAAAAGTACAACGTGCAATTTTAGAAGCAGTGGCTGGTAAACTAAAAAAAGGTGGTCGGTTAGTTTATGGGACGTGTACGATTCTAAAAACTGAGAATGAAGATGTTATTGATGGCTTTTTAGCAACACACAAAGAATACAAACTTGTACCAACAGAGACAGCATATCATTTAGATAATCTAGATAGTCGTGGTATGCTACATATCTACCCAGATGATTATCAATCTGATGGATTTTTTGTGGCAACATTAGTGAAACAATAGTGTATTATGGAGCAACGGTGAAGGGATGATAAAGTATGAAAATTGCATATGCGTCTGACACTGGTCGTATGCGTTCTGATAATCAAGATTACGTGAGTGTCTTTATCAATCAATCGGGAGCCCAATTGGCTATTGTGGCTGATGGTGTCGGCGGTCAAAATGGTGGGGATGTTGCTGCGACGATGGCAGTTTCTCATATTGGTAACCAGTGGCAACAATCAACGATCGCAACAGTAGAAGCGGCGGAACAATGGTTGGTAGATCAAATTAATAATGAAAATAATACTATTGTTAAAACAGCTCAACGATATAGAACATTGAATGGCATGGCAACAACGCTGGTTATTGCGGTTATTTTAGCACGTCAACTAGTCATTGCAAATATTGGCGATTCACGAGCATATATTATTCGACAGCGACAAATTAGACAATTGACAACAGATCATAACTTAGCAAATGAGTTATTACAAGAAGGTGCCATTACAAAAGACGAAGCGATTACTCATCCAGGTAGACATTTGATAACGCGCCAATTAGGTGTAACGGATGATTCAAAAGCAGATTTGTTTGCTATTAATATACAACCTGACGATTATGTTTTAATGACAACTGATGGGATGCCAAAACATATTGATGATGAGACAATTTTACAAACTGTTCTAGCAACACCAGATATTGCCGATACCGTGACACGGTTAATTACTAGTACAAATGATGCTGGTGGATCAGACAATGTGACGGTTTTGATTGGTCACCAAGAAAGTGGGGGATACTAAATGCGAATAAATCAACTAGTTGGTGAACGCTATCGCATTGTAGAACCACTTGGCGAAGGCGGGATGGCAAATGTCTATCGAGCTCATGATATTATTTTGAATCGTGACGTGTCTTTAAAATTGATGCGTCTAGATATGCGTGATGATGAGAATGTCCGGCGACGATTTAATAATGAGATTGCTGCCACTTCAGCTATTTTGCATCCTAATATCATTCAAGTGTATGACTATGGTGAAGAAGGTGGCTCACAATATTTAGTGACAGAATTCGTAGCGGGAACAGATCTTAAGCGATATATTGCTGAAAATTGGCCAATACCTGTCAGTCGTGTTATCGATATCATGCGAGAAATTCTTGCGGGCATCGCAGTGGCACATCAAGCGGGTATTATTCACCGGGATTTGAAACCACAAAATATTTTAATTAGTAACGAAGGTGAAGCAAAAATCTCTGATTTTGGGATTGCCCGTGCACAAAGTTCTTTTGGTATGACACAAACTAATACAGCCATTGGTTCAGTCCATTATATGGCACCAGAACAAGTTCGGGGAGGTGCTGCTTCCAATCGTAGTGATATCTATTCATTAGGTATTATGTTATATGAAATGTTAACGGGGCATGTGCCGTTTGATGGTGAAACGGCTGTTGCCATTGCGGTGAAACACGCACAAAATGCGATGCCTTCAGTGCGAGATGTTGATCCACGGGTACCACAAGCGTTGGAGAATGTTATTTTTAAAGCAACTGCAAAAAATCCAATGAGTCGATACGCATCAGCTCAGGCAATGTCTGATGACTTAAAGACGGCATTATCACCTAATCGAATTAATGAACCACGTTGGCATGATCCTAATGATATAGAGGATACAACGGCAACGAAAGTTATACCACTTGCACAAATACAGGAAGTCGCCAATCAACGACCGGCAGCCACTTTTAAACCAGATCATGGTAAGAATGGGACCGACTCATCAGTAATCGGAAAGTCCAAAAAACCAACAAATAGCGGTCAAAAGAAAAAATTACGTCGGCGATATTTATTAATTGCTTTGATTGCAATTGTTGCTTTGATTGGTGGATTAGCTATTTATGGTGCAATGCAACCGAATAATGTACATGTATCCGATGTCAGGGGCATGACGCAAGCCAATGCAGAAAAAACTTTGAAAGAAGATGGCTTAAAGCTGGGAGATATATCTACAAAACATGCCAATGACATTGAACGTGGTCATGTGATTCAAACTGATCCTAAAGTTGGTAAAACAGTTACGGCTGGGTCAGTGATTGATTTAATTGTTTCGAAGGGTCCAAATAAGGTTCGCTTTGGTGATTATGTTAATGCGAAGTATAGTACAGTAAGCAATAAGTTGAAAAACAAAGGCTTTAAAGTTTCTCAAAAAGAAAAGGCGAGTGATACTGTGCCTAAAGGCTATATTATTTCACAAAATGTAGATGCTGAGGATCAAGTGGTTCCAAGTAAAACAAGGGTGAAATTTAAAGTATCAACAGGGCCAAAGAGTTATTCTGTACCTAATTTTACTGGTAAATCACAAAGTACTGTCGTCAATTGGGCGCAGACAAATAATATTTCTGTTGATTTTAATAGTGTTTATTCTGATAGTATTCCAGCCGGTTATGTGGTTTCGCAGTCAATGACCCCAGGTAGTAAAATGACGAAAAGTGATGTGTTGTTAATTACTTTATCAAAGGGACCAAATGAAACAACACATTCTTCAAGTAAATCGTCAGAATCAACGACGACTTCTAATCATAATAATAATAGTAATGATAGTAATTCGTCACAAAGTAGTTCAGTAAGTAGTGCATCAAGTAATACGGAATCTAGTGAAACAAGTCAGTCAACTTCTGAAAGTTCAGAATCAACTAGTTCTGAAAAAGAAGACTAATGGCATAGTTAGGAGAATTAATGGCAGAATATCATGGACAAATTCAGTTAGCATTAGCCGGATTTTATGATGTCCGAACCGCAGACGGAAATATTTTTCGAACACGTGCGCGAGGTAATTTTCGAAAAAAAGATTTAAAACCATTAGTAGGAGATTGGGTTTCTTTTCGTGCAGATACACCTAATGAGGGGTATATACTTGCTATTGATGAACGTGAAAATAGTATTGTGCGTCCACCTGTTGCAAATGTTGATCAAGTGATTGTTGTGACAGCGGTTAAAATGCCTGAATGGTCAAGTAATTTATTAGATCGACAATTAGTGGCATTAGAAGAAAAAAATATTGAACCAATCATTTACTTTACTAAAACTGACTTATTGTCAGAAAAAGAGATGAAAAAGTTTTCAGAAATATCGGCTGGCTATCGGGAAATTGGGTATCAAGTGATTTTGCCTCAGCAATCGTTTGATGAACAGAGTTTAAATCAAGTAAAACATTTATTAGCTGATAAGTTAACTGTTTTAATGGGACAAACTGGTGCGGGGAAAAGCACTTTATTGAACCATATTTCACCAACACTTCATTTAGCGACGGGAGAAGTCTCACAGGCACTCAGCCGTGGCAAACATACAACGAGACAGGTTTCATTGCTTGATTTATATGGTGGCTTTGTTGCGGATACACCTGGCTTTTCAGCGTTTGAAGTTTTTGATATGCCAGCTCGAGAACTAGGTCAATATTTCCGTGATTTCAATCGCTTCGTCAATAATTGCCGCTTTCGTGGTTGTGTCCATTTGAACGAGCCTGGTTGTGCAGTTAAGTCAGCTGTTGAACATGGTGAGATTATGCTATCTAGATATGAAAATTATAAGTTGTTTTATGATTTGATTGCAGGACGACGGCCGGTTTATAATAAACATGATAAAAAACATTAGAAGAAATTTTTAAAGAGGGTAAGAATTATGACAATTAAAGTCGCACCATCAATTTTAGCAGCAGACTACTTAAATTTAGCACGTGATGTGCAGCTGGTTGACAAAGCAGGTGCCGAATTACTTCATATTGATGTGATGGATGGCACGTTTGTCCCCGCGATTGCTTATGGTCCTAATTGGGTCAAGGCATTGCGTAAAATTACTGATATGACGCTAGATGTTCACTTGATGGCAGTTAATCCAGAACGTTACATTGACGAATTTGCAGCAGATGGTGCTGATATTATTGGTGTTCACTATGAAGCAACGAATCATATCCATCGAGCATTACAACAAATTAAAAGTCATGGTGTTAAAGCAGAAGTAGTGATTAATCCTGGTACGGCTGTTGCTCTGATTGAGCCAGTTTTGCACATGGTTGATCAAGTCTTGGTTATGACAGTTAATCCAGGTTTTGGTGGTCAAAAGTTTCTACCAGAAACACTTGAAAAAATTGCAATGTTGGCAAATATTAAACGAAGAAAAGGTTATGACTTTGATATTGAAATTGATGGTGGTGCTAACGATGAAACAACAAAATTAGCTTATGATGCTGGGGCAACTGTTGCTGTTGCAGGCTCATATGTTTATGACAAAGTCGACCCTGCAGCTAAAATTGCTCGTTTGAAGGAAGTCACAACTGATTAATGGAACGAATACGTTTATTAGTTGGTGGTCCGATTGTTGAATGGCCCGATGATTTAAAGGCTGGCAAATTAGAAGGTCCTTGGGCAGCTGCAGACCGAGGTTCGTTACGCTTATTAAATTTAGGGAAAACGCCAATTCTAACTGTTGGTGATTTTGATTCAGTGACAAGTCAAGAACGTCATGAAGTGGTCGCACAATTACCAAATATTGTTAGTGTGAAACCTGAAAAGGATGATACAGATACGGAGTTACTGTTAACTTTGGTTGAAAAATATTATCATCCAGATAAAATTGAGATTTATGGTGCAACAGGTGGCCGAATTGATCAGTTATTGTCAAATATTTGGATTTTTACTCAACCACGTTTTATGAACATTATAGAAAAAGTTACCATTATTGATCGAATTAATCGCATAACATTCTTTCTACCAGGTGAACATACGATTATAAAAGATCCTGCAATGGATTATTTAGGATTTATGCCATTAACTCCAGTTCAAGGATTAACGTTATTAGATGAAAAATATCAACTAACCAGTTGGTCTGGTAATCCATTTTCTTTTTCTTCAAATGAATTTGCTGGCACAGTGAATCATTTTTCATTTAAACAAGGTGTTGTAGCTGTTATCCAAAGTCGAGACTTAATTGGTCAAACAGCTGACCAGTAAAAATGTGTAAAGTAAAAATACTTTACAGAAAACCCTTGCTTATTATGTAAGGGTTTGGTATTATTATTCAAGTAAATAAAAGCACTGAATTTAAAAGAGCTTAAGATTGGAGGGTAAACATATGGCAGTTGATGCAGTCAATGGAAAGCGTACTCGCTTCGGTAACCAACGTTCACACGCCCTTAACTCAAGTCGTCGTAGCTGGAAGCCAAATTTGCAAAAAGTAACGGTTAAGATTAACGGTTCAGCACCTAAGAAGGTGTACCTATCAGCTCGTACTTTGAAGGCTGGTTTGAAGAACGGCTCAATTGAGCGTGTATAAGAAATAAAGCTACCGTTTGGTGGCTTTTTTCTTTTATGTAGCGATTGTATATTATTAAACATGATTGTGACGATTACCAACTAATACTAGACCGTCGCTTGTGGTAAAATAGTATTAGTTTTATACGGAGGTCATTCTAATGACAGTTAAGATCCAAACAGCACAAGGTGCAATTGAAATTGAAAACGATGTAATCGCAACGATTGTAGGTAGTGCAACAACTGATAACTATGGTGTTGTTGGTATGGCAAGTCAAAATCCGTTGCGTGATGGGGTTAATCAGATATTGAATGGTGATAACTTCTCAAAGGGTGTTATTGTTCGCCAACAAAATGGTGGTGTCACGGTAGATGTTCATATTATCGTTGGATATGGCATGAAAATTTCCGAAATTTCTAAAAGTGTACAAGCACGTGTTAAAAATGATTTAAATGTTATGTTAGGGATTGTTGCCAGCGAAGTTAATGTAACTGTTCAGGGCGTGCGTATACTAGGGGATTAGCCTAGTTATAAGGAGTTAAATACTGTGGAAGTTGTAACGACAATTACCAACGTTGAGTTTGGTAAAATGATTAACGCGGCAGCAGAAGCGTTAAAAAATAATGCGGAAAAAATAAATAAATTAAATGTTTTTCCAGTTCCTGATGGGGATACTGGTACCAACATGACTTTATCGATGGCAAGTGGGGCTGAGTATGAGCGTAATGAAGATAATACACATCTTGGTCAATTAGCAAAAGCAACAGCGAAGGGTTTGCTGATGGGTGCTCGTGGTAATTCAGGAGTGATTTTGTCACAAATTTTCCGCGGCTTTGCAAATAAGATTGCAGATAAAGAGACGCTATCAGCTCGTGATTTAGCAGATGCCTTGATGGGCGGTGCAGAAACGGCATATAAAGCAGTGATGAAGCCCACTGAAGGAACAATTTTGACGGTTATTCGTGAAGCTGCTGCAGCGGCTAATCGGACTGCCAAAACTTCTGACGATGTGACAGAAGTCATGTCGGATGCATTAACAGCAGCTGAAAAGGCGCTTGCTTCGACACCGGAATTATTACCAGTTTTGAAAGAAGTTGGCGTTGTTGATTCAGGAGGCCAAGGACTTGTTATTGTTTTAAGCGCTTTTTATGCTGTTCTTTCGGGCCAAGAAGTTAAAACAGAACTTGATAATGCGAATCTTGATGCAATGGTCTTATCCTTACATAATGCGGGTGTACAAGGTGAGTTAAATCCAGAAGATATTAAGTATGGTTATTGCACTGAAATCATGGTTGACATTGCTAAAGGAACAACTTTCAATAAGAAATTTGATTATGATACTTTTTATGATCACCTAGCTGGTATGGGTGATTCATTGTTGGTGGTTAATGATGATGATGTTGTTAAGGTTCACGTACATACTGAAGATCCAGGTAATGTCATTCATTGGGGGACTGAATTTGGTTCATTACGTAAAGTTAAAGTGGACAACATGCGTGATCAACAGGTAGAAGCAGCAAATGCGGCTGAAAAGCAAAAAGCTCAAGCAACTGCAGATGAACAACTTGGTAAAGGCCCTGAAGTTGCTGTTATTACAACAGCTGCTGGTGCAGGTATTAAAGAAATCTTTGCTTCGGCTGGTGCAACCGTTATTATTGACAGTCAACAAGCACCTGCAACACAGGATATATTACAAGCATTGACAGATAGTCATGCAGCCTCAGCTATTATTCTGCCCAATGACGGTAATATTTTTATGGCTGCTGAACAGGCCGCTTCATTGGCTGATGTACCAGTTAAAGTTGTTAAGACAAAGACAGTTCAACAGGGATTGACTGCATTGGTCTTAGGCTATGATCAAATGAAGTCCCTTGATGATAACTTTGCAGCAATGTCTGCAACTATTTCAGAGGTTAAATCAGGATCTGTAACGACTTCAGTTCGTGATACGACCATCAATGGTTTAACTATTCAAGCTGGCGATGCCATTGGCTTATTGGATGGTGAAATTGTCGTGGCAGTGCCCAATGCGGACATTAATCAAGCCGCTGTTGATTTATTAAAAAAGATGCTGGATGAAGAATCAGAGTTAGTAACGATTTATTATGGTCAAGATGCTCAAGAATCAGACGCAGAAGCATTACAAGCAGTTGGTGAAACGTTAGATGATGAATTAGAATTTGAGATTCATGATGGTGGTCAACCATTATATCCAATCTTGCTATCAGTTGAATAATGTTCTAACGTGGTTAGCGCACATTAATATGATGGGCGAGAAACCTATTAGAATGCTAACAAGGTCTTTAGTGCGCATCGTACTAAAGACCTTTTGACCATTTTTAAGGATGGAGGGAGAGTATGCCAAGTTTACTTGATAGTATTGCGGTGTTATCAGGCGTTGGTTCAAAACGAGAACAAGCTTTAAATAAATTAGGAGTTTTTACGATTGATGATTTATTAACTTACTATCCACGACGGTATAATGATTTGGCACAAAAGCTGCCTTCAGAAACTTTAGATGGTGAAAAAGTCACGTTTAAAGGTATTGTTACTTCACCACCAGTTATTAGTCGCATTGGTTATAAAAAAACACGCTTAAATTTTCGACTCACAGTTGCACACGATACCATTCAAATATCTTTTTTTAACCAACCATGGTTAAGTAAAAATATTACAATGGGTGATGAAATTGCGATTTATGGTACATACAATAAAACACATCAAAGCCTATCAGCCATTAAAATGATGCCTAAAAATAGTGAAAATGAATTAGAAGCTATTTATCCATCATCTAAAGAAATTAAAGCAGCAACGATTAAAGATTTAATTTTTCAAGCGCTTGGTAAATATGGAGATTTATTGACAAACGATATTATTCCCGAAAAAATACGACATAAATATCGATTATTAAATTATCATGATACTGTGTTTGGAATGCATGCGCCTGAAGATGCACAAACAGCTGCTGAAGCACGACGAACGGCTTCGTTTATGGAATTCTTTGTATTTCAAATGCGGTTACAAGTTATAAAACAGATGGATCGTCATCATCAAGGAAGAGCCATTATATACAACAATGACAAATTAAAAGACTTTATAAAGAAATTACCATTTGAATTAACAACTGCGCAAAAAAGAGTGGTGAATGAGATCGTTCGTGATATGCGGCGACCAGTTCATATGAATAGATTATTACAAGGTGATGTTGGGTCAGGAAAGACGGTTGTTGCTGCATTGGCAATGTATGCGGCAATAACAGCTGGCATGCAGGCAACTTTAATGGCACCGACAGAAATTTTAGCACAACAGCACGCACAAACGATTGGCAATTATTTTAATCCGAATGAAGTGCGTGTGGAGTTATTGACAGGTTCAACAAAAGCAGCGGCTCGGCGACAAATTTTAGCAGACTTAGTTGCGGGGGATATTGATATTTTAATTGGGACACATGCCTTAATTCAGCCAGATGTTGCTTTTCATAATCTCGGTTTGGCAGTCATTGATGAACAGCACCGGTTTGGTGTTCAACAACGCGCAACACTTAGAAAAGTTGGTGTTAACCCTGATATTTTGGCAATGACTGCAACACCAATTCCGCGAACTTTGGCCATTACGGCTTATGGTGAAATGGATATTTCAATTATTGACCAATTACCGGCTGGTAGAAAGCAGACGAAGACGTTCTGGCTTCGACATAACGAATTAAATAAAGTAATCACATTTATTAAAAGTCAATTGGCAAGTGGCACGCAAGCATATGTCGTCACACCATTGATTGAGAAATCTGAAACATTAGATGTACAAAATGCTCAGGCTGTATATGATGAATTGTCAGCATATTTTGCCCCAAATTATCAGGTCGGTCTACTACATGGTCGACTATCTAATGAGGAAAAAGATGCCATTATGACAGCGTTCAAAGCAAATCAGTTTCAAGTACTGGTTGCAACGACGGTTATTGAAGTTGGAGTCGATGTACCCAATGCAACTGTGATGTTAATTTTAGATGCAGATAGATTTGGTCTATCACAGCTACATCAACTACGTGGTCGAGTTGGACGAGGTAATCGACAAGCTTATACGTTTTTGATTAGTGATCCTAAAACACAATATGGTATTGATCGTATGGAAGCCATGGTTGCAACAACGGATGGTTTTGTATTAGCGCAAAAAGATTTGGAGTTACGTGGATCAGGGGATGTTTTAGGTAATCGACAATCAGGTGTACCTGAATTTAGGGTCGGGGATCCGATTGCTGATTTGACGATGATGAATATTGCGCAAGAAGAAGCAATTGCAATTGTTGAAAACCCTGATTGGGATAAAGAACCAGATATGTTAGTGTTATCAGAAATGTTGTCTGAAACCATGAATCGGTACCGTAATTTTGATTAAAATTAGAGATATGTTTTTACCAAAACGTGAAAATGTGGTACATTTTATAGTATTGCAATTATTAAAAAAATAAATTAATCAGTCCATGAAGGAGTCAATTATGTATAAAATTGCTGTTGATGCAATGGGTGGTGACAATGCACCTGAAGCCATAGTCGCTGGTATTGAGAAAGCACGTAATCAAATGCCAGATACTGAATTTTTACTATTTGGTCAATTGGATAAAGTTAAGCCATTGGTTAAAGATGAGACACATTTAACATTGATCCAGTCTGATGAAATTATCGAAATGGGTGAAGAACCTGTGAAGGCAATTCGTCGTAAGAAGCAAAGTTCATTAGTGATGGCTGCACAGGCTGTTAAAGATGGTAAAGCTGATGCGATATTCTCTGCTGGCAATACAGGAGCTTTGCTAGCGGTTGGTATCTTTACTGTTGGTCGTATTCGTGGCATTGATCGACCAGCGCTATTAACTGTTTTACCAGCCTTAGAGGGGCCTCATGATGCTTTTGCAATGATGGATGTTGGCGCTAATGCTGAAAATCGACCAACACATCTGTACCAATACGGTATTTTAGGTTCTTTCTATGCTAAAGAGGTACTTGGTTACGATAATCCACGTGTTGGCTTGTTAAATAATGGTACCGAAGAAGATAAAGGTGACCCTGTTCATAAAGAAGCACATCAATTATTAAAGCATGGTGCAGAACAAGCATATGTTAATTTTATTGGTAACGTAGAATCACGTGATATCTTACATGGACCAGCTGATGTTGTAGTTGCTGATGGCTTTTCAGGTAATGCAGCTTTAAAAGCAACTGAAGGAACTGCTTTAGCAATGTTACATTTGATTAAACATGCTATTTTGGAAGGTAATGTCAAAACAAAGTTAGCAGGATTAATGTTAAAGCCAGCCATGAAGGGGATTCAGTCACGATTAGATTATTCGCAACATGGTGGTGCAGTTGTTATTGGCGTTAAAGCGCCAGTCGTTAAAACACATGGTTCTGCTGGTCCAAGTGCAGTCGCAAATACAATGGCACAAATACACACGATGTTGGAAACAAAGCTGGTTGAAAAGACAGAAACTTTTGTAGCAGCTCACAAAGCAGACTTATCAAAGTCAGCTGATTAAAAGTTGGACGTTATTCATAAATTACGATAAGCTTAATACGGTTGATTTTTAGAATAGGAAGTAATAATCATGGAACGACAAGAAATTTTAGATAAAGTAATCACATTGGTAGCAAGCCATTTTGAATTAGATCCAGCAAGTATCACTGGTGAGACAAATTTTACAAAAGACATCGATGCAGACTCAATTGACTTTGTTGAACTCGTATTGGAAATGGAAGATGAGTTTGGTGCTGAGATTTCTGATGAAGATGCCGAAAAATTAATTACCGTAAATAATACCGTTGATTATATTGCATCGCGTGTGAAATAAAAAATTAATGATGTTGCTGCTTCAAGTAACGAAAGGCCGTCAATCTATCAATTATGGTTAGATTGACGGCCTTAAACGTGTTTTGAAAGATAGAAACAATATTGTAAAAACAACTACAAATGATTTCAGAGCGTCTTTTGGCACATAATATCATGATTTGTCCACCAAAAAATGATATAGATAATTATTGGTCTGGTATAATAGAAAAGTATATATACAAAAGAGGGTAGGAATATGTTCCAACAATTACAAGAAGATTTAGCAGCAAAACATCATATTCATTTTAATGATATGAAGTTACTAGAAGAAGCGTTAACACAAGCAAATTATATTAATGAACACCCTGGTTATACTGGTGGTGATTATCAACGCCTTGAATTTTTGGGTGATGCAGTTATGCAACAATCGACAGCAGTTTATTTATTTAAACGTTTTCCAAATTGGGATGAAGGTCGATTGACAGAGTTGAGAATTTCAATGGTTCAAACAAGAGCATTCGCAGCTTTGTCACGTGAGTTGCATCTAGATCGATATGTACAATTAGGTCATGGTGAAGAATTATCAGGCGCACGTCATCGTGATTCTTTGCTGGAAGATCTATGGGAAGCATTTATCGGTGCTTTATTTTTGGATCAAGGACAAGAAGTTGTGATGCGCTTTTTAGATGAAATGATGTTTGTTAAAATTGATGAAGGCTTTTTTGATCAATTCGTTGATTATAAGTCAAAGTTGCAAGAGTATTTACAACGTCATGGTACCGTTAAAATAACGTATACCAAGCTTGATGAACAAGCTATCTCGAATAATGAACAAATATTTACAATGCAAGTCGCGGTTGACGATAAAGCATTGGCAGTCGGTGAAGGTAAGTCTACCAAGGATGCTGAAAAAATGGCAGCTCGAAAAGCTTACCAATCTTTAATGAACAACTAGGAATGTAAAATGAAATTAAAAACTTTGGAAATAACTGGTTTTAAGTCGTTTGCCGAACGAACCAAAATTGAATTTATGCCAGGTATTACCGGGGTTGTTGGTCCCAATGGGTCCGGAAAGTCTAATATTATTGAGGCAATCCGCTGGGTAATGGGTGAACAGTCAGCAAAAGGATTACGTGGCGACAAAATGGCAGATGTCATTTTTGATGGTACTTCAAAAAGGGCGCCATTAAATCGTGCTGAGGTGGCAATTACATTTGATAATACTGATCATTATTTGAATTCAGAGTATTCAGAGATAACGATTAAACGAACTTTATATCGAAATGGTGATTCCAATTATCAAATCAATGGTGTA
Source organism: Weissella sp. ESL1156 (assembly GCF_058505625.1). Lineage (NCBI taxonomy): Bacteria > Bacillati > Bacillota > Bacilli > Lactobacillales > Lactobacillaceae > Weissella > Weissella sp. ESL1156. The sequence goes on along the minus strand of NZ_CP196372.1, from coordinate 765,525 downwards.
ACAGTTCGTTTAAGAGATATTCACGAATTATTTATGGATTCCGGATTAGGACGTGAAAGTTTTTCAATTATCTCACAAGGTCGAGTTGAAAGTGTTTTTAGTGAAAAACCAATTGAACGTCGCAGTATTATTGAAGATGTGGCAGGTGTTTATAAATATAAGCAAAATAAAGATAAAGCAGAAAAAGAATTAGTTGATGTTTATGATAATTTAACACGTGTGGCAGACATTTTATATGAATTACAGGGACGTGTTGAACCTTTAGCAAAAGAGTCAGCCAAAGCGCAGGACTATTTAACAACAAAAGCTTCGTATGATCAATTGGACCAATCACGTTTGGTACTTGAATTGTTAGATTGGTACGAAGAAAAGGAAAATTTGACTGCAAAATCAACAGCAGAAAAGGCTAATTATGAGCAGCAACAACTGGTTTTACATGAAAAGAAGCAAAAATTACAACATCTTGATGAGGAACAGACACAATTAAATACGCAACAACAAACATTGCAAGCAAAATTAGTTGTTACCACACAACAAGTTGAGCAATTAACTGGTGAACAAAATGTCCAGGCTGAACGCCATAAAAATCGTTTCAAAACGACAAAAGATTTGACTGAACGACACCAAGCAGCGTTAGATAGATTGACTGTTTTAGAAAAGGCTTATCAGCAATGTGCACACGAATTAGCTGATCAGCAAGCTAAATACAAGCAATATGACCAATCAAGGGCACAAGTGCTTGATTTGCATCCACGGACAAAGTTAGCAAAAATTACACAGCAAATTGAAGAAACACGTCGTGACTTGGTAGCAACTATGCAAGACTTGACTAGTGCTAAAAATGAGCAAAATTATTTGGCACAAGAAACCAAACGTAGTGATGCTGAATCTTTGCGATTACAACAGCGTGTACAACAAGTGGCACAGCGACTAACAGATGCTCAGACACGAGTTGCAGATAAGACTACCCGTCTGAATGTTGCGACAAAAGAGTTAATTGAAGCACAACAGATTTTCGAAAAAATTAAATTACAAGGACAACAACTGGAACAACAACGAAATAGTGTACGTCAAGAATGGTTTAAGCAAATGGAACAAGAACAGCGATTGAGTACGCGTTTACAATCACTGAAGCATTTAGCTGAAAATTATGATGGTTACTATCAAGGTGTTAAAAATTTGATGAAAGCCGAACAACAATTTTCGGGTATTCAAGGTGTAATTGCTGACTTGATTACTGTGTCAGACACTCATCGAATCGCGATTGAAACGGCTTTAGGTTCAGCCTTACAACATGTTGTTGTTCGAGATGAACAAGTTGGAAAAACAGCAATCCAATATTTAGCAAAGCATCGTTTAGGCAGAGTAACCTTTTTACCGCAAACAGCGATTAAAGCACGGCGCATTTCTGATCAGCAATTAAAGACAGCACAATCGTTAACAGGGTTTGTTGGTGTCGCGTCTGATTTAGTTCAGTCAGATGAAGCATATAAAAACATTATTGCTAATTTACTTGGCATGACAATTGTTGTTGTTGATATGTCAGCGGCTATTAAGATGGCTAAAACATTGCAACATCGTGTACGATTAGTAACCTTGGATGGGCAAATAATGAATGCTGGTGGTTCAATGACTGGTGGGGCGACTAGGCAACATGGCAATGGGTTACTATCACAAAAAAATGAAATTGCAAAATTAAATCGTCAAGAAAATGATCTGCATCAAACAACTTTGGCATTGGAGAAACATGTTAAAGATTTAGATGCCGCTTTAAAGGAGATAACTGACAGTTTTAATCAGCAACAAGTTGCTGTATTAAAAACCAATGAGCAATCACAAACTGCAAAAGCTAACTTACAATTAGCAGAATCAACACTTAGTCAAGTAAAAAAAGAGCAGGCTGCTTTACAATATGAACATCAATTGGTTGCAGATGCACAAAATCAAAAAATGTCTGTTGATCAAAATACACAATTGATTGCAGATTTATCTAATAAACAACAAGCCCTTCAGCAAATGTTGGATGAGCAATTAAGTGATCAAAAAGATATTCAAAATGAAATTACGATAGCTGATAAAAAAATCAGTGATTTGGAGTCAGCTTTAGCAAAATCTGAAGCAGTCTTATCATCGTTAGCGGTTCGAAAAAAAGATTTGTATGAACAAAAAACTGCTGAACAACGACAAATCACGACAATTGAACAACAATTACAAGATTTAACGCAAAATGAAAATGATGTTCAAGAAAAATTGGCACATCGCTTAAAGCAGACACAAACTGAGAAAATAAAAGTGACGCAGTCATTAGCAGATGTGCAAGCAAAATTACAACATATTCAAGCACAACATGATACGCTTAACGCAGAACTTAGTATGGCACAAGATACCGTTAATAACACGGTAACGATTATGTCTCAATTTGATGGGCGCTTAGGTGAATTACGATCATCAATTAATACGAATGAACAAACTTTGGAAACAACCTATGATACATCGTTTGAGTTTGCAAAATCGGAGCTTTTAGATATTGATATTGATACCATTCGCACGAAATTGAAATTATTAAAACAAGGGTTAAATGAAATTGGTCATGTTAATTTGAATGCTGTTGAAGAGTATCAAACAGTTAAAGAACGCTATGATTTTTTAACACAGCAAAAAGATGATCTCATTTCAGCAAGGGATAATTTGCAAGAAACGATGGCTGAAATGGACACGGAAGTGATAACCCGCTTTCAGACGACTTTTGATGCCATTGCAACACAATTTACGCAAATTTTTGTTAAAATGTTTGGTGGTGGACAGGCTTCACTAGTATTAACAGATCCAGAAAATCTATTAACCACAGGCATTAATATTGAAGTTCAGCCACCTGGAAAAAAACGGCAACAATTAAGTTTATTATCAGGTGGTGAAAAGGCATTAACGGCAATTAGCTTATTATTTGCGATTTTGGCTGTTCGGCCTGTACCATTCGCCATTCTTGATGAAACAGAGGCAGCACTAGATGAAGCAAATGTTGATCGATTTGCAAATTATCTTCATGAAGTCAATCATCAAACGCAATTTATCGTTATCACACACCGTAAAGGAACGATGACTCAGGCAGATGTTCTTTATGGTGTAACCATGCAAGAACCGGGCGTCTCAACCATGGTGTCAGTTAATCTAACTGATTTGGATGAAACTCTGGTAGAAAGTTAGGAGATAAATTAATCATGGGATTATTTGATTTTTTTAGGAAAAAGCCAGTAAAAACCGTTGAAGTTGAAGTATTGTTCCCAAGTAGTTGGGAAAATGAGATGCCACCAGTTGAGGCTGTCAAAGTAGAAATCTTGCAACCAACACCTGGTCAAGCAGTTGACATTATTTTGCCCAAGGTCAACACTTTAGAAACAGAAACAGAAACAGAAACAGAAACAGAAACAGAAACAGAAACAGAAACAGAAACAGAAACAGAAACAGAAACAGAAACAGAAACAGAAACAGAAACAGAAAACGCTAGTGAAAAGTTAGATACGGGATTAAATAAAACGAAAAAGACTTGGTCAGAACGTTGGAATACGTTTATGGCAAAATTTCGATCTGTTGATGAAGAATTTTTTGAAGATTTAGAAGAAACTTTGATTGGTGCAGATGTTGGTGCACAAACAGCTATCCAACTAACTGAAGAATTACGCGATGAAGTAAAATTACAAAATGCTAAAAGTAAACAAGATATCTCTAAAGTGATTGTTGATAAGCTAGTTGATTTATATCAAACACAAGGCATTAACGAGGATGCTTCTATGCATTTTGCATCAGAAGGACCAACGGTTGTGTTATTGGTTGGTGTTAACGGTGTTGGTAAGACGACGACAATTGGTAAGTTGTCAGCCTACTATAAACGTGCTGGTAAAAAGGTTGTTTTGGCGGCAGCCGATACATTTCGTGCTGGTGCAACTGAACAATTAGTTGTGTGGGGTGAGCGTAATGGTATTCCAGTTGTTACTGGAAATGCGAAATCCGATCCAGCATCAGTTGTCTATGATGGTGTTCGTACTGCAATTGAGACACATGCAGACATTTTGTTTGTTGATACGGCTGGCCGTTTGCAAAATAATGTTAATCTTATGCAAGAGTTATCAAAAATGAAGCGTGTGATTACGCGTGAATTACCAAATGAACCACAGGAAGTATTGTTAACGTTAGACGCAACTACGGGTCAAAATGCTGTACAACAGGCAAAATTGTTTAAAGATTCAACAGATGTTACGGGTATTGTCCTTACAAAATTGGATGGTACAGCAAAAGGTGGTATTATTTTACCGATTCGTAATGAACTCCACTTACCAGTAAAGTGGGTTGGCTTGGGTGAAAAGGTTACAGATATCCAACCATTTGAAGCGAATGATTTTGCCAAGAGTCTGTTTGGTAGTTTATTAACGGAGACCAAATAATGGAATTGGAAAAAAGTATGCGGTTGAATATGTTGTTCGATTTTTATCAACCCCTACTAACAGCAAAGCAGAATAGTTATTTACAACTATATTATGCAGATGATTATTCTTTGGGGGAAATTGCTGAGGAATATCATGTTTCTCGTCAAGCAGTCTATGATAATATTAAGAGGAGTACGCAATTACTGGAAAGTTATGAAAAAAAACTACATCTCTATAATGATTATCAGAGTAGACAACAAGCAGCGGATAACTTGAATGATTATATAAAAAATCATTATCCAACTGACGAAACGTTGGTCCGTTTAGCTATCCAATTAGTTACATTAGAAGAGGAGTAAGATAATGGCCTTTGAAGGTTTAACAGATCGACTACAAAAAGCCTTAAGTGGTTTACGACGTAAAGGAAAAGTTACAGATGCAGATTTGCGTGAAACAATGCGTGAAATTCGGTTGGCATTACTTGAAGCTGATGTTAACTTTAAAGTTGTTAAAGATTTTGTCCGAAGTGTTCGTGAAAAAGCAGCGGGGGCTAAGGTTTTAGAGGGATTAAATCCTGCCCAACAAATTGTTTCAATCGTTAATGATGAATTAACAGCCATGATGGGAGAATCGGCTGTCCCATTAAATAAGTCACCAAAAATACCAACTGTTATTATGATGGTTGGTTTACAAGGAGCTGGTAAAACAACAACGGCTGGTAAACTAGCATTAAAGCTTAAAGAAGAGCAAAATGCGCGTCCGTTAATGATTGCAGCTGACGTTTATCGCCCTGCTGCCATTGAACAATTAAAGACTTTGGGTGAACAAATTGATGTACCCGTTTTTGATATGGGAACAGACGTTGATCCACGCAAAATTGTTCAAGCGGGTATGGAAAAAGCAACAGAATTAAAGTCTGATTATGTTTTTATTGATGCGGCTGGTCGTTTACAGATTGACGAAGCATTGATGCAAGAATTAGCAGATATTAAGGACATTGCACACCCTGATGAAATTCTATTGGTTGTTGATGCGATGACTGGTCAAAATGCTGTTGAAACGGCTGAAGGATTTAATGATCGTTTAGATATTTCTGGTGTTGTATTGACCAAGTTAGACGGTGATACTCGTGGTGGAGCTGCTCTATCAATTCGTGCAGTAACAGGTAAGCCGATTAAATTTGTTGGTCAAGGTGAAAAAATGACTGATTTGGATATTTTCTATCCAGATCGGATGGCTAGTCGTATTTTGGGCATGGGTGACTTACTCACACTGATTGAAAAAGCACAAAAAGATTACGACGAAAAAGAAGCCGCTGAAACAATGGAAAAAATGAAATCAAATACGTTTGATTTTAATGATTTCATTGATCAAATGGATCAACTACAAAATATGGGACCTTTAGAAGATATTATGAAGATGATTCCTGGTATGGCTAATAATCCAGCTCTTAAAAATGCCAGAATTGATCCCAAAGATATGGCACATATCCGAGCAATTGTGATGTCAATGACGCCAGAAGAACGTGAAAATCCAGATGTGTTAAATCCATCAAGAAAGCGTCGCTTAGCAGCTGGTGCAGGTCGCCCAGTTGTTGAAGTTAATCGTATGGTGAAACAATTTAATCAAATGAAAAAGATGATGAGTGGCGTTATGAATGGTAACATGGCTGGCATGGAACAAATGATGAATGCCATGGGTGGTAGTGGCGCAGGTTTCCCTGGAAACAGTGGCGGTATGAAAGGGAAAATGGCTAATATTGCAATGAAGCAAATGGCACGAAAAATTCGTAAAAATAAAAAGAAACGTCGTTAATGATAAAGTGTAAAGGGAAAACACTTTACAGCACTGCTTAAGTCTGTTATAGTGATATTTGTAGAAAACGACTGGAGGAATTATTTAAAATATGGCAGTTAAAATTCGCTTAAAGCGCATGGGTTCAAAGAAGCACCCTGTATATCGTATCGTTGTTGCTGATTCACGTTCACCTCGTGATGGCCGTTTTATTGAGACAGTTGGAACTTACAATCCACTGGTACAACCATCAGAAGTTAAGTTAGACGAAGAACTAATCTTGTCATGGTTGAACAATGGTGCACAACCATCAGATACTGTTAAAAACTTGCTTTCAAATGCTGGCATTATGGAGAAGTACCATAACGCAAAGTATTCAAAATAAGTTGTAAAAAGGGGACTCAGCATTGAGTTCCCTTTTTTGTGTCTATTAGATTGGATTCATGATATTAGTGTTGATGAGTTTAGATTTTTTTGAGGAAAGTGCGACAGTTTGACTGGATAAAACAGCAAAATGTTTTTCAAAATAAATATTGCAAAATTGATTTGTGGCTCGGAAACAATTAATAAGGTGATATCAATTTAACGAATTACCTATTTAGTTAACTTTATTTTACTGGTATACTACAATTAATATAACGAATGAAAAGGAAGAAAACATGGCACTTTATAAAGTGGGTAGAATCGTGAATACACATGGTATTCGAGGTGAAGTGCGAATCATGCCAACGACAGATTTTCCAGCGGAACGATTTCAAAAAGGCCAAGAATTGGTTATCCAGACAAAACGAGGAGATGTGTCAGTAAAAATTGCAACGACTCGCCAACATAAACAATTTATATTGGTTAGTTTTACTGGTATGAACAATATTAATGATGTTGAACAATATAAAGATTGTGATGTCATGGTAACTGATACGTTGCAACAAGATTTACCAGATGGTGAATTTTATTATCATGAAATTATTGGTCTAAAGATTATTGATAATGCAACGATGACAATGATTGGCAAAGTGAGTGAAATTTTGCCAATGCCGGCTAATGATGTTTGGGTTGTTAAAACAGAAGGTAAGGAAGATATGTTGTTACCATTTATTGCGGATGTTGTGACAGCAGTTGATTTAGAAGCCGGCACGGCGAATGTAAATTTGCTAGAGGAAATTTAAATATGCGAATTGATGTATTAAGTTTATTTCCCAATATGTTTGCGCCGATGCGTGAATCAATTATTGGTAAAACGGTTGAACGAGGTTTAGTGGACTTTAATGTCACTGATTTTAGAAATTATACAACAAATAAACATCATAAAGTTGATGACGAAATATATGGTGGTGGTCAAGGGATGCTACTGATGCCACAACCTTTATTTGATGCAATGGATGCCGTTGAAAAGGATGCTGGTAATCGTGGTCGTGTGATTCTAATGGATCCTGCTGGTAAAACATTTAATCAATCAGTGGCAGAAGAATTTGCAAAAGAAGATCATTTAACCATTATTGCGGGTCATTATGAAGGGTATGATGAACGTATTCGAACACTCGTTGATGATGAAGTCTCTTTAGGTGATTTTGTCCTTACAGGTGGTGAACTAGGAGCAATGGTTGTTGTTGATGCAACTGTGCGACTATTAGATGAAGCTTTAGGGGACGATCGATCTGCTGTGGATGAATCTTTTTCTACAGGACTACTTGAGTATCCACAATATACACGTCCAGCGGACTTCAGAGGATTACAAGTGCCATCTGTGCTTTTATCAGGTCATCATGCCAATATTGCTAAATGGAAACATAAAGAGGCTCTTCGCCGTACTTATCAACGGCGTCCTGATTTGTTATTGAATTATCCATTAACAAGTAGTGACCGTCAATTATTAAATGACATTAAGCAGGAAGAACAAACAACTGATTAAGCTTTAGCTTGTGATGTTGTAAATAATATGATATGATTTTAATCGGTGCTTCGTAGCACAAAATAAACCCGATAATCCGCTGGCCGGGTGGTGAAATGATTGTCGAAGAGGAGAATTAATTATGCGTCAAAACGCTTTATTAGAGAAGTTGGTTGCTGACCAATTACGTACAGATATTCCAGAATTCCGTGCCGGAGACTCGGTTCGTGTTCACGCACGTATTGTCGAAGGTTCACGTGAACGTATCCAAATGTTTGAGGGTGTTGTCATTAAGCGTAAGGGTACTGGTATTCAAGCTACTTATACTGTTCGTAAGATTTCAAGTGGTGTTGGTGTGGAGCGTACGTTCCCATTGCACTCACCACGTGTTGATAAAATTGAAGTAATCCGCCATGGACGCGTACGTCGTGCAAAGTTGTATTACTTACGTGCATTGCATGGAAAGGCTGCTCGTATTTCAGAAGCACGCCGCGGCTAATAAGGGTAAACTATTAGCGAAGAAAGGCCAACCTCTGGGGGTTGGCCTTTTTTTTGTTAGATAACTGTATTAAGAGGGGGAAGAATTGTGACTGCGAGTGGTAAAATAAAAAGAGAAAAGCGCAATATTGGCTTAGGTTGGCGGATTGTTTTTGGTTTAATTATCGGTATTATTTTAGGTGTTATTTTCTTTCAAAATAAAGTAGCCATTACAGCTATGCAAAATATCGGGACAATGTTTATTGGTTTGATTCAAATGATTGTGTTACCAATTGTTGTTTCAAGTTTGACGGTGAGCATTGCTAAAATGGGTGATATGCGTAAACTAGGTCGTGTTGGATTGAAAACACTGATTTACTTTGAGATATTGTCAACCATTGCTATTATTCTAGGAATGATTGCTGGAAATGTCTTTGAACCAGGAGCACATGTTGACATCCACCATCTTCAATCCACAAATATCAGTAGTTATTTGGCGACCGCTAAGTCAGCGGGCACAGGTAGCGTTTGGACAACGATTATGGATATTGTTCCAACTAATTTCTTTGCGTCGCTAGCAGATAGTAAGATGTTACAAGTTATTTTGTTCTCTGTTTTTTTGGTTTAGGAACAGCAGCAATTGGTCAAAAAGGGCAAATTATTATTGATTTGTTGGATGCAGTGGCAGAGGTTATGTTTAAGGTAACTAATTGGGTGATGCAGTTAGCACCAATTGGTGTTGGTGCGTTAATCGGAGCGACAGTTGCCCAGATGGGGTTGAAATCACTCTAGTCATTGGGTTACTTTATTTTTGTTGCTTATTTAACGATGCTAATTTTCATGGTAGTTATTTTAGGTCTCGTGTTGCGCTTTTATCATGTGAATGTTTTTAATTTATTTAAAGTCTTAAGAGAAGAAATTATTTTGGCCTTTACAACTGCTTCATCAGAAGCAACTTTACCTCGAATTGTTTCTAAAATGGAAAAATTTGGGGTTAGTCAGGGAGTTGTCTCATTTGTGGTGCCAACAGGTTATACGTTTAATTTAGATGGTTCAGCAATTTATCAAGCAATTGGTGCACTATTTATGGCACAAGCGTACAATATTCATTTATCGCTAACGCAACAAATAACGTTGTTAGTTGTATTGATGATTACTTCTAAGGGAATGGCTGGTGTTCCTGGCGCATCATTTGTGGTGTTACTAGCAACCGTTTCGTCGATTGGTGTACCAGCCCAAGGACTTGCTTTTATTGCGGGTGTTGATCGGTTAGTTGATATGGGACGAACAGTCGTTAATGTTGTTGGTAATTCAACGGCATCCATCGTTATTGCAAAATCTGAAAAAGATTTTGACGATAAGAAAAATATCGCGTATTTGGCAAAATTAAATGATTAAATAGACATAACAGCCACGTATTGACAGTATGGATTTTCAATGCGTGGCTGTTATGTAATGATTAATTTTAAAAAATTAGCAAAATTATTTTTCTATCTGGAATATTACGATTTTTTATGTGATAATAGAAAAATGATTTTGGTTTAGATAGGAGGCAGATATTGTGACAACGGCACGGATACGTGAGTATAGTATGAAGGCGATTGTGTTTATATTAGCCGCCGTCTTAGTAGCTATTTCAATGAATAACTTTTTCATTCCCAACAACATCTTTTCAGGTGGATTCAATGGTGTGGCGCAACTGATTAGCTTGTTTTTTGATTCTGTTTTTGGCCTGCATGTTGAAGTTGGTGCGATTATTATGGCAACGAATATTCCGTTGGCGATTGCTGGTTGGATATATGCCGGACGAGAGTTTACAATCTTGTCTTTCTTGAATAATTTCGCCGCTTCATTTATGCAAATTGTTTTGCCCAAAACGTCACTAGTGACACATGAACCAATTTTAGCAGGGCTTTTTGGTGGTTTGCTATTGGGAATATCAATTGGCTTAACGTTCAAAATGGGCTTTTCGACAGGTGGTATGGATATAGTTGCCATGATTGTCCAGAAGACAACTGGCAAGTCAATTGGGACGATCAATATGATTATTAATGTTTTCATCGTTGTTGTTGCGGGTGCTTTTATTGGTTGGCAAAATGCAATGTATACGATTATTGGTATCTATGCAACTTCAGTATCTGTGGACGCTATTCATACACGTCATCAAAAGTTAACAGCATTTATTGTGACAAATCATCCTGATGAGGTGATTAAAGCCTTACAGGAAGCATTAATTCGTGGTATCACGGTTTTACCATCGCGAGGTGCTTTTACGCAGGAACCAAATACAACATTAATGATGGTATTGTCACGTTATGAATTAACTGAAATGCAAAATTTAGTTAAGTCCGTTGATGTTAATGCATTTATTAATATTGTTAGTACAGTGGAAGTTTCTAATAATTTTTGGAATGAAGATTTACAATCACAAATTCGACGTGAACGTACAGCAGCAAAGGCACAAATTACAGATGCGTTGAATATCAGTGAAGAAGCTGATAAGATTGACTTAGACAAATAAGAAAGTTAACGAGGAATAATAAAATGCCATTGGTTCATATTGATTTAGTTGCAGGCCGTAGTGATGAGCAGTTGAAAGCAATGATGACAGACGTGACGACTGCCATTGAAAAACATATCGGTGTACCACGAGAGAATGTTAAAGTTGTCGTCAATGAAATGCAACCAAATCGTTTTATGGATGGTGGCGTTTTGCGTTCTGAGAAATAATTTCGTACAATGGAAGATGGAACAGATAATGTTTCATCTTTTTTTTATCTTAATTAATGAGGGGCGCAATCATCGTTTGATTGTGAAAAAATAATAGTAGGAGCGATAAAGATAGATGGTTGAGCAATACATAATGGCGCTGGATCAAGGCACAACAAGCACGCGTGCAATGTTGTTTGATAAAGCGGGGCAGGTAATTGCCACAGCACAAAAAGAGTTACCGCAGATTTTTAACAAACCAGGTTGGGTCGAGCATGATGCAAACACGATTTGGGAAGATGCACGTCAAGTCATTGCAGAAGTCGTCATTAAGGCAAATATACCGCCTTATAAAGTAGCTAGTATCGGTTTGACTAATCAGCGTGAAACGACAATCATTTGGGATCGCTTGACTGGAGAGCCAATCGCACCAGCGGTTGTTTGGCAATCTAAACAAAGTGATCATATCGCAGAAGATTTAAAAGCAGCAGGGTTAACTAATTATATCTATGATAAAACTGGTTTATGGGTTGATGCCTATTTTTCAGCAACGAAAATTATGTGGTTACTGGATAATGTACCTGGTGCACGAGAACGTGCAGAACAAGGAGATTTATTATTTGGAACTGTGGACACCTGGTTATTATATAAGTTAACAAATGGGCAAGTGCACGCAACAGACTACTCAAATGCATCACGAACGATGTTGTTTAATATTCATACAAAGCAATGGGATCAGGACTTATTAGATAAATTCCATATTCCAGAAACAATATTGCCAGATGTTCGAGATTCATCAGGTATATTTGGTTATACAGCAGATTATGCTTTTTTTGGTATTCAAGTACCAATTGCTGGTATTGCGGGTGATCAGCAGGCAGCGTTAATTGGACATAAAGCTTTTAATCAGGGCGATGTAAAAAATACATATGGCACGGGATCATTTATTGTCATGAATACGGGTCAAGATATACCCGTTTCAAAAAACGGCCTTTTAACAACAATTGCATATAGTATCAATGGTCAAGTAACTTACGCCTTTGAGGGTTCAATTTTTATTGCCGGAGCAGCCATTCAGTGGTTACGAGATGGTTTACAACTAATTAAAAATGCAAAAGAAACAGCAGCGTTGGCAACTATTGCACGTGAGCAACATCCGGAACCTATTTATCTGGTGCCCGCCTTTACTGGTTTAGGTGCTCCTTATTGGGATCAAAATGCCAGAGGTGCGATGTTTGGACTGACGAGAGCAACAAGTAAGGGTGATTTTGTACGCGCAACGTTGGAGTCCATCGCATATCAAACGCGAGACGTTCTTGATGCCATGCAGGATGATACGGGCATTGAAGTGAAAAATTTGGTTATTGATGGTGGCGTTGCAGCAAATGATTACTTACATCAATTCCAGGCAGATTTAATTAATAAGCCAGTTAAGCGACCAGAACAATTGGAAACAACGGCTTTAGGAGCGGCTTATTTAGCCGGGCTAGGTGTTGGTTTTTGGGAAGATATCGCTCATTTACCAGAAAACAGCCATCTTGAATTGAAATCACCAATGGGTGGCCAACAAAAACAGATCCAAGAATCGTATCAAGGTTGGCAACGAGCAGTCAAGGCGACAAGACTATTTCCAGTAAATTAAACTGAATCGTAGAAAATAATATGGTTTATCATGCAAATTTTGATTTTCTTCGAAATTTGCTTTTTCTAAATATAAAAAAGAACATACGTTCCCCTAAAAAATAAAAGAAATTTAAGGTATGATATAAATGTTAAATAAAGTTTAAATATAGGCTGGTGTTTGGGTATTTAAATTTTGGTTAACAATCAGAATTTGGAAGGAGTTGTGCCTATGGGAGAGGTTTCAACGAAGGTAATTGCTACTGGCATTGTAGGTGCTTTGGGCGTTGTTGCTACAACTCAAGTACCAGTAGTACAAGCAACTGTCAGAGATGCAGTTAATGTATCCCCTGATTCAGCGCATGTCACCCATTTAGATAGTATTGCAACATTTGTTAAAGAAGTGACAAATGGTCAAAAATCGAATCAAATAACCACAAAATCAGATGTTATTCGAGAAAAAGGGACCAAAAAATCAGCTTTACTAACAGTTAAGACTGTGAAAACACAAGTAAAAAAGGCAAATATTGATTTAAACGTGGTCGCTTCTCAAGCGATGGCTAATGCATTAGTTTCATCTAGTAGTCAACAAAAACAGACAAACTCATATTATGATGATTCTGAAACGGATGCATCAACAACACCAGCCGAAGATGCCGTTGTTTCAGAAGCTAACAGTGCAAGCTCACAGTCTGATGCGACAAGTGTTTATACTATTCAAGATGGTGACACTTTAGCAAAAGTTGCGGCAGCGAATGGTGTTTCTATTGCTGATTTACAAGCGGCGAACCCAGATGCTGATACAAATATGTTGCAAATTGGACAGTCACTTTATGTACCGAATGGTGAGGCAACTTATAATAATAGTACGACATCTGTTTCGGGAGCTGCACAGGATGGTACGACGACGGCGTCTGCTACAAATAATACTGTTGCCACACAAACAACGGACGATGCGACACAATTTGTACAACAATCTGTTGAGAACACCGCAACACTTGCAAAATCAGCTGTATTTCATGCTCAATCGCCAGTAACGAAGCAACAACTTGCGACGACTGCATCAGCAACAAATGATGCAACGAGAGCAACAACTATGACAAATGGAGATGTTGTACTAAGTGCTTTACCATCTTCTGATGTTATGCAAAATCGGGCATCAACGGTAACAAATAACACGGCGAATAGTACTGAGACGACTAATTTACAAAAATCTCAGACAACAGTACTGACACAAACCCAACGAAATGCGATTGTGACCGCAGCTACCAGATACGCATCACAAAATATTCCGTATGTATGGGGTGGTAAATCACTATCAGGGCTAGATTGTTCTGGGCTAGTTGCACAAGCCTATCATGCGGCTGGCGTGACGATTCCTGCCTATACGATTGCTGAAGAAGCCTATATGACAACGCATGATGTGCAAAGTAATGCAGACATTGTTGCCACGGCACAGCCAGGTGACTTACTTTTCTGGGGTGGTCATGGTGCGACATGGCAAGTTGCGGTTTATATTGGTAATGGTCAATATGTTATTGCTTCTGAACCAGGGCAGCAAGTTCAGATTGCTAATCTCGATAATACGACTGTATTGCCTAATTTTATTGGATCATACAGTATGTCATTTTAATCTACAAAAAAGGGATTTCAGTTAAAAGCTGAAACCCTTTTTATGTTTATTTAGATAAAGTTGCTAAGCGTGCATCGATTTGGTCTAAAACAATTTTTTGACTATTTTTATTTTCAAGATCATAGGTTTGTAAATCAATTTTCATTTTTGGTGAAGCATTATACTCTTCATACCACTTTTGATAAGCAGACCACATTTTGAAATAATATTGACGTAATTCAGCGTTATCTTCAAATTGTTCATAATCACGACCACGTTTTTTAATACGATAAAGAATTGTGTCAAAATCTGCGTCAGCAAACACCATGAGATCTGGGCGACCTTTTTTCATTGTTTGAATTTCTGACATCATATTTTTCAATAATGTCATGTAAACATTTAATTCAGCATCTGAAATATTACCTTCGCGGTGATTTTCTTGTGTAAATAGAGCGTCTTCATAAATTGAACGATCTAGAACGTTATTGTCATCTGATAAAGCTTTCTTTATCATAGCAAAACGTTTATTTAAAAAGTAAATTTGTAGCAAAAATCCGTATTGTTTAGGATCTGCATAATATAGTGGCAACACAGGATTTTCACCAACGGGTTCGAAAAAGGCTTGTGTTTTAAGGTGCTTTGCAATTAAATCAGTTAGTGTGGTTTTCCCAACACCGATCATACCAGCTGTGATAATCACCATGGTAGTCCTTCTTCCTTCAGGATTATATTTTCTCCAAATACTCATCTTATTAAGTACATGAGTGAGCTTATCAGCTGATAACTATATTAGCCAATATAATAAATAAATTCAACGTCTTGACAAAATAAAAAGAACGTACTTGTTCAGTTAAATGTTGATACAAGAGCGTTCTTAAAATTAATTAATTTCTATTATGTGATTAGTTTACGTGATGAATAATTTGATGTTGTTCAACAGGAACTAATGATTTTTTTCATTTAATGCATCACGAATTTCTTGTAGTACGACTAATTCTGTTTCAGGCGCAACGTCTTCCGCTTCTTCGCTCTTTTTAGTGAGTGATTGTGCTTTACGAATAGCTTTGATAATTAGGAATACGGCAAAACTTGTTAGAATGAAAGTGATCAATGTGCCAATAAATGATCCTATTTTAATATTGGCTGAGCCCACATGCCAAACAATATTTGAAAATGAAATTGAACCAGTAATAATACCTATTAGCGGCATGATGAGATCGTTAACAACGGACTTAACAACAGTTTGGAAAGCAGCACCCATAATGAACGCAACTGCTAAATCCATCACGTTACCCCGCATAATGAAATCACGAAATTCATTTATAAAACTACGCATATACTATCTCCTTTATTATTAATGTAATAAATATGACATAGCAAGTTGATTAAGTCAAAATATAAGTGAGTGATAATAGGAATTTTTAAACAAAATTTGCTGTCTGGCAGATAATTATTAGTTACATCATTTTTTTGAACATATTTCTGTTAAAATATAGGAAATACATGCGAGAGAAAGAGAGAGTTATGAGTTATAAAATGCTAGTATCTGATTTAGATGAAACATTTCTAAATGATGACGGTACAATTCATCCAGAAAATATTCGTGCCATACAACAGGCAGTCGAAAAAGGGTTTAAATTTGTACCAAATACTGGTCGATCATTTGAATCAGTGCAACAAATGTTAAAAGAGTTAAATTTATTTGATAAGCAAGGTCAATATGTTATTTCATATAATGGTGCGGCCATTATTGAAAATAAGAATAATCAAGTTTTGATGACTCAAAATATGCCAACGTCTTTAGCCAAAAAAATATTTCGGGCAGGTTATTTAAATCATCAGGTCGACGTTCACATTTATACAGTAGATAAATTATTTATTTACGATATTAATGAATCAGATAAAACATACATGGCAACACGAGGTGTTCATTATGAAAAAATCATAGATGATGATTTATCATTTTTAGATGCTGAGCAGCCGATTATGAAAGTAATTTTTGAAAGTGCTAATAAAAAAATGCATGAGCAAATTTATGATGCCGTTATCAATGCGGTTGGAGTAGATAGTGTTGAAGCAACTTATTCATCAGGTCGATATGTTGAATTTAATCTGAAAGGTGTTGATAAAGGCTCTGCAACACGATTACTTGGTCAAAAATTAGGTATTCAGCCATCTGAAATTATTGCGGCTGGTGATAATAATAATGATTTAAAAATGATTAATGCCGTTGGCCTAGGTGTTAGTGTTGCTAATGGCATTCCAATGATAAAGGATGCTGCAAAATTTATCACAACACGGACAAATAATGAAGGTGCTATTGCAGAAATATTAGATCGATTTGTATTGGAGGGTGAATCATAGTATGCGTTTTGCTATCCAAATTGGGGCGAGTGTTATTGTCGTTATCGTATTTGTTGGTTTTGTATGGTTTGCTAAAGTGGCAAACTGGCCAATATGGGTCATTGGTTTGGGATTATTCATAATGTTTATTCTTGCAACGATATTGATGACAGTACTAGCATTAGCTTTGCAACCAAAAGATCGAGAGGACGAAGATGAAGAAGATTGAACAAATTGGGACGCTGATGGTAGGGGCAATTTGGTTGGTTGTTGGTGTTATACTTGATTTTTTGATTCAGTTAGGCAGTACGTATAGTAAGCAAGGTGTTGTCAATGGGTTACATCTTAGTAAAAATAGTCCGATTGGTATTGTTGTGATGTTAGTGGTTATTGTTATTTTAACAGTGATAACTGTATGTATATTAGGCTATGCTGTTAAAAAAAAATCACCTAAAACGGCATTACATCCATTTCGTGCTAATAAGGTCGTCTGGATTGGCTATGGCTATGCCATGATTATTGGCGCGGGGATGGTAACAGTTATTTTACAATTACTTATTACGCATCAGCAGATTACTGCAAATAATCAAGCCTCATTAGAAGAAATGGCACGTAAGGGTGGCGCTGCTTTAATTTTTGTTATTGTTTTAGCTGTATTTGTTGCCCCCTTAGTTGAGGAATTGATTTTTCGTGGCATTGTATTGAATTATTTTTTTAAAGATGGTCCATGGTGGTTAAATGTGATAATTTCCGGTGTCTTGTTCGGTTATTTCCATGTCTTTCAAGACTTCCAAATATTTGCTTTTATTCAGTATTCATTGATGGGAATCTCTTTAGCCATTGTATATAAGAAAACCAAACAGATTCAATATTCTATGGCAACACATATGTTAAATAATAGTATTGCTGCGATTGGTTTAATTAGTATCGCTTTAGGGGCATAAAAAATTTTTCCTTTTAGTATATTTTTTAGTTAATAAAGCTATAATAGACATATGGATGTTATGGCATACGACTGTAAACGGGGGATATTCGAATGACAGAGTACTTACATGAAACTTTTGGCTCACGAGCCGTATTGCAAAATGTTAGAAATCAAAATTTAGATCGTGAATTGTTATTAATGCGTGATGATTCTGACCAACAAAAATATGAATTGTTAGAAAAAACTTCCAGCAAGACATCTATCTTTGCTGTGCCAACAAGTTATGAAATTATTTCTAGCCATGGTGAGACAGATGAATTACGTGGTTGGATGAGTTTTACATTTATTACGTTGAATGACTTAGAAAGAGATAACTTTTTGCGACGTTACAATGCAAGCCGTTTAGACGTTGAAACACCTGGATTTATTAGTTCATATGTTTTACAAAGAACCAATAACAGTCATGAATTAGTTATCTTATCAACATGGCGGTTAAAGCAAAATTGGACCGATTGGCAAGTTTCTGACGATTTTCCAATGCATCGCTATGAAAACAGTCAGTACAATTTACACAGAAAGCAATTGAGTTTTGCAGCTTTCTCAAAACAAAATGTTTAAATTAGCTACCCAATCGCATTAATTTCTGATATAGTGAATTATGTTGTGAGTGGGTATGCCATCGTGGCGGAACTGGCAGACGCGCACCGTTCAGGTCGGTGTGAGATTAATCTCGTGCAGGTTCGATTCCTGTCGATGGCATCGAAATGGCTCTGAAAATCCTTTATTTATAAGGTTTTTAGGGCTTTTATTTTGTATTTGTAGCACTTTTGTAGCATTTACAAATTATTTAATAGATTCATAGACTTATTTGCCTCATCTTTGCGTTCAGTTTTTAGGAGATGAGTATAAGTTGATAAAGTAATATCAATGCTAACATGTCCTAGCCTTTCAGAGACGTATTTTATGTCAACACCTTGTGATAACAGCCAACTAGCATGAGTGTGCCTCAAACCATGGAACGTTATTATCTTATCTGATTCAATTGTGTTTAAATTACGCTCTAATTGCTTGTTAGCTGCATTATCAGAAGGAGGGAACCCATTTATACCACTAAATATAAAAGAGCTTTCAGAATGAATTTTTTGCCATTTTAATAGATCATCAATCAAAACTATTGGGATAGCAATAATTCGATTTGAGCTTTTTGTTTTTGTTGGCTTGAATTTTTTAAGTGAATCATCCCAATTTTTGTTAATGGATAACGTACCTTCTTTAGGATCTAAATCATCCCATTGTAGAGCAGATATTTCAGCATAGCGACATCCTGTATGCAATCCAGTAAGAATCATCATATCTGTTACGGGTCGCTCATTAACAGGGCGGGATACTAATTGGTTCACGAGTTTTTTCATTGTATCAGCTTCTAAGAATTTTAATTCGGTATCTTTTCCTGCACGACCAACTATATTAACGTTTTTTGTAAAATCTTTATAGATAATGTTATCTATGATAGCTGCCTCGACCATTTGATGAGTGTGCATTCGGAATTTTTTGACGGTTTCAATAGCATATTTTTTACCCATCTTATTAAGAAATGTTTGAAATTGTTGACGGGTCATATTTTCAAGCTTGATATTGTCAAAGTTATTATGTAGAACTTTACTAGTAAATTTATACCATCGGATTGTGGCATTAGATATTACTGGCTTTTTGAATGTTTCAAACCATTTATCAAAATATTCGGGGAGGGTAATATTATTTGAGAATGTGATCATTTGTTTCTGCTTAGCTACCTCCATTTCATTTGCCCAGCCTTGTGCTTCTGATTTTGTCCTGAAACCAGATTTTGTTTTTCTATGGCGTTCACCATCTTTCAATACGAAAATGTTGGCAGTCCAAGTTTTACCGCGTTTATAAATACTTGCCATATTAATTTAAGCCTAACCTCTCATGTAAATTTTTTTGATAGTTTAAAGACGTGTCTAGGTCATGTTATACTAGATACGTTAAATAAAAGCGCACTAAAACGCTTGTTAATATGAGTTCACGTACACTACTGTTTGGCGACGGGGGTGTGCGTGTTTTTTGTTATTTTGTGTAAATAGCCGCATCATCACCAATTTTTACTGGCTTTAGATAAACAGCTTTTCCCTTCATATCAGATGAGCCTTTCCCATCCTTAACAGTCATATATCCTTTAACTTTCGCAGTTACATGTACATTTTCTGGACTATCATGTAGATTTGAATTAACAGATTTTGTCTTTTTAATCCAACCTTGCGTTGCTGCAGGTAAATCAGAATCTTTTGCAATCATATACAACGGTGTCGTGGCATCAGTGAACATTGCCCCTTTGTCATCACCAATTACTAAACTTAAATTAACTTTATTTTTGTAGTGATCATACTTACGAATAGAAGTTAATAGGCCATCAAATTGAACAAATTTGTCTTTGTATTTTTTAGCAAACTGTTTCCCTGACAAATCATCATAAACACTTGAATCTAAAGTTATTGGATTATTTTTAGAGTTACCTTGTTCTGCTGCATAAACGTGATTTACTAATGATAAAGGCAATGCAACGCTTTCTGCTAATCCAGTTGTAACTAGAGCTGACGTAGCAACAATAGCTGATAACTTTACAAACTTATTCATACCCATACTCCTAATATTTTTACTAAATTACAAGACTTTTTCAGCAAGTAAACGTTGAACATCTGTTAGAGCTTCGCCTTTTCTGAATTCTAATTTTTCAGAAGGCTCAGCTTGCCCAGAAATCCAAATCTTAATTTCACCATCTAAATCAAGATGTCCAGCAGTTTCAATAGAAAACTTAGAAATTGAGCGATAAATTACTGATTTGTATTCAACCTTAGTAGCAGTGATGCCTTGTTTATCAACAATGATAAGTCGCTTGTCAGTAAAAATAACCAAGTCACGTACAAGTTTATATGAATGTTCGACCACTTCATCAGTAATAAGTAGTGGTTCAATTTCTGAACGGACACTTTCATTTGAAACCTTAGTGGCATTACCTAATAATCCGTTAAGTAGTTCCATTGCATTGCTCCTCAAGCTTTTAACGTGAATCCTGTCTGCACGTAATATATATGTGACTAAAATGAGGAAAAGCTGCTTTATATTCATTATCCTAAAAATATAAATCTGATTCTTTGGGGTTTGCTATCGTAATGGCTTGGTCTGATGTATTTTCAATATTAACTTGATCCACAATTATTTTACATGATTTTGTAAAAGAAACTGAACTCATATTGTTTGAAATGAAGTTTTCAATGTCTATTTTAGTCCATCTATTTGGATGAACATTCTGATTAATGAAAGAAACTTTTAATTTTGGTTTTGAATTTAGATACTGATGATACTGGATTAATAACCCGGTCAAACAAATAATATCCCCAATTGTGGCAATGATGAAAGTAAATATAAGAAATAACAACTCTATTAATCAGATTAGTAAACAAAAAATAATTATTCAATATTATTATATCTAAAAATAAAATAAGTCAGGAGGTTACTCATAACAGCAACAACAATTGAAGAACAAAGAAAACAGCTCAACAAAAAAGATAAGAAACGAATACTAGATGAACTTTATGATTGAGATAAGTTAACACAAAATACGTTTCTTCAAGGGAACATTTTTGTAAAACAGAGGAAGAATGAATTAAGACATCGATTGTAATCCTTACCATTATTGACCGCTCAGCAGACTCAATTGTAAGCATTATGTCGTGTAAGAGTCGGGTTTCATTACGAACCTCCTTTCAAATTTGTAGGGAATAATTGCAAAGTTCACAAATTATATCAAGAAAAAAGGAAAATCATGACAGACACCGAAAAGCTCTAAAAATCTTTTATCGTGCGTTTGTAGCACTTTTGTTGCATTTACGACGAATGTTCAAATAATTATAATGAATAAAATTAAAAAACTATCACTTAACATGAGGGTTTGGTACTATTAAATTAATAGATAAATGGAGGAAATTAGATGGGACAAAAGCATCTTGAAAAAGGTTACAATATTTTGTTAGGTATTGGTATGCTTGCTTTGGGAATTATTATGTTTGGCTTTTTTGTCAAAGATTTGTGGATTTTAATACAGATGGTTTGGCAGGCAGACCTTGCAAAAAATTTTTATCGAATTGCACGATTGATTTTAGAAACTTTTTTATTTTTTGAATTTATTGTCTTAACGCAAGAGTATTTTTTGCAGAAACATATTTCTCTGCAAAATTTTATGTATATTGGTATTACGGCCATGTTACGAAATTTGTTAGTATATCACGATGACACGATGGGGATATTGATTCAATCTATTTCGATTGCAATCATGATACTGGTACTTATTGCTTATAGATGGTCGCGTCGTTATTTAGCAGATTTACAGCACAAAGAAGCGAGGGAAGAAGTTATCTTTGCTGAAAATCATCAATCTAAATCTGAAGATAATTAGATAGCAGTATTTATAATTTGATTCTTTTATTAAAATTGGTTGTTACTAAGTTGCACTGGTGTTATTGCAATATGTTGGAGGCATGTAAATGATTAACTTAGACAAAATGCCAAAAAAGATGCAACGTCAAGTTAAGTGGTTAGTCTTTTGGTTATTTTTTCTGATAGGGTTACTACTTAGTCATGATATAGCTGCTAGTTTGTGGCTTTTTCTAGGTAGCATTGCGGTAATATTTACGCCAACAAAGCAAGTTATACGATGGGTATTTCCGGTTACGTTGGTCTTATTTGTGATAAGTATGCCGTCACTGGGGCTATTAACACAGAGCATATTTGTTGGTTTGCTGGTTGTGTCACAACAGTTATTGTTCATACCACACACAAAATTGCAACAAATAACCTATCAACCGATATATAAAATTAATACAAGTAAGTTAACAAGACGGGATTTGCGATTCTTCAAGGCAACTTTTAAAAGATTAAAAAAATCAACTAAACATATTGAAAATTTATTACAGGAAACGGTTGGATTACGACGAATAGGTGTTGAAACAAAAGTCACAACATTTATCAATGGTATTTTACAAGAGTTAGCAGATCATCCGACCCAGTTAACAACTGTTGACGAATTTGCTTATCGCCACTTACCTGATTTAGAAGAACTATTGGTAAGTTATGTTAGCATTGCAAATCATTCCGTTATTAGTGATTATGATAAAAAACAATTAAAGGAGGCACGCCAGTTGATCCGCAATTTAATTGTAAAAATTCATGAAGATTATCAATTAATAATACGTGAAGATATGGACAATTTAAACATGCGGATGAATACAGCGAAACAGACATTGGGGGATGATCATGAGTGAAAAACTAGAATCAGCAGATAATTTACAACAAAAGCAGTCGCAACCATTAAATGATTTAACTGCTAAAGAAAGATCAGAAGCTTTAAGATTAGCACAACAATTAGATGTTAACCGAATGGATTCAATTGTGACGTATGGTGCAGATACCCAAAAAGAATTAACTGATTTTTCACAGAGCGTTTTAAATAAGGTACAAGCGCAGGATATTGGTCCAATTGGTGATACTTTAACAGAATTAATGACAAACTTGTCGCAGGCAAAACCAGCCGAATTAGCACCTGTTAAACAAGGCATTTTTGCAAGAATTTTCAAAAATATGCAAAAATCAATTTATGAATTAACTGCGAAATATCAAAAAATTGGTGCCCAGATCGATACTGTTTCAGCTAAATTACAAGACTATCAAAATGAGTTGCTTTCTGATAATCAAATGTTAGACAATCTTTATGCAGAAAATATGGCATTTTTTCAGCAGCTAAATGTGCACATTGCAGGTGCTGAAATGAAATTAACAGATATCGAAAAAAGAGAGCTACCAACTTTAGAGAGTCGAGCAGAGGATGCTAATGATGCGGTGTTAACACAACAAGTACAAGATCTCGTGCAATTTAAACAACGCCTAGAAAAGCGTGTTAATGATTTAAAGCTGACCCAACAAATGGCGCTTCAGCAAGCACCGCAAATTCGATTAATTCAAACGACTAATCAAGTGTTAACAGAAAAAATACAGACGTCCATCCATACAGCCATTCCACTATGGAAGAATCAAGTAACAGTGGCACTAACTTTGTTAAAACAGAAAAAGGCTGTAACGGCTCAACGGGCAGTATCAGATACAACTAACCGACTATTGACATCAAATGCAGACATGCTTAAACAAAATACAATTGAAGCTGCGGCAGAAAATGAGCGAGGTATTGTGGATATTGAGACATTACAGCATACACAGGATCAATTAATCCAAACAATTGAAGAGACAATGACGATTCAAAAAGAGGGACGTGAAAAACGGGCTTCTGCTGAACGACAAATGAAAGTGATGGAAAATGAATTAAGGCAAAAACTATTAGCAATGGCTAGCGAGAGTTAGGATACATTGTTTTAATGACAAAAAGTGCGGTGTGATAACTCATTTTTTTGAAAATTATTACAAAAAAATGACATAAAAGGGTTACATGTTAGATGTGATACCGTTATAATGGACAATATAAGGAACAGTAGTATGAATAGTCGTATCATGTAGTGCCGAGAGGAGGCCCATTATGGTAACGTTATATACATCACCTAGTTGTACCTCATGCCGCAAAGCACGTGCATGGCTTGAAGAGAATCATATTTCCTATCAGGAACGAAATATTTTTAAAGAGCCATTGACACGAAACGAAATTAAGAATATTCTGCGGATGACTGAGGATGGTACTGAAGAGATTATTTCAACAAGGTCAAAATTATTCACAGAGTTAAATATTAAGTTGGATGACATGTCATTGAGTAATTTGATTAATTTGTTGCATAAGCAACCAGCTTTGCTAAAACGCCCTTTGATTATGGATGAAAAACGTATGCAGGTTGGTTATAATGAAGATGAAATTCGTCGTTTCTTACCTCATGAAATGCGTCAAGCAGAGTTGGCTCGTGTGACAGCTATGGTCAATTTGTAAACAAAATTTATCAGATTAAAATCATCAATAATGAAAAAGTAAGATGAAAGGTTTTTTAATTTGGCTGATTAAAAGAATTTAGACCTTTCATACATGATACGTGTTCCTCAAATTGATCACATGATGTGATGTTTGAGACGTAGCGAGCTGAGGCAGGTATTGTTGCCTCAGCTTATTTTTATATAATGTATTCGACTAATAAAACAAGAATTTGTTATAATAAAGTATTGAAACAAATTCTCATATTTTAGTTGAGAGGAAAGGGGTGCCCATTATGGAAATGGAACGAATAAATGATGATACGATTCGCGTTGTGGTGACAAATGATGATTTAGCAGAGCGAAGTATTTCAATTGTTGATTTGCTGGGCAACCAAGAAGAAATTGAAGAATTTTTCTATAGTATTTTAGAAGAAGTTGATGTTGCAGGTGATTTTGCAGATAATGAGGCTGTGACTTTCCAAGTATTGCCAAATCGTAACGGGTTAGAATTATTTATTTCTAAAAATATTGATGATAAAACGATGATGGAAGGCATGTTGAATTCAGTTCTTGGTAAGCGCGATACAAGTGAAGCAAATGATGAAGTGTCAGATGACTTATTGGATAAACTTCTTGCAAATGATAAAAAGAGTGAATCAAGTCAGTCTGAATCACCACACTTAAAGCAACCGGAAGTCAAGGATGTTAGTACTTCTAAAAAAGTAAGTCAAGTTGTTGATAAGCTACTATCTGCTGGTAGTGTAGATAATCAAGAGCTTGTTTTACAATTTGATAATTTTGAAAATATTATTCAATTTTCACTGTTAATTCAAAAACAAGAATTCGCTTTTAATACGAAGTTAATTAAATATCACGGTCAATTTTATTATATTTTAGGAATTGATGGACATCTTTTGCAAGATGAATATAATATGCAAGACTTAGCAGCTATTGGGCGTGAGTTTGCAAATATTTCACAAATTTCTACTGAAGTTTTAATTGAACATGGTCAAATTATTTTCGACGATGATGCATTAAATAAAATATTGATGTATTTTAAATAATTGTTGTCAGAACATCAATCCATTATCAGTAATAGAGGCCGTGAATCTAACCATTTTGAGTTTGGTAGATTCACGGCCTCTTCATATTTTAGTATTTTATTGAAACAATAATGATGAAATGCGTCCTTATATTTGGAGGGTAACAATGTTTATTGCAAAGAAATATGGGACAAATGAACTAGTTAAAGCATCAGATGCTAAAGTGTCGGAAAGGTATTACTGTCCAGGTTGTACTGAAATTGTCCAACTTAAAAGGGGGAAGACAAAATTAACACATTTCGCGCATGTGCACCTTAAAAATTGTCAAGTTAGTGCTGAAGGAGAAACGGTGACACATTTACAAGGGAAACTAGCACTATTTCAATACTTTCATGAGCGCTATGATGAAGTTAAATTAGAACCTTGGTTACAAGAGATTAAGCAACGACCAGATCTTATGGTCAGAAAAGGTCACAAGTGGACAGTGATTGAATTTCAATGTGCACCAATTACAATAAAACGGGTGCGTCAACGGACAAATGGATATCGTCAGTTACATTTACAAGTCGTTTGGGTACTTGGTCAAACCTATCAAGAAAAACGATTGCAATCTAGTACGATGGCTAAGTTTGCCTTCATTTATCAAAATAAGTTACAGATTGCTTTTTGGAATCAAAAAGATAGCCTTTATCGAAAATCATGGTGGCAGCTCGATGGCAAAGGCTATTTATCACAAATTTCTGTTGGTGATAATCGAATGCAACAATTATTAAAAATACAACAACTTGTTTTGCAAGCAAGATCGTCAATTCGACCACTTCAAAATCAACTATATCAAATGAATCGTTGTGTCGTTGGTATACCTTGGATTTGTCATCCAGTGCAACCATTACCTGGTGGTCTTAAAATACCCCAATGGTATGTGTTGGTACAATTCATTATATTATTAGAAACAGGACCACAATCGCTAAATACTTTATTGGGCTTACTACATACCAAAGATTGGCAGCAGTTTGGTTGTTTAAGATTGTCAACGCTCCAACATTTATGGCTTCAACGAGTGATCAATGATTGGTCAGATGCTAAAATTATTTGGCAGTCTGGCGATTTTGTGACGTTAGTTCGTCCGGTAAAATGGTTTAAAAATTATCAAGATAAATTGCTGGCATTATCAAAGATATCACCTAATCATATTAACTCACGAAATAAGATAATGAACAAGCGTTAAAGACATAAAAAACTATGGTAGAATTAACAATATATTAGACTGAAATGAGGGAAAATAATGGCAAAAGAATTACCTTTACGAGATGAGTTACCTGAATCGATGACATGGAATCTTAGCACAATTTATGCAACTGATAGTGATTGGCAAGATGCCTTTAACGAACTAGCAGAACGTCTAGAAAATGCGGATTTTTTTGCTAAAAATGCAACAAAATCAGGTACTGATTTGTATACCGCATTACAGTACGGATTAGGATTAATGCGTGATTTGGAAAAACTATATGTTTATGCATCAATGAAGTCTGATCAAGATACAGCGAATGGCTTTTATCAAGGGATGAGTAACAAAGCTGAAACTCTAGCAGCGAAGGTTTCAGCTGCCATTTCATTTTTTGATCCTGCTGTATTATCACTAACTGACACTGAGCTAGCAAGTTATTTTAAAGCTGAGCCAAGATTGTCTAACTATAAGCATTATTTTGAAGATATCTTGACACAAAAGGGACATGTTTTACCTGAATCGGAAGAAAAATTACTAGCAGCGGCTGGTGATATATTTGGTGCTTCAGAACGTGCTTTTGGCATGTTAGATAATGCTGATATACAATTTGGAGCAGTTGAAAATGATGAAGGTGAGTTAGAAACACTTTCAGATGGTGTTTATTCTAGATTATTAGAATCAGTTAATCCGACAGTTCGAGAAAATGCTTTCAAAACATTCTACGCTTCATATATGGCATTAGATAATACGTTTGCATCATTAATTGGTAGTCACGTTAAGGGTCATAATTATATGGCACAAGTACACCATTATGATTCGGCGCGACAAGCGGCATTGGCTGCTAATAATGTGCCAGAAGTGGTCTACGATACTTTAGTGGCAGAAGTGAATAAAGCGTTGCCTTTGTTACAACGTTATATGGCACTGCGTAAGCGATTATTAGGTCTAACCGAGTTACATTCTTATGATTTATATACACCCATTTTGGGCGAACCAGATTATGATATTGATTATCCAAGTGCACAAGCTGAGGCATTAAAAGCATTGGCGCCGTTAGGACAGGATTATTTGGATATTGTCCAAAAAGCATTTGATAATCGTTGGATTGATGTTATTGAGAATAAAGGCAAACGTTCAGGTGCATATTCTGGTGGTTCTTATGATACTAATCCGTTTATATTATTAAATTGGGTGGATAACTTGAACAATTTAAGTACCTTAGTACATGAGATGGGTCATTCAGTTCATTCATATTTGACACGATCTAATCAACCTTATCAATATGGTGATTATCCAATTTTCTTAGCTGAAATTGCTTCAACAACGAATGAAAATTTGTTAACCGATTATTTATTACGTACGGTTAGTGATAAAAAAATGAAGGCTTATGTTTTAAATCAGTATTTAGATGGTGTTAAAGGTACGCTATTCCGCCAAACGCAATTTGCGGAATTTGAGCAATGGATGCATGAAACTGATGCTGCAGGAACCCCATTAACTGCGGATATATTAAATGAGGCTTATGGCCAGCTTAATCAACGTTATTATGGTGCAGCGTTAACACCAGATGAAGAAATTGCTCATGAGTGGGAACGTATTCCTCATTTCTATTATAATTTCTATGTGTTCCAATATAGTACTGGTTTTGCAGCAGCAACTGCATTAGCAGATAAAATTTTGCACGAAGGTGCACCAGCTGTTAACGCCTATAAGGATTATCTTAAGGCAGGTGCATCAGCCTTTCCAATTGACGTTATGAAAAAAGCAGGTGTTGACATGACAAAGCCAGATTATTTGCGAGAAACTTTTAAGGTCTTTGAAAGTCGATTGAATGAATTTGAACAACTAGTTAATGAACTAGCACTGGATAAATAGTCAGCTTAGATTACATATGATATATAGTCATATACAATTATCTTGAAAATCATTACAATTGCCAGCAAGCTTATAAAACGTTAAAATAAGACTTAGTAAGTGATTAGGAGGGAATATATGTCAGGTGGACAAATTGCTCTAATAATATTAGCAATTGCTGCATTATTATTAGTTCTATTTATTGGGTTGTTTTTAGTAAGATTAACGCAAACATTAGGTGTTGTTACAAAAGATGTTGATATTATCGCACGTGAGGCAAATGATATTCTTGCCAATGTTGACACGTTGTTAGATGATGTTAATGGTAAAATTGCAACAATTGACCCAGCATTCCAAGCAATTGCTGATTTGGGGACATCAGTATCAGAATTAAATGATGCAACGCATAACTTAACTGATAAAGTTAAAGGTTCGTCTAACTCTAAAAAAACAAAAGTCGCATCAGCACTATTTTCTGCAAATGCTGCTAGAAAAAATCGGCGGCACGCAAAAAAGACACAGCCAACGAAATAGTGATGAGATTGTGAAATAGGAGGATATTTTCATGTCAAAAACAAAGGGATTTTTTGCAGGTGTTGCATTTGGTAGTTTTGTTGCTGCAGCAGGATATGGTTATTACAAGATGCTTACTGTAGAACAACAAGCGGATTTAAAAGCAAAGTTTGATGAAACAGTCGCAGATGTTCGTGATAAAGTTGTCGACTATAGTTACGCTGCGACCGATGCTGTTGCTTCTGTCCGTGATAAGGCAGATGATTTTGTGTCTGACAAGACATATGCTTTTGATACAAAAGTTGCTGACTTTAAAGAATCAGCAGAAGAGAAATCAGCTGACTTACGAGCAAAGGCAGATGAATTATTAGCTTCAGCCCAAGCAAAGGCTGAAGATTTGCGTAGCCAGGCACAAGATCTAACTGATCAGGCAAAAGCAAAAGCACAAGATCTAAAAGATCAAGTCAAGGGTGATGATGAAGGCACAACAGAGGACATTATTCTCTCAGCAACTGATGATGCAGTTGCAGCTGAAACATTTGAAGACCTAGAAACACCAGTTATTACACCAGAAGTTTTGGAACCGACAGAGGGCTTATCAGAGACTGATAAAAAAGGCCTCTCTGAAGAGTAGTATGACAAATAGAAAAAACGTTAGTGCCGACAAAATTAGTTTGTCAGCACTAACGTTTTTTAGTTACTATGACTTAGTCAATGATACGTAATTCTTTAGAAGAATGAGTATATGGATCAACACCAGATTCTGTCATAATGACTGAATCTTCGATACGAATACCTAAATCGCCAGGAATATAAATACCAGGTTCGATAGAGAACGACATACCAGGTTGTAAAATCAAGTCATTACCTTGCGCAATTTGAATTGATTCATGAACAGATGATCCCATACCATGGCCAAGACGATGAACGAAGTATTCACCATAACCGGCTTTGGTAATAATATCACGTGCAACACTATCTAATTCTCCTGCAGTCATGCCTGGTTTTGCAGCATCTTGAGCAGCTAATTCAGCTTCTAAGACAATATTGTAGATATCTCTTTGGTGGTCGGATACTGATTGGAAAGCAACCGTACGTGTGGCATCAGAAACATAACCTTCGTAAATCGTACCAAGATCAAATAAGGCTAAATCACCAGACTTTAGTGTGTTGGCACTTGTGTCACCGTGGGGCTCAGCCGCATGTGCGCCAAATTGTACAAGTGTATCGAATGACATACCAACGACACCCGAAGATTTTAAATCGTATTCTAATTTGGCCATCACTTGTAACTCAGAAACACCCGTCTGTAGTGCATTAAAAGCAAATTCAAAAGCACGGTCTGCATCCTCACCTGCCTTATGTAATTTCACTATTTCATCAGGTGTTTTAATAAGATGAAGATTTGTCATTAATGGTGATAAGTTACCAATAAACTTGA
Organism: Weissella sp. ESL1156; assembly: GCF_058505625.1. Taxonomy (NCBI): domain Bacteria; kingdom Bacillati; phylum Bacillota; class Bacilli; order Lactobacillales; family Lactobacillaceae; genus Weissella; species Weissella sp. ESL1156. The sequence continues at coordinate 734,676 of NZ_CP196372.1, read as the reverse complement.
CTTCTGGCATCGCAGTTTGAATCAATGAGGCACGTTGTAAAGTTAATTGTTCTTGTTCGACAGCCCACTTTTCAGTGTGTTTTGTATGTGCATGGATATGTTGACCAATTAATGCCCATGGATTTTCCTGATCTTGATAACCATAAACGGGATGTGTCCAACCAGTATTCTTAACGGCTTCCACTTCCAAAGCAGGGGCAAAAATAAAGGGTTCGCCTTGTGGAAAGACAACTAACGCAAGCACGCGTTCAATTGGATCAGAATTAAATCCTGTTAAGTAAGCAATTGAATGAAAATCTGAGAAGTAAGCAACATCTAATTGTTGCTCTTCTAACCAAGTTTGGATTGACGAAAGTTTATCTGTCATTAAAAAAATCTCCTTTAAATGAATATACGATTAATTGTACGCTCATTTTTAAAAATTGCCTATCAATGGTGAAAAGTTATGTTACAATTAATCATTGTGTGAAATTATTATTAAATGATGAAACAAATTATGAAAACATGTTACAATCACATTGTAAGCGTTATCATAAACGAATATCAATCCTTCTTGTTGAAAAAGAGCGTAAATTACCTAATAAGCGGGGCTTGAGTAAAAATTTGTATTTATAGGAGAATAGTAATGGATAAACAAACTGTGACAATTTACGATGTGGCTCGTGAAGCAAAAGTATCAATGGCCACTGTTTCACGTGTTGTAAACGGCAATGCCAATGTGAAAACGGAAACAAAAGAAAAAGTTAATGCGGTCATCGCCAAATTAGGTTATCGGCCGAATGCAGTGGCTCGTGGGCTAGCATCGCGTCGTACAACGACGATAGGTGTTGTGATTCCGGATGTGACAAATCATTATTTTGCTGAATTGGCTCGTGGGATTGATGATGTGGCGGCTATGTATCATTATCAAATTATTTTAGCAAATTCTGATGAATCCAATACAAAAGAAATTCAAGTGATTGAAAATCTACTGGGTAAGCAAGTTGATGGTATTGTCTTTATGGGCAATATTTTAAATGATGATATTCGTGATGAATTAAAAAAGGCGGATGTACCAGTTGTCTTAGCAGGTCTGTTGGACGAATTTGGAGAACAGCCATCAGTTAATATTGAATATCGTTCAGCAGTGAGTGATGCGACGACACGATTGTTGAAAGCTGGTCATCAAAAGATTGCTTTCATTACGGGTGACCTTGATCACTATATGAATAAAGCACATAAATTACCAGGTTATCAAGATGCATTAGCAGCTTATGGAGTTTCTTATGATGACCAACTTGTCTTCCAAGGAAACTATGATTATCAATCGGGTTATCAATTAGCTAAAGCAGTTAAGGATTCACAGGCAACAGCAGCCATCGTTGTTAATGATGAAATGGCAGCAGGTTTGATCAATGGTTTGACTGATGCTGGTGTCAATGTACCAGAAGATTTTGAAATTATTACTGGTAATGACTCAAAGGTTACGGTCATTACACGCCCACAGTTATCTTCAATAACACAACCGATTTATGATATTGGTGCGGTTGCTATGCGAATGTTGACAAAATTAATGAACCATGAAGAGTTGGCGGTTAATAATATTGTGCTACCACACGGTTATGTTGATCGTGGCTCAACAACTGAACAAAATAAATAATTAGAAGAGTCAGTATATTTCATCTGAAAAGTCGGGATTATCTATAAGGATAGTCTCGACTTTTTGTGTGATTTAAAAATCTATGTCTCAGCCTTCTTTCATTTTTAAATGTTTGATTTATAAAGTTTTCTGCTAAGTAAATGATAGAAAAATTAGAAAAATATTGACTTTTACAACTAACGCGGTATCATTAAAAATATTGGTTGTGAATTTGTTGTTGAGCCATTATTAATTATTTATCACTCTGAAATTATTAATTAGATCACAACAGTACACCAATCTATTAAATTTATTAAGTAGGTGCTATCTTAATCTATTTTTAAAACTTAAATTGTTAAGTGATGGAACGAGATTCAAAAGTATCGTGGTTGATAGCATCGCCCAAGTTAGGAGAATTTTATATGGGGCTATGGTCAAAGTTTATGGAGCGTGAGGATGCTTCGACATATATTAGTAAAGACGCAGAAATGCCACGTGTTTTGCATACTAAGGATTTTTTGGCGTTGGGTGTTGGAACGATTGTCTCAACAGCGATTTTTACATTGCCTGGTGTTGTGGCAGCTAAATATGCTGGACCAGGAGTGGTATTTTCATTCTTACTAGCAGCAGTTGTTGCTGGATTTGTGGCATTGGCATATGCAGAGATGGCATCAACGTTACCAGTTGCTGGTTCAGCCTATTCATGGATCAATGTTTTATTTGGTGAAGGATTTGGTTGGGTTGCCGGTTGGGCATTGCTAGCAGAGTATATTATTGCGGTTGCCTTTGTTGGTTCTGGATTATCTGCAAACTTTAGAGGTTTGATTTCACAAATTGGTATTAACTTACCACCTGCTTTATCAGGAGCGCTTGATACGCACTCGATGTTTGGTTGGTCCTCATCAGTTAGTGGACCAAAAGGTGGTGTTGTTGATATTGTTGCTTTCGTGGCTATTATATTGGTGGCTTGGTTGCTATCACACGGTGTCCATGAAGCTTCACGTGTTGAAGTGATACTTGTTGTGATTAAGGTATTGGCCGTTTTGCTATTTATTGTTGTTGGTTTAACAGCTATTCATCCACAAAATTATTCACCATTTGTGCCTGCATACAATCCTCATGGCGCAACAATGGGTGGTTTCCAAGGAATTTGGGCAGGTGTGTCAGGAATCTTCTTGGCATACATCGGTTTTGATTCGATTGCATCAAATTCTGCTGAAGCGGTTAATCCACAAAAAACAATGCCACGTGGTATTTTGGGTTCATTGTTAATTGCTGTTGTCTTGTTTGTTGGTGTTTCATTGGTACTTGTTGGTATGTTTAAGTACACAAAGTATGTTAACAATGCTGAACCAGTCGGTTGGGCTCTACGTGAGTCTGGTCATCCAATTATTGCTGCGACAGTTTCAACGATTGCCGTTGTGGGAATGCTAACTGCCTTGATTGGTATGATGATGGCTGGTTCGCGCTTACTTTATTCATTTGGTCGTGATGGTATGTTGCCAAAGTGGTTAGGAAAAGTTACTGCAGAGAAGGGACTACCAAATCGTGGCTTACTAGTTTTGACGATTGTTGCTGTTGTCGTTGGCTCATTTTTCCCATTCTCATTCTTATCAGAATTGATCTCAGCAGGAACATTGATCGCGTTTATTTTTGTTTCGTTGGCAATGTATGCATTGCATAAGCGTGAAGGAAAAGACTTGCCAGAAGCAGGCTTTAAGATGCCTGGGTATCCAGTTACACCAGCAATTGGTGCTATTTTATCAGTCTGGGTCTTCTGGGGACTTAGCATTGATGCAAAGATTTATGCATTGATTTGGTTTATTATCGGTATCATTGTGTACTTTGCTTATGGTGCTAAGCATTCGGTATTACGAAGTGAATCAAAAGAGTAAATATTGTTTTCATAAGGGGGAGTGAAGGCTAAGTATGGTTGAAAATAATGATGTTTTAAATCAAGAGGAACAACATTTTGCTGGAGCGGGTCGTGTCTATTATTTTGATGTTGTCATCGACTCTGGTAAAGGTGCGATTTTGAAGGATGTTGCAGGTAATGAATATATTGATCTACTAGCTAGTGCAAGTGCAACAAATACAGGGCATGCACATCCAAAGATTGTCAAAGCAATTCAAGATCAAGCTCAAAAAATAGTGCATTACACGGCGGCTTATTTTGCTTCATCAACAGAAGCAAAATTAGCAGGAGAATTGGTTAAGTTGGCACCTGGTGATCCTGAAGATTGGATGGTTATTTTTGGTAATTCAGGTTCCGATGCGAACGATGCCGTGATTAAATTCTCTCGTGGCTATACTGGACGACCAAATGTGGTATCTTTTGTTGGTGCATACCATGGGTCAACATACGGTTCAATTTCTGCCTCTGCAGTGAGTTTAAATATGAGTCGGAAAATTGGACCATTATTGCCGGGATTCTATAAGGTACCTTTCCCTTCGCCAGATAAGCGATTACCAGGAGAAAATGACGAGGATTTTTCAAATCGCATGTTTGCGGCGTTTAAGGAGCCATTTGAGAATTATTTGCCAGCTGAAGAGACAGCAGTTATTATGATTGAGGCCATTCAGGGGGATGGTGGTATTATGGCTCCTCCAGCAGGTTATTGGCAAAAAGTAGCTAAATTTGCTCACGATAATGGTATTTTGTTAGCTGTCGATGAAGTGAACCAAGGCTATGGACGTACTGGTAAATTCTGGTCATTTGAACATTTTGGTATTGAACCAGATTTAATTGCAATGGGCAAGTCAATGGCCTCGGGGTTGCCATTAAGTGCTGTTTTGGGACGACGCGAAATTATGCAAAGTCTTGATGCGCCAGCAAATGTTTACACAACCGCCGGTAATGTTGTGAGTGCTGCTTCAGCGTTAGCAACACTTGATGTTATTAAATCTGAGGGGTTGGTGGAACGTTCTGCTAAACTTGGTCAAGTTGCTAAAGATTTTTTTGAAAAAGAAAAAGCACAATTTGATTTTATTGGAGATGTTCGTCTATATGGTTTGAATGGGGGTATTGATATTATCGATCCTGCAACAGGCCTTGGGGACGAACAAGGAACAAATACAATTATTTACAATCTCTTCAAACAAGGGGTGTTAATGATTTCGTTACGTGGTAGTACACTACGATTCCAGCCACCACTAGTGATTAAAGAAGAGGACTTACAGCGAGCCTTTGACATTATGCATGGTGTCTTTCAAGACTATCAAGCAGGTAAATTAGAAAAGCCCGATGGTCGTCATCATATTGGGTGGTAACAAATTTCGATAGAATAACGCCAGCAGGAAACTTTGATTCTGCTGGCGTTTTACTGTAAATAATTAATTTGGATAGTAGATAATATGAATTTTATGGTAAGTATGACATATACATGTATCATTGAATGAGGAGGCATATAAGATGTTAAATACAATTTTTCATATTGATGAATCGCAAAATTGGCCAGTTGTTATTTCTAATTTATATCATCTACGTGAATGGCTAGATGCTAATCATGATAATGGGCTCATTGAATTGGTGGTTAATGGTGAAGCTGTTGTTGATACCGTCGTAGATGCAAAACAAGATTTAAGTAAACTATTGACAATTAATGTCGATGTTCGTGTTTGTCAAAATTCAATGAATCAGCGTAAGATATATGCGGATGATTTACAAAGTGATTTAAAAATAGTACCTTCAGGTGTAGTTGAATTAGCATTAAAACAACAAGCTGGTTTTGGTTATATTAAATCGTAATATTAGAAAAAACTGAAACAAAATTCAATGAAGTATAAGCACCAGAACGAAGAAAAAAGGCGCCGTTTTGTTGTTAGTATGTGAGAAATGTTAAGCAACAAGGTAAATTTTCCACAAAGAATAACGAACAAATATTTATATTATTTTCAGAATAATTTAATATATAAATTTTTTGATTTTATTTATATTTAATGAATAATAAAATATGTCATTAATACGTGGTAGTTATTTTCAGCATATATTGCAGGAATATTTGCTTTTGTTGAATTATTAGATGGCATTATTAGGACCTGTACCAAAGCAATTAGCTAAAAATAAAAAATACATTTACTAGAGAAGATTTGTTATAGTCAGAAAAGTCAATGACAGGATTTAACGTCAGTGTTGATAACTGCCATAATTTTGGCAAATGATTATTAGATAATGTAGTTCTGTTTTTTAACGGAACTATTTTTTATAATTTGTACAGATGTCTTTTGTCATAATTGTCGAAAGACTGAACAACCGTACTGAAGTACACTTGTATATAAAGTTTTACAAAATGGCAAGTCATCACCTATAATTAGAACACACAAAAGCCTGCAAAGTGGGTAAGACCCTACAGGCGACAAGTGTCCTAAGTTTTAGAATGCTAAGTGTCAGCGTTTAGAACGTTGGCGTTTTTTTGGGGGCGTTACATTGTCTTATAAGAAAAGTAATGTTTGATAAAAAGCTTCACAACACTGGCAAGACAAACAATTAAAATAACTGTTATGACTTGAGGTGAACACGACATATTTACATGGTGTGTAGTCCACTTGATTTACTGGATTGATCATTTGTTGGAATCTTTAATCAAGTAGCTTTGTGAATTTATTTTTGTTAACATTGTTTTTTATATTCAGTATTCATAATTTACTAATTTTAATTTGTTTGCTTAACATTACCGATACTTTGGGACTGAATTATAATCTCTGCTATCGGCACAATAATAATTACTCCCAATAAAAAGTATGTTAGTCGGTAAGCCTCAAGGTCTGGCTGATATTGATTTAGAGTAGAAAAAATAATTGTTACTAATGAAATGCCAATACCTTGTGATAAATTTTGACTCACCGAAGCCAATGTATTAGCACTATTTCGTTCATTATAAGGAATTTCTACCAAGCTCATACCATTGTATGCTGTTAAAGCTAAAGATCTACCAATGCCTGAAAATGTTAGGATAGCTATTATATAAAATTGATTTATTTGGTTTGTTAACGTACCAATCATAAACGTTGTGACAAATATTAGAAACAAAGAAACGATTATGGTATTTTTAAAACCCATTTTTTGTATGATATTGTTTGCAAATGGTTTTATCGCAATATTTCCAACGAAAATAAATAGAACAAAGGAACCTGTTTTAATGGCAGACCAGTGGAAAACATTTTGGAAAAATATGGTGCTGAGGTACGGAATAGCACCCACAGTTAGCCACATGATACTACCTCCAAATTGACTCACCTTATATGACGTAAATCTAAGTGTTTTTACGCTAAATAGTGGTGAAGTTGCATTAATGAGATGTTTAACAGTGCCAATAGTTCCAGCTATAAAAATCAATAATAACACTATTGATAACATGTTAAGCACTTTTTTTGAGGAAATAATGTCCAAAGCAATTAAGAGTGAAGCACTAGCTAAACCAATTAAGACAAAACCAATCCAATCAAAGGGTGTGCTCTCGCCTGTACGTTCGGTATCGTGTTGTAAAACTTTGTTACCAATAATAAATAAAGCTATACCGATTGGTACATTAATCATAAAAATCAAACGCCATGACCAATATGTTGACAGTACGCCACCAATAAATGGCGCAACAGCAGGTGCTATTAATGCTGGCCAAATCACATAACTAATCATTTTAAGTAGATTTTGAGATGGCGTATTTTCCAAAACGATTAATCGTGCTATCGGAACCATTAATGCACCCGAGAAACCTTGTAGTAATCTCATAATTAATATTGTTATGAAATTTGATGCAATTCCACTACCAATTGAACTTATAGTAAACAAAATTATAGCTGAAAGCCATATTTTATTATTACCATATTTTTTTGCAAGCCAGCCACTCAATGGTATGAAGACAGCTACGGATATCATATATACACTAATGATTAGCGAAGCGCTGGCGGAAGTAATAAGCAAACTATTTTTTATTTGTGGTAAAGCCGTAGTAACAATAGTACTATCTAACATTTCCATAAATAAGCTTAAACCCATTAACAGGGCGATTCTTTTTTCATTGTTCTTCATTTTAATTATAACCTTTTTCTTTTAAATATTGATCATACATCAGTTCCACTTTGTTTATGAATAAAATCATAGCATATAGTGTTTACAGTGTAAACACTATATAAAAAAGAAAGCATGACAAGTTATTGTCATGCCTTTTTTTGATTAATGTATTTTAAATTATCTATACCAATTGCTAATGATAGTATCTAATGCTTCATTGAGTTGTTCGTATTGTTCTACTGAGCAAAGACTGGCTATCTTCCGATTAAGATCAAGAATTTTATTTCGAATTTGCTGTGTTGTTTCTTCTCCACTTTTGGTCAAGTACAGTTCATAAGCACTTTTATTTCGGTCACTACTTCTGCGTTTGATTAGGCCTAAGTCAACGTACTTTTTAATAATACGCGTCAATAGGCTACGCTGTACATGACGTTTATCAGCTAAAAACTGCTGACTACACCCTGGATTTTCTTGGATTGATAAAAAAATGTTATAATCGGTCACATTGACAGATATTGTTTCTCCAAAATTAGCGTACTCTTGCATAAATAACTGATATAGATGACTTATTTTACGACCGGTTTCTTGTAATGCCATGTTTAAATAGTACCTTTTCGATTAGTTTTACTTATCATAACACGATGTGTTTATGATTCACACACAATGATGATTGCAATAAAATTTTTAAAATAGTCGTGATAAAAAGAGTAAACAATTTTAACCAGTTTGCTCTTTTGTTAGGTGATTAAATTATGCGAGTGGCTTTGGTGTTGAAACTGAAGCACAGTACTTTTTGGATAATATCAAAGACAATATTGGTACTTTAGAACTTGCCTTAGATTGGGAAGGGGGATGTTATCTTATAAGGTATTAGCTATGTATGCTAAGACATGGCTTGATTATGTTTATAGTCAAACGGGTATCCGACCACTGATTTACCTGAGTAATTTAATAACAAGTGCTTATAGTTGGTCATCTGTTGCTAAAAATTACGCAACAAGTTATCAGGATGAATGCTGGAGTGATGCAACAATGTTTGGTAACCAAGTCAAGTTTATGATTGGTTACGATTATGGCATGATTTGGTACAATACTGGTGCGTTGTTAAATAAGTAAACAAAAGACCTTACTCAAATAACTGGGTAAGGCCTTTTGTTGCGTCCGAATGAAGAGGGACACTATATTGTAAAAAAGTGTGTGCCTTGCCAAGATAAAACCATAAGCAAACACAGGTGTACTCAATTGGTACAAAGACAAATAAATGACCAGAAAGTTAAAAAGTCATATTTTGCCAAAAAATGAAGTGGTCAAGAAACGTTGTAAGGACGCTGAAAATGCCTTTACATCAACGTTTTAGACACGTTAATAAGGAGCCAACGGGATTTGAACCCGTGCGCCGGTTCGACACCGGTTCGGCGGATTTCGAGTCCGCTGCATTACCACTCTGCCATAGCTCCACCACGAGTACTTATTATACCGATATTTTTTATGTGTTTCAAGCATAAAAAAACTAGGATAACAAGTATCCTAGCGATATATAGCTCATCAGGGAGTCGAACCCTGGATGTCGGTGTGAAAAACCGAAGTCTTAACCGCTTGACCAATGAGCCAAAAATAGAAATGTTGGTCGAAGCCAATAGCTCATCAGGGAGTCGAACCCTGGATGCCGGTGTGAAAAACCGGAGTCTTAACCGCTTGACCAATGAGCCATGAAACTTAATATGATGATGTCTGTTTCAACAACATGTAATAATATACCAGATGAATTGAAACCTTGCAACACTTTATTTAAAAAAAGTTGAGAAAGTTTGCTATTCGTTGGTAATATCGTTAGAATGACGTTTAGCAATGAGATTTCGTAGTAAGTGTTGCCATTCATGGTAAACTAAATGTGTTGTATTCTTTAAAATATAAGGAGAACATGTCATGTTTTCAAGAAAAAATATTGTGTTAGTCATTAGTGGTGGTATTGCTGCATATAAAGCAGCAATGTTTGCACGCCTACTAATTAAAGCACAAGCTAATGTAAAAGTTGTTATGACGAGATCTGCGACAGAGTTTATTACACCAAAGACAATGGCAGTATTAACGAATGAAACTGTTGTAACAGATTTATTCGTTAATCAAAGTGAGGCAGATATTATACATATTGCATTAGCTGATTGGGCAGACTATTTCTTTGTTGTGCCAGCAACAGCGAATATCATTGCAAAAATTGCGAATGGTATTGCTGATGATGCAGCAAGTTCAGTGTTAGCTGCGCGACATTCACCATTGATTGTCGCACCGGCGATGAATGAAAACATGTATTTACAACCAACCGTTCAAAGAAATTTAGCACAGATTAAAGCTGATGGTGATATTGTTATTGATCCTGTTACTGGTATGTTAGCAGAAGGATACTCAGGCAAAGGACGATTACCTGAACCCCAAGATATATTAGCACTTAGTGAATTGGCTTTGTATCAACAAAACGGTTCCTTACAAGGTAAACAGGTTGTGATATCGGCTGGTGGGACGACTGAGCCAATTGACCCCGTTCGATATATTTCTAATCGTTCTTCTGGGAAAATGGGTTATGCGTTAGCACAAGCAGCTGCTGAACAGGGGGCGATTGTCACACTAGTATCTGCAACGACAGCACTCGTAGATCCAATTGGTATTGAAACAATTCATATTCAATCAGCACAAGAATTGTCTGATCAAATGAAACAGCTTTTACCAGAGATGGATGTGGTGATCATGTCTGCTGCAGTCTCAGATTATCGTATGGATCAAACCGCTGAAAATAAAATCAAGAAACAACCTTCAGGGCAACTAACTTTGACGTTAGTTGAAAACCCCGATATTTTGGCAGAATTAGGTGCGGCTAAAACGCATCAATATTTAGTGGGCTTTGCAGCTGAAACACAAAATTTGTTGACATATGCACAGCAAAAATTGGTTAAGAAAAATGCAGATATGCTAATTGCTAATGATGTTTCAAAAGAACAGGTTGGTTTTGGTTATGATACTAATCAGGTGACGATATTAAGAAAAAATCAAGAACCAGAAATGTTACCATTACAAAGTAAATTAATGCTGGCACGTGAGATTATAAACAGAATTAGTGTTGCAATAAATGGGTAGGTATAAAAATGACAATTATTGGAATTGATAAAATGAGTTTCTTTTCACCACATCAGTATATTGATATGGTTGAATTAGCGAATGCACGTGGTGAAGAACCAGATAAATATTTAATTGGCATTGGGCAAACGGAACAAGCAGTTATCCCGGCATCTCAAGATATTGTTACAATGGCAGCTAATGCGGCGGATGAAATGTTGACTGCGACTGATCGTAAAGCGATTACGATGATTTTATTTGCAACTGAGTCTGGGATAGATAATTCAAAATCTGGTGCAGTTTATTTACAAAGATTGTTAGGAATTAATCCCTATGCTCGTACAATTGAACTGAAACAAGCCTGTTATTCGGGAACATTTGCCCTAATGCAAGCCCGCGATTACGTGACATTACATCCAGAAGAAAAAGTTTTGGTTGTGGCATCAGATATTGCACGCTATGGCTTGCACACAAGTGGCGAAGTAACCCAAGGTGGTGGTGCTGTTGCGATGCTAGTAGCAGCTAATCCCACAATTGCTGAAGTTAACCAGGATAATCAGTTCTTATCTCGTGATATTATGGATTTTTGGCGACCTATTTATGCGGATACTGCACGAGTAGATGGCAAATATTCGTCAGATGTTTATCGTGATTTCTTTAAAGCGGTTTGGGAACGATATCAATTAAAATCAGATTTAAAGATTGCAGATTTTAATGCACTAGCCTTTCACCTACCGTTTACAAAAATGGGCTTGAAAGCTTTGCGTGATATTTTACCTGAAGCTGATGAAATGCAGCAAAAAGCATTGTTGCAAGAGTTTGAAGCCAGTCGCGTTTATAATAAACGAATTGGTAACTTATATACAGGGTCATTATATTTGAGCCTGTATTCATTATTAGATAATTCAAAGACTTTGCAATCTGGTGACCGTGTGGGAATGTTTTCTTATGGCTCAGGTGCTGAGGGTGAGTTTTATTCACTAACATTACGTCCACATTTTAAAGATGGGTTAGTAACTGGTCAAGTGAATACGATTTTAGCTAATCGACAACAAGTAAGTATTGCTGAATATGAAGCGATATTTACTGATAATTTACGTGGTGCAGATGATCGTGAAATCGATGCCCATCAAGATCCAGCAAAGTATGTCTTGCATGGTCTAAAAAATGAACAAAGACAATATTCTTGTCGTTAACACTAAAAAGGTGGACGAATGTCGACTAATTGTTCTGATTTTCTTTTTAAATTCATTAAAATATATTTGATTGTTCATGAATTATTCGATAAAATAAAATGGCAATAATTTGATCAATTGAAAGAGGATATTTTATGAAACGGGTTTACTTAGCTGGACCATTTTTTGATGACGAACAGATTGACCGTATTGAACGTTTAGAAAAAGCGTTGTCAGAAAATCAGACGGTCTCTGAATTTTTTAGTCCACGGACAGAAGTTCATGATGAATTTGAATTTGGTTCACCAGCATGGGCCGACGCAATTTATCAGGGGGATAAAGAACATTTAGATCCGGCGGATGTTGTAGTTGCGGTGATTGATTATGATCATGATCATGTCGATCCAGGTACGGCTTGGGAAATCGGTTATTCAGAAGCAGCTAATAAGCCAGTTATTTTGATTAAAGAAAAAGATGGTGCGATTAATTTAATGATGTCGGTGCCAGCACATGCTGTGATAACGACAGTTAATGATATTGCAACATATGATTTTGATAAATTACCAGCCAATAAATGGACGGGTAAGACCTTTTAGAACAGTATATAGTAATATAAGCAGTGGAACTTTATGAGTTACCGCTGTTTTTTATTACAATATATCGCCAATTATACAAAAAAAGGGTAAACTAAATGGTATATCACCAGAATATGAGGATAGATCATGAAAGAGTTAATACAATTATTGCGACATTGGTTAATGAAATTCTGGATGCCGTTAACAATTGTAGTTGTCATGTTAGGGACTGCAATTTCATTGACGGTAGTTTTGTTACAAAAACAACAAATTACCGTTCAAATACCAAATTTAACATTACGTAAGCAAAAAGGAGTGACCAGTACACCTGTTTCAGTTTTAAAAAAAGGGGAACATTTGCAAATTCTGAATAAGAAAGAAGGTTGGTATCAGGTTCGTCGCGAAGATGAATCTACTGGTTGGGTAGCAGGATGGCTGTTGCAAAGACAAACGCCATTAAAATCTGTGACACCTTTGTCTGAAACAACAATTGTTTTAGATCCAGGACATGGTGGGTCAGATGTTGGTTCGTTATCAAATAATAATAAATATGAAAAAACATATACATTGCAGTTGGCAAAACGGGTGGCACAAACATTAAGGAAATCGGGTGCGCGAGTTATTATGACACGGCATACTGATAAGATTGTGTATTTGTCAAAAATACCTAAAGTTGCCGAAAATAATCATGCAGATTTATTTATTTCATTCCATTTTGATTCGTCACCTGAGGCTAATACGGCAACAGGTTATACAACATATTATTATCATAAGAACAATGGTTCATATGCATTGGCAAAAAGTGTTAATCAGGCAATGAACTTACCTTTGTTGAATAAAGGTGTTGAGTATGGTAATTTCTTAGTCATTCGTGATAATACTGTTCCAGCTATTCTGTTAGAAAGTGGTTATATGAATTCAAAACAAGATTTTAAATATATTAAGTCGAAAAAATATCAAGAAAAAATTGCGCGAGCGGTGCCGGTTGGCATTCAAAATTATCTGGCGCAACAAGTACAAACAGCACAATAGAATGATGACTTGACGACATTTTAGAACTATAAGATAATAAGTGATGATAAATAAAGCCAATGAGAAAGAGAACTTATTAGGAACAAGCAAAGCGAACGGAGTTAGGTGGAAGTCCGGGTTGTTATTAATAGGGGGACACTTTTAAGGTCACATAATGTGCGTTGGACCACGTTACGGTTTTAGCCAAAAAACAAGGTGGTACCGTGCTATTGTGATAAGCACCCTTGACGATAATACTTATCGTTAAGGGTGTTTTTAATTTTAGGTGAATAATGAATAGGAGAAACAATTTATGGCAAAGCAAGTATTTCAAAAGCCAAAGGGCACAGCAGATTTATTACCAGCTGATTCGCTAAAGTGGCATTATGTTGAAGAAACAGCACGTTTGTTATTTAGTGACTATCAGTATGCAGAAATAAGGACACCAATTTTTGAAAATTTTGATATATTTGCTCGTTCTGCAGGTGACACATCAGATGTTGTGACGAAAGAAATGTATGATTTTAAAGATAAAGGTGATCGTCATATTGCACTGCGACCAGAAGGTACGGCAGGTGTTGTCCGTGCTTTTGTTGAGAATAAATTATTTGGACCAGAGCATACAAAACCATATAAATTATTCTATATTGGACCAATGTTTCGCTACGAACGACCACAAGCTGGGCGTATGCGCCAATTTCATCAAATTGGGGTCGAAGCGCTTGGTTCTGAATCACCGGCTTTAGATGCTGAAGTTATTGCAATGGCTATTGATTTCTTTCAAACGTTGGGTATTGCAAATTTGAAAGTGAAGGTAAACACACTTGGTGATCAAGTATCACGTGATAATTACCGACAAGCCTTGATTGATTTTTTGAAACCTCATTTTGATGAATTATCGCGTGATTCACAGGAACGTTTGGAAAAGAATCCATTGCGAGTTTTGGACTCAAAAGATGCTAAAGATCAAGAATTAGTGGCTGATGCACCATCGATTTTAGATTATTTAACTGATGAGGCTCAGGCACATTGGGATAAAGTCAAACAGTATTTAGATGCACTAGGGATTGATTATGAAGTGGATGCCACAGTCGTGCGAGGTCTTGATTACTACAACCACACAATTTTTGAAGTCATGACACAAGCAAAAGCACTAGGTCATGGTTGGTCGACGATTACAGGTGGTGGTCGTTATAATGGTCTCGTATCACAATTTGGTGGCCCAGAAATGGCAGGTGTGGGCTTTGGAATTGGGTTAGAACGCTTGATGCTATTACTAGAATCAGAAAATGCGCCTTTACCAACTGGTCATCACTTAGATGTTTATGTTGCTAATCAAGGTGAACAAACCGATGTTGCTGCAATGCAGATGGTTCAGGCAATTCGTTCATTTGGGTATAGTGCTGACCGAGATTATGAAGATCGTAAGTTAAAAGCCCAATTCAAAACGGCTAATCGTTTAAATGCTCGCTTTATGATTACGATTGGTGAACGTGAACTAGCTGAACAAAGTGCTCATTTAAAGAATATGCAAAACGGTAAAGAAATGACAGTTAAACTCGCTGAATTATACACAAACTTACCAGAATATGTTGAAACAACTGAAAATGAGGGAGAATAGTAGACCATGAAACGAACAAACTATGCAGGTTTAATTGATGAAAAATATTTAGATCAAACAGTGACTCTACAAGGTTGGGTACAAAAGCGTCGTGATTTAGGTGGGTTAATTTTTGTTGATTTACGTGATCGTGAAGGCATTGTTCAATTAACTTTTTCAAAAGAGTTTGGTGAAGCTGCTTTAAAGGTGGCCGAAGAGATGCGTACAGAGTATGTCATTGAAGTCGTTGGAAATGTGCAATTGCGTGGTGAAGGTGCCATAAATGAACATTTACAGTCAGGCAAGATTGAAGTGCACGTAACAGACGCAAAAATTCTCTCAGAGTCAAAGACAACACCATTCTATATTGAGGACAACATTAATGTTTCTGATGAATTACGATTAAAGTATCGTTATTTAGATTTACGGCGTCCAGAAATGCAACGCAATTTACGGATACGATCAAAAATAACTGCTGCAACGCATGAATTTTTAGATAATCATGGATTTATTGATATTGAAACACCGTACTTGGCTAAGTCAACACCTGAAGGTGCGCGTGATTACTTGGTACCTTCACGTGTATATCCAGGCTCGTTTTATGCTCTGCCACAGTCACCACAATTATTTAAACAATTATTGATGGGTGCGGGATTTGATCGCTATTATCAAGTAGCGCGTGCTTTCCGTGATGAAGATTTACGTGGTGATCGTCAACCAGAATTCACACAATTGGATGTCGAAATGTCATTTATGAATCAAGACGAAATTATGGATCTTGTTTCGGATTGGGTTGCTGCAATTATGAAGAAAACGGTTAACTATGATCTTGATAAAACAACCATCCCAGTATTGGATTATGCTGAATCAATGCGTCGCTTTGGAACGGATAAGCCAGACTTACGTTTTGATCTAGAACTACAAGATTTATCTGAACTAATGGCTGATTCTGAATTTGGTGTCTTTGCTAACGCCATTAAAAATGGTGGTGAAGTAAAAACAATTGTTGTACCGGGTGGTGCAGATCATTATTCTCGTAAAGATATTGATAAAATGGCACAATATGTGACACGCTTTGGGGCAAAGGGCTTAGCTTGGCTAAAAGTAACAGATGATGGTATTACGGGACCAATTGCAAAATTCTTGAAGGCCAAAGAACAAGCCTTATTAACGACCACAAATGCGAAATCAGGTGATTTATTACTATTTGCTGCTGATAATAGTAATGTTGTTGCTGCGACTTTGGATGCATTGCGTCGTCGTACTGCAGAAGAATTAGACTTAATTGACCAAAACAAATGGGCATTTGCCTGGGTAGTTAATTGGCCATTATTTGATTATCAACCTGAAGAGAAACGTTGGATTGCAGCTCACCATCCATTTACGATGCCAAACGAGGAAGATTTACCTTTGTTGGATACGACAGAGGGCGCACATAAAGCACATGCGCAATCATATGATTTGGTGTTGAATGGTTATGAATTAGGATCAGGATCAATTCGTATACATCAAATGTCTGTTCAAGAGAAGATGTTGGCTGCTTTAGGATTTACAAAAGAAGCTGCTCATGAAGCATTCGGCTTCTTATTGGAGGGCATGGAATATGGTTTCCCACCAATGGGTGGTATTGCCCTAGGTCTTGACCGTCTTGCAATGCTGCTTGCGGGTCAAGATAATATTCGTGAAGTCATTGCATTCCCAAAGAATTCAAAGGCAACTGAACCAATGACTGAGGCACCTACACCAGTTGCAAAGGCACAAATTGTTGCCGACTTAAAATTAACGGCACCGGTATATGCTGATGTTACTGCACCAAATATGGCTGAAGAATAAACGATTTTTCCATATTTAAGCGTGAAAGAAAATTAGTATATTCGCCATCGCTAAAATTAATTTGGTTGCTCAGTTTCTTCTTTGTAAAAAATAAGAGAAATAATTTGGCTAGGGTGTTTTGAAATGATAAAATCATAAACGGTCTTATCACGTTATATATCATGAAAGAAAAGGAACAATGGAGCAGGTAGAACAGTATTTAAATCACCATCAATATTCCAGCCGTATCGGCAGTGCAATGGTTTATGCACTAGCTTCCGCTGTCGCATTAAACTTTTTTTGGACTCCAGGTCACATTTATTCATCGGGGTTTACGGGATTAGCACAATTATTAAACACTTTAACGACAAGATTAGTCGGTATGTCAATTCCTGTCGGTATTTGGTTGGTTATGCTTAATTTACCATTATTTATTTTGGCATATCGAAAAATAGGAAAGCGATTTGCGATTTTTACTGCTTTGGCAATTTTACTTGCTGCTTTGGCGATGCATTGGATTAAACAACCGACTCAGTTGTGGACAGATGATCCATTAGCAATGGCGATATTTGGTGGGGCTGTCAATGGCTTTGGTACTGGATTTGCTTTAAGAAATGGTCTATCTACTGGTGGGTTAGATATCATTGGAATCTTAATACGTCGTAAGACGGGTGCTAAGATGGGAAAGGTTAATTTAACATTTAATTTTTTCATCTTAATCGCTTCAGGATTGATGTTTGGTGTTCAGTATGCCTTGTTTACAGGTATTGGGTTGGTTGTTAATGCACGAGTTATCGATTTGGTCTATACGAGACAACAAAAAATGCAAGTGATGATTGTGACAGAACAACCGGAGAAAGTCATTGCCGCAATACAAGATGAACTTCGTCGAGGCATTACAATTATTCATCATGCCGAAGGTGGATATAACCACCATAAGAAAGAAATTTTATTTACAGTCATTTCAATGTATGAACAATATGAGCTACATGAAGCAATTTATCGTACTGATCCAACGGCTTGGGCATCACTTTGGCGAGTTGATCGAATTTTTGGTGGCTTTTATGAGCCTAAATTGTAACTTGTTTTTTAAACTTGATATTGACAAAAATGACTGTTTTGATAAAATAGTAAAGAACAGAGTGTGCGACATATATTAAATATAAGTTGAAATCTTCACACGTGAAGGGAGGGTAAACATTATGGCAAAGACTGTTGTTCGTAAGAATGAGTCTCTTGATGATGCTCTCCGTCGCTTTAAGCGTGGTGTATCAAAGGACGGTACTCTACAAGAATACCGTAAGCGTGAGTTTTACATTAAGCCATCAGTACAACGTAAGTTAAAGGCTGAGGCCGCACGTAAGCGTAAGAACAAGAAGGGCCGGTAAAACGGTTCGTGCCGGGCTATCCTAGTTGATAGTCCGGCTTTGTTGTATTATATTAACAAATTAGGAGTAGACCATGGGATTATTAGCACAATTAACAGAAGATATGAAAACGGCAATGAAAGCTAAGGATAAAGAAACGCTTAGCGTCATTCGTATGGTTAAATCAGCGCTATCAAATGAACAAATTAAATTAGGACATGATTTAACTGATGTCGATGAAATGACGGTATTGTCACGTGAAATGAAGCAACGAGTTGAAGAACTAACATCATATCAAGAAGCCAATCGTGATGACTTAGCTGCAAATATTCAACAACAAATCTCTGTATTAGAAAAATATATGCCAGAACAATTAACTGAAGATGAAGTAACTGAGATCGTGAAGGAAACGATTCGCGAAGTTGGTGCAACTAGCAAAGCGGATATGGGTAAGGTCATGGGAGCTTTGATGCCAAAAGTTAAGGGAAAGGCTGATGGTAAGTTGGTTAGTCAAAAAGTGCAAGCATTACTTTAATGATTAAAATAATTATTAAAGCGGGGATTTCCCCGATACATAAATGGTTGGAGTATACTATACTTAATTAATACTTTGAAGTGTGAGGAATTTAACGATTGGCAACTCAGATTGAAAAAATTTATCATTTTGAAAATGCAGAACAAGAAATTGGCTTGGTTGGCCCACAAGATAACTATCTGAAATTAATTGAAGAAGGATTATCAGTTAATTTATCAGTTTTTGGTAGTCAATTGACGATAAAAGGTGAATCAGAGCAGGTTGTTGCAGCACAAGCAGTTGTTTCAGCATTAACTTCTTTAATCAAACGAGGCATTAATATTAGTCCAGCTGATATTGTTTCGGCAATTAAAATGGCTGAAAAGGGTACGATTGAATATTTCGAAGACATGTATACAGAAACCTTATTGCGTGATGTGAAAGGGCGTCCAGTCAGAGTTAAAAATTATGGTCAACGTCGTTATATACACGCAATTAGACAAAATGATATTACTTTTGGTATTGGACCTGCTGGTACTGGGAAAACATACTTAGCGGTTGTTATGGCAGTGGCTGCTCTAAAAAGAGGGGATGTTGAGCGTATTATCATCACTCGTCCGGCAGTTGAGGCTGGAGAAAGTTTAGGCTTTTTACCTGGTGACTTAAAAGAAAAAGTGGATCCTTATTTGCGCCCCATTTATGATGCATTATATGTAATTTTAGGTAAAGAACATACAGAACGTCTCATGGAACGAGAAACAATTGAGATTGCACCACTTGCCTATATGCGTGGTCGAACGTTAGATAATGCATTTATCATATTAGATGAAGCACAGAATACAACGCCACAACAGATGAAAATGTTTTTAACTCGTTTAGGATTTGGTTCGACAATGCTAGTTAATGGTGATGTTTCGCAAATTGACTTACCAACAAAGACTCGTTCAGGATTAATTCAGGCGCAACGTGTATTATCTGAAGTTAATCACATTGCTTTTGTCACTTTTCACGCAGATGATGTCGTACGTCATCCAGTTGTTGGGGCAATTATTAACGCCTATGAAGCATATGATGAACAGCAAAATGAAATAAACAAAAAGGATTAAATATGGATTTAGCAATAATTGATCAATCAAAACCTGGTGTACCAGAGGAACAAATAAACTTAGTGAATGATGTTTTAAACTACGCGGGGCAGTATCTATCATTGCCAGACAATACTGAAATGTCAGTTACTTTTGTCAATAATGATGAAATTCGACGTTACAATCGCGAGTATCGTGGTTTAGATAAAGCAACGGATGTCATCTCTTTTGCGATTGAAGATGATGGTGATGATATGCCATTAGTGATGGATGATGATATGGCAGATGATATTGCAAAAAATATTGGTGATATTATTGTGTCAGTTGATAAAATTGGTGAGCAAGCAGAATACCTCGAGCATTCTTATGAACGTGAATTAGGATTTTTGGTCGTGCATGGATTTTTACATTTAAACGGATACGACCACATGCGGAGTGAAGCAGACGAAAAAGTCATGTTTGATTTACAGCGTGAAATATTAGATAATTATGGACTTAAACGATAATAAGAAAAAAGAAGAAGAGGCACAGGTACGAAAGAATTCGCATTTTTTGCAAGCATTTGGGCATGCCCTAGCTGGAATTGGTGAATTATTAGTTCGTGAACGGAACATGCGTTTTCATATTTTCGCAGCATTTGTTGTGTTAATTGTTGGTATTTACGTTGATCTGGGACGCTCAGATTGGTTGTGGATTTCTGTTGCTGTCTTTACAGTAATTAGTGCTGAATTTTTGAATACGGTTGTGGAAGCAATTGTTGATTTGATTGTTGGGGAAAATTATCATCCGTTAGCAAAAGTTGCCAAAGATGTTGCTTCTGGCGGAGTATTAGCAGCAGTTGCTTTTGCAATTATTATTGGTGTACTGATTTTTCAACCTTATTTATTACCTAACTTACAAATGGTTTTTCGATAATATAAAAGAAATAGAGAGAGTTTTTAATGAGTGAACAAGCGTTTAAATCTGGTTTTATTGCCTTAGTTGGTCGACCAAATGTTGGTAAATCAACCCTTTTGAATAAAATGATTGGCGAAAAAATTGCAATCATGTCACCTAAAGCCCAAACAACACGTAATAAAATACAAGGTATTTATACGACTAATGAAGGTCAACTGGTATTTATGGACACGCCAGGTATTCATAAACCACATAATTCATTAGGTGACTTTATGGTTAAAACAGCGATGTCAGCTTTACGAGAAGCTGATATGGTATGGCTATTAGTGAATGCTGATCAGGAACGTGGTGTTGGGGATGACTTTATCATTAAACGCTTAAAAGAGTCAAACACACCCGTTTATTTAATTATTAACAAGGTTGATTTAATTGATCGTGCTGAGGTTTTAAATCAGATTGCCGACTATAGTGCACAAATGGATTTTGCTGAGATTTTTCCAATTTCAGCGCTAACCGGTGAAGGTGTTCCTGAATTATTACAATTTACAATGAATCATATGTCTGCTGGTCCACAATATTATCCTGCAGATCAAATTACCGATCACCCAGAGCGGTTCATTATGAGCGAATTAATTCGTGAAAAAGTGTTGGAATTGACACGACAAGAAGTACCACATTCAGTTGCTGTTGTCATTGATAAAATTGAACGCGAAGATGAACAACATCTTCATGTGCAAGCGACCATTGTTGTTGAACGGCATAGTCAGAAAAATATTGTGATTGGTAAACGAGGTGCAATGATCAAAGAAATTGGCACGCGTGCACGTAAGGATATTGAACGACTGCTAGGGGATAAAATATTCCTTGAGACTTGGGTCAAGGTTGAAGATCGTTGGCGTGATAAGCCACAAGCTTTGCAATCATATGGTTACAAAGAAGATTCAGATATTTAGTTAAGGAAAGGGGGTTGGGCTTTTATGTCGCAACCCCCTCTTTTGCTTAACCTATTAATGATTGTTGTATAATGTAGATGTGGACGTGTTCCAAAAACTTGAATCCTCAATGTAACACATTTGCCCGTTGCATGGTCTGCGACCACAAACCGTCCAAACCGTGTTACACACCGAATTCAAATCAGTTTTTGTCGCACTCTATTTTTAATAGGTGATTAAATGACAGAAGTTTTTGATGCAATCGTGATATATCAACGAGACCATAAGGAAAAAGATTTAATTGTTAAGATGCTAACGCGACAAGCTGGTAAGCGAATGTTTTATGTGCGCTTTGGTAAGAGTAAAAGTTATCAATTTTCAGCGGAGATGCAACCTTTAAGTATGGCGACGTTTGAAGGTGTGATCAACACGCACGGCCTTAGTTTTATTAATGATGTTAAAGAAACCAAACCAACTGCATTTTTAATGACAGATATTGTTTTAAATGCGTACATGACATATATTCTCGGCTTAATCGATGCTGCGTTTGTTGATAATCAGCCCATCACAAAATGGTATGATTTAGTAGCAGAGGCTGTAACAAAGTTACAAAAGGGGCTTGATCCACAAGGCATTGCCAATTATTTTGAACTGCAATTATTACCAGTATTTGGAATTCAATTAACATGGGGTCAATGTGCAATATGTGGTCGTCGTGATTTGCCATTGGACTTTTCTGAAAAATATAATGGTACTCTTTGTCAACAACATTGGGCAGTTGATCCATATCGTATGCATGCTGATCATCGTGCTGTACGTGTACTGTCTAAGCTATCAGCAATTGATTTAAGATTACTAGGATCATTAAATTTACAACCACATACTAAACAAGAAATGGCACGTATTATGGATAAACTATATGATGATCAGATTGGTGTTCATTTGCGTGCAAAATCATTCATTCAACAATTAACTGGTTGGCAAAATCGTATGATAAAACGAGATTCGCATGTAGATGATAACTGAGAGAAGAGTGTTTAAGACGTCATTTCAATATAATTGGAATGACGTCTTTTTTGATTACACCAAATAGCATGGGCTGTTAGTTGATTAATATTTTAAAAGCGCTTACACTGAACGTGGAGTCGGTGTTTAATATATATGATTATTTTTGCGTTATTAAGAAGGAATCTTAATGAGTCAAACACATAATGGTCGTGCACGTCGCCTAATTTTATCTGCTTTATTAGGAGTGACCGTACTTGGTAGTATTTCGTTAATAAAATAAATAAAAGCAGCTCAGGATAATAAATTTGATCAACCAGATGATGAGGATGATTTACCAATTTCTGATGAACAGTATCGTAATGCTTCAGCAAGTGAATTAGCACAGATAATTCGTGATGGCAAAGTGACTAGTCGCCAATTAGTTAAACATGCGGTGACTTTAGTAAACAAAGAAAATCCGGCTTTAAATGCGGTTATTTCTTTGCGTGAACAACAGGCACTGAGAGAAGCAGCAGCTTTGCAAGATACTGGGCAACCATTCTATGGTGTGCCAATCTTAATAAAAGAACTTGGCCAACAACTAACTAGTGAATCTAATACACGTGGCTTAGTCCCACTTAAGGGTAAGCTCGCAACGGAGACGTCAGATTATGTTAAGCGGGTACGTTCACTAGGATTTATTATTATCGGTCAAACAAATTATCCAGAGCTTGGTCTAACAAATGTTACAAAATCAATGCTCTATGGTGATGCTCATAACCCATGGCATCTTGCCTATAATACTGGTGGTTCTTCTGGTGGTGGTGTTGCTAGTTTAGCTAAGAGTATCGTGCCATTAACGACTGGTAATGATGCTGGTGGTTCGTTGCGAATTCCAGCATCTTGGAAAGGGGTTATTGGTTTGAAACCAACGCAAGGCGTCATCGTTGGGGATGACACGGTACCATCATCAGTAAATTTTGCTAATGCTAAGCATATTGGTGATTTACAAAGTTACTTTGATAGCATGATTAATGAAAAGAATCGTCATGAGTTGGTTAAAGAGACACCATAAGATTTGAAAAAATATCCAATTGCTTACTCAATCAAGTCACCTGTTGGTACCCCGGTTAGTGAGGACGCTGTGCATGCAATTATGGAGACAGTTGCTTTTTTCCGTGATCAAGGTTATACAGTGGTAGAAAAAGATGTCCCTGTTGATGGTAAAAAGTTAATGATGACTTACTATACAGAATCGACACCAACCGGTACGGATGCTAATGATATGATCAAGGAAAAAACTGGGCAAGATATGGCATTTGATGATGTTTCACCAATGACTTGGGCCTTGTATCAAGCAGATAAGAAACAACCTGATTCGATGCTGGCAGAAGTGGCAGCAGAAAACGATTTGGTTGATCAACAAATGTCTACGTTCCATGAAAATTATCCATTGTATTTGACCCCAACGACTGCAGAAACTGCGTCACTAAATAGTGATCCAGCTTATCTACCAGAGTATGTAATGCAATTACATGACATTGATAAATTGGCGCATAAAGATCAGATTGAATTAATTTATAATGCTTGGTTACATGGTTTGACAAAAACACCATTTACTCAGCTAGCTAATGTTTCTGGTGAACCCGCAATTAGTTTGCCAACATATGTTTCTGAAAATGGGTTACCACTTGGCGTGCAATTTGAAGCTGCCAAGGGTCAAGACAAATTGTTGTTGGCGATAGGTCAGTTATTTGAAGAACACCAACAATTAAAGTTTTTAGAATAAATTAATAAGCATTCTTTTTTCATTTATAAAAGGATGCTTTTTATTTTCGAATTAAAAATAATTTAAAGTGGTTGTGAATATTGACAAGTTAGTAAGGCGTGCTAAACTTATTACTTGTAAAGCTTACGAAACCGATAAAAAAATTAATTTGTTATTAGTGCAGCAAACTATCGTTAATGTGAGGATGGTCTAATATTAATTAAGGGGCGTTATTGGTTAACAAATGAAATTAAAAAAGCTGCTAGTATGTCAGTACTAGAAGTAGGGTGGAACCGCGAATTTATCGTCCCTACATTAACTAATGAATAGTTGATGTAGGGTTTTTTAGTGGCTTCACCTGGTCAAAAGAAAGGAATTTATCATAATGAGCACAAAAATGAGTGTGCAAGATATCATCTTAACGTTGCAAAAGTTTTGGGCTGACCAAGGTGCGATGTTAATGGAAGCCTATGATACTGAAAAAGGTGCTGGTACGATGAGCCCATATACTTTTTTGAGAGCAAACGGTCCAGAGCCATGGCATGCTGCCTATGTTGAGCCTTCACGTCGTCCCGCTGATGGTCGTTATGGAGATAATCCAAATCGTTTGTATCAACACCACCAATTTCAAGTGGTTATGAAGCCATCCCCAGACAATATTCAAGAGTTATATTTAAACTCATTAAAAGCATTAGGAATTGATCCATTAGCGCATGATATCCGTTTTGTGGAAGATAACTGGGAAAATCCATCGATGGGTGCTGCTGGTATTGGTTGGGAAATTTGGCTTGATGGTATGGAAGTGACGCAATTTACTTATTTCCAACAAGTTGGTGGTATTCAGGTTGATGCCGTTACTTCAGAAATTACATACGGATTAGAACGATTAGCATCATATATTCAAGACGTACCAACGGTTTATGATCTTGAATGGGGAAATGGGGTTTTGTATGGTGATATCTTTAAGGAACCAGAATACGAGCACTCTGTATATTCATTTGAAAAATCAGATTCAGAGATGTTGCTTCGCCATTTTAATGAATATGAAGCTGAAGCAAAAAAATTGTTAGCTGATGGGTTAGTTCATCCAGCATATGACTATATTTTGAAATCTTCACATACCTTTAATTTATTAGACGCTCGTGGCACTGTTTCAGTAACTGAACGTGCGAAATATCTATCACGTATTCGTAATATGGCTCGTTCAGTAGCTCGCGCATTTATTGATGAACGTAAAAAACTAGGCTTTCCCTTATTAAAAGATGAGGCATTACGTGCAAAGTACCTACCAGCTGATGAGGAGGAAAATTAACATGGCAAACTTTTTATTAGAAATTGGTTTGGAAGAAATGCCGGCACATTTAGTGACACCGTCGATTAATCAGTTAGTGACTCGTACAGCAGCTTTTATGAAAGATAATCGCTTACAATATGGTGATATTAAGCCTTTCTCAACACCACGTCGTCTTGCTATCTTAATTTCCGAAGTTGCTGACAAAGCGGATGATTTAACACAAGAAGTGAAGGGACCAGCGAAAAAAGCTGCTTTTGATAAAGAAGGTAATTATTCACGTGCCGCGCAAGGTTTTGTTCGTGGGCAGGGATTGACAACGGATGATATTACTTTTAAAGAGTTTAAAGGAAATGATTACATTTACGTGACAAAGTTTGAGGCTGGTAAACCAGCTGCTGAAGTACTAACAGGCATCAAAGATGTTGTGACGAGTATGACTTTTACGACTACGATGAAGTGGGCTCGCCATACGTTTGAGTATGTACGTCCCATTCGTTGGATTGTTGCATTGTTAGATGATGTCGTTGTGCCATTTGACATTTTAGATGTTAAGTCAGGTCGCGAAACCCGCGGCCACCGTTTCTTAGGTCAGCCGGTTGAGATTGCTACTGCGACTGATTATGCAGATGATTTAACAAAGGTGTTTGTACAAGCAGATGCTGAGGCACGTAAAGCTAAGATTGTGGCTCAAATAAATATGCTTGCAGCAGAAAATCATTGGCAAGTTGTTAAAGATGCTGATTTGTTGGAAGAGGTTAATAATATTGTTGAATACCCAACGGCGTTTGTCGGCAGTTTTGATCCGGAATATTTGGAATTACCAGATGAAGTATTGATCACTTCAATGCGTGAACACCAACGTTTTTTCCATGTGGTTGATGAAGCAGGTGCATTATTGCCATATTTTGTTTCTGTCCGTAATGGTAATGCAGAACATTTGGATAATGTCATTGCTGGTAATGAAAAGGTTTTGGTTGCTCGTTTGGAAGATGCAAAATTCTTCTATCATGAAGACCAAAAGCACACGATTGACTTCTACAATGATAAATTACAAGTGGTATCATTCCACGCAAAATTAGGTTCTGTTGCAAGTCATACAAAACGAGTGCAAGTTTTGGCAGCGATTATTGGACAACAGTTTTCATTGACTACTAAACAACATGAACAGCTAAACAGAGCAGCTAATATCTATAAATTTGATTTGATGACTGGTATGGTTGGTGAATTCGATGAATTACAAGGTGTCATGGGTGAAAAGTATGCTTTGCTATTTGGAGAAGAACCAGCAGTTGCCCAAGCAATTCGAGAACATTACATGCCAGTTTCAGCCGAAGGTGAATTACCTGAGTCTATTTTGGGTAAAATACTGGCTTTAGCTGATAAGTTAGATAGTTTGTTATCATTCTTTGCTGGTAACATGATGCCTTCTGGGTCAAATGATCCATATGCGTTGCGTCGTGCTGCTTCAGGTGTTGTCAATATTCTACACGCCAATGAGTGGCATTTAACCATTGATACTATTTTGCATGCCTTTATTGACCAAATTATGAAGGATGATAATGACGATGGCTTACCACAAGAAGTTGCTCACAATTTGACATCAGTTGTTTCTGATGTTGTTGCATTTTTAACTGACCGTGTGGTGAAAGCCATGCAAACAGATGAGGTGCGTTATGATGTAATCAATGCTGTCACAACTGGTAAATTGACAGATACAACACAAATGTTTGATTCAGCACACACGTTGTTGGCACATGCCGAAGATGCCAACTTCCGTGCTGGTGTTGAATCATTAACACGTGTTATGCGTTTGACAACAAAAAATCCAACTGATGCAGTCGTGGATACCAACTTGTTTGAAAATGATGCTGAAAAGCAATTATACGATGCCATATCAGTATTATTAAATGACACATTGTCAACCGATAATATGTTATCAGCGCTGTTAGCATTACAACCTGCAATTGCTGATTATTTTGATCAAACAATGGTTATGGTTGAAGATGATGCAATCAAGCGTAATCGCCTGGCAACGTTACAATTAGTATCTGAAGAAGCAGATAAAATTGCTAATTTTATGGCATTAGATGTGAAGTCAAATTAATTTTCTGAACAGGGATAAGGACCGTTAATCAAGCATTCTATGGTGTGCTTGATTAACGGTCCTTTTTGGATACGAATAGACGTTATGTTTAATCAATGAGGGGCATTAATTTATGGTTTCTCAGTCATCATGATTTATTTTAAAAAATGAGCGTTTTAATTGTGGTGATAAGTACTGAATTAGATATTCAAAATGTGATATAATGTAAGCGATTTAAAATACAATTTAAGTAAGAAAGCGAGCAAATTAATGGCATTAGAACACATTTTATTTGGAACCTATACAAAGCGTGTCTCAAAGGGAATTTATGCAGCAGATTTTGATACCGAATTAGGACAATTGTCTAATGCACACTTGGTGGCAGAGCTTGGCTCACCAACTTATTTAGCATTAAGCAAGGCAAACAAACTTTATGCAGTTGATAAAGGAAATGGCGAGGGCGGTCTGGCTGTTTATGATTATGCTAATGGCAATGCGACCAAGCAACAAGAGATTTTAAGTGAAGGCGCTGCACCAGCGTATGTATCAGTGGATGAGGCTCGTCAGTTAGTTTACACGGGTAATTATCACAAGGGAACGATAGATGTTTATGCCATTGAAGATAATGGTAATTTAAGATTAACAGATACGTACCAGTCAGAAGGTAATGGGCCACGCCCTGAGCAAGATAGCACACATGTTCATTTTAGTAATTTAACACCAGATAACCGAGTTGTGGTTGTAGATTTAGGTGCTGATAAAGTACTGACTTTTGATGTATCAGATGAAGGTAAGTTAACGTTAGTTGCCACATTTAATACTGAAGCTGGTTTTGGACCTCGCCATATCCGATTCAGCCCAGATGGCAAGTATGCCTACCTATTAGGAGAGTTGTCATCAAAGTTATCGGTGTTAGAATACCATGAAGATGGCTCAATGACTCTGTTACAAACAGTATCAATGATTCCAGACGATTGGGATACACATAATGGTGGTGCTGCAATTTATGTTTCAAAAGATGGTCGTTTTATTTATACGTCAAATCGTGGTCATAATTCAATTGCCGTATTTGCTGTTAAAGAAAACGGGTCAGCTGTTGAACATATACAATGGATTTCAACTGAAGGTGATTTTCCACGCGATTTTGCATTAAATCCAGAGGAAAACTTTTTAATTGCAGCTAATCAAAACACAGATAATGTTTCTGTTTATTCACGTGATAGTGAAACTGGTCAGTTGGTACTTGTCCAAAAAGACTTTGAAGTACCAGAAGCAATCAGAGTACTATTTATTTAAACAAGTTTGTTGTTACTAAATGTGAATCTATAAACACCCTTTATGGTCTGCATATCTTTTATATGATGTCCAAGGGTGCTTTTTTTATAAGTAACCAAGTAAAAAACTGTAAAGGAGCAAAGTATGAAAGAAAAACAGACGAATCAATCAATTTTTCAACGTTGGTTACTAGATAATAAAATTGTGTCAGCAATGTTAATGATTTTATTACTATTGATCATTATTTTTATGTTGCATAAGGTGTCTTTTGTATTTAATCCCATTGCACAGTTATTTCGTGCAGTTGGTGCCCCCATTATTATTGCTGGTGTCTTCTATTTCTTGCTGAATCCAATGGTAGATTGGGCGGAACGACGGTTTAATGCACCAAGAATTGTCACGATTTCGCTTCAATTTATTGTCTTGGCTCTTCTAATTATTTGGGGATTAGCGGTGTTTATTCCTTGGATTAGTAATCAAATTGTTAGTCTAGTTGATCAATGGCCAATTTATTGGGAAAAAATTGTTAAAATGGTTGACCAGTTGACATCTAATAAGCAATTTAATATGGTAAACAAATGGTTTAATAATACGAATGATGAAGTATCCAGCTGGTTAAAAGATTATTCAGCTGAATATGCGAAAAAAGGGTTACACGGTGTCTCATCAGTCGTGGGCACTGTTACCAGCGTTATTATTGCGATAATTACTTTTCCATTTGTTCTATTCTATTTGCTTAAAGATGGTCATCAAATGCCAAATTATGTGGCAAAATTTTTACCAGTTAAAGCAAGAAATTCATTTTTAGCAACGTTAAAAGAAATTAGTCGGCAAATTTCAAATTATATTCGTGGTCAAATTTCAGTTGCATTTGCAGTGATGGTTATGTTTGCGATTGGTTATACAATTATTGGTTTGCCGTATGGTTGGTTAATTGCTATTGTAGCTGGTATTTTAAACGTCATTCCATTTATAGGATCGTTTTTAGCAATGGTACCAGCAATCGTTGTTGGTATTTTTGTGTCACCAGTCATGCTAATTTCAGTATTAATTGTTTTTATGATTGAGCAAACGTTAGAGGGACGAATTATTTCTCCAAAATTGTTAGGGTCGTCATTAAAAATTCACCCGGTCACTGTTTTGGTCGTACTTTTATCAGCAGGTAATATTTTTGGTGTGCTAGGTGTCATTTTTGGTGTACCAGGTTATGCAATCTTAAAAGTGTTGATTTACCGGTTCTATAGTTGGTGGCAAGCAAATTCAAACTTATTTAATGAAACTGAGTAGATTTAAAACATTAATAAATTTTGTTGAGTATAGCACAAGTGACGAACAGTCCGTGCTATACTTACTTTTGTATGCATTAAACGCGTATTGGTTAAAAGATAACCATAGAAGGAGAAGTAAATTTATGAGTACGAATCATATTGTATTATTTGAGCCATTAATGCCAGCTAATACAGGTAATATTGCGAGAACTGCAACAGGTACAAATGCAAAGCTAGATTTAATTGAGCCATTAGGTTTTAAATTGGATGATAAGCATGTGAAACGAGCGGGCTTGGATTACTGGGATAACGTGGATATTACTGTTCACAAAAATCTACCAGCATTTATGGCAACCTTGAAGGAGACTGATGAATTATTTTTGATCTCAAAATTTGCAAAGAAATCATATCATCAAGCCGATTATACGAATACTGACCATGATTATTATTTCCTTTTTGGTAAAGAAACAACTGGGTTACCAGAGCCATTTATGAAGGAACATCCAGATCAAGCATTAAGAATTCCACAGAACGACGAACACATTCGTTCATTAAACTTATCAAATACGGCCGCAATTATTATTTATGAAGTATTGCGTCAACAGAATTTTCCTAATCTTGACCTCACGCATGCGTATGATTACGATAAACTAAAATAGTTGCAGAAATTAGTATTTAAGAAAGGAGGTTCATATGGCATATAAAAAAACAACCACTAGAAAACAACCAGTAAAAAGACGATCACGGAAAACAACAAGTCGTAAGCGCAAACAAAGTAATGAAACTCTAGATTGGTTTATTTCGCGGTTACCGCAAATTTCAGGATTGATTGCCGTTATTTTATCTGTTTTAGCAATTGCCAAAGTTGGTCTAATTGGGAAAATGGTGGCGAATTTGGTTCGCTTACTTGTCGGTGGTTCGTATCAGCTTTTACTAGTTGTCTTATTGCTACCGTTTCTAGTTGTTATGGCATATGGTACATGGCCACCTCGCTTGAAATGGCATCACTATTTAGGTTTTGTCCTATTTTATTTAGGAATTATGCTAATTGGTTCCATATTATTGTTTAATAAAATGAATTTGCATAGTGATTATGTTGCAACAATTCAACAATTGATCAATCAAGATTTAAATAATCATGCAGTGACGACACCAGTTGGTGGTGGTATCATTGGCGCAGTACTTTATCAATATACCTACCTTTCAATGAGTAATTTTGGTTCATGGTTCATTGCCATTATTTTATTAATTACTGGTATCGGTGTGATGTTTAAATTATCATTGCGTAGTATCTTTGATAATTTCTTCACATTTGCTGCTGGTGCAGGTGATCTTGTGCAAACGCAAGCAACAACAGCACATGAAAAGGTAACGGAATCGATTAACACATTTCGTACGAAACAAAAAGATCGTCAGCAAGAAGCAATGCACGATTTTTTTAATGAAGATCCGTTTGGACCACATCAAGGGCATAAAAAAAAGCCAGTGCCAGAAGCATCATCATCAGGTGAAATTAATTTTGATAAATTAAATTCAAACAACATGTCAACTAATGAAGATTCGGACGATGAAGCAACGAAGTTTGTTGTGCCTGAAATTGTTGCGCCGACATCACAACATGAACAACAAGCAACGATGGCAGTTGATCCTGAATTGATGCAGCAAAAGCAAGCAGATATAAATAAAAATCAGTCTGTAAAAGTAACAAAAACGGATACGCCAACATTTGATTCAAAACAAGTTATCCAATCGGATGATCCAGTTGCACCAGTTATTTATGGAGAAGACTTGCCTGATGATGAACTATTGCCAGGTCAAGATGTGCCGTTATCACACGTTGACATTCTTGATCAACCGTCACAAGTGGTTGACCAGCAAGCGAATCACCATGCAAATAAGCATGTCATACCGTCAACAATGACAGAACCAACGCCAGATGTTGATGCAAGTGGTTTGGGTACGATTGTTGAGGATAAGCATTATCAGTTACCAACGACACAATTGTTGCAACATATTGGTTCAACTGATCAGTCGCAGGAACGTGATGCCCTTAGTGAAAAAGCTAGAATTTTACATCAAACATTGCAGAGCTTTAAAATTAATGCGACTGTTGAAAAGGTAGTATTAGGGCCAACAGTTACGCAATACGAAATTAAGCCAGCAGTGGGTGTCAAAGTTTCTAAAATTCAAAATTTGGCTGATGATTTGGCACTTGCTTTAGCAGCAAAATCGTTACGTATTGAAGCGCCAATACCAGGTAAAAATGTGGTTGGTATTGAAGTTGCAAACGATCAACAAGCCACTGTTGGGTTCAGAGATATGGTTGAAGAAGCAGGAATTGATACCGAAAAACCACTTGTTGTACCTATTGGTCGTGGTGTCACAAGTGGTGTTGTTAAAGTTGATTTAACAAAAATGCCACATTTGTTAATTGCTGGGTCAACTGGATCTGGAAAATCAGTTGCAATTAATGGTATTTTAGCTTCTATTTTGTTACAGGCGAAACCATCGCAAGTTAGATTGATGTTAGTGGATCCGAAAAAAGTTGAATTATCAGTTTATAATGACATTCCACACTTAATTACACCAGTTGTTTCAGATCCTAAAAAGGCAGCTTTAGGCTTGAAAAAAGTGGTTGCTGAGATGGATCGCCGCTTTAAATTATTGGCAGAAGAAGGTGTTCGAAATATTGACGGTTATAATAAGTTAGTTGCTAAACGTGATGAAACAGATAAGGGTGTGGTGTCACAAAAAATGCCTTATTTGGTTGTTATCATTGATGAGTTGGCTGATTTGATGATGACGTCTTCTGTGTCTGGAGATGTTGAGAATGCCATTGTACGTATTGCACAACTTGGTCGTGCAGCGGGTATTCATATGATTGTCGCCACGCAACGGCCGTCAGTTGATATCATTACAGGATTAATTAAAGCGAATGTGCCTTCACGGATGGCTTTTGCTGTTTCTTCAGGGGTTGATTCACGAACAATTTTAGACAGTAATGGTGCTGAAAAACTATTAGGTCGTGGTGATATGTTATTTTCACCAATTGGTTCTAATGGTCCGCAACGTGTTCAAGGAGCGTTTATTTCGGATGATGATGTGGCAGCGATTACTGATTTTATTAAACAACAAGGTAGTGCACAATATGATGAGTCAATGTCAGTGTCTGATGATGAAGTACAAGCCTTAGAAAATGGTAGTCATTCTGGCGCTGATGAATTAGATGAAAAATGGGATGACGTGTTAGAGTTTATTCTCAGAGCAGGCGGTGCCTCAACCTCATCTATACAACGTCATTTTGGTATGGGTTATAATCGAGCTGGTCGGATCATTGATTCACTAGAAGACCGTGGTTTAATCGGACCTGCAAATGGGTCAAAGCCACGTGAATTAAAGTTTACACCAGAAATGATGGATCGTTTTAAGAAAAATGCACAGTAACAGTAATGGTGATAGAAAAAGATTAGCTTGAGGGTCTTTACTGGATGATTGTCGGAGTTTCCTGTTTATTTGGAAATTTCCGACTTTTTTAATAAAGTATTGCACCGAAGAGGCATTTGCATTAGATGACCATATTATCGCTTGAAATATGTTATTCTATCAACATTAGCGACTGATAAATAAAAAAGGGCAATGAAACAAAGGAGGTTGGTTAATGATTGAATTGAAGAATTTAATAAAAAAATTTGGTGACAAAGTCGCTGTAGACCATATGAATATGACATTAATACCAGGACACGTTGTTGGTTTAATCGGTCAAAATGGTGCTGGTAAAACGACAACATTTCGTATGATGTTGGACTTTATCAAGCCAACTGAAGGGACAATCTTGTGGGATGGTCATAACATCACAAGTCGAGATAAACAAAATATTGGTTTTTTACCAGAAGAACGAGGATTATATCAAAAATTAACCATTGAGCAGCAAGTTCTTTATTTTGCCGAATTACACGGCATGGTCAAAAGTGAAGCGAAAGAAAAATTAAAATATTGGATGAAACAACTTGATGTAGTTGGAAAGACTTCAGACAAAGTACAAAGTCTTTCGAAAGGAAATGCACAAAAGGTACAACTCATCGCAACTGTCATTACAGAACCATCATTGTTAATTTTAGATGAACCATTCACAGGACTCGATCCCGTTAATGCACAATTAATGATGAATGAAATTTTACGTTTGAAGCAAAACGGTGCAATGATTATTTTTAGTTCACATAACATGAGTGGTGTTGAAAAATTGTCAGATGAATTATTGATGCTTAAACATGGGAAAACAGTTTTAAGTGGTAATCTGACTAAAATTAGAGAGTCATTTGGACGTAGTGAGCTTTATATAGAGTCAACAGTTAGTGATCATGATTTATTGGCGATTCCAGGTGTTGTTACATTAAAGAAAACAGGACATGGACGGCAATTAAAGTTGGCTCGAGAAGAAGTTGGCAAGGATGTGTTTAAATTGGTTGCTCAAGATGGATACGTGCCGGTTTTTGCCCAACAGCCTCCAACATTAGATGAAATTTTTCGACGTGAGGTAATTGGAGGTGAATCAAATGAATAATCATCAATTATTTTTAGTTGCGCGTCAAACTTATTTAAATCGCTTAAAAACATTTGGCTTTTGGTCAGTTGTTTTAGCACCAATCATTATTCTGTTGGTCATTGCAGGTATTGTGTTTATCATGAATGCAACACAAAGTCATGAAAATCCAACCGTAGCTGTTGTTCATAATACGACGTTAGCAACCTACTTGAAAAAAGATAAGTCTGTTGGTGCGAAATATAAAAATTTGACAACGGAAAAGGAAGCGAAACAATTATTAAAAAATGACAAAATTGACGGTTATTTAACGTCAAATAATGACCACTATCATTTGACAATGTCAGCCAATGCGGAATCTTTATCTGAGGATGCTTTGAAAACAAATCTAAATCAGTATCAAATGGTGATGCAAGCTGCCAAATTAAATTTAAGTACAGCGCAATTGCAACGCTTAGTCCAACCATCAAAATTTCAGTCAACTATCTATAGCCATAATGGTAAATCTGCTGCTGGTGGGTCGTCGTCAAATATGGCAAATAGCATGCTAGCAGCTGGTTTGGGAATTTTTATTTTTATTTTCCTAACAGCCTATGTTGGCATAATTGCACAAGAAATTGCTAATGAAAAGTCATCACGAATAATGGAAATTCTTCTGGCAGTTACTTCACCAGGCGTTCAATTTTTTGGCAAATTATTGGGTGTGGCTGCACTGGCAGTGACACACGGTTTGGTGTACATTATTGCAGCAGGCGGTGTGGCACTATTTATGCCAGATAATAAATACTTAAAGACAACCGAAAAAATGTTAACGGGTGTTGATGTTAATTTTGCAATAATGGCTGGCTTATTAGCAATCGTGGGTATTTTCTTGTATATGATTTTAACAGCTATTATTGCGGCAATGATTAACGATTTGAGTCAAGTACAACAGGCCGTATCACCAATCACTTATGTTGCAATGATTGGCTATATCCTAACTTTTATATTGGAAGGTCAACCACATAATATGCTAATTAATATTTTGTCTTATGTACCCTTCATCTCACAAACGTTGATGCCTGCACGTTTAGGTTTGCAATACGCAAACTTAACTGATGCATTGATTGCATTGGGATTGGAATTAGTTGTATTGGTATTTTTAGCGAAGTATGGATTACGTGTTTATAAGCAAAATGTCCTTACTTACACTGATGGTAATATTACGAAAGCTGCATTGTTGAGCCTTAAGGGACTATTCAGTAAAAAAAAATTTGAAGACTAATAAGGGTGACAACCTCATGCTATTGTGAAAGTAGCATGAGGTTGTTATGATGTATAGGTGATTAGGAAAAATGTGAACAGTAGCAGATTTATAATTCACGTCTCTTATGGCTATTATCAAGTATATTTTTAGTTCTTTTAGATATAAAAAGATCGTCAATTGACTATTTTAGATGGTCAATTGACGATTCGTTTTCACCTAGGACAATATTTTTGTACTAGTCATTTATAAAATTACTTGTTATTTTTTGCACTGTTACTTTTTCCAAGAAAACGATCTTTGTCTTTATCTTTCAAATCAGGAATGTCAAACACTTCGTCAATTTGACGAGATAATTCGTCATTTCTTTTTGTTTGTAATGGCATGTAAAGGACCTCCTAATTAATAATTAGCATTATTATAGCATGTTTTGTTAAAGTATGGTTAAACGACCAAATGTCATTAGACAGACATCGATTGTCAGCTAAGAGTTAAGAAAGGCGTATTGATGGCATCAGAACATATTGAACAAAAATTGGCTTTACTGCCAGATTTACCAGGTTCTTATCAAATGAAAGATAAGAACGGCAAGATTATTTATGTTGGTAAAGCCAAAAATTTAAAAAATAGAGTGCGTTCTTATTTTAAGAGCGAGCATACAGGAAAAACAGCTCAGTTAGTAGAAAATATTGCAGATTTTGATTTTATTGTGACAAGTTCGGAAAAGGAATCCTTATTATTAGAAATTACCTTAATACAAAAATATCAACCCTATTACAATATTCGTTTAAAGCGGGGCACAGGTTATCCGTACATTAAAATTACGGCAGAACGAGATCCACAGATTTTATTAGCCAATGAAGTTGTAGATGATGGTGGACATTATTTTGGTCCTTATCCTAACGTTTATGCGGCACAGGAGACATTACATTTTTTACAAAAAGTATACCCTTTGCGTCGTTGTCATGGTTATCAAGGGCGACCTTGTCTGTACGCAAATATTGGTCAATGCTTAGGGGCTTGCTATCAGGAAGTACCGGTTGCAACGTATGATGCACAGATCAAAAAGATTAAACGATTTTTAGATGGTGATACAAAAGCTGTGATAAAAATGCTTCAGAAAAAAATGAATGAAGCTGCCGCAAACATGGCTTATGAACGAGCCGCAGATTTACGGGATCAGTTAAAGTTTATTGAAGCAACTGTTGAAAAGCAAAAAATTATATCACGTGATGGTACACCTCGTGATATATTCAATTTCTATATGGATAAAGGCTGGTTATCTGTTCAGGTTTTCTTTATTAGACAAGCACGTTTAATGAAACGTGAAAAACGGTTATTTGCGATTGTTGCGTCAGCTGAAGAAGAATTAACAAGTTTTATCTTACAATTTTATAATCGGCGAAATGCAGTATTGCCAAAAGAGATTTTAGTGCCTAGTGGT
Source organism: Weissella sp. ESL1156 (assembly GCF_058505625.1). Lineage (NCBI taxonomy): Bacteria > Bacillati > Bacillota > Bacilli > Lactobacillales > Lactobacillaceae > Weissella > Weissella sp. ESL1156. The sequence goes on along the minus strand of NZ_CP196372.1, from coordinate 697,070 downwards.
GTTGATAAAAAAGTAATTGCTGAAGTTTTGCAAATACCTGTGCGGACACCACAACGGGGTGAAAAAAAGGCATTACTAGAATTGGCAGGTAAAAATGCCAAAATTGTTTTAGGTGAAAAATTTCGATTATTAGAGATGAATGAATCCAAAACAAGTGGGGCAATGCAAGAGATAGCTGATGCTTTAGCCATTCCAAAAATTCATCGTATTGAGGCATTTGATCATTCTCATTTACAGGGAGCGGATATGGTATCTGCAATGGTTGTTTTTGAAGATGGTCTACCAAATAAGAATAAATATCGTAAATACAAAAATAAAACAGTTGCACATGCGGATGAGCGAGCAGAGACTATGGAAGTTATTCGACGACGTTACTCGCGATTACTAAAAGAGCACGGTGAACTACCAGATCTTATTTTAATGGATGGCGGTGTCATCCAATTAAATGCAGCAAAAGAAGTTATTGAAGATGAATTAGGATTGAACATTCCGGTAGCAGCAATGGTTAAGAATGAACAACATAAAACTGCTGATTTGTTACAAGAAGAAGGTGCAACTCATGTACATTTAGATCCCAATTCACAAGGGTTTTATTTGCTACAGCGAATTCAAGATGAAGTGCATCGTTTTGTCATTACTTTTCACCGTCAGTTGCATTCAAAAAGTTCATTAGGTTCACGTTTAGATGGCATTGCTGGTGTTGGTCCGAAAACAAGACAAAAATTATTATCGAAATATGGGTCAATGAGTAAGATGGCACAAGCGTCGATTACAGAATTAAAACAACTGGGGATATCTGAAAAAGTTGCAAACAATATTAAGATTTCATTGGCAGCAATGCAACATCATGATGAGTAATGGTAGTCAAACATTAGAAAGTGCTGTAAAATGTAATTCGACAGTCTACAGTTGGCTAGAGTAAAGCTATAAAGAAAGTGAGGTCATAAACGATGGCGTTTGTCGACCAAGTAAAAATTTTTGTAAAAGCAGGAAAAGGTGGCGATGGCGCGGTGTCATTTCGTCATGAAAAATATATTAATATGGGTGGACCGTTTGGTGGTGACGGCGGTCACGGTGGTTCAGTTGTCATGGTTGTTGATGAAGGGCTACGTACTTTGATGGATTTCCGTTATAAGCGTCATTTCAAGGCAAAAGTTGGTGGTAATGGTGCAACCAAAGGAATGACTGGTAAGTCTGCGGAAGATTTAATTATTAGAGTGCCACAGGGGACAACGATTACGAATGCTGAAACTGGTCAAGTGATTGGTGATTTAACTGAAAAGGGACAGCGGTTGGTCATTGCTAAAGGTGGTCGTGGTGGCCGTGGTAATATTCGCTTTGCTTCATCAAAAAATCCAGCACCAGAAATTGCTGAAAATGGTGAGCCTGGTGAGGAATTGGATATTGCTTTGGAGCTTCGTGTATTGGCAGATGTAGGGCTTGTAGGTTTCCCATCTGTTGGCAAGTCAACACTGTTATCAGTTGTCACTGCAGCAAAGCCTAAAGTTGCAGCATATCATTTTACGACTTTAGTGCCGAATCTGGGTATGGTCCGTTTAGAAGATGGCCGTGATTTTGTAATGGCTGATTTACCAGGACTTATTGAAGGTGCGTCTGAAGGTGTTGGTTTAGGAATTCAATTTTTACGTCACGTTGAGCGAACACGTGTCATATTACACATGATTGATATGTCAGGTGTTGATCCTGAACAAGATCCTTATGATAATTATTTAAAAATCAATCAAGAATTAGCAGCGTATGATCCAGCACTGCTTGAACGACCACAAATTATTGTACCAACAAAGATGGATATGCCAGATGCACAAACAGCTCTTGATATGTTTAAAGAACAATTACACAAAGATGTTCATGTACCAGATGATATTGAAATTATGCCAATTTCATCATTATCACGTGAAGGACTGGAACCGTTATTACGTCGGACAGCTGATTTACTTGATGAAACGCCTATCTTCGTACCAAAGGGCATGGTAGATACAGATGATGAACAAGTTAACTATGAGTTTGAAAATCGGGAACAACCATTTGAGCTAACAAGAGATGAAGATGGTGTTTGGATATTGTCTGGTAACGAAATTGAACGTTTATTTAAGCGGACAAATACCAATTATACAGAATCATTAATGCGCTTTGCCCGACAAATTAGATTTATGGGTGTTGATGAGGCGTTGTATACGGCGGGTGCCAAAAATGGTGACATTGTCCAAATTTTGGATTTCCAATTTGAGTATGAAGAATAATTAACAATTTTTAAATTGTTACAGCAAGGCCGTTAATCTACCAATTCTAAATGGTTAGGTTAATGACCTTTTTGTTATTTTCAACTACTAATATTTTATAAATTATTGAAAAGGAGAAAGTATCGTGGCAGGTAACCAAGTTGAACATGTTAGTGAGTTGGGTAGATACATTACCATTGCAGAGAAACAAGTAACCTGGGAACAAGTGATTAAAAAATCACGGTTTATTGTGAATATAGCGCGCGTATCAAACGAACAAGAAGCGCAGCAATTTATTGCAGACGTTAGTCAAATGCATCATAAAGCAACTCATAATGTCTGGGCCTATATTTTAGGAAATCGAAATGAAATTCAGCGTTATTCAGATAATGGTGAACCTGCTGGTACAGCTGGTGTACCAATGTTAGAGGTCTTAAAAAATAACGCAGTTCGTGATGTCGCTGTGGTGGTGACACGTTACTTTAGGGGGATAAAACTAGGCGCCGGTGGTTTGGTCAGAGCCTATGCAGGAACGGTTGTTGGTGGCGTTGAAGCAAGTGGCTTAATTGAACGAATTCAACGGCATGAGGTTAATTTACAAATAACGTATAAACAATACGAACCTTTAAAATATTGGTTAGAACAACAGCAATATCAGATCATTGATACAAGCTATGGAACAGCTGTGACAATTAAAACAGCTGTTGCTGATGATAAAATGGCGTTATTTCAACAAGCAGTGATAAACGAAATGGCAGGTCAAATTAAAATCACGGTGGGTGAAGTTAATTGGTATGAAATACCATATCAGCAAACTGTTAATGCACGTACGGAAACTTTGAAATAAGTTTATTTTAAGGTGCATTTAGTTGGAGCAATGTAAAATTACTTTTGAATTCATGAGTCATATCGTATTGGAAGAAAAATGAAAAAAGATATTTTACGGGTACATTTAATTGCGATTTGTTTGGTAATCGTTATTTGGTTAGTACCAACTAATTATAATTTTTTAATTTGGAATTTATTTTTAGCATTGATTCCGTTTGACTTAGCAATAGTCATTCGAAAGTTACAGGGGCATCGTCTGTTACAAATAATATTATCCATTGTGTGGTTGGCCTTTTTCCCAAATGCCATGTACATGGTAACTGATTTTAGTCATTTATCATCGATTGGGACAGGTTTGATGACAGAAACCCAGTTTTTTAATTATGCTATCTTAGCAGTGGGTGTTTTAATGGGGTTGTTATTTGGTTTATCTGCAGCACATACCATTGCAAAGATATATTGTAAAAAATTATCTGCTATTTGGACAGTTATTTTTTACATTGTGTTGTCCATTTTATCTGCATATGGTATCTATTTAGGTCGATTTTTACGAATAAATTCGTGGGAAATTATTAGCAATCCACACAAAGTATTGACGTTATTTATTGCCTCAATTTCAATGCATAGCTTTGTTTTTGTTGTGTCATTTGGTGCTTTACAATTTGCCTTGTTAACGCTATATCATGTGATTAGACGCATTAATATCGATTAAAAAAACTCAATATCGTCTCACATACAATGTCAATTTTGGACATCTTGGAGGCGATATTGAGTTTTTTTACAGATTAAGTGAATCATCGTTTTTTAATGATTTCGTGCGATAAAAGAATAGACCAGCATTGAGAACGATTAGTAAAGCACTGGCAATAAAGATACCACGATAATCAAAGAACATCGAAACAACAGTTCCCATAACTGGTCCAACGACAGACCCAAGTGATTGGAACGATTGATTATAGGCAAAGATACGTGATGTAATTTGTGTTGGTGTGGTCTTAGTTAAGAGCGTTTGTACAGCCGGTAACATTGTTGCATCTGAGATACCGATCATAAAACGTAAGACAGCTAATTGCCAGACAGCGGTTACGAAACCGGTTGGTAGCATAAAAACAAAAGCCAAAATAAAACCAATTAGCATAATACGATGGGTACCGATTCGATCACCAAGTTGGCCAAATCTTGGTGCTGCTAGCATGGTTGCAATACCTGGCATAGCTGCAACAACACCAGCCCATAGAGTCGTACTACCAGCACCATGGTTTAATTCGCGAACAAAGAGAGCGACAATAGGACCAATCGACTGATTGACAATTTGAATAATGAAAGTTGTTAAAAAAAGACCTATTGTTAGTTTGGGGTATTTTAATTGTTTGAAAATTTCTTTACGGGTGGGTGACTTACCACGAGTAATGGGTGTAAATTCTTCTTTGACTAATGTAAAGACAAGAATAAATACAAGAACAAAAATAACACCAGTGATAATGAAGGAAATTCGGTAACTAACAATTGATGCTAAAACACCACCAATAAAAGGACCTAGTAGTTGACCACCTGTGACACCAGTCACCAGCATGCCTAAAGCATAACCTGATTGTTCTTTTGGGGTTTGTGTGGCAATCATGGCGTTAGCATTTGAGATAAAACCACCAAATAAACCTTGTAATGCACGTAAAAATACAAGTTGCCAAATATTTTGTGCAGCGCCCATAAAGAAGAAGACAATAGCCATACCTAATGAAGCTCTTAACAACATAAGTTTACGACCGCGGCTATCAGCTAATTTCCCCCAAAATGGTGAAATAATAGCTGTCATCAAAAATGTGATTGAAAATGCCAACCCACTATAAAAAGTTAATTGATTTTTTGTGAAATCTCCCAAGGTATCCACATATAGGGACAAAAAGGGCATGACTTCACTAAAACCAATGCCAGTCATGAATACACCGAACCAAAGGACGAAAAGATTGCGTTGCCAAGTCGGTAATTCTGACAATTTTTGTTTTAACATATTTGTCTCCCACTAATTTGTTTTTATAAGTACTCATTTTACTCGTTTTATAATATTCGTGCACGTTATAAATCTATTAGGATAGTGTCATGCTTTAAAAGAAACTAAAAGACAACAAAAAAGAACTGGTTAGAACCAGCCCCTTCTTGTTGTAGGTTTAATAAGAGATATGTTAATTGAGTAGATTTACTAGGAAAGTAAAAATTCTTCGCCATGTGGGTGACGAAACGACCAAGTTATGAGTGTAGGCTTACTCACAACCTATCTTTAAGTCGATATGGTTATCATAAAGCCGAAATATGAATAAATTGTGAATTTTATTGTAAAAAAAATCACATATTGTCATTGCGGGATTATCAGATGAGTTAATTTTTTCTGTTATAATAGAAAAGTGATTTAGAGAATGGGAGATAAATATGTACGAATATCTAAAGGGGACAATTACAGCAATTTTACCAACCTATATTGTTGTTGATATACAGGGTATTGGTTATCGTGTCTTAGTCGCTAATCCATATGCATTTGCATTGAATAGCACAATGACAGTTTATGTTGAACAGATTATTCGTGATAATGATCAATCATTGTATGGTTTTTTGGATAAAGCCGATAAGAACTTGTTTCAAAAATTGTTAAATGTTTCAGGAATTGGTCCAAAATCAGCGTTAGCAATCTTAGCCAACAGTGATCATACTGGGTTAGTAAATGCGATTATGCAAAATGATGTTGCCTTTTTGACCAAATTTCCAGGCATTGGTAAGAAAACAGCACAGCAAATTATTTTAGATTTACAAAATAAATTGACAGATTTAACAGCGCCAACCAGTGATCCTAAGCCTATACAAACAGATTTAACAAATCCAGCATTAGTGGATGCACTGCTAGCCCTTGAAGCGTTGGGCTATGCAAAAAAAGAGATTAAACGTGTGGAGAAGGCACTATCAAAGAAAGAAAATCTAACGACTGCGGCATATGTGAGCGCTGGTTTGAAATTACTGCAATAGATTGGAGGAGATTAGATGGCAGAGGATGTTTTACATGATATGAATACTGACACTGGTGAACAGTCAATAGAGCAAACACTACGTCCTAGTACATTGCAACAATATATTGGTCAAGAAGACTTAAAACAAAGATTACATGTTTATATTGAAGCAGCAAAGCAACGTTCGGAACCGTTAGACCATATGTTACTTTATGGGCCTCCTGGATTAGGGAAAACAACTTTAGCGATGGTTGTGGCTAATGAGATGGGTGTTGGATTACGAACGACCTCTGGACCAGCTATAGAAAAATCAGGCGATTTATTAGTGTTATTAAATGAATTAGCACCTGGTGATGTTTTATTTATCGATGAAATACACCGAATGCCAAAACAAGTTGAAGAAATGCTTTATTCAGCTATGGAAGATTTTTATGTAGATATCATCGCTGGTGAGGGTCCAACTGCTCATCCCATCCATTTTCCGTTACCACCGTTTACGCTAATTGGTGCGACCACACGAGCCGGTATGTTATCGCAACCTTTACGGGATCGTTTTGGCATCGTTGAGCATATGGCGTATTATACAGCGGAGGAATTAGCAACGATTATTAAGCGATCGGCTAATATTTTTAATATTGAAATTGCTGACGAAGGCGCATTTGAATTAGCAAGGCGTTCTCGAGGGACGCCTAGAATTGCGAATCGTTTGTTAAGACGTGTTCGTGATTTTACAACGGTTAAAGGCTTGCAAACGATTAATGATGAAATGGTCAATTTTTCATTAGCATTATTACAAATAGATAGTCAGGGCCTGGATGAAGTTGATCATAAAATTTTAGAAACGATGATTAATTTTTATCAAGGTGGACCCGTTGGCGTCAATACAATTGCAGCAAATATAGGTGAAGAAGTTGATACCATTGAATCAGTGTACGAACCTTATTTGTTACAAATTGGTTTTTTACAACGTACACCGCGAGGACGAGTTGTCACATTAGCAGCATATGAACATTTACACTTGCCTTTACCTGATAAAAAGTAGTTAGGAGTATAATAAATGACGGAAACATACAATAGTTTGAACGATTTTGATTATAATTTACCACATGAATTAATTGCACAAACACCATTGGAAAACCGAGATGGCTCTCGTTTATTGGAATTGAATGCTGATACAGGTGAAATGCATGATCGTCATTTTTATGACATTATTGATTATTTAAATCCAGGGGATGCTTTGGTGATGAATAATTCGCGTGTTTTACCAGCAAGATTATACGGTGTACGTCCTGAAACAGGCGGACACGTTGAAGTATTGCTATTGCGTCAAGATCATGGTGATGTTTGGGAGACGTTGGTTAAACCAGCTCGTAAATATCCGGTTGGACAGAAAATTGTTTTCGGAGATGGTAAATTAACAGCTGAAGTTATTGAGGAACTCGAACATGGTGGTCGAATGATTGCTTTTCATTATGATGGTATTTTTTTAGAAATTTTAGAAGAACTTGGAGAAATGCCATTACCTCCTTACATTAAAGAGAAACTTGAAGATCAAGAACGTTATCAAACGGTTTATTCAAAAGTTAATGGTTCTGCAGCTGCACCGACTGCCGGCTTACATTGGACACCAGAATTGTTACAAAAAGTAGCTGATAAGGGTATCAAGTTAGTAGAATTGACGCTCCATGTTGGTTTAGGAACTTTTAGACCAGTCGAGGAGGATAATATTGATGATCATAAGATGCACTCCGAATTTTATCAATTAAGTGAGGAAGCAGCACAAACGTTGAACGAAGTACGTGCAAATGGCGGTCGTGTTGTTGCGACAGGGACCACATCAATTCGAACACTTGAAACCATTGGTGCAAAGTTTGATGGTGAATTACATGCTGATTCTGGCTGGACAGATATATTTATTAAACCAGGTTTTGAATGGCGGGTTGTTGATGCATTTATTACGAATTTTCATTTACCTAAATCAACATTAGTGATGTTGGTTGCCGCATTTACTGGTCGTGATAATATTTTGAATGCTTATAAGCATGCTGTGGCAGAAAAATATCGTTTCTTTAGTTTTGGGGATGCAATGTTTATCCATCATTAGTACTGATAGCATTTATTCTTTATTAGAAGTGATACTAGTTGCGTGATAAAAGTGTTGACTTTATTTAGTGATATGTGTACTATATACATTGTTGCTGATAAATAAGCGCTTTGCGGATGTAGTACAATGGCTAGTGCTCCAGCCTTCCAAGCTGGGAATGCGGGTTCGATTCCCGTCGTCCGCTTAACATCTTTGTTGATGTGATGTTGATCATTGAAAACTGAATATCGTTTCGATGAAACAAATGTGTACGGTCATCAAGCAATTTGCCTGATACAAAAACATTTGCGAAGTCAATTCGCTAATAAATTCGTTTAACTTCTGTTAAACAAATAACAACAATTGAGTGATACTCAAACTTTTAAAATGAGAGTTTGATCCTGGCTCAGGATGAACGCTGGCGGCGTGCCTAATACATGCAAGTCGAACGCTTTGTTTTTAAATGAAATGACGAGCTTGCTCAGATTTGATTTTATCTGACAAAGAGTGGCGAACGGGTGAGTAACACGTGGGTAACCTACCTCTTAGCAGGGGATAACATTTGGAAACAAGTGCTAATACCGTATAATACCAACAACCGCATGGTTGTTGGTTGAAAGATGGTTCTGCTATCACTAAGAGATGGACCCGCGGTGCATTAGCTAGTTGGTAAGGTAAAGGCTTACCAAGGCCATGATGCATAGCCGAGTTGAGAGACTGATCGGCCACAATGGGACTGAGACACGGCCCATACTCCTACGGGAGGCAGCAGTAGGGAATCTTCCACAATGGGCGCAAGCCTGATGGAGCAACGCCGCGTGTGTGATGAAGGGTTTCGGCTCGTAAAACACTGTTATAAGAGAAGAACGGCACTGAGAGTAACTGTTCAGTGTGTGACGGTATCTTACCAGAAAGGAACGGCTAAATACGTGCCAGCAGCCGCGGTAATACGTATGTTCCAAGCGTTATCCGGATTTATTGGGCGTAAAGCGAGCGCAGACGGTTATTTAAGTCTGAAGTGAAAGCCCTCAGCTCAACTGAGGAATGGCTTTGGAAACTGGATGACTTGAGTGCAGTAGAGGAAAGTGGAACTCCATGTGTAGCGGTGAAATGCGTAGATATATGGAAGAACACCAGTGGCGAAGGCGGCTTTCTGGACTGTAACTGACGTTGAGGCTCGAAAGTGTGGGTAGCAAACAGGATTAGATACCCTGGTAGTCCACACCGTAAACGATGAGTGCTAGATGTTCGAAGGTTTCCGCCCTTGAGTGTCGTAGCTAACGCATTAAGCACTCCGCCTGGGGAGTACGACCGCAAGGTTGAAACTCAAAGGAATTGACGGGGACCCGCACAAGCGGTGGAGCATGTGGTTTAATTCGAAGCAACGCGAAGAACCTTACCAGGTCTTGACATCCCTTGCTAATCCTAGAAATAGGACGTTCCCTTCGGGGACAAGGTGACAGGTGGTGCATGGTTGTCGTCAGCTCGTGTCGTGAGATGTTGGGTTAAGTCCCGCAACGAGCGCAACCCTTATTATTAGTTGCCAGCATTCAGTTGGGCACTCTAGTGAGACTGCCGGTGACAAACCGGAGGAAGGTGGGGATGACGTCAAATCATCATGCCCCTTATGACCTGGGCTACACACGTGCTACAATGGCATATACAACGAGTCGCCAACCCGCGAGGGTGCGCTAATCTCTTAAAGTATGTCTCAGTTCGGATTGTAGGCTGCAACTCGCCTACATGAAGTCGGAATCGCTAGTAATCGCGGATCAGCACGCCGCGGTGAATACGTTCCCGGGTCTTGTACACACCGCCCGTCACACCATGAGAGTTTGTAACACCCAAAGCCGGTGGGGTAACCTTTTAGGAGCCAGCCGTCTAAGGTGGGACAGATGATTAGGGTGAAGTCGTAACAAGGTAGCCGTAGGAGAACCTGCGGCTGGATCACCTCCTTTCTAAGGAAAATCGGAAACCTACACAGTCAACGAAACGATATTTAGTTTTGAGTGGTTAACATTCAAATATGGGGAATTAGCTCAGCTGGGAGAGCGCCTGCTTTGCAAGCAGGAGGTCATCGGTTCGATCCCGATATTCTCCATCGCAACCAAACGGTTGCTTATTAGTTCTTTGAAAACTGAATCATAATTGTAAATTTTTAAATTCATTTCAATTGATATTAATCAATTAAATTGAGCCGAAAAAATACACCGCGTAATTTTTTGAGTTTTTTAAATCAGTTTAAAATCGCTTGTGACCATTGAGTCACAATACTCAAACGAAATCATCAACGAGAGTTGATCGGTTAAGTTATTAAGGGCGCATGGTGAATGCCTTGGCACTAGGAGCCGATGAAGGACGGGACTAACACCGATATGCCTCGGGGAGCTGTAAGTAAGCTATGATCCGGGGATTTCCGAATGGGGGAACCCAACTTGTGATGCAAGTTATCGTTCAATGAATACATAGTTGAACGAAGGTAGACGTTGTGAACTGAAACATCTCATTAGCAACAGGAGAAGAAAGAAAAATCGATTCCGTCAGTAGCGGCGAGCGAACGCGGAGGAGCCCAAACCAGTGTGCTTGCACACTGGGGTTGTAGGACTACCGTTGTGGAGTTACAAATTTGTTTATTAGCAGAAGCAGCTGGGAAGCTGAGCGAAACAGGGTGATAGCCCCGTATGCGAAAGTAAGCAAACTCCCGTGTAGGATCCTGAGTACGGCCGGACACGTGAAATCCGGTCGGAAACTGCGAGGACCATCTCGTAAGGCTAAATACTCCCTAGTGACCGATAGTGAACCAGTACCGTGAGGGAAAGGTGAAAAGCACCCCGGAAGGGGAGTGAAAAAGTTCCTGAAACCATGTGCCTACAACAAGTTAGAGCCCGTTAATGGGTGATAGCGTGCCTTTTGTAGAATGAACCGGCGAGTTACGATAACATGCAAGGTTAAGGTGGAAAGACCGGAGCCGTAGCGAAAGCGAGTCTGAAATGGGCGTTCGAGTATGTTGTTGTAGACCCGAAACCAGGTGACCTACCCATGTCCAGGGTGAAGGTGCGGTAAAACGCACTGGAGGCCCGAACCCGTACATGTTGAAAAATGTTGGGATGAGGTGTGGGTAGCGGTGAAATTCCAATCGAACTTGGAGATAGCTGGTTCTCTCCGAAATAGCTTTAGGGCTAGCCTCGGAAGATAGCGTGTTGGAGGTAGAGCACTGTTTTGGTGCGGGGCCCATCTCGGGTTACTAAATTAAGATAAACTCCGAATGCCAATCACGTATGTCCGGGAGTCAGACAGTGAGTGATAAGATCCATTGTCGAAAGGGGAACAGCCCAGATCGTCAGTTAAGGTCCCTAAGTGTGTGTTAAGTGGAAAAGGATGTGAAGTTGCATAGACAACTAGGATGTTGGCTCAGAAGCAGCCACCATTTAAAGAGTGCGTAATAGCTCACTAGTCGAGTGATTCTGCGCCGAAAATGTACCGGGGCTAAACACACCACCGAAACTACGGGTGCCACATCAGTGGCGCGATAGGAGAGCGTTCTAAGGGCGATGAAGTCAGACCGTGAGGACTGGTGGAGCGCTTAGAAGTGAGAATGCCGGTATGAGTAGCGAAAGACAGGTGAGAATCCTGTCCACCGTATGACTAAGGTTTCCTGGGGAAGGCTCGTCCTCCCAGGGTTAGTCGGGACCTAAGGCGAGGCCGAAAGGCGTAGTCGATGGCTAACAGGTTGAGATTCCTGTACCAGGTGAACATGTTTGAACAATGGAGGGACGCAGAAGGCTAACAGAACCCAGCAGTTGGAAAAGCTGGGTCAAGCAATGAGTCTGAGAGTGAGTCAAATGCTTGCTGTCATAAGGATAAGTTGTGATGAGGACCGAAATCAAGTAGGGAAGTCTGTGATGTCACGCTGCCGAGAAAAGCTTCTAGTTAGTGTTTACCTGCCCGTACCGCAAACCGACACAGGTAGTCGAGGAGAGCATCCTAAGGTGAGCGAGTGAACTCTCGTTAAGGAACTCGGCAAAATGACCCCGTAACTTCGGAGAAGGGGTGCTCAGCGCAAGCTGAGCCGCAGTGAATAGGCCCAGGCGACTGTTTATCAAAAACACAGGTTTCTGCAAAATCGTAAGATGACGTATAGGGGCTGACGCCTGCCCGGTGCTGGAAGGTTAAAAGGAGTGCTTAGCTTCGGCGAAGGTACGAATTGAAGCCCCAGTAAACGGCGGCCGTAACTATAACGGTCCTAAGGTAGCGAAATTCCTTGTCGGGTAAGTTCCGACCCGCACGAAAGGCGTAACGATCTGGGCGCTGTCTCAACGAGAGACTCGGTGAAATTTAAAGACCCGTGAAGATGCGGGTTACCCGCGACAGGACGGAAAGACCCCATGGAGCTTTACTGTAGCTTGATATTGAGTGTTTGTGCAGCTTGTACAGCATAGGTAGGAGCCGTAGAAATCGGGACGCTAGTTTCGATGGAGGCAAACGTGGGATACTACCCTCGTTGTATGAACACTCTAACTCACACCACTAAGCGTGGTGGAAGACAGTGTCTGGCAGGCAGTTTGACTGGGGCGGTCGCCTCCTAAAAGGTAACGGAGGCGCCCAAAGGTTCCCTCAGAATGGTTGGAAATCATTCGTAGAGTGTAAAGGCACAAGGGAGCTTGACTGTGAGACTTACCAGTCGAGCAGGTACGAAAGTAGGGCTTAGTGATCCGGTGGTTCCGCATGGAAGGGCCATCGCTCAACGGACAAAAGCTACCCTGGGGATAACAGGCTTATCTCCCCCAAGAGTCCACATCGACGGGGAGGTTTGGCACCTCGATGTCGGCTCATCGCATCCTGGGGCTGTAGTCGGTCCCAAGGGTTGGGCTGTTCGCCCATTAAAGCGGTACGCGAGCTGGGTTCAGAACGTCGTGAGACAGTTCGGTCCCTATCCGTCGCGGGCGTAGGAAATTTGAGAGGAGCTGCCCTTAGTACGAGAGGACCGGGGTGGACGTACCACTGGTGTATCAGTTGTTCCGCCAGGAGCATCGCTGAGTAGCTATGTATGGATGAGATAAACGCTGAAAGCATCTAAGTGTGAAACTCGCCTCGAGATGAGATTTCCCATTCAGTAATGAAGTAAGACCCCTCAAAGATGATGAGGTAGATAGGCTAGAAGTGGACGTGCGGTGACGCATGGAGCGGACTAGTACTAATGGTTCGAGGACTTAACCAAGTAGCAAGTGGTGTAAGGCAAAAAAGCAATTATGATTCAGTTTTGAGGGAACTAAGTTCACTCAATTAGAAACGTGTCGTGATGATGGCACTGAGGTCACACCTGTTCCCATACCGAACACAGCAGTTAAGCTCAGTTACGCCGAAAGTAGTTGGAGGATCGCCTCCTGCGAGGATAGGACATTGCGATGCATATGGACGTTTAGCTCAGCTGGGAGAGCACCTGCCTTACAAGCAGGGGGTCACAGGTTCGAACCCTGTAACGTCCATCTTTTTTTAAAGATATACATAATTTTATTAGAAAAGTTACCAAAAACTGGTAACTTTTTATTTTTGTTTATCGTCGTTTCATAAAAAAAGGAACATTTCGTAACATATTTAAAAAACTAAGCAGTATGATGTACATGTTTCTGATATAATGGATACTAGTTTGTTTATGATAACAAGTTAGTAATATATAGTACTAATTGGATCGAAAGGATACTTGATATGTCGGATTATGCAGTGAAGTATGAATTACTCCATGTAGAAAAGCATACAGGTGCGCGATTGGGGAAAATCACGACACCACATGGCGAAGTGATGACACCAATGTTTATGCCAGTAGGTACACAAGCAACAGTTAAAGGTGTGTCACCACGCGAGTTAAAAGAAATTAAATCCCAGTTTATTTTATCAAATACATACCACTTATGGTTAAGACCTGGTGATGAATTGATTGCAAAAGCTGGTGGTTTACATAAATTTATGAATTGGAATGGTCCAATTTTAACAGATTCAGGTGGTTTTCAAGTATGGTCATTGTCGGATCACAATCATATTACAGAAGACGGTGTGACATTTAGAAATCATTTAAATGGTGATGAAATGTTCTTATCACCTGAGGTTGCTATGCGAATTCAGAATAATCTTGGTTCGGATGTGATGATGCAACTTGATGAAGCAATTCCATATTTTGAAACATATGATTATGTCAAAAATTCTGTTGAACGAACTTCTCGATGGGCAGAACGAGCTCAAAAAGCTCATAAACGTGAACAAGATCAAGCTTTATTTGGTATTGTACAGGGAGCAGGATTCCGTGAACTCAGGAAGCAGTCTGCACAGGATTTGGTTTCACTAGATTTGCCTGGTTATGCAATTGGTGGTTTGTCAGTGGGGGAGTCTAAGGAAGAAATGAATCGAGTACTTGATTTTACGGTACCATTACTACCTGAAAATAAACCACGCTATTTAATGGGTGTGGCTGCGCCTGACTCTCTAATTGATGCTTCAATTCGTGGTATTGATATGTTTGACTGTGTGCTACCAACCAGAATTGGACGTAAGGGAACATTGATGACTTCAAATGGTCGAGTTGTTATTAAGAATGCAAAATACAAAGACGATTTTTCATTGATTGACTCTGAAACTGAAGATTATGGTTCACAGCACTTTACAAAAGCTTATCTACATCATCTTTTCAAAACGAACGAATTATATGGACAGACAATTGCGTCTGTGCATAATTTGCGTTACCTGTTAAAGTTAATGGAAGATGTTCGTCAGGCAATTGCTGAAGATCGTTTACTTGAATTTCGTGAGGAAACGTTACGTAAATATGGTTATTTTGAACCAAACGCTAGATTATTTTAAAATTAGTTAATATACTTAAGGAGTTAAATTTATTATGAATGCAAATATACTTATCTTAGTCGTTTTTATTGCCGCAATGTACTTTATTATGATTCGTCCGCAACAAAAGGCGCAAAAAAAGCGACAAGCAATGATAAATAACGTACAAGCAGGTGCAGAGGTTGTTACTATTGGTGGACTACATGGTAAAATTGCATCAGTTGATACAGAGGCACACACATTTGATTTAGACGCTGAAGGTATTATTTTAGTATTTGAATTGTCGGCTATTCGTCAGGTGGTTAAGGAAGCAAATGCACCAAAAACTGAAGTAGAAAGTACATCAGTTGAAACATCAGACGTCAAAGAAGCAACAGCTGAAGATTCACAACATGAAGATGAACCAGAAAACAGTGAATCATCAGAAAATGACGAAAACAAGACACATTAGGCAATAAAAATTTTTCAGAGAAGTTTACTAGTCCAATTTAGAACTGGTAAGTTTCTCTGATTTTTTCTATAAGCTTTTTTATATAGTTAGTAGATAGAAATAAATGAGGTGAGGTGAATAATGGCTAATCTATTAGAAATACCAATCCATTTAAATACAGATCGTCAAATTATTCATATTGATATGGATGCATTTTATGCACAAATTGAAATGCGGGATAATCCGATGTATCGATCAATACCACTTATTTTAGCACATGATCCGAGAAAAACAGGTGGTCGCGGCGTTGTTGCAACTGCCAATTATGTTGCACGTGCGTTAGGTGTTCATTCAGCTATGAGTTCTGCAGAAGCTTTAAAATTAGCACCATCGGCAACTTTTGTGACACCAAATTTTTCGAAATATCGCGCAGTATCACAACAATTACATGAAATTTTTCAACGTTATACTTATAAAGTAGAACCAGTTGCTTTTGATGAGGCTTATTTAGATATCACAACAAATATTCCTAAAATTGAGAATCAAGTTTATTTAGCTCATGAATTACAACAAATAATTTATGAAGAGTTGCATTTAACAAGTTCAGTAGGTATTTCATTCAATAAATTCTTAGCAAAGTTAGCGTCTGAACATAATAAACCAAGTGGCTTAACAATAATTACAAAGGAAGATGTTCGATCATTTTTAGATGAATTACCGATTGAAGATATTCGTGGTGTTGGTGTTAAAACAGCCAAACAAATGATATCACTAGGTATTCACAATGGACGAGATTTGTTTGAAGCAACTCAGACAGAGTTAACAGATGAATTTGGCAAAAGTGGTTATATTTTTTATGAACGTATCAGAGGCGTTGATGATCGCCCTGTTATGTGGCAAAGAGAGCGTAAATCGTTAGGAAAAGAAAAAACTTATGGGCCATTTTTAGACACAGAACAAGCTATCTTAGATGAACTAAGGGATTTATCAAGTCAATTATCACAAACATTGATCAAAGAACAACGACATGGTAAAACACTTGTTTTAAAGATACGTGATGATGATTTTCAAACTGAAACACGACGTGCGACAAATTTAGATTTTTTTCCAAATGATGAAGATGAGTTCTACCGTACGGCTCAAAATATTTTTGATGAGTTGGGTGGTTATCAAAAACCAATACGTTTATTAGGACTAACTATGACAAATTTGGCAGCCTTATCATTTGAAAATGTTACCTTAGATTTATATGATTAGGAAGTTGTCACTATTTTCTGATATACTTACATGTATTGTCGTTTCAAATTTATCATTAATAAATGATTTTCAAATAATAAAAATTTTCAATAGAATAGAGATTTACTTATGACAGCGCAAACAGCAATTTTGGCGCAAATAAAGGCTGCACATACAATTATTATTCATCGTCATCAACGGCCAGATCCAGATGCTTTTGGGTCACAATTTGGCTTAGCAGAATTAATAAAAGCATCATTTCCTGACAAAGAAGTACATGTTGTTGGTAAAACTGTGCCAAGTATGGCTTGGATGGGACAAATGGAAAAAATCCCAAATGAATTATATGATGATGCCTTGGTAATTGTCACAGATACTGCCAATTCACCAAGAGTTGATGATCGGCGATTTGAGTACGGTAAGGTATTAGTCAAAATCGATCATCATCCAAATGATGAGCCATACGGTGATTATACTTGGGTTATTGAAAATGCTTCCTCAACTTCGGCAATGATATTTGCCTTTTATGAAGAATTTGCAGATGAACTCAAGCTATCTGATAAAGGTGCATCTTATTTGTACGCAGGTATAGTTGGAGACACAGGTCGTTTTTTGTATGGCACAAGTTCAACAACGATGGAGATTGTTGCTAGATTAATGACTTTTAACTTTGACTGGGTGAAAATTAATCAGGAAATGGATACGATTTCGTTGCCTGCAGCAAAAGCCTCAGGATTTGTTTATGATCATATGATTACAACAGAATATGGTTTTAACTATATTATTTTAACAAATGACATGGTTGATAATTTCAACTTAGGCGATTTTGGAACTGCTTTCATTGTACCTTTATTAGGAAAGGTCAATACTGTTAAGGCATGGGCTGTGTTTGAACAACAAGATGATGGCTATTTCAGAGTACGACTCAGATCACGACAAATCGTTATTAATGAAATAGCCAAGCGCCATGGCGGCGGTGGTCATGAATTTGCTGCTGGTGCAACGGCCAAAAATTTGGAAGAAGTTGATGACATCATTCATGAAGCAAATAAATTATTAAAGGAGCAAACAGAAAAATAATGGCAAAATTTACCGATTATAATTTACGGCCAGAACTATATCAAGCTTTAGAAGCAATTCATTTTGTTCAGCCAACAACGGTACAATCAAGATTAATTCCAGTGGTTTTACAGGGGCGTTCAGTGGTTGGACAATCACAGACTGGTTCAGGGAAAACACATACTTTTTTAATACCTATTTTTCAACAATATCAAATTGATGATCATACAGTTCAAGCAGTCATTACGACGCCTTCTCGTGAATTAGCACAGCAAATTTTTGATGCAGCAAAACAAATGGCTAGTGCTTTTTCGGAGGATAAAGCACCATGGATTGGACTATATGTTGGAGGTATGGATAAAAGCCGACAAGTTCATCAATTGCAAACTAGACAGCCAGAAATTGTGATTGGTACGCCTGGTCGTATTAAAGATTTGTACCAAGCGGGGGCTTTAGATATTCACACAGCAAAGACATTGGTTGTAGATGAAGCAGATATGACCTTGGATTTAGGATTTTTACCCGATGTTGATGCTATTGCTAGTGCGATGCCGGAAGACTTAAAGATGCTAGTTTTTTCGGCAACAATTCCTCAAAAATTACAACCTTTTTTGAAAAAATATTTATCTAACCCAATCATTGAAGAAATTCCAGCTGAAACAGTGATTGCACCGACAATTAAAAATATTTTAGTTGGTACAAAAGGTGAATCTAAGGATACGTTGATTTATAATTTATTAACTATGGGTACTCCTTATTTAGCACTAGTTTTTACTAATACAAAAACTAGAGCACATGAACTAACAAAGTCATTGCGCAGTCGTGGTTTAAAAGTGGCAGAGATTCATGGTGGTATTCAACCACGAGAACGTAAAAGAACGATGCAACAGATTCAGCATTTAGATTATCAATATGTCGTGGCAACAGATTTGGCTGCACGTGGTATTGATATTCCAGGTGTGTCATTAGTTATTAATGACGGGATTCCAACTGAATTAGAGTTTTTTATCCATCGTGTTGGTCGTACTGGTCGAAATGGATTATCTGGGACAGCCATCACTATTTATAATCCAGATGAAGAAAATCGTGTCCAGATGGTAGAGAATATGGGTGTAAAGTTTGAACCAATGACTTATTCTCATGGTGAATTACAAGATGGGTACGATCGTCGTCGTCGTCGTCAACGGACAAAGTCAACCACAAAACTTGATCCAACGATGATTGGAATGGTTAAAAAGAAAAAGAAACACGTGAAACCAGGATATAAACGACAAATAAAGAATAATATTGCACGTGATGCAAAATATAAAAAGCGTGTTGCTGAACGTGAATCCCTACGTACTGCTAAAAAGGCAAAAAAACGTGCGCATGACAAATAATAAATATCGATAATTACAAAATTGTTTCAAGATTTAAAAATTAGAAAAAATAATTAACAGTTATGATATAATACCCACAAGGACATGTTGGCTTTTTTCTTAGAGCAGACAGAAACGTTACGTTTGATGAAAGTAACGCTAAGAGTTATTCAATGCTACCTTAAATAATTGATGTTTACGAAAGTGAACCGCTCGCTAGCGATATCAGCGAATAAAGAGGTAATGATACAGACTGTCATTGCAATCGGAGTGGTACCGCGTGTTAGCGTCTCTGTTATTGCAGTGAAGGTCTGTTTTTATTTAATATTTTTTGAAATGAGGCTTAAATTAAGATGAAAGAATTATCATCGGCTGAGGTTCGTGAGTTGTTTTTGCGTTTCTTTGAGAGTAAAGGACATAAAATTGAACCATCACAATCATTAATTCCTAAAGACGATCCAACACTTTTATGGATTAATTCAGGTGTTGCGACGCTGAAAAAATATTTCGATGGTACAGTCGTTCCGGACAATCATCGTATTACTAACGCGCAAAAATCGATTCGAACAAATGATATTGAAAACGTTGGTCATACAGCCCGTCATCATACTTTGTTTGAAATGATGGGAAATTTTTCAATCGGAGATTACTTTAAAGAAGAAGCTATTCCATGGGCGTGGGAATTGTTAACTAGTTCAGAATGGTTTGGCATGGATCCAGATAAGTTGTATGTCACAGTTTATCCTAATGATGATCAAGCAAAAGATATTTGGCTTAATAAAGTTGGTTTACCAAAAGATCATCTTTATGAAGAACCGGACAACTTTTGGGATATTGGTGAGGGACCTTCAGGACCTGACTCAGAAATTTTCTATGATCGTGGTGAAGAGTTTAATGATGCAGATGCATCAGAAAATTATCCCGGTGGTGAAAATGAACGTTACTTGGAAATTTGGAACTTAGTATTTTCACAATTTAATCATTTACCAGGCTTAACTGATAATAAGGATTACCCAGAGTTACCAACCAAAAATATTGATACAGGTATGGGATTAGAACGTGTCGTTTCTGTATTCCAGCATGCCAAAACAAATTTTGAAACGGATCTCTTTTTACCACTTATTCATAAAACTGAAGAGATGTCGGGTCAGTATAAATATGGCGAGGATGATACAAAAGATATTTCATTCAAAGTTATCGCTGATCATATTCGTGCAGTGACGTTTGCAATTGGGGATGGGGCATTACCTTCAAATGAAGGTCGTGGTTATATTATTCGTCGATTATTACGTCGTGCAGTATTGCATGGTCGGAAGTTAGGAATTGATAAAGTATTTTTGAAAGATTTAGTACCTGTCGTTGGTAAAATTATGGTGTCATACTATCCTGAAGTTTCTGAAAACGCTGACTATATCGCTTCAATAGTTAAAGCTGAAGAAGTTCGTTTTAATAAAACTTTGTCAGCTGGATTATCACTATTAGATGATGTGATTGATAAGGCAAAGGCTGATCAAGGCGTGATTGCTGGTTCAGTTGCCTTTAAACTTTATGATACGTATGGTTTCCCTTATGAACTTACAGATGAGTACGCAACTGATGAAGGATTGACAGTTGATCGTGATGGCTTTGATAAAGAAATGAAAGCGCAACAAGATCGCGCACGTTCAGCTCGTTCTAATAAAGCATCAATGGGTGTTCAAAATGAATTATTAACTAGTTTAAAGACGCCTTCAGAGTATGTCGGCTGGTCTGAATTAACTGTTGAAAAAACAACATTGTTGGATTTGATTGTTGATAATACATTAGTTGACAATGTTACAACTGGAGAAGTGCAAGCTATCTTTGCTAAAACGCCATTCTATGCTGAGATGGGTGGTCAGGTTGCTGACTTGGGTACAATTTATGATGAAGATGGTCAAGTTGTCGCACAAGTAATTGATGTACAAAATGCGCCTAATGGCCAACACTTGCATACACTATCAGTTGTTGCACCACTGCATGTTGGTAATGTTTATAAATTAGATGTGGATCGCGCTTATCATAGTGCTGTATCAAAGAATCATACAGCAACGCACTTGTTGGATCAGACGTTACGCAATGTTTTAGGAGAACATACAACACAAGCAGGATCACTTGTGACAGCAGATGGACTGCGTTATGATTTCACGTATAATGGGTCAGTTTCAACAGAAAAATTGCAAGAAGTTGAAGATATTATTAATGAAAAAATTATTGAAAACTTACCAGTGACGTGGATTGAGACTGATATTGAATCAGCTAAAAAACTTGGTGCAGTAGCTGTCTTTACTGAAAAATATGGTGAAAAAGTTCGAGTTGTTTCTATTGGTGATTATAATGCTGAGTTTGATGGTGGGACACATGCAAATTCTACAGCAGAACTAGGCATGTTTAAGATTACTAGTGAGCAAGGGACTGGTGCAGGTGTTCGACGTATTGAAGCAGTTACTGGTGCGGGTGCGATGTCATTATTCAAATTACACGATAGTTGGTTAGCGAAAGCAGCTGAACAAGTGAAAGCACCACAATTATCAGAAATTAATGACAAAATTGCTGGTTTACAATTGTCTCTAAAAGAAGCAGAGCATCAAGCTGCAACATTAGAACAAAAGTTGGCTAATCAGGAAGCTAATGCAGCATTTGCTAACCCACAAAAAGTCAATCATTACACGTTGATTGCAACAGAAATGGCTGTTGAGTCAATGGATGTTTTACGTTCAACGGCTGATAGTTGGAAGCAAACGACACCATCTGATGTTTTAATTTTGGCAGCAAATCTTGGTGAAAAGGTAAATCTACTAGTTGCTGTTTCACCTGAAGCTGTCAAGCAGGGTGTTAAAGCAGGGGATCTTGTAAAAGCGATTGCACCATCAATTGGTGGTGGTGGTGGTGGTCGCCCTGACATGGCACAAGCAGGTGGTAAAAATCCTGCGGGAATTGCAGATGCCTTTAATGCCGCTGTTAACTGGTTAAAAGCAAAGTAGTGGTTTTAATAAGAGAAACTTTAAAGGGAGGTTTGGGTATAATGAGTTCATTAGATAATACAACGGTATTTAATTTTGGCAATAATGAATCACATGATGTTCGAAAGACGTTGGAAATTG
Organism: Weissella sp. ESL1156; assembly: GCF_058505625.1. NCBI lineage: Bacteria > Bacillati > Bacillota > Bacilli > Lactobacillales > Lactobacillaceae > Weissella > Weissella sp. ESL1156. The sequence goes on along the minus strand of NZ_CP196372.1, from coordinate 674,890 downwards.
TTTATGCGGCGTTAGAAGCTAAGGGATATAATCCAATCAACCAAATTGTTGGTTATTTAATTTCAAATGATCCAGCTTATATTCCACGTGTGAATGATGCGCGGAATTTAATTCGTAAATTTGAACGAGATGAGATTATTGAAGCACTTGTGACAGATTATCTATCAAAATAAAGGTTGATTGTTGTATCACAGAAAGAGGTCAAATGATATGGGACGTATTCTAGGTTTGGATGTTGGTTCACGCACTGTAGGTGTTGCAGTGTCTGATCAATTGGGTTGGACGGCGCAAGGCGTGGAAATCATTCAAATAAATGAAGATGAAAAAGAATTTGGCATCGATCGTATGAAAGAGCTTGTCGCTAAATATAATCCAAGTGGGTTTGTTTTGGGATTACCTAAAAATATGAATAATACATCAGGACCGCGCGTTGATGCTTCTCGTGCATATGGTGAATTATTGCAAGAAACATTTGGACTACCTATTGATTTTCAGGATGAACGGTTAACAACAGTTGAAGCAGAACGAATCTTAATTGAAGAAGCGGACACTTCTAGAAAAAAGCGTAAGAAAGTCATTGATAAATTGGCTGCTGGTTTAATTTTGCAAAATTATTTAGATCGCAAAGGACCGCTAGTGAAATAGGAGGTATAAAAATGGATGAAGAACAAGATATCATTACATTGGTTGATGATAATGGAGATGAGCAACTATTTGAAGTATTGTTTACCTTCAAATCTGAAGAATATAATAAGTCATACATTATTCTTTACCCAGCAGGATCTGGTGAAGATGAAGAAGTCGAAATGTTAGCGTATATCTTTGATCCAGATGAAACAGAAACTGCAGTTGAAGGTGGCTTAACACCTATTGAAGATGATGCTGAGTGGACGATGGTTGAAGAACATCTTAATCAATATTTAGATGAACAAGATAATTAATTTATCGTTTAAGAACGTCTATCCCAATATTTTAGGATAGATGTTCTTTGTTTTAATGAAGGAGTAATGAAATGGATGATGCAGAAATATTTATCTTAACCGATGATCAAGGTAAAGAACATGAATATCGAGAATTATTCTCATTTGATTCAGAAGACTTTCACCATTCGTATATTATATTAGAACCGGTATTGCAAGATGAAGCGGAGGTACTTGATTTATTACCATTTGTTTATGATAAAAATGTTGATGAAGGTATGTTACAACCCATCGAAACAACGCAAGAATTTGATATGATCGAAGAAGTAATGAATACCATTTTTAATGATCCAAGTTTACGATAATGAAAGACAATTTGTTACTTGTTGATGAGTATAAATTTGGATAAAAGCAGGTATTTTGTGCAGTAGTTATTGCTATTGATATATTTTAATTAGTCAGTAATCAACCCGTTTTAGTTGGTAGATTACTGGCTTTTAATATATGTCAAAAAATTTAAAAATTAACTGTTACCATGATTAATTTGTTGGTGTTTTTTGTACAAAATAATTGTCAGTGCGTCTTTCTTGATGAAAGGGGTGGTTTATGATTCGAGTTAAGGCATTGTATTATCGATATCAACATCAATTATGGTATAGTCTAATATTAATAGGTGTCGGTATGGCATTGTTAATGTGGTGGCAATTATCTCAGAGTAGCGCGTCAGTGTCGCCAAAGGAACTTAGCACAATAACTGCCAATCAAAAAGTATCTGAACAAAAAAAGACGTTACAAAAGACAACGGATCATTCAAAAGAGGCACAAGTTGTTATTGATGTGAAAGGTGAGGTTCATCGTCCTGGTGTGTATTATTTTGCAAAAAAGCCAATTGTTGCTGATGTTATTAGTAAGGCTGGTGGTATATTACCTCATGTAGATGGCAACCGCATAAATTTTGCGGCAACATTAACCAATGGTCAGGTTCTGTTCATTCCTAAGGGAAATGAAGAACCTCCTACTGAATATCCATTACCAGGGCAACCCAATTTGAAAACGCCTGAAATAAACAAGAACAACGAAGTCACAGAAATGGCACAAGATAAAGTGAATCTGAATACGGCAGATGTGAGTACACTACAAAATTTACCAGGTGTTGGCGAAAAACGAGCGCAAGATATTATTACACAACGCCAAAAAATGGGTGGATTTAAGACGATATCAGATTTAAAAGAAGTTAATGGTATTGGTGAAAAGACATTTGCAAAGTTAAAATCATTGGTAACGATATGAAGTCAGGCTATTTATTAATTACTGGTCTATGTCTAGCTTGTATCGATTTAGTAGTTCTTTTTCATATTTGGTGGGTGTTACCACTAGGTGGTTGGTTTCTTATACTATGCTACCATAAGTTCCCTTACTTCTTTATAAGTACACTGCTGATGATAGTTAGTACCTGTTATTTTTTGGGATGGCAAAATCATATTAATCAATTTCTCAAACAACCGACGGGTTCTATGAACATGAGAATAATAGTTCACCCAGATGAAGTACAATTAAAAGATAATCATTTAACAGGCAGCGCAACAGCAATAACAGGCGAAAAAATTCGAATATTTTTTGATAATGGGGGGAAAACGAACGTTATAAATAAAAATCAATATCATCCGTTATTGGTTGATGTGTCAGGAAAATTAACAACATTTACTGGGAATCGGAATGAATTTTCATTTAATGCAAAGGCTTATTGGCGAAGTCGTGGCATTGTTCATCGACTATTAATTAAAAAAGCAATCGTTATTGATGTGGCTAAGCCAGAAAACTTTTGGCAACTAGTGATTTGGGGGATTCGTAGTTTACATTATCGCTTAGTTTTATGGTTTGAACAATTACCGACAGGATTAAGAGATTATGGTGAAACCTTATTTTTAGGTTATACACGATCAGAATTTTATCAGCAAAACAAGGGAATTCAGTTACTTGGACTAGTACATTTATTTAGTATTTCAGGATTTCAAGTGACTGGTATCTATTATTTATGGCGTTTTATTTCACGAAGATTATTTATACAGCGAGAACGCTCGTTAATTATTGTTCAATTATTATTAGTTAGTTTATGGTTGTTTGCTGGTGGTGTGCAGTCGTTGATAAGACCTGTTTTATTAGGTATCTTTCAATCTTGGCGTGAATTACGTTGGTTATCCATCGATGCTAAAGACGCTTGGGGATTGTCATTAATAGGTGGTCTTCTAATTGAACCAGGTGTGCTTCATAATTTAGGCGGTCAATTATCATATTTACTAACTTTTGGATTATTGTGGATTAATCATCGGTCGACAATTTTTCAAACAATTTGGTTGTCTTTTTTGGTATTACCAATATTGATCTGGCACACATTCAGTTGGCACCCCATTAGCCTAGTAGCAAATATTTTGATTATACCTATTTTTACGTGGGTGGTTATACCTGTTACTGGATTAGGTATTTTAACAACAATGTTACATTTAACGATTATTAGAGATATTTGTGAGTTTATTATTCATACGCTACAAATTTGGATTTCTTATGCAGATAAAATACCTGGAGAAATTTTATTTGGTCGTCCGAGCATTATTTTTTGTTTTGTTTTGACAATTGGACCATTGGTATTACTAATGATTCCCCAAAAAATTGTTATCATTGGAATATTTTGTCTATATTTAAGTATTTGGCTCATGCCTCGAATCATGCCAGGTGGCTTTGTTACTTTTTTTGATGTTGGGCAGGGCGATGCAACGATTCTTCGTTCACAACACTCACAAGTGACAATGATAGATGTTGGTGGTAAATACCAACAACGACGAAACGAAATAGCACAGTCAACATTGACTAATAACTATCAAGTCGATGAATTGACCCGATTTCTAAAGGGACAAGCTATTTGTAAAATTAAACAGTTGATATTGACTCATAAGGATGTCGATCATATTGGCAATCTGGAAAATTTTTTGAGTGCTGTCAATGTGGAAAAAATATATGTCCCAATGGGGATGCAAACACAAGCATCATTTAAGAAAAAAACAAAAAAGTATCTACAGACAGGTGGCCAAATTATACCTGTTTTAGCTGGTAAAAAAATCACAAAAGATATTCAAGTATGTCATCCAATGAAAGGTGGTCAAGGAGAAAATGATGATTCTATTGCGTTGTATGCTAATTTTAATGGTTTAAATTTAATACTAACAGGTGATTTGTCTAAGGCTGGTGAAGAACAGATTCTCAAAAAATTTCAATTGCCACAAATTAAAATTTTAAAATTTGGTCATCATGGATCAAAAACAAGTACAGCTGACAAGTTTGTAAAGCAATTAAAACCAGAGATTGGGATTGTTTCAGCCGGGTTAAATAATCGTTATGGACACCCGAATAAAGAAACATTACGGACAGCGAATAAATATCATATTCAGGTTTATAATACTGCAGAGCGAGGAATGATTAAAATCAGTTGGTCTTTTTTTAATTGTTATCGTGTACATTGTATGATAGATGCAAAATAATTGGTGGGCAGAACTTGATAGACGTGCTATCTTAGAGTAACAAGATAAAATGAGAGGGGATGTTGTTTTGACCGTAACTTTATCAGATGTCATAAACGATGTACAGACAGGGCAACTACAACCAATTTATTTCATACAAGGCCAAGACCAATACTTGCTTGATTTAGTGAAAAAACAATTTTTGAGCATTATTCAACCGGCAGATCGTACCTTAAATCTAGCTCAATTTGATTTAACAGAAGTGCCATTGAGTTTAGCAATTGATGATGCAAAATCAGTGCCTTTTTTTGGTAATCGCCGGGTAGTTATGATTGATAAACCTTATTTTTTAACAGGCGAACACGTTAAAAGTAATTTAGAACATCATGTTGAGGATTTAGTAGATTATATAAAACAACCGGAACCACAAACCATTTTAATAATTTTTGCACCTTATAATAAGTTAGATAATCGTAAAAAATTAACCAAAATGCTGAAAGAGAAAACAAGGTATCTTTCATTTGTTAATCTAAATGAAAAAGACATTGCTCAGTTTATTAATGGGCACCTACAAAAACAAGGTTATCAGATAACAAATGATGCACAACAAATTTTATTACGATTAACGAACGCATCATTGACCCAAATAATGTCAGAATTAGACAAATTAATGCTCTATACAGTTGACACGAAGCAAATTTTAGTGACAGATGTGAATGCAGTTGTTACGCATACATTAACTGAAAATGTTTTTGATTTAATAGATTGTCTGTTAAAGGGACAGTTAACTCGTGCTGTTAATTTATATCATGAGTTATTAGTTAGTGGTGAGGAACCACTCCGATTACATGGTGCATTAATAGGTCAATTTCGTTTATTGTTGCAAGTTAAATCTAGTTCAAAAAGTGAAAAAGGGACAGCGACAGCATTAAAGGTCCATCCGTATCGTGTAAAGTTGGCACGACAGATTGTGCGAAATTTTAGTTACGTACGATTATCACAGGCTTTTTTGGGATTAGTTAATATGGAAGAACAGTTAAAATCAACAGCTCGGGATCCTGAATTATTATTTGAATTATTTGTTTTGAAATATAAAAATCAAATGATCAATTAAAAAACTTGCATAAGAACAACTATTTTAGTATGATATTAAGAGTGCATTAGCACAGGACCTTTTACTATGTTTGACGCTTCACCGTCGTCATACGTTGTTTAAGGCGACTATTATGAAAGGTGGATATCCAACAATGGCTATTTCTGCAGAACGCAAGAATGAAATCATTAATGAGTTCGCTCGTCACGAAGGTGATACTGGTTCAGTTGAAGTTCAAGTAGCAGTATTAACTGCTGATATTAACGAATTGAACGCACACATGTCAGAACACAAGCATGACTTTCACTCACAACGTGGCTTGATGAAGAAAATCGGTCACCGTCGTAACTTATTACGTTACCTACGTAACAATGATGTACAACGTTACCGTGAATTGATTCAGAAGCTTGGTTTGCGTCGTTAATATAAAACTATTAGAGACGTTTGTTATTTGACATTTATCATCGGAGGGAAAAGCGATGCCAATTATTGAGTCATCAATCCAACGTGCCCGATTGAATAAGGTGCAACGTGAACGTAATATTTCACAATTAAGTGCATACCGTACTGAAGTGAAAAAGTTCCGTGTTGCTGCTGAAGCTGGCCAAGATAACTTGCAAGAGTTATTTGCATCAGCCTCATCAGCAATTGATCGTGCCGCATCAAAGGGCTTGATTGCTAAGAATAAGGCTTCACGTGATAAGTCACGTTTGGCTTCATTGTTGAACAAGTAATATTTATTACAAATTAGACAATATAAAAAGAGCTAGTAGCATATTGCTGCTGGCTCTTTTTGCCTACATAATAATTATTCATATTATAAATGTGTATCGTATGGCAAAAAACAATTAATAATATTTAAAAATAATGATAAATGACTTACTGGTTTTCTAGCAAGGCCTTATGTGGTAGTATTGTATTAAACATTTAAACGTTGGGTGTATCACTAAACCCGTGAAATACAATGAGAATAGGAAGATTATGGCAACTACATTAGACATTATGCCGTTTGGTGGTGTACGTGAAAATGGAATGAACATGTACGCTGTGACGGTTGATGAAGATATATTTATTTTGGATGCAGGGTTAAAATACCCGGAGAGTGATTTATTAGGGGTTGACGTAGTCATCCCGGATTATGCTTATTTAGTTGAACATGCTGACAATGTGGCAGGTATTTTTTTGACACACGGTCATGCTGATGCTATTGGTGCATTACCCTATTTGTTATCAGAATTACGTGTACCAGTGTTTGGTTCTGAATTGACTATTGAATTAGCGAAGTTAGCAGTTCATAACGAAGCAAAACTAAAAGACTATGATGATTACCATGTCGTACGCGGTAACTCTGAAGTACGCTTTGGTAACGTAACCGTTTCTTTTTTTGAAACAACGCACACTATTCCTGAATCTTTAGGTATTGTTCTTGAAACATCCGTTGGACAAGTTGTTTATACGGGTGATTTTAAATTTGATACAACAGCTTTGCCATATTATCGCACAGACTTAATGCGGTTAGCAGAAATTGGGCAAAAGGGTATCGTCGCTTTGTTAGCAGATGCAGCTGGTACAGCCAATTTTGGTATGCCAGATCATGAATCAGACTTGGGTGACTATATTTTAGAGAATTTTCATCTTCACCAATCAGGTCGTATTATTGTTGCAGCAGTCGCATCAAATATACAGCGTATTCAACAAGTGATTGATGCAGCATATAAGGTTGGTCGCAAAGTCGTTATTTCAGGAAATGATTTAGAACGGGTTGTTCGAACAGCACTACGTTTGAAAAAGCTTATTTTACCAATCCCTGAAAATGAGATGTTTGTTTCACTTAAGAATCTATCTAAATTACCTGCAGATGAGACGGTTATTTTAGAAACTGGTCGAATGGGAGAACCAATTAGACATCTGCAACGGATTGCGCATGGTGATGATCGTAATATTAAAATTCAACCGGGTGACCTCGTGTTTATTACAACCACACCATCAACAGCGATGGAAGGTTACGTCGCAAGAACACGTGATATGTTATTCCGTGCGGGTGCAACGGTAAAACAAATTTCAACAGATAAAAAATCATCGGGACATGGCTCAAAAGAAGATTTCCAATTACTCTTAAATCTACTGAAGCCACAAAATGTTATCCCTATACAAGGTGAATACCGTGTTTTAAATGCTGCATATCATGCTTCAGAGCAAGTTGGATATGACGATGATCATGTATTTTTACTTGCTAAAGGCGATAGACTACGATGGAATGGTGAAAAATTCTATTTGGGTGGCTCAATTCAAGTGACCTCAACAATGATTGATGGTTCTGGCATCGGAGATATTGGTTCAATTGTTTTGAATGATCGGCGTATTCTATCGGAAGACGGGGTCTTTATCGCAGTTATTACCATTGATCGTAAGAAGAAAAAGGTTATTGCTCCTGCCAAAGTTGACTCTCGCGGATTTGTCTACATTAAGGCATCACGTGATTTAATGCATGAGGCAGCTGAATTAGTTGAACAAACTGTCACTGATGGTGTGAAGAATTCAAAAGATTTTGATTGGGGTAATCTAAAAAATGCCGTTCGGGATGCTTTAGGCAAATTCTTGTTTGAAAAAACACGACGTAAACCAGTTATTTTACCGGTTATTATGGAGGCAAATCAAAATGGTCGTCGGCGTCGGCGAACAACAGCGCACCAAGGTAATAAATCAAAAATAACTGGTGTTAAACCTGCAAAAAAGCAAAATAATAAAAAGAAATCTGTTAAGCATACAGAAACTAAAACTGTGACAAATAAGTCAGATCATCAAAGAAAAAGAAAAAATAATGGTCAGGATAAACACGCTCATAAGCAGGTAGAAGTGAAATAGATTTTTAGATAGTTAGGGATTCTTTTTTGTTTAACAATGGTTAAACGAATCAGAATCTTTTGTTGTTTCAGAGGAAATAATATGACAGATGAATTTAATCAACAGCAGCAATATACGATGCTTGTTAAGCAAGCAAAAAAATATATGAATGATCAATCAATAGACCAAGCAATTAGTCGTTTGATGGCAGCTTATAAAATAAGGCAAACAAGTGAGATTAATCATTTAATTGTGACGTTATTAATTGCACAAGGGCAATATCAAGAAGCACAACTGTATGCTGATGAATATGTAGAGACATATACTAACGAACAAAAAGATGTCGAATTATACTTGAATTTGACATTGCATAATCAGTATTTTTTAGTGGCTAGAGAATTTTTAACAAATTTGTCAATTGACAAGCAGCCACATTTCAAACAAAAAATCATAGACTCTGAAGAGATATACCGATTAAAACAACAAAAAACAATGGCAACAATTGCGCGTCAGTTTTACCATCTAGGTGATGGTAATATGGCAGAACAACAAAAAACACTGTTATTAGCCAATAAATTACCATTAACCGAGTATTTAACTGGTGCCAAGTTTGTTTTACAAGATCCATTTTTAGCACAAATTTCAAGGACGACCGTATTAGATCAGTTGAGAAAACTAGCGATTGCTGAAGAAGTTGTCATGCTTAATTTGGATGGCAAATTAAAAACATATGTACCAGTTGATTTATTAGCTCTTGAGAAAAGTAATATTTATCAAAATATTGTTAACAAATTGTATGACCAAGCGAAACAAATTGGTTCAGATATGGTTTATGGACTAATTGAGCAAGCAAGGTTGATGTTAATGATGGCCTATCCCGACTTAGATTTGGTTGTTAAGGATATTGATAGTTGGGTTGCAGGTTTAATTGCAACAACATTTGGTAATCCAATGCCATCAGAGCCGCAAAATCAGGCAGATTGGCGTAATAAACTCCAAAATAAGTTGCTTGAGAGCTTTAGTGAGCAAAAAAATTAATACAAGAATAAAAATAAGTAAAAAATATTTACAAAAATAGGGAAGTTATATATAATAATTTCAGTCTCATAAATAGAGAATTAAAAAGATTTTCGTATCTTATTGTTTAAGTTACTGAGTATATGTAGTATACTTATACTAAGCAATGAGGTTGATATTAATCAACATGCGAATAATAGGAGGACAAGCTTTTGGCTAAGGAAAATTACGAGCGCACTAAGCCGCACGTTAATATTGGAACTATTGGACACGTCGACCATGGTAAGACTACGTTGACTGCCGCTATCTCAAAGGTACTATCAGATAAGGGATTGGCTAAGCAAGAAGACTTTGCTTCAATCGATGCTGCTCCTGAAGAGCGTGAACGTGGAATTACGATCAACACTGCTCACATTGAGTATGAGACAGAAGCACGTCACTATGCTCACATCGATGCACCTGGTCACGCGGACTACGTTAAAAACATGATTACTGGTGCTGCTCAAATGGATGGTGCTATCTTGGTTGTTGCTGCAACTGATGGTCCTATGCCACAAACTCGTGAGCACATTTTGTTGGCTCGCCAAGTTGGTGTTAACTACCTTGTAGTATTCTTGAACAAGACTGACCTAGTTGATGATGATGAATTGATCGACCTTGTTGAGATGGAAGTTCGTGAATTGTTGTCAGAATACGATTTCCCTGGGGATGATATTCCAGTTATCCGTGGTTCAGCTTTGAAGGCTTTGGAAGGTGATCCTGAACAAGTTAAGGTTATCGAAGAGTTGATGGATACTGTTGACTCATACATTCCAACACCAGTTCGTGATACTGACAAGCCATTCTTGATGCCAGTTGAAGATGTATTTACGATTACAGGTCGTGGTACTGTTGCTTCAGGTCGTATCGATCGTGGAACTATTAAGTTGAATGAAGAAGTTGAAATTGTTGGTTTGAAGGAAGATGTTCGTAAGACAGTTGTTACTGGTATCGAAATGTTCCGTAAGACTATGCAACAAGGTGAAGCCGGTGATAACATTGGTGCATTGTTGCGTGGTGTTGATCGTAAAGAAATTGAGCGTGGTCAAGTTTTGGCTAAGCCTGGTTCAATTCAAACACACACGAAGTTCTTGGCCGAAGTTTATGTTTTGACCAAAGAAGAAGGTGGTCGTCATACACCATTCTTTACTAACTACCGTCCACAATTCTACTTCCACACAACTGATGTTACTGGTGTTGTTGAATTGCCTGAAGGTGTTGAGATGGTTATGCCTGGTGATAACGTCACATTCGATATCGAATTGATTGCACCAGTTGCCATTGAAAAGGGATTGAAGTTTACTGTTCGTGAAGGTGGCCGTACTGTTGGTGCCGGAACAGTTTCAGAAATCATCGACTAATTTTAATTAGTGTTTGGTTTATGTATCAAAAAGAGAGTTATTTCATCTTTGATGTGATAACTCTCTTTTTTGAATTTTAGACATAAATCTTATATAATTTACAATGAGATACTTTGTGGTGAAGGAATATTTTATTGTCAAAATAATGGCTTTCCGATATACTTATTAGGTATGTAAAGATAATTTAAGTCGTAAATAGTGTTTAACTAACGACTATTGGAGGAATAAACATGGCAAATGCAGTTTTCACTAAGGGTGAAGGCAACAAGGGAACAATTAAATTTGAAGTTCCTGTTGATGTATACGAAAAGGGAATTGATGCGGCATTTAATGATGTGAAGAAACAAATCAATGTTCCTGGTTTTCGTAAAGGTAAGATGCCTAAGCAGGTATTTTTCCAAATGTATGGTGAAGAGTCATTGTACCAAGATGCTCTGAACAAAGTTTTGCCAGATGTTTATGGTGAGGCTGTTTCAGAGACTGGTGCAATTACTGTTGGACAACCTAAAATTGAAGCACAATCAATGAATAAGGGTGAAACTTGGGTCTTGACAGCCGAAGTTGAATTAGCTCCTGAAATTGAACTAGGTCAATATAAGGGTGTTGAAGTACCTGCATCTGATACATCAGTTTCTGATGCGGATGTTGACGAAGAACTTGCCAATATGCAACAAGGTCAATCTGAACTTGTATTAGTTGATGAAGCTGCTAAGAATGGTGATACTGTTGTTATTGATTTTGATGGTTCAGTTGACGGTGTACATTTTGATGGTGGTAAAGCCGATAACTATTCATTAGAATTAGGTTCAGGTTCATTTATTCCTGGCTTTGAAGAACAATTGGTTGGTGCAAAAGCTGAAGATAAGATCGATGTTAAAGTTACTTTCCCAGAAGATTATCAGGCAGCTGATTTGGCTGGCAAAGAAGCTATCTTTGAAGTAACTGTTCATGAAGTTAAGACAAAAGAAGTGCCTGCACTTGATGATGAATTTGCTAAGGATGTTGATGAAGAAGTTGAAACTTTGGCTGAATTAAAGGACAAAGTTAAGACTCGTTTGGCAGATCAAAAAGCAACTGCGGCAAAGGAAGCAAAAGAAGATGCTGCCGTTGCTGCCGCAGTAGATAATGCCAAAGTTGTTGGTGATGAAATTCCAGCATCAATGATTGATGAAGATGTTCACCGTCAAATGAATCAAATGTTTGCTTCAATGCAACAGCAAGGTATTTCTCCAGAGCTATACTACCAAATCACAGGTACTTCTGAAGATGATCTTCACAAGCAATATGAGGAAGGTGCAGAGCGTCGTGTAAAGACAAACTTAGTATTAGAAGCTATTGTTAAGGCAGAAGATATTAAGCCATCTGCTGAAGATATTGCAGCTGAGGTTAAGTCATTAGCTGAAGCTTACAATATGGAAGAGGATGCTGTCCGTAACGCCTTGTCAGATGATATGTTGGCACATGATATTGCAATTAAATCAGTCGTTGACTTAATTGTCGCTGAAGCAGTTGAAGCCTAAATAGTCGTTTTAACAAAAAAAGGTTAGACTTCTTTTGAAGCCTAACCTTTTTAGCTTTTTCCAGTAACGGAATTTTGATACAATATTTACTGTATGATAACTATAACGAATATAATTTTTAGGAGGTTGGACAGTGTTTAATACAACTGACAGCTCGAATGGCATTGCATACTGTTCATTTTGTGGCAAGCCCTCTACTGAGGTAAAAAAGTTGATTGCAGGGCCAGGCGTGTATATTTGTAATGAATGTGTTGCACTAGCCCAAGATATTATCAACGAAGATATGCAACAAGATGCGATGGCACGGACGTTGACACTTAAGACGCCACGTGAAATAGTTGATAATTTAAACGAGTATGTTATTGGACAAAATGATGCCAAGCATACATTAGCAGTAGCCGTTTATAATCATTATAAACGTGTTAATGCAAAGTTAACCGGTGATACGGGTATAGAGGGTGTTGATCTTCAAAAATCAAATATTGCCGTCATTGGACCAACTGGTTCAGGAAAGACATACATTGCACAATCAATGGCCAAGTTATTGAATGTGCCATTTGCAATTGCAGATGCGACCACACTGACTGAAGCAGGTTATGTTGGAGAAGATGTTGAAAACATTTTGTTGAAGCTTATTCAAGCTGCGGATTATGATGTTGAGCGTGCTGAAACCGGAATTATTTATATTGATGAAATAGATAAGATTGCTAAAAAAGCTGAAAATGTTTCAATTACACGCGATGTTTCTGGTGAAGGGGTCCAACAAGCTTTGTTAAAGATGTTGGAAGGAACAATTGCCAATGTACCGCCTCAAGGTGGGCGTAAGCATCCAAATCAAGAATTTATTCAAATTGATACGACAAATATTCTATTTATTGTTGGTGGCGCCTTTGCAGGTATTGAACAGATGGTTAAAGAGCGTTTGGGTGCAAAAGTGATTGGTTTTGGGACAGATGCCAAAACGCAGAAATTACAAAAGTCAGATAAATCAATCATGCAACAAGTGTTACCGGAAGATTTAATGAATTTCGGCCTGATACCGGAGTTTATTGGTCGTTTACCAATATTAACAGCGTTAGAAGAGTTAACAGAAGCTGATTTGGTTCGTATCCTAACAGAGCCTAAAAATGCTTTAGTTAAACAATACCAGGCATTAATGGCGTTAGAGGGTGTTGATCTGAAGTTTACTGAAGATGCATTAAAGGCAATGGCACACCTAGCCATTGAACGAGAAACAGGTGCGCGTGGTCTACGTTCAATTATTGAAGAAGTTATGCGTGATGTGATGTTCGACATACCTTCACGTGATGAAGTAACTGGTGTTGTGATCAATGAAGGGGCTGTCCTTCGTCATGAAGAACCAGAATTAATAATAGAATAGTTGAGGAAAAAGATGGAAGTTCATCAAGTTGAAATGGTGATGTCAGCTGTACGTGAAGCACAATACCCAACCGATGGCTTGCCTGAGGTAGCGTTTGTTGGTCGTTCAAATGTTGGTAAGTCGTCATTAACCAACGTTCTAATCAATCGTAAAGCTTTTGCTCGTACATCTTCACAACCTGGTAAGACGCAAACGCTGAACTTTTATAAAGTTGAAAACCAAATATTCTTTGTCGATGTCCCTGGTTATGGCTATGCGAAAGTGTCAAAAAAGGCACGTGAAGACTTTGCAATAATGATAGGTGAGTATTTACGAAAAAGGCAACCTTTAAAGGGCATTATCCAACTCGTTGATGCGCGACATTTACCTTCAAAAGAAGATGTTGAAATGTATAATTGGCTAATTTCTGACGATATTGGTTTACCCGTATTGGTTGTTGCAACAAAGGCAGATAAAATTTCACGTGGTAAGTGGAATAAAGTTGAGTCAGATATTAAGCGTAGTTTGCAATTTAATGAAGAATTGTCTGACTTTGAAATTTTTTCAGCAGAAACAAAATTTGGTAAAGAAAATATTTGGGATTGGTTAGAGGCACGAATGCTAGATGGAAGTGATTTTAACCCAGATGATTTTGAATAATTAAACAACAGGTACTAAGTTTAATCATAAACAGGGAGAATTGATGTCGTTTCTCAGTTAATGGTAAAATTTAAGGCCTGTTTTTTATTAACAGGTTATTTTATCTATGATGTTATTAATTGATTAAGCATAAGCTGAATACCAAATTTATTTTTGATATACTAAGAAATAATAATATTTAAATGGAGGTTACAAAGATGGCTGCGAAAACACGCTTTAAAGGAACTATTTTAGGTAAGGACTTAACAATTACATCAAATGAATCACAGGCTCATATGAAGGCAGTTTTTGATTTGGCAAACTCACAATTAGAGAAGATGCAAGAAGCTGCACCAAAGTTAGATAATGATCAATTATTGATGTTATTAGCGATTAATGCACTATCAGATCAGTTAACGATGCAGATTAAAAAGGATGCGAAGGATTAATGATATTTTTTTCTTGGATCATCATTGGATTATTGGCCTTAGCGATGGTACATGGATACCGTCTGGGATTAGTTCGTAGTTTGACAATGTTGGTTGGTAGAATAGTTGTCTATACATTCGCAATCCTATTGGCACATAGATTTGGTAGTTGGCTCTATAATGCGTTTGTTAATGGTTTTTCGGTAAGCTGGACCGCAACTGATGTACCTGCTAGTGCGACAAACCAGCCAGGGGAATTTTTAGCTTCAGGGATTGCATTTACCATTATAATTTTATTAGGTATGTCAGTTGTTAAAGCAATTGAACGGAGTTTACGATTCATTAATAAAGTGCCGATACTGAGCACAGTAAATCGATTAGGTGGTTTAATTATTTTTGGATTAATTGTTTATGTAGAAATTTTTTTCTTTCTACAATTCACACAAACATTAAATATTCCTTGGTATACAGAAAGTATGTCTAATTCAACAATAGCACAGCTGATATTAAATGATACGCCATATCTTTCTAATGCAGTCTATGATTGGTGGTTAATGTAAATAGAAAATTTTTAGTATGGAAGTGGGTAATTAAAATAACAAATGAATACAAAAATTTTAAAAACACTTGAGTATGATACGGTCAAAAATCAAATACGTCCTTTTTTATCGACCGTGGCAGGTGAACATGAATTATCAGCTTTGTTACCAACTGATAATGCTGGTACAATGCGTCAGTGGCTGGCCGAGACTGCTGATGCCAGTCGAGTATTACGTTGGCAAGGTGGTATTCGTATTCCAAAGTTAGCAGATGTGAAACCACATCTACAACGATTGCGTATTGATGCTGCGTTAAGTGGTACAGAATTAGCACAAGTAGGTCGTGTTCTATTTACGACAGGTCAGATTAAAGTTTTTTTTGAGAATATTGTTGCTGATCGACAGGAAACGTTACCTGCCTTAGAAGTCTATTATAATCGGTTAGTTTTGTTACCAGAATTAACGAAACGTGTTAACACTGCGATTGATGGTGACGGTCGATTAACTGATGAAGCATCACCTGATTTACATCGTATTCGTCAATCAATCACAGGCACTGAAAATGCGATACGACAAAAGATGCAAGAATATACACGCGGAAAAACAGCACAGTATCTATCAGATCCGATTGTTACTATTCGCAATGATCGATATGTATTACCGGTAAAAGCAACGTATCGTCAAAAGTTTGGTGGTGTGGTCCATGATCAATCACAAACTGGGCAGACGCTTTATATTGAACCGGCTGATGTTGTCGACATGAATAACCGTTTACGTGAACATTATTTGAAGGAACGACAAGAAGAAGAACGGGTCTTGTTAGAAATTTCTTCATTACTGAAACCAGAAGTGGAGAATATTGAAAATAATGCTAAGGTACTGGGACATTTGGATTTTTTAAATGCTAAAGCACGTTACGCAGTTGAAATAAAAGCAATTGAGCCAGAATTTAGTTCTGAAAATCATGTTCGCTTGCTTAAAGCAAGACATCCACTGTTGAATCCTGAAAAAGTTGTGCCTAATGACATTATTATTGGGGAGGATTATAGTGCAATTATTGTCACTGGTCCAAATACAGGTGGAAAAACCATCACACTAAAAACATTGGGCTTGTTGCAGTTAATGGCACAGTCTGGCTTATTTATTCCAACTGCTGAGTATTCTACCGTTGGTATTTTCAAAGAAATTTATGCTGATATTGGGGATGAACAATCTATTGAACAATCACTGTCGACTTTTTCGTCTCATATGGTGAATATTATTGATATTTTGTCAGGTATTGATAAAGACTCATTGGTTTTATTTGATGAATTAGGTGCTGGGACTGATCCACAAGAAGGTGCAGCATTAGCGATGGCAATTTTAGATGCTGTTGGTGAAACGGGCGCTTATTCAGTTGCTACAACGCATTATCCAGAATTAAAAGTTTATGGATATAATCGATCAGATACTATTAATGCATCAATGGCATTTGATATTGATTCACTACGGCCAACTTATAAATTCATGATTGGTGTGCCTGGTCGTTCAAATGCACTTGAAATTGCAAAAAGATTAGGATTGAGTAAACAGATTATTGATAGTGCAGCAGCATTAACAACTGATGATTCGCAAGAATTGAATGATATGATTGCGGACTTGGTTTCTAGACGAAATGCAGTATTAAAGCAGCAAGTTGAACTAACACAACAAATTGTTGAAAATCGACAATTGAAGAATGAATATGAAGATAAATTCGATGCCATTGAACAGCAACGTGTCAAGTTAATAGATGATGCTAAAAAAGAAGCAAATCATATTGTTGCAGAAGCTCGACGTAAAACAGAAAAGATAATTGCTGATTTACACAGAATGGCTAGAGATGGTGCAACGATTAAAGAAAATAAAATTATGGATGCTAAGGGTGCCTTAAATGCGATGCATGAAGAACCTTCGGCAGCCAATAATAGAATTTTGCGTAAAGCTAAAAAGGCTAAACAGGAAGCATTATCAGTGGGTGATACTGTACTTGTACGTGAATATGGTCAACAAGGTACAATTATACGAAAAATGAAGGATGGTAAGTTTGAAGTCCAGCTTGGTATTTTAAAAATGGTTCTTTCAAATGACGAAATAGAAAAACAACAAACTGTTTTGTCTAGCAGTAATGTGGCACATCATCATAAAAAAAGTAAGAAATCACATATCAATACAAATAAGGCGGTTAATCGTTCAGAAGCATCAGCTACATTAGATTTACGTGGTATTAGGTATGAACCAGCTATGGCTGAATTAGATCGTTTTATTGATAAGGCATTATTGAATAATTTATCTTCGGTCGAAATTATCCACGGTAAAGGTACTGGCGCTATTCGAAAAGGTGTGCAAGAATATTTGCGTTCGCATCGTCAAGTGCAATCGTTTAAGTTTACAGGTCCAGACCAAGGGGCAACCTATGTTCAGTTAAGTTAAATATATCGACAAATTAACTTGTAAAGGTTATACTAACTATAAATAAGGAATTAGAGGGAGATGTTTTTTATGGCAGTTGTAGATATTAATGATGATAATTTTGTATCAGAAACGGATAAGGGAGTGACTTTAACTGACTTCTGGGCTACTTGGTGTGGTCCTTGTCGTATGCAATCACCAGTTGTTGAAACTGTGTCAGAAAAGATGAATGATGTGAAGTTCACAAAAATGGACGTTGATGAAAATCCGGCGACGGCTCAAGAATTTGGTATTATGGCAATTCCAACTTTGTTAGTAAAAAAGGATGGTGAGGTTGTCGAACGCTTAACTGGATTTACACCAGCTCATCAACTTGAAGCTATCTTGGCAAAACATTTAGATTAAGTCTAGGAACTACTAATTAAACCCTAATGGTTAAATTAGTAGTTTTTTAATGATATGATTATTAGTGTTATTTGAAATAATATGATCTTATCGAATTTTATATTTACAGTTATTATCAACTGACCATTGACTTTGTTACTAAACATGTGTATTATAAATCGAGTTGGCAACAATATAATGGAAACATATTTGTTAATAAGTTTTATATAAAAAATTGTTGACAAATTGGTATGTTGTCTGTAATATAGATTAGGTTGTCAGTAAGATAACGAAATGTTGATCATTGAAAACTGAATATCGTTTCGATGAAACAAATGTGTAGGGTCATCAAGCAATTTGCCTGATACAAAAACATTTGCGAAGTCAATTCGCTAATAAATTCGTTTAACTTCTGTTAAACAAATAACAACAATTGAGTGATACTCAAACCTTTAAAATGAGAGTTTGATCCTGGCTCAGGATGAACGCTGGCGGCGTGCCTAATACATGCAAGTCGAACGCTTTGTTTTTAAATGAAATGACGAGCTTGCTCAGATTTGATTTTATCTGACAAAGAGTGGCGAACGGGTGAGTAACACGTGGGTAACCTACCTCTTAGCAGGGGATAACATTTGGAAACAAGTGCTAATACCGTATAATACCAACAACCGCATGGTTGTTGGTTGAAAGATGGTTCTGCTATCACTAAGAGATGGACCCGCGGTGCATTAGCTAGTTGGTAAGGTAAAGGCTTACCAAGGCCATGATGCATAGCCGAGTTGAGAGAC
Organism: Weissella sp. ESL1156; assembly: GCF_058505625.1. Lineage (NCBI taxonomy): Bacteria > Bacillati > Bacillota > Bacilli > Lactobacillales > Lactobacillaceae > Weissella > Weissella sp. ESL1156. Next base: position 656,016 of record NZ_CP196372.1, on the reverse strand, counting down.
TGATCGGCCACAATGGGACTGAGACACGGCCCATACTCCTACGGGAGGCAGCAGTAGGGAATCTTCCACAATGGGCGCAAGCCTGATGGAGCAACGCCGCGTGTGTGATGAAGGGTTTCGGCTCGTAAAACACTGTTATAAGAGAAGAACGGCACTGAGAGTAACTGTTCAGTGTGTGACGGTATCTTACCAGAAAGGAACGGCTAAATACGTGCCAGCAGCCGCGGTAATACGTATGTTCCAAGCGTTATCCGGATTTATTGGGCGTAAAGCGAGCGCAGACGGTTATTTAAGTCTGAAGTGAAAGCCCTCAGCTCAACTGAGGAATGGCTTTGGAAACTGGATGACTTGAGTGCAGTAGAGGAAAGTGGAACTCCATGTGTAGCGGTGAAATGCGTAGATATATGGAAGAACACCAGTGGCGAAGGCGGCTTTCTGGACTGTAACTGACGTTGAGGCTCGAAAGTGTGGGTAGCAAACAGGATTAGATACCCTGGTAGTCCACACCGTAAACGATGAGTGCTAGATGTTCGAGGGTTTCCGCCCTTGAGTGTCGCAGCTAACGCATTAAGCACTCCGCCTGGGGAGTACGACCGCAAGGTTGAAACTCAAAGGAATTGACGGGGACCCGCACAAGCGGTGGAGCATGTGGTTTAATTCGAAGCAACGCGAAGAACCTTACCAGGTCTTGACATCCCTTGCTAATCCTAGAAATAGGACGTTCCCTTCGGGGACAAGGTGACAGGTGGTGCATGGTTGTCGTCAGCTCGTGTCGTGAGATGTTGGGTTAAGTCCCGCAACGAGCGCAACCCTTATTATTAGTTGCCAGCATTCAGTTGGGCACTCTAGTGAGACTGCCGGTGACAAACCGGAGGAAGGTGGGGATGACGTCAAATCATCATGCCCCTTATGACCTGGGCTACACACGTGCTACAATGGCATATACAACGAGTCGCCAACCCGCGAGGGTGCGCTAATCTCTTAAAGTATGTCTCAGTTCGGATTGTAGGCTGCAACTCGCCTACATGAAGTCGGAATCGCTAGTAATCGCGGATCAGCACGCCGCGGTGAATACGTTCCCGGGTCTTGTACACACCGCCCGTCACACCATGAGAGTTTGTAACACCCAAAGCCGGTGGGGTAACCTTTTAGGAGCCAGCCGTCTAAGGTGGGACAGATGATTAGGGTGAAGTCGTAACAAGGTAGCCGTAGGAGAACCTGCGGCTGGATCACCTCCTTTCTAAGGAAAATCGGAAACCTACACAGTCAACGAAACGATATTTAGTTTTGAGTGGTTAACATTCAAATATGGGGAATTAGCTCAGCTGGGAGAGCGCCTGCTTTGCAAGCAGGAGGTCATCGGTTCGATCCCGATATTCTCCATCGCAACCAAACGGTTGCTTATTAGTTCTTTGAAAACTGAATCATAATTGTAAATTTTTAAATTCATTTCAATTGATATTAATCAATTAAATTGAGCCGAAAAAATACACCGCGTAATTTTTTGAGTTTTTTAAATCAGTTTAAAATCGCTTGTGACCATTGAGTCACAATACTCAAACGAAATCATCAACGAGAGTTGATCGGTTAAGTTATTAAGGGCGCATGGTGAATGCCTTGGCACTAGGAGCCGATGAAGGACGGGACTAACACCGATATGCCTCGGGGAGCTGTAAGTAAGCTATGATCCGGGGATTTCCGAATGGGGGAACCCAACTTGTGATGCAAGTTATCGTTCAATGAATACATAGTTGAACGAAGGTAGACGTTGTGAACTGAAACATCTCATTAGCAACAGGAGAAGAAAGAAAAATCGATTCCGTCAGTAGCGGCGAGCGAACGCGGAGGAGCCCAAACCAGTGTGCTTGCACACTGGGGTTGTAGGACTACCGTTGTGGAGTTACAAATTTGTTTATTAGCAGAAGCAGCTGGGAAGCTGAGCGAAACAGGGTGATAGCCCCGTATGCGAAAGTAAGCAAACTCCCGTGTAGGATCCTGAGTACGGCCGGACACGTGAAATCCGGTCGGAAACTGCGAGGACCATCTCGTAAGGCTAAATACTCCCTAGTGACCGATAGTGAACCAGTACCGTGAGGGAAAGGTGAAAAGCACCCCGGAAGGGGAGTGAAAAAGTTCCTGAAACCATGTGCCTACAACAAGTTAGAGCCCGTTAATGGGTGATAGCGTGCCTTTTGTAGAATGAACCGGCGAGTTACGATAACATGCAAGGTTAAGGTGGAAAGACCGGAGCCGTAGCGAAAGCGAGTCTGAAATGGGCGTTCGAGTATGTTGTTGTAGACCCGAAACCAGGTGACCTACCCATGTCCAGGGTGAAGGTGCGGTAAAACGCACTGGAGGCCCGAACCCGTACATGTTGAAAAATGTTGGGATGAGGTGTGGGTAGCGGTGAAATTCCAATCGAACTTGGAGATAGCTGGTTCTCTCCGAAATAGCTTTAGGGCTAGCCTCGGAAGATAGCGTGTTGGAGGTAGAGCACTGTTTTGGTGCGGGGCCCATCTCGGGTTACTAAATTAAGATAAACTCCGAATGCCAATCACGTATGTCCGGGAGTCAGACAGTGAGTGATAAGATCCATTGTCGAAAGGGGAACAGCCCAGATCGTCAGTTAAGGTCCCTAAGTGTGTGTTAAGTGGAAAAGGATGTGAAGTTGCATAGACAACTAGGATGTTGGCTCAGAAGCAGCCACCATTTAAAGAGTGCGTAATAGCTCACTAGTCGAGTGATTCTGCGCCGAAAATGTACCGGGGCTAAACACACCACCGAAACTACGGGTGCCACATCAGTGGCGCGATAGGAGAGCGTTCTAAGGGCGATGAAGTCAGACCGTGAGGACTGGTGGAGCGCTTAGAAGTGAGAATGCCGGTATGAGTAGCGAAAGACAGGTGAGAATCCTGTCCACCGTATGACTAAGGTTTCCTGGGGAAGGCTCGTCCTCCCAGGGTTAGTCGGGACCTAAGGCGAGGCCGAAAGGCGTAGTCGATGGCTAACAGGTTGAGATTCCTGTACCAGGTGAACATGTTTGAACAATGGAGGGACGCAGAAGGCTAACAGAACCCAGCAGTTGGAAAAGCTGGGTCAAGCAATGAGTCTGAGAGTGAGTCAAATGCTTGCTGTCATAAGGATAAGTTGTGATGAGGACCGAAATCAAGTAGGGAAGTCTGTGATGTCACGCTGCCGAGAAAAGCTTCTAGTTAGTGTTTACCTGCCCGTACCGCAAACCGACACAGGTAGTCGAGGAGAGCATCCTAAGGTGAGCGAGTGAACTCTCGTTAAGGAACTCGGCAAAATGACCCCGTAACTTCGGGAGAAGGGGTGCTCAGCGCAAGCTGAGCCGCAGTGAATAGGCCCAGGCGACTGTTTATCAAAAACACAGGTTTCTGCAAAATCGTAAGATGACGTATAGGGGCTGACGCCTGCCCGGTGCTGGAAGGTTAAAAGGAGTGCTTAGCTTCGGCGAAGGTACGAATTGAAGCCCCAGTAAACGGCGGCCGTAACTATAACGGTCCTAAGGTAGCGAAATTCCTTGTCGGGTAAGTTCCGACCCGCACGAAAGGCGTAACGATCTGGGCGCTGTCTCAACGAGAGACTCGGTGAAATTTAAAGACCCGTGAAGATGCGGGTTACCCGCGACAGGACGGAAAGACCCCATGGAGCTTTACTGTAGCTTGATATTGAGTGTTTGTGCAGCTTGTACAGCATAGGTAGGAGCCGTAGAAATCGGGACGCTAGTTTCGATGGAGGCAAACGTGGGATACTACCCTCGTTGTATGAACACTCTAACTCACACCACTAAGCGTGGTGGAAGACAGTGTCTGGCAGGCAGTTTGACTGGGGCGGTCGCCTCCTAAAAGGTAACGGAGGCGCCCAAAGGTTCCCTCAGAATGGTTGGAAATCATTCGCAGAGTGTAAAGGCACAAGGGAGCTTGACTGTGAGACTTACCAGTCGAGCAGGTACGAAAGTAGGGCTTAGTGATCCGGTGGTTCCGCATGGAAGGGCCATCGCTCAACGGACAAAAGCTACCCTGGGGATAACAGGCTTATCTCCCCCAAGAGTCCACATCGACGGGGAGGTTTGGCACCTCGATGTCGGCTCATCGCATCCTGGGGCTGTAGTCGGTCCCAAGGGTTGGGCTGTTCGCCCATTAAAGCGGTACGCGAGCTGGGTTCAGAACGTCGTGAGACAGTTCGGTCCCTATCCGTCGCGGGCGTAGGAAATTTGAGAGGAGCTGCCCTTAGTACGAGAGGACCGGGGTGGACGTACCACTGGTGTATCAGTTGTTCCGCCAGGAGCATCGCTGAGTAGCTATGTACGGATGAGATAAACGCTGAAAGCATCTAAGTGTGAAACTCGCCTCGAGATGAGATTTCCCATTCAGTAATGAAGTAAGACCCCTCAAAGATGATGAGGTAGATAGGCTAGAAGTGGACGTGCGGTGACGCATGGAGCGGACTAGTACTAATGGTTCGAGGACTTAACCAAGTAGCAAGTGGTGTAAGGCAAAAAAGTAATTATGATTCAGTTTTGAGGGAACTAAGTTCACTCAATTAGAAACGTGTCGTGATGATGGCACTGAGGTCACACCTGTTCCCATACCGAACACAGCAGTTAAGCTCAGTTACGCCGAAAGTAGTTGGAGGATCGCCTCCTGCGAGGATAGGACATTGCGATGCATATGGACGTTTAGCTCAGCTGGGAGAGCACCTGCCTTACAAGCAGGGGGTCACAGGTTCGAACCCTGTAACGTCCATTGGGTCGTTAGCTCAGTTGGCAGAGCAGTGGACTTTTAATCCATGGGTCCTGGGTTCGAGCCCCAGACGACCCATTTTAATATGCACCTATAGCGCAACTGGATAGAGTGTCTGACTACGAATCAGAAGGTTGAAGGTTCGAATCCTTCTAGGTGCATTGCAAATAATGATTTGCTTTTTAGTATTGTTTAGTCATATATTCGGGACGTAGCTCAGTTTGGTAGAGCACCTGGTTTGGGACCAGGGGGTCGCAGGTTCGAATCCTGTCGTCCCGATATTAGTTCGCGGTGTAGCTCAGCTGGCTAGAGCGTCCGGTTCATACCCGGGAGGTCGAGGGTTCGATTCCCCCCGCCGCGATTATTCTTATGCGGATGTAGTACAATGGCTAGTGCTCCAGCCTTCCAAGCTGGGAATGCGGGTTCGATTCCCGTCGTCCGCTTTATTTAAGCTAAAGTCTCTAAAATCCTCTTGAAAAAGAAGGACTTTGGGGACTTTTTATTATCTATAATTAATATTTGCATTTAATACTGTGAGTGATTAATGAGAGTGGATGCGTGAAATTTATGAGTGTTATATAATGGGTGATATAAATCTTTTTAGGGGAAAATTATGAAGACGATTATATTTGATGTAGATGGTACTTTATTAAGTACAGAAAGTATGTATATGCAGTCGTTGATTCAAACATTTCGGGATAGAGGTATTGAAAAATCTTATGAAGATGTCTACAAAATTTTTGGATTACCCTCACTTGATGGTCTGATTAAATTGGGAGTTGAAAATCCCAAAGAAATGCAACTAGCTTGGCAAAGTCATTATCATGATTTTTGGCATGAAGTGAAATTGTTTGACGGTGTGACACAAATGCTTTCACAATTGCAATCAAAAGGTATATCATTGGGAATTGTTACTTCAAATACACCGGCTGAATTTAAAAATCATAGTAAAAATTTTGATTTTGTAAAATATTTTAGCGACTTTGTATTTGCAGGGGACACACCACTAATGAAACCAGCAGCAGATCCTATCTTAAAATCCTTGATGAACTTAAATACAAGTGCAGATGCGGCAATGTATATTGGTGATTCTGTTCATGACATGCAAGCGGCACATAATGCAGCAGTTAAATTCGGTATGGCGGCTTGGGGTGTTCGAGATGAATCAGTTTTCAATAATCAAGCGGATGTTATTTTTAGAACACCAACTGAATTAGCATCGTATGTATTAGATCAAAAATAAATGAGTTATTAGTTTAAAATTTATATTAAGATTTCGAAAGAAGTGATAATAATGGATAATCGTGCAATAGGATATTTAGATTCAGGTATAGGTGGATTGTCTGTTGTTAAACAAGCGTTGAAAGATTTACCGAATGAGCAAGTTTATTATATTGGTGATACTGCTCGTATGCCATATGGCACTCGGCAACCTGAAGAAGTTAAAAAATTGACATGGCAACTAGTGAATTTTCTAATGAGTAAAGATATTAAATTATTGGTGATTGCTTGTAACACGGCTACAGCAGCAGCTTTAGATGATCTTACCCAAAAGTTAACAATACCGGTTATTGGTGTGATCCAGCCTGGTGTTGATGCAGCAAGTCAAGCGACAACGACAAATAAAATTGGTGTTATTGCAACACAAGGAACAGTAAACTCACTGGCTTATTATCAGGGAATTAAAAAAATCAACTCCCATTATCAGGTGTTACAATTAGCTGCACCAACGCTTGTAAAACTTGCTGAAAATCCAGTAGCTGATGAACAACTAATGCAACAAACAGTGACACAAATTTTAAAACCAATAAAGAATAGTGATATTGATACCCTGGTTTTGGGATGTACACACTTTCCATTACTGTCCCATTATATTCAACAAGCGCTTGCTTCTAATATCAAAATAATTGATGCAGGTGCTTCGGCAGTGACTGTTGTCAAACACACTTTAAATGAAATGCATTTGAATCATGAAATAACGACAGCACCATCAAAAAAAAACGATGAGTATTTTACGACGGGAAATTCAGATATTTTTAATGAATTAGCTCAGTCTTGGTTAGGCGTTTCTAATTTAAATGTGAAGCATTTAAATATTAAAGATAATCAACTAGTAAATGAAAGTGAATAAGAAATGTAGGTGGCAAATGACTAAATTAATTTTTGCATCAAAAAATAAGGGTAAAATTCGCGAATTTCGTGATTTCTTAAAGCCATTTGGGGTGGAGGTCATTTCACTAAATGATTTAGATAACGTACCAGTAATTGATGAAAATGGTTTGGATTTTTCAGATAACGCAACAATTAAAGCAAAGGTAATTTCAGATGCTTACCAGCTACCAGTGGTTGCAGATGATTCTGGTTTGAGTGTAGACGCCTTGCATGGCGCACCAGGTGTTCACTCTGCAAGATATGCGGGAGATCATGATGATTTAGCAAATAATAACAAATTATTGAAAGAATTGGTAAATGTTGCTGCACCAGATAGAACAGCGACATTCCATACAGTTATTGTTGGCTTAAAGCCTAATGGTGAAAAGATTATGGCTGATGGTGAGGTTCATGGTCATATTTTGTTTGAACCACAAGGAGATGATGGGTTTGGTTATGATCCATTATTTTACTATGATCCGTATGGCAAAACCTTTGCTGAATTGACGCCTGTAGAAAAAAATGCAATTTCACATCGTGGTAATGCATTAAGAAAATTTATGACGCTTTTTAAAGAATGGTGGGAGGACTAATGATGGATTATTTGATTATATCTGATGCACATGGTGATCGTAAAATTTTATCTGATATTGTTGCACATTATAAGGGACATGTTCGTGCAATGTTTTACAATGGTGATTCTGAGTTACAACGTTCTGATGAACTATTTGATACGTTATTGCCTGTTATTGGCAATATGGATGACGACCCAATGTTCCCTGATGATCGCAATTATGAAGATGAAATAATTAAGGTATACCAAACACATGGTCATCTTGTACACACTGAAGTTTCACTAAATCAATTAAGAGAAGTTGTTTCACAAAAGGATGTTGATATTGTGACATCTGGTCATACACATGTATTAGGTGCAGAAATGATCGATAGTAAACTATTTATTAATCCTGGATCGATATCCTTACCAAAAGGGCCTTATGCCTATTTGAAGGGAACGTATGCGATTTTATCAGTGACTCCTGAAAAGTTTTCTGTTCAGTTTTATACACGCAATATGCAGCCTGTAGCGGGGTTGAAATTTGAGTTTTCACGTAAATAAGTGGTATAAAGAACCATTTGAAGCCACTTGTAACATTATTTCAGTTCAGCTTCAACTTTTTAGAGCATAGTTAAAGGTCGTGAATCTACCAGATCAAAAGTGGTTAGATTCACGGCCTTTGTTGGGTATAACAAATTTTTATTAGTTACTACCTTCCTCATAATCAATCAAATGAAGTTTTGAGTTAACAGAATGTTGTTCGGATTGATTAAATATAGTTGTCAGATTTTTTTCTGTAAAATCTGCTGTTTGCAAAGCATAGTTGCCTTGACTGGAATTATAGACGACCATTGTTGGATAACGTACCACTGACATTTCTGTTGCCATGTTTTGGTCATCTTTGAGTGAAGACAAAGTTAAGCTAGTATTATAATCTTCTAAAAAGAGATTAACGTCTAAATTAAGTTTTGAAATAGTGGCTAACACTAAGTCTTTGGAATAAGGGATATTCGCCAAAAGCTGTTCTTGCATATTCAAAAAGAACATTCTAGCAGCTTTTCTACCTTGAGATTGAATAGCCTTTGTATCCAGCGCTAACTGTGAAATACTGGTTGCGACTGTTGTATAGTCCATATCAATATGATAATCATTTTTTAATTCATGATACGTATTTCTAACAGATTGCATGGTTACAACTGGGATCATACGATAAGAAACAAATTTTTTCATTTGTTTAAAGTAATCAGTCACTTTTTTTTCTGACACGATACTTTCGGTCGAAAGTGGCGTGACGAAGTGGTACACTTCTAACATAACAAGCGACAACCTCCAAAAAAACATTTTTATACATACCAGTTAATGGTACGCCACTATAATTGATGTGTCTATATGTGTTTATTCTTATAACAAAATCAAGGATAACCCTTTTAACAAAAAATTGCTTAATTAAAGTTTTTAATATGGATTAATTCTTAAATAAGGCTGGAAAGAAATTCATAGTAATTGTAAAATTAAAGCATTGTGTTGTTTGTTATATCAAGCTAACTTGATTATATAATTTTTACGCGTATGACAACAATTTTTTGCTTGTCGACGGTATGCTAATGTTGGCGTGTTGTGGATGATGCAATGATTAAACACAGAAGAACTATTTATATGTAAAAATTTGTTTTTTGGGGGATCAAGATGACACATAATGAGTGGGAAAAACTGCTACAACCTTATGTTCAAACAGTTGATGAATTAAAGGTTAAATTACGTGGGATGCGTCCAGAATTTGAATTGTTGGGTGTACAAACACCTGTTGAATTTGTTACCGGTCGAGTAAAAACAATTCCAGCAATTGAAGAAAAATTGACTCGACGTCATATTAGTTTAGATCGAATCGAACAAGATATGGAAGATCTGGCAGGTGTTCGTATTATGACGCAGTTTACTGAAGATATTTACAAAGTCGTTGATATACTACGACAACGTAAGGATATGGTCATTCTAGAGGAACGTGATTACGTAACAAATGAAAAGCCATCTGGTTACCGGTCGTATCATATTGTTATTGAATATCCTGTACAATTAATTGACGGTGAAAAAAAGGTATTAGCTGAAATTCAAGTCCGGACGATGCAAATGAATGTTTGGGCAACAATTGAACACGCAATTAATTATAAATTCGATGGTGAATACACCGCTGAAATGAAGGAAAAATTGAAAAATGCAGCAGCATTGAGTATTAAAGTCGATGAGTTGTTTTCGGAGTTACATAGTGGTTTGGTTGAAAAAGCAAAAGTTGACGACAATTAGAAAAGAAAAAGGAAGGCCATCAGATGAAAATTGCTGTGTATAGTAATAATGTGCCACATTCTCGCGCTGTCGTATCCTTATTAAAAGAGAAGTTAATTGCTCGTAGCAATGGTCACGTAATATTTGATAATGAGCATCCGGAAGTTGTGATTACAGTTGGTGGGGATGGTACATTACTTGGTGCTTTTCATCATTATACAAATCAATTAGCTAAAATCCGCTTTATTGGTGTTCATACTGGTCATCTTGGATTTTATGCGGATTGGCAGTACTTTGAACTCGATGAGTTGGTGGAAAGTTTAGTCAATTCAGAAACGACTGCTCGCACTGTTAAGTATCCGCTCTTAGATGTGAAAATACATTATACGGATGGACATGAAGAAAATGTTTTGGCATTAAACGAAGCAGCTATAAAACGACCATTAGGGACGTTGGTTGCAGATGTATATATTCAAAATGAACTATTTGAACGATTTAGGGGCGATGGGTTAACGGCATCTACGCCTACGGGCTCAACAGCCTATAATAAAGCGATTGGTGGTGCAGTTATGCATCCAAGTTTACAAGCTATCCAATTGGCAGAAATTGCATCTATTAATAGCCGTGTATTTCGTACCTTAGGATCACCATTGATTATTGGTAATCATGAAGTTATCAAAATACAATTGGAAAATGATGGGTCTGCAGTGACGTTTAGTTATGATCATTTAAATAAAATTTCTTCTAATATTGATTGGATTTCATTTAAAGTGTCAGAACAAAAAATTCAATTTGCAGAGTATCGTCATATGCATTTTTGGCATCGTGTGCAAACAAGCTTTATAGGTACGGAGGTAAGATAGTTGGCGCATTTTAGTTGGAAAAATCAAAGTGACGATACCTTACGTATCAAATCATTTTTAGCGCAACGTGGTGTTTCACATCGTATGTTTGCAATTATTAAACGCGGTGGGGGTCAAGTCCTTTTGAATCGAAAACCAGTTAGAACTTTGGATGATGTTCATCCAGGGGATTTGGTTGAAGTTAACATGCCACCAGAACAGTCAAATGCAGTTGTTGCAGCATCAAATCTGCCAATTACGATTCTATATGAAGATGAAAACTGGTTGGTTGTTGATAAAGAGGCTGGAATAACTTCTGTACCCGGTAAAGCTGATCGTGAAACAACCATGGTTAATCGTGTAAAAGGGTACTTGATATCAGAAGGAGCAACGGATTTGGTACCACATGTTGTGACACGCTTAGACCGCTTTACGTCAGGAGTTGCTTTATTGGCCAAGCATCGCTTTGCACATGGCCTATTAGATAAGCAATTACAAACACATACCGTTGATAAGCGATATTACGCAATTGTTGATGGTATTGTTGCGGATGATCATGGTATGATTGATGCACCGATTGGTCGTAAAGATGGCGATTTTATTCGTCGTGAGGTGCGTGACGATGGTCGACCTTCTCGAACCGAATTTTGGGTCGTGAAACGTATGTCAAATCAAACCTTAGTGAGAGTGCAATTACATACTGGTCGTACGCATCAAATCAGAGTTCATTTTAGTCATATCGGTCATCCTTTGATTGGTGATGAAATCTATGGGGGACCTTTAGATCGAGGCATGACACGTCAGGCTTTACATGCCTATTGGTTAGAATTTTATGATCCATTTGCGGAAACGAAAAGGCATATTGAAAGTCCTTTACCGGAAGATTTAAAGCAAATCCTAGATGATAATATAATTGGACTTGCCAAAAATAAACTGTAGATAAATATTTTGGTGTAGTAAAAATGAAAGAAAATTTGCAAGAAATGACTGATGAGATGCGAGATGAGTTATCAGATCAAGCGCACCATTTAGTTTTTTATATCGAAAATAATGAAAAAAATGCTTTCTTAGACGGTTTTGATGAATTACATACGTATGATCAAGCAATTTTCTATGTTTCATTAACCACCCAATTAAGACGACAAATTATTGATTGGCTAAAACCGGTAGAATTAGCAGATATTTTCGATGAAATTGATCCTGAAGATGTTGATTTTAATGATTTATTGTCGGAAATGTCACCGCATTATGCTGCTGAGATGTTAGCAGAAATGTATACTGACAATGCTGTTGATTTAATGTCGGATTTAGATGCCAAACATCTGGCATTATATTTGTCATTGATGCCTGCCAAAAGTTCTGAGGAAATTAAACGTTTCCTGAAATATGAGGATGATACTGCTGGTTCTTTGATGAGTACGGAATTCATTGCTATTAACCAACAATTAACAATTGGCGAGGCAATGATTGCTGTGAAGCAAGCTGCTCAAGAAGCAGAACAAATTAATTATATTTATATTAACGATAATGATGGATTGTTAGTTGGTGTCATCTCACTGAAGTCTCTAATTATTTGGCCAGATGCTGCTAAGGTATCTGAAGTGATGGATACGAATTTAATTACTGTGAATCCAAGTGATGATCAAGAAGAAGTTGCTAAAATTATGGCTGATTATAATTTCGTTTCGATTCCAGTTGTGGCTAAACAGCAGATGATCGGTATGATTACAGTTGATGATATTGTTGATGTTATCGATGCAGAAGCAGCCGAGGACTATTCAAGACTGGCTGGTGTCGACGTTGTTACATTGGAAGATAATCCAATGAAGTCAGCGTTAAAGCGTTTGCCATGGTTAATTGGACTAATCTTTTTAGGTATGGGGACAGCCTCCGTCATTGATGGCTATGATTATTTAGTTGCGCAGACATCGATTTTGGCAGTGTTTATTTCGCTGATTACTGGAACTGCTGGTAATGCAGGAACCCAATCATTAGCGGTAGCTGTCAGACGAATTGCTTTACAAGAGAAAAAGTCAGTTGCAAAATCCTTGTTGGTAGAAATTTTAATTGGTGCCATGATTGGTATTTTAGCTGGTATAACTATTTTTCTTGTTATTTTAATCTGGAAGAAAAATTTATTGTTAGGTATTGCGGTTGGTGTCGCGATGGCTGTTGCGATACTAGTAGCCAATGTTGCAGGGGCATTTATCCCATTGATTATGGATCGAATGGGTGTAGATCCTGCGGTTGCATCAGGTCCCTTTATTTCAACATTATCTGATTTAACTTCAGTTATTATTTATTTTAATGTTGCGAAATTTTTTATTAATCATTTTGCCATGCATTGAGATTGAATGGGTGTCTTCACTTGCTTACATTGGTAATTCGTGATAGTATAAATAATGTTAATGAATATGCTCTTAATTGAGTGGCCGGATTTTTCTCGGCCGCTCATTTTTTTCAGGAATTTATTAAATAAATACCATTGTATGGAGGGAGGTTTAGAATGGCAAAAGTTATAGAAGATGTTCAAGCAATTTTAAAACCGGTATTAGATACGCAAGGTTTTGATTTATGGGATGTTCTCTATGAAAAACAAGATAGTGATTTTGTTCTTCGTGTGCTTGTTGACCGTGTTGATGGTGAAATTAATATGGATGATCTGGTCATGTTAACTGAAATTATTAGTAACGAATTGGATAAAATTACACCGGATCCTTTCCCACAAGCATATCTTCTTGATGTTTCATCTCCTGGTGCTGACAGATTATTAAAGGAATCACAAAACTTTAAATGGGCTCTTGGAAAGTTTATTGAAGTAACCTTACAGCAACCAGTTGCTGACTTAGATCAATTTGTTGGTCAATTGGTTTCAATTGTAGATAATAAACTAACAATAGATGTACCAGTAAAGACAAAACACCAATTAATTGAAATTAACCTTAAAAATGTGAAAGAGGCAAAATTATCAGTTAATCAAGATCGCATTTTATCTACGGATGAAGATTATGAATGGGCCCTTCATAAATTGGTACATGTTTCAACCTATCAAAAAATTAATGGGTATAAGGAATTCTCAGGTGAGTTAAATGATGTCACATCAGAAGAATTAGTTATAACCAGTGAATCAGATGAAAAATTGATAATCCCTCGTCGTATGGTAGCACAAGCACGACAATCAAATGATTTTTAATAATATGGAGAAACAATAATGAGTAAGGAATTAGTATCAGCCCTTGATGCATTAGAAGAAGAAAAGGGTATTAAAGCAGAAGTCTTAATCGCTGCTCTTGAAGAGGCTCTTAAAAAGGCCTATGAAAAAAATTATGATGAGTCACAAAACGTTGACGTCCAATTTGATAAGAAAAAGGGTAGTATTAAAGTTTATGCAGTTAAAACAGTTGTCGAAGATGTTGATGAACCATATGAACAAATTAGCTTAGAAGAGGCGCTTGAATTAAATAAAGCCTATGAAATTGGTGATGAAATTCGTTTTGAGGTAACACCAAAGGATTTTGGACGGTTGGCTGCGCAAACTGCTAAGCAAATTATTATGCAAAAAGTGCGTGAAGCTGAACGTGGTGTTGTCTATGATAATTTTGTTGGTTATGAAGATGAAATTGTTACGGGAGAAGTTGAACGTGAAGATTCAAGATACTTGTATATCATCTTACCTGGTAACCAAATGGCAGCAATGAAACCAAATGATCAAATGCCTAGTGAAACATATCGTATGGGTGATAAAATAAAGGTTTTGGTTTCACAAGTTCAAAACGAACAAAAAGGACCGCAAGTCTTTGTGTCACGTACACATCCGGATTTGGTTAAACGCTTATTTGAGGCGGAAGTACCTGAAGTATTTGATGGTACTGTAGAAATCAAATCAATTGCTCGTGAAGCAGGTGATCGTTCAAAAATAGCAGTTTATTCCCATAACGAAAACCTTGATGCTGTTGGGACAATGGTCGGTCAACGTGGTGCACGTGTACAAACTGTTGTTACTGAATTATCAGGTGAAAATATGGATATTGTTGAATGGACAGAAGATCCAGCGGAATTCATAAAAAATTCTCTAAATCCAGCTGAAGTTGTTGAAGTTATTTTTGATCCAAATAATGATCGTGCAGCAACAGTATTGGTTCCTGATTATCAATTGTCGTTAGCAATTGGTAAACGTGGTCAAAATGCACGTTTGGCAGCACGTTTAACTGGTTTTAAGATTGATATTAAGCCAGAATCAGCACGTGAAGAAGTTGTTGCTGAATTAGCAGCACGTGAATCAATGTCAGAAAATGACGCAGTAACAGATGAAACAGTAACATTTGAAGATCATTCTGAAGAATAGGAGGTAACGCTCATGAAACCACGTAAGATTCCAATGCGTAAAGACATTGTTACCGGAGAAATGGTACCAAAAAAGGAACTTGTTCGTATTGTTCGGACGCCAGAGGGTGAAGTTATCTTGGATCCAACAAACCGAGCAAATGGTCGTGGTGCGTACATCTCTCTATCCGTTGATGTGGCAGAATCTGCCAAAGAAAAACGTATTTTTGATAAAGTATTCGCAATAAAACTTGATGATCAGTTTTATGATGATTTAATAGCATATGTTGATCATCAAGCAGCACGTAAGGAGCTTTTTGGGGATGCAAAATAAACAAAAATTATTAAACTTATTAGGACTTGCTAGACGTGCAGGAAAATTAATCACAGGTGAAGCATTAGTTTTAAATGCTATTCGTTCTGGCAAAGTGAGTTTAGTTTTTTTTGCATCCGATGGTGGTCAGACCAGTAAAAAAAAGTTTATGGATAAAACAACCAGTTATAGAGTTGCACTTTCTATGGATTTAACACGTCAAGAATTAGCAGATGCAACTGGATTAGCACGGACAGTTATTGGTGTTGCTGATCGTGGATTTGCTAAAAAAATGCAAGAATACTTAGATAATTAGGAGGAAGTTATATGACCAAGCGAGTATATGAGTTGGCTAAAGATTTAAACATTTCATCAAAGGATCTAGTGTCAATTGCAATTAAAGCAAACATGCCAGTAAAAAACCATATGTCTACATTAGATGATAAGGCAGTTAAAACTTTGACAAATACAATAAAAAATAATAAACAATCAGCAAAGCCAGCTGAAAAAAAGGCTGTAAAGAAAGACGTTAATCATAAGAAAAATGAGAAACACACTGAGGGTCAAGCGTCTCATTCACAGCGTCAAAAGACAAATGCACAACACCAAAACACGAATAATAAAGAGAGTAATGGTGGTCACGATAACCACAGTTCACAAAATAAGAACCGCCGTTTTAATAACAACGGAAATAACCGTAATAACCGTCGCGGTAAAAAGGGACCTGGTCGGAATCGTAACAATAATGAGCACCGTCCAGCACCAACAGTGCGTAAAGACCAACCATTACCAGAAACATTAGTTTATTCTATTGGTATGAATGTACAAGATATTGCAAAATTGATTCATCGTGATGCAACAGAAATTATTAAAAAATTATTTATGTTGGGAATCATGGTTAATCAAAATCAATCATTGGATGCTGATACGATTGAACTTTTAGCAGCTGATTATGGGATTAATGCTGAACAAAAAGTTGAAGTTGACATTGCCGATTTAGATAAATTCTTTGAAGATAACGAGGATGATAGTGAAAACATGGCGCCTCGTGCACCTGTCGTAACAATTATGGGACACGTTGATCATGGAAAGACAACCTTGCTGGATTATTTGCGTAATTCACATGTTACGGAAGGTGAAGCTGGTGGTATTACACAGCATATTGGTGCCTACCAAACAAAGCTAAATAATCGACTTGTTACCTTCTTAGATACACCTGGTCACGCGGCCTTTACAGCGATGCGTGCTCGTGGGGCAGATATTACAGATATTACTGTTTTAGTTGTTGCTGCTGATGATGGGGTTATGCCACAAACAGTAGAAGCGATTAATCACGCAAAGGCTGCTGGGACACCAATTATTGTTGCTGTTAATAAGATTGATAAGCCAGGAGCAAATCCAGAAAATGTCATCAATCAATTAATGCAATATGGATTAGTACCGGAAGAGTTCGGTGGTGATACCATTTTTGTTAATATTTCAGCAAAGTTTGGTCAAAATATTGATGAACTATTAGAAATGATTCTATTAACAGCTGATGTGTTGGAATTAAAGGCAAATCCAAACAAACGTGCAGCTGGTTCAGTTGTTGAGGCCCGTCTTGATAAAGGTCGTGGAACAGTCGCAACTGTTTTGGTACAACAAGGAACAATGCACGTTGGGGATCCAATTGTTGTCGGAAACACGTATGGTCGTGTTCGTACAATGACTAATGATCGTGGACGTCGGGTTAAAGAAGCTTTGCCTTCTACACCAGTTGAAATTACTGGCTTAAATGAAGTACCATCTGCTGGGGATCGATTTGTTGTCTTTGAGGATGAAAAGACAGCTCGTGCAGCTGGGGAAGAACGTGCAAAGCGTGCGGTTATTGCTGAAAGAAATCGTAATAATATTGTTTCGGTTTCAGACCTATTTAACAAAATGGCCGAAAAACAAATGAAATCAGTACCTGTTATTATCAAGGCGGATGTTCAAGGTTCTGTTGAAGCGTTAGCTGGTTCATTTAGAAAAATTGATGTTGAAGGTGTTAAAGTTGATATCATTCATACTGCCGTCGGTGCGATTAACGAATCTGATGTGACTCTTGCTGAAGCCTCAGGTGCAATTATTATTGGTTTTAATGTTCGTCCAACACCACAAGCAAAGCAACAAGCTGACACAGATAAAGTGGAAATTCGTCTACACAGTGTGATTTACAATGCAATTGATGAAATTGAAGCAGCAATGAAGGGACAACTAGATCCTGAATTCGAGGAAAAGGTTGTTGGAACTGCAGAAGTTCGTGATTTGTTTAAGGTATCGAAGGTTGGTACTATTGTTGGTGGTATGGTTATGTCAGGTAAAATTACTAGCAACGCATCTGTACGCTTGATTCGTGATGGTATTGTTATTTTTGATGGTAAAATTGGCTCATTACGTCGTTATAAAGATGATGTCAAAGAAGTTAAAAACGGTTATGATTTCGGACTAACGATTGAAAAGTACAATGATGAAAAGGTTGGCGATGTCATTGAGGCTTATGAAATGGTTGAAATGCCACGCTAAAATTTTTATTAGTCGTATAATCATTGATAGGAGGAAACTAATATGGCACAACAAAATTTTCGAGTTGGTCGACTAGAGCAAGAGATTCAGCGAGAAATTAATGATCTATTGCTTAAGCGCATTCGTGATCCACGTATTGAAGGGGTAACAGTAACTGGTGTGGAAGTAACTGGCGATTTGCAACAAGCTAAGATATATTACAGTGTGTTGTCTGAATTGGCTTCTGTTAATAAAAAGGCTGCAGATGGACTAGATGCAGCGACTGGATTGATTCGTAAAGAATTAGGTTCACGGTTACGTATTTACAAAACACCTGAATTAAAATTTGTTAAAGATGAGTCGATTCAATATGGTAATAAAATTGATGATTTAATACGTCAATTACATAAAGACTAGTATAATTTATCAATAATCATTAATGGAAGGGCCTTTCTTTACCAGTATATTTTGGTACGAAAGACCTTTTTATATACATATCTAAAATAAAAATCAAAGGTGAACAATATGGACGGAATTTTACCAATTTATAAAACGGCAGGGATGACTTCGCATGATGTTGTTTTTAAGTTACGACGCATTTTAAAAATGAAAAAAATAGGCCATGCTGGGACACTTGATCCAAATGTTGATGGTGTATTGCCAGTTGCACTTGGCAAAGCAACTAAAACTATTGAATTTTTGCAGGAAACTGGTAAAACGTACACAGGCGCGATTACTTTTGGTATAGCGACAACGACTGAAGATATGGATGGTAATATCATTGATACTCAAAAGATTGAACAACCATTTACCATCAGTCAAATTAATCAGGCGATGCAGTCGTTGATTGGCGATATCATTCAGATACCGCCAATGTACTCGGCTGTCAAAGTTAATGGGCGACGATTATATGACTATGCTCGTGCTGGTGAGACTGTTGAGCGACCAAAAAGGGAAGCGACTATTTATGACTTTAAAATGACAAGTAATCCGATATTTAATGAGGCAGAGGGAACGCAAACATGTCAATTTATTGCAAAAGTATCTAAAGGAACATATATTAGAACGCTAGCTTTCGATTTAGGAAAAAAGTTAAATGTACCGTCGGTTATGAGCCAGTTAACCAGAGTTAGCGCAGGTGGTTATGACCTCACTGAGGCACATACTTTGAATGATATTGCGGAGCGATTCGAACAGGAAGGTTCATTGGGAGAATGGTTACAACCATTAGCAACAGCGGTGAAACAATACCCACATATCGAATTGCAAGCTAGCCAATGGGAAAAGGTGAAACATGGTGTTGGTCAACCGGCTAGTTTATTAGAACCAGTTCAGGATAAAATTGTGTTGACGTATCATGGTGATATCAAATCAGTTTTTTCATGGCGAGATGATAAGCAACAATATCGTGCCTATCGCACATTTTCAATTGAATAAATCACGCAGTTTTCACGTATGTTATGATTGAAACACTGACTATAAAGAAAAGAAGGACTTAAATGATGGAAGTTATTTATTTACACCATCCATACGAGCCAACGCAAATCAAGAGTGACCCAATTGTTTTAGCAATGGGATTTTTTGATGGTGTCCATGCAGGACATCGGATGGTCATAAAACGAGCAGCTGCAGAGGCCCATAAGCGAGGAATCAAGCTAGCTGTGCTGACATATGATCACCATCCATCGATTGCATTTAAAACGTACGTTAAACCATTAACTTATTTAACAACTTTACCAAGAAAACTAGAATTATTAACAGAGCTTGGTGTGGACCTAACATATGTCGTTAATTTCACTTCAGAATTCGCACAATTAGCACCACAACAGTTTGTTGATCAATATATAGTTGCTTTACACGCCGTTGCAGTCGTTGCTGGATTTGACCATACTTATGGTCCTAAAGATGCAGACATGAAACATTTACCAATATATGCTAATAACAACTTTGATGTTATTGAAGTGAAACAAGTTAATGTTGATGGTTTTGAAAGTGCATCTACAAGAGCACGTCAAATGGTTGATGAAGGACGTATGGATGAATTGCGTCACATATTAGTACAATCATACGAGACAACCGGTTTAGTCGTTCATGGTGAGGCTAGGGGACGTGAATTAGGTTATCCAACAGCGAATATTGAAACGACACCAGGTGAAAGGTTGCCGGGTATTGGTATTTACGTGGTTGAAATGAAAATTGGCACACACTGGTACCCTGGTATGGCTTCAATAGGTTATAATGTGACATTTGGGAATAATCGTCCAAAGACAGTAGAGATTAATTTATTTAACTTTCATCGCATCATCTACGGTGAAAATGTTCATATCAGATGGCATCATTATTTACGTGGTGAAGTCAAATTTGTGAATCGACAAGCATTGATCGATCAACTAGCGGAAGATGAACGACAAGCAAAGCAATTTTTACTTACTTCACTGAAAGGAGATGATTAAAAATGTCATTTGATGGCCTTTTTACACATGCGATGGTGCAGGAACTAAATAAAACATTGTCTGGTGGTCGAATTATGAAAATTCATCAACCGTACTCAAATGAAATTTTTTTAATTATTCGTCATAATCGCCAAAATTATCCCGTCTTATTAAGTGCTCATCCTTCTTTCGCGCGTACACAGATTTCAAGGATTAAGTATACGAATCCACAAACTGCGCCAAATTTCGCGATGATGTTACGGAAACATTTAGAAGGTTCAAAGTTAATTAAAATTGAGCAAGTTGAAAATGATCGTATTATCAGATTTGTTACTTCGGGACGTGATGAATTAGGGGATGAAGAACAAACGACTTTAATTCTTGAGATGATGGGGAGACATTCAAATCTGTTCTTAGTGGATGAGGCTTCACAACGCATTATTGATTTAATCAAACACGTACCAGCGGACCAAAATCGGGTGCGTACACTAATGCCTGGGGGAAGCTATACTTTACCACCAAAACAAAATGTCATTAATCCAATGCACTCATTAGACGGGTTAGCTAATATTATTTTAGATAATCCTAAAATTGATAATCTTGCCCAACAGATTCAACGTCATTTTCAAGGATTTGCGCATGATTCTGCAGTAGAATTAGCAAATGTCTTGCAACAATCTGGCAATGCTTTAGTTCTAGCACAAAAATGGTTAGATCAGTTTAACGAACCAAAACCACAATTGATTATGACAGCAAAAGGTGTTAATTTTTCACCATTTGAATGGCAAACGATGATTGGTGAGAAAGTATCGTTTACAACATTAAGTGATATGTTGGATGCGTATTTTGCAGAAAAATCTGAAAGAGATCGTGTTCAACAACAAGCTGTAATAGTATTGCGTACGGTGCGAAATGAATTGAAGAAAAATAAAAATAAGATAAAAAAGCAGCGTATTGAACTGGCTAATGCTGATCATGCAGATGAATTTCGTATAAAAGGTGAGTTATTAACAACTTATATGACGCAAATACAACGAGGCATGACAAAAATAACATTACCAAATTATTATGATGATAATCAGCCGTTAACAATTGACTTATCTAATCAAATGGGTCCTTCTCAAAATGCCCAAAAGTATTTTACAAAATATAACAAATTAAAAAATTCTGTGAAATATTTAAATTCCCAAATTAATTTAGCACAGCAAGAAATTGATTATTTTGAAACGCTACTTGCACAGATTGATATTGCTTCCCCAAAAGATATTGCAGAAATTAAAGAAGAATTGACACAAGAAGGTTATTTACGCGTTCAACATAAGAAAAAGCAAAAAACAAAGGTCAGTCAACCTGAAAAATTTTATGCAACAAATGGGACACTCATTGAAGTTGGGAAAAACAACTTACAAAATGAGCGTCTGTCGATGAAAACAGCGGCAAAATCAGATATATGGTTGCATACAAAAGATATTCCTGGATCGCATGTTATCATTCATGATAGTAACCCATCAGAAGATACGTTGTATGAAGGCGCTATGTTAGCAGCCTATTTTTCTAAAGCTAGAAATTCAGCAAATGTACCAGTTGATTATTTACCAGTTCGTAAACTTAGAAAACCCAATGGCTCAAAGCCAGGTTTTGTTATTTTTGAAGGACAAACAACGATCACTGTGACACCAGAACAAAAAATTGTTCAAAAATTACGCCAAAATAATTAAGAAAAACTTTAAGGTCAGGTTAATGACGTGTATTAACCTGCCTTTTTTAGTATCTTATTTATAAAACGAGTTTAAAAATAACATGACGATGTCACAAATAATTTTTAAAGTGTACAACGGAGGAACTGGCAATGAAAAGAGAAGTGGCTTTAGCAGATTTAAAGACAATGACAACTGCAATTGCTGCAGGCGCAGATCGAATTGAACTAAATGCAAATTTAGAATTAGGCGGTTTGACACCAGACAGTCAAACAGTTTCGCAAGCAGTCGCACTTTCTAAGCAAGCACATATTGATTTAGTTGTCATGATTCGTCCACGTCCTGGTGACTTTAATTATACACATTTTGAAATAGATAAAATGCGTCAATCAATTTTAACTTTCAAGAAACTAGGCGTTAAAACGGTAACTTTTGGTGCTGTCAATGAACAAGGTCAATTAGCTCGTGATAGTATGTTAAAATTATTAGAGGCTGCCAGACCAATGAAGGTTGTTTATCATATGGCTTTTGATAGCATTAATTTGGATTGCCAGAAACAAGCATTGCGTTGGTTGCAACAATATGGTGTTATTCGTGTGTTAACACATGGCGGTAATTTGGATATGCCAATTAATGAAACCTTACCTCATTTACAAGAAATTATTGCAATGACTCCAGAGGGCTTAACGATTTTGCCAGGTGGTGGTATAACTTATCAAAATGCTAACCAAATAGCAAATGACTTGGGTGTTAATGAAGTGCATGGCTCTAAAGTAGTGAAGTTATTTTAAATTTCTTTGTATTTTTAGGTTGAGTAGCATTTGTGCAATATTTTGGAGGTTGATATGAAAACTATTCTTGAAGCACTTTGGCAGACTGATAAGCAGTATAAAATAGCCCTAACAAAGATTACAAAAAATCATGGTATAACGATTGCAGAGTGGCAATTATTAAAACATCTTGATGATAAAATTGATACACAAGATAAACTATCTGCTGATACTGGTTTAGATAATTCGACGTTGTCAAGACAATTACATTCATTAACTAAAAAAGAATTAGTGGTTAGTGAAGCCATCGGTCATGACCATCGACAATTAATCTACCGATTGACATTACGAGGTACTGATACATTACATGCGATTAATGAAAAACATCAGTCTTTCCATGATAATGTCTTTCAGTTGTGGTCAGATGAAGAACTAAGTATGTTACAAATTTTATTAAATCGACTAGGTAAATCAATCAGTAAACCCTTTTAAAGTGTAAAAAATTGCATACTACTGAAATCAAGTTCGATTTATGATATGATTTATTATCGAGTGATTAAGTCATTATTGATAAGTATAACTTTGTAGAAATTTTTGAAGAACACATTAATAGTACTTAAAAAGGCAACGTTATCGTTAACGTTTAGATGACTTTGAAAGGATTTAGTGAAATGAAACTTGCAGTCGTGACTGATTCCACCGCATATTTGGATCGAGCAGAAATTGATAAATATAATATTAAAGTAATGTCAATGCCAGTCATTATTGATGGCGTAACATATCATGAAGGCATAGATATTACTACTGAGGAATTTTATGAAAAATTAGTGTCATCGTCAGAGTTTCCAACGACGTCTCAGCCAGCTGTTGGTGATTGGTTGTCGTTATTTGAATCATTAAAAAGTGAGGGCTATGAGGGTGCAATTGTCATAGACTTAGCTGCAACTATTTCGGGTACGGTTAATACCGTTGCTGGGTTAAATGGGATGGTTGATGATTTTGAAATTTTTGGGTATGATTCGAAAATTACGGTTCGTCTAATGGGACATTTAGTCCTTAAAGCAGCACAAATGGTTCAAGCAGGTAAGGACATTAATGAAATATTAAATGTGTTAGATGAGTTATCTGCCACAATTGATGAATGTTTCATTGTTGATGACTTACAAAATTTGGTGCGAGGTGGCCGTCTCTCGAATGCCTCAGCCTTTATTGGTACGATGTTGAAAATTAAGCCATTATTGACATTTGATAATGAGACAAATCATATTGTACCATTTGAAAAAGTTAGATCGATGAAAAAGGCTATGCAACGAGCTGAAGTTTTGTTTCATGAAGCCAAAGAAAAAGCTGATTATCCATTACGTGCAATTGTCATCCAAGGAAATGATGAAGTCGCTGGTCAAGCTTGGCATGATGAATTACAAAAAAAGTATCCAGATATGCGTGTTGAATATTCATATATTGGGCCGGTTATTGGTGCTCACTTGGGAAAAGGTGCACTTGCGTTAGCTTGGTTACGTGATCCAGACTCACTATAAAGAATGGAGCTGTTGTCTTTCTAAAGTAAGATATGACAGCTTTTTTAGTATTTTGACATAAACGTTATTGTTTAGTTATTAAAACTAGATTATCTTTTTTTGCATATTACTTCATTGAAAAAGCGAACTAAAGATGAGATAATTGAGTATATTGAAAAGAGAAAACGGGGAATTGATGTTATGGCCCAAGTAAAAATTGTGACTGATTCAACAGCGATGTTGTTACCTCATGAAATTGAAAAGTATGATATAAAAGTTATTCCGTTAACAATTACGATTGATAGTGTTACCTACCAAGACGGTATTACCATTACACCGGAAGAATTTATGGATAAAATGGCAGCTTCTAAAAATTTGCCACAAACTTCACAACCAGCATTGGGTATGTTTACAGAAGTCTATGAACCACTTGTAGCAGATGGTTCTGCTGTTATTTCAATCCACCTAACAAAGGGATTGTCTGGCTCAGTTGATGCTGCTCGTCAAGCAGCTATGATGGTCGATGGGGATGTCACTGTCATTGACTCTGATTTAATTGATCGCTCACTCGGTATGGTTGTCTTGGCGGCTGCTAAGAAGGCAGCGAGTGGTGCAACTCGTAACGAGGTAATCGCCGAAGTAGAGTCTGTTAAAGCCAAAACAGAACAATATGTCATGGTTTCAAAATTGGATAATTTAGTTGCAGGTGGTCGTTTATCTAAAACTGCAGGTTTATTAGCAGGAATGTTAAATATTCATGTTGGTGCTCATGTGGTTAAGGGCAATATTATTGTCGAAGCAAAAGGACGTGGCACAAAGTCAACCAAAGCCTATATCAAAAAAATTACTGATTTACTACAGACCGTACCGAATGGTGTACACGCTATTGGTATATCAACCGCTGGTATTCCTGAACAACGTGAAAAATTAGGTGAACAATTGCAAGCATTATTTCCTAATGTAGAAATTGTTTTACAGCAGACGACACCAATCGTTGCGACTCATACTGGTGATGCTGCCATTGGTTTTAGTTACCAATTAAATTAAAAAAGATTGGTGCATGTCAGTAACAATCTTTAAAAATAAGCCATCAATCTACGACATCTCATGGATAGGTTGATGGTTTTTTGTGTGAAAAATCATTGCATATTTTAGTCATTTTTTCTTGCGGGTAAAAATATGGTAAAATATCTAACTAGGTTATTGTTAAGCATTGTTGAAGGGAGTTGTTGGTATGCGACGTGCATTTTTTTTATTTTTATCAACGCTAAGTGTTGTCCTTTTTTGGGGAGCCACGACAGTCAATGCAGCCAACAAAGATGTCATTAGGCTAGTTGCAGTAGGTGATTCACTAACAGAAGGTGTTGGAGATACGACAGCTCAGCAAGGATATACAAAACGAACGGCAAAGCAATTATCTAAAAAATATGATATTGCTGTTAAAACAGCTAATTATGGTAAAGCGGGTGACCGCTCTGATCAGATTTTAAAGCGTATTAAATCAAATCCGCAAGCTGTTGATCAATTAAAGAAAGCTGATGTCATTGTAATGACTGTAGGAGGTAATGACTTACAACAGACACTGTTTAAATCAGTTTTCGCTAAATCAGAAACAGATGTGACAAAGCATGTGGAAAGAGCGATGCCAAATTATACCCAACATTTGATGGCATTGACTGCTTTTATAAAGAAACAAAATAAACAAGCACCCATTTATTTATTTGGTAACTATAATCCTTTATATGTTTATTTAGCAAATCGAGATGATTTAAATGATGATGTTAAAATATATAATGATATTAATGCAAATTTAGCATCGACTGATAAACAAATATACTATGTTTCAACGTTTAATACGCTTACTTTTGGTCAGTATACGACTAAAGCAGCGCGTGAAAAATTACGATTAGCAGCAGAAAAGGCTAATCGGGGTTCCTTAAATAATAAAATGGTGACAGAAACCTTACAAAAGCAAACAGACAAAGAATTAAATCAGTATATTACGACACAAGATCATTATCATCCAAATGACCTAGGCTATGATAAGATGAGTCAGTTACTAGTTAAAAAAATGATATTAAACAAGCAGGACTGGTTAAAAAAATAATATGAAACAAGAAAATATACGATCAAACATAGATTCAGTTGTGCGTCAAGCACAAAAGCGAGGGTACTTAAAGGGAATTCTTAGTACGTTAGTCGTATTAGTTATTTTAAGTACAGTACTTATTTTTATGCCTCAAAGTCATCAACATGTGACAGATTCACGTCCTGAGATTGGTCGTGCATCATTTGAAGTTAGAATTAGCCGCAAGGAATTAAACGCTTTAGTTGAAAAATATATAAATGCTGATCCGTCACTACGACATCAATTCCGTTTTGAGATGCAAAAACAAGGGATGATGTTATATGGCACTTATAAATTATTTGGACAGTCAGTTGATTTTGGTATGCGAATGACACCAGAAGTGACAAAAAATGGGGGTATTTTATTACATGCTGACTCAGTCGCTGTTGGTCAGTTACCGCTACCTGTTAAATATGTTATGAATTATTTTGGCAAAAAGATTGATTTACCTGATTGGTTAGTCCTTGATTCACAGAAGAAAACATTATTGATTGATTTAGGTAAGGCACCAAAAGTACAAGGTGTACGTGTTAAGGCAATTCAAATTAATCCTAAACAGGATAAGTTTGTGTTTAGAGGAGGATTTTCAGACAAATGAGACGTTCTTTTTTTCAATGGTTAATGACGCAAAGGAATCCGGTAACAAGTGATGAAGTTGAAAATTTTGCGAATGCAGCATTTTATGATACACAATTTCCAAAACATTCAAATAATTTTGATTTAATTTCACGATATCTCGAAGAAAATGCATCGTATTTACACAGTATGTCGATTTTTGATCAGGCATGGGCAGAATACCAAGCATCAGAAGAATAATTAATTGGAGGTATTAACATGTCACAAATTATACAATGGTTCCCTGGACATATGGCCAAAGCATTTCGATTGATGCGTGAAAATTTAAAACACGTTGATATTGTTTTTGAATTGGTTGATGCACGAATCCCACTTTCTTCACGTAATCCAGAATTAGATGAGGTCTTGGGTGATAAGCCAAGACTATTAGTGATGACAAAAACAGATTTAGCAGATGCTGAACGAACAAAACAATGGCAAAACTATTTTGAATCTCAAGGATTAAAGGTTGTGTCTTTAGACACACGTGGGCACAAGACACCCCAAATCATTACAAAAGCAGCCCGTGCTGTATTAGCTGATAAATGGGCTAATTTAGCTGAAAAAGGTGTCCAAGATAAAGCAATCAGAGCATTAGTTGCTGGTGTGCCTAACGTTGGCAAGTCAACTTTGTTAAATCATTTGGTGACAAAAAATGTGGCCATAACAGGTGACCGTCCTGGTGTCACAAAAAAATTACAATGGTTAAAAACACCGACAAATTTAGAGTTATTAGATACGCCTGGGGTATTATGGCCAAAATTTGTTGATCAAAGATTCGGGCAACATCTTGCGATGACGGGGGCAATTAAAGATCAATTAGTTAATTTAGATGATATTTCGTTAGTAATGTTAAATTTTTTTAGAGATTACAATCCACAAGCCATTGTGGAACGGTATCACTTGAATTCAACCATTTGGGATGAACAGTCAGATGTCGATATCTTGCTGACTATAACACAGAAACTTGGCTTTAAAGATGATTACGACCGTGCTTCAGAACGGTTATTACTTGATTTAAGACGTGGCAAGTTGGGTAAATATACGTTGGAATTACCAAGTGATAAGATCGGTGAAGTTATTGATGAATAGCGTAGAAACAATTGCTCAGATTAAAAAAAAGTTAAATGGTATACCCGATGAAAGTGATTTAAAGCGGTGGCAACAAGATCAACGGAAAGGTGTGCAAACTTTATTAAAACAATTTAAAAAACAGCAAAATAAATTGTTTTTACAGAAACAAGCATTTGAAAAGCGCTTGATTTTTGAAAAAGAAGTTTGGCGTGCTCAGCAAGTTGTTGCAGGCGTTGATGAGGTTGGTAGAGGTCCCTTAGCTGGGCCTGTTGTTGCTGCAGCAGTAATTATTGATGAGTCGTTTGATTTAACGATTGTGCATGATTCTAAGCAATTATCTGGCAAAATAAGACAAGCCATTGATCAAGAGATTAGAAATAAAGTTGTCGATTTTGCATTTGGTATTGTTGCTGCTGCTGATATTGACCAATTAAATATTTATGAAGCATCAAGAATTGCAATGCTTCAAGCAGTTGAAAATTTGACACAACATGTGGATAGATTACTCATTGATGCAATGACGATTGATTTAGCTTTACCACAAGAAAAATTAATTAAGGGTGATGATCGTAGTATATCGATCGGAGCAGCTTCAATTTTAGCGAAAAATTATCGTGATAGTCTTATGAAACAATATGCAAAGCAGTATCCAGGGTATGGATTTGAACGTAATGCTGGTTACGGTACGGCTGAACACTTGTCAGCTTTGGCTAAGCTAGGTATTACGCCCATTCATCGTAAAACGTTTGCCCCTGTTAAAAAATATTTATAAATAATAAACAAATCACGTTGATAAACGTCTCTATCATTTAAGGGAGGTTATTATGAAGCAACGTGATTTTTTATTATGGTTATTATTAATACCTGGTCTAACTATTAAAGGCCGATTTCGCATATGGCAATATATGGCTGTTACTAAAATTGCTAATTTATCTTGGCAATTGATTCTGCAAATTAGTCGTATGAATCATTCACAGGTACAGCGAGCAGTAGCATGGAAAAAACGAGACAATTGGCATGCTGACTGGGAACAACTTAAACAAGAAAAGTATATTACCATTTGTGATTCAGAATATCCTAAGTACTTACATGAGTGTGTTGATGCACCAATTTGTTTATTTTATAAAGGAGATCTATCGTTATTAGCACATCCTCTTGTTGCAATTGTTGGTGCACGTCAAGCAACCAATTATAGTGAAGTGGTATTAAATTCTTGGATACCACAGTTAATCGCCGCTGGATTAACAACAGTATCAGGATTAGCATATGGTGTTGACGAATTAACTCATCGCCATTCAATTAATGCGGGAGGAAAGACGATTGGTGTTATAGGCACAGGTTTAAATCATACTTATCCAAAACGACAGGATCATTTACAACGAAATGTGGGACAGACTGGTTTATTATTAAGTGAGTACTTACCCTGGGAAGGACCTAAAAAGCATCATTTTCCAGAACGTAATCGTATTATTTCGGGATTAAGTCAGGTTTGCGTTATTATTGAAGCACAACGACGGTCTGGTTCGCTAATTACAGCAATGTTGGCACTCGAACAAAATAGAACTGTCATGGCTTTACCTGGGCGTATTGATGAAAAGAATTCTCGTGGAACAAATGAACTTATTTTAGCTGGTGCAATCCCTGTCATATCAGTTAGTCAAATTATTTTAGAGTTTCAACATTTTTACTAATTATTCAAATGATGTGGTAAGGAGTATTTGGCAAAATTTCGTTGTATAGTGTATAGTACAATATTGTTAGGTTATAGAGACTAATTGAAAATAAAAAATAATTTATAAGAAAAGAGGTGCACGCAAATGGCTTCACAAACTGCTGTTAAAGAAAAAAAGACGCGTGCGGTGAAAGCAACAGGTACTAAAACAAAATCTCGAGCGAAGACAAAGTCCAAACAAAAGAAAAATTTGGTTATTGTCGAATCACCATCTAAAGCGAAAACAATTGAAAAGTATCTTGGTAAAAACTATAAAGTTGTTGCTAGTATTGGACATATTAGAGACTTACCAAAATCAACAATGGGTGTTGATATTGAAAATGATTATCAGCCAAAATATATTAATATACGTGGTAAGGGTGATATTATTAAATCTTTGAAAAAAGATGCTAAAGCAGCTAAGCATGTTTATTTGGCTTCTGACCCGGATCGAGAGGGTGAAGCCATTGCATGGCATTTGTCTCACATTCTAGATTTAGATTTGGAAGCTAGTGATAATCGAGTTGTTTTTAATGAGATCACCAAAGATGCTGTAAAAGATGCTTTTAAGCATCCACGAAAGATAGATATGGATCTTGTTGATGCGCAACAAGCTCGTCGAATTTTGGATCGTTTGGTTGGCTACTCATTATCTCCTATTCTATGGAAGAAAGTGAAAAAAGGATTATCTGCTGGACGTGTACAATCAATTGCCTTAGGGCTGGTTATTAAACGTGAACAAGAGATACAGGCATTTGAACCAGATGAATATTGGTCTTTAGATAGTACCTTTAAAAAGGATCGGACAAAATTTAAAGCGGTATTTTATGGATTTGATGGTAAAAAAGCTGGTTTACCTGATAATGATGCTGTGCAATCAGTTTTGAAACAAATTGATAGAACAGCACCATTTCATGTCATAAATGTTGTGACCAAGGATCGTAAACGAAATCCACAACCACCATTTACAACGTCGACAATGCAACAAGCAGCCAATACACAATTAAATTTTAAAACACGTAAAACAATGATGGCTGCACAGCAATTATATGAGGGTATTAATTTAGGCGGGAAGAATGGTACAGTTGGTTTAATAACCTATATGCGTACTGACTCTATTCGTTTATCAGAAACTGCTAAGTCAGAGGCTGCATCATTTATTAATGAAGAGTATGGTGCAGACTATGCTGCAACAAAACCAGTTCAAGGTAAGCAACAAGAAGGGGCTCAAGATGCTCACGAGGCCATACGTCCAACCTCAGTATTTCGAACACCAGCTTCTGTAAAGGATAAATTAACAAACGATCAATTTAAACTTTACCAATTGATTTGGTCACGATTTGTTGCTAGTCAAATGACACCAGAAATTTTAGCAACAATGGCTGTAACGATTGAACAAAATGGTGTCACTTTCCGAGCAAATGGTTCACAAACAAAATTTGCTGGCTATACTAAGGCGTATCCAGCTGCAAAAAATAAGGATAATAAGTTACCGAGTTTGACGACAGGAGACCAAGTGAGTCTTGAAGTTATGTCTCCTGAACAACATTTTACGCAGCCACCAGCTCGCTATACTGAAGCAACATTAGTTCGAGCATTGGAAGAAAATGGGGTTGGTCGTCCATCAACATATGCTGCAACGATTGAAACGATTCAACGTCGTGCATATGTACGCTTAGATACTAAAAAATTTGTGCCAACAGAGTTGGGTGAGCTAGTTCAAAATACTGTACAAGAGTTTTTCCCCGATGTGACTAATATTAAATTTACCGCTCAAGTAGAAACTGATTTAGATAGTGTTGAAGCAGGGGAAAAATATTGGGTAAAAGTCGTAGATGATTTCTTCACGCCATTTTCAAAAGAATTAGAAACCGCTGAAAAAGAAATGGAAAAAATTGTTTTAAAGGATGAATTGGCTGGTTTTGATTGTGAGATTTGTGGTGCCCCAATGCTTAAAAAATTAGGACGTTATGGTAAATTCTATGCTTGTTCACGTTTCCCAGATTGTCGTAATACGAAGACAATTGTGGAAGAAATTGGGTTGCTCTGTCCTAAGTGTGGTATCGGACAAATTGTTGAACGTAAGACAAAACGTGGTCGGAAATTCTATGGCTGTTCGCGTTATCCGGAATGTGATTTTGTTTCATGGGATAAACCAACTGAGAAAACATTACCAGATGGGACAACGCCAAAAGAAGATGATGAGCAAAAAGATACTGAACAAGTAAAACAATCAGAAACTGCTAAATAAGTATGAAAATCGAGGTTGTTGATAGTTATGAATAAAACTGAGAATGCAAAACAACTTTTTCTAAATTATTTACGAATTGAAAGACAATATTCAAGTGAAACACAAAGGGCTTATGAGAGTGATATTACTGAATTCCTCGATTTTTTAGTAACGACCCAAGAAAAAGAAAAGATTGATTTAGCCAGTATTACAACTTTTGATGTACGTGTGTTCTTATCTAACCTTTATGAAAAGGGAGATGAATCAAGAACAATTGCTCGTAAGGTAAGTTCATTACGTAGTTTTTATCGCTTTTTAATGAATAATGATATGGTGGCTGATAATCCTTTTGTTGGAATTGTGTTAAAAAAGCCGGGGCAGCATTTGCCACGCTATTTTTATCAAAAAGAATTGACAAGTATGTTTGAAGTTGTTGAAAAAGATAAAACAGTGTTAGGATTACGCAATCAATTGTTACTAGAAATGCTTTATGGCACAGGTGCTCGTGTATCAGAAATAACTAATATGACGTTAACAAGCGTTGATAGCCAGGCACGTATTGTGACGATTACCGGTAAAGGGAATAAAACACGCATTGTTCCCTTTGGTCATTATGCTGAAAATGCGTTAAAACAATATCTAGCAGATAGTCGACCAACATTAGTACAGAGGCAAAAAAACATCACAGGTAATACAGATTGTTTATTTTTAAACCAACATGGCCGTCCTTTGACACCAGCAGGCGTTGAATATACTTTGAAGCAAATCGGGAAAAAAGCTGGTTTGACCCAGGATGTTACAGCTCATATGTTCCGTCATACATTTGCGACGGATCTTTTAAATAATCAGGCTGATTTGCGTACAGTCCAACAATTATTAGGACATAGTAGTTTAAGTACAACGCAAATTTATACACATGTGACAACGGATGCACTACAAAAGAGTTATCGTAATTTTTTTCCCAGAGCGTCAGAATAAAATTGGTAAAGACCAATTTTATTTGGTATGATTAATATAGTACTTAGTTATTGCGGAGGGGTTATGTCAGTTAAACTTGAAAATGAGAATATCACCGTCACTATATCAGAAATGGGTGCAGAACTTACGAGTGTCAAGAGTCGTGAATCTGGATTAGAATACATGTGGACTGCAGATCCTAATTTTTGGGGTCGTCATGCGCCTAATCTATTTCCTATCGTTGGTCGATTAAAGGGTGATCGCTATAAATATCGTGATAAGACATATTTTATGACACAGCATGGTTTTGCTCGTGATAATGAATTTGATTTAGTTGAAAAAACCAATACTATGGCGAGATTACGTTTGGTTGATTCAGAAGAAACGCAATCGATTTATCCGTTCCATTTTCAATTTGATATTATTTATCGATTAACTGAACAAGATACTTTAGGGATTACTTATTTTGTGACCAATACTGATACCCATGAAATTTTCTTTTCCGTAGGTGGTCATCCAGGATTTAGAGTACCTTTAGAAGCAGGTGAAAAGTTTACTGATTATTATGTGAATATTGATCCGGAGCGTAAATATAGTCGTTCTAAGTTAGTTGGACCATATTTAGATAATAATTTAGATACAACTTTTAATTCAGATATTCCTTTACGTTTGCGCTACGATGATTATAAAGATGACGCGATTATTTTGCGATTAGATGGTAATCCAGTGTCTATCATCCTCGCAAAATTAAGTGAGTCTCACGGTGTGACAATGCATATCCAAGATGCAAAATTTGTAGGTATTTGGACACCATATGGTAAAGAGGCACCTTTTGTGTGTTTAGAACCTTGGTGGGGCATAGCTGATACAGTAGATGCTGATGGCATTATTAATCATAAATATGCCATTAACAGTTTAGCACCGGCACAAATATTTACAGGTTCATTTTCATTATCATTCTTTTAGCATTTAGAAGTGAAACATGATTTTAGAATTTGATAATTATGCGATGACAAAAGGCCGTCAACCTACCAGTTATGGTGAGTTGATGGCCTTTAATACGTTATAGCAAATGATAAACGTTTTAATATTTTCGTGTACCTGTAAAAATTAGGTAAGATTATTTTAATAAATTATTTTTTTGACAACCAGTAGCCAAATCCAAATGGTACTTTTGACTCAGTACCATGAAAAATGCGACTGATATTGCCACGATGCCGATAAAATACAAAAATCGTTAGCACTAAAGCAATTGTTGTTAACAGCCAGTCATGTAACCAAAAAGCAGATAATAATGTTACAGTAGCAAAACCAAGCATTGAACCAACTGATACCATACTAGTGACAAGGATAGCAGTTATAAAGGCAATGACAGCAGCTAAAAACATTGCTGGACTATACAGGAGCAAAACACCGACTGAAGTGGCGACTGCTTTGCCACCTTTAAAGCCGATCCACATTGAAAATGTGTGCCCTAGAATTGCACCGAGACCGACGACCATAAATGTCCAATGGGGTGTTGGACCCCAAATAGCAGCCATTGCGGCACCTAGGATACCTTTGCATAAATCTAAAATTAGTACAATGGTACCAGGGAGTGGCCCTAAAGTACGGAAAGTATTTGTTGTTCCGATATTTCCTGAACCTAGCTCAAGAATATTTTTTTTATAAAAAATTTTTCCAATCCAAAATCCTGATGGAATCGCACCAAATAAATAGGCCAATACAAAACTAATAATAAAATGAAAAACCGTCACAACGATAGCTCCTTAGATATTTTTTCATGATTGTCAGGTTCTTATTAGATAAAGAACGTTATCTATTCTAGCATGTTTATGGTATTTGTAACTTTAATTTTTTTTAATAGTATTGCACCAAAGGTTAGTTTTGAGCTATTATGAAATTTGAAACGCGTTAAAGCGCAAGTTAAATTTATATGAAAGGGAAACGTCCATGACAAAGAAAAATGATTATTCGGATGATTCCATTACAGTTTTAGAAGGGCTGGAAGCAGTTCGCAAGCGACCAGGAATGTATATTGGATCAACAGATAGTAAAGGATTACATCATTTAGTGTATGAAATCTTTGATAATGCTGTTGATGAGGCATTAGCTGGCTATGGTAATGAAATCAATGTAACCATTCATGAAAATAACGCCATTACAGTGGTGGATCATGGTCGCGGTATGCCTGTTGGTATGCATGCTTCTGGTAAGCCAACACCAGAGGTTATCTTAACAGTCTTACATGCTGGTGGAAAATTTGGGCAAGGAGGCTATAAAACTTCTGGTGGCCTACATGGTGTTGGTTCTTCTGTTGTTAATGCATTATCAAGTGATTTAGTGGTCACAATTGTTCGTGATGGTGTGAAATACCAAGAACATTTTGTGAATGGTGGTCATCCAGATGGTACCTTAAATAAAATTGGTAAAACTAAAGAAAAATCAGGAACGACCATTACATTTAAACCAGACAAAACAATTTTTTCAACAACGATTTATAATTTCAATACATTGGCTGAACGATTACGAGAATCGGCTTTTTTGTTGCGTAATGTCAAAATTACATTAACTGATGAGCGACCTGGTCAAGAACAAACAGAAATTTATCACTTTTCAGAAGGTATCAAAGCATTTGTTAGTTATTTAAATGAAGACAAAGATACCCTAGGCGACATCATGTATTTTGATGGTACCGCACAAGGGGTTGAAGTTGAAGTTGCAGCACAATATAATGATGGCTTTTCAGAAACAATGATGTCTTTTGTTAATAATGTGCGAACGCCTGATGGTGGTACTCATGAAGCGGGATTACGCTCAGCTTGGACAAAAGCATTTAACGAATATGCTCGTAAAGTTAATCTGCTAAAAGAAAAAGATAAGAATTTAGAAGGTTCTGATGTTCGTGAGGGATTATCTGCAGTGATTTCATTGCGAATTCCAGAAAATATACTGCAATTTGAAGGACAAACGAAAGAAAAGTTAGGGACGCCAGAAGCACGGACAATTGTGGACAATATCATTACTGAACAACTGGGCTTTTACCTGATGGAAAATGGTGAATTTTCGCAAAGCTTAATTCGTAAATCGTTACGTGCACGTGAAGCGCGTGAAGCGGCTCGAAAAGCACGTGATGAAGCCCGCACAGGCAAGAAAAAAGGTAAAAGTGAGCGCTTACTATCTGGTAAATTAACACCAGCACAGTCTAAAAATGCAAATCAAAATGAATTGTTCTTAGTGGAGGGTGATTCCGCTGGTGGTTCAGCAAAACAAGGTCGTAATCGTAAATTCCAAGCAATTCTACCTTTACGTGGTAAAGTTCTTAATACTGAAAAAGCAAAGTTAGCGGACATTATGAAGAATGAAGAAATAGCGACCATTATTTATACGATTGGTGCAGGTGTCGGTCCTGAGTTTAAGGTAGAAGATTCACATTACGATAAAATCATTATCATGACCGATGCTGATGATGATGGTGCTCACATTCAAACTTTACTATTAACTTTTTTTTATAAGTATATGCGTCCATTAATTAATGCTGGTAAAGTTTATATTGCTTTACCACCATTGTATATGTTGAGACGGGGCAAAGGTAGACAACAGCAAATTGAATATGCTTGGACTGATGCACAACTAGCGGAAGCTGAAAAGAAAATTGGTCGTGGTTATACGCTACAACGGTTTAAAGGTCTTGGGGAAATGAATGCTGAACAACTATGGGCAACAACAATGGATCCAACACAGCGTACATTGATACGTGTCAAAATCAATGATGCAATGTTAGCTGAAAAACGCGTGACAACATTGATGGGCGACAAGGTTGAGCCTCGTCGTAAATGGATTGAAAATAATGTTGCTTTTAATTTCGTTGAAGAAGGTGATACCTTACTTGATGAAACGGCTCAGTCTGAAGAGACAAATACCCAAAGTAATGAATTTGTTGCGCCAATAATCGAGAGTTGGCAAGACAAAAAGGAGTAAATTGAATGGTAGAATCTGGAAACATTCAAGAATTAAGTTTAGAAGCAGTCATGGGTGACCGGTTCGGACGATATTCAAAATATATTATTCAAGAGCGTGCATTACCAGATATTCGTGATGGACTAAAGCCGGTCCAACGACGGATTTTGTATGCAATGAATAAGGACGGCAATACGTACGATAAGCAATTTCGTAAATCTGCAAAATCAGTTGGAAATGTCATGGGTAACTTTCATCCGCATGGTGATTCATCGATTTATGAAGCACTGGTACGGATGTCACAGGATTGGAAGTTACGTGCACCTTTAATTGAAATGCATGGTAACAATGGATCAATTGATAATGATCCACCAGCAGCAATGCGTTATACCGAAGCAAGATTATCCAAATTAGCAGGAGAAATGTTACGAGACTTGGATAAAGAAACGGTTGATATGGTATTAAATTTTGATGATACTGAATATGAGCCAACCGTTTTACCAGCGCATTTTCCTAATTTATTAGTGAATGGTGCGACGGGTATTTCAGCAGGGTATGCGACAGATATTCCGCCTCATAATATGGGTGAGGTGATTGATGCATTAATCTATCTTTTAGCTCATCCTAAAGCAACTTTAGATGATTTAATGGCTTTTGTGCAGGGACCTGATTTTCCAACAGGTGGTATTATTCAAGGGATTGATGGTATTAAGTCGGCTTATAAAAATGGGCGCGGTCGTATTATTGTTCGTTCAAAAACAGAAATTGTTCCCTTAAAGGGGGGTAAATCACAAATACAAGTAAGTGAAATTCCTTATGAAGTTAATAAAGCTAATTTGGTTAAGAAAATAGATGAAATCCGTCTCAACAAGGAAGTATCCGGCATTATTGAAGTCCGTGATGAATCTGACCGTGATGGTTTATCGATTGCCATTGAGTTGAGTAAAGATGCGAATGTCAATGGTATTTTAACTTATTTGTTAAAAAAGACTGATTTGCAAGTCACTTATAACTTCAACATGGTGGCGATTCATAACTTACGACCTGAACGGGTAGGATTAAAAACAGCTTTACAAGCCTTTTTAGACCATCAAGTTGAAATTATTACTAAGCGGACAACCTTTGATCTACGTAAGGCAAAGGAACGGCAACATATTGTCACAGGGTTGATTAAGGCACTTTCAATTCTTGATGAAGTGATTGCGACGATTCGTGGTTCTGAAGATCGTAAGCATGCAAAACAAAATTTAGTCGATCAATTTTCGTTTACACTCGAGCAAGCTGAAGCAATTGTTACTTTACAGTTGTATCGATTAACAAATACAGATGTGACACAGTTGCAGGCGGAATTCGAAGAGCTGTCAGAGAAGATTATGCATTATAATGCAATTCTTTCTGAACCAAAAACCTTGCGACAAGAACTACGACAAGAATTAAAAGTGATTAAGAAGAATTACAGTACACCTCGTTTGACACAGATTGAGGCAGATGTGCAAGAGTTAAAATATGACCCAACAGTAACGGTAGCTGATGAAGATGTGGCTGTTTTGGTATCAAAAATGGGCTATGTTAAGCGGGCATCATTACGGTCGTATAAAGCTTCTGGTGATGATAATGGTCTAAAAGATGGTGATGACGCTATTTTCATTAATCGTGTGAATACACTGCAACATGTCTTCTTTTTTACTAACAAAGGTCATGTGATTTATCGACCAGTTCATGAACTACCAGAATTCAAGTGGAAGGACCCTGGGGAACATTTATCACAGACAATTAGTGGTTTTGTTTCTGATGAAGAAATTATTCATGTAGAAATTGTCAAAGATATAGATGCGTTATCAGGCACTTGGTTGAGTGCAACAAACGATGGCTATATTAAGCAATTTAATTTTAGCGATTTGATGCCTAAAAGTACTTATAAAAAACGTAGTACAACCTATATGAAATTGAAAACTGCCACAACAAATATTGTTGGCTTAGAACGTTTAACCATTGGCGATGCAGCAAAGCGAACAGTTGTTTTGACTTCGCAACATGCAATGGGGTTACGCTATGATGTGGCTGAGGTACCAATATCAGGAAATCGTACAGCTGGTGTGAAAGCAATGAACCTAGCAACAGATGATCAAGTGATTAGCATGGCAACGGCAATTGATGATCAGGCTTTAGCGATTATTACACAACGTGGTGCGTTTAAATGGATGCTGGTTAATGAGATTCCGGTAACAAGTCGTGCTCGTAAAGGTGTTGCGATATTACGTGAATTAAAGAAAGATTCGCACGAAATTGTGGCGACAGTAATTGTTGACCAGCAATCCCCTAAGCCATTATCGATTTATACGACACGAGGAAAGCAATTTGATGTGATGCCAAATGATCACGCACTTGCCCAAAGATATAGTAATGGTAGTTTCATTATTGATGTGTCAGTCGATGGGCAACCAATTAATATGCAAATGTATCAAGAAATAAAAATGGTAAATTAAAATTTTTATAGCTGAATCCCCTTGAAAAAAGGTGTATTATTAAAATAATAAAAAAATAATGAATTGGAGAATTATCTGATGGCTAAGACATTGGTTTTTGGACACCAAAATCCTGATACAGATACAATTGCTTCTGCAATTTCTGCATCATACTTTTTGAACAAGGCATATCACATGGAAACAGAGGCAGTGGCACTTGGAACGCCGAATGCTGAAACAATGTATGCATTAAACTACTTTAAAGTGGCCACACCACGTGTTATTGAAAATGCTGATACTGAAGAGGTTATCTTGGTGGATCATAACGAAGCTAGTCAATCTGTTGCCAATTTGGCTGATGTGACAGTAGCTGGGGTGTATGATCATCACAAAATCAATTTTACTTCATCAGCACCTTTGTGGTTTATCAGTAAGCCATTAGGTTCTGTTGCAACGATATTGTATTATGAATACCAGAATGCAGGTATTAGTGTTCCCACAGATATTGCAGGGATGATGTTATCAGCAATTATTTCAGATACATTGTTGTTGAAGAGTCCAACGACAACGCCATTAGATGAGCCAGCATTGACAGGCTTAGCAAAAATTGCTGGGTTGGCTGATTATGAAGCCTACGGACTAGAAATGTTGAAAGCTGGTACAGATCTTTCTACGAAATCAGCAACTGATTTGATTGATGGTGATGCAAAATCATTTGAATTAGCTGGTAAGACGATTCGTATTGGTCAAGTCAATACAGTCGATGTTAATGATGTCTTTGCACGTCGCGATGAAATTGTTGCTGCTATTCAGGCAGAACTTGCTGATAAAGGCTATGACACGTTTGTATTTGTTGTAACGAATATTTTGGATTCGGATTCAGATATTCTTGTTTTGGGTGAAAATCAAGATAAAGTTGCAGCAGCATTTGGTGTTAGCTTAGTTGATGGTCGTGCGTCATTACCCGGTGTTGTTTCACGTAAGAAGCAAGTTGTACCACCGTTGACGACAGCAT
Organism: Weissella sp. ESL1156; assembly: GCF_058505625.1. Classification (NCBI taxonomy): domain Bacteria; kingdom Bacillati; phylum Bacillota; class Bacilli; order Lactobacillales; family Lactobacillaceae; genus Weissella; species Weissella sp. ESL1156. Next base: position 615,691 of record NZ_CP196372.1, on the reverse strand, counting down.
TTGAAGGATAAATAAAAAGAATTGTGGACCATACACTTAATAGTGAGTGTATAGGCCTGCAATTCTTTTTTTATTATAGAGTATGGTGCTTAATGTTTTATTAGATATATTCACTATGTTAAAATGGCATAGTGAACGATGTTGGTTATTGGCTGATAACTGAATAGCTATTCATAAAATAATTTGTAAACATTTTGGACACTCAGTTCATTGCCAACGAAATAAAGCGTATCATTTTTGAAGATTTTAGCATACGGACCAGGTGACAAAGTTAAATGATTTTCATGGAGAATGCCAACAAGTGTTGTACCGGTAATATGCCAAAAATTTAATTCGCTAATTGTTTTATTAAACATTGGTGATTCGTTACTAAGATGTAATTCGTAGGGTATAAATGGGTTATGTTGCTTATAGTACTGAGTATGTTCGATGAAATCATTTAAAGATTGTGTCAGGCTGTCTAATCCAGCTTGTTGATCAGCGATTTGATGTATTAAATCTGTCTGTAAATTTTGTAAATCTTGTGTATCGTTTTCAGATTTAATAAAATCTTGTGCTTTGTCACGTGAAATAATAATTGCACCGCTACCATGATGGGATTCAACGATACCAAGATCTACCAAAACGCTAATTGCACGGCGTGCCGTTTCAGCTGATACGCCATAACTGGTTGCTAATGTAGAACGTGCGTGGATTTTTTCACCTACCTGTAGTCGACCATTATTAATTTGTTCGGCAATTCTTAGAGCGATTATACGATATCGAGGTTGTTTAATGGATGGCATAGATCGTCCTCCTAAATTAGTCATGTAATTTTAGAATATCATAGATTAGAAGTAACGTCTGCTGCAAGTTAAATGGTTTAGTAATTGGTCATAGTTATTTTTAAGCTTTATATATGTTTAATTTAAACTTTTTTTATTATTGGTATAGTTTGTAATATTTGACCGAAGTGCCAACTTTGTGTTTAAAATAGAGTTGTCACTTAGCGGAAGTCAAAATCTTTCGATCAAGTAGGAGGAGAAAATATATGTCAAAGGTTAGAATTGAACACCTGACTAAGATTTTCGGAAAGCGTGTCAAGCCAGCTCTACAATTGGTGGAGAATCACGCATCAAAAACTGATATCTTAAAGAAGACAGGCGCTACAGTTGGTGTATACGACGCTAACCTGTCTGTTGAAGAAGGTGAAATTTTTGTTATCATGGGACTTTCTGGTTCTGGTAAATCAACGTTGATTCGCTTACTGAATCGACTAATTGAACCAACATCTGGGCACATTTACATTGATGATGAAGACGTTTCAAAATTAAATAAAGAAGAGTTATTAGAAGTTCGTCGTAAGAAGATGAGTATGGTTTTCCAAAGTTTTGGTCTTTTTCCTCATCGGACGATTCTACAAAATACAGAGTATGGTCTAGAGGTGCAGGGTGTCCCAAAGGATGAGCGTCGCAAAAAAGCTGAAAAAGCACTTGATAATGCTAATTTGTTAGCATTTAAGGACCAATATCCAAATCAATTGTCGGGTGGTATGCAACAACGTGTGGGGCTAGCACGTGCACTGGCAAATGACCCTGAGATTTTGTTAATGGATGAGGCATTTTCAGCACTTGATCCGTTGATTCGTCGCGATATGCAAGATGAGTTATTGGACTTACAAGAACAATATAAAAAAACAATTATTTTTATTTCACACGATTTGAATGAAGCATTGCGTATTGGTGATCGAATTGCCATCATGAAAGATGGTGAGATCGTTCAAGTTGGCACCGGTGAGGAGATTGTGACACAACCTGCAAATGATTATGTCCGAGCCTTCGTTGAAGATGTTGATCGTTCAAAGGTGTTAACTGCGGAAAACATTATGATTCCACCATTCTTTACGAATATTGAGGTCGATGGTCCGAATGTTGCTCTTAAAAAGATGCGTACTGAAGAGGTATCTGGCTTAATTGCCGTTGATCGTAAGCGTCAATTCCGAGGCTTTATTTCTAGTGAAGCAGCTATTCGTGCTCGTACTGAAGGGCTATCATTGGCGGAGGTTGCTACGCAGATTCCAACAGTTGCGCCAGATATGTTAGTAATGGACATTATGCCAATCATTTACGATTCACCGACACCTTTGGCTGTTGTTGAACCGGATGGTCGCTTACGCGGCATCTTAATTCGTGGTCGTGTATTGGAAGCCCTTGCCGAAAATGGTCAGTCAGAAGAATCTGAGGCCGTTAAAAATGAAGTTGAAAAACATGCTGAATCTGAGACAGCTCAATTAGAGACAAAGGAGGAGGTATAATATGTTTGTTTTAGCAGATTTATTTCCTAAGTTGCCATTAGGGCCATGGGTTGACTCAGGTGTTGATTGGTTAACGAAACACTTGAGTGGTCTGTTTGATGCCATTCAAAGTGGTGGAAATGCAGTGATGAATACCATGACGAATGCTTTGATGGCGATTCCAGTATGGCTATTCATTATTGGGATGACTATTTTTGCCATATTGATGTTTGGGAAAAAATGGGGCTTCCCACTATTTACATTTATTGGACTATTAATTGTTGAAAATCAGGATTTATGGTCTGATTTAATGAATACATTTACGTTAGTCATTATTTCTAGTTTGATATCAATTGTTATTGGTGTCCCATTAGGAATTTGGATGGCGAAGAACGAGACTGTTAATAAAATTGTTCAACCAATACTGGACTTTATGCAGACAATGCCGGCCTTTGTTTACTTGATCCCTGCAGTTGCATTTTTTGGTATTGGTGTTGTGCCAGGGGTCTTTGCCTCGGTTATTTTCGCATTACCACCGACAGTTCGTATGTCAAACTTAGGAATTCGTCAGGTACCTAATGATTTAGTTGAGGCAGCGGATTCGTTTGGTTCAACGGGAAAACAAAAATTATTTAAAGTGGAATTGCCACTTGCTAAAGGAACGATTTTTTCAGGTATTAATCAAACATTAATGTTAGCATTATCAATGGTTGTTATTGCATCAATGATTGGTGCACCTGGGTTAGGACGTGGTGTTCTATCCGCTGTTCAAAATGCTGATATTGGTAAAGGTTTTGTTAATGGTTTGTCACTAGTTGTACTAGCCATTATCATTGATCGATTCACACAAAAACTTAATCAAAAGCCTGCTGAAAAAGCGGAGCCAACAAAGCATCATTGGAAAGTCTGGACGGCACTAGTTGTTGCTATAGCCATGATTGGCGGTGGTGTTGTGACTTCATTAACTTCGGCTAATTCACATAAAGAATCAATTAATTTGGTTTATGTGCAATGGGATTCTGAAGTGGCTTCAAGTAACGTTTTAGCACAAGCAATGCGTCAACATGGTTATCAGGTAGAACTGACGCCATTAGATAATTCAATTATGTGGCAATCAGTTGCTAATGGCCAAGCTGATGCATCCGTTTCTGCTTGGTTACCATTAACTCACAAGGCACAATATAAGAAATATAAGAACGATATTGATTTGCTTGGACCTAACTTGAAAGGCGCAACGACAGGTTTGGTTGTCCCAAAGTATATGAACGTTAATTCAATTGGTGATTTGCAAAATCAAGCGGGTAAGAAAGTGACTGGTATTGAACCAGGAGCTGGTGTAACAACATCTGCAGAAAAAGCTTTGAAGGACTATGGCCTAGATAGTAAGGGTTGGCAAGTGACACCTTCATCATCAGGTGCAATGGCAGTTGCACTTGGTAAGGCAATCAAAGCAAAGCAAGACATTGTGGTTACTGGTTGGGAACCACATTGGATGTTCCAAAAGTATGATTTGAAGTATTTGAAGGATCCAAAAAAGTCATTTGGTGATGCCGAATCTATTAATACAATGACTCGTAAGGGGCTGAAGGAGGACAAACCGGATGCTTATAAGGTCTTAAAGAACTTTAAATGGACCAAAAAAGATATGGGTAAAGTGATGTTAGATATTCAAAATGGTAAATCACCTAAGCAAGCAGCAAATGCTTGGATCAAGCAACATCAATCAAAAGTTGATGCTTGGTTTAAGTAATAGGAGAAATGACATTATATGTTAACCGAACAAATTGAAGATGCCTGTATCTATTTTGTGGTATTCACAATCGCAGTGGTCGTTAGTATCACGATTATGGCAGACAATTCACTGTTTGCACAGATTATGATGACACTTGGTGCTATGACCGGTACAGTCATGTTAGTCAGACAGTGGCGTAACAATTATTGAGGTTTTAACCATGACAATAAATTGTCATGGTTTTTTTGTGTGCAAAATTTGAATTTTAATTGACTTTATTGTGAAATACTTTACAATATACATGTGATGCATTTAACTTAATATTTACGTTTTATGTATGGCACGTTGATTTAATAGAGATTTTAAGGGTGATTTATTGTGAATAAAAGTATAAATAGATGCTTTTAAATACACAAATATCATCTGATATAAATAATAGGGTAGGTAAGTTAATGAAGATTGCAGTTATTGGTAGTACGCATGCAGGCACGTTTTCAGCAACACAAATTAAGCAACAATATCCTGAGGCTGAAGTCACAGTTTATGAGCAACATACAACCGTTTCATTTTTATCATGCGGCATCGCTCTATGGATTGGTAATCATATATCTGATGAGCAACGAATGTTTTATGAATCGCCAGTATCAATGATAAAACAAGGAATTAATATGAAGATGCAACATCAAGTTATTGCAGCTGATTTAGCATCAAAAAAGGTTGATAGTAAGAATTTAATAACGGGTGAAATAAATACTGAAATATTTGATAAAATCATTATTACGACAGGATCTAAACCACTTATTCCAGATATCAAAGGTATTCGTAGTAAGAATATTTATATGGTAAAATCTTGGGAAGATGCTAACCGCCTCAAAAAAGTTGCTAATGATGTGAAACGTGTCATTGTCATTGGTGCAGGTTATATTGGTGCTGAGGTTGCTGAACAATTTTCAGTGCTTGGTAAAAAGGTGACCTTAATTGATGGTTCTGAGCATGTGTTACCTAAAAATTTTAGTCCCGTTATCACTGACCGTTTGGCAGAAGCTTTTAAGGAAAATCAAGTTAGTCTGGCGTTAAATCAAATGGTAACTTCTTTTCAAGATTTGTCGACAGGTGGCATTCGAGTAACAACTGATAAAGGATCATATGAAGCCGATATTGCCATTTTAGGTATTGGATTTTTACCAAATACAGCACTATTTGAGGGTCAAATCGACATGCTAGATAATGGTGCAATCAAGACAAATGAGTATATGGAAACGTCAGTGCCCGATGTATTTGCCGCTGGAGATGCAGCAACTGTTTTTTATAATCCAACACAAGACTATGATTACATACCGTTGGCAACGAATGCTATACGCCAAGGAATGATAGTTGCTCGCAATATTAATGGTCATCAACTTGCTTACTCGGGCACACAAGCGACCTCTGCGGTTGAATTATATGGTTATGCGATGTCAGCAACGGGAATGAATCAGCAATCAGCAGAGAATTATGGTTTTACTGCGGTTGAGACAGTTTATGAAGCAGATTATCGACCAGATTTTATGTTATCAACAACTTCGGTATTAACTACCTTAACTTGGGAAAAGACTAGTCGTCGAATATTAGGTGCAGCCTTTATGTCAAAACATGATATTTCTCTTGCAGCTAATGTGGTTTCTTTGGCTATTCAAAACCAAATGACTATTGATGATTTGGCAATGTCGGACTTTTTTTTCCAACCAAATTTCACACAGCCCATAAACTTTGTTGGTGATGTAGCCTTACAAGCGATTCATGAAGCTGATGAAAAACAAAGTATTGACTTAAAAATGTGAATCGTATAATATATAGTTCGTAAACAAAACAAATATTGAAACAAGTTGACCAGGGAAGTATACAATATCCGCAATTTAGAGAGTCATGATTTGGTGCGACATGATATGAGGAAGTTAGTAGAAAATGGCCTGTGATTGGGTATGATGAGTGGCAAGTTCATGAATGATACACGGATTGGTCGCCGTTATTGGACACACGTATAGGCAATGCATCATATCGCACCCTGCTCGCACGTTTGAAGTTTTGTTGAGTAATCAATGAAAAAAATAGAATGGTAACACGATAAGTCGTTTCTAGGTAAAACCTAGTAACGACTTTTTTATTTTTAAGGAGTAAAACATGAATACAAAAGTTAAACATGGTTTATTAGAAACGATTGTGGCAATTGGTATTGGTATTGTTGGCATTGGTGGAATTAATACAACGGTGTCAGCTGATAGTCATTCACGGACAGTGACAGTTGGTTTAGTTGGCGATTCTGATAGACAATTGTGGCAATACGTTAAAAAAGATGCTGCCCAAAAATACCATATAAACATTTAAACATTAAATTAAAAGTATTTACTGATTATGTGAAACCAAATCAAGCATTGGTTGATAAATCAATTGATTTGAATGCTATGCAGACAATTGCCTATTTCAATGAACAAAATAAGCATCTTGGTAATAAACTTGTCCCAATCGGTAAGACATATGTGACACCAATACGTATATATTCTGAAAAATATAAAAAGTTAGCTGACTTACCTCAAAAAGCCACGATTATTGTGCCAAATGATGGGTCCAATGAAAAACGCGCTTTAGATGTGTTAGAGTCTGCAAAGTTAATCAAATATGACCATTCAAAAAAACTACCAGGTGTTAAAGACATCACAACAAATAAGAAGCATTTTCATATCAAGGAAGTTAATTCTGAACAAACAGCATCTGCCCTTAAAGGTGTTGATGCGGGGGTCGTTAATACAAATTATGCATTAGATGCTAAATTAGATATTGACAAAGCATTATATACAGAACCAGTAAATAAGGCAAATAGGGGTTATATTAATATTATTGTGGCTCGCAAAGGTACTCAAAATAAGAAAATATATCGACAAGTTGTAAAAGCATATCAAACCGATCAAACAAAAGCACATATGAAGGCATTGTATGGATCAGCTGAAAAAGCAGCATGGGATATTAAATTGAAATAAAACAATAAAAATACATGAATAAGTGATGATATAGAATATGAGGAGAGAGATAATGACAGAAGAGACGGCAATTTTTGCGGGTGGTTGTTTTTGGTGTATGGTTGAACCTTTTGAAACATTACCAGGTATCTTAAAAGTACGTTCTGGTTATACAGGTGGATTTAAAGATCATCCAACCTATGCACAAGTAAAGGCACATGAAACAGGCCATACGGAAGCAGTGAAAATTTGGTTTGATCCAGATATTGTGAGCTATGAAGATTTAGTCAAATTATATTGGCAAACCGCTGATCCAACTGATGCAATGGGACAATTTCAAGATCGTGGCGATAACTATAGACCGGTGATTTTTGTTAACTCGAATGAACAACTAGCTATTGCTAAGCAATCAAAAGAGGCATTAATCGCAAGTCACATTTTTGGTGATGATGAAATTGTGACAAAAATTGAGCAAGCAAAAATTTTTTGGGATGCTGAAGAAGAACATCAACAATTTTATCGAAAGCACGCTGATATTTATGCTGATGAAAAAAAGGACCGCGATGCATACAAGCAAAAGTTTTGGGGAACACGCGATAATTAAATTAGATGATATGAAACATTGATATAATTAGCTATACTTGTAGTTAGTGAATCAACGAAGGGATAACTATCAAAATGAGGTATAGCTTTTTTGTGAATCCAATTGCAGGTAATGGTTTAGCAAAGAAAAAATGGCGTATTTTACGAAAATATTTAGATAAATATGAATTTCGATATGATGTGCAGTGGTCTCAAATATCTGGTAATATGACGCAACAATTGCAGACACTTGATTTAGACAAACAACAGGTCGTTATTTTGGGTGGGGATGGCACGTTACATGAAGCCTTAAACGGGTTAGCTAAAAATAAAAAGCAGAGACAGCCGATTGCATATATACCTGCTGGATCGGGGAATGATTTTGCGAGAAGCCATCACGTGTCTCAAAATCCGATCGAAGCGTTTAAACGTATCGATCAGGCAGTTAGACGTCATGAAGTGACTATGCTAGATATTGGTAACTATATTGATAGACAAACGCATGAAGAATACTTTTTTGTAAATAATTTTGGTATTGGTATCGATGCAACAACAGTTGCTTTAGCAAATCAATCTACTTTAAAACAATGGTTGAATAAAATTCATTTGGGCAGTGTCAGTTACTTGTTGTCTGCTTTTCAAAGTGTGCAACAGCAAGATGCATTTGAAGTAACATTACAATTATTGGATACCGACAAAATAATCCATAATCAGCAAGGTTATTTATTAACAATTTCCAATCAGCCTTATTTTGGTGGTGGTATAAAAATTGCACCTGGCGCTAATGCCAAAGATGGCTTATTTGATATTGTGCTTGTTGATCGACCTAAAAATTTACGGCGTCTTCTATGGTTAGTTGGTGCTTTACTGAGGGGACATCATTATTTTTATAAAGAAGTGTATCATGTCCAAGCAGCTCAGATTCGTTTAAAAACAATCAAATTAGAATATAGCCATTTAGATGGTGAGATTTTGGCTGTTAAGACCTATGACGTGACATTAAAATCATTAAAATATCCATTTTTCTTATAAATAAAATATCTATAAAAAGCCGTTCAATACTATCACGCTTTCTTTTGTGATAGTATTGAACGGCTTTTAAAAAATATAAGAAATTAAATCATAATAAACATCGGTAGAATAAGTGGTCGACGTTTGGTTTGTTCAAACAAAAATCGTTGTAACTGTGAAACAACAGCATTTCGAATACTATGTTCAGTCGTCGCTGGTTCGTGCATAGCAGATAAAATCGCGTGGAAAATGACTTTACGACCTTCATTAATTAATTCTTCTGACTCACGCATATAAATGAAGCCACGTGATAAGATATCTGGACCAGCAGTAATTTCCTTACTTTTTAAATCAATAGTCGCAACGACTACTACTAGGCCATCTTCTGATAGCATTTGGCGATCACGAAGTACGGCAGTACCAACATCGCCAATACCATTACCATCAACGTAAGTATCTTGTGCAGGAATATGTCCAGCAATCCGAGCTTCATCAGGGGAAACGGCTAATACATCACCATTATCTAAAACAAAAGTGTGATCTTCTGGCACACCAACATCATGGCCTAACCCTTCATGAACCTTTAACATCCGGTATTCACCGTGAATTGGCATAAAGAACTTAGGCTTCATCAATGAAAGCATTAATTTTTGTTCTTCTTGACCACCGTGACCAGATGCATGAATATTATTAATTTTTCCATGAATGACATTCGCACCAGCTTCTTCCAATTCGTTAATCACTCGATTGACTGACTGTGTGTTTCCTGGAATTGGTGAACTAGAAAATATAACAGTATCATCCGGTTGAATAGATATTTGACGATGTGTACCATTCGCGATTCGAGCTAAGGCAGCCATTGGCTCACCCTGAGAACCGGTACACATGATGAGTACTTCTTCTGGTGGTAGCTTATTAATTTCATGAGCATCAACAAGCATTTCTTCTGGAATGTCAAGATAGCCAAGAGCGAGTCCGTTAGTAACGGCACTTTCCATTGAGCGACCAAAAACAGCAATTTTACGACCATGCTGTAAAGCAGCCTGTGTTGCCATTTGAATACGTGACATGTTAGAAGCAAAGGTGGCGAAGATTATTCGGCCATTAATTTCGTTGAATAATTTATCAATGGTTTTACCTACCCAACGTTCAGATTTTGAAAACTCTGGGCGTTCCGCATTAGTTGAGTCAGACATAAGCAATAAAACACCTTCTGAGCCAATGCGAGCCATTTTTTGTAAATTAGGTGGCTGCTTTGTTGTTGGCGTCAGATCGAATTTAAAATCACCTGTTTCGACTATGGTTCCAGCAGGTGTATGAACAGCAACCCCATAAGTATCAGGAATAGAGTGGGTCGTACGAAAAAATTCAACACTCATTTTATCAAATTTTAAAATGGTATCTTCATTAATTTCATGTAGTTCTGTACTGTTTAACAGACCATGTTCGTCTAATTTATTTTTAATAAGCGCAATTGCTAGCGGTCCGGCATAGACAGGGACATTGACTGCATTTAAAAAGAAATGAATCGCACCAATATGATCCTCGTGTCCGTGGGTAATAACAAGGGCTTTAATTTTATCTTTATTGTCTTTTAAATAGGTATAATCAGGAATTACGTAGTCAATTCCAAGAAGTTCGTCTTCTGGAAATTTTACACCAGCATCAATAACGATAATTTCATCACCGTATTCAATACCATAAGTGTTTTTCCCGATTTCACCTAAACCACCTAAAGCATAGACAGCTGCTTCATTAGGTTGAATGGTTAAATCAGTTGTCATATATTAAAACTCCGTTAGTTTAAAGTCTGGATTTTGTTGTTCATAAGCCAAAGCTTTTTCTGATAGCTGTTCGATGTGTTCGACATTATAGTCTGTATTTTTTTCAACAGCTAAACGTGCGGTTGGTAAATCTGGTGCATCTAAGTAAAGAGAATGTGTGTTTTCACGCTCTGGACTTTGAAAAGTATTAGGTTGATAGTAAACTTTAAAAATCATAATAATAAAGTATCTCCTTATTTTTTATTCCGACTATTCGTATATAGCTAGTTTAGCAGAAAATCATAGTATCTGCTACTAACGACAAAATAGTTACGCAACTTGATTGTTAATGAAAAGATTTGATATAAATAATTTAAAAAATTTTTTGTATCAAGCCATTGTTAATTTATTTAATCGTTTTTTGTTTCAAATTCGGGTACACTAAACATAGTAATAAATGAGAAAGTTTATTTAAACTTTATGGAGGAACAGTCATGTGGATTTTATGGATTTTGATCATTATAATAACCATGATTATTGCCATAACGATTTATAGGCGCTATGGGCGTCGGTTAACTGAACGACAAATCATTGCTTCGCAGCAAACGGTCAATCATGGCATGACATATGCATTACAAGACTTACAAGATGTCTTATATTTGCTACCTGAAAAACATATTTCGTCAACTTTGGTTGCTAACATTTGGGGACATGAGGTCATGGCATTTGAATTTATTTTGCCAGTATCTGAGATGCAAGAGGTTGTTGTTGTCCGTCAAGCAGTTAACAATGCGTTAAGAGAATATACTCAAAAAAATAATTTACCCAGTGCTTCTGAAACTGATATGGCACTGTTAGTAACCGATGTTTGGTATGATAATCGCGTACCAGAATTACACATCGATGTGGCTCATATTGTTAATCAAGAAACTGCTGCGTATATAAGAGATTTAAGGAAGTTAAACCAGCCTGTTTAGAATTTGATATACTAAAAATAAGATAAAAAATAGGAGAGTCTGAAGATGTATTTGATGAATGAAATTGTACGTGATGGTGACAAGGTATTACGAGAGCGTGCTGCAAAAGTTGTATTCCCTTTATCTGACGAAATTAAGGAAGCTTCAAAGAATATGATGGATTACTTAGTTATTAGTCAAAATGAAGAAGCAAACGAAAAATATGGGTTACGACCAGGTGTTGGTTTAGCAGCGCCACAAGTTGGAATTTCACAACAGTTTTCATCTATCTTAATTCCTTCAGCTGATGTTGAAGAGTTGCAAGAAAATAAAGGAAATGAAGACCAATATTTCTTTAAAGGAACAATTTATAATCCTGTCATTACGCGTCAATCTGTTAAAATGGGTGCTTTGTCAATGGGTGAAGGCTGTCTTTCAGTTGATAATGATTTACCAGGTTACGTTGCTCGGGCATATCGGATTACGGTGAGATATCAAAACGAAAATGGTGATAAACAAGAATTAAAATTAGAAGGCTATCCAGCGATTGTCTTTCAACATGAGATTGACCATTTGCACGGAACACTATATTACGATCATATTAATAAGAAAGATCCATGGGCTCAAACTGATAACACACGTTATTTGGGGTGATTTATATGAAAAATTCGGATAAAAATTTTAGTTACCCACTGTTAGCTGGTTGGCATACATCTGACATTGTTACTGCTAGTAATCTTTATTCTGCGGTAGCAAACGCTTACGAAATCGGTATCGAGCGCCAGAAATTATTAGAAGCTTATACGGCTTTTAAATTGGTGGTACCTAGTAAAAGCGAGGAGAAACAGCTCGGTCGTGAATTCGAAAAATTATCTGGATATAGTATTTATAAGACAATTAATGCTGCACAACAGACTACTAGTCGACATTTTAGAATGGAGAACTAGCTTATGGATAAGGTACAACTAAAAAAAATGGACGAAACAGTCCTTGGGTGGCTCGATGATATTAGTCAAATAGTGATGAAACGGATTCATCAACGAATTCAAGTGGAAACCAAAAGCAGTCATCGAGATTTAGTAACAAATGTTGATCGAGAAATTGAACAATACTATGTCCAACATATTCGGACGTATGACCCTGAAGCAAAAATCTTGGGTGAAGAAGGTTTTGGGGATGCCGTAAAGTCGACAGAAGGCCGTATTTGGTTTGTTGACCCTATTGATGGCACAATGAATTTTGTTAAGCAACAAGCTGAGTTTGCAACAATGGTTGCTGTTTATGAGAATGGGGAACCAGTAATGGCATGGATTATGGATATTGCACAACATGATGTCGTTCATGGTGGCCCAGCGTTTGGCGTTTATCACAATGGCAAGCCACTAGAAACACCAACAAATTTGGGTTTAAAAGATGGTCTAATTATTCTGTCCGGTGCCCGATTATTATATGAAGAATATGGATTCACAGCATTAGCCAAAGCTGCAATTGGTTATCGTATTTATGGTTCTGCAGGCATTTCCTATTTGCACGTATTAACAGGGAAAGCGGTTGCGTATCTTAGTCGCATGAGACCATGGGATTTTGCGGCAGGTGTAGCATTGGCAAAATCTTTAGGATTAAAAGTTGGAACAATTGACGAATACCCTATGAATATGTTAGTATCAGGTTCAGTACTTGTGGCAACAGAGAAAACATACCATGATATTATGACTATTCAAAAGGAGTGGTTATAACATTAGTTTTGTAGTTTTTCGCTTGTTACACCGATTACAGAAAAAAGTGACGTATGCGTCAAGGAGAATAGGATTTTGGCAAAACGCGAAAATATCCGCAATATTGCAATTATTGCTCACGTCGATCACGGTAAGACAACGTTAGTTAATGAACTACTTAAGCAGTCTGATACGCTAGATATGCGTACAGAATTAAGCGACCGTGCGATGGATACTAATGATCTTGAAAAAGAGCGTGGTATTACTATCTTGTCAAAAAATACAGCTGTTAAAGTTGGCGATAAGCAAATAAACATCATGGATACACCTGGGCACGCGGACTTCGGTGGTGAAGTTGAGCGTATTATGGGTATGGTTGATGGTGTTTTACTAGTGGTTGATGCCTTTGAAGGCACAATGCCACAAACTCGTTTTGTTCTAAAGAAAGCCTTTGAGCAAAACTTAACACCAATTGTCGTGGTTAACAAAGTGGATCGTCCAGGTGCTCGTCCAACCGAAGTTGTTGATGAAGTTTTGGATTTGTTTATCGAGTTAGGAGCTGATGAAGAACAACTGGACTTCCCAGTTGTTTATGCTTCAGCAATGAATGGAACGTCTTCATATGATCCAGAAATTTCATCACAAGAACACACGATGGCACCAATTTTTGAGACCGTATTCAAGACAATTCCTGCACCAGAAGATACATCAGATCAACCATTACAGTTCCAAGTGTCATTGTTAGATTATAATGATTTCGTTGGAAGAATTGGTATTGGTCGTGTGTTTAACGGGAAAATTAAAGTTGGCGATTCAGTTGCTGTTATGAAAATTGATGGTTCAATACAAAACTTCCGTGTGACAAAGTTGTTTGGTTACATTGGTTTGGATCGTATTGAAATTAATGAGGCCGAATCTGGTGATTTGATTGCTGTTTCAGGAATGGATGAGATTTCAGTTGGTGAAACAGTTGTTGATCCAGCTCATCCAGAAGCATTACCATTGCTTCATATTGATGAGCCAACATTGCAAATGACTTTCCGTACAAATGATTCACCATTTGCTGGTCGTGAGGGTAAATTTGTAACGGCTCGTCAAATTGAAGATCGTTTGCATCGTGAATTGCATACTGATGTATCATTACGCGTTGAAGACACTGATGAAGCTGGTGCATGGCTTGTTTCAGGTCGTGGTGAATTACACCTATCAATTTTGATTGAAACACTTCGTCGTGAAGGCTTTGAACTTCAAGTATCACGTCCACAAGTTATTATTAAGGATGTTGATGGTGTGCAGTCTGAGCCTTTTGAGGCTGTTCAAGTTGATACACCTGATGAATACTCAGGAGCAGTCATTGATTCATTGAATCAACGTAAGGGTGAAATGCGTAACATGGAGCCTACTGGTACAGGAACCACTCGTATGGATTTCTTGGTACCTTCACGTGGCTTGATTGGATACTCAACTGAATTTATGTCATTGACACGTGGATATGGTATTTATAACCACACGTTTGAGACATATGCACCAGTTGTTAAGAACTGGAATCCTGGTCGTCGTAATGGTACGTTAGTATCGATCAACCAAGGACAAGCAACGACATATGCGATTATGGGTGTTGAAGACCGTGGTACAATGTTTATTCATCCAGGTGATGATATCTACGAAGGTATGGTTGTTGGTATGAATAGCCGTGACAATGACATTTCTGTCAATGTTACAAAGGCAAAGAATCAAACAAATGTTCGTTCATCAAACAAGGATCAAACTGCTTCAATCAAGACACCTCGTGACATGACACTTGAGGAATCTTTGGAGTTCTTAGATGACGACGAATATGCAGAGGTAACGCCTGAAAATGTCCGTATCCGTAAGCAAATTTTGGGTACAAACGAACGTGAAAAGGCTGCAAAGCGTCGTAAAATGTCACAACAAGGCTAATTATTAATAATGTTAATGAACAGTTGTTATCCTATATAATAGATGACAACTGTTTTTTAGTATTGAAATCAATCATATTAAAGTAAAAGCCTGAATGATTAAGCATAGCTCGGGTGTAGATGTGATAAAATGGAAAAAGCTATTTATAAAAGGAGCTCATTAACATGGAAGCAATAAAAACCCATCCTCGCGAAGGAAAAAAGCGCCTTGGATTAATGGGTCGAATAAAAAACAAATTTCATTATTTAGACTTGTGGTTACTTATACCAATTATTGCAATTATGATTTTTGGTGATGCGATGGTTTATACTTCTAGTACAAATATGGCGATTGGTTCAGCTAGTAGTTTTTTAATTAAACAGGTTTTTTTTGGTTTAATGAGCTTGGTTATTATGTTAGTCATATTTACTTTAAAGATTAATTGGCAATCAAGATTTATTAAAGTATTTATATTAGCAACGAATGTCATTATTTTACTCGTCATGGCTTACACCTTAGGCTTTGGACCAGTCACATCTGGGGCAAAAGGCTGGATTTATATTGGTTCTTTTGGAATTCAGCCAGTGGAATATTTTAAAATTAGTATGATTTTGTACATTGCACATCGATTTTCCCGTAAGAAACCTGAGAGCAATAATTGGTTTCCAAAAATTTCATTTCAAGATTTGTTGATTCCTTTTTCTGGAATGATTATGGTTCTTTTGATGCCCGACTTTGGTGGCTTGATTATTTTGTTGATTGTTTTTTTAATTGTTTTAACGATGTCAGGTGTTAAGTTACGAAGTCTCCTAACATTGATTGGGATGATACTTGTATTTTATATTGCAATTCCTTTTTCATTACCTTTGCTTGAAAAGTTACCCTTTTTACAATATCAGCTTTCCAGATTTGAAGCGTATGTTAATCCTTGGGTAGCTGGTGACTCTGGTCATCAATTAATTAATTCATATTATGCCATTAGTAATGGTGGTTTGTTTGGCCGTGGCTTGGGGAACAGTATTCAGAAAACAGGTTATTTACCTGAGCCAAACACTGATTTTATTATGGCCATTGTTGGTGAAGAATTGGGTGCCATTACAATTTGGGTGGTATTGATTGTGTTTGCCGTGATTATTTGGCGATTATTAGTCATGGGTATTCGTGCACAACGAATGCAACAAAGGCTGGTGTTGTATGGTGTAGCAACATATGTTGTCGTTCAGATATTAATTAATCTTGGCGGTGTTGTGGGTATTTTACCAATTACTGGTGTGACATTTCCAATGATTTCATATGGTGGTTCGTCGTTACTTTCATGGGGAATAACTTTTGGCGTTGCTTTAAATATTATTGGACAAATAAAATATAAAAATGAATTAGAAAGGGTGGACAATACAAATGGCATTTGAAATTAAACCACGACGTAGTGTGATTGTTTACTTAAAAAATGTACGCCAAGCTCGTCAGCTACGTCGTTTTGGAGTTGTTAATTATATTTCAGAGAAGATGAAGTATGCTGTTATTTATATGGATGAAAATGAAGTGGCAACAAAATCAAAATTAATTGAAAAATTAGGTTTTGTTTCATCAGTTAGTTTATCTCATTGGCCAGAAGTCGATACAACGGTAGGTAGTGACGGTGACTCATTTGAATTAATGATTGATCCCAATGAACTTTCGGATGAGCCAATAGACGAAGAGGAATTATAATGAGAATAGTCAGTGGTGATTTTGGTGGTCGACCATTAAAGGCAGTTCCAGGTAATGCAACACGTCCAACAACGGATAAAGTCAAAGAAGCATTGTTTAGTATGATTGGTCCTTACTTTGATGGTGGTCGGTCATTAGACTTATATGCTGGATCGGGTGGTTTAAGCATTGAAGGTGTTTCTCGTGGCATTAACGAAGCAGTTTTGGTTGATCGACAGTATGCAGCGATTAAGACAATCAAAGAAAATATTGCAATAACGAAACATCCGGAACAATTTCAAGTGATTAAAAGTACGGCTGAAACAGCGATACATCGTTTACAAGGCACGTCAGCGTTTGATATTTTATACTTTGATCCTCCTTATGCAAAACAAACAATTGTTAAAGATTTGGAGGCATTAGTTGCGACGAACTTAATTGCATCAGATGCGCTAATAGTAGCAGAAACAGATCAATTTGCTGATTTGCCAGAAACTTTACCAGGTTTTGAATTACTGAAACAAAAAGGCTATGGCATTACCGTTATTACATTATATCGTTATATAGAAGGGTAAATACTATATGGTAAAAGCATTATTTCCAGGAAGTTTTGATCCATTTACAAATGGTCATCTTGATATTGTTAAGCGAGCTTCATTGTTATTTGATGAGGTTGTGGTTGGGGTTGGGACAAATATCAGTAAACAATATTTATTTTCCTCTGATGAAAAAATGGCACTGATTAAAAAGACAGTGTCTGATTTATCGAACGTTACAATTATTGCAATGACAGGCTTAACTGTTGATTTTATGAAAACGATTCATGCAGATGTCTTAATACGTGGTTTACGTAACGAAAAGGATTATTTATATGAGCGTGATATCGCACAAATGAATGATTCACTCCGACAGGTTGAAACAGTTTTCTTACTAGCCAAACCAGAACACCAATTTTTGTCGAGTTCCTTATTAAAGGAAGTGGCCAGTACGGGCACAGATATTGCCAATTATGTACCTCATGATATTGAAATAGCATTAATGAAGAAATTAGGGTATTAGTATGTCAAAGCAATCAGTCAATAAAAACAAAAAACATAAAAGGTTAAAAATAGTTGGCTTAATCATGATTGTCCTAGTTTTACTAGGATTGATATGTCCATTACCACTTTATGCTGAAACGCCCGGTGAAGCTGATGATTTAAAGTCATATATTAAAATAGATGGTAAAAAACCACAAATAGATGGTAAATACATGATTACTGCTGTTTATTTATCACAAGTTAATGGATTGGGGGCAATTATTGCTGCTTTAAATCCAACAGCAACAGTAATGACTAGTCGTGAAGCTAATGGTGGTTCTAGTGCGTCAGATAGTGCAGCAATTAATAAAATTTATATGAAATCAGCTGTTAACGAGGCTAAGGCTGTGGCATACAAAGCTGCTAAAGTTCCTTATAAAAGAACCTTTAATGGTATCTATGTGATGTCAGTTCAAGATAATTCTAATTTCAAGAAAAAATTGCGAGTTGGTGATACAGTTACAACAGTGGATAATAAGAAATTTAATTCTGCAAAAGGTTTTCAAACGTATATTAGATCACACAAAGTTGGTACAACTTTAAAAATTACCTATAAACAGCACAATAAGTTAAAAACGGCAACTGGTAAATCTGTTGCTTTAGCTGGTACAAAGAAGTTACCAGGTATTGGTATTGCTTTAACTGATTCAGTGGATGTCACATCACCACGTAAAATTAGTGCCAATATGGGTGAAATTAGTGGGCCATCTGGTGGTTTAATGTTTGCATTGGAAATGTATGACGGTTTATCATCAGAAAACTTGGCGAATGGTCGTAAAATTGCAGGTACTGGCACTATTGATAAGGATGGTCAAGTTGGTGAAATAGGAGGCATTGATAAAAAAGTCATTGTTGCGCATGAATCAGGGGCTAAAATTTTCTTTGCACCATATTTGAAACCAACAAAGCAAAATTTGAAATATGAGACTGATGGTTTAACCAACTATCAACAAGCTGTAAAAACAGCCAAAAAGTATGCGCCAGGTATGAAAATCGTACCAGTTAAAACATTTCAAGATGCATTGAACTATTTACGACATCATTAGATATAGATAGTTGCATATATGGTACACATTAAATAAAAAATGCTAAAAAAATTGTCGCTATTAGAACACATTTGTATGTGTTCTCGGCGACTTTTTTTAATATAAAACAATATTAAAATAAATATTTTTTTATAAAATAATATGTTATAAATACGGTATTAAGCCAATTATACCTGTATAAAATGTATTTTTGTACGAATGAAAAATATGCTATAATAAATGTGTAGAAAGTTGTAAGCGCTTTCTTGGAGGGGGAACATATGTCGTGAGGTATATTAATTATTTAGGCACCGATGCCTATCAAAATATTGCGATGGATAGTTGGTTGTTATACAACCTCAAACCAAAGGAACCAGTTTTCACATTATGGCAGAATAAAAAAGCTGTCATTGTTGGTCAAAACCAAAATACTTTTGGGGAAGTCAATCAGGAATATGTTGATAAGGAAGGTGTACAAGTTGTTCGCCGAATGTCTGGTGGTGGCGCGGTCTATCACGACTTAGGCAACATTTGTTTTACTTTTTTCGTACCAGTTGAAAATAGTAGTCAGGTCAACTTTAAGCAGTTCGTTGAACCAATGTATGATGCATTACATTCAATTGGTATCGATGCCAAAATTACAGGTCGAAATGACTTAGAAGTAGATGGCAAGAAGGTATCTGGTAATGCACAGCGTTACGTTGGTGGTTACTTAATGCACCATGGTACGCTAATGTGGGACACAGATGTTGATGCAATGGTGCGATCATTAAACGTTGCTGATGAGAAATTTATTTCAAAAGCAGCAAAGTCGGTTCGCGCACGTGTTGGTAATATTAAGAACTATGCACCAGAAGGACAAACTTTGGCAGGCTTTATGGAGGCTTTGCGTTATTATCTATCTAATGAAGGTAAAGACGGCGAGTTAGTTCTGACTAATGAACAGATTGCAGATATTAAACGTTGGCGAGATGAGCGATTCTCAACTTGGGAATGGAATTATGGGAAGAGTCCTGAGTTTGATTTTATTAATCATGCGAAATATCGTGGCGGTAGTATTGATGTCAAAGCGAATGTTAAGGAAGGTAAAATTCAAGATATTGATTTTACGGGGGATTTTCTTGGTGTTCGCGATTGGCGTGAGATTAAAGATAAGTTTATTGGTCAAGTTTTTTCACCAGAAGCCATTCTTGAAGTTTTGAATGCTAATACAGATGGACAGTATTTCGGTGGTATTACTAATAACGAGTTAGCGGTATTGTTTACCGGAGACAGTGATAAGTAGAAAGGGGCTACATGCAATGGCAAGTATCGCAGATGCAAACAAGAAGGTTTTAGATTTTGATGGACAACTGCAAGCGCAAGATGATTTTTTTCCAACACTAAAGTTATTGGATAACGACGGAAAATTATTGGACAAAGCAGCTTACAAGCGTTCAGAATTAACAGATGAAGATTTAGTCGCAATTATGAAAAAGATGTTGTTTAGTCGTCAACTAGACATTCGTTCAACAAAGTTGGCTAAGCAAGGACGATTTGGCTTCTTTGCACCAACTGCAGGACAAGAAGCTTCACAAATGGCTTCAGCATATGCTTTTGGTAAGGAAGATTGGCTATTCCCAGGATATCGTGATATTCCTGAAATTGTTGATAAGGGCTGGCCTGTCTGGAAGGCTATCCTTTGGTCACGTGGTCATGCAAAAGGAAATGAGTTTACCACAGAAGATGGTGAGCCTGTTAACTCATGGATGCCACAAATTATTATTGGTGCTCAATATGTTGAGGCAGCTGGTGTTGCTTTGGGCTTGAAGAAGCGCAAGCAAGATGCTGTTGCATATGCTTATACAGGTGATGGTGGAACTTCACAAGGAGACTTTTACGAGGGTGTTAACTTTGCTTCAGCATACAAAGCAAATGCTGTTTTCTTTGTGCAAAATAATGGTTATGCCATTTCAACACCACGTGCATTACAAACAGCTGCACCTCATTTGGCAGCTAAAGGTTGGGCATCTGGTATTCCTAGTTTAGTTGTTGATGGTATGGATCCCTTGGCAATGTATTTGGCAGCCAAAGAAGCTCGTGCTTGGACAGTCGCTGGTAATGGTCCTGTTTTGGTTGAGACATTGACTAATCGTTTGGAACCACACTCAACAGCCGGTGATGATCCATTACGTTACCGTACAAAGGAAGACATCGCAGAATGGTGGAAGAAAGAGCCATTGATTCGTATGCGTAAGTTTATGACTGAAAAAGGTGTCTGGGATGAGAAGCAAGAGGAAGATTACATCGCTGAAGTAGATAGTTATATTGATGAGCAAATTAAGATTGCTGATAACATTGAAAAGCAAAAGATTTCTGACTTCTTAAAGAACACTTTGGAAGTTCCAGGACAGGTGATGAAGGAACAGATTGAGCACTTTGAGAGCGAGGGTAAGTAATTATGGCTAAGAAAACATATATTGCAGCAATTCAGGATGCTTTAGATTTAGCTTTGGATAAAGACGAGAACACCCTAATTTTTGGTGAAGATGTTGGTGAAAATGGTGGTGTGTTCCGTGCAACTGATGGTTTGCAAGCAAAGTATAGTGACGAACGTGTCTTCAATACACCTCTAGCAGAGTCAGGTATTGGTGGGTTAGCAATTGGGCTTGCAACAACTGGCTATCGTCCAATTATGGAAATCCAATTCTTTGGTTTCTTGTTTGAAGTAATGGACTCTATTGCTGGTCAAATGTCACGTACACGTTTCCGTTTCAATGGTACACGTAATATGCCAATCGTTGTTCGTTCACCATATGGTGGTGGAACAAAGACGCCTGAGATGCACGCTGACAACCTAGAAGGAATTGTTGCGCAAGTACCAGGACTTCGGGTTGTTATGCCTGCTAACCCTGCTGATGCAAAGGGATTACTATTGAGTTCAATTGAATCTGATGATCCAGTTGTCTTCTTGGAGAACTTGCATCTATATCGTTCAATGAAGGGTGAAGTTGCTGACGGTTACTACACAACACCATTGGATAAGGCAGCAATTGCTCGTGAAGGTTCTGATGTTACCATCGTTTCATATGGTGGTGCTGTACCTGTTTCACTAAAGGCCGCTGAAGAATTAGCTAAAGAAGGTATTGAAGCTGAAGTTGTTGATCTTCGTACAGTTTCACCAATTGATATAGAAACAATTGGTGAGTCTGTTAAAAAGACTGGTCGTGTTGTTGTTGTACAAGAAGCACAGCGTATGGCTGGAGTTGCAGCTACAGTGATGGCTGAAATTTCAGAGCGCTTTATCTTGAGTTTGAAAGCACCAATTGGTCGTGTGGCTGCACCAGATACAGTTTACCCATTCGCTCAAGCAGAAAATGACTGGATGATGAAGGCTGATGACGTTGTTGCTAAGGCCAAGGAGGTTGTAAACTATGACTGAGATTTTTAAGATGCCGGATATCGGTGAAGGAATGGCCGAAGGTGATATCACAAATTGGTTAGTTAAAGTTGGTGATACGGTTAAGGTTGATGATTCTGTTGCCGAAGTACAAAATGATAAGTTAGTGCAAGAAATTCTATCACCATACGCTGGAACTGTCACAAAGCTGTTTGTTGAACCTGACACGACAGTAGCTGTTGGTGATCCATTGATTGAATTTGATGGTGATGGTACTGGTTCTGCAGCTGGTGAGGCTGCACCGGCACCAAAGGAAGAAGAGAAGGCCGTTGAAGAATCGGCAGCACCAGCGGCGCCTGAGGCGCCAGCAGGTAATGTTGTTGCGACAAATGGTCAAATTTTAGCAATGCCATCAGTGCGTCACTATGCATTTGAAAATAATATTGATTTGTCACAGGTTCCTGCATCAGGACGTCACGGTCATATTACAATGGCTGATGTTACTGGGTTTAGCGGTGCGCCGGTTGCACCAGCAGTACCTGAACCAGCAGCACCAGCAGCACCAGCAGCACCTGAGACAAGTGCACCGGCACCAGAAAAGAAGATTGAAGTTGCTGATACTAAGTCAGGACGTCAACCAATGTCTGGTGTTCGTAAGGCAATTGCTAAGGCAATGTCCGTACAGAATACAACGATTCCAACTGTTACAAACTTTGATAGTGTTGAAGTTTCTAAGTTAGTTGCTCACCGTGCACAATTTAAGGAACCCGCTAAAGAGCAAGGTATCAAGTTGACTTACTTGGCATACGCAGTTAAAGCATTAGCTGCTATGGGTAAGAAGTTCCCTGAACTTAATGCATCAATTGATATGGATACTAACGAAATCATTTACCATGATACAGTTAACGTTGGTGTTGCAGTTAATGCGCCTTCAGGATTATATGTACCAGTTATTGCTCATGCTGAAAGTAAGTCAATTATGACAATTGCTACTGAAATTGCTGATTTGGCTAGTGCTGTCCGTGAAGGTACAATTAAGCCTGCTCAAATGCAAGGTGCAACAATTACAATTTCTAACTTGGGTTCAGCTCGTGGTACATGGTTCACACCAATTATTAATAATAAGGAATCAGCTATCTTAGGTTTGGGTTCAATTTTGAAGGAACCAATTGTTGATGATAATGGTGAGTTAGCTGTTGGACAAAACATGAAACTATCACTAAGTTACGACCACCGTTTGATCGATGGCATGTTGGGACAACAGTCAATGAATTACTTGAAGCAATTGTTGGCAGATCCTAGCTATATGTTGATGGAGGTATAAAAAATGGTTGTTGGAGCAGAAGCAACTGATGTTGGTACAGTTATCATTGGTTCAGGACCTGGAGGGTATGTTGCAGCGATTCGTGCTGCTGAATTAGGTCAAGATGTTACTTTAATTGAGCGTGACAATATTGGTGGAGTTTGTTTAAACATTGGATGTATCCCATCAAAAGCATTGATCAATGTGGGTCATCATTATCGTGATAGTCAAGAAGAAAACCCATTTGGATTATCGATGACAGGTAAGTTAGATTGGTCGAAGGCACAGGATTGGAAGCAACATAAAGTAGTTGAGCAATTAACTGGTGGTGTTGCAATGTTGTTGAAGAAGCATCATGTGCAAATTATCAATGGTGAGGCAACATTCAATGATAATGAAACATTGAATGTTGTGCAAGAAGACGGTCATCAATTATTGCGCTTTGAGAACGCTATTATTGCGGCCGGCTCACGTCCAGTAGAGATTCCAAGCTTAAAGTTTGGTGGTCGTATTGTTGATTCAACTGGTGTGTTAAGCTTACCAGAAGTACCAAACCACCTAATCATTGTTGGTGGTGGTGTTATTGGTTCTGAACTTGGTGGTGCATATTCTAACTTAGGTGCTAAAGTAACGATCGTTGAAGGGTTAGATCATACATTAAATGGGTTTGATAAAGAAATGACAAAACCTGTTTTGAATGACTTTAAGAAGCATGGTGGTGAAATCATTACTTCAGCTATGGCCAAGGGCGCAACACAGGCTGATAAGGATGTAACACTAACTTATGAAGTTGATGGCAAGGAACAAACAGTAACGGGTGATTATCTATTAGTATCTGTTGGTCGTCGTGCAAATACGGATACTTTGGGCTTAAATAATACCGATGTTAAAGTTGGTGACCATGGCTTAATTGAAGTCGATAACCAAATGAAGACCAGCGTATCACATATTTATGCAATCGGCGATATTGTTGCTGGACCAGCTTTGGCACACAAGGCAAGCTTTGAAGGTAAAGTTGCTGCTGCTGCTATTAGTGGGGCAAGCAATGCGCATGATCTACACTATTCATTGCCAGCAGTTGCTTATACACAGTATGAATTAGCAACAACTGGTGAAACGCCAGATTCCGTTAAAGAAAAAGGATTGAATGCTAAAATTAGCAAGTTCCCGTTTGCTGGTAATGGACGTGCCTTGGCAATGGATGCTGGTGTTGGATTTATACGCTTGATTACAGATAAGGATAGTCGTGCAATGATTGGTGCACAAATTGTTGGTCCATCTGCTTCTGATTTGATTTCTGAATTGTCATTAGCGATTGAGAATGGTTTGACATCAGAAGATATTTCATTGACCATTCATCCACACCCAACACTGGGTGAGGCGATTATGGACGCTGCTGAGGTTGCCGATGGTCTAGGAATTCATGTATAATAGATAAAAATAATTGGATTGAGGTGAGTAGGCAGTGTCTTTTTTCAAATCAAATGACGGTGTTCGATTGCATTATCAACTTGATGGTAATAGCAGTCAACCAGTCGTGGTGTTACTCGGTGGCTATACAAGTATGATAACAACATGGGTCGCACAGGTAGAAGCTTTTAAAGCTGCTGGATTTCGTGTTCTTCGTTTTGAGTATCGTAATCATGGTCAGAGTGAACAAACGGACAAAAGCTTACGCATTTCACGTTTAGCAATGGATTTGGCAAATTTATTAGATTATTTGCAAATTGATCGGTTTAGTCTTATTGGGCATTCAATGGGAGCAATGGTAGCTAGTCAGTATATATCATTATTTGGAGATAAACGGGTAAATGTGATTATAACTGAGGATCAAACTCCTAAAATGTTGAATGAAGATGGTTGGCAGTATGGTGTCAGAGAGTCGTCCTTCGCTCGAATTGATCAGGTTGCAGATAGTTTTCCAACAACTAAATTGATTCAACAGACAATTCCAAAAGAGTTGAAACGTCAAGTTTCAGATGGTTATGTGCCATTTAATTTTAGAAAGAATCGGCCATTGATGATTGATGGTATTGTACAAGATTGGCGTGATGTTATTCGTTATGAAAGTATACCACATCTATTTTTGGCGGGCGGTGCATCACCAATGTATCCAGTAGCACATGCACAACAAGCACTTGCTTTGCAAAAGGTTGCTGGTTCAGATATCCATATTTTTGATGGTTCAGGTCATATCCCACATTTGGAGTTTCCAGAAGAGTTTAATGAGGTTGTCATAGATTTTATAAAAAAGTTTAGTTGAGCATGTTTTAACAAATGATTCTTGCGATACTGATCAGGTAAAAGGCGTTCGAATGTCATATTCGAACGCCTTTTTGTTTCTTTTAATAAATTAAAAAACAATTAGACAAATGAGAATTTGCATGGTATTATAATAGCACTATTAAGAAAAAGGTGTTTAAAGGGGTACTTGGAATGAAAAAAATTGGAAAAGCGGCTGCATTAGCCGCATCTGTAACCATGATTGGGAGTATTGCATTACCAAACGTTGCGGTCTCAGCTGCATCAACAGGGAAAACGATTAATTGGTCAGAAGTAGCAGCATTATCCACAATGGATCCGGCTAAGTCAACTGATACCGTTTCAGCCGATGCATTAGGGGCTACTGGGTTACCATTGGTACAGTTTGGTAAAGGTAATAAATTAGAAAACGAAGCAGCTAAAAGTTATGAAAAGTCAGATGACGGACTAACGTATACTTTTCACCTTCGTTCAGGTTTGAAATGGGAAAATGGTGAAGCCTTAACAGCAAAGGATTTTGTTTATGGGTGGCAACGTTCTATTGATCCAAAAACAGCATCAGAATACGCTTATTTGTTAGAGAGCGTGAAAAATGCAAAAGCTATTGAAGCTGGAGACAAGCAACCTTCTGAACTTGGCATTCAAGCAGTTGATGACCATACATTGAAGGTGACATTGGAATCACCAGCATCATATTTTGTACAAGAATTAACGATGCCAGTATTTTTCCCACAAAATGAAAAGTTTGTGGAGGCACAAGGTGATAAGTATGGAACATCAGCTGCAACTTATCTTTCTGCGGGTCCTTATAAATTTAAGGGTTGGACTGGTTCAAACAATAAATATTCATACGTAAAGAATGATAAGTACTATGATGCAGCCAAGGTTAAGACGAAAAAGATTAATGTTCAAACAATCAAAGATCAAAATACTGGTTATAATTTGTATCAAGGCAAAAAACTAGACTTTACACCATTATCACCAGACCAAGTGAAGGCCTCAAAGAATAAAAAGGGATACAAAGAAATTAAAACTGGAGCAACGCAAGCACTTCAGTTTAATCAGGAAAAAGTACCTGCATTTAAGAATGCAAAGATTCGACAAGCCATTTCTTATGCGATTAATCGTCAAACATTATCGGATAAAATTGTGACAGGTTCAGCTATTCCAGCAACAACTTATACACCTAAGGGTCTTGTAAAGAATCCTAATAATAATAAGGATTTTGCTACCGACGCTGAAGTTTCTGGTGCAATTAAGTTTGATAAAAAGAAAGCAGCCAAGTTGTTTAAAGCAGGTATGAAAGAAGAAGGTAAGTCAAAGTTATCTGTACAATTGTTGACAGACGATGACGATACTTCAAAACGTGTTGCTCAATTCTTACAAGAGCAGCTTGAGCAAAATCTAAAAGGTATGAATGTCTCGATTAAAACTGTACCAAAGAAGCAACGTTTGAAGTTGAGTACTGATGGCAATTTCCAAATGCTTAACTTTGGTTGGTTAGCCGATTATCCAGATGCTTCTTCATTCTTAGACTTGTATAAGTCAGACGCTTCTTATAATTATGGTAAGTGGAAGAATGATAAATATGATGCCTTGCTGAACGATGCTGAGAATAAAAACGCTAATAACAAGAAAGCGCAATATCAAGATTTCAAGAAAGCAGAGCAATTACTTGAAAAGCAAGCCGGTGTGGCACCATTGTATTACAGGTCAACCGCTTCATTGTTGAATCCTAATGTTAAAGGTGTGATTGCTAATCCAACGGGTGCACCATTTAATTATAAATATGCTGTTAAGAAATAGTCTTTATTGAAAAATGGGGCTGAGATATAAGTCGGTATAATCAGCTGAAAAAGGCGCTAATCTATCAATTTTGATTGGTAGATTGGCGCCTTTAAACGTGTCCCAAAAGACTGAAGCCTTACTGTAACAACAATTAGGTGTGTTATATTGCGAACTAAAATCAATCACCCAATTATCGTTACAATCGGCTTTAGGACGTCTTTTGTCGCACTTGCTTTTTTGATTATGTTACACTATGTAGTAGCTTAGTAAATTTTGTTGTCAATATGAATGGAGCGACAAATGAAGATAATCATTATGGGTGGTACAGGCTATGTTGGTCAAGGAATTTTTTCAGCTTTAACACAAACTCATCATAAAAACGAATTAATTAGTTTTTCTCGGTCAGGTGCAAGCAACCGACATGATTTAGTGGCACAAGTCAATTATGTTGCTGTTGATTTAACAAGTCCTGGTGAATGGCAGCAAATCATTAAAACAGCAGATGTGATTGTCGATTGTGTTGGTATTTTTTTGCCTAGTAAACGAAAACAGACAAGTTATGAAAAAAATAGTATTAATCCTGCGAAAGTGATGATTGATGAGTTATGGAAACAGACCTCGTCAGCCAAGTTTATTTTCATTGCAGCAAATAATGCCCCTTTTTTTCTAAATGACTATTTGCTTGCCAAACATACGGTTATTGAATACGGTCAGAAAAAGTTAGATAATCAATTTGTAGCCGTTTATCCAGGCATGATTTATGATCGACATCGTTTCATGAATTGGGTACCTGGTATATTATTACAATTTGCCATTAAAAAATGTCGTATGCAGTTTTTTAAGAAATATCGACCAATAAAACGACCATTGTTTAGTCAGGAAATGGTTAAAATTATTTATGGGCAAGCTAGTACATTAACAGACATTATAAAATAAATCATAGAGGAGAAAAAAGTTGATTACATTAAAATCAGACAGAGAAATTTCGGGAATGGCTCATTCTGGTAAAATTTTAGCAGGTGCTCATCTTGCATTGAAAAATCAAATATATGTTGGTATGGATACATGGGAAATTGAAGAAATCGTTAATCAATATATCCTAGATCATGATGCTACGCCTTCGGAAAAGGGATTTGAAGGCTATAAATATGCAACATGTATTAGTATTAATGACGAAGTTGCACATGCGACGCCACGAAAGGGATTGAAATTAAAAAATCATGATATTGTGACAGTTGATTTTTGTGTTAATTGGCATGGCTATGAGAGTGATTCAGCTTGGACATACGTTGTTGGCGAAAGTACCCCAGAAATTGATCATTTGATGGATGTTACACATACGGCATTATACTTAGGAATTGACCAAGCACAAGTTGGTAACCGTTTGGGGGATATTGGTTTTGCTATTCAAGACTATGTCGA
Source organism: Weissella sp. ESL1156 (assembly GCF_058505625.1). Lineage (NCBI taxonomy): Bacteria > Bacillati > Bacillota > Bacilli > Lactobacillales > Lactobacillaceae > Weissella > Weissella sp. ESL1156. Next base: position 586,800 of record NZ_CP196372.1, on the reverse strand, counting down.
AAACAAGAATCATATGGGAGACGTGCGCGATTTGATTGGTCATGGTATTGGTCCGACTATGCATGAAAAGCCAGATGTTTTTCATTATGGCGTGCCACACAAAGGGTTACGGCTAAAAGCAGGTATGGTTATAACCATCGAACCAATGGTCAATGCTGGTGGTTCCTGGGAAATCAAGACTGAAATTGTACCTGATACGGGTTGGGAGTACTATGTCTCAGCAGACAATAGTTTGTCGGCACAGTATGAACATACACTTGCGATTACAAATGATGGACCCAAAATTTTAACATCACAAGATCCGGTTGGTGATGCCAAATATTTGTGGCATGAGTAATTAGATAAAAAAACGAGAATGTCATTTTTTCGAATGACATTCTCGTTTTTTTAAGCCGTAACGGCAACTAAGGAATCACCATGTTGGACTGTTTTTATTTCAATAGGTTCAACCGTAGCAAAGTCTGCTGTATTTGTTATCGCCATAATCACAGTGGTGTCATAACCAGCCTCCTTGATTTTCTCAATATCAAAACGACCTAATAAGTCACCTTCATGAACATGTTGTCCTTGAGAAACTTGTGAATCAAAATATTGCCCCTTTAAATTAACAGTATCAATACCTAAATGAATAAGCACTTCAGCGCCATCATCAGACTTAATACCATAAGCATGTTTTGTTTCATAAGCAACAGTAATCGTACCAGAAACAGGAGCATAAACGTCAGTATCAGTGGGCGTTATTGCTGCGCCATCACCCATTAGTTTTGATGAAAAGACTTGATCATTGACATCGCTCAAATGAACCACATCACCAGAAACTGGCGCTTTGATGATTTCATCAGCTAAGTCAGCGTTAACAGATGTCTCAGATGTTGGTTCTGAAACTGTTGATGTGTTTTTACTACCACCATCAACGACTGCAAACTTTGCATCATTTTTCTTACCATATAGATAAGTTAGCGTAAATGCAACAACAAATGAAATAACTTCACATAGTAGATAAGCTGGAATTGACTTTGCGTTGATTGATAGGAAGCCAAGAAAACCAGCTGAACCAAGTGAAACCGCAACAACGTGCATGAAACCTGCAAAAGCTGCAGCGACACCAGAGCCGATTAGTGCACAGAAGAATGGGAATTTATACTTTAAGTTAACCCCAAATAAAGCTGGTTCTGTAATTCCTAACAAAGCAGAGACAGTTGCTGAAGATGATAGTCCCTTCATCTTTTTATTCTTAGTTAAAGCGAAGATACCAAATGTTGCAGCTCCTTGAGCAACGTTGGCCATTGAAGCAACCACAAAAATAAAATCACCATAGCCAGTATGGTTTTGGGTAAATGCTGTAATTAATTGTGTCTCAATGGCAGGGAAACTTTGATGGAGACCTGTTAGCACAATTGGTGAGTATAGTAGCCCAAAAATACCTGTACCAACGAAACCAAGTGTTTGATAAACAAAGACAATACCGTCAGTAATACCGTTTGACAACAAACGCATAATTGGTCCAACAATAACAAATGTTAGAAAGCCCGTTACCATTAATGAAATTAATGGTGTAAATGTGAAATCAATAGCAGATGGTAATTTTTTGTGTAAGAATTTTTCAATTAATGACAAAATATAGACCGCTGCAAGTACCGGAATAACTTGATAATAATAGTTGTTTTGTGAAACAGCTAAACCAAAAATATTCCAAGTATGATTGGCAACTAAATCAGGTGACACCATAATCATAGCCAATGCGGCACCCAAATATTGGTTAGCACCAAAACGTTTAGCAGCTGAAATACCAACTAAGATTGGCATAAAAATAAATGGCGCAGCTGACATCAATTGTATCATTGCTGAAAATCCCTTAATGACAGGGAAACTTTCAACTAAAGCCTTTGGTCCAAACAAGCCAGCAGAAGTTAGAAAATTGTTTAAAGCCATTAATAGACCACCCGCAACCAAAGCAGGGATGATCGGTACAAAAATGTCAGATAACAACTTAATAAAAGCCATTATGGGATTAAATTTTTTGTCTTCTTGAGCGACGTTTTTGAGCTCATCAGTAGAAACAGGTGCAACGTTGGCAATGTTTATCAGTTCATCATAAACGTTGTTAACATCCCCGGGACCAATAATAATTTGATATTGGCCATTGGTTTTGAATGTTCCTTTGACATCGTCGTTTTTGTCTAAAGCCTCTTGATTAATTTTATTTTCATCCTTAAGGACTAAGCGTAACCGCGTTGCACAATGTGCAGCAGCAGCGAAATTGTCTTTGCCGATAGCATCGACAATTTCACTAGCAACTTTTTTATGATCCATGTGTCCACTCCTTATAACTGAAAGCGTTTTCTTTTTTCTTTACACTTATTAGGATAACGCATTTTTATAATATGTCAAACGTTTGACATAAAAATGTTTTATATTTTTGTTAATCTAACTATTCAAAGGTGATTAACGTGTCAAACGTTTGACATTATTCGTCATTTAATTTATCTTAAATATGACGATCAACAAAATAGAAAGCGCTTCCAATAAAATAGGAGAATATTTATATGACATGGACAAGAGAAAAAAGATATCAGCCCTACAGTGCCTATTCAGAGGTAGTCAAACAAAATTTAGAAAAACAGGCTGCAACATCAATTTATAAACCTAGTTTTCATATTAGTCCAACGTCAGGCTTATTGAATGATCCAAATGGCTTTTCTTATTATAATGGACAATGGCATGTTTTCTATCAGGCTTTTCCTTTTGGTGCCGTACATGGCTTAAAATCGTGGGTACATTGTATTTCAGATGATCTTGTCCACTGGCATAATTTAGGTGTTGCTTTACAACCTGGGGGTGAGTATGATTCTCATGGTGCTTACTCAGGTTCAGCACGAGTCATTGATAATCAGTTGTTCTTGATGTATACGGGAAATGTTCGTGATGGTGATTGGCATAGAAATAGTTTTCAAATAGGTGCTTGGATGGACGAACATAATGTCGTGACGAAAGTAAAAGATCCATTGATTATATCGCCTGATCATGTGACAGATCATTTTAGGGATCCCCAATTATTAAAAATTAATGACACTTATTATGCGTTAATTGGCGCACAAGATAAACAGAGTCTTCGTGGTGAATTCTCAATATATCAATCTAATAATTTAAAAGATTGGCAAGATATGGGCTATGTACAACATAATCTTGGTGATTTGGGATATATGATTGAGTGTCCGAATCTTGTTTATGTTGATGGTAAAGCAGTATTGATTTTTTGCCCACAAGGTATATCACAAGATGACCTGTTAGTAAATAATATCTACCCAAATGTGTATACAATCGGCAGGGATTTAGACTTCAGAACAGGTAAATGGCAAGCTGAACAACAAACGCTCACACAACTAGATGATGGCTTTGATGTCTATGCTAGTCAGGCTTTCAATGCACCAGATGGTCATGCTTATTTAATTAGTTGGATTGGGTTGCCTGAAATTGACTATCCCACTGATAAAGAAAATTGGGCTCATTGTCTTAGCCTAGTAAAGCAACTAAGAATTATTGATCATCAACTTTATCAATTACCAGTACCAGCAATGTCAACATTAGTTGTTGCAGAACACGCATTACCAAAAAATCAGCGGCAATTAGTGATTGATGCAGGGCAACAATATGAGTTAGAGATAAATTTTGCAGCTGATCAAACTGGTAATTTATTGTTAGTCAGTGACGGCACGATAGATCATAGTCTTCAACTGAAATTTGATACAAATGATGAAGGCTATTTAACAGTTGATCGTTCAAACGTCGGTGAAAAATTTGCAACAGCCTACGGTGAAACGCGGCAAATAGCACTTAAAACTCATCAACCACTAACTTTGGATATCTTTGTTGATCATTCGGTTTGCGAAATTTTTGTTAATGGCGGTGAAAAAGTGATGACATTACGTTTTTTTGCACCACAAAAACAGACAATGATTGCGTTTGCAGGACAAAATACGATAGAATATTCAGGTAGTTATTCATCATTACGCCATATGTAATCGTCTGCATTATGTTAGTCAATTAGAAATAAGGATGTGTCATTGTGAAACCAAAGTTATCAGATGTTGCTAAAGAAGCTGGTGTATCACCAACAACTGTTTCGCGTGTTATTAATAACCATGGTTATTTAAGCGCGCGAACAAAGCAAAGGGTTTATGATGCAATGGAAAAATTGCATTACCAGCCTAATTCATTAGCAAGATCTTTAAAGGGTAAAAAAACAAAAATCATTGGTTTGATCTTTCCGGGTATCACAAATCCTTTTTTTGCGGAATTGATTGAAAAATTAGAAAAACGATTGTTTTTAAAAGGTTATAAAGTTATTTTGTGTAATGCTGCAGACGATGTCGAAAAAGAACGTGACTATATTAAAATGCTAATAGCCAATCAAGTCGATGGTATTATTACTGGTGCGCACAATCTTGGTATTGAAGAGTATCAAAATATTCATTTACCAATTGTGGCGTTTGATCGGCGGTATGCATCAAGTATGCCAACGATTAGTAGTGATAATTTACAAGGTGGTATTTTAGCAACACAGACATTATATGAGGCTGGTGCTCGTCATATTTATTTTATGGGTAATCCAAACCAAAAAGGAAATCCAACTGATAGACGCTTACAAGGTTATCGTCAACAGATGGCAAGATTGAATTTAGAGAGTCACGTGATGCCCATTTTCTTTGATGAGACAGCTAAAATTAAACAAGTATCTATTCAACGCTTTTTAGAAGCTGATCAAGCAGATGGTATTGTCTGTAGTGATGATTTAACAGCTGTGCTTGTTTTACAATCAGCAGTGGCATTACAAATTAAGGTACCTGATAAATTAAAAGTTATTGGATATGATGGGACCACATTTATGCAAACTTACTTTCCACAATTAACAACGATTGTGCAACCATTAGATGATATTGTCATGATGCTTGTTGAACGTTTGCTAAATCGCATGTCAACTGATGTTGATCGATACGACGAAAATGACTTTATTTTACCAGTTTCGCTTTATCATGGAACAACAGTATAGATAAAACAAATACCGTTTTGAACAGTAAACATTTGACTGTTTCAAAACGGTATTTGTTTTTTTATATAAAAATAAGTCAAATTATTTGTTATCAATATGATAACTTAAGAGAAGTCAGTACTATTTTTAACAGGTAAAGTATCAAAATAATAACAATTGTTTAAAAACCTGACTAGTCTAGAAAACCCCTGTTAATTATGGTTTGACTATACCTGACTAGTCTGGTTGGTAAAACCTTGATGGATAAGGCTTGAAAACGGTTTCATACTCTTATAAACTAAAACTGTTGAAAGGCAGGAATAAATAAATGGAGAAGTATCAAAAAATTTATTATGACCTTTTAAAGGCATTGCAAAATAAAACATATTTACCAGGGGATTATTTACCTAGCGATGGTCAATTGGTAATACGTTATCAAGTTTCGCGCGAAACAGTTAGAAAGGCAGTCAAAGCATTAGCCAATGATGGTTATGTGCAACGATTACCTGGTCGTGGTTCAGTTGTTTTGAATCGTAAACATTTTGTTTTTCCTGTTTCAACACTTGAAAGTTATCGTGAAATGGTTGCACAAGCACATTTGGATGCTAGAAATGATGTCATTACTATCGAAAGGGATGTTGCTGTTCCAGAAAACTTAACGATGGGTGAAGGGACGTCTATGCAAACGACATTGGTAGTTCGCCGGCGTTGGGTTGATGGTGAAGAAATGGTATTAGATTATGATTATATTAATCAGGATGTCGTTGCCCAAGTCCCTCGTGAAGAGGCTGAAGATTCATTATTCAATTATTTTGAAAACCAACTCGGTCTACAAATTGATTATGCAGTGAAACGAATGACTGTTGAAAATAGTACGATTTCTGATCGTCAATTACTACAAGTCAATGAACATATGGTAATGGTCGTTATACGAAGTGAAACGAGATTAGCAGATAATCGTATTCTGTCATACACGGAATCACGTCATCGTGCTGATCGATTTACAAGTGTTGAATTTGCAAGACGTCACAGATAGAAGGAGTTTATTTATGTTTGGGTTTGGAAAGAAGAAAACGGTAGCGAGTGATAATAATTTATATGCACCAGTTACTGGTAAAGTCATTGCTTTAGAAGCGGTTTCTGATCCTGTATTTGCTGGTAAGATGATGGGTGATGGTTTTGCGGTAGAACCAACAGGGCATGATATTGTCTCACCAGTTGCTGGTAAAGTAACGATTCAACAAGGTCATGCAGTTGGCTTGGAACGCGCAGATGGGCTTGAGATTCTTGTACATTTAGGAATCGATACTGTATCTCTAAATGGGGCACCATTTACAGCTAATGTGAAAGTTGGTGATATTGTTGCTGGTGGTGAGCCACTAGCTGTGGTGGATTGGCAACAAGTTGAGGATGCCAATTTGCCAAAAACAACAATGGTATTAATTACCAATTCAAAGGACAAACTTGAAGAATTGTCTTTTGAAGAAGTCGATGATGTTTCTGCTGGTCAAAAAGTTGGCCAAGCAACTGCCATACATTAACAGGGGGCATAACAATGGCAAAGCAGAATTATGATGAATTAGCAAAAGATATTATTAAAGACGTTGGTGGTAAGCAGAATATTGATAAAGTGATTCACTGTATTACACGTTTACGTTTTTATTTAAATGATGAAAAGCAAGCAGATACAGATGCCATTCAAGATTTGGATGGTGTTGCAGGAGCAGTTTACAATTCGCAATTAGGCCAATATCAGGTCGTTATCGGTCAAGCAGTGGAAGATGTTTATGATAAGGTTATTGAACAATTAGGCGATGATGTCGTTGATCAAGAAGCAACAGATGCAGCAGTTGAAGCAACTGGTGGTCAACAAAAAAATAAGCCAAGTGGTTTTTTTGGTACGATTAAGTATGGATTCCAATTATTAATTGGAACAATTACAGGATCAATGATGCCAATTATTGGGTTATTAGCAGCATCTGGTATTTTAAAAGGGTTCTTAACATTATTTACCTTTAATTTAGGGTGGATCAATGAATCTTCAACCACTTATCAAATAATTAATACGATGGGTGACTCAACCTTTTATTTCTTGCCAATTCTCGTTGGTTATACTGCTGCAAAACAATTGAAATCGGATCCAATTATTGTTGCAGCCATTGCAGGTGTACTTGTTCATCCAACGATGGTTGAGTTAGGTGCCAAAACCTCAAAGCATTTTGCTAATTTTCTTGGTGTAACAATGAATGCTAATTTCTTCGGATTACCGATTCATATTCCATCATATACGTATTCAATTTTTCCAATTATCTTTGCAGCGTGGTTGGCACGTCCAGTTGGTAACTGGTTTAAAAAAGTTTTGCCATTAAGTCTACGTTCAATTTTCCAACCTTTGTTTACACTATTTATCGTTTCAACTGTCGTTTTAGTTGTCGTTGGACCGGTCATTACATTGATTTCATCAGGATTGGCTGCCTTTATTAATTGGATTGTGACTTTGAATCAAGCAATCGCTGGGTTACTAATTGGTGGATTATATCAAGTCTTGGTCATCTTCGGTCTGCACTGGATGATTGTCCCTTTGATTTCAAACGATATCGCCCAAACTGGACATTCCGTTTTGAACGGGTTAATTAATTTCACAATGATTGCACAAGGTGCTGGCGCATTAGCTGTTTGGGCAAAGTCAAAGATAACAAATATTAAGAGTTTAGCCTTGGCGGGAGCACTTTCAGGTTTTGCTGGTGTAACGGAACCAGCGATGTATGGAATTAATTTGAAATATGGTCGTGTCTTCTGGATGGCAAATATTGGTGGTGCTATTGGTGGTTTGATTGCTGGTCTATTGCATGTTGATATGTTTGGTTTCACCGGCTCGTGGATTGGTTTTCCATCATTTTTCTCAAAAACAAATCCTAATAATATTTGGTACTTTGTTATCGCCGGTGTTGTGACAACAATTGTGTCATTCGTTGCTGTTTACTTCTGGGGATTTAAGGATTCTGATGTACAAACTGCAAAGCAAGCAGAAAAGAAGAATGTCTTTAAGGACGCAGTGAATAATTAATTGAAATGAAAGGAATGATTAATGAGTCAAAAAGATTGGCAGTTAAACTATTCGAAATTGGCAACTGGTGTGCGATCATATGGTGAGGAATCGTTACTAACTCTTGGCAATGGTTATCTGGGTTGGCGTGGTGCACCTGTAATGACATCGTATAGTGATGATCATTATCCAGGTTTATATGTCGCTGGTGTCTTTAACCAAACGTCAACACCAGTAGCTGGTCGTGATGTTATTAATGAAGATATGGTTAATTTGCCTAATCCACAATTATTGAAAATTTATGTTGATGATGAATTAGTGACATTTAATCCAACAAAACGAACAACCACATTACATTTCGATACAGGTATTTTGTCAGAAAGCTATACATTACCGACAATGAAGGGTGAATTGACTCTTAAAACAAGAAAAGTTGTTAATCCGCGACAAATGCATCAAATCGGGATGGAAGTGGCCATTAGTGGAGATTTTAATGCAGATATCACTGTGCAATTAATAATTGATGGTCAGGTTGAAAATAAAAATGTTAAGCGTTATCGTGATTTTGACTCTAAAGAGTTTCATGTGACAGCCTCAACGGCTAATAAATTGATTGCTGAAACGAAACAATCAGGTATTAAATTAGTTGTTGGTGCCAGAACGATCAGTGAAATGGCTGACTTCGCTATAACGACGAGCCATGAGCAAGTCATTGCAACCGGCGAGTTTCATTTATCACCGAATGAAGTGATTAACATTGAGCGTGTTATTGGTATTGCAACAAGTTATGAAGAAGAAGAACCTGAATCAATTGTTGATGAACAATTAAAACAGGCAACATTTAAAAGTATTCTGGCCGATTCTGTTTCCTATTGGCACGATGTTTGGTCTGAAGCAGATATTATCTTAGACAGTTCTGATCCAGATTTACAACGTATGGTTCGTATGAATGTCTTTCATCTTCGTCAGTCAGCACAACATAATGCCAATCAATATTTGGATGCGTCGGTTGGTTCAAGAGGATTAACAGGGGAAGGCTATCGTGGCCATATCTTCTGGGACGAAATTTTTGTTGTACCTTATCTAGCTGCCAATGATCCAAAAACGGCAAAAGATATTCTAAAGTATCGTATTAACCGTTTGCCAGGTGCACAAAGGAATGCACAAATTGATGGTGAAAGTGGTGCGATGTATCCTTGGCAGTCTGGTATGGCAGGTGATGAACAAGCGCAGATCATTCATTTAAATACCGTTAATAATGAATGGGATCCGGATAACTCAAGATTACAACGACATGTTTCACTCGCAATTGTCTATAATTTATGGATATACGTACAACTAACAGGAGATGACAGTATTCTTCACGAAGGTGGTTTGGATGTTGTCGTTGAAACTTCAAAATTTTGGCTGAATAAGGTAACTTTAGGTGATGATAATCGTTATCACCTGGCTGGTGTCATGGGACCAGATGAATTCCATGAAGCGTATCCTAATGCAAAAATTGGTGGTATGACGGACAATGCTTATACCAATTTAATGCTCACATGGTCACTCAACTGGTTGCAAGAATTGAGTAAAGACAATACCTTACCTTCTATTGATGCAGCTTTACTCACAAAGGCAGAAGATGTTGCGAAACGCTTATCATTGGAAATTAATGAAGATGGTATTATTGCGCAATATGCAGGGTATTTTGATCTCAAATCTGTTGATTTTAAAGCATATCGTGATAAGTATGGTGATATTCATCGCATTGATCGTTTAATGAAAGCAGAGGGTGTATCACCTGATGATTATCAGGTTGCAAAACAAGCTGATACATTAATGACACTATATAATTTAGGTGCTGAACATTGCTTGAAATTAGTGAAACAACTTGGATATACGTTACCCTCAAATTGGTTGGCAAAAAATAAGGATTATTATCTTGCTCGGACAGTCCATGGCTCAACAACCTCACGTCCTGTTTTTGCAGAAATTGATATTAAGCTAGGTCATAATCAGGAGGCACTAGATTACTTAACAACAGCAATTGGTTCTGACTATTATGATATTCAAGGCGGTACAACGGCAGAAGGTATTCACATTGGTGTCATGGGTGAAACTTTAGCTGTTATTCAAAATGGTTTTGGCGGTGTTTCATTACGTGATGGTCATATTGTGATTAATCCTAGTTTGCCTGATGGTTGGAAAAGATTATCATTCAAACAAAAATTCCGGGGTATTTTAATTTCGTTGGACATTTATCCGCATGAAGTCAAAGTTGTGACTGATCAGACTACTGTTGCGACAATTTATGATCAAGTGGTTAATTTACGAGCTAACGAAGAAAAAACAATTACGGAGGTTTAGACATATGGGGGATTTTAATGCAATTAAAGGTTTTGCGTTTGATATGGATGGTGTTTTGGCCGATACGGCTCGTTTTCACACAATTGCTTGGCGCAAAATTGCTGATGAAGTCGGTACAACCTGGACAAAAGAATTAGAAGAAAGTTTAAAAGGCATCGATCGCATGGGAAGTTTAGCGCTAATCATTTCAGCTGGTGGTCATGAAAATGACTATGATGAATCAGCTCGTGAGACATTAGCTGAGAAGAAAAATGCCAATTATCGAGAACTAATTTCAACATTAACCCCAAAAGATATTCTACCAGGGATGCAATCATTCTTAGATGAACTAAAGAAAGCTGGTTATCAAATGAGCGTTGCTTCGGCTTCTAAAAATGCGCCATTTATCATTGAACGATTAGGTTTAGACACATATTTTACAGCTGTTGTTGATCCAGCATCAGTGTCTGCCGGTAAACCTGATCCTGCTATTTTTTCTGCAGCAGCAACTGTTTTGGATTTGTCACCTTGGCAAGTCATTGGATTAGAAGATTCAGCAGCTGGTATTAAAAGTATTAATGGTGCCGGCGAAATTAGTATTGGTATCGGGGATGTCACTGTATTATCTGAAGCAGATGTGAACTTTAAGCAAACGAGCGATGTGACTTTAGATGCTATTAAGGTTGCCTTGTCTTAAATAATACCGACATATGAAAAGTGTTGGTATGATGTATACTCCAAAAGTTAAAGTAAAAATTTAACTTTTGGGGTATTTTTGTATCTTTTTTATTAATTAATAATTCTTAAAACGTTTAACCCTTAAAAAGGGTTAAACGGTGCATACAAGTATGGTATTATTTGTGACACATATCATTAAGTATAATAAAGGAAGTGATATCATGGCAAAGTTTATTTTTCCAACGAAAGCGATTAGTGATTTAAAGAATAGTTATGATTTTGTAGTGATTGGTTCAGGTATAACAGGGATGACTGCAGCAATTCAAGCACAAGAATTAGGGCTGGATGTAGCTATTTTTGAAAAGTTATCAGTATTAGGTGGTAATTCTGTGCGTGCTTCAACGGGGATGAATGCGACTGAAACTTTAGTGCAACTTTCACATGGGGTTATTGATGATCGTGTGGCTTTTTATGACGAAACTTTACGTGGTGGTCATGGTACAAACAATCACCAGTTATTAAAATATTTTGTCGGTCACTCTGAATCAGCGATTAATTGGTTAGCAAAACACGACATTAATTTAACGGATTTGACGACGACTGGTGGTATGTCACAAAAACGTGCACATCGACCAGAAAATAAAGAGGCTATTGGCAATTATTTAGTAAAGAATTTACAAAAACAACTACTTAACAAGCAGATACCACTTTTTTCAGAGACAAAGGCAGTACAAATAATCAAAGATGATGGGGAAGTAACAGGATTAAAGGTTAATCACCGTGCTATCGGTGATAAAGTCATTCAAACGCGAGCAATTTTAATTGCGACTGGTGGCTTTGCTCAGAATAAGATGATGTTAGCAAAGTATGCTCCAGAGTTACTGTCCTTAAAATCAACGAATCACGCAGGAGCAACAGGTGATGGGGTGCAATTAGCAGTTGCAGCTGGTGCCTCATTAGTTGATATGAACAAAATTCAAGTGCATCCTACTGCACAACAAGATACTGATCATGTTTATTTGATTGGAGAAGGTGTGCGAGGTGAAGGTGCCATTTTAGTTAATCAAGATGGTCAACGTTTTGTGAATGAGATGACTACTCGTGATGAAGTAACTGCGGCAATTAATCATTTAAATGAAGATGGTGCGACGCTAATTTTTGATCAAGGCGTACGCCAGGCATTTCCAGCCATTGATTTTTATGATGCTGTTGGCTTAGTAAAGCAGGCAGATAGTTTGTCACTACTTGCTGAAAAAGCTCATTTAAATAGTGAAAAGCTTGTGACAACGGTTGCAGAGTGGAATGAAAGTCAAATATTAGGGATAGACACAACGTTTGGCCGGCAGAATGTCATTCATCGTGAGCTGACGATGTCACCATTTTATGCGATTCATATTAAGCCTGCTATCCATTACACGATGGGAGGTATTAATATTAATCAGTTGACGGAAGTTTTAAATAGACAGGGAAATAAGATTAATGGGTTATATGCTGCTGGTGAAGCTGCTGGTGGTTTACATGGTGACAATCGAATTGGTGGTAATTCAATTGCCGAAACTGTTATTTTTGGCCGTCAAGCAGGAATCCAAGTTGCAAAATACATTTTAGAACTTTAAACTGCTATTTTTACTTGCATATTATTTTTATATTAGTACCATGAAATATGAGTATTATTATGTCTGTTGGGAGGAAAACAGTAAGACAATGAACAGTGGTACCGACGATTCAGGTGATAGACAGGGTGTTATCGATTCACAAAAGAAAGAAAAAATCGTACGTATTATTAGTGAACTAGCGACGATAATGTGTGTATTGATGTATGTTTCGTATATTTCAGAAATAAATAGTAATTTATCGGGACACCCCGTACCGCTTAGTCAACCGCTAACAATGATGTTAGATGCAATCTTATGGACTGGTTATGGATGGTTAAAAAAATATCGTGATTGGCCGCTAGTGATTTCAAATGTACCTGGCGTATTTTTTGGAATTGTGACAATTTTGACGATATATATTCACTGACAGTAAAAAGTTAAATATAAAAAGTGACTGGCTATTTTCATAGTCAGTCACTTTTTGTTTTTTAAAATAAAATGTTGTCTATAAAGTTTATTGTGCCACGTAGCCACCATCAATAACAAATTCTGATTCTTTTAAAGCGAAATAAACACAGCTATAGGCGATATTATCTGGTTCCCAAAGATGTTTCATTGGTGTTTTAGAACGTTGTAACATAAATTCAACCATACCAGGGGCATTTTCTTTAACCATGGGTGTGCGAATGTAACCAGGTGTGCAGTTATTCATATTTTTAATGATTTATGCCGTTATAATTAAAGAAACAAAATGACGCACTTAATTGTTAATAAAACGTTTTTATTTATTTAAATATATTTTAATAGTATGTTTAATATAATTTTTAGTATAAAAATAAGTCAATAATATGTCATTACAAAAATCACTTGATATTTGTTGCGTAAGCGTTTACTATGTTTGTGAGGGTTATTTATATACAAAAGGAGATTTTATCATGGAAGCACTTGTGTTAACGGGGATTAAACAGTTAGAGGTGAAGGATGTTGAGCGTCCATCAGTATTACCTAATGAGGTCTTAATCCATACTGCATTTGCAGGAATTTGCGGAACAGACCATGCGTTGTATGCTGGATTACCTGGTTCTACAAATGCTGTGCCACCAATTGTTTTGGGACACGAAAATTCGGGCGTAGTTACTGAAGTAGGGGATGCAGTCACAAATGTTAAAGTAGGGGATCGTGTGACTGTTGATCCTAATATTTATTGTGGTCAATGTAAATTCTGCCGTACCGGGCGTCCTGAATTATGTGAGAATTTGTCAGCTGTTGGTGTGACGCGTGATGGTGGTTTTGAAGAATATTTTACTGCACCAGCTTCAGTCGTTTATCAAATTCCTAATAATGTTTCATTGAAATCAGCATCAGTTGTTGAGCCAATTTCTTGTGCTGTTCATGGTATTAAGCTTTTGAAGGTATCACCTTACCAAAAGGCTCTAGTTATTGGTGATGGCTTTATGGGTGAGTTGTTTGTTCAAATTTTGCAAGCTTATGGTATTCATCAAGTTGATTTAGCAGGTATTGTTGATGAAAAACTTGCAATGAATAAAGAAAAGTTTGGTGTTAAGAATACTTTCAATACAAATAATGGTGATAAAATTCCGACAGAAGCTTACGATGTTGTGATTGAAGCAGTTGGTATGCCACAAACACAAGAAGAAGCGATTGCATCAGCTGCACGAGGCGCACAAGTATTGATGTTTGGTGTTGGTGGTCCAGATGCAAAGTTTGAAATGAACACATATGAAATTTTCCAAAAACAATTAACAATTCAAGGATCATTCATCAATCCAAATAGTTTTGAAGATTCGTTAGCTTTGTTATCGTCTGGTAAATTAAATGTTGAAAATTTGATGTCACATGAATTGGATTACAAGACAGTTGATGATTTTGTTAATGGTAAATTAGGTGTTGTTTCTAAGGCTGTCGTCAAAGTTGGTGGTGAAGAAGCTTAATTGATCTTTGAAACGCAAAAATAGTGATGTAGACGCATCAGTGAGTGGCTTTTTTGCTCAGATATCAGATAAGTGTTAGTTGACGTTATTGGGAGAATATGTCTTTCGTAACTTACTTTACTGATTAATTGCTGTTGGCATATAACATCAGTGAATACGAAATAGGTGTTATTATAAAAAGTAAAGGGGAAAATGATGGCATTTGCTGATTATTATTCAGGATTACAACATGTTGGTATTCCAACATCTTCTTTAGAGGAATCGGAAAAATTTTTGGAAAAGTTAGGATTTAAAAAAGTTGGTGATTTTCCAGTTGGTCATGTTATCTTTATGCAACGTGAAAATTTAGTTATTGAAGCATGGGCAGGCGATGAAATTGTTGGTAAGCCTGGTGCAATTAATCATATTTCAATGGACACAAATGATGCAGATGCAGCATTTGTGGCAGCCAAAAAAGAAGGCTTCCAGTTAATTGATAATGAAGTACAACATTTACCATTTTGGGATAAAGGCATTAAATTCTTTAATGTTCAAGGACCAGATGGTGTGATTGTTGAGTTTTGTGAAATAATTGCGTGAGATTAACAAAAGAAGCTAGGATAAAAGTAAAAACAAATCTGAATATTCAAATTATACATGATGAAATTGACTACTTATCGTAATTATATGATAAGCACCTGTTGAACTACAGGCGTCATCTTCGTATAGTATGGATATTTATTGTTAATAAGACTTTTATCCTAGCTTCTTTTGTTAGTGACGTATGAACTTATCATCGTGTGATGAGTCAGATGTATCTTTTCGATAACGTTCGACGGTCATATGTAAATCGTATTTCTCTCGCAATTGTGCTAAATCTGTCATCATTTCTGATGCGTGGTGCTTATCGAGTGCATCTTGATTTTCCCAACTATCAATTAGCATGACCGTTTCAGGATCATCCCAGGGTATAAAATAATGATATTTCAAGTTGCCTTTTTCAGCACGAATTTTTGCAACAATTCCCTGGTCAATCATTTCTTGAACAAATTTTTTTGCAGCACCATTTGTCCCAGTGTAGTATAAATTAACGGTTAAACACATTGTTTTTTCCTTTCGCCTGTGTCTTTTAAACAGTACTATTATATTAGAAAACGATTTCAAAATCAAAAGAACAGATATCATATCAGGCACTAAATGATTAAATAACATGAAATGAGTGAATTTTATACTGTCGTTATTTTAGTATAATATCCGTATATGTTACAAATATTTATAACAATTTTTTATTTAAAAAAGAACTTGAAATCTAATTGATTGACATCAGGACATCAGTAGATAACAAGTTCTTATTTTTGTTATTATGTCTATTTCGTAACGGCCGTTGTAATATCTTCCACTGCTAAAATAGACTCTTTGATCGTATCCGTGGTAATTGGCGTTTTCGTAGGAACGAAATGCATTTGCGTACTTGGGTCCGCTGCAGTTTGCGCAAGATATTCAATATCTTGGTCACTAATATCTTTTAAATCAAGATCCGCTAGGCTAATTGGTAAACCAAGCTTGATATAGAAGGGTAATAGCTTTTTCAAATCGTCAGTGTGATGTTCAATCGCCAATAGGACGAGAATACCATAAGCAACTTTGGCACCATGTAGATGTGATGATGTTGCTGGAAAGCTAGTCAATGCGTCATGAATGGCGTGAGCACCAGAGGCACGACCATAGTCATCACCCCAACCGCCAACAGTTCCTGCCATAACAATAATCGTTTCAGCAACCTGGCGCCATCTTGGTGTTAACTGACCTGCGCGCATATCATTTACGGCGCCAATAGCATGCTTGAGCAAAATTTCTTTACAGTTACGACCCATTTGTTGTGAAATCATTAGGGCAATTGTATATGCGTTTTCAGGTAATTGTTCAAAAATAAGTTCAGATTCATAGAATTTTGCTAAAGTATCACCAATACCAGCCACAAAATAATCAATTGGTGAATTTAGAATAACCTGTGGATTTAATAACATTAAATTTGCGGTTTCTAAATAGATTTGATGATCAATATGTTCACCGGATTCTTTGTAGTGGACAGAAATAGCAGACCAAGGTGCGCAATTACTAGCTAAAGTTGGTATTAATACAAGGTAACGATGGGTTCCTGTTGTGACACTTTTAGCGGTATCAAGAACTTTACCACCACCAAGACCAACGACCATATCAATTTGATTCTCATCTGCAATGCTTCGTATCCGAGCAATTTCTTCATATGAACATTCACCGCCAAAAGGCACGTCAATGACTTTAACATTAGTTGGCCAATCGGGTAAGTACGGTTGTGCAGCCGCTAAAGATTTCTCACCATGTAAAAATAATAATGACTTAATATTTAATTCATTAATAAATTCTGGTAAATAATTGTAAGCCTCATTATCTGAAATATAACGCTGTGGTCCACTTTGTGAAATCATATGATGCTCCTTTATAAATTAATTAATAAACCTAACAAACTATCTGTGTAATGGGTTCATTAGTGACGTATTATCGACCTAAAAAAATAAAAAGTCAATTATTTTTTAATTAAATTCTAATTATTTTAATTTATCAGTATTGTTTATTGTTGTTACAATATTTTTATTAAAAATTTATTCATATATTCTTGCATTTAATCATGTCATGTTGGAAATATGATTAAATGAAAGTATGTTTTTGTATTAATCAGTTAATTTCAGTAGAATGATAGGTAAACAGAAGGGAGATTCGTGTGATGCCACTTGTGAGATTTGATTTAATTAAAGGACGTACAAAAGAGGATATTGAGAATATTCTGAAAATTACGCAAATAACTGTAGTCAATAATTTTGGGGTTGATCAACGAGACTGCTATCAAATTGTAACGCAACATGAGCCCTATGAAATGAATATTCAGGATACAGGATTGGGTTTTGAACGGAGTCAAAATGTGCTGGTTGTCTCGGTGACTAGTCGGCCTCGAAATGAATCTGATATTAAGAATTTTTATGCGGAGTTAGCCCATGAATTGGCAGGACACAAGTTAGTGGCTGAAAATGATTTGATGGTTAATTTTACGATCAACGGGGATGCTAATTGGAGCTTTGGCTTTGGTGAGGCACAATTTTTAACGGGGAAACTTTAAATAGCGATGATGTTTGGAGAAATTGGAACACAAGTTGTTATGACACCCTTAAACGTGTTTCAAAAAATGACGTCTTTCCAACAACAGGCACCTAATTGTCGTTACAATCGTCTTTAGAACGTCTTTTATTTCATTCTCGTTTTGTTATATTTTGTAAAAAATATGGTTGATAATGATGGCGTATGCAATATAGATTGGTAAGCATCAATAAATGATAACTCATTTACCAGCGTCATACGGGTAAATTGCACGTTTTGAAAAATTTTGAGCAAGTTGCTGGTCATATACCTTCAGATTTGTTAGACTTTATTTAGTGAAATAAATCACAAAATAAGAACCGTAAATTTTTCATATGGGGGATAATAAATATGATTAAAGCATTTTCAAGTCCAGCACACTATGTTCAAGGAAGTGGGGTATTGGATCATCCCAAGGAATACCTTGAAAACTTTGGAAAAAAACCAATATTATTGTGTGATGAGATTGTTTGGGGAATTGTGGGTGAAAAATTAAGTCATATCTTATCATCTGATTTTATGGTAACGCATGTGACCTTTGGTGGTGAAGCGTCAGAGGAGGAAATTGATCGAGTCGTTGCCATTGGTGAGAAAAATGCAAATGATTTTATTATTGGTTTAGGTGGTGGTAAGACATTAGATACGGCAAAAAATATTGCTGATAAATTACAAATTCCTGTTGCTATTTTACCAACAGTAGCTTCAACAGATGCACCTTGTTCAGCATTGTCGGTACTCTATACACCTGAAGGACAATTCACTAATTATGCTTTTTATGATAAGAATCCAGATATCGTTTTAGTTGATACAAAGGTTGTTGCTAATGCACCAGTACGGAATTTAATTGCTGGTATTGGTGATGCGATGGCTACGAATATTGAGGCACAAGATGTTGCAAGAGGGTATAATAATTCAATGTTAGGACAATCACCAACACTGGCATCTTTGGCGATTGCACAAACATGTGAGGATAATTTGTTTGCGCACGCCCATGAAGCTGTTGCTGCGACAAAAGCTCATGTTGTGACAGCAGCTCTAGAAACAATCGTTGAAGCAAATACGTTACTAAGTGGTATTGGCTTTGAAAGTTCAGGGTTGGCTGCTGCCCACGCCATTTATAATGGTTTTACCGTTTTGTCTGGTGAAAGTGAAAAAATGATGCATGGTGAAAAAGTTGCCTATGGATATCTTTGTGAACTAGTGTTAGATAATGTTCCAACGGAAGTATTAAATAAATATATTGATTTTAATCAATCATTAGGTTTGCCAACAACTTTGGCTGATTTACACTTAGAGAATGCAACATATGATGATTTCTTAAAAGTTGGTCAGCAAGCAACAATTCCAACAGAGACAATTCATCAAATGCCGTTTGAAGTAACTGCGGAAGATGTTGCTAATGCGATTATGACTGTCGATAGCTATGTTAAAAATAGAGAAAAAAAGAATTAATAATATTTAGATGAGAAGATTTGGTTATAAAATAGCTGAGTCTTTTTTAGTGACTGCTTGTATAATGTATTTTAAGTACAGACTGTGTTGGAGGAATCGAACAATGAAAAATCAATTGGGAAGTTCATTAAAAAAAATTCGTAAACAACAGCATCTTTCACAGGACGCTGTTGCACGAGGTATTTGCGCACAGTCAATGTTATCAGCTATAGAGAATGGCAAGTATATGCCGAATGCACGTTTGTTGCTATCTTTGTATGACCGTCTTTCAGTTAGCTTAGATGAAATTAGCTTATCTAGTGATTTTTTGATCTCAACTAATAAACAGTTTAATCAAGTACTTTCCAAATTGTGCAACCAACATCAATATGAAGACTTAAAAAAATTTTTTCAAACGTAATTATTGCTAACGCAAGTCAAGTACAGATCGCTAAAATTTTGTCAAACCCACAAACTTTAATAAAATGGGTACCAGAAATCACATTAGTAAAGCAAGAAGGCGACCACTTCGTAATTACTAGAAGTGGTTCGGCAGTTAATCAATATGAGAAAATTACTGTCAAAACAGAAGATGGTATTATCGAATATACGAGTACTAGTGGTAATTTATCATATGAAATTATATTTAAATTAAAGGGTAATCATGAACAAACGACTGTTCAAGAAGATGTTTATTTAGCAGAAAAGGCGGAGATACATTTACCGTTACAATTACTGAAACCAATTGCAAAGCATGCTCTTAATATCAACTTAAATCATTTAAAGACATATGTTGAGCGGGTAGGTCATATTGAAAAATAAAGAGACAAAAAAGATCAAAGTGAAGATAAATCCTTCATTTTGATCTTTTTTCATTTTAATTGAAATGGCGCTGTCTTAGTTTTCTAAGTTTAGGATATTCGGTAAATGTGATTTACTGTTTTACAACTGGGTCATCGGCATTAGCGATGGCAGCAACGGCTGTTGGTTTGAAGTAGACGCGTAAAGCATTGTTATACATGACATCGGCATATTCTGCTTCAGTAAATATGTTTGTGCTTTCTAACCAAGTTGCTAACTCATGATATGTGTTGAATGTGGCAGACCATGGAGAGTCAGTTCCCCAGATGATACGTTTTGCGCCTAACATTTCTTTAGCAATTTTAACATCTTGTTCACAACGTGGAAATGGAAAGACTGTTTCACTTTCAATATCTTGAATAGCTGAGATATCTGTGTAAATATTCTCATATGGTTGCCATTGTGCAAGTGCAGCACGTAAACGGTCTGGGTGATCAGCATTTGGAAATGACAAATGGCAGACAACAAAGTCAATATTTGGATACATTTTAGCCAGATTAGCAATCGCCTCTGGTTGATAACTAAATTGTTCAAAATTACCATAATCTACCGTGACAACGAAACCAGGATAGTCAGAAATGAAATGCATGATACGGCCAATGCGTGGATTAGTATCTAGTCTGAATGGTGTGTCATAGTGATAACCATGCATACCACCACCTTGGCTAATTTCAAATTTAATAGCCCGGAAACCTAAATCAACGACATATCGTTTAACGATATCCATGTAAAATTCTGAAAATGGATCAACTGAGAAGGCACCGATAAACTTATCGGGATATTTTTTAATTGCTTGATAGGTGTAATAGTTTTGATAACCATTAAGACTACCCTGTAAAACAACAGCTTTTTCAATATTAGACTCAGCCATCATATCTAGGGCTGCCTCAGCGGTAAAGTTATCATCACCACGACCATCGGGAATTAGCTTAATGATAGTACCATCATCCCAAACTGCACGACCATCTCCCAATGGGGTTAAGCGTCCTTTACCGTTAAAACCAGCAATTGCCCGAACTAAATGTAAATGTCCATCAATTTTTTTAATCATTGTTAAGTTAACCTCAATTTCTTATTTATTGTGTAAAAGTTATACGATTTTTTCAGTGCTACCATTAAAACCAGCGTTCTTTTCAGACATTTTCTTAAGGTATAGCCAGATTTGTTCGCGATGTGTTCGAAGCAAAACGGCAAATACGACATAAATAATGATAGTTAAGCCGATCCATATTGGATTTTTTGAAATCCAAGCGGCGAAAATTAACGCGTTTAAAGGGCGCGCCATTAAGTTAAAGCTGGTGATAAGCACAATACCAGCAGGAATAGCAACACCATAATGTGAAATAGCACCTGTATAAACACTACCTAGCCAACTGCTTGCATAAAGACCTAGACTAAACCAAATTACGCCGTTGCAGATAACCTTTAATATGTTACCGTGTGTAATTGCAACAATCGATTCAATCATAAATGGAATTGAAATAAGATCTACAACGGGCAAAGTTTTGTTGCCAGGCAAAATAAATGCGATCAGGACCATGATCGGAATTAAAATAATACCCGCAATAATGGTTGCTGGTTCACCATAACCCACACCATCATCAACAGCCAAGAACCAACGTTTCTTATCTTTTATAGCTAATTCTTCAGCGTCTTCATCAGTTGTCACCTCATCCTTTGAACGCTTGTTATCAATTTCTTCAGCTAGAGGTGAAAATGCCTTTGAGAAAACGTCAGTTACAAGAGGGAAGATTGTCATGACAGCTGACAGAGCAATTGCAAATGACAAAATTTGTCCCCAAGCTGCCAGTGTATTTAATGACTTTAGATTTCCTAATAAGCCAATAATGATTCCCAAAATTGCCCCTAGTGTGGTTGGTTCACCAAAGACACCTAACTTTGTTTTAAATGTTTCTGGTGTCATTTTCACTTTGTTAAATCCTAATAGGTTCCAAAGCGGATCAAGTAAAATAGCTGGAACGGCTTGCTCCATATTATGAAGAGAACAAACACTTGCATTTTTAACACCAAAATAATTTGACCAGCGATCAGCTTGTGTTTCTGCTAGTGCCAACGTGTATAGTAACATAAAAAATGATAATCCTAATGATAACCAAAAATTATGAGTGACATAATATGCAAGTGTTCCCCAGACCATGAAGCCAAAATTATTCCATAAATTAGAAGGCATAAATATTTTAGTCCAGCCAATTGCAAACAACACTAATTCCAGAATTAAGCCGAAGACGAAAAAACTAAGGCCGACAGTAGAACCGAATGTTGCTAGTGAGCCGGCTTGCCAACCAATATCCACAATTGGTAGATGAATACCGGTGTTATTCACCATTTGTTTGATAATTTTAGTAACGATGGGGGTAAATGCCGAAATAATCCAACTAAATCCGGTTAGACCAACACCAGCATAAAAGGCGCTCATCATAGCAGTTTTTAATGAAACTCGTAGGCACAAGGCTACGATAAAAATCATAATGGGCACAACGACTGTCGCCCCAAAGGTTTGAAAAATATGATTTATAAACTCTAACATAAAAAGTTTCTCCGTTTGAAATAGAAGTGTTAGTAAGCTTTTGTAATAGATTTAATTTTTAATAAATCCTGTGTTAATTTTTCAGTAGTTGATTGATATTCAAAACCATAGTTTTGAACTGAACATTTAGAAATAATCCTTGGAATATTAATAGCACCAATTTCAAGAGATTGCGTTGTAGACCAAGTGTCTGAAGATTTAGAAGCATTCTTTAAATGTAAGTAACTAACATTTGGCATTAATTTATCAATAGCAGTTATTGGATTTGTATCTAA
Source organism: Weissella sp. ESL1156 (assembly GCF_058505625.1). NCBI lineage: Bacteria > Bacillati > Bacillota > Bacilli > Lactobacillales > Lactobacillaceae > Weissella > Weissella sp. ESL1156. The sequence continues at coordinate 563,904 of NZ_CP196372.1, read as the reverse complement.
CCAAAGCCAGTTCGCTGTATCAAAACAAAATGTAATAGGCATTTTGTTAGCATTAATAATCTCAAAAAAATGCAAAATATTGTTTAGATTACTTTCTATTGATGATTGATTATTTTCAACAGTTAAAGAAATGTTTTGTGTGATAGCATCTAAAAATCTGCTTGGGAAAATATTGTCAAAATTTTCTAATGAACCAATTGTCATTTTTAAATTTTTACCATGTAATTTCTGTAAAATATTTAATTGATCAAAAAAATGTTCATTAAAGTGGCCGTCTTTAATAAGCGGTTCGTTTGCACTGTAATAGACTGCCATATTTAAATCTTGCGCTTGCTGTACAATTTTAGGAATGTCTTTTTCTTGCAAAAATTCATCACGCAATTCAATAGCATCAAAACCCATGTCATGAGCTAGAGGAATGAGTTGTGATTGTGAATAACCACTGTTTAACTTATCTACCAATGCAATGGTATTAAGAATAAAGTGGGCCATGTTGTACCTCCAATAAAAATATTAAGCATAATTCATGAATTATATTAATCGGTTAACCTATGACACGAATTGTATTATCTGTCACAAATAAATGCAAGCGTTTTCTGTTTGTTTACCAAAATTATTTTAGATAAAAAGCATTCTATTAGTGTTATATAATATATATTTATAATTTGAAATAATTATAGTATTTGGTTTAATTTTATAATTAAACATATCATTAACAATTTTTTTTGTTTATCGATTAATTAATGAAAATAATCGTATTGATTATTTTGTTAATTACAAAAGAAAATGTCATGGTATTTTTAACTTATTGTGAATAATCGAGTAATTTTTAAAAAAAATAAATGTTTTTATACATTGATTTGACAGCTTTTACAATATTTTGGCAACGTATTTTGTGAAATATATATAAAATGGTTGCAATTAAAAATGAAATCGCTTACAATAGCTCTTGTAAGTTAGTTAAGCGATAAACCTACAAAAAGTAATTTTAGTTATAAATGTTGATTTTATAGTAATATATTGAATAAATTATTACTTTATTTTTTTGAATAAATCGTTAAACGATTAACTATTTAAGATTAATTGATTTTTTGGGGAGGTAAAGTGTTGTTAATATCAAATGTGAATGAATTTAATGATAAAGATTATCAACAGATTCAAGCGGCAATCGATTATTTAAAAAGTAATCGTTTGTCAGAAATTACGGTGGGACGTCATTATCCGAATCAGGGGAAATTTTACGTACAATGTTTAGAATATGAGACGGCGAACATTGAAAATATTGACTTTGAAGTTCATCGTAATCGGCTTGATTTGCATTATGTTGTTAGTGGTGAAGAGCGAATTGATGTTGGTGTTAGGGGGCAAGTGACACCTCATTCTGAATATGATGACCAACGGGACATTCAATACGTTGAAAAACCGACTGTTTTTAATCAAATTATTTTGCATAGTGGTGATTTTGTTCTAATCGGGATGAATGAGCCGCATCGAACAAATGGGATCGTGAATCACACGTCATCAGTTAAAAAGTTAGTTTTGAAGTTAGAAAGATAAGGGATAATGGGGATGGAAACTTTATCAAATACACACAACAGATGGACTGCGAAGCAATTTTTAGTTTTAGCAGGAATATGGTTGGCTTTTTTAATTAGTTTTATTACAAGGTTATCTTGGTCGACTATTATGCCAGCAGCGATTGACTCACTGCATTTTACTGTTCAACAAGGTAATAATTATTTAACCGCTTTTTATATTGGGTACGCTATTACAGTACTTCCCGGGGGTATGTTAGCCGATAAATTTGGTTACCGTAAATTATTATTAGCGGCAGTTCTAGGTAATTTAGTTGTTATGTCAGCGATGGTGTTTATGCATGGCTATTGGGATGGTCTAGCACTACGGTTTATTTTAGGATTAGTTAGTGGTCCTGATTTGTCAGCATGTTTGGGTATTATTACTGAATGGTTTGGTGGCAAAAAAAGAGCTACTGCAACTGGTATTTTTAATACCTGCACGTCATTTGGTTTAACCGTTATTAATTTGTATGCACCAACTGTTATGGTGCATTATGGTTGGCGAGCAACTTTAGCAGTGACAGCATTTTTCCCATTAGTCGCATTTATATTCGCTTATTTTGCACTTAAGGGGAACCCACCTTATCCGCAACAATTTGTCATTAAAAAGAGTGATGGAGAAGTTGAAGAAGAAACGGCGCTCGAGCGTATAAAGAAAGCAGTCAATAATCGTAGTGTTTGGATGCTTGCGATTACAGGTTTATTTGCAACTGGTGCCAAGTGGGGTGTTACGAATTGGGCAAATTTGTTCATTGTAAAGAATTTGCACTTTAGTTTGGTGACGGCTGGTGTTGCAATGTCTATTTTTGGAATAACTTCCGTCATATCAATGGTTGTTGCTGGTTGGATTTCAGATCATTCAACACTCTCAAAGCATGCTTGGGCAGCAATATTTATGGCAATCTTTACGCCAACTATTATTGGCTTTACATTTGTGCCACATGGTAATATCGCTATGCTTTACTTTTGGACTGGTGCAATGGGTGTTGGTGCATTTATGTTCAGTACCATTACGAATAATTTATCGGTAGAAGTTGCACCGGCTGATCAAAGAGGTACAGTATCAGGATTTATAAACGCATTCAATCAAGTAGGATCATTTTTGGCACCAGTATTATTGGGTCAAATTCTAGCAACTACAGGTAGTTATGTTACATCATACCTAATTATTTCAGTATTTCCATTGATTGCAGTGGTTGCATTAATGTTTGTACGTGAGTCAGATGCACATAAGTATGATGAAGTTAGCGATTAAACACATTTAGAATAGGGGAAAATAAAATGGAATTTGGATTAAGCAAGAACCACATTAGAAATGAAAAAGTACAAGAACGTATTCAGTTAGCTTTAGATTGGTTAGATAAGCATACAACCGAAGAGTTATTAGCAGAGCCTTTAGGTGCAAAAAAGATTGCGGAAGGTGTTGAGTTACGGTTCCAAGAGTACGATACACGTGATTACAGTGCCATGGATTATGAGACACATCGCGATCATATTGATATTCATTATATGATTACAGGAGCCGAATGGGTACGCTGGGCAGACATTGGCACAACTGAACCGACTGATGAGTATGACCCAGAAGAAGAAATTCAACACTTTCATCATCCAAAATTTCATAGTAAGGCATTGTTAACAGATCGACATTATGCGATTTTTGATCCGAGTGATTTACATGCAGCTCATGGTATGGTCGATGGTCAGGTTGGGCACAATCATAAGCTATGTGTCAAAATTGCACTTGCTTAAAATGTAAAATTTTAATTTAAAAAGCAGTAGATTATAGTGAAATACCCCATAATTGTATACCTAACAATTATGGGGTATTTCATTAGAAGATTGGTCGTCTACTACTTTTGTATTTCAAAAAAGTCGTTTAGAAACTATCTCGAATAATAATGTCTGTTGGGATAGTTTTCATTCTAGGTGCCGGTTCACTTGTATAATCCATTGCCAATTTTTCCTTGAGCAAATCCATAGCAGCATAGCCAATAGCAACAGAATCTTGACTAATACAGCTAATACCGGGTGTCATTAATTGCATCCAATCAAAATTTTCATAAGTTGCAACACCAAAATCATCAGGATAGGTATAACCTAAACTTTGAGTGACCATCAAAAAATTTTGTAAAACGCGTGAATTCATTGTAAAGAAACCAACTTTATCATGACGATTACTAATGATTTGATGAATCGTCTGCGTAAAACGATCATCGTTTGTGGATTCATAATCATAAGGAATGGTTAGCAAGTGATCATCGTTTGTATATTTTGTTGCATTTTTAAAACCAGTGTATCGATTAATACGTGTACTAATACCGGATAGTGACCAAGTGACAAAATATAAATCAGTATAACCAGAAGCTAACATTTTTTGTGTCATTACTTCAACAGATTTCATATTATCGGTAGTAACTGTATCGATAATGCTTCTTTGAGCTTGTCGATCAACAATAACGGTATATGTATTTGATAATCTTTGGTAAGTATTATTATTTGGATTAACTGGATCAATGATTAAACCAGCGACTTCTTCTTCCAGTAATCGATTAATATTTTCGATTTCTTTCTGTTCGTCGTTATTTGAGTTCGTAAACACTAGTTTGTAACCATAGTCTAAACAGCGCTCTGAAATACCAGAAATAACGGGCGATGTAAACGGATTAGTAATATCGGCTACAGATACACCGATGGTTTTATTTTCACTTTTTGCGAGATTTCTTGCTGTTGTGCTTGGCCGATAATTCGTTTTTTCAATGATGTTGGCCAACTTTTGTTTTGTATTTTGTGACATTTTAGTATAGTTACCGTTCAAATAGTTCGAGACTGTTGCGGTTGAAACGTCACTGAGTTTAGCAATGTCTTTTATCGTGAATTTATCCATGTGTCATAAGTTCCTTTTAAATTTTAATTTATTTTATATATTTAAAAATAATAAATAACCGTTAATTTATATTGATTTTCCCTAATGCTTCTTAAATTAGTAAAACGGGTAACATCCTACAATAGTTTGGAAGAATATTTTCAAATAATTCTAAGCTAATTAATCATTATTATTTCTAATTAAAGCACATATGATAAGTATATGTAAAGAACAGATAGCTTTGCGATATAACGTAAATAATACTTGAAAAGATGAGACGTAAGAATTAAAAAACGTTGAAATATTTGACAAAAATACGAGCATGAGATAGAATTCACTTGTAGATAGTTAATCGCTTAACTAAATTATATTGTTGTCAAATATAAGCTTTAAAAAATAAAATTAAAGCGAATAAAGAAGTTGAAAAAACAGGGGATTTTTAAAGATGAATAAAGCAAAAGTATTAGTGACTGGCATCATACCTGAAGCAGGTTTAACTGAATTGCGTCAAAATTTTGATGTTACTTATGAGCCTGAAAAAGAAACGCGTGAGTGGATTTTAGATAATTTAAAAGATTATGATGGCCTATTATTGATGGGAACTAAGGCTGATAAAGAATTAATTGATGCAGGTACTAATCTAAAAATTATTACAGCCAACGGTGTTGGTTTTGATCATATTGATATAACATATGCTAAGGAAAAAGGAATCGTTGTTTCAAATTGTCCGACAGGTGTACGAGTACCAACGGCTGAAATGACTTTTGCATTATTGTTGGCAACGGTTCGTCGTTTATCTTTCTATGATAAAGTAGTTCGTAATGGTGATTGGATTGACGTTTCTGAACAACAGTACATGGGAATGAGTTTACAAGGTAAGACGCTTGGTATCTATGGTATGGGACGTGTTGGGTCAGAAGTTGGTCATTTCTGTCAGGCATTGGGAATGACAGTCATCTATAATGATGTTCGTCGTTTGGATGCTGATTTAGAAAAAGAACTCGATGTAAAATATGTTGATTTCGATACGTTAGTTCGCGAATCGGATGTTGTTACGTTGCATGCGCCAGCACTTCCTTCTACAAAAGGTATTTTCAATAGCGAGGTATTCAATAAAATGAAGAATACGGCTTACTTGATCAATGCAGCACGCGGCGTATTAGTTAAAGAAAAAGATTTAGTTGATGCATTGGTATCTGGTCAAATTGCAGGTGCTGGCTTAGATGTTTTTGAAAATGAACCAGTCGTTTCAAGTGAATTGCGGGCATTAGATAATGTTATTATGGCACCACATGCAGGAACAGGTACCTTAGAAGCACGGACTGCAATTGCTAAAGAAGCATCTAATAATTTGATATCATTCTTAAAAAAGGGTGAGCCGTTAAATTATGTTAATGCATAGCTTTAAAAAAGATAGGAGTAATCCTATTTTTTTAATGTTTTCGTTAATCGGTTAACCAAAGAAGAGGAAATTATGATATTTACAAAAGTATTTGAAGATGAATTAGATCATTGTTATGCCATTATGCGGCTTAAAAATAATAATGAGGATTTTATTGTTGTGGCATCAGAAGAAGATAGTCCTTGTTATGCCTATGATTTAAATAATAATTATGCAAGAAAGACTGTTTGGTCAACCGTAGGCGGTACGATGACAATGGTACAAATTCCAGAGACTTTGAATTTTTTGGCAACACAAAAATTTTATCCTGGATTTAATGCACCACATTGTCGGATTGTTAAAGAAAAATTCAATGGTCACGATTGGGATCAAGTAGTTGTTGGCGACTTTCCTTATATTCATCGTTTTGATATTTTTCCAAAGTCAGACCATACGGGTTATTGGTTTGTTGGGTGCTCAATTGCAAACTCCAAAAAAGATGTAGATGATTGGTCTGATCCAGGAAAGATATGGGTTGGTGAGTATGATGACGACCGTGAGACGGTGAACAATTTACATACGCTTGATTTTGCTTTGACCAAGAATCATGGCTATAAACGTATGACCGATTATTCATTGATTACTGGTGTGGAAGGTATTTTTAAGTTACAACATCCAACGGCAACTAGTGATTGGCAATTAACGCAGTTATCAGATATTGAAACTTCAGATATTTTTAGTGCTGATATTAACAAGGACGGACAAACTGAATACCTAACAATAGAAGGATTTCATGGTCCATATCTAAGAATTTCAGATGAAAACTTTAACACGATTAAATTAAGTCAGCCAGAGACACCATTTGGTCACGCAATTTGGGGTGGTACATTAATTGACGGTAATGAATACTTTATTTTCGGTTGGCGTGCAGGTAAACAAAATTTAGAGTTAATCACTAGTGATCAATTAGATACACAATTGATTGATGAAAAAGTTGGTCCAAGTAACGTGACAGTTTATGAAAAAAATGGTCGAGAATTTTTACTATCAGCGAATCGAGAATCAAACAAAGTAGCTGTTTACGAGATTAGTCTAAACTAGGGGAAAGTTTTATGACAAACTATTATTTAACAATTGATAATGGTGGCACAAATACAAAGGTGACTATTTTTGACGATAAAGGTTGTCAAACTTCAGTTTCAGCCTTTCCGACAAAAGGACTTGAACGAAAAGCAGGATTCCATGAAATTAATTTACTAGATCTAAAAGATAAATTAGTAATTGCTGTAAAGGATGCATTAACTAAGGCTAGCCTATGTGGTAATGATATTGTTGGCGTTACAACGGTGGGTCATGGTAAAGGATTGTATGTTCTAGATAAGAATAATCAAATTTTTATGAATGGTATTTTATCTGCTGATAGTCGTGCAGCAGATTATGCAGCAAATTTTGAAAATAAAGTGACAGAAATTTTTGACATTAGTCACCAACATGTGATGTCAAGTCAGGCACCGGTTATTTTGCGATGGTTAAAAGAGTATGAACCTGAACGTTACAATCAAATTGGGAAAGTTTTATCCAATAAAGATTTTGTACGGTTTTTATTAACTGGTGAAATTAAGCAAGAAATTGGGGATGCATCTGGAAATAACTTTATTAATTTAAATTCAAGACAATATGATCAGAGACTATTTGATTTTTTTGAAATTTCTGAAATGTTCGATAAGATGCCAGATTTGGTAAATGCGACTGATCAATGTGGTGTCATCACGAATGAAATTGCGACGATGACAGGGTTACGAGTTGGTACGCCAGTATTTGGTGGAATGTTTGATATTGATGCATGTGCAATTGCGACAGGTGTCTTAAATAATGACAAACTAAGTTTAATTGCAGGTACATGGAATATGAATACATTTGCTGACAGTAAATTAGCCTCACTTGAAAGTGGCTTAATGAACTCTATTTTTCCAACGGGTAAGCATTTGATTGAGGCCTCAAGTCCAACTTCAGCTGGAAATTTGTCGATTATCATTAATATGTTGATGACATCGGAAATACGTGATGCAAAGGCAAGTGGTAATTCAATTTATGATACTTTAGAGGTGTTTTTAGAAAACACCGATGCGAACTTTTCTAAAGTTATTTTCTTTCCTTATCTATATGGTAGCAATTCTGATGCGAAGGCAACTGCTTCATTTATTGGTCTCCAAAGTACCACAACAAAATCGGAGTTAATTCGAGCTGTGTATGAAGGAATAACTTTTGCTCATAAGTATCATGTACAAAAGTTATTGACTGTTTTAGGCAAGAAACCAGAAGTTATTCGAATGTCTGGTGGTGGTACAAATTCATCAAGTTGGGTACAAATGTTTGCAGATGTTTTAAATTTGCCGATTGAATTAGTTGAAGCTAATGAACTTGGTGGTTTGGGTGGCGCCATGGCAGCAGCGGTAGGTTCAGGTGAATATGCGACCCTTGAGGAAGCTGTTGTTAAGATGTGCCATGTTAAGAGAAGGTATGAGCCCCAAGCTGATCAAACGTCTGTTTATGACAAAAAATATGCGGCATTTGTTTCATTGATGAATGCTTTAGATGGTAATTGGGAACTCTTAAAGTCATTTCAAGAAGGTAAATAACATGACAGTAAATGCATTGGGAATTTATGAAAAAGCCTTGCCACAGGATTTAACGTGGGAAGAAAAATTTAATTTAGTACACGAATTAGGATTTAATTTTTTAGAATTTTCTATTGATGAAAGTGACGACAGATTAGCTCGTTTGGATTGGACACGCGCTCAAAGAACGGATTTTAGAGATATTATGTGGAAGACGCATAGTCGTATTAATACCTTAATGCTTTCAGGACAACGACTCTATCCATTGGGTTCTGCCGATGAAAAAATTCGTCAAGAATCGTTAACCATTATGGAAAAAGCAATTGATTTGGCCGTTGACTTAGGCATTAGGAATATTCAAGTGGCCGGTTATGATGTGTATTATGAGAAGAAAACGGTTGAGTCACGAGAATTATTTGTTGAAAATTTAGAAAAATGTGTGCGTATGGCCGCCAAAAAAATGGTAATGCTTTCAATAGAAACAATGGATGATCCATTCATTAATTCGATTAGCAAAATTTCACATTATAAAAAATTAATCAAAAGTCCTTGGTTACAAGCTTATCCCGATTTGGGAAATATTTCTGCCTGGCCAGAAAATGATATTTCTTACGATATTGAGGATTATGTGCAAAATATTGCAGCTATTCATCTTAAGGATACTTTACCAGTCACATCCACATCCAAAGGAAAATTTAAAGAAGTTCCATTTGGTACAGGTTGTGTTGATTTTGAAGGATGTTTACGGATGTTAAACAGACTAAATTATTCAGGAAGTTACACCGTTGAGATGTGGACAGGTGCTAATAACAATGCGATCGCCGAATTGAAACATGCTAAGAAGTTCTTTGCTGATATTTTCGAAAAAGTGGGTATTATGCAAGAGCCGATAGATTATTTTGAAGGAGTAAAAACGAATGCTTGAAAATTTAAAACAAGAAGTTTATGAGGCTAATATGAAACTGCCAGCGTTAGGCTTGGTTTCTTTTACTTGGGGAAATGTATCTGGTATTGATCGGGAAAAAGGATTATTTGTTATTAAACCATCTGGTGTTTCATATGATGAATTAAAACCTGAGCAAATGGTTGTTATTGATTTAAATGGTAAAGTTGTTGAGGGTAATATGAATCCATCAAGTGATACGCCAACACATACGTATCTGTATAATCATTTTCCAAACGTTGGTGGGATTGTGCATACGCATTCACCATGGGCTGTTTCTTTTGCTGCTGCAAAAATGGATGTTCCGGCAATGAATACGACACATGCAGATACCTTTTATGGTGATATTCCGGCGGCAGATGCGCTTAACCAAAGCGAGATCGAAGAAGATTATGAAGGTAATACTGGTAAAACAATTGTAAAGACATTTAATGAACGACACATTGATTATGAAGCGGTACCAGCAGCTTTAGTTAGTCAACACGGTCCTTTTGCGTGGGGACCAACACCGGACAAAGCAGTCTATAATGCGAAAGTTCTTGAAGTAGTTGCTGAAGAAGATTATCATACAATGTCATTAACGCATAATAATTCTGATTTACCACAATACTTGTTAGATAAGCATTATTATCGTAAGCATGGTGCAAATGCTTATTACGGACAAGATAACGCGCAATCAAAAAATCATGCTGATCACGTTTAATAGGCATGTATGCCAAAGATAGTAAGAAACTATTTTGCATGATACGCCTTAAACATCTTTTGTCGCACTCACTTTTTATGGACTGATATTAAATACAAATATATGATTTTTTATTAAATATCAAATTGTGTTATCAATAGAAAATATTTAAATGAATAATTGTACCTAAAAACCACTAAATTTTTCGAAATTTAGTGGTTTTTAGTTAATAATTATTTGAAATAAAAAACGCTAGTAACTGACGTTAGAGTTAGTTATCTAGACAGCAGATTTTTTAAACTTGTTTCTGCTTGAACTAGATTAGCATTCATATGGTAAAAATTTGTTAATTCATTATATTTGTTTCATAGTGTCATTCCTTACTAGAAGAACTTACTGATATTTTTTCCCTAAAATATCTAAGTCACGTTTAATACCATCCATTTCGGCTACTTCAGGTAAATGTGCCCAAGTCTGATAATTAAATTTTTTAAATAGATGTTGACTGGCAATATTGTGACTAAAAATAAACGCTAATATTGTCTCAATGCCAAGGCTTTTAACATTATTTTCCACAAATGTCAGTGCCTGAGAACCGAGGTGATTACCAATATAATTTTGATTGATATAAATGCTTACTTCAGCTGTTTTATGATAGGCAATTCGTCCATAAAAATCAGACAAACTTATCCAACCAACAGTCGTGTTTTCTAACTGAATAATCCAGAGAGGACGGTGCTTTTTGTTATGGGATAAAAACCAAGTTTTGCAGTCTGACACAGTAACGGGACTTAAGTCAGCGGTTGATTGTCGGGTTGGAATCGCTTGATTATAGATACGAACAATTTCGGGTAAATCTTTTTCCGTTGCAATGGAAAATGTTGGCTTCATGATACAGAACCTCCCATGAATGATCACTAAAAAATGTACACATTAAAATTTAGAGAATAGATGGATGCACAAGATTAAAAATTGTAGGCAAAATATGTTAATTACTGATAGGTAAATTGTAGCACGATTTATTTCGTTAACAAAAAACTGCATATTTCGATATTAGCTACTTAATATTAATAAATAATAATCTATTAGTAACTGATATTGCCAGATCGTGTATCAGTTATAAGTGATACTGTCATAAGAAATCTAGGAAAGTGGTAATATAAATATACTGCTGAACCATATGCTTTCTTTGTATAGTAAAGATATAAAATCATGGAAGATGCTTCAATTAATCTGATCAATGTAACATATAACTGATGTTGCCTTTAATGATTGGACACAGATTATTGATAGACTATTCACAATAATTGAGGTAGATAATATGTTTAAAAATGACAAAAAAATTTTTTTATTAAATTTTTTAGAGAAACATCCAAATACAAACAATGATGAGAAAAAAGTCATAAATGATACGATCAATAGAATTAATAATAAAAATCAGGACAAAGAAGTGTTGGACTTGATTAAGGCGTTACGACGGTTATCTATTGATGGTACCTTATCAGAAACTGGACGACTATTGCTAAAAAAGTTGCAACGAAGTCAATGGATAGCTGGAATTTTCAGCATTACCCCATTCTTTGGCAGATAAATAATGCTTAATGAACACGACGGATGTAAACAATAGTTGTGAAATAAATTATGGCATAAAATCTTCTTGGTTAATTTCAATAGAAGGGTAATGAGATAATTTAGTTAGGTCTACATCTGTTGGACAACTGTATAACATATAATAATCATCACTATTTTTATTTTTGTTAAGTTCGTCCAATTTTATTTTGGCTTTTTGCGGATTTTTACTAATGAACACGACTGAAACAACACCCATTTTTTATTATGTTCACTTAAAATTTCTCCTTTGAGAATAAGTTTGATTTCGTCATTGTCTGTTAGCGCCATATTAACGTAATCTTGATAATTCATACATTTTTCCCCCTGTGCAAGTGATAATACCGTTATTCAATCCGTTTGGTCAATCGATAAGCTTTTGCATCAGCCACACGGATTTTAAATATTGCATCAATGTTTAATGAAAAACTTGTTTGAAACATTGATTTAAAATCGATTATTTTAATCAGCGTTTCTTTCCCAGTTTTATAATTACCAAAGTATAACTCCCATACAGCTAACCATAGTTGTTTAGAAATTTGCCCGTTCCAATCTAAGAAAAGTTTATCGGCATCAAACTTATGGCGTAAATTATATGCTGCTTGATAATGTTTAGTATTTAAATAATTTTGTAAGACGACCCCATAGTAATTAATTAATTCATCAGAAATTTGAAAAGGGTCGGCATATTTTGTTAAATAATGTTTATAATTTTCTTCAATACGAGCTGTGATTGTTTCAATATCAATATGAAATTGTTTATGAGTTGCGATGATGGGAATCAAGATTTTAACCATTTTAATTTCTTGGAGCGTCCAACTTTTTTCATGCAATAAATGCAGCATTAACATCTGCATATTTTTTGACAATGGAAAATGATGATAGCTATAAGCGGCTAATAATACTTCGGCATAACCACTAACAATCTGTATTCGAATATTATGCGAATTTTTATGCTGTTTAACCCAGTTTGATAATGTTTTAAAAGCATGTGTTTCATATAAGTAGTTTATTTTAGCTATTAGTTGCTCAGAAATCGGTAATTCATAACCGTTGTTAATATATTGAAACTCAGAAGGCGAAATACCTAAATTATCAAGAATCATTAAAAACTTTTCGGCTTGAATATCATTAGCGCCACTTTCAAATCGATTAGCGAACGATCGTGAAATAATATTTGTATATACCTGTTTTTGTGACAAGCCTTTGATAATACGTATTTTTTTAATCGCAGGACCTAGTTTATTCATATTTTTCTCCTGTTATCATGTTGCATATTTGCAACCTAGTTAATAATATTATCTCTCAATTTATTGATAAAGTGAAATTACCAATTAATAAAGGAGAAAAAGTTATGATAATTAGTGTGCAGGCTTCAAATAAACAAATCTTTAAAGACGTATTAACTAACCTGATTAGTTCATTAAGCAGTAATATGTTTACGTATGGTCTGGGACTAATGCTTTTAAATCAAACGCATTCAGCATTAAGTTTTGGCGTCGAATTAGCGATTAGTCCAGTGATTAGTTTTTTATTTATGGTTCCAATAGGTAATTTAACTGATCGATTACCACACAAGCAAATCATTATTACAAGTATGTTAATTCGTATATTACTACTACTGGCTCTAGTATTGACAATTGATTATTTTACGGACATGTTTAAATTCATTCCAATTATCATTTTTGTTGCTGTAAATACCATTGCAACTGTTTTTGCAAGTACTGCGTATGCTGCATCAGTTCATGAATTGGTAAATGATCAAAAAATACAGCAATTAAGTTCATTAACAAGTGGTGCTAGTTCTATATCAAATATTTTCGCACCGATGTTGGGGGTTGGGGTATATGCTGCTTTTGGATTTCGTATCTTTATTTGGATAGCAATCGGTGCCTTATTAGTATCAGTAGCGATTGTGACAACGATGCATTTTTATTATAATGAACCGTCTAATATGAATGATGTCGTTGAAGAAAAATCTTCATTGAAAAATTTTCAGATGGGCCTAATTTACGTGTTTAAACGTCCATTGATCAAAACATTGATTTTGGTTGCTGTATTTCTAAATTTTATTTTTGCTGCTATCAATATTGGTTTACCGTATATTATTAATGTCCAATTAAATCTAGGTAATGCTTTGATTGGTATTTTGGATACTTTTAATGCAATTGGCGGTATTGTTGCAGCGTTATTATTAAACTTTTGGCCTAATAATAAAGGTGAAAAGTTTAAAATTATTGCGCCTTTATTTATTTGTAGTTTTTATTTTATATTGCTAGGAATCTTGTTGATCATTACTAAAAATAGTCACTTGATTAGTATAGTTGGGTCAATGGTCATGTTTTTTGGTGGTTTTGGTGTTGCGATGTTAAATATAACAACGCAAGTAAACATTCAAAAAACTACACCAACGAAAATTTTAGGACGCGTAACGACAATTATGACAACAGCTTGTACAATCATTATGCCTGTCGGGACGTTAGTATTTACATTTATTTTTCAACAGACGACTAATGGGGCAATCATTTATTTCATTGCAGGCATTATTTGGTTGTCAATCATGATTGTCGGTATGCCTTATCTCTTAAAAGCGATTAATTCGGACTTTAAATTTCGTGAAGAGGTCTGAAATTTTCGAGAGTTGCTACTGATGTAAAAATGTTATAATTGCTGAAAAATATGAGGGGTGAATTTCATGAAGAATGTTAATTTTTTACTATTTGATCGGTTTGAAACACTTGATTTGTTTGGACCTGTGGAAGTATTTGGTCAGTTAAAAGCAGATTATCAGTTGAATTATTATTCAATTGAAGGTGGCATAATCACAAGCGACCATTCAGCAGAAATTATGACAAAATCTGTGTCAGAAATAAAAGAAACAGGCATCTTGATTGTACCTGGTGGTCAGGGAACGAGAACTTTAGTCAGTAATCAAAATTGGATTGCTATTTTAAATAAACTTTGTTTACAAGCTGAAAATGTCTTAACAATCTGCACTGGCTCTGCTTTACTTGCACAAACCGGTCTTTTAGATAAAAAGAAAGCCACCAGTAATAAAAAAGCGATGGAATGGGTAGTTAGTACTGCTCCACAAGTTTTTTGGCAAAAAAAAGCGCGCTGGGTCGTAGATGACAAGTACTATACGTCATCTGGTATTTCTGCTGGAATAGACATGGCTTTAGGGTTTATTTCTGATAAGCATGGGCGGAAGATTGCAGAAAAGGTTGCAAAAGATATGGAATACGTTTGGAATGATGAGTCAGATAAAGATCCTTTTGCTGTAAAATAATTGTTGTGAAGTTTAAGTAAATCACTAGCTAAGTAAGTTATCCTAACGATAATTAATGTGAAAATCGTGAAGCGTTTTAATGGCGTTGATGAAAATTGCCCGTAAATTTGATGTTATTGACATTGAATTTACGGCTTTTTTGTTTATAAATAGTAGTTATTATTGGTGAATATAACGAAGATAATTCAAAATAAATCATTTTTGTGGCAATATTTTAAATTCTTACAAGGCAGTCTATTATAAATAATATTTCGTTGAAAAGAAGATATTTCAGGCTAGCTTTTTTTTAAAATCAAATGTTGACAAGCATATTAATGATGTTAATATTGATTCTATCAATATAAGTGACTGGAGATTCTTAGATAATGAAAAAGATGCTAAAAATAACGATATTCGTATTAGGCATATTTATATGCATGCTTGACACAACTGTTATGAATGTGGCATTACCACAAATTAGTGATTCATTGCATACACCATTGAACAATTTATCATGGGCACTTAATATTTATACGATTTTATTTGCGTCACTCACAATCCCATTAACCCGAATTGCTGAACGATATGGGATGAATCGTTTAATGATGTTAGGCTTCATAATATTCGGTATTGGTTCAATGATTTCGGGGCTATCGATCGGATTAAACGTTCTTGTGATAGGAAGAGGCGTTCAAAGTATTGGTGCTGCCTTAATTTTTCCGCTTTCAATGACTCTTGGTATTAATTTAGTAAACACTACTAAGCGTACTGGCATCATTGCGTTACTAGGAGTTACTCAGGGATTAGCAGCATCGCTCGGACCTGTCATTGGTGGCATTATTACTCAGTACTTAAGCTGGCGTTGGATTTTCTTCATTAATTTTCCCATTGTATTATTAACAATAATAATTGGACTACTCGTATTAGATTTAAAGATTGCTGGACAAAATATGACAAACTTTGATGTTTTAGGGGCATTATTTAGTGTTTTATTTCTATTAAGTCTTACGACAGCTTTAACACAGGGTCGATTATGGGGATGGTATTCTTGGCGTTTAATGACGTTGATCATAATCACAATCATTTTTTTTGCAGCATTTGTAGTCATCGAGTTAAAATCAAAAAAACCTATGATACCACTGGCATTATTTAAGAATAAGAATTTTAATGGTGCAACAATAGTGATTGTGCTCAGTAATTTATTTTTAGTAGCTGTCACTGTCATATTGCCAACCTATTATACAGATGTTGAACATTTAAATGCTTTAGGTGCATCATTAATGATTTTTCCGATTACAATATTTATTTTTATTATGTCCCCAATTGCTGGATTTGCCTTGAAAATACTTGGACCAAGAATTTTAATATCATTTGGGTTTGTTCTTATGACTATTGGTTATATCGGCTACGCAAATAATGGACTTGATTCACAAATATATGCCTCGCTGTATGGCTGTTTTGTAGGAGCAGGTTATGGGTTGATTACAGGACCCATAACAGTTATTGCAGCATCAAATTTTACGGGAGAATTGTTATCTGCATCTCAAAGTGTCAGTGGTGTACTACGACAAGTCGGGACTGTGTTAGCAGTAGCAATATTTGTTACGGGTCTATATACAAATATATCTGGGGCTCAGCAAAAATCATCTGGGTACGTCAGTCAAACCGTTAAAAAGTTGCCTGTTCCAGCTCAAGTCAAGACAGCTATCATAAAAAAATCAAAAGATGGCATAAAAAGCCAGCAAAATGTGCAGTTGTCAAAAATATTGACAAAGAAGTAAATCAAACATTAAAGCAAATCAAGGTTCAAGCCACAGTAAATATCATCAATGCGTTTAAAAAACTTTATAGCATTTCAGTACCTATCCTTATCGTTGTCATTGCATTTATGTTAGGCTTTTGGGAAAATAAAAACAATAATGGCAGTTGATACTACAGAATTAGTAATTTATAATAATCAATGTTTATATTGACTTAATTAATATAAACATGATAATGACAAAGTCGTCCATGTTATCCTAAAAGTATTTGGTCAGACAGTCTCTAGAATTTATAACATTGTAAAGGAGTCAGTCGTGAAAGGTAGAGAAGTTATCTTAGGGTTGTTATCAACTCGTGGCGGTTTATCGGGCTATCAAATAAATGATATTGTTCGTAATCAATTAAATCATTTTTATGACGGTGGGTACGGTATGATCTATCCAACTTTAAAAAAACTAGAGAAGGAAGGATTAGTAACGAAAGAAAAGATTACTCAGGATGAAAAACCGAATAAAAATATTTTTCATATTACTAATGCTGGAAACGAGGCATTTCAAACAATCGTCAACGAGAAGACTGAACCGGAAATTTTTAAATCAGACTTTTTACTCAAACTTTATTTTAGTAATTCATTGACGAAGGATAGAAAGCGAACACTTTTAGAAGAAGAATTAATTCGAAAAAAAGAAAAATTGGCTACATTAGAGAATAATCTAAATCAATGGCTTAAAAATGGTATGTCTGAAGACCAAAAATTCACAGTTGATTATGGTATGGCATATTATAAAACAGCAATTACAATGATTGAAAAAAAATTATCTGAATAATAAATTCATAAACTTCGACTTAAAGCTTTATTTTAATGACATTAAAGCCTCTATTAGAAATTATGAATATAAAAAACTGATATTAATTTGGACTTTGAGTTGTTTCCAATAATTATCGATATTTCAAAGTTACAACCAATTACAGTGCAAGAATTAAGTATTTTCACTGGACAACCGCACTCTACAACAAGCTGACAACTGCAACGATTAAAGGCGAGTAGGTTGATTCTGTCTACTGTTAGTCCCTTAGATAGTCGTAGTCGTGTCGTTAAGTTAAGTGATGATGGCATTGACCTGCTAGATAAGATTAAAAAGAGTAGACTTCAATTTTTAGATAGAGCATTTTGTAACGTACCTAAAAATATAATAGAAACTATTTCAGCAAATTGAAGGCTTTTAACGGAAATATTAATGACACAAATTGACTGAAAAACTGGCAACAATCTTTTATTTAAACAAGATTGTTGCCAGTTTATTTATTATTGTATATGGGTTAAAAATAGTATCCGACCTTATTTATTTCATTGAAATCAGATGATAACAATGAGATAAATTAAAAATGACGGAATACCATTAGTAAAAAGTTAGCTAAAATTCAAAATCTTTTTGTTGGAGACTATTATACTATTAAAGATGAACAGTAAAAGAAACTTAGAGTTAAGATTGCCAATCGGGTAAGCAGAGAACTTAATTCAGTTACTTCAGCAGTAACAGTTATAAAGTCGGATGAAACAAAAGAGACAATTAATAACATTTTGACAAGTTTAATAAAAGTGGTTTGGGTGATTATTATTGTTAGTGCACTGCTTGCATTTATTGTTTTGTATACGTTAACGAATATTAATGTTTCCGAAAGGATTAGATAGTTATCGACAATTAAAGTTTTGGGCTTTTATCCAAGAGAAGTTTTGGCATATATTTACAGGGAAACAATTACATTGACGATTGTGGGATTGATCTTAGGTAGTATTGCCGGAATATTTGTTCATTCGTATTTGATGACCATTATTACACCTGAAAATGTGCTATCAGTACCAGGTATTTCTTGGCAAATATATGCTATTGCGACATTTTTAATTGCGCTATTTACATTGTTAGTAGCTATATTAATGAAACACAAAATTGATGCGGTAGATATGTTAGAAGCTTTAAAAAGCGTTGATTGATTTGTGAAAATAAAAAATAAGTTGATTCACTCTATCAAAAATTGTGCTGAAGAATATTAAATATAATGTTAAAAATTTTAATGGTGAAATGAAATTTTAGAATCTGATGTGCGGTGAAAAATCAATTTAATTTGGTCAATAGTCCGATTTGTCATCCAATACAACTACAGCAACTGAGGCGTTGACTGATGGTTTGATAATACTTCTTAATACAAGAGAAAAATATTTTTTGATTCCTTAATAATAGATATCAATGAATAACTTGTATTATTAATTGATTAAATTTTACACTAAAACCTAACGAAGGGGGGAGCCCAAGACGTCTGTTCACGAGGAAATATCGTTAATGATATTGTTCAGGGATTTTCTTGCTGGCGTTATTGATGCATATCGACAACCACTACAAGAAGTAGGACAAACTAAAAAACGTCTATAATTTTGACAAGTCGGACGGGCTAAACTTTGTATTAAAGCAGCCACCGTTGAATTAATTTGAGCTCCGTGTATACAGCATGGCGCTCTTTTTTTGCAAATAAATCACAACATGGCAATGAAAAAACCAAAAATTTTTGGCTGTCAATACCTTAATCAAGGTAACATATTTTTTCCATTGGGGGGATGTGTTATCAGTAATATATTCAGTTTATAAATAATGGGTAGCATTAAAATGGTTAGTACTGGTAAATTAAATTTTAGAAAGCTACACTAAAATTGTGGGGTTAATTCATTGTCTTAGGGGGAGTATATGAAAAAATATAACTTTTTAAAAACTATATTTATTTAGAAACTAGAATGTAGAATTTAAAAACAAGACAGTAATTACATTATTGACGGAACAATTGTCATTATAAGACAACGACTGTTCACTATATAGAATTTGTTTTGAAAGGGGTATAGACATGACAAAACAAGTGAAAATTGGTAAAAGCAATGTTATTGCAACCAAATTGGGTTTAGGAACAAATAAAGTTGGTGGCCATAATTTGTTTCAGAATCTTGATGAAAAAGACGGCTACGCTTTATTTCGTGAAAGATTGAACAAGGAATAACCGTACTTGATACGGCATACTCATACGGATTTGGGCGCTCAGAAGAAATAATTGGTGATGTTTTACAAGATTACGATCGTTCCAAAGTAGTAATAGCCACAAAAGCAGCGCATGATAAAGAGAAAAATATGGCTATGAATAATAGTGCGGCATTCATTAAAAAATCTGTTGATGAAGCACTGTTACGACTTAAGACTGACTATATCGACATTTTTTATTTGCATTATCCAGATGATAACACGCCTAAAGACGAAGCAGTCGAAGTCCTAGATGAATTGCGAAATGCTGGGAAAATTAGGGCAATTGGTGTTTCAAATTTTTCACTAGATCAAATAAAAGAAGCTAATAAAAATGGGAAAGTTGATGTTGTTGAAAATCAATTTAGTCTAGTCTATAGGAAAAAAGTCCGAGAGGAAATGGATTACTTGCAAGAAAATCAAATTTCTTTTGTACCCTATTTTCCATTAGCCTCTGGCTTGTTGACTGGAAAATATACGTCAAAAGATTGGAACCAGTTTAAGAATAGTGATGGCGGAAAACTCCTAAAGAATTTTACAGAGAACGAATATAAAGATGCTTTGATAGGTCTAGAAAAAATACGAGAAATTTCTCAAAAGTATGAGGCTACAGTAACACAAATTGTTTTAGCCTGGTATATTGCCAATCCAGAAATTAGTATTGTTATCCCAGATGCTAGAAATCTTGAGCAAGTTAAAAGTAATGCAGTTGCACTGCAAATTAATTTGACACAAGATGAATTCCAAGAAATAGATCAAGCTTTCAAGATGTTCTAACAATTTATGAAGGGGAGCATTTATATTTGCTGGTCTGTTGTAGTTTTGTCTTGTAAAGAAGCTTTGTTTATGATTTTTACTCGACTAATAATTTGTCTGGTAAAAAGTAATATAAATTTTTAAAAGCCTGAATATAAGGTTAGACCTTGTATTCAGGCTTTTTTCGTTCAATTGCAAATAGTGTGAAAATCGTGAAATTGTCTCAGTGATTATACGAGCCATTTGCTTATTAAGGTTCTACAATATTTGGTCACCGGTTACTATAGTGTGTCAGCACGTTTATGTTGCATATAATTGTGTATTTTATAATTTATAATTAAAAAAATAATATTTAATTTTTCTTTGCCATGTGATTGATCACCGTTTCTAGTAATTTCTTTTGGAGAAATGAAGGGTGTTGTTTGGCTGCAATATGCAAACCATTGTTAAATTCAACAAGTAAGTGCCACTTATGACCCTCAGCAATTTCTTTAGGAGCACCTTCAGGTAACAGAACACCTAATTTGACTTTCATGCCATCATCAGTACGTGATAATTGGTGCATACCTAACATTTTGGTGTCTAAACCAGTATCCATTAAGTAAGTATTACCAGCCATTACGATATCAGCATTTTCCTTTGGTTGAACAGAGAAATTTGGATTAATTTTACCAGGTTTTAAATTAAGGTATGAGGGATCTTGATACATACCAAATGTTTCAATGATTTCTTGGCGACCATCCTTAGTTGCATTAAAGTAATAGTGTTCTGGATGCACTGTTGAAGGTAGATACAGATTGTTATGTTTAGCTAGTGACTGATTAAACATCATAAACTGTACAAGTGTAATGCCCTGGGTTTCAACATCAACGTAGGCTTCTTGCATGTTGACGCCTTCACGTGAATTATTGGCGATTTCTGTCCACATTGTATCGCCACGCTCAATCTCTGGTTTAAATACTTCGAGCGTCTTTTCTTTTCCCATGTGTTCACGTGTTTGTGCCAAGGCTTCTTTGGCATCAGTCAATGGTAAGCGTATTAAATCTTCATAAGAAATGACTTCATCGTTTAACGTTATATCAATTTGCTTTTTATTGAAAATCCCAAAAACATGATAATAACGACTTAATTCCATATCGCGGATTTCTTGTTGTGTAACTTCTTTACCATCAATAGAAAATTTAATTGTATAATCGCTCATTACTTTTCCTTCTTTCAAATCTGACAAATCTGATTTATTTATATTATTTGGTTAATTATATTAAGCATAAAGCTAAATTAAAACATCATTTTTTTAATAGATGTATAATAAGACAACAGATGTAGAATAAAATTGGAGGTAAATTAATGGATTTACGGTTTTGCGAACTGAAACATTAATTAGGGATAAGTTTTTACAAGCATTAGAAACAAAAAATTTTCAAGATATTACAGTTACACAATTAGCGAAAGATAGTATGGTTGATCGGACAACTTTTTATACACATTATCCCAATACATATGAATTGGCTGTGACATTAATTGATGAGCAAGTCAATCATTTTAAAGATGTTTTGGATGCTAGTCAACGAAAGAGGAGGCAACAACCAAAAGATTTTGATAGTTATTATTTTTTTTCAAAAGAATTGGTAACTTATCTGTTAGATAATGCCAAAATACTTAAAGTATTACGGAATATTCCTTTAGGAAAAATGGGTTTTGATGTGCAATTGCGAGAAGTTTTTAAAAATATGTATTTAACTTTATTTCATTATGAAGAATCTGACTTCATTACTTATTTAATGGTAAATTTAGCAATGGGTAATGTTGACTTTATAATAAACGAATCTAAAGTGCCTAAACGAGAAGAATTAATAGAAAGTGTGCAATTGATAAATCAGATTATTAATCACTAAACTGTAGTATTTAATTTAATAGTGAGTTAATGTCATTTTCAATATGGACTTGTCATGTATTAATAGTAGGTACAAATTACATGAACAAACAAAATATTTATAAACAAGATAATAGGCTGCTGTATACGAATATGATTCATGGACACCAGAATTTAACGAAAGGAGGATCAGCCGTAGTCTGTACAGCTATGTTTATAGCTGATAACGATTCGAAATATTCATACTCTGACTCGAATTCCCATAATAAATCGGAAAACTTCCAATTTATTTTTTGATTATTTCTCAATGTTTTAATAGCATTGATCATCGTGCTTTTTTTAGTATACAGTTATATATTTAGTTAGAATCCTTTAAAAAATTAGTCCTAAAGTAAAAGTTAATTTCTTTCAGATTGGTCACATTTTGATTAAACAATGTAGTTTCACCGTGATCAAACATAATACATCATGAAGTCTTTATTTTGAGTATGGACTAGTCCTCCAAGTACATGGTCGATTCTATGAATGGCAGTAGAATATATTGCTGGATGGGCAGTACTCAGTGTTACTTTAACAACTACTACAAATAAATTTTTGAATCACTAGTTGTATACACCTCTAAGAATATTCGAGAATTTCTTATGGAATGTTATTATCAAAATAGTAGGTGTTGTGTGTTTGATATGTTTTAGTTGATACTATCCAAGTCGTGTTACACGTTAATATATAAAATTAAGGATTAATTTATAGTCGATAAATCTGAGAAAAATTAAGTTTTCATTTATTTTCATCTAGTGGCATATTTGACTTGTTTAGTTTATTTTATTAAATGACAAGTGAATTAGTATCAGCATTTGTGGCGTGTTTTTCAGACAGTTGCATACTATAATACAAAAAATGACGTTTATTTTGAAATTTAACTTGGAGGCAAATCTTGAAAACAAAAATTTTACTAGTTGAAGATGAAGAAGGATTAGCAGATTCTTTAAAGACAGAATTTGAATTGGAAGACATGGTTATAATCTGGGCAAAAGATGGTCAAGAAGCGTTGGATTTATTTCACGAGCATGAACAAGAACTAAACTTGATTATTTTAGATTGGATGTTACCAAAACTAGATGGATTCAGTGTGCTACGGAGAATTAGAAAAAATAGTCAAATTCCAGTTATTATGTTAACCGCTCGCGATTATATTGGTGATAAGATTGCCGGTTTGACCGGTGGTGCAGATGATTATATGACCAAACCTTTTGAAGTAGAAGAATTACTGGCCCGGATTGAAGTTAGTTTAAGGCATAGTCAGAAAACAGATCATCAAGCTAAGGTTTATACAGTTGGGGATTTAACGGTTGATACAACCACAAAACGGGTGTCTCGTCATGACAAAATTATTCCATTAACGCAACGAGAGTATGAATTATTGGTTGTCCTTGTTACTAATGAAGATGAGACTTGTTCTCGTGATAGCTTACTAGATGAAGTTTGGGGTGTTGATTTTGAGGGTCAACCAAATATTTTAGATGTTTACGTTAGAAATTTACGCTCAAAAATTGACGCTGACCCTGGTAATCAAAAATTAATTCATACTGTACGTGGTGTTGGTTATATGCTGTCACAAAATGTGCAAGCTAGGTGAATCCCATGTTGAGTCAAAGAAAACAACAGCAATCGAGTGCAACGATTATGCTACGTAACTTAATTACAATGGTGACGATATTGACCGTTTCCTTAGGTGTGTGCATTATTATTGCCGTTGGCCACCAACTGCTGGAAGAAGTTCATCAGACGACCAATCACATTACAACTAGTCTAAAAAAAGCAAATATTGATGACGACGATGATTGGCAGGAATGGCGTCGTAATAACACATTGGATACTAGTGCTAGTTATGTTTATGTGCATAATTTACGACAAGATGCGAAGCGCGAACGATATTTTTCGCCAAATGCACAGTATATTTTACAGATTGAACCTGTAAAAGTACCGTTTATTCCAAATCTTTATTATCGACCAGCGTTTGGTTTTTTATATCATCGTGTTGTCCATGCCAAGGGTATTTACTATACGCTTTGGCAGAGTATGCATTCGCAACTGGCAGTATTATTACGTGTGATTTTAGTAACAGCGATACTTTTATGCGTGACACTAATTGTTATGCCATTGTACATTCGTCGTTTAACAAAGCGTCTCACAAATCCAATAGCTGATCTTTCACAAAATACTAAGGTCATTGCGTCTGCCAAAGAGCCTGGGTCAATGAGATTACCAGTTCCTGAACAACCAACAGAGGTTACTGAATTAGCGGCGAATTTTAATGAATTATTAGCAATGCTTAATAAAAGACAAGAACAACAAAAAATATTTGTGATGAATGCAGCACATGAATTACGGACACCGATTGCGACAATCAGGAGCCATGCGCAATTAATTGAGCGTCATGGTAAAGATCATCCGGAAATTATTGAGAAATCCGTACGTTATATCACAGATGAATCACGACAAATGCAACAATTGATTGATGAATTATTGGCATTATCACGAGTGGATCAGTTGGTATTGGACGTGCATGATATTGATTTAAGTGACACGGTTACATATGCTGTTCAAAAACTTAACAATACGTTCCCACAGAAATTCGTGATGACCATTCAACCCGATGTGTATATGAATGGAAATGAAAATGCGATTGATCAGGTTTTAAATAGTCTGTTGACGAATGCATCGAAATATTCATCTGAAGATAGTACGATTGAAATCCAACTTGAAACAAATTCACAGGGTAATTATGTCATTACGATTAAAGATCAAGGCCAAGGTATCAGTGATGAAGATAAAGCACATATTTTTGAACGGTTTTATCGTAGTGCAGAAGTCCGAGGTTCAATAAAGGGGACCGGATTGGGACTGGCAATTGCTGACCAATTAATTAAATTAATGGGCGGGGACATTCAAGTTAAAGATAATCACCCGCAAGGGAGTATTTTTATATTGACAATACCTGCGCATACCATATGATAGTTTTAAAAAAGTTTCTCAATTTTTTGAGAAACTTTTTTTGTTCTATTAAGAAATCTGAATTTTATTCAGAAATAGACGTTGTATTAGTCGTGTTTAACTGACGGAATCTGAAAAAAATTAATTTTTAATTTATTTTCTGTAGATAGGATGCATTGCTAAATTTGTTTATCCTTTAAATATCGATAACTAAGAAAGTTAGATTTAAAGGAGAAGATATATGTCTGTCTTATTAATTACAAGCCTGGTGCCAAATTTAAATCAACTGTTGCCGGGTTTAATTGGCCAATATGGTAGTTGGATTTATGTTGGTCTGTTTGCATTGATTTTTATTGAAACCGGTATTGTGATACTGCCTTTTTTACCGGGGGATTCGCTATTGTTCTTATGTGGCTCACTTGCCGCAATGAGCAATCATTCCTTGAACATTTGGATTTTGTTATTAGCTCTTAGTATTGCTGCGGTAATCGGTGACTCTTTGAATTTTGAAATTGGTGAACATTTTGGAGAATACATTATGCGTAATGAGAAATTACGTCGGTTTATTAAGCCCAAATATTTAAGACGATCGGAAATATTCTTTGCTCGCCATGGTAAGCCAGCCACATTTTTAGGACGATTTATGCCAATCATTAGAACTATCATTCCATTTACAGCAGGTGTTAGCCATATGAAATATCGTGATTTTGCGAAGTACAACATTTTAGGTGGAGTGACATGGGTGGCAGTTGCAGTTGGTGCGGGATATTTCTTTGGCAATATTGCCATTGTTAAATCGCATTTCGAAATAATCATGATAGCAATCATCATTATTTCATTGTTACCAGCTCTTATTATGACAATACGTAATCGAGTGGGTGTGACTGATGGCTAATAGACGAAAAAAACTTTTTGGTACAGGATTATTAGCTGTTTTTATTATGCTGGCCATCAGCGTGGCTCTTCATTCAGATTGGGTAAATGAATTTGATTCAGCAATAACACAGTTGATGGCAAATGCCTACATTCCTTTGAACACAGCAATTTTTAATATTATTGCATTTTTAGGTAGTCCATTGACAGTCATTATTTTAACGGCTTTGTTATGTGCTTGGTTGTTTTTTAAAAAGCAAGTTATGACAAGTATTTGGCTGGGTGGCATCCAACTATCTGGATCTGCCATTACTGAAATAGCCAAGCAAATGGTTGCTCGTCCACGTCCAATTAATCAACTAGTACCAGATACAGGGTTTAGTTTCCCCAGTGGACATACATTTTGTACGACCATTTTGGTCTTATCGATTTTAAGTTTATTACTACCGAAAATTCATGATGAGGAAAATAAATTAGTTGTTAGAATGATTGGGATTGTTTGGATCGGCTTTGTGGCTGTATCGAGAGTTTACTTGCGTGATCATTTTGGATCAGATGTGCTGGCCAGTGTTATTTTGGCAACAGGTTATTGGTTGTTGTGCACTGCATATGAAGTACCAATAAAAAGTTTTATTCAGCGTTTTCTGCCAGAAAGGGAAAAAACATTATGAAAATACAAAAATTAACGATCATTATACCAGCTTTCAATGAATCAGAAATGTTAGTAAATTCAGTTCATCGATTGCTAGCTATTGAAGATCAGGTTGCCGAGCAACATGATTATATGCTGGGAATGCGTGCTGATATTGTCATTGTTGATGATGGCTCAACGGATCAAACCTGGTCATTGGTAGAAAAACTACATAAGGAAAACCCACGTGTTCGTGGGCTACAATTTTCCCGTAATTTTGGTCATCAAGCAGCTTTGTTGGCAGGATTACAAGAAGCAGTTAAAACAGCTGACTTTCTGGTGACAATTGATGCTGATTTACAGGATGATCCTGAAAAAATATTAGACATGGTCTCAATGGCGATGGACGGCGACGAAATCGTCTATGGCGTGAGAAATAATCGTGATTCCGATACTTGGTTCAAGCGAACGACCGCGCGGGGATATTACTGGACATTGCACGCATTAGGAGTTGAATTAGTACCGAACCATGCTGATTTTCGATTAATGTCTAAAAGAGCTGTGAAGACTTTATTGTCTTATTCAGAGCGTAACTTTTTTATTAGAGGAATTATTCCAAAATTAGGATTTAAAACTGGTGAAGTAGACTATAAACGTACACCACGATTAGCGGGTGAGTCTAAATATCCTTTGAAAAAAATGTTATCATTCGCATGGGAAGGTATTACAAGTTTGACGATTGCGCCTGTCCGTTTAATTTTATGTTTTGGCGTCCTTGCTTGCCTACTTTCAATTGGTATGGTCATATATGCCATTGTGATGAAAATATTAGGATTAACCGATCATGGTTGGTCATCGTTGATGGTATCAATGTGGTTTGTGAGCGGTATTCAAATGATTAGCTTAGGGGTTATTGGCGAATATATTGGTAAAGTGATCAATGAAGTAAAGGGTCGGCCACGTTATACAATTCAAACGATTATTGAGTAGAATTGATAAAAAGGGGAAATAATGAAACGTAGGATTTACCCAATGTTTTTCTCGGTTGTGTTGGTTATCTGTTTGATTATTGGCATACTTGGGAATTTGATAAGATATTCAGAGATTGCGGTACTAGTTGTTACCTTAATTTTGTTCTTGACGGCACATCTTTTTGCGGGCGGTATTAATCAACTATCAGTCAAACGTGTCAAACGGATTGTGGGTATTGGATTGATTGCCATGTTCATTGGGCAAATCGTTATACTATCAGTTATGTCGAACACAGTATACCATGATCCTTATCGTGTCTTATCACAAGCTGATCAAATGGCAGCGGGAAATATGACCTGGGGGATTACTTATTTTTGGCGTTATGCAAATAATGTCCCTTTAGCATATTTAATGTCTCTCTGGTTGCAATTAACACAGTTATTCCATTTAAGTACAAATATATCTATTCATACGTTAAGTATTCTGGTTCTGGATATATTTATTGTTTTGTTATTGCGGACGATTTGGCAGTTGAGCTATCGTAAAAGTTTATTGATTGGTGCAACTGCTTTTTTTGTTCTGACACCATTTGCTTATACCTATTACTTACAAGTATTTTATTCAGATTTACCAAGTATGCTGATATTATTTCTTATCATGCGCATTATGATGCAATGGCCAGGTAAATCTCAAAAATACCATCTGGTCACAGGTATTGGATTAGTATTTATTAGTACGTTGGGAATGCTTCTCAAGTCAAATATTATTGTATTAGTCCCAGCATTGATGATTCTTATGTTTATTTTGTGGCATAAGAAGTTACTGAAACAAAGTAAATTGTTACTACCGACATTGCTGATTATATTTGGATTTGGACTAAGCGTGCCAGCAACACGTGCTATTTATCAAGTCAGTCATTTTCATACTGAAACCAAGTATGAATTTCCTGTCAGTCATTGGATTTTGATGGGAGCAAATGCGCAACATAAGGGGATGTATAATGGTAACGATGTACGCCGAGCAATTCAGCAACCCAATAAAAAAGTGCGCCAACAATATGATCTAAAGAAGATTACTAAGCGATTTGAAAAATTAGGTGTTGGTGGTACGGTTAAATTATGGGTGGTAAAGCTGGGTGTTGTACTTAATGTCCAAAGCATTCAGGACTGGTATAACGGTGGTTATCGTAGTACGCCCAATTGGTATCAACAGATAGCACAACCGATTAGGGTTATCGTTATCTTAAGTTATACTGCTGCGACGATAGTTCTTTGGTTTACCCTGATTTTGCGCTTATTATCATGGCAACCTGACTTCAAGCATAATCAACAAGTCGTCGCTGTGCTTGCTGTAGTTGCCTCGTTAGGATATCTAGCTTTTCACACGTTACTCTGGGAGGCAGAAACGCGCTACGGACAGATTATCTTGCCATTAATTTGGTTCACATTGGCAGCAATATCGGTACCTGAAACAGATAGAAAACGATTATTTACCAATTCAAGGATAGTTGCGGTACTTTCATTGATACCATTGTGTCTAGTTGGTTTAGGATTTACGATTGGCTTGGGTCATGAGCATCCCCAAAATACAGTTATTGCAGCACAACGTAGCCAATTGTCTGTGCAATATCAAGCAAAACCATTCATGTTGACACCTGGTAAGCAAATGACAGAAGATGTTGATTTAAATGGCCGTGCAAATTATTTCTCAGTTCAAGTTCATGAGGGCTCAAGGGTTCATGTGGTTTTAGAAAATCGACAAACACAGCAACGATATCAAATGTACTGTGCGGGTTATGTATATCGCTTACATAAAACTCTTCAACCCGGCAATTATCGAATTGTCATGAAGAATATATCGCAAAAGAATCAAGCAATTGATGTAACCAAGACTTACAACTATCAACTAAGCAACTATCCATTGGTAATGAATGGAAAAAAAGAGAAGTATGCATCCTTGGTATATACTTGCCTGTTACGTTATAAAGGTGGGTCAACAATAAGTTCATAGATATAGAACAAATAGGTAAAGGCTGAAATAAATTTTATTCGAAAGTAATTCACTTTCACTTAGAAATTTAGATTAATCACATAATTTTAAATAGTAAAAGTCAAAGAATTCATTGAAGTGCTCCATAATTGTTAGACATAAAAATTTAGTGATTATGGGATATTTTTAATGTCTAAATATTCAACTGATTTTAAGATTAATAGCATGCACCTCTTTACTTCAAGGGGAAAATTTCGTTAAATGGACCTGTAATCAAATTACAATTCTATACTTAGAAGACGGATAAATACTGCTCGGAAACAAGATGTTGGCGCATTACAAGTTAAGCATCATAAAAGCAGTTATAAATTAGGATTCAAGGCCCGACAATGCCTTCGACAAATAAGCTTTTTGTCTATAGCTTTGATTTTGTTATTAGCCCCTTCAACAGGACCGTTTGAAAACTGTTAAATAAAACTGTTTTTAATTGCCGATAGGCTTGTGATTCTGCACCATAAGTTTTCATTGTTTGAATACGAATAATGTTTAGTGCACGGTAAACTTGTGTGACGAAATATTATAGGCTTGGACAATATGTTTTTGATTAACATTTTCACTTACTGCCGCTTGTTTAACATTGGTCATAATATGATCACCTTGTTTAATATCAGAAAATTCAGCTAGTGCTGTTCGATGACATTGTGGGCAGATGTATTTTTGTTTGTGAATCGCTAGCTGATTAAATAGATTGGCAGCACGAGAGGCGATATGTTGTACGAATTTCATCCCATTCTTATTCATTAAACAAGCACAATGTGGACAATAATTATCATAAGATAATTTCAAATACCAAATTTGTTGTCGAACGCCATTTTTTAAGACCGTGGTCATCACCTCCGGGGCTTGATCGTCTAATTCAATACGTGTGTCTTTAATTCCAAGTAAAATCTTGAAATACTTATCTATGTTAGAGGTCTTTTCTAGAGGGATTTTGTTTGGCAAACTAGTTCCAGCTAGTCTGTTTTTTTGTCTTTGTCATAAATTATATAGAAAAACAAAGAAAAAAGTACTGATGACTAATCTGTCAGGTTAGTTATCAATACCAAATATTGTAGAACCAAAGTAATTAATGCACATAAGGTCAGCACGTCCTTTTTTAAACTGTTTGAGAATACAGTTTACATGTATTACTGAATAATAAAACGTATAATTATTTACATAAAATAATTTTTGTTTGCAGTTATGTGATATGGATACCAAGACAATAGCGTTTAAGCTTGCTAGTATAAGTGATATTAATAAAATTATTAAAATGTACAAAATGGGATTCAGAATTCTTTTTGAAACCTATCAGGATACTGAAACAAATCCATATATGGAGTCAAAAGATGATATATATAGAAAAATAAATCAAAAAAAACAGTTATTATTTTTTCATATTACAAGACCAGCACGAAATTGGACTTATTAGGGTCATATTGGATTCATAAGATACTACGCATGCTAAAATTTCACCAATTCTTATTTTACCCGAATATGAAAATAGAGGATTTGCTCAAATAACGTTGTTACAGATTGAAGAAAAGTTTTCTAATGTAAAACAGTGGTATATTGACACCATAAAACAGGAAACTAAATTATATATATCTATATACTAAAAGCGGGTATATCTTGATGAATCAACCAGAATGGCATATAAAAAAAGGTATGGATTTAGTGTTTTTAACGAAAATTACTACATAAATTAAAAATTAATGGCTATAGTTTACCTTATTTTTTGTTGGTCAAAACTGAAATATTTGATCCATATAATAAGTATTATTATAACGGTTGGTACAATGTTGATAGTGTCTTAGTTAGATTATCAAAAGATCCAGATGATTGGGATAATGGTACACCAGTATTTGCAATTAACTAGGTGATACAATAATTCAAGACGTTGAGATAGAGGACTGTAATAGTTAGTAGAATTGGGTATCAGTAAAAAAAGGTCTCTAATTCTCCCAAACTTTATTTATTAAAGGGGGGTTATCAATATCCAATTGAATAATAGTAGTTATATTTATAAATTAAAGAAAATATATCGGACAAAAAATATGTTTTATTTTAAAAATTTATGTTTCAATCACTTGGTTGTTTTTTAAATAGAGTAATGGACTTTTAGCAATTAAGTTTATTTTAGAAAATGTAATTATATTTGAAGTGATGATAATATTCTTAAATAGTTAATATTATTAATAGAAATTTTCTTTTGATTTTTTCTAGATAGTGTACAACTATGATTTTAATTATATATTTATGTTTCCTATACTGTATTTACGTACGAATTTTTATTCGTGTGTTAGTATCACTATAGGATATGTGTATCGTAGCCGTACTAATACTGTTTGATGACGATGAGCTTACATCACTTGACAAGCCGCTGCTATCTGATGCAGACACACTCAACGCACAACATACTTGCCCAGATAGAATGACTGTACAACGTAATTAGCGAAAATATGATGCCAACTAAAGTACAACCACCAACAAGTAACATAATAATGCTGGATAAATTAAGTCGACCATTCACTAAATGTAAACACCCAAACTAATTGCAAAAAAAGCCTCCAAAACATATTGTATGCTTTTTGATTCAGAAAAAATATTAAAGTAAATTTTCCCAGGTAATAATAAATAAAACAAACTGAGTACAACTGTTGGCAATAGTACAGCTACTATCACTCACCACCAATTTATTTGGAATTTCGAAATACCAAAATTACTTAACGACTGTTTTTTATAGATTGCCGTATAAATATAAAGTAATAGATACGTTACAAACACATAGGTTACACCAAAAAAAATTTCTTCAAAATCATGTAAGTCTAAGATTGACTATAATTCGGCAACACCCTGTGCTACAAGTAATATTAAAATTGATAGAAAACTATTAATTATGGCTTCTTTTTTGACATAATATATTCCCTCTATTCAATGCGGAGTAAATTGTTATATTCACCCTGTATTATAAAGTACTTAAAAGAAATTATAAACAGAGATAGTATACAATTAAGAAGCGCATTTCGAAAATAGTTAAATTTTTCACGATTTTTTATCTAAGTGGCTCCATCTTAGAATAATTAATAAAAAAGAGTAAATGATTTAATTTAGTAAACATTTTGGCTATTTTGTTACTTATTAAATCATTTTTAAATAATAGTATAATTTTTTGAAAGTTTAAGTTTTGATTTTTAAGTTACAATTATTTTAGGGTAGTTTTATTAATTTTATTTAATGAAACTTAACAATTTCATAATCAATGAAAAATAAAGAAGATAAGGACTAGTAGATTATGAGGATTTCAACGGGTAAATTGGGAAAAGTGGCGGCTTGTTTGGTTCTATTTAGTACGGCTTTAATATTACCATTTGGTGTCGAATCAAACGTTACAAATGTCTCCGCAACTTCATTTGGTGTTGGAGAAGACTGGTATTCTGTATATTACGATGATGATGGTATTGGTTATCATTTACAAGATGGTACGAATAGTTATACCGTCGTTGATTATAAAGGTACAAAAAGTAATTTAGTAATTCCGGGTAGCGTTAACGGTCACGATGTAACAGGGATAGCAAATTTTGCTTTTAAGGATTCTCCTGGTGAAAAATTGACTTCCGTAGCTTTACCAAATACATTTCGAACACTGTGGAACTCCCACGGTTGGTATCAACAAATATTTGGTGGTGGTTCTTTTGCTGGTAATAAAATTTCAAAAATTACAATATATAAAGCAGACCCAATATTGATATTACATAATAATCTACCTAAAGATAGTGGTTTGCAAGATGATTTCAGCAATAATTGTTTGACTTCATACGAATGGTTAGATATTAATGGTGATCTTACCAACGTAAGAATAACAAATCAAACTGCTGAGAAAAAGGTAACTACCCGTAGTATACCTTTGAATGATCTTCTAGGAGTACAAGAGAATGCTTCATTAGAACCAGTAGAGATTACAAACTTAAGTAATGGTGTTACCTATTCTCCTGAGACTAAGACGTTTACAGTACCTAATTCATTGCCTGGTAATCAATTTACATTTCATTGGTTACAAAACTATAAAGATTCCACTAGTGGTAACGTTTCTCCATTCTTCAGTGGAGACTATACTGTAGATGTTGATGCGACGTCAGATAATGGTGCAGCGAATAGTAGCATGGCTTCATCGGATAGTAGTAGTTCATCAAGTAACGGTACATCGTCAAGTGATGTAAGCTCATCAAGCACGGCTTCATCAGCAGACAGTAGCAGCGCATCAAGTAACGATACATCACCAAGTGATGTAAGTTCATCAAGTGCGACTTCATCAGACAGTAGCAGCTCATCAAGTAACGATACATCACCAAGTGATGTAAGTTCATCAAGTGCGACTTCATCAGATAGCAGCAGTGCATCAAGCAACGATACATCGTCAAGTGATGTAAGTTCATCAAGTGCGACTTCATCAGATAGCAGCAGTGCATCAAGCAACGATACATCGTCAAGTGATGTAAGCTCGTCAAGCACGGCTTCGTCAGCAGACAGTAGCAGCGCGTCAAGTAACGATACATCGTCAAGTGATGTAAGTTCATCAAGTGCGACTTCATCAGATAGCAGCAGTGCATCAAGCAACGATACATCGTCAAGTGATGTAAGCTCGTCAAGCACGGCTTCGTCAGCAGACAGTAGCAGCGCGTCAAGTAACGATACATCGTCAAGTGATGTAAGTTCATCAAGTGCGACTTCATCAGATAGCAGCAGTGCATCAAGCAACGATACATCGTCAAGTGATGTAAGCTCGTCAAGCACGGCTTCGTCAGCAGATAGTAGCAGCTCATCAAGTAGCGATACGTTATCAAGTAACAGTACTAACGTAAGTAAACCAAATAATGGTAGTGGTAATACTGCACCACTTGGAAATTCTACGATGATAATGAGTAATGCTAATCAGCCAACAGTGTCAGAAAAACAAGTTAGTTTGACAAAGAGTGATAACAGCATAGACTTACCTAAAACAGCGGCTAAGATTGTTCATAATATTAATGAACATAGAGTTATTTATAGTTTATTAGTTGCTGTCGTAGTCTTATTTACAGGCGGACTAGTATTGATTAAATCTAAGCGTAAGAATTAAAAATAAATTCAATTTAAAGTAGCCGTTATACATCAATGAATGTTGATATGTAGCGGCTTTTGCTAGTTAATCAGTAGTTATTTTTATTATTACTATCCTCATATGAAATGAGAGGTAAATATAAAGTGACAAATGAAAATGCACAGACAAAAGCTAATAAATGTTGGCAAAACAATAAGGCAAGAATGTCAATAACCCGTACAAATTTGTTTCAAATTACTATTTTGTCTGAACTTAATTAAGGTGAATATTCGGGAGATTGGTGAACAGATGGCAGCAAGGCTGCGGGCTAAAAAATGAAGCAGCTGATACTATTTCGTTATTTGTTGAGTATTCGTATGCAACTAGTGCCATGAAACATAGTCATGGCTTTAATGTGCAGACTAAAATTAACCCATCGAATCAATTTAATATGATTTCAAGTGAGTTAATTTAACTATTTGATGCTCACTTTGAAGGTGGTAACGTGTGTAGGTTGGGAGTTGCTGCGGGTAAATTACAACCAGCAGGTTTATGACCAACTAGATTTACTAACACCAGTCGAACAACAATTAAATGCGTCAAAAATTGACCAAGTAATTGTTGAGATTCGGCAGAAATTTGGTGTGACGAGCTTAGTCAAACTATCCTCCTTAAGTTAGGGGGCACAATGATTCAACAAGCTGGTTTGATAATGGTATTCGACAGGATAACCAATGGAAAAGTGCTTGGGGCTACAAGTATTACGTTGGTAACGATGGTCGTGCCGTTCAAGGAATTGTTACAATCGACGGTGTTAGACATAATTTTGGAACAGATGGAACGTTCTATGAGCGAGCAATGAATAAGCCCTTTTATTATTCACAATTAGACCAACGTTGGGCTAATACTTGGTTAAGTGGTGGTTCATTTGGTGCGACTGGTTGCGTGCCCACAAGTGTCGCTATGATTCTGAAAGGAGTTTATGGAATTGACACAACACCTCGTCAAGTTGGGAATACTGTCTCACGATTTCACGCTGCCTATGGTGCAACAGGATTAGACTTAAAAACACTGGTTAACGCCTACGGGCATTCAGTCCAATCGTTGTCAACACCAGCTGATGTTAAAAATGCTTTGGCACAAGGAACACCAATTATTTTCTTTGTTAACGTTGGTATTGGTCATGCAGTTGTAGGCTACGGCTATAATCAAGGTAAAACTGAAATATTTGATCCATATAATAAGTATTATTATAACGGTTGGTACAGTGTTGATAGCGTCTTAAGTAGATTATCGAAAGATCCAGATGATTGGGATAATGGTACACCAGTATTTGCAATTAACTAGGTGATACAATAATTCAAGACGTTGAGATAGAGGACTGTAATAGTTAGTAGAATTGGGTATCAGTAAAAAAAGGTCTCTAATTCTCTCAAACTTTATTTATTGAAAGGTTTTACCAATATCTAATTGAATAGTAGTTATAGTTTACAATGAAAAAGCACCAGAGCGAAGGAAAAACCCTTCATTCTGGTGCTTACATTTTAACTGATAATTTAAAGATTTGAACGATAAAAATTTGGATGGTTTAACGCAATACTTTAACGTGTTATGCAAAATGGACAGGGCATGAGTGAAGGTGAATTTTTTTAGTTAAAATAAATGACATTATAAGAATGCTGATTTTGATTATTAGTATTCTTATTAGACTGCCAATTATCAATTGTTTATGATTACCCATATCAAATAGAAAGAGGTAACTAAACATGCAAACAACAATCGAACAAGCCGTACGCCATTTAAAGAATGGCGGTTTAATTATAATGATGGATGACGATATTCGTGAAAATGAGGAGATTTAGTGGTATTAGGTTCAAAAATGACACCACAAAATGTCAATTTTATGGTTACTAAAGCACGTGGCTTATTATGTACACCAGTTTCAAAAAAATTGCTGATAAATTGTCATTAACACAAATAGTTGAAAATAATACAGAAACGAATGGTACAAAGTTTACATATTCTATTGATGGTACGACTGAAGTAACAGGAGTAACGACAGGAGTTTCTGCATATGATCGCTCTGCTACAATTATGCAAGTTGCTTCTGAAAATGTAAAAGCTAGTGATTTTGTTCATCCAGGTCATAGTTTTCCTTTAGTTGCAGAAGATGGAGGTGTTTTAAAGAGGAATGGCCATACAGAAGCCGCAATTGATTTGGCAATTTTAGCAGGTGAGCCTGAGGTAGGTGCTATCTGTGAAATACTATTGCCGGATGGTCATATGGCTCGTCGTGATTATCTAGAGCAAATGGCCATTGAATATGAGTTACCTTTAGTAACTGTAAAACAATTACAAGATTATTTGACGACACATGTTAGAGAGGACATTTTTGATCAAAATGGGCATTGCGAATAAAATTCTAACAAATTCTATAACAAATTTGATTAAATTATTTGTTTTAGGTAATACCAGTAATTTTGAGTCTTTAAAAATGATAGGACCTAAAATTATTATTGCAAATCACAATAGTTATTTAGACCACTTTGTACTTTTGCGCCTTCTTAAAACGGCAAATTCAAAACAACCAGTATATTTTTTAACGAAACAGGAAGCATTTGATACTACTTTTTCAAAATGGTGGCATGAAAGCCTAAATTGCGTGCCAGTTGATCGTAGTGGTAATGCTACGACTGCTATGCTAACTCTCAAAGATAAGTTGTTATCGGAAGAAGCAATTGTTGTTATTTATCCCGAAGGGACAAGAAGCCTAACTGGTGAAATGTACCATGGAAAAACCGGTGCTGAGACCTTAGCTTATCTAACAGGTGTGCCAATAATAACGATTGGCATGCACGGCCTATTTGACATGCTCCCCAGAAAAACTCTCTACCCTCATTTAAAAAACCGAATTGATGTAGCGATTGGAGAACCAATTTATTTACATAAATCAGATAAAAAACGATTAGATGAAATTAGTGAGTCAAATGTGGAGAAAATTGCTATTGTAGCTAACGAACGCCTAGATCATAAACGTATTGAAGAATTTGATGTTAAACAGGAAATGTTTCAGATGATGATTAAACTAAATCAAGATGCATTACGTAATTATCCGAATTAAACATTTACCAGAACAATATTACAAAAGGTCAGTATACATTGGACAACAACTATATAAAATGGATGATTTAACATTTGATGAACAAATGACAATTTTGATTGAACGAGCACGTTCATTAGGTCGTTTAGCAGCAGACAACGGTATTAATACGTTAAAAGGACGTGTTGGTATGAGAAAAGTAAAAAAAATTTTAGATTCTGCTTTTGCTATAAATTCAGAAAATCCAGAACTGTTATACGTTATAGGCAACTATTATCATTTAATTGGTTCAGAAAAACAATTTGTTACTTTCCTTGAAAAAACTAATACGCTAATGCCAAACAAAATTCAGTACATGATTTCACTAGCAAAAGCTTATCAAGCAACCAATAAAATTAATGAATTATTGAAAATTTTAAATCAAATTAATAGCGCCTAGCAATCAATTAGAACAACGACGTAAATTAGAAGCAATGGTCATGCTTATGCGACTAAATCCGAATATACAACTGGAGGTTACTGATGGAAGTGAAGTTATTTACCAATGAAATCTTGGTTAATGCAGCTAGTGAACGAATTAAGGCAATACTAGAAAATATTCAAAATATTTTAAAATGGGATAGTGAAATTGGTGATGTCAATTCTATGGGGAATCAACAATTTGCCATTTTACGTAAAGGAGCAGCGCTAAATAAACAGGAAATTATTAATGTAATTAGTACTAGTGATTCCGTCACATACGTATCGACGACCGGGAAAATTGAGTATCGTGTTTCATGGCTTTTTGATAAGGTCGATAATCATTTAACTAATTTAAAACAAGTTGTTTATTTAAATGAAAAAAATGCATTTTTGTCAATAGCAGAAATTATTCGGCCATTAATTCAAAATGCATTTAAAGAAAATTTACAAGTTTTAAAAATAGTATGTGAACAAGAGGAGAATATAGAAAATGCGAGCGGTTTTACAAACAAATAATGTCGGACTGCAATCATTTTCAGTTCAAAATATTGAACCAGAGAGCTTTTTACCAACTTCAATAGAGATTCATACAGTAGCTGTACCCATTTTGCCATTTGACATCATGAAATTAGAAGGAACATTGCCAACCAAGATTCCTAATGTAATGGGGTACGGTGCTGTTGGTGAAGTTACCAAAGTTGGCGCATTACGTTCTAATAAATTATTAAACAAAAGAGTTATAACTTTTAATCCCAATGGTACATTTAAAGATACGATTACATCTAATCTACCGCCTTTAACTATACCAATACCAGACAATGTAACCAATGAAGAAGCAGCGACAGTTGTGGGTGGTTTAGATACAGCGTTAGTTTTATATAAAAAAATTATTAATAGTTCATCGCATAATATTATTATTACGGGTGCTGATTCAGTTATTGGATTGGGAGTATTACAACTACTCAAAGATATTAAAGGAAAAAATATTTTGCCAGTAGTTCGGCCAATTTCACAAGATTATTTTAAACGTAGACAAGCGAAAATGCTGCTACCAGACTATGCTTTAGATCAAACTGTGTTAAAGGAAGATACCATTATAATTGATATTGCAGGTAACTTTGAATTCTTGCACCCTTATATTAAACAGAATTTTACTATTATGAGTGTGGCACTATCTAACATTAATGGAATACAGTTCATTAGTGAACCAATTTTCCCGAAAAATTATACAGAACTTCTTCAAAAATTAAATAAAAAAGAGTTATTTGCACCAATTGACCACACATTTCAATTAAAAGAAATTAATCAGGCATTTAAGTATCAAAAAAATAATTCTAGCCGTGGACGTAATATTTTATTATTCAAATAGCCTTCTGTTGTACAATAAATATAAATAATGGTGTTTCATATTTATTAGCAATAAAAGGAGAAATTTCATGGCAACTAGTGAAGAAAAAATTGCGGATAGATTAGGGACTATGATTAGTGAAAATCGACAGAAAATGGGATTATCACAAAAAGAATTAGCACAAGATATTTGTTCGCAACCAATGATTAGCAGTATTGAACATGGTACTTATGTACCAAATGTGGTGCTATTCATGCAACTTTGTGATCGTTTGAATATTAACCTTGATGATTCTTTTTTAAAAACTGCGCTTAAATTAAATAGTAGTGCTGATTTTAGTAACCATGCTTTTGAGCTGTGTAAACGTCATGAATATGCAAAAATGATTGCGTATATGGATGAAGAACAAGTTATAGATAGTTTAACTTCAGTGAATGATTTTCAAACTTATTATTATTACTATGGATGTGCACTTTATCAGTTAAAGCATGACGCACTTGGTGCTAAACGATACTTTAACATGGCTTCTTTATATGGTGAGGCTATTAAAAATCAATGTCCAGAATCTGAAGTAGAAATACTGATTTTTAACGCTATGGGCGTGATTGAATTACAATTAGGTCACTCCAAAAAAGCATTGAATTATTTTTTGATTGCACGTAAATCGCTAGATTTAGCACAAAATAAAAGTGAAAATCTGAATGTCATTAATTATCAATATGGACTGGCATTGTATAATTTAAAAGCATATAACAAAGCACTATCTATTTTATTAGAGGGATTTGATCGTGTGCAGAAAAATGAATCATACTTTATGCTGCCAGAATATGCTTTACTAATTATGAATTGTCATCAAAAAATGGGTAATAGCATGGAAGCTGGAAAATATAAAATGCGTTATGACGTGTTCTCTGATATGGATTAAGAAATGGAAAATAAAATTAATATAAAGATACAAAAAATTATTACAAAAGTTATAAAAAATAAGGTACAAGAATCAACCATCATTATGAAATGGCCTAGCCAACATTGGAGTGCGACTAACGTTCGTAAGTTGTTTAATATTTATGAAATTTTTAGCTTGATAGAGGATGAGTTTAACATTAAAATGCCCATTGATTTTTACCCACAAACTGTACTTGAAATCGAACGGAAAGTGGCAGAATTAATATGAAAAAAGCAAATTCTAGACGGACCATTTTAATTACGGGGGCTGCATCCGGTATTGGATTAGCGATTGCGCAGAAATTTGATGAAGGAGATGTTCAGTTAATTTTACACTCACATAGCCCTATTTCAAATAAGAATTTAAATAAATTTCATCATAAACCTATTAATTTAGTATTTGATGTGGCTGATGATAAAGCAATTAAATATGCTTTTGACAATAATTTATCAGCCCATCAAAAAATAGATGTATTAATAAATTCAGCAGGAACAAATATCGATAAATTATTTGTTCAAATGACAGAAATTGAGTTTAAGAAGGTTTTAGAGATTAATTTTAATGGGACAACTAACGTCATTGATACCGTCCTCCCGTATTTGAATTCAGGATCTATGATCATTAATATTTCATCAGTTATTGGGTTATCAGGGAATATTGGACAGGCGAATTATGCAGCATCAAAAGATGCAATATTAGCCTTAACAAAATATTTGGCTACGCAATATGCAAGTCGAGGTGTATTAGTTAATGCAGTGTCACCTGGTATGATAAGTACTAAAATGACAGACGCTATGTCTGAAAAAATGAAAAAATATGCTGAGAGTATTATTCCATTAAAAAGATTTGGTAAGCCATGTGAAGTTGCAGAGTTGGTTGAAGCGTTATCAAAAATGACTTATGTTACAGGTCAAAACTTTGTTGTAGATGGTGGTTTATATATGGGTTAGCGACTATCTAAATGGACTTAAAAAAATAATTATTTTTTAAGCAGTGCTGTAATAAAGCGGTATGATTTAGGCTCAATTGCAATAGTTTTAAAATTATGAAATTATCTCAATTAAGTTTGTAAAATGGGTTATTGGTCAAATTGTACTGAAAACCCTTTTAATATAGAAATTTTTCAGTGTCCTTTACGTTTTTCAATTAGTTTAGCTTTTTTTAATTTATATTTTTTCTCAATTAGTTAATTTAGTCTGTTCGAATTGTTTCTTTAAAGCTAAATGTGACTTTGAACTAATACCTTTTTGAACGGATTTTATAGTTAGCCGTTGTTTACAATTAGGATTAATTTTTTAGTAAATTCAATTTTTTCAGATTGTCTTTGTTTGAAAAATCGTACTTTATTCCAACGGTAAGTTACTAAATTTAAAATTAAGGGTAGTCCAGGATCTGATGTTCCCAAATTAATTTGTGCAATTTCATAAGATTCCGCCGAATTACTTTCAAAAATAGCCTTATAAAAAGGTGGATCAAAAGCGATTGTTAACAGTAATTGATTTTTTCTACATCCATAATGCTTTCCTCTTAAAATAAATAGGAAAGATGGACGACCTAGGAAGAAGGATACTGATAATTAAAATTATTATGTTTGGACTACCAACCAAACTATGTTTTAACTTTCCACAAACAATATATTTTTTGACAAGAAAAAAGTAAATAAGTTTTCTATTTAATATAGTAACAAATAATTAATATTTAGGAGATTATTACAATGTACTTTATAGAAATATAAGTGGTTGTGATATCGAATAGAAAAACATCATAATATTAGATATATCCCCAAAGTTAAATGTTTGCTTTAACTTTGGGGATTATTTTATGATAATTTAACTATAAAATATAGTAACAAAATTTAACAGCTATGTGTCTTACATTAAATAGACCAATATGTAGTTTATATAAGTTTAGTTATCATAACAATTGCCGATAATTTCTTAATTTATTTTCAAATAATTTTTACTTGATAAATGTTTTGGTTTTTGTATCATTTGAAAAGAAAATTAACCAGTTATGTAGTATATGTATCCGTGCATATAATCGATAGCGAGTGTTTAGTTTTGTTGCATCGTATTGCTTTCAGAATTCCTTATTAACAAATTGAATATCTTTAATAAATGCCTCGACTGAAATATTTTCTGCTTGAAACCTAACTTAAATAATCAATGACATTGTGGGGTTAAAGTGACTTGATAAACTTCATAGGTCTTTTTGAAATCAGGAGAAATTGTACTAATATGAAAGACTTAATACATTACAAAACACTTTTAACTGCTTATTAATAAACCAAAGGCTCGTAAAATTAATTAGACAACTTCATGATTTTAACACTGCTTACAATCGCTCCAAATAAGGGCTGAGACGTATTGACGTCTCAACTTTTATTGTTGTAAACTGGGCTGAATAAACAAAGGAGGTGCTCGCAATGAGTCATAATATTATGTTTGTTGGTATGTCATTATAAAATGAATGACATGCTACTCCATGTTGTTCTTAAAAAAACAATAACAAATATGGAGAAAATAAAATGAATACATTAAAAATAAGAAATTTTTCAATTGTTGCACATATTGACCATGGAAAGTCAACTTTAGCTGACCGCATTATGGAAGGAACACATACGATTGATATGCGTGATAGTCAAGATCAACTTTTGGATGGATTATCGGTTGAAAAAAAGCATGGTGTGACTGTAAAATCACGTTCGGTTCATAACGAATATCAAGCTGATGATGGTCAGGTATATGCACTTAATTTGATTGATACTCCTGGACACGTTGATTTTAACTATGAGGTATCAAAGAGTTTAATGGCGGGCGAAGGTGTTATTTTATTAGTCGATGCAACCCAAGGGGTGCAGGCACAAACTATTGCAAATTATCGATTAGCTAAAAAAGCTAATTTAACGATTGTACCAGTCATTAATAAGATAGATAGTCCTAATGCACAAGTTCAAGAAACTAAAAACCAGGTAATGGCGTTAGATGATCGAATAAAACAAACAGATTTTATTGATATTTCTGCTAAAAGCGGTCAAGGTGTTCAT
This sequence comes from Weissella sp. ESL1156, assembly GCF_058505625.1. Taxonomy (NCBI): domain Bacteria; kingdom Bacillati; phylum Bacillota; class Bacilli; order Lactobacillales; family Lactobacillaceae; genus Weissella; species Weissella sp. ESL1156. The sequence goes on along the minus strand of NZ_CP196372.1, from coordinate 520,035 downwards.
GAATTGTTAGAAGCAGTTGTAAATCGCATTCCAGCACCGCAAAGTGGTCTTGCGTCGTCTTTAAAAGCTTTGATTTTTGATTATGAATATGATTTGTATAAGGGTGTCATTGCACATGTTCGTTTGTTTGATGGAAACATAAAGACAGGGCAACAGTTGAAATTTATGACCAATAATCTTAACTTTATTGCAAAAGAAATTGGTATTTTCGGTCCTGATAGAAAAGCTACGGATGAGTTACAACAAGGTAGTGTTGGTTACATTGTGACGGGAATTAAAAATCCTAAAGAAGTGCGCATTGGTGATACAGTTACACTACAAGTGGATGGCACTAAGGAACCTTTGCCTGGTTATGAGCCGGCACGACCAATGGTATACGCTGGTATTTATCCGTTAGGCGATTATAAAATCATGAGCGAAGCGATTGACCGTATTGCATTAAATGATTCATCATTAGAGATGGTTCCAGAAACGTCAGATGCATTAGGGTCCGGCTATCGTGGTGGCTTTTTGGGAATTTTTCATTTACAGATTATTAAAGAACGCTTGCATGATGAATATGGCGTTGATGTATTAACTACAGCACCCAATGTTACATACAAAGTTCACTTAAATGAGCGTACAAAGGAAAAAGGTCAGATTTTGACTGTCACTAATCCGGCTAGTTTTCCAGATTTTTCGGTGATTGATTATGTTGAAGAACCGATGGTTAAGGCAGAAATTACAACAGATAGTCAGTTACTTAGTGAAGTAATGACGTTAGCCCAGAACTTTAAAGGTGAATTTATGGACATGACAAATGAAGGAAAATTGATTGTTTTAGTTTATAAAATGCCACTATCTGAGATTGCGTATCGTTTCTTTAATCATTTAAAGTCAGTGTCGCATGGTTATGCAACATTGTCTACTGAATTTTTAGGTTACGAAATGGCAGATGTTGTCAAAGTTAATGTCCAAATCAATTATGCTCAGGTGGATGCTCTAACGTTTGTGACTCATCAGGTTGACGCACAAAAACAATCAACATCATTAGTCCATAAACTAAAGTATACTGTGCCACGCCGTCTATACCCTATGCCAGCACAAGCAATTGTTAATGGTAAGGCTATTGCGCGTGTGGATATTCCACCATTGCGTAAAAATGCAGCTGTTAATGGTAAGTCATATAGTGTTTCTAAAAAACAAGCTTTGTTAAGACGACAGAGTATTAATAAACGACAAGCGGCCCATAGTGACCTCGAGTTACCACAAGAAGTGTTTAACAGTTTGCTTGAACTGGATGAATAGTTCATTTGATGTGTAATCATATGATGGAAACAAAATTTAATATCGTTTTGATTATTTGTTAATCAAATTAACACTAGAAAGCATAAGCAGATATAACGATATCTGTTTCTGCTTTATTAGTTTTAGAACTAAAGTGTACGCATTTATAAGGCTAATAATTGAGGTGTTCCCCGAAAGTTAAAGTAAAAATTTAACTTTCGGGGTATTTTTGTGATTATTTAATTATAAAATTATGACTACAAAAATTAATAGTTTATGTGTCTTACGTTAACTAGACCAATCCAGATTGACATAAGCTCTATTATAATTAGTTGTTGATTTGATGGGCTTGGCAGTTGTTTGTGAGATAACGTCTTTTAACAAAATGGATTTTTAATGACTAGCTTACTTCACAAACATAAAAGTCTTTCGAATTCACAATCTAGACCAATTTGACTAGTTTAAAACCGAAAATATAAAGAACTTGCTTAATCTCAATGCTAAGTTTAAACTAATTAATATCAAGTTAAACTTATTATTGGGAGGCGACCTGCATGAACTTTATTGATGTTTCAAAACATGAAGCTCAACGGAAAATTATGGTAATTGATTCTAAAAGTTTTTATGCCAGCGTTGAAAGTGTTGATAGTGGTCTTAATCCACTAACGTCATTACTAGTCGTCATGAGTCAACAGGAAAATACAAATGGCGGGTTGGTTTTAGCAGCTTCACCTCGTGCAAAAAAGAATTGGGTATTAAAAACGTCATGCGACAACGTGATCTGCCAAATGATTCACGACTTATAGTTGTTAAACCACGAATGAATCGGTATATTGCGATGAATAAAAGAGTTAATGATATTTTCCGCCAATTTGTGGCTGAGGAAGATTTGCACTTATACTCGATTGACGAAAGTATTTTGGACGTGACAGATACCTGGCGATACTTACAATTTTTGTATGGTCAAGATTTAACGCTTAAAAAGTTAGCGCGAATTATTCAAATAAAAGTAAAGCAAGAACTAGGCCTATATCTGACCGTTGGCATTGGTGATACCCCTGCAATGGCTAAAATGGCATTAGATATCCAGGCAAAACATGATTTTAATTTAATTGGTGAGTGGCATTTTGAAACCTTACCCAAGCATCTTTGGCCGATTAATAGGTTAGATGAGGTGTGGAGTATTGGTAGCCGAACGGCTAAGAAGCTCAATCGGCTAGGTATTTGGTCAATGTATGACTTAGCGATGGCTAATCCATATAATTTAAAAGAAAAGTTGGGTATTCGTGGAGAAGAATTATTTGCCTTAGCTTGGGGGTTTGATCGTAGTATTTTACGAGAACGATATCATGTGAAAGAGGAGACTATTTCTAATAGTCAAGTTTTACCACGCGATTATAACCGAGTCGATGAGATCAAGGTAGTTATTCGGGAAATTGGCGAACAGGTGGCTGCAAGGCTACGGGCTAAAAATGAATAAGCTGGCACGATTTCGTTATTTGTTGGGTATTCGTATGCCACTAGTGCCATGAAACACAGTCATGGCTTTAATGTGCAGACTAAAATTAACCCTTCGAATCAATCTAATATGATTTCAAGTGAGTTAATTCAACTATTTGATGCTCACTTTGAAGGTGGCAACGTGCGTAATTTGGGAGTTGCTGCGGGTAAATTACAACCAGCAGGTTATGACCAACTAGATTTACTAACACCCGTCAAGCAACAATTAAATGCGTCAAAAATTGACCAAGTAATTGATGAGATTCGGCAGAAATTTGGTGTGACAAGCTTAGTCAAACTATCCTCATTAAGTCAAGGGGGCACGATGATTCAACGAGCTGGTTTAGTCGGTGGTCATAATGGAGGAAACGCTTATGGATAATGAGCAAAATTTAACTCTAACAATTAAGTTTACATAATGTTGCCCAGCTAATTTAAGAACCTTGTCATAATCATAATTACGTCGTTTCATAGGGGTTGACAAGATACTTGCATATTAAATATTCAAGCGTATAATTATAGGAGCTGGAAAAGTTCATTTTTGTTGAGGCGGAGGTGAAATATAATGGCACGAATTCCGCAAAATCTCGTTGAAGAAATTCGGGAGCGCGTTAACATTGTTGATGTTGTTTCACCATATGTACAATTAAAAAAACAAGGGCGTAATTTGTTTGGTAAATGTCCTTTTCACGAAGAACGGACACCGTCTTTTTCTGTGAATGAGGAGAAACAAATTTTCCATTGTTTTTCTTGTGGTCGGGGTGGCAATGTTTTTAGTTTTATGATGGAAATTGAAAATTTATCATTTCCACAAGCTGTTGCAAAAATTGCACCGCAAGCTGGTGTGGACCTAGATGAAAGATATTTAGATAATGATCAAAATATTCAGGTTGATCCAGAGACAGAAACTTTAAGGAATTTATATAATGAGGCAACGAAGCTCTATCACCATTTATTAGTTAACACTACTACTGGTGAACAGGCATTATCTTATTTGAATGAACGTGGTTTAGATGATAAGACGATTGATGCTTTTATGTTAGGTTTTGCACCTGAAGGAAATATTCTTTATGATTATTTCAATGCTCAAAAAATTGACTATCAAATATTGCGTCAGTCAGAATTGTTTGTTGAATGGTCGGATGGTACGTTACATGACCGTTTTGCTAATCGAGTACTATTTACAATTAGAGATAGTTATGGTCAACCAATTGCGTTTTCAGGTCGTAAATTAACAGCCGATGACGATGAACCAAAATATATCAATTCACCTGAAAGTCCATTATTTAATAAATCTGCGGAGTTATTTAATTTAGACTTAGCAAAAGATACTATTAAAAAGAAGAAACATGTGATTTTGTTTGAGGGATTTATGGATGTTATTGCGGCGTTTCAAGCGGGTGTACAAAACGGCGTGGCTTCGATGGGAACATCATTAACAACTGAACAAATTCAGCGATTGTCACGGTTGACTGAAAAAATAAGCATTAGTTATGATTCAGATATGGCTGGGCAAAAAGCAACAAAGCGTGCACTAGATTTGATTACACAACAGGGGCGTATGACAGCACAAGTTATAAATATTCCTGATAATCAAGATCCAGATGAATATTTACGGTCTAACGATGCATCAGCCTTTAATCAGATTTTGCTACACAATGTTGAAGATCCGATTACTTTTAATCTTCGTTTTCTACAAATTGATCGTAATTTAAATAACCAAACAGAATTATTTTCGTATATTAGTGATGCTCTGGGAGTTATTGCTACGGCCAAAGAGCCTGTGATTCGTGAACAGTTTTTACGCCAATTAGCCAATGAATTTAATTTGAGTTATGAAGCTTTACAAGATCAAATCCGACCAATTTTATTACAGTATCAGGCACAAAGACCTTCTAGTAATAAGAAAATTGAGCGCAATCAACCAAGGGCTTTAAATGATAATCAAATTATCCAACGTAGTATGACACGTATCGAAAAGGCTGAACAAATATTATTGGCTTGGATGCTACGGGATAATGATGTTTGGTTGGAAGTGACCAACCATCAGAATTTTTCTTTTCAAGATGTACCTTATGAAACGTTGTTTATGATTGCAATGGCATACCGTGAAGAACAGCAACAACAAACCATATCTGATATGGCTGCGTTTATGGACTACGTACAAAAACCAGAGTTAATACGTATATTAGCAATGTTAGAGGACATTGATCCACAATTATTTGTTGATCGGGACCAAGTTGCTGAATATATCCGTGTTATCAGTGATGAAGCACCCTTAGAAAGAAAGATTCGTCAGTTATCAAGAGAAATCAAAGAAGCAAATCAGTTACATGATCATGCTCGTATTGCACAATTAAGTGTTGAATATATGACTGTCTTAAAACAAAAACAAGCAAAAAATACAGAAAATTAAGGAGTGTACTATGGCTGCAAAGAAAACTGAGCAAAAATCAACTTCATTTAGTAAGGTGGATTTTGATAAAGCGGTTAAAGGTATTATTAAAGAATTTAAAAAAGATAAGCAAATCAAAGAAGCTGACCTACAGAAATCAGTTGTTAAGCCAATGTCTTTAAATGCTGATCAAATTGATGATTTATATGATCAAATTGAGTCAGCTGGTATTTCGGTTGTTGATGAAAACGGAGAACCTTCAGCACGTGCACTAGAAAATAAAAAAACAAAATTGTCTGAAAAAGAACTAAAGCAAGCAGCTGATGCACCTACTGGTATGAAAATTAACGATCCAGTTCGTATGTATTTAAAAGAAATTGGTCGGGTTTCTCTATTAACAGGTGCCGAAGAAGTTTCATTAGCAGAAAGAATTGAAGATGGTGATGAAACAGCAAAGCAAGAACTAGCAGAAGCCAATTTACGTTTGGTTGTTTCTATTGCAAAGCGCTATGTTGGTCGTGGTATGCAATTTCTTGATTTAATTCAAGAAGGTAATATGGGCTTAATGAAGGCTGTTGAAAAGTTTGATTATCGTAAGGGATTTAAATTTTCAACATACGCCACGTGGTGGATTCGACAAGCAATTACTCGTGCCATTGCCGACCAAGCACGAACCATCAGAATTCCCGTACACATGGTTGAAACCATCAATAAGTTAATTCGTATTCAACGTAATCTGTTGCAAGATTTAGGACGTGAACCAACACCAGAAGAAATTGGTGCCGAAATGGATGTGCCAACAGAAAAAGTACGTGATATCCTTAAAATTGCTCAAGAACCTGTCTCTTTAGAAACACCTATTGGGGAAGAGGATGATTCACACTTGGGTGATTTTATTGAGGATAATGAGGCGGTATCACCAGCTGATTCAGCTGCCTATCAAATGCTTAAGGAACAGCTGGAATCAGTTCTTGATACATTGACTGATCGAGAAGAAAATGTCCTAAGACTACGTTTTGGTCTTGAGGATGGACGGACACGTACTCTAGAAGAAGTTGGTAAGGTATTTGGAGTAACTCGTGAACGAATTCGACAAATTGAAGCAAAAGCGTTGCGTAAGTTACGGCATCCATCACGTTCAAAACAATTACGTGATTTCTTAGATTAAGTAACAATAGTCAACAATAATAGAGTGGTTTAACCGATTGATTACTGGTTAAGACCACTCTTTTTCAATAAAAATAGATGATCGTATTGAGCAGATATAGATAGTAGGAAGGTATAAAAATGATTTTAGTTTCTTTGGGATTTGCCCTGGTGGCAGGTTTTTTATTGGCTAATCAAAATCCGATTAATTCTGATTTAAGTAGAATTGTTCGATCCCCCTTTTTAGCAGCGACTATTTCATTCTTAATTGGTACATTATTTTTAGGATTATTAAGTTGGTTAATGACTGGTGATTTATGGCCTACAGGTCAGTTTATTTATACACATCCCTGGTGGATTTGGTTAGGCGGATTATTAGGTGGTATTTATTTAACATCAAATGTTTTGTTATTTCCACGATTAGGTGCGATGCAAACAGTTATTTTACCAATTTTAGGACAAATATTAATGGGTACCATTATTGACACGTTTGGTTGGTTTCAGGCAAAAGTCATTTCTTTAACTATTCTGCGTGTCTTTGGATTAATTGTTCTAATTTTTGGTGTGTTTTGTGCTGTTGCTTTACCAACATTGTTACAAAAAGAATCATTAACAACTAATAAAGAAATTTCAAAATCAACAGAGAAAAAATTCTGGCAAATTTGGGCCGTTATAGCTGGTGGTGTTTCAGCAACCCAGCAAGCCATTAATGGGTATTTAGGTACGCTATTACATAATTCAGAACAAGCAGCGTTTATCTCTTTTTTGACAGGTTTTGTACTTATTGCCATTTTTTCAGTTGTGTTTGAAAAAAGATTACCAAGTATGACTGCGTTGAAAACAACAAAGTGGTGGAATTGGTTAGGTGGTATTTTAGGTGGATTATTTGTTTTAGCGACAGTATTAACTGTACCTCAAATTGGTGCGGGACTAACAATTACCATGGGATTAATTGGGTCAATTTTGGGTTCAATGTTCGTACAAAAATTTGGTTGGTGGCATTCACTCAAAGCACCAATAACATTGGTACAAATTATTGGTGTCATTATTATGGCAGTTGGTGTGATTATTATTAAGTTTTTATAGTAGAGGGGGCGTGTTTATGACAGAACATCAATCTAAATTAGCAAATTTTAGTTTTCCGCTGCTTGCTTCAAATTTTGCGTCAGTTTTTGGTGATGGCGTTTATCGATTTGGTTTGAATTGGTTTTTAGTCGCAAGTTACGGTAATGCAAAAATTTTAGGCATTCTCACAGGATTTGGCTTTATTGTTTATGTTGTTAATGATATTTTTGTCGGTTCAATGCTTGACCGGTTTAATCGTAAGATTGTTCTCTTGACTGCTGATTTTATGGGAGCAATCGGAGCACTGAGTTTATCATTCTTTATTAATCCAGATAAACCACAAATTTGGATTCTGTTTATTTTAACATTTATTTTAAATATGGATGTTTCCTATTCGTATCCAGCAACAAGGGCCATTTTACCCGATGTAATTAAAGAAAAATCACTTGCAGGTTTTAATGCTTGGGCAAGCGCAGCATTTTCGACAGGACAAGCGATGGGACCACTTGTTGGTGGCCTGTTATTGCATTTTAAGTGGATCAACTTGAGAACTTTCTTACAAATTCTTGCAGTGATGTTGTTTATTACGGTACTTTTTAACTTAGCCATTAAGTACAAACCAGCACAAAAGTCAGATTCATATACAACAGAACCCTTTTTACAAAGTTTAGCAGCTGGTTTTCGATATGTAAAAAACTCACCAGTATTGTTTGAGTCTATGTTGCTAACAATTTGGACAAACTTCTTTTTTGAAGGGTTTATTTTAGCGATGCCATATTTAATTCAACATAATTATCACGGTACGGCAACGAGTTATTCGACTGCATTAACATTAGCTGCAGTTGCTGGTATTTTTGTCAGTGTCATATTAGCAAAGTTACCGAAATATAATACGATGAGTTCGATGTATCATGACTTTTATCTGTTAGGAGTAGCGTTTATTATTGCGACTTTCCTTAAATATTTATGGGTCTTTATTATTTTAGTGATTTTATATGGTTTTGCTCGGTCTGCCTTTGTCATTAAAATTAATACGGTTCGTCAACAAGCCAGTTCACCAGATTATTTAGGCCGAGTTTTTGGCATATCGTTTTTTGCAACTGATTTATTTTCACCAATCATTACAGTGGCTTTAGGATATGGTGTTTCATGGATGGGTGAATGGACGATTTTCTTACTAGGTAGCTTATTGATTATTGGCATGCTGGTTATTGAATTATCAAGTAAATCATATGCAAAAAAATTAATAGATAATCATTGATGATAGATGAATGAACATTCATTATTGAAATTGTCTGACATTGCAGCATAGCAACTTCAAACAATTTCATTACTTTTCGTGGTAAACTTATAATTAATATATAAAAATAGGAGTTTATAGTTATGACAAAAGTTTTGATTGTTGATGACGAACCATCATTACAAACTTTATTAACGTATAACTTAAAGAAATCCGGTTTCGAAGTCGTATCGGCCGTTGATGGTAAGCAAGCATTAGACATTATTCATCAACAAGAAATTGACATTGTGTTATTGGATGTGATGTTGCCTGAAGAAAGCGGCGTTGATGTCACACGTGAATTACGAGCTGAGAAAAATCAAATTCCAATCATTATGTTAACAGCTTTGGATGATGAGGTTGATAAAGTTGTTGGTTTGGAAATTGGTGCAGATGATTATGTAACGAAGCCGTTCAGTCCACGAGAAGTTATAGCACGTGTTCATGCAGTATTGCGGCGTTTTAGTCAAAAGACAGCTGTAACAAATGAAAATGCTATGAAGCATACGCAGTCATATGGTGACTTATCAATTGATTTTGATAAAATGGTTGTGCAATTTGATGGCGAAGTTGTGAAATTAACACCTAAAGAATATGAGTTATTGGCTTACATGGCTGAACGTGAAGGACGTGTATTAAGCCGTGAAACTATTCTAGATGGCGTTTGGGGTTATGAGTTTTCAGGGCCTGATACGAGAATGGTCGATATGCATTTATCACACTTGCGCGACAAAATTGAATTAGATCCAAAACACCCAGTCTATCTTAAAACGGTTCGGGGCTTTGGTTATCGATTTGACCATCCATCTGACAAATAAATTTAAAGGACAAGACTATGAATATTGACGAATTAATTGAATCAGCAAAGCGTTTTGTCCTTTTCTGGTTCCTTTATGCAGTGATTATCTGGTTAATTTTATGGTTAACATCACTTACGGGTGATCAGAGTGTTACTTTAAAGTGGCACGTTTTAATCCTGCTTTCAATGATTTTGGCTGGTGCAACGACTTTAGCATTAGAAATTCAAAGGCAACGTCGAGATGCACATTTAACGCTATTTATTGAAAAATTACAAGATTTAGAGACAACTCATACGCATACAGCTCATGTTTTGATGCGTCCAGATGATTCTTTAGCACCGCTTGCCACTGCAATTAACAATGTGCAGCACTTAAACAGTAAACGTATTAAGATTATGCAAGAGCAAAGTAGTACGATGGAAACGTTGATGAGTAATATGCCTCTAGGTGTTTTACAGATTACACCTGAGCGCAAGATCATTCAGGCAAATCAGCAAGCTAATCAATTATTGGGTGTTCAGCAAAGTTTATTAAATCAACATTATGATAATGTGATTAAGTATCATCGCTTGATGGAATTATTTGAACAAGCTTTGAAACAAAAGAAAAAAATTCGTGAGTTGGTCAAAATTGAGGATAAAACAATTGATGTCTCTATTGTTTATTATGAGACTCGTGAACGACATTTTGAGTTATTAGTGCTGCTCTACGATATGACTGAAGTTATTCAAATGAAAGACATGCAAACAGCGTTTGTTGCCAATGCTTCGCATGAATTACGGACACCATTGACGTCCATTGCTGGCTTTACTGAAACCCTATTGAACGGTGCACAGGATGATCCAAAAGACAGACAAGAATTTTTAGAGATTATTCAAGCAGAGACGAAACGTTTGTTGGATTTGACGAATGATATTTTGACTTTAGCGAAAGTACCTGAGCAATCACATAATTTGCAACAGTTTAATATGGCTGAAATGGTTGATAAAATTTTTAATACGAAAGCTGCAGCTCATAGTGCATTAAATTTGACACTAAAAAATGAAGTTAGTGAGACATTGGTCATTAAGCAGGATAAGAATGTGATTGAGCAAATTTTAACTAATTTAATAGGTAATGCTATGAAGTATAACCGTCAGAATGGGTCAGTGAAAGTATCAGCTATGATGACTGCTAGTGAGTTAGCCTTTGCAGTTAAAGATACTGGCTTAGGTATTCCTAGTGATGAACAAAACAGAATATTTGAACGCTTTTATCGGGTAGATAAGTCACGTACAAAATCAATTCCTGGTACAGGGTTAGGACTAGCAATTGTGCATGATCTTGTTGAACAAGCACAAGGGAAAATTGAATTAACAAGTCAAGTTGGGGTTGGATCAACAATTACAGTGACCTTACCATTACAATAATGATGTTTATATAGAAAAGAGAGAGGTTTAGCATGGCTACATCACGCCCAATGGTTATCGGTGTTACGGGAGGATCTGGTTCTGGGAAAACAACTGTTAGTCAAGATATTATTAAACGTCTTGAAGGTGAATCAGTTGTGATGATTCCTCAGGATGCTTACTATCGAGACCAGAGTGACAAGAGTATGTCTGAACGAAGGATGACGAATTATGATCATCCAGATTCATTAGATAATGAATTATTAATTACACAATTGGAACAATTATTGGCTCGTCAACCAATTGAGCAGCCAACGTATGATTATACAAATCACACACGGTCCGATAAGACAATTACAGTCGCTCCTGCAGATGTGATTATTTTAGAAGGCGTTCTATTGTTTACTGAATCACGTTTACGTGACTTGTTAGATATTAAAGTTTATGTTGATACTGACGATGATTTACGTTTTATTCGTCGTATGCAACGAGACATTGTTGAACGTGGTAGAACTGTTGATTCAGTTGTTAATCAATATATGGCTACTGTGAAGCCAATGTATCATCAGTTTGTGGAACCAACAAAGCGTTATGCAGATATTATTTTACCTGAAGGTGGTGCTAATACTGTTGGTATTGGTATGCTAGAGGCACAAATACGAGCGATTTTAACTAAAAACCAAGCATGAAATAGATAGTATTATAGAAAGTGTGAGTGTATTGGAAGAACGAATTTGGCAGCGTATTGTAAAATATACTGAACTACAAGGAACATCCGGTCAAGAACATCAAGTTAGAAGGGCATTCAGAGAAGATCTTTCACCATTAGTTGATGAAGTTGTACAAAATGGTCTAGGTGGTATCTATGGTATTAAATATAACAAAGATACTTCAGCACCCCGAATCATGTTTGGTGCCCATATGGATGAGGTTGGCTTCATCGTGACGCAAATTACCCCAAGAGGTATGTTGGTGGTAGCACCAGTAGGTAGTTGGAATCCCTATACTGTTTCAGCAGAACGGTTTACATTATTTACACGTGAAAATAAGTACCCAGTTGTTTCATCATCTGTCTCACCACATTTGTTACGACAAGGAAATGTTAACGGTACACCACAAATAACAGATATTTTGTTTGATGGCGGCTTTTCATCAGCTGAAGAAGCAACAGCTTACGGGGTTCACCCAGGCGATTTTATTGTACCAGCAGTCACAACGACCCTGTTAGCAAATGGCAAACGTGTTGCTTCAAAAAGTTGGGATAACCGGTTTGGCCTTGTGACTATTTTAAATGCCTTAGAAAATTTGCAACATCAAACATTGCCGAATACATTGATTATGGGGGCTAATACGCAAGAAGAAGTTGGCTTAAGAGGTGTTGGACCAGCTGTTAATCAATTAAAGCCAGATATTTTCTTTGCACTTGACTCTTCAGCTGCTGATGACACTGTTTCTGAGCACGGTCAAGGTCAAATGGATCAAGGCGCACTATTACGTGTCTTTGATCCAGGAGTTGTAATGCCCCTACGCCTTAAAGAATTTGTTTTAGATACAGCAAGTGATGCTGGTATTCCATTACAATACTTTGTCGCTAAAGGTGGGACTGATGCTCATGGCGCTCAATCACAAAATAATGGCATTCCATCCGTTGCACTCGGGGTAGCATCTCGTTACATTCACACTCATCAAACAGTTTGGTCAATTGCTGACTTTGAGTCAGCACAAGCTCTTGTTGAAGCAATCGCACAAAAATTAGATGCAGGCACGGTAAATGATATTATTTATGGTGATTAGTGAGTTAAAAATACTTAATAAAATAAAGGAGAACTGACAGCATGTTAATTGCCAGCTATAATCCAGCAGGGATGGGAGATCACTTAATCGTATTAACCAACCAAGCAACCGAATTCGATGTTCAAAAACACGAGAATGTTGTTCAAATTAAAACAAAAAATAATGAAGTTATCGGATATAACTTTTTAAATATTAGTCAATCATTAGACCTAGTAAATATTTCTGGTCAAATTATCTTAGATGAAGTGCAAGTAGCAATATTGAATGATTTAATTAATCAGGCCGGATTTTCAGAGAAATTAGTTGTTGACAAGACACCAAAATTTGTTGTCGGTTATGTTGAAAAAGTGGAGCCACATCCAGATTCAGATCATTTGCAAGTGACAACTACAGTTATTGATCATGATGAACGTGTTCAAATTGTGTCTGGCTCACCAAATATGCAACAGGGTATTAAAGTTGTTGTGGCAAAAGTAGGTGCAATGATGCCTTCTGGATTAATTATTTGGCCTGGTGAACTTCGTGGTGTTAAATCAAATGGTATGATTACCTCTGGTCGTGAATTAAAATTACCTAATGCGCCTCAAGTACCTGGTGCATTGATATTACCTGAAGATTTTGCGCCAGTGGGAGCACCATTTAACGCTAATTCAGCAGCTGCACAATCACTCTTTCAATAGAAGGTGGTGAAGTAATGGCTTTGCAACGTCCAATTGTTTTTTATGAAACTTTAATGCACACTTATGATCAACAGGTTGCAGAATTATTAGCTGCTAAAACAGATTACATTTTGTTGGCAGATCGTGAGACTGAGATTGTTAAAACATTATCAGCGAAACAGCCTATTGTTGTAGAGGTTTTACAGCCTCATCAATCAAAAAAAGTTAAAAAATCATCAACATCAAAAACAAAAACATCAGTTAATCATGCCAAAACGAGTGTTGATCCTAAAATGATTAAAACAGGTTTAGGTTTAAGTTTGGATGATATTTTGTCAGAAGAAGACAGTGTAGCTGCTAGAGATCGTAATGGTTATTTTAACAGTTAACAATTTTAAACTAGTGAAAACACTTATCGAATAATGCCGATAGGTGTTTTTTTTGGTAAAATTTTTGGTAAGATAGAAGATAATTAATAAATTTAATGAACGATATTTACGTTAGAATGGATGAAAAAAATGAACAAGAATCCTAATTATTATTTTATTGGTATTAAGGGCTCAGGTATGAGCGCTTTAGCATTAATTTTACACGATCAAGGTTATCAAGTCTCTGGGTCAGATATTGATGAATACACATTTACACAAAAGCCCCTTGAAGCAGCAGGAATTCCAATGTATTCGTTTGATGAAAATAACATTAAACCAGGCATGACGGTTATTCGTGGTAATTCATTTGAAGATGATCAGGTCGAAGTTGCAGCAGCATTAGCGATTGCTGATCAACTAACCATCTTAACTTACCCAGATATGGTTGAACAATTGGTCGTGCAATATACATCGATTGGCGTTGCTGGTGCTCATGGTAAAACATCAACGACTGGTCTACTTTCACATGTCCTTTCAGGAATTGCACCAACATCATATTTAATTGGTGATGGTACCGGTAAAGGTGTTCCAAATGCGCGTTTCTTCATTTTTGAAGCTGATGAATATCGTCGCCATTTTAAGGACTACACACCTGATTATGCGATTATGACTAATATTGATTTTGATCATCCTGATTACTACACAGGCATTGATGATGTTCGTAGTGCTTTTGAAGATTTTGGTAATCATGTTAAAAAAGGTATTTTTGCATGGGGTGATGATGAACAATTACGACGAATCCACGTTTCTGTGCCAGTGTACTATTATGGTACTAATCCTGAGACAGACGATTTCTATGCTGATAACATCAAACGTTCAACTAAGGGATCTAGTTTTGATGCGTATTATCATGACAAGTTCCTAGGAAATTATAAGGTTCCTTTGTTTGGCCAACATGGTATATTAAACACATTAGCTGTTGTTGCTGTGTCTTACTTTGAAGAAATTGAAGCATCTTTGATTCAAGAAGAACTATTAACTTTTCAAGGAGTAAAACGACGCTTTACGGAAAAACATATCGGGCCAGTGACAATCATTGATGATTATGCACATCATCCTTCAGAAATTACAGCAACGATTGATGCGGCCCGTCAAAAATATCCGGATAGAAAATTAACTGCCGTTTTTCAGCCACATACTTTTTCACGAACAATTGCTTATCAAGATGACTTTGCAAAGGCATTAGATTTGGCAGATAATGTTTTCTTAACTGAAATATTTGCTTCAGCACGTGAAACTGCTGGACAAATTAGTTCCGCAGATTTAGGTAAAAAAATCACAAAATTTGAAGGGATTGTTTCACCAACAAATGTTGCGCCGCTTTTGGCAGATGAAGATGGTGTCTTTATCTTTATGGGTGCTGGTGACCTGCAAATGACTGAATTTGCCTTTGAAAAATTATTGTCAAATACACAAACAAACCTACAATGATATTTAATTTTTGTTAAACCTTAAATTAAAACTAAGCTTTCTGTTATACTATTAAGTAGTGGGGAGGTTCACCAAACCATTGTCACTTATGACAACGTAGGAGGTAAGTATATGGATAATTATCAAAAACAAGAACCACGTCTCGTAAATCCTGATGTAAGTGGTGTGAATAACTTCTTTAAAAAAGTTTATTTGTACATGGCATTAGCCTTACTCGTCACAGCAGTTACAGCGTATTTAGGTGCAACATTATTTGCTGGACCAATTGTTCGAATCTTTAGCAGTCCTATTTCATCACTAGTTATTTTTGGTATCATGATGGGATTTGTCTGGCTATTCTCAAGCCGGGTTTATAAAAATCCAGCGCAAGCCTTTGGCATGTTGATTGGATTTGCTGTGTTAAATGGATTTACATTTACGGTGATTGGGTTAACAATTGATTTTGGCTTAATTGCCTTAGCATTCTTTACGACAGCATTCCTATTCGTGGGTATGGCAGCGTATGGATACTTTACAAAAAAATCACTAGCGTCACTGTCTTCAATTTTGTTTGGTTCACTGATTGCCCTGATTGTTGGAGGTATTATCAACCTATTCTTCTTCAATAGTGTTGTATACTTCTTTTTATCAGTTGTCGGTATTGTTGTCTTTGCAGTGATGACAGCTTATGACATGAATCGCTTGAAGTCAATGTATTATGAATACGGTGAAACTGGTGCACAAGTTGCTCAAGGACTGGCTGTTTCCGGTGCGCTAAATCTATATATGGATTTCATTAATTTGTTTATCTATATTTTGCAACTGTTCACGTCATTTAATTCACGTGATTAATCTAATCTAGAAAGTGTTATCTAAAGTTATTTAGCATAACACTTTTTTTGCGTTTATGTTGTTATCACTATTTGAACTCTGCTACACTAATAGATAGATTAAAAAGGGTTTAAACCCAGAAACGAGATAAATATGACAAAACCAACTTTGCTTTTAATTGATGGTAATTCATTGGCTTTTCGTGCATTCTATGCATTGATTAATCAAGTCGAACGTTTTGTTAATCATGAAGGATTACATACGAATGCATTAGTTGGATTTAACAATCTGCTAGATGGCATTGTTGATCCATTTAATCCAGACCTTGCACTTGTCGCTTGGGATGCAGGTAAAACGACTTTTCGGACGGGAAAATTTGATAATTACAAAGGAAATCGTGATAATACTCCTCAAGAGTTAGTTGAACAATTTGAACCATTACGTAAAATGGTTGAACTTCACGGCATTCGCTCATATGAATTACCTGGATATGAAGCAGATGATATTATTGGTACCATGGCGCAATTAGGTGAACAAGCAGGCTACATGGTAACCATTGTCACTGGTGATCGTGATATGACGCAATTAGTATCTGATAACATCACGGTTTGGGTAACTAAAAAAGGCATTTCTGAGATTGATCATTATACACCAGCAATGATTTCAGAGTTATATGAGGGATTAGAGCCAAAGCAGATTGTCGATATTAAAGGATTGCAGGGAGATACTAGTGATAATTATCCAGGTGTCGCTGGAATTGGTCCCAAGACAGCTCTGAAATTAATTAAACAATATCATTCAATTTCGGAAATGTACGATCATATTGATGAGATGAAGCCATCAAAACAAAAAGATAAACTGATTGCGGGAGAACAAGATGCTCGTTTGTCTCGAGATTTAGCTGAAATTCGAACTGATGCACCAATAACTATTTCACTTTCTGACCTAACTTATAAAGGACCTGATTATAAAAATATTATTCCCTTCTATCAGCATCTAGATTTTAAAGCACAATTAGTAAAATTGGCTAATCAAGGTTATACTGTGCCAACGAACGAGCATAATGGGAATGCGACATTTGATATTAATAATACAAAATTACAAGTATCAACATTAACAACAACTAGTCTAACGCATATATCACAATTGCAAGATACGATTAGTTTTTATTTGGAACTAGATGGAGAAAATTATCATACTGCAAACCCGGTCGGTTTCGTTTTGGGAAATCAAGAAAATGGTTATTTTGCAAGTCGTGATATTGAATTGTTAACTCAAAATTCACCAATTAAAACTATTTTAGAAGATCCCAAAATTACTAAAAATGTTTTCAACGCAAAAGAACTTTACGTCAGTTTGAACCGCCTAGGTGTTTCATTACAAAATGTTGATTTTGACTTACTACTTGTTTCATATTTGTTAGACACAAATGATAACAATAATGACTTAGGGGCATTAGCTCATGATAACGATTACTATGCTGTTTTAACTGATGAAGAAGTTTATGGTAAAGGTGCAAAATTTGCTATTCCAGAAACTGATTCAGACTTTTTTGAACATCTTGGTCGTAAAGCAATGGCCATTAATCTCTTGCGTGAACCACTTTATACAAAGTTGGCCGATCATGAACAAACAGACTTGTACAAGAATATTGAATTACCATTAACACGGATTCTTGCCCGAATGGAAGCGACGGGGATTACTGTGGATGCTGAACAGTTGTTACAGATGCGTAGTAAATTAACTGAGCGTTTAAGTGAGTTGGAGCAAAAGATTTATCAGCAGGCAGGTCATGAATTTAATGTCCAGTCACCAAAGCAATTAGGTGTTGTTTTGTTTGAGGAAATGAACTACACGCCAATCAAGAAGACAAAGACAGGTTATTCAACAAGTGTTGAAGTACTGGAAAAGATGAGTGATGTACCTATTGTTGAATCGATCCTAGCATATCGTCAAGTTGCAAAAATTCAATCGACCTATGTTGAAGGCTTGCTACGAGTTATTCATGGTTCAGATTCTAAGGTTCACACACGTTACTTACAAACTTTGACACAAACTGGCCGCTTATCTTCAGTTGATCCAAATTTACAGAATATCCCAGTGCGTATCGAAGAAGGTCGCCAAATTCGTAAGGCCTTTGTGCCTAGACAAAAAGATTGGCAAATCCTTAGTGCTGATTATTCACAAATTGAGTTACGGGTATTGGCGCATATTACTGGTGATAAAAATCTTCAAGCAGCATTCATTCACGGTGAGGATATTCACGCAGCAACAGCTCGTCGTATCTTTGGCTTAAAAGATGATGAAGTTGTTGATGGCAATATTCGACGTCAAGCAAAGGCAGTTAATTTTGGTATCGTGTATGGCATTTCTGATTTTGGTCTTTCAAAGAATATTGGCGTTTCACGTAAGGAAGCCAAGTCGATTATTGAAACCTATTTTGATCAATATCCTGATGTTAAAAAATGGTCAGATAACATTGTTGCTTCAGCCCGTGAAAAAGGTTATGTTGAGACCATTGCCCATCGACGTCGTTACTTACCTGATATTAAGGCAAAGCGATTTAATGCGCGTTCATTTGCAGAACGTACTGCTATGAATTCGCCAATTCAGGGATCTGCTGCAGATATCATTAAAATTGCTATGATTAAAGTGCAAGCAGCTATTGAAGAGGCGGGATTGCAAGCACATATGCTTTTACAAGTTCATGACGAATTGATTTTCGAGGCACCTGCAAGTGAAATGGCGACATTAGAGAAGCTTGTGACAAAAGTGATGGATAGTGCAGTAAAATTAGATGTACCACTATTAGTTTCATCACATATTGGTCAATCATGGTATGACGCAAAATAAGATTGATTTTTTTAAGAGTATGCTAGTTAGCACGAATTAACTAGCGACTCTTTTTTTAAATAGGGCGGTAAATTAATAATATTTAACGACAAATTTGTTATAATACGGTACAATTAATTATTGAAAACGTTTTCAAATGACGTTTCTTTAAATATTAGGGGGATACCATGATAGCAAAGTTAGAATGGTTGGACGATCCGACTGTATTTAGAGTCGGTAAATTACCAGCACATAGTGATCATGTCGTTTATCGTTCAGCGGCAGAAATGGCACAAAAAAAATCGAGTTTGATTAAAAGTTTAGATGGGACTTGGCGTTTCCATTTTGCAAAAACACCAGCAGAGCGTTTAATTAATTTTGAAGCACCAACTTTTAATACAGAAAACTTTGATGATATTCAAGTACCAGGTCATATTGAATTACAAAATTTCGGACAAATTCAATATATCAATACCCTGTACCCATGGGAGGGTAAAACTTATCGACGCCCTCCTTATGCATTAGGAGCAGATGAGACTTATCCTGGTATTTTTAGTGAAGCAAGTGATAATACGGTTGGTCAATACATTAAAACATTTACTTTACCTGACGATTTTTCAGATCATGATGTACACATTCAATTTGACGGTGTTGAAGAAGCCATGTACGTTTGGTTGAATGGCCATTTTATTGGTTATTCTGAAGACAGTTTTGCTAGAGCAGAATTCGATTTAACGTCATTTTTGCAACCAGGTGAAAATAAATTAGCAGTTGAAGTGTTTAAATACAGTACAGCAGCTTTCATTGAAGATCAAGATATGTTCCGTTTCTCGGGTATCTTCCGAAGTGTTCGTTTACTGGCCATACCACAAGTCAATCTTGTTGATATGCATATTAAACCAGTTGTTAACGCTGATTTGAAGACTGGAAACTTGTCGATTGACCTAACAATGGCTGGTCAATTATCAGAGACGAGTGCTCAAATCACGGTTAATGACCCATCTGGGATTGTCGTCTTAGATAAACTTGTCTCAGTTTCACAGAACATTACGATTGAAAATGAACTGATTAAAAATATTAGTTTGTGGTCACATAAGCAACCTAATTTGTATGAATTGACTGTGACCTTGTTTGATTCTGATAAACAAGTTATTGCAATTGTGCCATACGCATTTGGTTTCCGTCGGTTGGTCAAAGATGCACAAAATCATGTGACATTAAATAATGTACCATTGCATTTAAATGGTGTTAATCGCCATGAATGGAGTGCTGTTGGTGGCCGAAGTGTGACGATTGACGAAATGCGGACTGATATTGACATGTTTAAAGCAAATAATATTAATGCTGTTCGTACTTCTCATTATCCAAATCAAGTACCTTGGTATGGTATGTGTGACGAAGCGGGTATCTATATGATGGCTGAAACAAATTTGGAATCACATGGTTCTTGGCAAAAAATGGGGGCTGTTGAACCATCGGATAATGTGCCAGGTTCAGTACCACAATGGTTAGACGTTGTCTTAGATCGGGCAAAGTCTAATTTTGAACAATTTAAAAACCATCCATCAGTCTTGTTTTGGTCGCTGGGTAACGAATCGTATACGGGTGATAATATTGCAGCAATGGATGCTTACTTTAAGTCGGTTGATGATTCACGACTAACTCATTATGAAGGTGTCTTTCAAAATCGTGTTGATGAAGATCGAATATCTGATGTCGAAAGTCGTATGTATGCATCCCCAGCTGATATTCAAGCATATCTTTCAGACAATCCCAAAAAACCATATTTAAACTGCGAGTACATGCATAGTATGGGTAACTCAGTTGGTGGTTTGGATGAATATGTGCACTTATTTGATGAGTTTGACACATATCTTGGAGGTTTTATTTGGGATTATATCGATCAAGCCTTGTATGTCACAGATGAGGTGACTGGTCAACAAGTCCTTCGCTACGGTGGTGACTTTGATGAACGCCATTCAGATTACGAATTTTCGGGGGATGGGATTGTCTTTGCCAATCGTCAGCCTAAACCAGCAATGCAGGAGGTAAGTTACTATTATGGACGCTACGACAACGAATAAATTACAAGTTGTATATGGCGATGGGTCATTGGGATTACATGGAGACACATTTCATTATTTATTCAGTTACGAAAAAGGTGGTCTTGAGTCACTTAAAGTAAACAATAAAGAATGGTTATATCGTGTACCAAAGTTAGCCTTTTGGCGTGCAACAACTGATAATGATCGCGGTAGTCATTTCTCAACCAAATCAGCAACTTGGTTCGGAGCAGATATGTTTACTGAAGCTACAGCAGTTCATGTGACCGTTGATGGAAAAAATTTGGGCTTGCCGGTTGCACCAGGGAATAACCGCTTTACTGCAAATGAATTTGCTGATAATGCGTCAGTGACGTATACCTTTTTAACAGCGACTCAACCGCAAACAACGGTTACTGTGGTATACACTGTTTCAGCAACGGGTGAATTGCATATTGCTGTTAATTATGCAGGAAAAGCTGGCTTACCAGAATTACCAACATTAGGATTACGATTTATTATGCCAACGGTTGCAAATGGCTATAGCTATGCTGGTTTATCAGGGGAAACCTATCCTGATCGAATGGCGGGTGGCCAATCTGGTACGTATGAAGTAGCAGGATTACCACTGACGCCTTATATTGTCCCTCAAGAGATGGGGATGCATATGGCAACGTCCAGTTTAACGATCAATCGGTCAACAACCTTAAATAATGCTGATTTTTCAAAGGAAATAGGTTTATTAACATTTAAACAAACAACAAAGCCTTTTGCTTTTTCAGCTTTACCATATACAGCGATTGAACTAGAGAGTGCAACTCATATTGAAGAGTTGCCAATTCCTCGCAGGACAGTTGTGACAATTTACGGAGAAGTTCGCGGCGTAGGTGGTATTGATAGTTGGGGAACTGATGTGCAACCACCTTATCATATTTCAGGTGAACTTGATCATCAATTTGACTTTATCATGCAACCAACAAAATAAAAATTAATAAATTAGTTGCGCCATAATCTTGGCATAAGCAACGGGAGGGCCGTGAATTTACCAGTTTAAATTGGTAAATTCACGGCCCTTTAAACTTTTTTAAAAGATTGAAAACTTATTATTAAAATCTATGAAATAACATAAAAAAGTTAGACATTTAAATAAATTTTGATTAATCTAAAATTTAACAAATAGTGATTCATCTGTTACAATATGTCTCTGTGCTTATCAGAGAAAGAGGTAGAAATTTTGGCGTATTTTAAATGGCTTTATAACGAGTTAACTGCAATTAATACTGCGGGAAGTATCATGTTAGCATTTATTTTTGGTGTACAACTCGCACTTTTTTTAAGTAATCCGATTACAGGATTGTCTGTGATTACTTTATTTGCAACTTTGATTGGTTCTGCATGTACGGTCTATATGATGATTGGAAAACCAATTAATGGGCTATTGGGATTAATTAGTGCGCTTGGTTATATTTATATTAATTGGCAAGCGGGACATTATGCTTCTGTTCTTGACCAACTTGTATTTATTTTACTGATTGACTTGCCTTTGATCATTACGTGGAAAACATGGGGACATCGAATTGTTGACGGTGTAAAATTTTTACGACTACGAGGATGGATATTGACCATTGCAGCTATGTTGATACTTTGGTTACCAGTTATTTGGATTTATACTCGTTTAGGTGACTCAAATCCAGTCTGGGATGCGATTGTTTTGATTATTGGTGCAACTGCCTCATTGTATGTTTTCTTTGGTTATGGTGATTCATATACTTTGTGGTTATTATCAGATATTGTTAATATTGCGCTGTGGGTATCCGCGTTAGCAGCAGGGTACTCAGCAAGTTCATTACCAATGTTACTAACAATGGCCTTTTATTTAGCAACGGCTTTATATGGCCGTTTTTGGTCAGTTTGGAGTGGACATAAAAATAGACAAGCATTGTGATTCATAAAAAAGCCTCCCAAAATTAGGAGGCTTTTTTTATGATAACTTTTCCATTATCTCTATGAATACCTGACCATGTCAATGATAAAACGCCAAATAATAACCATGTAAAAAATTAGGGAAAATACATTTATAATCAAGCATTGTATTATTTCAGCATAGTTCCAAGTTGTCCGCAAATTTTTAAAGAGTTCAATATCTTTGGCATCTTCTTTTTGCATAAAAAAACTCAATGGATTGAAGTCCATTGAGCAATAGAGAATTGTAAGCGCAAAATCTCTCGTATATATCATACAATTCAATTTTACCACGTAAGGAAAGTCAATATAATAGTTTTTCGTGATCTATTTATTCCAAAGATGAAACAAAATTTATGAGTTAAGCATTGATATATTAGTTATCAATCAAGATTTATTCCCTTTTGTTTTAAATTTTGAAGACATGCTTGATAGTAATTTAAATCATGCTCAGGATAGATAGGATATGTTAACGGTACAGGCACAAGCGCTTTGTATGCAGGTATATTCACGCCCCGATAAAGAGGGTTAAACCATACAGAATTGGGTACATAACCACGCTGTTGCATTTCATACATAACTTTTTCATGATATTGAAACAGTTTGTAGGGTGAATATTGAAAGACATAGTTTACTGTACGATGTTTTTTACCCCAACCGCCACCACGTAGAGCACAGCATTCTCTATGTTGGCCAAGTAATTGTTGTCTTGGTAGTTTTGTAATTAAAGCTTCATGCCATAGCCGCATCGTTCTTTCCTTTCAAGTATCATTATTGATATTTTATATTTAAATCGATTAAATGAATTGCCCACATTATAACGTAAAAATTTACTTTCGTAATTAGTTTTTTGATATTTAGTTGGTTACTGAATTTATGATCACTAACGTTTATTTAAATCATCAAATACTATTTATGAATAAAAAAGTCTTTCTTTAAGAATACCTATTATGATATTCTTACTATTATTTATTGTTAGGAGATTTTTCATGAATATGGGATATATCTATTTAGCGATTGCGGTTATTTCAGAAGTTATTGGCTCAAATCTTGTGATTGAAACAGCAGGTTTTACAAGACTTAAGCCAACGTTACTTTGTATTTTGTGCTTTGGTATAGCAATTTATATGTTGTCACTTACTGTGAAATATATACCGCTTTACATTGCTTATGCAATTTGGGGTGGCGTGGGAATCATCTTAGTGACACTTGTCGGTCTACTTTTTTGGAAGCAAAGCATTAATTTACCTACCTTATTAGGTATTTTTTTCATTGTTGTTGGTGTAGTTATTGTCAATTTATTCGGTAAGGCGCATTAAAAAAATGTTTAAGTTATATTTAGGTCTGATTTAACTTTTTCATAATAGAATAATTGCTGTAGGTAGTTTGTTTCTACCTATATTTTTACTACAAGTGCACCTATCTTATTGGAAAGATAAGATAGGTGCATTTGTCGTTAGACAAGTAATTTTTAAACGCCAACTTATTTCAGACTTATCCAAAATAAAAATGTCCAATCCTTGGCTTGATTGGACATTTAAGTAATTAGAATTTGGGACTCTATTACTTTATTATAATAACACTAGAAATTTTGGTTTTCAATACTAAATGATTTCATTATTGAAATTTTATAATAGCGATATTGAAACTACTTAGTCGGAAAGATAATCTTTCTAAGATTTATTGATACTAGTATCAACACGACAAATTGACGAAAAAATAAGAAACGAGTAATATCATATTTCATGCTATCTGCACTAAAAGGGTTAATCAGTGTGAAATATAAACATTAATATTCGTGATTTATGGATACGATTTGGTGCATATTTGTTGCAGATAATAAAATTTTTTTAAAAGTAAATAATTACACACATCATGATACAGTTAAAAGTGATTCTACTGTATAATAATTAAATGTAAGATAATAAGAATATATAAATAAATTATTGTTGGCATATAAGGAGGTATATTATGATTGGTTTACATGTTTTTTTTGGGGTGATGATCGTCGTAGGTGCGATGATGACGGCAATTTCATTTCAAGGTGATACAGATAAATTAACAAAGTGGCAAAAATTTTCATTGATTATAACAATATCTGCTATTGGTCTCACAATAGTTTCAGTTGTTTTTGTCTATGCGTCTATTTATATTGGTTTGTTATTATTTGTACTTTTGGCAGCATATGAATATTTTGCTTTCGTACGAGTAGTTCGTGAAAAATAGTTGTGATAATTAACTAAAAGCGTGATTTCATATAATGAAATACGCTTTTTTAAATGCATAAGGTAAAACAGGAGGGCAAGGTGAACATCTTACGCTTACCAATAACTTATTTTGTCATAGTGATTTATTTAAACACTTAGAATGAAGAACTAAGTTAATTTTTAATTAGTATGTCTAGCATTGAATATGGACCATTTTTTAGAAATATTCGTCAGATATGACTAACTACGGGTTTAAATAACCATATTAATTAATGTTCAATAGTCACTTTAAGATAGGCATAACAGAAACATTTAATAACTATCATTAATTAAAATCATCAAGCAAAAGAATGATAATTATTTGTATTGTATAAAAAAATATGAACACTTATAATTTAAACAACTTGATGATAACTATGAAAAAATTATCCTTGAATAAACTCATTTTAAAAAGCTGCCCATTTTCATCAAGTTTAAAATCCACTAAGATATGTCATTTAGCATAACTTAGTGGATTTTTTTGTGTCTAATATGAATAGTTTGATGTACCAATAAACGTTTATTGATTAATTTCTATACAATAGAATATATTAATTTTTTGATATATTATTTATATAATATGTATGCAATTAATTGATTATGTTAGTGAAATGCTTGTGAACTTATTCTCAAAATACTGGCAATATGTTAAAATTAGTTGATTATCGTTACCAATGCCATTAATTTTTGAGGGGAGAACTTTTTTAATGAAAAAGAGTTTTGCAGTAAGTTTATTAACGGGTGCCTCAGTGCTGATGTTAGCTAATTCATTAGAAATTAGTAATATTTATGCTGAGGGAACACCGCAAAGTGAGATAAATAATCAATCAAGTATACAAACTGGAACCTGGGGAACTTGTAATTGGACTTTTGATAGTGAGACAGGCACAATGACTCTTGAGGGTGGACAAGCTGGTTCTAACAGTAATTCCCCTTTGAGAGATTCATCTATACAACATATTGTGATAAAAAATAAAGTTATTTTGCCATCTGATTGTACGGGTTTATTTATGCATAATTCAATATCGACTATTGATGGTGCCGATAAATTAGATACATCACATGTTACGAATATGTCATATATGTTTTATAATGTGGCTGGCTTAAATACATTAGATATTAGTAATTGGGATACGTCTAATGTTAAGGATATGTCAAATATGTTTTCTGGTGCATCTAGCTTAACCAATTTAGATGTCAGTCGTTGGGATACGTCTAATGTTAAGGATATGTCAAATATGTTTGCTAATGCATCTAGCTTAACCAACCTAGATGTCAGTCGTTGGGATACGTCTAATGTTAGGGATATGTCAAATATGTTTTCTGGTGCATCTAGCTTAACCAATTTAGATGTCAGTCGTTGGGATACGTCTAATGTTACAGGTATGTGGGGTATGTTTGCTGCTACATCCAACTTGAGAGAATTAGATGTCAGTCATTGGGACACGTCTCAAGTTACGAGTATGTCGGGTATGTTTCAAGGTGCATCTAGCTTAATTAATTTAGATGTTAGTCGTTGGGATACGTCTCAAGTTACGAGTATGTCAGTTATGTTTGCTGATGCATCTGGCTTGAGAACATTGGACACTAGTCATTGGGACACATCTAATGTTTGGACTATGTATTTTATGTTTCAAGGTGCATCCAGCTTGAACAAGTTAGATTTAAGTCATTGGGACACGTCTAATGTTACAAGTATGTTTAACATGTTTAGTGAAACCAAAATAAAAGAGCTGGTTTTAGGAAACAAAAGTAAACTTTCTAATCCAGCCTTACCCGATGTACCCAGTAATAATGAATATACAGGTAAATGGGTATATGTGAAAGACACAATGGGAAATACAATAGTTGATGGACCAACATATACATCGGATAAATTATTAAGCGATTTTAATGAACCAGGAACTTATGTCTGGCAGGAATTTAATAATAACTCAGGTGCAGCAAGTAGTAGTTCATCAAGTGCATCTTCATCTGATAGTAGCAGTTCGTCAAGTAATGATACGTCTTCAAGTAATGTAAGTTCATCAAGTGCATCTTCATCTGATAGTAGCAGTTCGTCAAGTAATGATACGTCTTCAAGTAATGTAAGTTCATCAAGTAATGATACAACGTCAAGTAATGTAAGTAGTCCTAACAATGATGATGGCAACAACACACAAAATAATGTATCCACTAATTCTGCGGTAACTAACAATACGAAGCAATCAACAGTTTCAGAAAAGCACAAACAAGATGGTCAGGAAAAAAGTGGTCGTATGATAAATTTGCCTAAAACAGCTGCTAAAGTAGTAAATAATGTTAATAAGCACAAAGGTATTTATGGCTTATTAATTGTTGGAGCGGTTTTAGTCACAAGCGGATTAATTTTTATAAAAAGTAAGCGTAAAAATTAAATATAATTTTGAAAAAAGGAAGTAGCAATTATTATGCAACAAGAACACCAACATTCAATTATGCTGGTGCTTTTGTATGCTGTTAGAGCATAATTAAAGTATAAATATGGAAAAGTTATGTAATTAATTGCGTATAATATATATTAAAAAATTAATTTGTGCTATTCATAAAGTTGTGAGATTATACACACAAAACAATTGACTAGTGGGGATTTTTTCACTTAATACTGTTATATAAATGTGTTCATTAACTGCTTTTCGATAAATACTGAAAAAAATGCTTATTTACTAATTTTTTTGTAATTAAACATTTGTGAACTTATTCTCAAAATACTGCAACATGTTAAAATTAGTTGATTATCGTTACCAATGTCATTAATTTTTGAGGGGGGAAGAACTTTTTTATGAAAAAAAGTTTAAAAATAAGTTTTTTAACATTAGTATCAATGATGTCTGTGAATTCAATAATAACTAATAATGTTTTGGCAGATGACAATCAATCATCTAGTGAGCTAATAAATATAGATAGCGTGGCCAATGATACATCTGGAATATGGGGTACCTGTCCTTTTCAGTATGATGCTAGTACGCAAACACTTACTTTGGCAGGTGGCGTAATAACTAATCCTAACTATGGTGGCTTACAACTCAGTGAATCTGTAAAACATATAAAAATTACCAACACTGTCAAACTACCTGAAAATTCTAGTTATCTGTTTTCATTTTTTCCTGATTTAGAGGATATATCTGGAAGTAATAACATAGATACATCAGCGGTTACAAACATGCGTGGTTTATTTTATGACAACAAGAATTTGACACAGTTAGATGCTAGTCATTGGGATATGTCGCATGTGACGTCTGTGTTAGATATGTTTTATGGTACTAGCAACTTAAAAAATCTGGATGCTAGTGGTTGGCAATTGGCAAATTTGACAAGTATGCAGAGAATGTTTTATCAATCTGGGATTGAAAATTTAGATACTAGTCATTGGGACACATCAAACGTCACAAACATGTTAGATGTGTTTTATGGTACTGGCAATTTAAGGAATTTAGATATTAGTGGTTGGGATACAGCGAATGTCAAAACGATGCAAAGAATGTTTTATCAATCTGGGATTGAAAACTTAAGTACTAGTCATTGGGATACATCAAATGTCACAAATATGGTAGATATGTTTTATGGTACCAGTAATTTAAGAAAATTAGATGTTAATGGTTGGAATACATCGAATATTACAACAATGATGAGAATGTTTTATCAATCTGGAATTAAAGACTTAGATGCCAGTCATTGGGACACAGCAAATGTCACAAATATGATAGATATGTTTAACGGTACCAATAACTTAACGAGTTTAAATATCAGTAGTTGGGATATGTCAAATATTGTAACCTATAGAATATTTAAAAATAGTTCTGTCAATAAATTAATTTTAGGTTTTAAAAATAAATTTGATAATTATGACCTGCTGCCTGATGTACCAAATGATAATATATATACAGGTAAATGGGTATATCAAGCAGATCCATCAGGCAATAGTATCAGCAATGGTCCTACGTATACATCTAGTGAGTTAACAAGTAGTTATACACCTGAAAAAGCAGGAACTTACGTTTGGCAAAAGATAAACGATGATGCAGCTAGTTCAAGCTCGTCAACAAGCGACAATTCAAGTTCATCAGTAAGTAGTAGTTCGAGTTCATCGACAAGCAATAATTCTACCTCATCGAATAAGCCAGATGTAGATTCGTCAGTCAGTAACGGTTCAAACTCATCTTCGGAAAACGAAACAAGTACTACTTCCCCAAGTCATGTTGATAATGGCACTGATACTAGTGGCATAACATCATCAGCTAACAGCAGTTCTTTAGGATCAATGACAAATTCAAGTAATCATGCCATTAGTACTAATTCAAATTTGTCAGCAACTAATTCGTCTAACAGTCATGATGACAAAACAAAGAAAAAGATTAGTTTACCTAAGACGGCCACTAAATTTGTTAACAATGTGCAGGAACATAAATTTTCGTATAGTGTTTTAGTAGCTGCTTTAATTTTTCTTACAAGCGGATTAGTATTAACTACATCTAAGCATAAGCATTAAAAATAACTTCAAGTACAAAACGTTATATGTCAATAAATGTTGATATATAGCTTTTTTTGTGTAAAACGTTTGGTTTATATTTATTTCTTGGTGCATTAGTTATCTTATTAGTGATAGTTAATAAATTAGAGGTAATATAATGATAGATAATAAAACGAGTGCCTAAAATGAAGCTAAGTAATGGTGGCTACAAAAAATAAGGAACATAAGAATCGAACTTATGCACGATCGTTTATTAAAAATTTAGCTATGGCAGAAAACTTAAATGAATTGAAAGGGCCAATTTCAGAACGTGAAAATAATTGACGTTAACTATAACTATGTATATACTTATATGTATACAAAAAGGAGGTGGGCAATATGGTAGTAAAAGCACGTAAAGTAGGAAACTCCACAACCGTTACAATTCCCAGTTCGTTTAATATCCCTGAAAATACAGAGTTTGAAGTGAAATCTGATAATGATGGTAATATTATTTTTAGCCCTATTGTCAAATTGTCTGGTCAACAAACTGATAATATTCATGATTTCATGGATCAGTTTAAACCCTTGATGGAACAATTAAAGAATAAGTAATGCGATATTTGACAATAGCTGAATTAGAGGCAATCAATCAGTATGCTGTTCAAATGGTAGGTGGTCATAATTATGGCGTGCAATCACATGAGGCTTTGTTAGTTGTCGTTGATCAACCACAACAAGTTGTTTTTGGCAAAGAATTATATCCAACCATCTGGTTAAAAGCAGCTTTTATTTTGCAAAAGATTACAAAAAAACATGTATTTTTTGATGGTAATAAAAGAACTGCGATACAAGCTGCACTTTATTTTCTATCAATTAATGGTATCTCAGTTAAAAATGTAAATGTAGTGAACAAAACTGGTGAAAAATTAATGCTCATGGTCACTAATGCTCCAGACAGTGAAGAAGTCATGTTAGCTGTCGCAGAGTGGTTGGAAGCAATAACTAAATAGCGCTGCCATATGAATTATATGGCAGTTTTGGTTTATCCTAACTCTGCCATTTTATAATGCTATTGTTAAGTTTTATAAAACGGCATAGGTCACTTCAAATAGACATGATATTACCGATTTATTTTTAAGATTGCATGTGCTAAGATTGTGCAAATCATTTTTAAATAAGGAGACTATAAGATGAATGTCAATGTATATGTAGCTAGTGCTTTCAGCAAGGATGGGGCAGGCGTTGTTTTTATGGATCAACCTTTACAGGTATCTCAAAAGAAAGAGATTGCTTGACAATTAGGGTATGCTGAAACTGCTTTTATTTCACAATCTAAAGTAGCTGATTTTAGACTAGAATACTTTACGACTAAAGAAGAAGTAGACTTATGCGGTCACGCTACTATTGCAACCTTTGTCATATTAATGTACTTAAACAGGCTATCTAAAGAACAATATCAGATTGAGACCAATAGTGGTATTTTAGTGATTAATATTAAAGATTCAGTAGTTTTCATGCAGCAAAATAAGCCAACTTTTTATGAAGAATTATTGCCAGGAGAATTAGCTGAGTGTTTTGATATGAATTCTATTGATAGAAAATATCCAATTCAAATTGTTTCAACAGGTTTAAAAGATATTTTAGTACCTATAAAGTCAGAGCAAGCACTGCATGAATTACAACCAAACTTTGACAAAATTAAAAATGTTAGTGAGAAACATGATGTGATTGGTATGCACTTATATACGATACAAGAAAACC
This sequence comes from Weissella sp. ESL1156, assembly GCF_058505625.1. Taxonomy (NCBI): domain Bacteria; kingdom Bacillati; phylum Bacillota; class Bacilli; order Lactobacillales; family Lactobacillaceae; genus Weissella; species Weissella sp. ESL1156. Next base: position 488,760 of record NZ_CP196372.1, on the reverse strand, counting down.
GTATTGTGTGCCGAAATTATGCGCCACTATACGATATTGACGAGGAATCAGCTACGGGAACGTCTAGTTGTGCGGTAGCCGGTTATTTATACACTCATAACTATTTGCGACAAAGCATGTATGTGTTTAATCAAGGTTATTCTTTGAATGCTCCTTCGGAAATATTAGTAAAACTGAATCATGATCAAGAAAATAATATTACTAGTATCTTTGCAGGTGGACGGGGCTATTATTGTGAAACAAAACAATTAATTGTTTAACATGAGTAAAGACGAATTAACTAAAGTATTACGAAAAAAATATGATATCTTTACCGGGAGTATATCACGAAAAATGAATACATGGACTCGTCATATCTTATCTGATAAGATAAACTGTAACTATATAATACGCAGTGAAAAAGGGCTTGAATACCATTAATAAATAAAAGTAGTTGGCTACATGTCACAATTGTCGATGTGTAGCCAACTACTTTTATTTTGCACTGAAAAGGGGGGTATTGATATGAAACCATAAAAAATACCATCTATCATTGATAGCGTAGATTACTACTTATCTACCGTTATAACCATCTCTTAAACCGTTGATAAAATTAGAAATGTTAGTCATTTGGCGTTGATGGGTCTACCTTGTTACTTGACTGGCTAAAAAATTCAGGTAAAACATTGATCACTACTAAGCCAGTTTCTAAAAGGATTACTAGTTAACTAGACTAGATTTTACACATTGGTGACTATTTCCTTTTTCATTCTGATTGGATTGAGGTATTTGTAGTGGGATAACAACGCACACGCTATGGAAAGGTTTTCTATAAAGCGGATGTTAAATGAAATTAATTCTCACTGTTCATTATGACTGATGAGGATTTTTTGCGTTGTTCTATTTCTAGTAACTAGCATTAATTTATGATAATAAACAAAACAATGATATTTATTTCTATTGTTTTAAAAAATATGAACACTTATAATTTAACCAACTTGATGTTGACTATGAAAAACCCATCCTTAAATAAATTGATTGTAAAACCTACAAATTTTCATCAAGTTTAAAGCCCACTGAGCTATGCTAATTTGCATAACTTAGTGGGCTTTTTTCATGTTTCAGATAATATTGTATAGGAATCAAAAAATAATGAAGAAAAAGTGAATACACAAATATTAAAAGAATGGACAACAGCAGGATTATCCAAAAATAAATATTTTATTGGAAATATTAACAAATATTTGTCTACTCTGAATTTAGCTACAAAAAATGAGCTAGAATCAAGAAAAATATTAATTTTAGCTATTCGGGCAACTAAATCTGAAGGTGGACATACAAGTGCGTATGTAAAAAATAAAATTGAAAGTTGGGTTGCCAATAATTTAAAAACGGCTGCAGAGGTTGGCCAATATGTAGAAGAATCACAAAAGATGCAATCTAAGAGGCGATATGGTCAACCTTTTAAACAAGAAACTAAAATGGTTAAGCCCACAAAAGATGATATTCAAAAACAAAATGAGCGTTTGGCTAAAGAACTTGGCTATGAAAGTGTTGAGGCAATGGCAAAAGGCACCCATGACATATTTGTAAATTTAAGGCGAACACGTTCGGAACGTTTGGCCAATAGAGCAAAAAATGGATTAACAGCAACTGGTCATCAGGTAATCAGGAGTTTTTAATGGCAAAGTTAGTAATTCCACTCAATGTGTTCCTCATTGTGACAACAAAAAATAAAAAACGACGCTTAGTGTATATGACCTTAAACGAATGGATCAACATTCATGGCAAACCAAAGGGGCGTATGATTGCAGCTAGAGATAAAAAGAAAATTCAAGCAAGAATTAGTTTGTACGTTGCTCAAGCAATGGTTGATGGTCTTAAACCAATCAACAAGCACACACGTCTCAATTTAACTTGGTACTTGGAAAATAGACGTATTGATTTAGATAATTGGAGCTTTACTCGTAAGTTCATTTTAGATGCCTTTCAAGAAACTTCTGTACGTGGCACGGTGTTTTATTTAACGTATATAGACGGCATACATGATGACTTTACAGGCATAGATAAGGATAACCCTCGTGTTGAAATAGATTGGATTGATGAAAATGGTTAAGTTTAGAGTTTGGAATGAAATGTATCACTGCTATTTCAGTAGTGACTATGGCGGTGAGTATGCCTTGAAAGAGACGGGAAACTTGATTGAAAGTGATGATTACGAACACTTTGATGATGTACCATACGATCAAAAATGTGTTGGTGAACAATGGACTGGCTTAAAAGATATGAATGACACCGACATTTACGAAGGCGATATTGTCAAAATCTTACGGACAGGTACAAGAAGAAGCATTGGTTTTGATGAAATTATATTTTCAGAAGCACTTTTCTGATTTAAACACGAAAATATTCGAGACGATTTTCTGTCTTTCTTATCTCATTCAGATATCTATAGCTTGAAGATTATTGGCAACGTTCATGAAAATACCGAGCTAGTGGAAAAGATAGGAGTACCAAACTAATGAAAAATATTGATCCAGTAAAATTAGCAATGCTTCTCATAGCACTAGTAACAATTGTTGGCGTCATTTGCGAAACAATAATTAAGGTGGTGGTCTAATGGGACAAAACAAAGATATCGATGAAACAGTAATCACGAATGATATTAACGTTATTAGCAGTGTGGATGAGCATTTTGCTCAAATGGCGAAATTAAAATCAGTGCAAGATGATATTAATGACAAGGTACAACATGATCTCCATTCTTTAGCTACAATACAAACTTGTGAAGATGAGCTTATCAATAGTCATGATAAAGAGCTGGATCGTATCAATGAAAATTTGACATTCACAATGGTCACGCTGTGTATCGTAGCCGTACTACTAATCATAACGATTATATTCCTGATTTTTGTAATTAATCAGGTAGGCTTATAACCACAAATAGTGATTGGAGCGAATTTAAAGTATATGAGAAACCTGAAGTAGTGTGAGAGGCACCAAGATGATTGAGAGGGGCTGTTAATGACAAGAGAAGAAGTAATTTCAAAATACAAAGGTGGTATTTCACTTTTCAAAGGTTATGCAACTGAAGAGTGGTTATTAGATGAGAAAAAACCACTAGTGATGAGCTTTATTTAATTGGATATGATGCTAATTTATACCCACTGCCTAATTTTGAAACATGGTCTCACAAAGGGCAAAAAACTACAAAAGACGAGATTATAAAGACGTTAAAATCATGGAAAGGTGCTGTTTATTTAGATGGTTGTAAGGTGATGTAATGACAGATAAAGCATAATCGTGGCGAATGAGCAACAAGGACGTGAAGTGTTAGAAAGGTTATATGGGCAAGGATAAATTTAAAGCGTTGAGATGTTTTCTCAACGCTTTTTTCTGAATTTAATTATATTTATCAATGAATAAGCACCAGGACGAAGACAAAAAATTCATCCTGATGCTTACAATTAATTAAGCTAATTGAGCTTTATACTAGACACTTCTTTATAAATTAATACGTTACATTATCCAATACTACGCTTTTTTCTTGTTAAATAAGCATAACCAATCACAGCTATGTATCCAAGCATGGCAAAAAGTGAAACTTCAATGCCAAATTCACCACCAGTTAATAATAGATTATCTGATTTAATTTGGTACCCTAGGATAGTATCAGGATTTTTTGTTGTACTAAAGGTAACAATCCCTCCAATGACTAAAAAGTTCCATGTTGAATGAACTAACATACTTGCCCAAATAGAATGACTGTACAACGTAATTAGCGAAAACATGATGCCAACTAAAGTACCACCAACAAGTAACATAATAGTGCTGGATAAATTAAGTCGACCATTTATTAAATGTAAACACCCAAACAAGAAGGAAGGTAGAAAGACAGCCCACTTTTCATTACTACATTCTTTAATAGACGTCATAATAATGCCACGAAAAACTGTTTCTTCTACAATGCCACTGCCCAAACTAATTGCAAAAAAAGCCTCCAAAACATATTGTATGCTTTTTGATTCAGAAAAATTATTAAAGTAAATTTTCCCAGGTAATAATAAATAAAACAAACTGAGTACAACTGTTGGTAACAGTACAGCTACTACCACCCACCGCCACTTTATTTGGAACTTCGAAATACCAAACTTACTTAACGGTTGTTTTTTATAGATTGTCATATAAATATAAAGTAATAGATACGTTACAAACACATAGGTTACACCAAATAAAATTCCTACAAAATAAGGTAAATCTAAGATGGACCACAATGCGGCAACACCCTGTGCTACAAGTAATATTAAAATTGATAAAAAACTATTAATTATGGCTTCTTTTTTTGACATATTGTATTCCCTTCATTCAATAAGGAGTAAATTGTTATATTCACTCTGTATTATAAAGTACTTAAAAGAAATTATAAACAGAGATAGTACACAACTAAGTAACGCACTTCGAAAATAGTTCAATTTTCCTAGTCTCCTTTTTGATCTAAATTATTCTGTCTTAGAATAATTATTAAATGAGGGCATAGTAAAATCCCAAAAGTCTTTAATTTTCGAAAACTTTTGGGATTTAATTCGGACTATTTTAATTATTTAGATGTTTGTGTTTTATCATTGTAAGTTATTTGACGATTTATAAAAGCTAGATAAATACTAAATGCGATGAAACTGCTAATTGAAAATATTAATAATAATGTATTAACGTTATCAACAGATACTATTTTAACAATGTTTCTACCTTTTACTGTCCTAACTTTAAGTAAATTTGGAGACAAGCTTTGTGATTTATGACCATTTACCCATATAATATATGATTTTCCTGCATACATAACGGCTGGTAATGAAATTATTTGCTTTTTCTTAGTATTAAATTTAAATGCAATACTATCATTGGTCAATTCTTTTTGTTTAGGTGATGTGATATTTGTGTTTAACACACTAATATTCTTTTTAGAGTTTGTGGCAGGTAAATAATCATTAAAAGTGTATCCATTTTCTAAAGTTGAATAATAGTTGCTTGAGGTTAAGGATCTGCGGTAAGTCCAATAATCATAGTGATTTTGATAAACAGCTGATAAAGAAAAAGCCATAATAATTATATTTAATAAAATTAATTTTTTTCTATTTACTTTACTATGATTTAAAAATAAAACAAATCCAACACAGATTAATAGACTAATCACCACCAAAAATCTACCATAGAATTGAATAACACTTAATGGTGTGTTTACCAGTTTCTTTATAGGCCACCAATCAAATATTAATAGGTAAACAACACCTGCACCAAAAATCCATTTTTTCCAGTCTACATTTTGATTAGTTTTATATGCAATAACTAGCAAGACAATTAGTAAAATTGTTACTGGCAAACCTAGGTTCCAGCCTATGGAATTTTCAGATTTAATATCATTATCAAATAATGTTGTTAGCATGGTATTCATGTCGATCATTGTTATTGTTTTAAAGGGTCCAACAATTTTATTTGACAAGTAAACAGATAGTAAATTATATATTGAGTACAAGCCAATAATTATGCCAACGATGCCAGCTTTACCTATCTCGATTAATTCATGTAGTGTAATTTTTTTTATTACACACTTATATAATATATTGATAAAAATCATGATAATGCCGAATATAAAAGAAATGATATGAGTGTTAATCAGAAGTCCCATGCTTAATCCAAGAACTAAAAAACCACCTTTTTTATAATCATTAATTTGTAACAATCCTAAGACTACCAAAGGTAAAAAAGCATAAGCTATTGATTCACCAAATGCAGATCGGGAATACATATCTATAAAATGATAGTTGTTAAATTGGTAAATTATTATTCCGGTATATATGACTAATCGGTTTTGTGATATATAACGAATAAGTGATTTTGTAGTCAATATTGTAATCATATTTAATATGAAAAAACCAGCTGCTAACCCCCACATAGGATTTTGAAATACTAAATTGGGAATTATAAATATTAATCCTGTTAACCAAGGATATAATGAATTAATAGCGACACCGGCAGCTGAATTCTGTGAAACATATTTAAAATTAAGAGTGTTAGGTATTTCATTATTTTTTAGTGAATCTGCGATAGACTGAAATCGAGCAAGATGATAAATACCATCTGGAGAAATATTATAAAAATGGCTTAAAAATGGAATGATTGTTGAAATAATAGCTAAACCGAAAACTAATATAACATCAACATAATTTACTTTGTTTTTCAAAAACCCATAGAAATTCAACTTGTATGGCCTCCGATTTTTCCTAAATAATATTAAAATATCTTGAAAGACGTTTTAATGCTACACGTATATATAGCATATGTAAACTATAAAATTAACGAAAAGCCTTTTTATATATTCTGTTTAGGAATACATTGTTTACATGTTATAATTATGGAATATAAAAGTTCTTATGGAGGTTGGTCTAATGGGGCTGTTAGGGTTATTGGGTGATTTTGAATTAGATGAAAAAGCAACAATTAATAATGTCCGTCGTTTTTTTGAACACGATTGGCCAATCATTCAGAACAGAGCACATATCAGCTTTGTAGATGTTAAGTCGCCTGTTATTAGTGGTATGCCAAGTGGTGGAATGATAGGGAATACAAAGTGTAAAAAGTTCGCTATTAGTTCGCATAAAGCGCGCATTTGTCAGCCACATAGCGCGTACTAAACGTTGTATTATGATAAAGTCGAATAATTGATAAAGAAGTCAGCACTAGGCTGTGATTACCTGGAGGAATTGAATAGTGAAGTTAATCAATGGTGAAACATTGACAGAAATGTCTAAGTTACCTGATGCATCAGTTGATATGATTTTGGCAGATTTGCCTTACGGCACAACGACTAATGAATGGGATGTGTTAATTCCGTTTGATAAGTTGTGGGAACAATATAATCGGATCATTAAAGAATATGGTGCGATTGTGTTATTTGGTCAAGGTTTATTTGCCAATCATTTAATCTCATCAAATGAAAAGATGTATCGTTACAAATGGATTTGGAAAAAAGCATGAGCCGTTGGATTTTTGAATGCTAAACGTATGCCGTTACGAACCGTAGAAGAAATTCTTGTTTTCTATAAAAAGTTGCCTACCTACACCCCACAAATGAGACAAGGTAAACCATATAAATCGGTTACTAAGCCACGTTTGGTACGTCATTACCGGGCAACTAAGAAAACTGTCGTAACGGAGAACAAAGGTGAACGCTATCAAATCGACATATTAGAATATGAGCAACCATCAGTGCATGATAAAGGCGTACATCCAACTGAAAAACCAGTTAACTTGTTGAGCTATTTGATTAAGACCTATACAAAGCCAGGTGATTTAGTGTTAGACAATACTATGGGAAGTGGCTCAACAGGTGTTGCTGCTAAGCTAACGAATCGTGATTTTATTGGCATTGAATTGAACAAAGAATTCTATAATATTGCAGTTAGTCGTATTGATGACTAATTAATAAATAGCAAGCGTGGGGGGAAAAGGTAGACCCTAATGAAGTTATAAGACAAAGATGTGGGAAAAAGGTGCTGGAATGACGAAGTTGAAATGAGCCTGATAAAGCCCCCATCTATAACATGAGGATAAATTAACTTTCAGCCCAAGTAATTAGTTATATGCTAATTGAAAAGACAACGGTGACTTCTAATCCTTATGGTGTCATGTTAGGTGCAAATCCTAACCACTTGTATAAAGTTTGATAATCATATCTACAAGTAGTACACTGCCTGTATACAAGGAGAATTATATATGATTATTTTAAGCGGTAACGAACAGAGCGGATATACTTCCAATGGAGAAAAGTATGGGTATAAAGTTCACAATTTACAATCAACTTATGAGGGTGGTGTGCAACGTGAATTAGAAGTTGGGCATCGGTTATATGATGGCGATTTTGGAGGCAAATTCAAATTTGCTGGTGAAACGTGGAATGTACAGGATTGAAAATAATGAAGGTTATTCAAATGGGTAACCTTTTTATTTTGGAATTAATGTATAAATGGCATAAGATTATAGAGCATATAATATAAAATATGTTAGTATTAGCTTAAAGAATTAGGAAATGTGTTATCGGAAATAGAAGGGTGATAATATGGTGTCTCTAGACAGGAAAAATGATATAGCAATTATTGCCGATAAGATACATTATATTGTTATGGCAGAAAACGTAGATAATGAAAATTTAGCAACATATTTGAGGTCTGTAAATATTGGTGTTTTTTCATCTGATTTAAGTGATACAGATGTAGATGCTTATATAACCTACAATTATGAAAAAAAACGGCCTGACATATATGTAGATAGCTCCGAAAATAAGCGTAGGCAGGTTTTTTCTATGGCGCATGAATTAGGTCATTTGGTTTTACATTGGAAATTTATACCAAATATGTATAACAAACAAAAATTTTTTGTGCCACCTGAACCAATTGAATCAAAAAAAGAAAGTGTATTAATGATTAACTATCGTCGTCAAGATTCTTATACTTTAGAACAATCGGAGCTTGAGTACGAAGCAAATTATTTTGCTTCCGATTTTTTGATTCCTGAAGATGATGTAATTGAGTTTTTAGAAACTTATCAGGGATTAGGATACTCTGATGCAGAGTTGATTAAACGTCTTAAGGTTAATTATTTTATTAGTGATGATACAGCACGCATCAAGTTAGAGCAATTGCGCAAAGTTATGGATATATAATGGGTGAAAATACTAATTTAGATGATTTATTAAAAAAAAGTCCCGCAATACAACGACCTAATGGCAATGATATTAAAGTAGAAAAATTATTACTTGATAATAGGACTGATAAAAATGATTTAAGTCAAGAGGAAAAAGAAGATTCTGAAAGTGGAATAAGCAGAGCTAAACTGCGACAAGAAGAACTAAGGATAAATGCTGCACAAGCAATTACCGAAAATCTAAAAGAAGAATTATTTGAAAAAAATAAGTTAAGAAAACGGCTTGTATACTTTTTAATGATATTTTTTATAATAGTTACAGCAGGAGTTGGTGTAGCAGTATTTATGCCTGAAAAAATAGTTTCAGAAAAAGTTAAATTAGCTCTTATCACAGGACTATTTGGAAATTTGTTGGGTTTACTTATTGTCGTTTATAAATATGCATTTACAAATACATCAAATTCTACAAAAGATATTGATTTATTAATGCATACTACATCATTTAAGAAAACAAAGTGAATAAAAAGCCAATTAGCAATAATTGGCTTTTTATTTTACACAAAATTAGTAGTAAATATGAAATGGAACTATGGTATCGAAATGTAGAAGCCTCCATTATTGGCAAGTTGGATGCACAAGAACGAAAAGAATTAAAAAAACAAGCTCAAATTAAACAACATAAGTCAGTTAAAAAGAAACGAGGTGGTGATATGTAATGGATCTAAAAGAACAAGCTAAGCAAGATTATTTAGCTGGTATGAAGATTAAAGATATTGCGCAAAAGATTGGTAAATCTGCCTCAACGATTCGTTCGTGGAAATCACGTTATAAATGGGATGATGTTTCAGATAAAACTGCAACAAAACGCAACAAAAGTGCAACGCAATACAAAAGCGTTGCAACGTCTCAAAAGGCGGACCAAGCGATTGATAATTTGTCTGATAGTGATTTAACAGATAAACAAAAGGCCTTTGTAATAGAGTTTGTAAGACTTTCAAATGCCACTCAAGCTTATATCAATGCTTATGATGCAACTTATAAAACAGCTGCAATTGCTGGTTCAAGGATGTTAAGAAATGTTAAGGTACAAAACGCGATTGCAACGCTGAGAAAAGCTAAGCTACAAGAGCTGTCTGTTAATACATTTGACTTAATACAAGACTTGGCAAAAGAAGCACGATCTGACTTAGGCGACTTCTTAGAGTTTGGTAATTATGATGCACTTGAAACTGATGTAGATGGCAATGTTGAGTTAGATGTGAATGATGAACCAGTAGTTGTCCATAAATCTTGGGTACAGTTTAAAGATAAAGATAAAGTTGATACGAGTTTGATTAAGAATATCAGTATGGGTAAAGATGGCCCACGTATTGAACTATATGACCGAGACAAGGCACGTAAACAGTTGTTAGATTATTTGATACAAATTGAATCAGTTAATGATAATAATCAGCAGATTGTTTTGTCTGATAGTACAAAGGAGCGGATGAAAGATAATGGAGAAGATTAATATTGATATTGCAACGTTAATTAATCCACACTTTGATAAGCTATGGAACACAGAGTGTCCCTATGTCATTGCTAAGGGTGGGCGTGGTTCATTCAAGTCATCAGTGCTTAGTCTATGGCTCATGTGGCAAATGTTATTACAAGTATTAAATAATCATAGAGCTAACGTCATTTGTATTCGTGAAAATCAAGCTTATTTACGTGATTCAGTCTATGAACAAATCTTATGGGCGCTTGATATGTTGCACTTAGATAATGAGTTCAGAACATTCAAATCACCATTGAAGATTGAACATATTAAGACAGGTTCAGCATTTTATTTTTATGGTGCTGACGATCCGCAAAAATTGAAGTCAAATAAAATACCTGATGTCATTGCTGTTTGGTATGAAGAAGCTGCTAATGTTAAATCAGCGGAAGTATTTGATCAAGCTAATCCCACATTTATTCGTAACAAGTCACCTTATGTTGATGATGTGAAAGTGTTTTATTCATACAACCCGCCTAAGAATCCTTATGACTGGATTAATGAATGGGTTGAGAACAAAAAGGCTGACGAGCAATATTTGGTAGACCATTCAACTTACTTAGATGATGAGTTAGGCTTTACCACTAAACAAACCATGGATCTAATTAATAGCTATAAAGAAAATGATTATGACTATTATCGTTATTTGTATTTAGGTGAAGCAATTGGGCTAGGGACAAATGTTTACAATATGGATATGTTCCACCCACTTGATGTAATCCCCAATGATGACTCAATGACTCAAGTAGCCTATGCCGTTGATGCTGGTCATGCTAATTCAGCCACAACAGCTTTATGTATTGGTGTAACGGCCAAAAAGAAAGCTATTTTATTAGACACTTATTACTACTCGCCAGCTGGTCAAGCAATTAAATTAGCACCTAGCGATTTATCAATTAAAATACATGATTTTATTGCTAACCAAACGAAACAATCATGGGGAAGATTACCAGTTGTTAAGCGTACGATTGATAGCGCAGAAGCTGCATTAAAAAATCAATACTTCAAGGACTGGCAAATATCTTGGCATCCAGTAGCAAAAAAGAAGAACACAACTATGATTGATAGCGTCTACTCATTATTAGCGAGTGGGCGTTTTTATTATCTTGATAATCAGGCCAATCAAGTATTCATTGAGCAACATCGTAACTATCAATGGGATGAAAAGACAGTTGAAACTGACGACCCGAAAGTTATCAAAGTTGATGATCACACGGTTGACGCGTTCAAGTATTTTGTATTAGACAATGCACGACTACTTGAATTAAAGGTTTAGGAGCGTGATATGAAACTGATAGATAGATTTAAGAATTTTTTGAAACGAGGAGGCGCTAAAATGGGCGTTAGTACAACGTTAAATAAAATTACAGACCACCCAAGAATAGGCGTATCTGATAGTGAATACCAACGCATTAATGAAGATTTACAGTTCTTTCAGGGAAAATTTCCAAACGTGAAGTTCATTAATACGTACGGTGAACGGCAGACACGCCCATATACAGCGTTAAACATGGCACAAGTACTTTGTCGCCGAATGGCATCATTATTAGTTAATGAACAAATGACATTTAGTATTGCTAACAATGAATTAGCTGATAAATATGTTCATGAAGTATTTGATAACAATGATTTTATTAAGAACTTTGAGCGCTATTTAGAATCTGGTTTAGCATTGGGTGGTTTAGCTATGCGACCATATGTGGATGGTGACAATATCAAAATTGCCTATGTGCAGGCGCCAGTGTTTTATCCATTGCAATCAAATGCCAACGATATTTCAGAGGCAGCCATTGCGACTAAAACAACGACAACAGAAGGACAACGTACTATTTATTGGACGTTGTTAGAGTTCCATTCATGGGACGGTGACAAGTATGTTATTGACAATGAGTTATATCGTTCAGAAGATGCTGGCACAGTTGGCGTTCGACAATCATTAGATGCTAATGAAATCTATGCTAATTTAACTGAACACGCAGAGTTGAATAACTTTAAACGCCCTTTATTTGTTTATCTAAAGCCATTTGGCTTTAATAACCGTGATATTACTTCACCGTTAGGACTATCAATCTTTGATAATGCACGGCCAACGTTGGCACAAATTAATGATGCGTATGATCAATATCACTGGGAAATTAAAATGGGGCAACGACGTGTGATGATTCCGTCATTTATGACGCAAATGATTAATGAAAACGGTAATTATACTCGTTTCTTTGATACTGACCAGAACGTTTACACTGGTGTAAATGCCAGTGACGAGGACGCTAAGATTACGGATTTGTCCACGGATATTCGTGCGGATGCATATATTCAATCAATTAATCAATTCTTAAAGACTCTTGAAATGCAAGTTGGTTTGTCAGCTGGCACGTTTTCATTTGATGCTAAAGATGGGTTAAAAACAGCGACCGAAGTTGTATCAGAAAACTCGATGACCTATCAAACACGTAATTCACATTTGAACAATGTTGAGCGTGCTTTACAAGAGTTGGTGGTAACAATTTTAGAGTTAGCAGCAGCAGAAGGCTTTTACTCAGGTGATATTCCAGATATTGGTGATGTACAGTTTAACTTTGATGATGGGGTATTCACTGATAAGAATGTTCAGCTCACCTACTACACACAAGCTTTAACAGCTGGTTTAATTTCAAAGAAGCGCGCTATTATGAAAGTATTTGATGTGCCAGAAGATGAAGCAGATTTAATCTTACAAGAAATTGGTGATGAATCTGAACCTGCTCCAAGTGCGTTTGACCAATCAATGTACAGTAATTCAACTGGTGATGAATAATGGCTAAAGTGAATGATGACCAAATGTTGTTAGGCGCGTCTGTTGTTGGAGATATATACAGTAACATGGCACAAGAATTATTTATTCGCATGATTAAACGAATTAAAAAGCGTGGTGTTGCCGATTTAAAAGATAATCCCTATCTGTGGCAACTTGAAAAGCTTAACGATATGCACATGCTGAATGAAGAAAATATCAAATATGTTTCAGAACAAACGGGTGTTGCAAGAAAATTACTCGATGAAATTATCCAAAATGAAGGTTTAAAAGTGTATCAGAATACGACTGAACAATTAGCTAATGATTTAAAATTAGCCACACCCACATACAATAGTGTACAAGAGACGTTAGCACAATATGCTGAACAAACATTTTTAGACATTAACAACCTAGTTAATCAAACGCTATTAACAACTAATTTGGGCAATAATTCAACCATGCGAGTTTATAAAAACATTATTGAGCAATCAGTTGCAGAAGTCACAACAGGGCTTAAATCGCCTGATAAAGCTTTATCTGATACTGTCATGAAATGGATTGATAAAGGCATTCCGCCTGGTTTCGTTGATAAAGGTGGTCATACGTGGTCCATTGAACGTTATGCAGATACAGTCATGCAGTCAACAACCTATCGTGTATATAACGAGATGCGTACTAGTGCATCCGAACAAATGGGTGTTGATACATTCTTAATGAGTTCACATGCTGCTTCTCGTCCTGCTTGTGCACCAATTCAAGGACATGTCGTCACTAAGCAAGTTGATGGATTTCACAGTCATGATAAAGATGTTGGCTATGTTGCTTCAATTTATGATCATGGCTATGGTGAACCTGGTGGAACTTTAGGAATCAACTGTCACCATACGCTAACACCGTTTGTTATTGGTGTGAATAGTCTACCTGATATTGATATACCTAATCCTAGTAAAGCAATTGCTAATGGTAAAAAGCAAGCTAGTCAACGTTCATATGAGCGTGGCATTCGTGATGCGAAGTATAAACTAGAAGCTGCTAAACAATTAGGTGATGAAGAGCTTACACAACACTACAAAACGTTGTTATCTAACAGACAGTTAGGCTTGAGAAATTTGATTGATGATAATGAATTTTTACATCGTGACTATTCAAGAGAACGTATTTATAAGAACCAAAAATTGGTAGATGTTTATAAAACACAACAACAGGCTCAAATTGCTAAGTCATATAAAAAGGTTAACGCAACGCTTGGTAAACATGCACCTAGTGAGGAAGAATATCGTAATAGTAATCAAAAATCTCAAGTTTTAAGTAAAAATGTTAAAACTGTTAATTATATTAAGAATTCATCTCGCGAAACTTCTGATAAAAAAATTAGAAATAAAGGGGTTGATATTTATTATTCTTTAAAAAGAGATGGTTATGAAGCCAGTGGGCACGCTGCAGCAAGAATGGCAGATAGGATGGCCGGAAAAAACGGAACATTAAATTACAATTATCAAACTATTGTTAGTACAATGGGCAAAAAGCCAAACTATATTGATAAGCGCAGTAATCGTAATGTTAGATTTTATGATAAAATAGGCATAGTGACAGAGAAAAATGATCGAATTGTTACATTCATAAAGCGAAAAAAAGCATCGAAGAATTGGAGGGAGTTATGAAAATTAGTGAGAAGTTAGCTTTAGATATTCTTGAAAGAGCATTTCAGGCTAAGCCACTATCTCAATATACCTTTGATATTCAGGATTATTTTGCTGATGATACTGATCAACTTGAATTAGATAATCCTAAAATGGATAATTATTTGCAGGATGTTATTCCTGAATTTACCGATTCATATGATAATACCAAACAAGAACAATGGTTATCCGAATTAAGAAAGATTATTGATCATGCCAAAACATTTATTAAAGACTAAGCACTGAAAAGACTAAGCACTGACATTAATTTGTTGGTGCTTTTATTTTGACCCGAATATGTCATTAAACTGTTCTTTTTTAATGCAAAAATCTGTGCGAGGGCTGACTCGCTAATCAACAGCTAAGGAGAAAAGCGTGAAAACTGAAACGCTTAAAGGCTTTGGTCTAGATGACGAACAAATCAAGCAAGTAATGGCTGAACATGGTGATGACTTGAATGCCCTGAAGCAAGAGAGAGATGCAGCAGAACAAGAACGTGATTCATATAAATCACAATTTGATGACATCAATACACAACTTGCTGATGCGCAAAAAAGCGTAAGAAAGGGTAGTGAATATCAAGACCAGTTGAAAGAATTACAAACTAAGTTTGATGAATCTAAGGCCAATGCTGAACAGCAACTGCAAGAGACTAAGAAGAGTTATGAAATCTCAAACGCATTAAGAGAAGCAGGCGCTAAAAATGAGAAAGCTGTCATGGCATTAATTGACACTGACTCAATTACTTTTAACAACAATGGTAAATTAACTGGTTTGTCTGATCAACTTGATTCAGTAAAGAAAGATAACGATTTCTTATTTGTTGCAGAGAACGACGACGGTAAGACGCCAACTATTACACCAACTGCCCCTGTTGTAAATCACGATATATCAGCAATTAAACAATTTAAGAATGCTGGCAATCGCTTTACAGCATATAAGTCATTCAAAGTTGATAAGATTGCTTATGTGAACGGCATGTGGCAAGCTATCAATTACGATCTTGCAGGTGGCAAAGATGCCAATTGGACGACCAATGGTATTCCACTTGCCATGTTGGATAATGTGACCCGTGGTAACTACCAAGCCACAAGAGTTGGTGACCAAGTTAAGTTCATGAGTGGTTATGACCATGGCACGATTGATCAATACGACAACAACTCAAATGGTGCAGGCATTGTTGAAGGACGTTATGGCGTAATTTGGTACAACGCTGATGCATTATTAGCTAAATAATTAATTAAGACCTTACCCATTACTTTGGGTAAGGCTTTTTTTGTTGTTACATAATGATTAAACCTAGTAATATTTGCAACTATGTGTTTATTATGAATTATTTAATATAATACTTTATCTGTTAAACAGTAAAGGTGTATTTTAATAAAAACAAATATTATCATATTCTACTACACTACAATAAATGTCATTAGAGATTGAAAGTTTTGTAAGGAGAATGAAATGGTGTATATTAAAGGAATTTTAATTGGATTTGCTTTAGTGGGATCAATAGGAATGCAAAATATATACATATTTAACAATGCAATAAATAATCGCTTAAGAACGGCTTATCTATATTCTATGTTTGTATGGCTTGCAAATAGTACATTTATATTGGTTGCATTTTTTGGTTTTGGGTCAATAATTAATACGAATGAAAAACTAAAACTGGCAATTATGTTAATTGGAAGCTTTTTAGTTTTTGGACTGGGGTATAGTATTATTCGTAGTGCAAAATCAGTACAATATGATACTCAAGGATATAATACAAGTGTAAAAAAAGCATTATTAAATGCTTTAATTGTTTCATGGGCAAATCCGCAAGCAATCATTGATGGTACGGTAACCCTTAGTGCAATAAGAGCTACATTGTATCAAAATCAGTTTTGGTCCTTTATTTTTGGGTTTGTGTCAGCAACGTTTGTATGGTTTACTATAATAACGTTATTTATTAATTTATTTAAAGAGAAAGTTCCTAAAAGTTTATTGGTAGGTGTAAATTTAACGTCAGGTATTATTTTAATTATTTATGGGCTACATTTGCTATATGATTTTTTTAAGCTAGTCTTTTGATTTTTTTAATGTTATAACTTGTTCCTTTATTAAAAAATTAGTTAGTTAAATATCTTTGAGGTAAAAATTTATCATAAAAATCCTCACTGGTCATTGCGACTGGTGGGGATTTTTTTGTGTTATTCTATGTTGTTTTAAAAAGTATGAACATTTATAATCTAATCAGCTTGATGTTGATTATGAAAATTATGAAAAACCTATTCTTAAATAAATTGATTGTAAAATCTACAAATTTTCATCAAGTCTAAAGCCCACTAAGTTATGCAATTTAGCATAGCTCAGTGGGCTTTTTTCCATGTTTAATATAAGATAGTATAATATTGTGTAGGACTAAAATAAGTAAGGCTAAACTTAATATAGATTAATCAGAAAATTATTAGTTAAGATTTTTGTTAAGATAAAAATTTAAATCATTGATGCAAAGAGGTTTACAAGAAATATGCCAGAGCTACCAGAAGTAGAAACGGTCCGTCGCGGACTAACAAATTTAGTTGCCGGACGTACAGTATTAAGTACAGAAGTAAGATGGGAAAAAACAGTTGGTGGGTTAACTGCTGCTGAGTTTGATCAAGCATTAAGTAATCAAACAATCTTAAAAATTGATCGTCGTGGAAAGTATTTATTATTCCGTTTTACAAACGGTTTAACGATGGTCTCACATTTAAGAATGGAAGGATCGTATTATACGGTGCCTGCTGGTACTGAACCAGGTAAACACGATCTAGTTACTTTTCATCTTGATCAAGACATCGACTTGTTTTATCGAGATACTCGTAAATTCGGACGCATGAATGTTGTGCCAAATGACAAGACAATGACAGTTGCTGGATTAGCAACAATTGGTCCTGAACCAACAGCAGAAGATTTGACGTTAGATTATATGATTAAAGAATTTGGTAAATCTAAGATGCATATAAAACCATTTTTATTAAATCAAAATCATATTGCCGGCTTAGGAAATATTTATGTTGATGAAACACTTTGGCAATCTAAGATTCATCCCCTAACACCAGCAAATGTCATTACTAAAGAAGAATTAGCAACATTAAGGAAAAATATTATTTCTGAATTAAAACTTGCTACAGAACATCACGGTACGACAGTACATAGTTTTACAAATGTATTTGGTAATGCTGGTGAATTTCAAAATGAACTACAGGTATATGGTCGTGTTGGTGAGCCTTGTTTACGATGTGGTGAACCATTAATTAAGACCAAGGTTGCACAAAGAGGGACTACATATTGTCCGGTTTGTCAAATTGAAAGGACCCACTAATGTTTAAATTGGGATTAACAGGTGGCATTGCTACTGGTAAAACAACAATTTCTAATTATTTAGCATCAAAAGGCATTCCCGTTTTAGATGCCGATAAATTTGCGCGATTAGTTGTTGCACCAGGTACACCTGGGTTAGCTAAAGTTATTTCAACTTTTGGTGATGAAGTCAAACAAGCAGATGGTTCACTTAATCGACAGCTTTTAGGAAAAATTGTATTCAGTGATGATACCGCTCGTCAAAAGTTGAATGATATCACACATCCACTAATTCAACAGATGATGAACAATGAACTAGCAGAATTAGCACGTCAGGGTACGAAATTAGTTATTTTAGATATCCCATTATTACTTGAAAACCATAATATTGCGGGAGCTGATGCTGTTATGGTGGTTAGGCTACCAGAATCAATCCAATTATCTCGCTTAATGTTACGAAATCATTTAACAAAAGATGAAGCAAAAAAACGCATTGCTTCACAAATGCCATTATCAGAAAAAGAAAAACTGGCAGATTTTATTATCGACAATTCAGGCAGTGTGGCACAAACAGTGGCACAAGTAGATAAAGTTATTCAAGAAGTATGTCATAAGATTTAAGTAAAGGGGGAATATTCATGGCAAATTTTTCTAACCAACAAAGATATCGACTGATATATGATGAAACAATTGACATGAATTCAGTGCGATCTTTGACAAAAGTCTATCTACCGATTATAGGACGTGATGCTTATACGTTATATCTGGCTTGGGCAACAGTTGGTACAACAAAAGAGGCCAAAAGTCGCCATGTTGATTTACTTGACCAATTAGCAATGAATCAACATACATTTCTAATTGCTCGTGAAAAATTAGAAGGTATGGGACTGGTTAAATCGTATCAACAAACAACTAATTTTGGTACACAATGGACCTATCAAATTTTTCCACCAATGAGTATTCGGGCTTTTCTTTCAGATGTTTTACTATCTAGTCTATTAGCACATTATCTTGGTGATGAATTATTTAATGATTTAGTAACTGATGAATTATCTGATAAGCGGTCGATTAATGGTGAAAATGTTTCAAAAACTTTCTTTGATTTGGTTGGTCAGGAAAGTTTTATTCATCGCAATCAAGCACCCTTGGATAAAAATGAAGATAATCAGGATAATTTGCCACACACCATTAGGAAAGCAGTGAAGGCTTTGGATATTGGTTTCATGGCAGATATGTTAAAATCATATGGTATTAAGCAAAAAGTATTACAAGAAAATGAAGTTGACTTAACACTTCAAAAAACACTGTTCAATCTTTCAGATATTGAAATGGTTCGTGTGATTCAAGCAACAACATCACCAAATAAACCAATTGATATACCGGCTATTCGTAAAGCACTCGAACAAAATTTTCAACAATCCCAAATTAAAGATAGGACTAACAATCACACAAGTGACGCTAATACAGGTAAAGTAGCAAATAACAAAGCAGAAACTTCAGACGCAGCAACATTATTAATTCAAACAGCAAAGACTGTGTCACCGTTAATCTTTTTGAAGAATCTGCGCCACCGAAATAATGGATTTGTTGCTGATAATGAGGTAAAAGCATTAACTGATATTGCCCAAATGAATGTTGTTTCCGCAGAAGTATTGAATATCGCAATCTATGAATTGACTGTTGTCGAAAAACGGACAACTTTAAATAAAACGATTTTACAAACATTAGTTAACGATTGGACACAACATCAAGTTACTGATGCCATTAGTGCACTACAATATTTACAACAACGTAAAAAAAAGCAACAAGCTCGTCAAACTAATCAATCGAATAAAAAATGGTCAAAACAAAATAATCTTGTTAAGCGAGAAACACGTCCTGATTGGGAAAATCAACATGGCACAAGCATTTCTAAAGCAGATGCAGCTTCAGCAAGGGAAGCTTTAGTAGCAATGCGTGCTCGTCGGAATAAAAAGAAGCCAGAGGAGAAATAAGCGATGAGCGCAGAAAAATTTGAAAAAAATGATAATCAGTCAGAAGTAACGCCAATGAATGTTGGGGATGCCTTGCGAGATTTCATGGACAAAAAGCAGTTGAATAGTCGCTATCAAGCATTACAAAAGAAAGTTTTTAAGTATCCCGACATACGACGGTTTTTTAATGATAATCATGATAAATTATCACGTAAAATTATTGAACGTGACTTTGCGGTTTTATATGAGTACTACTCACAACAAAAGAATGCAAAAGCTGGTAAAACTGTTGTTCATCGAGGATACACACCAGCTTTACAAGTAACAGAAGGTCGTATTGTTATTATTTATGAACCGGATGAGTCAACCCTATTAACACAACGGATGAACATGCAAGCACATTTAGTGAAATCAATTGGCATGCCAAAATTAATTAAAAAAGCACGCTTAGATGATTTTTCTGAACATGATGGTGAACGACTAGCGGCATTTTCTGGCGTCCTGAAATTTATTAGTGATTATATCCAATCACCTGATGATTTTCATCGGGGTCTATACATTCATGGTTCTTATGGTGTTGGTAAAACCCATTTGATGGGCGCCATGGCAAATGAACTAGCTCTTGAAGGTATCGCAGTAACACTCATTCACTTCCCGAGTTTCGTTGTTGAAATACGTAGTGCCATTGGGAGTGATCAACAACCCCAAGAAAAAATTAATACGATTAAACGTGTGCCTATTTTAGTAATTGATGATATTGGTGCTGAATCGTTAACAGCGTGGGTTCGAGATGATATTTTAGGTGTTATTTTAGAATACCGCATGCAAAATGAACTAACGACATTTTTTACTTCGAATTTTTCAATGCAACAACTTGAAACAGAACATCTCACAGTAACCAAAGACGGTGCTGAACCATTAAAAGCAGAAAGATTAATGCAACGTATTAAATTTCTGTCTAAAGAAATCCAAATGGGTGGCGAAAATCGTCGGGAGTTTGATTAAATGAGACAAAAAAATATAAAGCATATCATCTTAAAATTTCTTGTATTGATTCTTCTGATGATTGCAAGTTTTTTTGTTTTACGTCACAATGCTGGTTGGTATCAACAGCCAATCGGTGAAGTTACGACGGTTAAACAATTATCAACAAAAACTTTGCGTGATCAATATGGAAATGACATCAAACAGCACAATGAACGTGTACAGGTTAAATTACTCAATACGGACAAAAAAGATAAAATCATTACGTTTGTGAATACTTATGATGATGCAATGGCAATTACGCAACCCTTGCATCGATCTGATCAAATTTTTTTATCACGTTCTGAACATGCTTGGGGACTTAAAAATTTTAAGCGTGATACATTTTGGATTCCTGTTTTAATCCTAGTTATTGGGATACTAATCATTTCAATGGGAAAAGCAGGTAGCCTAATGGCGGCATCTTTATTTATCAATGTTGGGTTATTTATTCTAACAGTTTACTTAAACCTTTTAACAAAAGACGCCAATATTTTTTGGCTATTTATTTTGTTTAGTCTCATTTCTTCAGCAATGACCTTGATGTTTGTTATGGGTATTAAAAATAAATTAACGTGGACAGTACTTTTGACTGTGATAACATCTACGACCTTAGCCATGTTAATCGGTGTGATAGTATTTAAAATAACTAATGGTAAAGGTTTGCATTTTGAATTAATGTCTTTTATTACACAATTACCACAACCAATGTTTCTATCAATGACATTAGTTGGTGTACTTGGTGCAGTTATGGATGAAGCAACGGATATGATTGCGACATTGTTTAGCGTTGAACGGGAACATCCAGATATTGGCATAAAAGAACTATTAATTACTGGTCGCCATGTTGGACAAGAAATATTCGGCGCACTGAGTAACACACTTTTCTTAATTTTTATCGCTGAACAAATTCCAATGGCAATTTTGTACTTAAGAAATGGTAATAATTGGGGCTTCACTTATACAATGAACCTGTCGCTAGGCATGATACAAACACTAATCAGTGCCATTGGGATTGTATTAACTGTACCAGCTGGTATCTTTTGGGTCTGGTTATTACATCAGTGGCAACAAAAAAAGGCAGGTATCTAATTATGAGTGTTTTAATGATGCTATCAGTTATACTATTTGTCTTAATGCTCATGATTGGTGGAATAAAGGGCATTGGTTCCTTTATTAGTTTATGGATCAGTTTTGCCATTATGGTTATTATGATCATGTTAATTAGTTTTCAATTTAATGCATTTTGGGTGCTACTAATTGGTGGAACAAGTCTCTTAACTGTAACTGTTTTAAGCGCTGGTGCTGATGAACGGACAACAACCATCGCACTTATTGCTAGTTTTATTGTTATGCTAATTTTATTAGCAGTAATTTTGCCAACTGAACATATTGCGGTCACGCAAGGATTTGCTGAGGAAAATTCTGAAGATTTGGAAGGCTTATCATTAGCAATTAATGTTAATTTTGGTACATTAGGTATTGTAGCTGCTTTATTAGCAACATTGGGCGCAATTGCTGAAGCCTCTGTTGCCATTGCAACTGGTATTGGTGAGTTATTAGCAGATAATCCAAAATTACAAAATAAAGCGCTCGTTAATGTTGGACAAACGTTAGGTAAACAAATTATTGGTACAGCTGTTAATACCGTATTGTTTGGATTTTTGGCTGATTTTTTAAGTTTGGCAGTTCTATTTAGTAAATTGAAATATACTCTCGGTGACATTCTAAATGCGAAATTATTTACATCTTCTATGTTGTCACTTCTATATGCACTATTAGGTGTGATGATAACTTTGCCGATTACAATCGGCATCTTTTTGATCTATCAAAAGCATCAAAAACTTGACTCTGATAGGGAAAAACTATGATTTATTAGAAAATCATGTTATGATTAATGTAAATTATGTCATAGTTGTAGAATGGCATCGTATTATGTAAGAAAGTAACCAGAGGTATAGCGTATGAGTAGTGTGCTTGTTATTGAAGATGAAGAAAATTTAGCGCGTTTTGTGGAGCTAGAACTACAGCACGAGGGTTATGAGACTCATGTTGAAGATAATGGACGAGGTGGTTTAGACGCTGCCTTAGGAAATGATTACGATTTAATTTTACTTGACTTGATGTTACCCGAATTGAGTGGCCTGGAAGTGGCACGTCGTTTGCGTGAAGAAAAAAACACACCAATTATCATGATGACTGCACGTGACTCTGTCATTGATCGTGTTTCAGGATTAGATTATGGTGCCGATGATTATGTCGTTAAGCCATTTGCCATTGAAGAATTATTAGCTCGTGTGCGTGCTTTGTTACGTCGCATTGATATTGAAACCGAAGAACATAGTACGCACCAAAGTGTTGTGCGCTATCGTGATTTAACTGTTGAAAAAGAGAATCGCATTGCTCGTCGAGGTAATGAAATTATTAACTTGACAAAACGTGAATATGAATTGCTATTAATTTTGATGGAAAACATTAACGTTGTCCAATCACGTGAGGAGTTATTAAAGAAGGTTTGGGGATACGATTCAGAAATTGAAACAAATGTTGTTGATGTTTATATTCGTTACCTACGCAATAAAATTGATCAACCTGATTCAAGAGCATCTTATATTCAAACAGTTCGCGGTACTGGTTATGTTATGCGCCAGTAATTTGGAGGAAAGTTAATGGATAGGCAAACATCCATTGTTGAAAAAACACCACAACGTAAAGGTCTTTCCTTGAAATGGAAATGGGCTCTTGGATCAGTTGCTGGTGTTTTTTTAATATTTATTATATTTACATGGTTTGTAATGCAAGCTTTTGCAACACAAATGATGAAAACAGAAAGACAACAAGTCAATAGCTCTTTAACAGCTGTTACTAATCGTTTGCAACACATCAATGAATCTCAGATGTTACCATCAAAAATTGATAATATGTTACGACCGCATAGTACTGATTTTAATCAGGTCGTTAATGATCCAGTGTTACAGCAGATTGCTCGTAAAGATTATACAATTAGAGTTTATAATAAAAATGGTGCTCAAATTTATCCAATTGGTGGTGCGAGAATACCCTTCAATAAGACCAAACAACGTGTGATTCAAATAGAACGTATTGAGGGCGTCAAAATGTTGGTTGGGCATCAAGCATTACGTGACAATAAGCATCATATTATTGGTCATGTTGTTGTGGAAAATCATTTAACTGGTTATCATAAAACATTTAATCGTGTATATTCAATTATCGCGATTTTAATTGTACTTGGTCTTTTCTTAATTGCTCTTTGGGGATACTGGTTAGCTGGTTTTTTCTTACGACCAATTGACAACATTAAAAAGACGGTTGATACGATTAATCATGATCCACAATCACAAGTACGTGTTGCTAATGAAGAACGTAAACCTGATGAATTAACAGACCTATCTGATTTGTTAAATGTTATGCTTGATCGTATGCAACGCTTCATCTTGCAACAGCATCAGTTCGTTGAAGATGTTTCCCATGAATTAAGAACACCTGTAGCGATTGTAAAAGGGCATATGGAATTATTAAACCGTTGGGGAAAAGATGATCCAAAAGTCTTAAATGAATCAATTGCGGCTTCATTACAAGAAATTAGTCGAATGGAAGGATTGGTGTCAGAAATGCTTGATCTGACTAGGGCTGATCAAGTAGAGCTAACTTTTCGTGAAGGTGATACAGATGCAAAGGAATTAATTAATGGCGTTTACACAAACTTTAAAATGATCCATCCGGATTTTTCATTTTGGATTGATGATGATTTAAAGGGGCCTACAATTATTAATATGAACCGCGATCATTTAGAACAAATTTTGATTATTCTATCAGACAATGCGGTTAAGTATAGTCAGGATCGTAAAGAAATTCATTTTGCAGCATCACGTTCGGGAAACATTGTCGAATTAGCCGTTCAAGATTTTGGTGAAGGTATCAGCCCCGAAGATGCTAGTCGTGTATTTGATCGTTTTTATCGTGTCGATAAAGCACGTTCACGTAAACAAGGTGGGAATGGTCTTGGTTTAAGTATCGCGCAAAAACTAGTAGAAGGTTACGGCGGCCGTATTCAATTAGAATCAGCTATTGGGCAAGGTTCTATTTTTAGAATTACACTTCCCATTAAGCATCAAGAGAAAAGTTAAACATTAGCAGGTCATGGTAGTCCGATAGGAAAATTCTGTATGTCTATCGACCTGCTTTTTTATTTGTGAAGGATAGTAAAATATGATTATAAAGCACGTGATATTGCACGTTTTAGACAAAAATAGTGGGAATTTAATTGCATCACAAAATGAATTGGATATTACTCAACCAAATTTACATGATTATGTGCAAAAATTAATTGAAAAATTTGAAACAAGTGATTATAAAATTGGACAACTGACTGATAATGATATGATTTCAAAAATCATTTCAGATAATGATGAACGTTCTTTTACTGAAAAAGCAACAGATTTAGCAGAAAAATTATATGAAATAATTGCACAAAATGAGTCAATTCCGGCTGGTGATTTATTGGTTGTTGAATTTTCAGAAGGTACAAACGATTTTTGGGGGATTTTAAAGCTAAATTTTACACCAAGATATACGCATATTGTTGAGTATCATGAGGAGAAGCTCGTCAATAATCTTGTTCTTAATCAGGCTATTTTACCTGCGGCAACTCAAAAAGTGGACGAGGGTATCATTATAAATTTAATGAGTGGCGAATATATGTTGGTAGAAAAACGTTATTTAATTGATGGTCATCGAACGAATTATTTTTCAGAAAAATTTTTGCAAATACAACCAGGTAAGTCAACAAAAGATAATATTCAAGCAATTAAGCAAGTTGTAAAATCAGTTGCTAGCAGATTTGATATACCAGAACATGAAGTATTGGCGGATACCCAAAATGTTATTTTTGATAATGTTCAGGATGATGGTGCAATCAAAACGGCAGCTATTGCAGAATCTGTATTTAAAGGTAATATATCGGCTCAACATGCTTATCAAGAGATAATTGTTCACAAAGAAATTTATAATGATATTGCTGTACCAAATACTGAAAGAATTGAAAAAAAGTACAGTTTGCAACGTTTTAAACTTGATTCTGGTATTGAAATTGCGATTCCAATAGAAATTTATCAAGATAAGAGTAAGGTAGAATTTATTAATAAGCCAGATGGTACAATGTCATTAGTTATTAAAGACATTTCATCAATTGTTAATAAATTTCGTTCGTAATCTATTAACAGTTATAAGCAATCGCTAAAGATTCGCAACTTATATGATGTTTCGTGATATAATTATTACTTGAAAAAATGAAATAGGTAGGATGATACATTCCATGAAAATTAAAGGTTTAACACCCATATTATTAATTGTACTAGTCGTTTTGTTTGTTACTGGCCATGCTGATTTCTTAAAAACGCCTTTGACAGACTTTATGAACTGGTCAGAATCAACAATTGGGGGCGCCAATGCCGTTGGTTGGTCAATCATTATTTTAACGCTCGCCGTACGTTTAGTGCTGCTACCAATGATGATCCATCAACAAAGAAACGCAACGATTCAGCAAGAAAAAATGCGTTTATTACAACCACAACTTGCAAAGGTCCAAGATGCACAAAAGAATGCACAAACGCAAGAAGAGCAATTATTGGCATCACAAGCCATGATGACTATTTATCGAGAAAATAATGTTTCGTTGCTTGGTGGCATGAATTTTACGACATTGATTATTCAATGGCCGGTTTTTATGGGGCTATATTCTGCGATTAGATACTCAAATGATATTGCTCATGCATCATTTTTTGGAATCAGTTTGTCGTCACATGCACCGATTTTAGCAATTGCAACAGCGATTGCATATGGTATTCAAGCATATCTATCATTAATTGGTATTCCAGCAGAACAAAAAAAGCAAATGCAAATGATGATGTTTATGATGCCGGTCATGATGCTATTTATGACGTGGGTTACTAATGCTGGAATTGCTTTATATTTCTTTGCTGGTGCATTAGTTATTATTCTTCAAACATTAATCATTATTCTTTGGCGTCCAAGACTTAAAGCACATGTTGCTGATACCTTTGAAGTTAAAGATGTTGTTGATGATGCCTTAGCAGGTAAAATTCAATCAAAACCAACTGGTCGCTTTGCTGAAGCAATGCAAGCTGCACAACAGCAACAGCAACAGCAGCAGCAAAGTAATGGGCGTAAGGATATTACCAAAACAGCTCAAGAACGCCAACACGAGGCTAAAGGCGGCCGTAATGCTGGTAAACAACACCATAATCAAAAGTAATAAATAAAAAATCACCTGATAGCGGAATCGTTATCAGGTGATTTTTAAATATTAGCATGTTGTGCATTTGTCATTTCATTTGCAATGTGAACCATTTGATCAATTGATTCATGAGCACCAGTGGCAATCCAGCGAATCGCTAAAGCTAACATCCCAGATGCTGTAAAGTCAGAGACATAATCAATAGACTGGTTAAATGTCACTTGATTTTGTAATAATTCTGCATAAAGTCCATGTAGAATATCACGTAAGGGTGGATAGAATTGTTCACGTAATCCGGCATTTAACAGGACAGCGATTGTAATGCCATTCGCCTTAACAAAGCCAAAAAAAGCTCTTGAAATTTCATTAACATCTATTGGTAATGCATTCGCTTCTTTTTCAAAATCTTGGGTCAATTGCAAAACAATTTCCTTGATGACAGCTTCTTTTGTACCAAAATGGCGGTAGAAAGCCATCCGTGACACGCCTGCCTTACGGGCAATTTCTGTAACCGCAAGTTGGTCATAGGAGTGACTTTGTAACAAGGTTAGTGTTGCATCAATAATTTGATCGTCTGTTTGTTGACGAATACTTTCTGTTAACAAGTTTTTCATACTTTAATTTTACGCTATTAACAACTAAGTCAGTGAAAAATTAAGCAAACTGAAGATTCATTTTAACGACTTAATAAAACCTTTGTAAACGCTACCGAAACATTAATATTATAAGTGTCGTTGTTGTTGATAATTTTGTAATTCAGGTGATAGCACATACTGAACTTTTTTTAAATCAGCTATTGAATCAGCACCAACTAATGCATATAATTCCTTTAATTGTTGTTGCCAGGTTTTAATTTCTTGGGTTAGGCCTTCAGAACCATGCTGTAATACAGTATGTAAAAAATGTCCCGCAATACCAACAGCCGTTGCTCCTAAAACTTGTGCTTTCAAGACATCAAGAGGATTTTGAATACCTCCAGTTGCAAAAATAACAGGTTTTTCATGCAGTAACTGAGTATCTAATAGACTTTCTGCAGTCGTTTGTCCCCAATCATATAAAAAATCATAACCTAATTTTTTGTCACGATTTCTTCGATCTTCAATAATTGCAAAATTAGTTCCCGAGCGACCACCAATATTGACATATTTTGCACCATTATCATACAATTTTTTAATTGTTTGGGCGCTCATACCAAAGCCGACTTCTTTAACGATAACAGGAACAGATACAGAATGAATGATGTCAATAATATTATCAAGCCAGACAAACTCTTGATCACCTTCAGGCATGACAATTTCTTGGGCAACATTGACATGTACTTCTAATGCATTTGCATCGATCATATCAACAACTTTTTGAGCAGAGCTTGCTGAATGACCAGCACCAATGTTTGCCATGATGAAGCCATCTGGATTAATTTCACGTGCAATAGTAAAAGTCTTGATTGCAGATGTATCTTTTAGAGCAATACTTTGTGATCCAACAGCCATAGCGATACCCGTTGATTTTGCCACTTCGGCCAATTGACGATTTATTTCCCCGGTCCGTTCACTACCACCAGTCATTGCCTCGATATAAAAAGGCGTTGTAAAATTAAAATTTTCATCCTGGATAGCTGTGGATACCTTATTAATTTTTATTTCGGGTAAACTTTGATGAATGAGTCGAACTTGTTGCAAAGACGATACTGGCACATGTCGTCGAAATTCTGCTTCAGCTAATGCAAGGTGTTCATCTTTTCGATGTGCGTGTGCTGATTCCATTATTATTCTCCTAATATTGCGATTTCTAAAGGTAATGGCACAATGTTTGCGCGACGCCAAGACTGTTTCAATGACTTTACTTGACTATTATTAATGGCCACTGCAACAACATTATCACCAGCACCAGCACCTGATATTTTAGCAGGCACACCAATCTTTTTTGCGATAAGCATAGCATTAAAAAGATTGTTCGTTAAATAATCAATGTTAACTTGATCAGCATAGTTAATGAGGCTCGTTTGATTTGCCAAAATATTTTTAATCAATAATGAAAAATCAACAGTCAAAATACTTTTAACGAGATTGTCTATGATAGGTAATGTTTGCGCTGCTAAGGTCTCTTTTGCGTGCTTTTTTTCTTTTGTAGATACGACGGTATCCAATAATTGCTGTGTATCGGCAGGCTCGCCAGTCCAGCCGATAACCAGTTGCCATTGTGATGGCCACGATAGTTCTGTGATAGTTAACTCTGGCCAATATGTATTAATTATTGATTTATAATCATGCATGTTTCTCATTAACTCTGCAACTGAATGATTGTCAAATTTTTGATATAAAATCATGCCACCGTATACCGCAACCGCCAAGTCTCCCATAGATCCATGGGAAAATTGGGGAAGTGATAGCATGACAATAACACCTAGTTTAAATTGTTGTTGTTTCGTCAAATGTAGGTGCCATAGTGTATTGAAAGCTTTGATTATTGCTGAGACAACAGCTGCTGATGAACCAAGACCTAATTTTTTACCTTCAAAGGTAAGAGCACTAGTTATTTTTATTTTTACTGCTAATAACTTTTGATCATCCGTAAAATGATAGTCATAAATGACTTGAATGGTTTGCAAAACAAGTTGCCATTGATTAGAGACTATATTTTTATGAAGATCATTTAAAGAAAATTTATAAGTTCCTAATTGGTCACTTTCTAACTGAACGTCATTACCAGAAATTTCCTGCATTGTTACAGTGATATATTTATTTACACCAAAAATAATGGCACGTTGCCTTGGTAATGTAATTGCATATTCTCCTGCCAAGTATAGCTTACCAGGTGCTTTTGCCGTCACTATCATATAGTATCTCCTACAACAATTTTAATACCAGGACCGGGTGTCGCAACAATCACCTGAGAAGGTGAGACAATTTTTGAAAGTGCTTTTTTAATATTTAGTGAATCATCTGGACGTGAAATTAATTTAACGTTTGGTCCTGCATCCATAGTGGCATACACAGGAATACCATTTGCACGTAATTTTTGCGCCATCATAATGATTTGCCAGCTTGTATCTGTTAAATAGTTAAAGGGTGGCATGGCAGTTGTATTTATCGCATGCATTTGTAATGCATTTGCTTCAGCAAGCTCGCCTAATTTCATTAAGTCATGTTGTTCGATAGCTACAATCATGTCATCTATTTGTGAATTTGCTAATGTTACCCAATCATTATAAAAAGGGGAAGTTGCTTTAGCATGTTGCATACCAAGACGTGATCCAACTTTTTTAGGTTGATCACTGACAATAACAGTCATGAGTTGGATCGGCCAATTAACTGTCTCAGAAATTGAACTACCAACTGATGTTTGATCATCACCAGGAATCCATTTGGCAAAGCCACCAAAGATTGATCTAGTGGCAGAACCAGAACCATGTCGTGCTAGTCGAGATAATTCTAATGGTGTTAGTTGTAATCCCGCTGCTTTACTGGCAGCACCTGCTAGTGCCGCGAAAGCTGATGCAGATGAGGCCAGTCCAGCAGCGGTTGGAACATGGTTATTAGAAACAACGTGGGCATATGAATCAACTGCTGCATTTTGCCGTACTAAATTTAAAAATCGACTAACTTTATCTTTCTCATGGCCAGTAATTGCAACATTATCCAAAGTTAACTGATCAGTGGTCAATTGCTTATCGAACCAGACAGTTGTATCAGTATAAAATTCATTAAGCGTTAGTGAAATTGACGTCGTTGTAGGGGTAATAATTGATTCATCAGCCTTTCCCCAATACTTCAGTAAAGCGATATTTGTGTGCGCACGAGCCGTGTAATGCATGATAGATACTCCTAAACTAATGATGATTATAATTCTGTGTCCAGATTTCTTGTGCACCGCTTTCTTCTAGCGCTTTAATTACTTGTGCTGTTTGTTTTTCACCTTTAGTAATTGCAATCATCGTCCCACCGATACCGCCACCGGTTAATTTTGCACCCACAGCACCAGCATTGCGAGCAGCTGTAATCAATTCATCTAGTTTAGGATGAGAAATACCTAATGCAGCCAAATGTTTTTGTGCTTTATTCATAAAATGACCAACCTTAAGTAAATCATTTTCTGAAATTGCCAAGCGTGTATTTCGGGCAATTTCACCAATTTTGTCGATGTGATGTTGGGCAATTTCAGGATCATTTAGCAAGTGTTCACGAACAACTGAAATAGCGAGACCAGTTTGCCCTTGAATGCCAGTATCTGCGATGATTAAGGTACCATCTAATGACATGTCAATCTTTTCAGGTTGATTACCCTTAACAAACCAAACGGCCTGATCGTGTGCGGCCGTTGCTGTATCAAGTCCAGAGGGAGATCCATGAGTGATGGCTTCTTCAATACTTGACCAACGTTGTAAATCTTTCTTTGATAAAGGCTTATCAAAGAAGTCAAAAAAACTACGAACAATCGCAATTGCAGTTGCAGCTGACGATCCCATGCCACGCTCTTGTGGAATATTTGATGTGATCGTCATTGTAAAAGGCATTTCATCTGAATTAAAATACTTTAATAATCGATTGATTAATTGTCGAATCCCTTCATAGACTTCCGCCATTGCTTCTAATGGGCCCTGATAAGATTGTGATAGCACAATTTGTCCTGCTTCACGTGATTCGATTTTAACAGTCATTGCCAAATCCGGCAGAGGAAGTGCAATAGCTGGCTGGCCATAAACGACCGCATGTTCGCCAAGTAAAATAACTTTGGCATGGCTGACGCCGATTCCTGGTTTTTTCACTTTGAAATTACCAATCCATTCTATTTTTTATTTTAGCTTTCTTAATCATACCAAATTCATTGATTAATTACATCATTCATATTACTGATTCTAGCTTAAATTACTTTATATAAATGAAATTTTACATATTGTCAACTGTTCGTTTTATAATGTATTTTATATGAAAGGTAAATAATTTATTGTTATATAAGGCAAATTTTAGACTGCAGATATGCTATAATCAAGCTAAGATTACAAAGAGAAAGTCGTGGTACGTTTCGATGCTAAATAAAGACATCTATGCGGTTGTTGATCTTGAAACAACCCGTACAACGAGCGAATCAGGCCGTATTATCCAAATTGCGATTGCGTTCGTGCAGAATAAAAAAATTATTAATCAATTTTCAACTTTAATTAACCCAAATGAAATAATCCCGCGTAATATTATCCAGCTAACTGGGATTACGCAAGAAATGGTGCAACAGGCACCCGTATTTGAAGATGTTGCAGAATCAATTTATACGATGTTATCCGGCACTATTTTCGTTGCGCATAATGTGAACTTTGATTTACCATTTTTAAATGCTGAATTTCAGCGAATTGGTTTATCACCACTACGGTTAACAGCGATTGATACGGTAACACTAAGTCAAATTGTTTGGCCAACGGCACCGGGATTTCGCTTAGTCGATTTAACATCATATTTATCATTATCGCATGGTCACCCACATCAGGCTGACAGTGATGCTTTAGCAACAGGTGCTTTATTAATTAAAATAATGGATCGCCTTGAAAAATTACCGATTGTCACGCTACAAGCATTAGTTGATTTACCATTAGTTTTACCACAAGATACAGCACATTTATTTGAACAAGTACTTCTCAGAGCAAAAGCGTTACGGCGACCTTTACCAAAACATTTGCAAGTTATTGATGGTTTAGCCATTCGCCGATTTAGTGATCCTGAGGTACTCGTACCCAAGCAAGGAGAGTCGTATCCAGCAAAACGAGCAGCTAAACAGCAGCTTTACGGCAAGAAACTAGTCTATCGTGAGCAACAGGCTAAGTTAATGAACGCAATCAAAAATCATTATACTAATACCGTTTTATCGGAAGTGCCAGGTGAATCAGCTTTTATTGCAGAAGCACCTACTGGTATGGGAAAAACACTTGGCTTTTTATTACCGTATGCTTACCTAGCAAATGATAATAAAAAACAAGTTGTTGTGACAGAACCAACCATTACTTTGCAAACACAAATTACTGAAACTGTTAACACTGTTTTACATGATATTTTACCTTTTGAGGTACGAGCAGTAAGTTTAAAAGGAAGACGACATTATTTGAATTTGCAAAGTTTTAAGCGCTCTTTACAAATTGATGAGGGAACAACTTCACTACAATTTATCAAAGCACAAATTTTAGTTTGGTTAACAGAAACAACGAGAGGGGATTTTGATGAATTACATCTAATGAATGCCCAGCAAAAATTTATTGCAAAGTTGTCACAAAATGCCAATAATCCAATTGGTTCACCGTTTTATGGTTATGAATTTTTTGAACGGCAGCACATTTTGGCACAACAATCACAATTTCTGATTGTGAATCATAATTATTTAGCAGAATACGCGAATGAATTGGGCACAAAACAAAATCCGCCATATTTAGTCATTGATGAAGCGCAAAACTTGCCAGCTGCCATTTTGGAACAAAGTCGGCACCACTTGCCAATTCAAATCTGGATTGCCAGAGTACAAACAGCTATTAATCTTATTTTACAAGACGTTCAACCAGCAATTGGCAATATATTACGACATATAGTTGGTGGTGAACAGCTACGAAATCATTTATTACGCTCATTAGAGCAATTAGCAAATGAAATTCCACAGTTGCAAGTTGCTTTGTATCGACGTTTTTTACTTAACAAGAGAACCCCACCAACACAAGGAAGGTATGAAATTGCTTTAGCTAATAATGATTTTGCACAATTTTGGGTAGATCAAGCGAACCATGTTAAAACGATTCATGATGAAGTACAAAATCTAGATGATACCTTACAGTTATTACTAAAAGAGTTCAGCGGTACAAAAGGCAAATTTTCATTAGGTGAACGCCAACAACTGGCTGATTTCCGTCGATTATTAGATAGTATTACACAGTACGAAAAACAATTAATGACTTTCCAACAAGATTTAGTGGACTTTCCAGATGCTAGTATCTTCTGGTTAACTGAATCACAAAATCGTGATAGTAGTAATTTACAATTAAGTGGTGGCCTACTGCATACATTAAACTATTTTAAAGAGAAGGTGTATCCACACTTTATGCCTCCAACAATTATTGGTGCAACATTGTTTACTTCTACAAAATCTGGCTACTTGTATGATCGTTTGAATTTGGATAAAGACACGGCAACAGTACGACATTATCCAGATATTTTTGACTTTAAAAATCAAGCTGATTTGATTATGGTTAAGAATGCACCGTTACCAACAAGTGTGAACTTTGCTAATTATTTAGCCAAACAGTTAGTTGATGTCACAACAGCTATAAATCAAAATACATTAGTTCTGTTCAATTCTTTAGATACAATTCGCCAAGTATATAATCATATTCAAAGTAATCGAAAATTTCAACAAACACAGTTAACATTATTAGCACAGGGAATTACAGGTACTCGTGGTAAAATCAGAAAACGGATGCAAAGTGAACACCATCTCGTTGTTTTAGGTGCTGCTAGTTTCTGGGAAGGTATTGACTTACCTGGAGACCAACTAAAATTATTAGTTATTGCTCGTCTACCTTTTGACCGTCCAGATTCTGTTTTACAAAAGGCAGAAGAAGCTGTTTTGACAGCACAAGGCAAACAGCCATTTTATCAAAGTACACTGCCTAAAGCTGTTTTAAAATTACGCCAGGGCGTTGGACGCTTAATCCGCACGCCAGCGGACCATGGTGCTATTATTATTTACGATACAAGAATTATTACAAAGTCTTATGGTAAAACTTTGCGAAAAATGTTACCTAATAATTTACCACAAAAGGAATTAAATGATTCTGATGTTGTTAGAGAGTTAAAAGATTTCTTTGATGAACATCTTTAATAAGATTGGAAAATTTGGTAAAGTAGTAAGTGGT
Organism: Weissella sp. ESL1156; assembly: GCF_058505625.1. Lineage (NCBI taxonomy): Bacteria > Bacillati > Bacillota > Bacilli > Lactobacillales > Lactobacillaceae > Weissella > Weissella sp. ESL1156. The sequence continues at coordinate 453,616 of NZ_CP196372.1, read as the reverse complement.
TTATTTTTACAGTAGGCAAGACTATTAAAGTAAAGGAGCTTAGTATCATGGAGATGCGATCAACGGTCCACGGACGCCGTGGTAAGCGGCTTCGACACTGGTTACTTGGCATTCTAGTGTTTTTGTTTATTATTTTGATTGGTGTATCGATATTAGGAGAAGCACAAAGGCCCGTTGATGTGGCCAGAAATCGTGTAACTAAGCTTGCTAAGCAATCAAACGATTTAACTTCTGTCTCAAAATTTTATCGAATTTCACGACAACATACTTATTACAGTGCAATCGGTGAAAATAAAAAACATCAAACGGTTGGTGTTATTGTTCAGGGAAAGTCAAATAAACTAACAACAATAAAAATGTCAGATGGTTTATCTGAGAGTCGTGTCCGTCAGTTAGTCGAGAAACAGTATCAACCTAAAAAAATAACAAGTATTGGTCTTGCTATATATAAAAAAGTACCTGTTTGGCAGTTAACATTTATTGACAAAGATAATAATTTAAATTTCATTACTTATCAATTCTCAGACGGTAAACAAGTTCAAACAATTCGTCATTTATAAAAAATAAATAATTTATAAGGGAGCTTAAAACAATGGAGACTATTCGCATTGAAGACGCGAAGAACTATGTTGGCCAAGAAGTCCGCTTAGGTGCTTGGTTAAGAAATAAACGTGGATCAGGGAAAATGCAATTTTTACAATTGCGTGATGGCACGGCTTTTTTTCAAGGAGTGGTTGTTAAGTCAGTTGTTGGTGAAGAAATTTTTGCCAAAGCAAAGGCACTTTCACAAGAAACAAGTATGTATTTGGTTGGAACAATTGTTGCTGATGAACGATCACCATTTGGTTATGAAATGCAAGTGAAAGATTTGACGGTTGTTGGTAGCTCACAAGACTATCCGATTACACCAAAAGAGCATGGTACAGAGTTTTTGATGGATCATCGTCACTTATATTTGCGTCATATCCAACCATTTGCTGTCCTACGTATTCGTAATACTTTGATTGCAGCAACGTATGAATTTTTCAACAAAGAAGGCTTTATTAAAATTGATTCACCATTATTAACGGGTTCAGCTCCTGAAGGTACCACAGAATTGTTTCATACTGAATACTTTGATGAAGATGCCTACTTATCACAAACTGGTCAATTATATGCTGAAGCTGGGGCAATGGCATTCGGGCGTGTCTTTACATTTGGGCCAACGTTTCGAGCTGAAAAATCTAAAACACGTCGTCATCTAACAGAATTTTGGATGATTGAGCCTGAAATGGCCTGGATGACTCAAGAGGATTCATTAAAAATTCAAGAACGTTATATTGCTTATTTGATTCAAGCCGTTTTGGATCGTAACGAATATGAATTGGATTTATTAGGGCGTGATAAAGATTTATTAAAGTCTTATACACAATTACCATATCCACGTATCTCTTATGATGATGCTATTACTTTGCTTCAGGAAAATGATTTTGATGTTAAGTGGGGGGTTGACTTTGGCTCACCAGAAGAAACCTTTTTAGCAAATCACTTTGCAAAACCTGTCTTTATCGTCAACTTTCCTAAAGAAATTAAGGCTTTTTACATGAAACGCCATCCAACCCGTGACGATGTTGTCATATCTGCTGATCTGCTAGCTCCTGAGGGCTATGGCGAAATTATTGGTGGTTCAGAGCGTGATACTGATTATGACTATCTTGAAGCACGTATTAAAGAACAAGGATTAGACCTAAATGAATATTCATGGTACTTAGATTTACGTAAGTATGGTTCCGTGCCACATTCAGGATTTGGTTTAGGACTAGAACGTGCTGTCACTTGGATTACAGGTGAGGAACATATTCGTGAAGCGATACCGTTTCCACGAACCATGAATCGCCTATGGCCATAAACAAATTATAAACACTATTAAACCGCTATAATCGTTGTTAAGCCAATGGTTATAGCGGTTTTTATTTGTTTGTTAAAGTACGCTAGTGTTCTATAATATTCGATAAAATTCCCACAAAATCCCACAATTTTAAAAATATTCCCACAAAATCCCAAAAAAAAAATCTAGCCAAAAATGCTAGATTTCATCTAAAAATTTAATCGTTTTTTCTTCTTCACTTGTCTGTTTTTCTATTAACAAATGAGCATAAATTTGTTGCGTTATTAAAATATTTCGATGACCTAATCGTTTTGATGCATAGGTCATATCAACACCTTTATCTAATAGTTATGATACATGTGAATGCCGCAATCCATGTACAGAAACAATATTACTGAAATTATGTTCACGTTCGATTCTTTCAAACCAAGTATTACAAATGGTAGCATAGCGACGACCATCAAATAATTCTTCTTTATCATTCCAGGTTTCTTTTGCATCAATAAATTTCTGATAATTAATAAAGAAACGTTTAGGCATAGCAATTGTTCTAATTGCTGATTCTGTTTTAGGAGGGGTAGATTCACCTGATAAACGTTGTTTCGTTTTGTTTATTGTAATTGTATGATCTATTAAATTAATATCATTTTTTGTTAATGCTAATGCTTCACCAGCTCGCATACCTGACAATGCAATTAAATAAATCATAAACGAAGTTCGCCATGTTATCAGTTTTTCATCCGATTCTATAAAATCAATAAGCCAATTAAATTCATCTACCTGAATAAATTTTTCTTCATCTGACTTAGGCTTTTCACCAGGAATAACTGTTCCAAAAGTAGGGTCAGATTGAATTAAGCCGTCGTGAAATGCTTGTGTTATAACTTGTTTAATGATTTGATTTCTTTTCGTAACAGAACTGCGTTTCTTACCTTTAGCATAATCATTTAAATAAGTTTGATATGACTGACGTGTAATATCACTCAACATAACATCAGCGAAATAAACGTCAACAATATATTTTTCTACTGCATTCCAAGCTACATAGGTTGATTCTTTTAAATCCGCTTTTGGTTTTTCTTTTATAGCGACCGTTTTTATCTTTAACAGAAGTAGTAACTTCAGCACGCCATCCTGTTTTTGTTTTAAAAACACTCATAAAAATATCCTTTCAAATAATCCAGTATGTTATACTGAATAGGTAAAAAGCGCATAAAACCGCTTTGTTAATATTGAGATGCACGTACACACTTGTTTGGCGATAGGGGTGTGCGTGTTTATTTTGATAAAGTTATTCAACGTGTTGTATAATAAGCTAAATAATAGTACGAGTAGAAACCATGAAAGAAATTATTACATTTTTAATTGTTTCAGGTGGATTAGGCTTTTTCAATCTATATATCGCTCAAGAGAGTGATTTACTTTATTTTGGAAAATATAACAAAGAGGAACGTTTGGCTTGGCTCTCTGTATATACAATAATAAATTTTTTACTAATTAAAGCTGGAATTTGGATTTTTAAAACATTAAGCGTCATTCATTTTGGTATTATAGTAAGTATTTTAATCTTAGTTTCAATGCTAATAGTAGATTTAGTTGGAACTTTATTATTACCAATTTTTATAAATTGGTTAATTAAAATCATCAGAATACTTTTAAAAAAAGGGGCACGCGCTTATTTACCACCTACCAATTCGTTTTTTGAGGATATTGATCAATGGCAGCTGTTTACTTTTGATTTTGATGGAAATTTCATTTCTTCAGGTCCTATAATACAGGGAACAGAAGAACGTCAAATAGATTTATTATTAGAGATAGTACCAACGCCATTAGAAAACGAAGAGAGTTATCATAAGTTTTTAACTGGTTCTGTAGAAATGGCTAGAAAAAACATGATAGAAATTAATGAATTAACAGACTATACCAATAAAATTCATTTTGTTAAAATCAAGAAGTGTTAATTCTTTTTATTTTGTTTCATTTCTTTCTTTAGTTGATCATATAAGTTGATGTAATCTTCAGGTTTTTGTCCTAACTTAGATTTAGTCATGCTACGCGTTTCATATGTAGACATGGACTTTTTTATTTCACCAGACGTATTTTCAAGTAACTTTTTAGCTCTCTTGCTTATATTTTCTTGATAGTGGTTAGACATATTCATCATCTCCTTTCACGTCACCTTAACGGGTGGCTTTTTTATTTATTATCATATTTATTAACGTAGTAACCGATAATTCCTAAGACTACTAAAACCGCACATATAATGCTGATTATGACAAAATGATCTAAGAAAAAACCAATTATGCTAGTAATGATGACGGCTAGTATTAGCCAAGGTATCAAAGTCCACAATCCTTCTAAAATAATGAAAAACAATGCAATAAAGCCAATTATTCCAAATAAAAACATGCTAACTACCTCTTTATTTATAAATAACTTCTTTAACTAATTCTTCAAAATGATTTGGAAGTCCAAATTCACACATAAAATCAAGATAATTACGGTATTCATTAGGGGTGTCCTCGTAAACAATATCAGTAATCAATTGAAGCGCATGTTGATGAGCTTGATGTTCCTCGTACTTTCGACTGTAAATTGAAAAGGTATAAACTGACTGGGCATCAAAATCACCAAATAAAATATGAGATAACTCGTGAGCCAATCTAAAGGCATAGCTGATAGAAGTATCAAAGTCAAGATTCATCATAAAGATAATTCTATCCTTAACAATAGCTACATCTGGGTCACAAGAATCGCTATGAGTTTCAATAATGATAATGTTATTCGCTAGGGAAATATCATTTAACCTAGAAACAACATAAGATGTCATTTATCATCACCCCGCATTTTTCTTATAGTGCGAATTTGGTCAATGATAAATTGACGGTATTCATCAGTGATTTCGATACCATCTAGTGAAAGAATAGTAGGGTCTTTTTCAACATCTACTTCACTAATTGATGACTCTTTTTTATTTGCGTGCATATCGCCAGTGTTACCTAGTAGGTAATCGACTGAGACGTCTAGAACCTCAGCAACTTTTTTTAATGAATCAGTTCGTGGAGTTTTATCACGCCATTGATAAATAGCATTAGGCCCAAGACCAGCATTTTCTGATAAAACTCGTAAACTACTGTACCCTTTCTTTTTTGCAATATTTTTTATACGATCGAATGTTGTCATTTCAGTACCTCATAGAGGTATCACAAATAAAATTTACGCTTTTTAGTGCAAAACTATTACAATTACCATTTAGCGTGTTATTATTATCCATGTACCTTAGTTCTTTACAAAAGTGGTACACAAAAGTAATTGCTAATAACGACAATTTTTTCAGGAAACGACGTTATAGCAGTTGTTTTATGTGCTTTATTTATGTGTACATAGTAGCACGCTAAAGCGTACATGTAAACAAAAGTAGGGAACAAAAGTACACCAAAATAATAAAAAGGAGGTTAACCGATGGTAGCAATCACAATTAATCAATCTTATTTAGACAGGGTTGGCCGATTAGTTGGAGAATTATATGCTGCTCAAATGACAGAAAAAGAAGTCTATGAGCATTTAGGTATTTCTAAATCGACGTGGATAAAAGTTAACTCAGGAACTGCAGGGCAGAACACAATTGATCGTGTTTTAAATGATTCAGAAATGTATGTATCTGGCGTATTAAACGAACGAAGAAAATAAAGAATGTCCATTCATTTATGATTATAAATTATCGCTTACCGATACAGCTGATTCAATTGATCAGATTGATGATTTAATGATGGATGCTGTTGGCGTTGTAGCAGGCATTAAACCAGCAAAAGCTGTTAATGATGGTAGCCAATGGGCTAACTCACATCAGGAAGTTATTGAGGTTGATGAATAATGGAATTGCAAGAATGAAAGCTGAATATGATATGCGAGACCTATTAGAACATCAATCAGCTTATGTTCTATATATGGCAGAATATGGAAGAACAAAAACATGGCATTTTAATTAAATTTTGCAAATTCTAAAAATGCAATACGCCGTGATATGACAGCTGAACAGATCATTGATGGGTTTATGAATAGTGAGGACAAATAAATGAAAATTCATGAATTAAAACTAGAGGGTGCTGATTTCGATGATGTTCAATATGGCATTAAAATATTCGAGATTGGAAAAATAACTGTAATTTTAAAGTAGGTTGTACAAAAAGGTTCTTAAAACCAATTTTAAGAACTTATTAGACTTAAATGTTACTTTTTTGCGAATATAAAATTAAGATAATATGATATATTTTAACTGTAGTTTGTTTAATTACGATTAGGAGATAGATGATATATATGCAACAAAACAGAATACATTATAAAATGTATAGAAGTGGTAAAAAATGGATGTTCGCAGGAATAACTGTACTTGCGGTTGGAAGTGGTTTATATATTGATACTGGAATGGTGCACGCAGATACCACAACAGTAAATGAGACAACTACGGCTATTAAAGAGTCTGTGACTAAATATAATAAGACAGATAATAGCAATGAAACCAGAGACAATTCTGAAGTTGTTCCATCAAATAGTTTTCCAAAACAAGATTCAAAGACGTCTGACGAAGAAATATCTAATAATAATAGTGTTGACACTAATGGTGATGTAAACGTTTCTCAAGAAGCAACTAATAGTTCTTCAGATGAATCTGCAGTTGTTTCTAATAGTGATGAGCATGGTTTAAGTGATAACTCAATTAACAATACAAAAGGCGATAATGGTAACAGTGTACAGAGTACAAATGATACTCAGGGGGAAAATGATGATGCGTCTCCAGGCGATAATGACATACCTGGGATAGATGCAAATCATGATTCAGATAAAACTGATCATGTCAGTAGTACTGAAAATCAACAAAATGGTTATCAGGATGGACCGACAGTAAAGACAAATACAATTACTGAGAATCAAGCAAAAGGTAAAAAAGCACTCAGTAATTCAAAACAAATTAATTATAGATCAGAAAACACTTCTGTAAAGAAAACCGTAATTAATCAGCCAGTTACACTAAATTCACAGGTCAGTGACCCAATTTACCCTGGAAATATGTGGAAAGATCCTAACCAAGATCATTACGCTTTTTTAAATATTCAAAAAGGAAATAATACACAACAGATTGTAGTCTCAACGGATCGTGCAGGGACAGGAATTTTATATATTTATTTAATTAACAATCAAACTAAAGAAATTATAGACCAAAGAACCTTACAAAAAAATCAAAGTGTTACTTTATCTAATGGCGTAAAAGTTTATAATGATGATTACAGTGGATTAGTTCAGAGTTATGGATGGAGAGAAAATTATGGTATCGGTGCATACGACGATACTATTCTTTATAGTATGTTTACATTTCTAACTCCACATTTAATTACTCAGACTGTATCTTATACAGATGAAAATGGGAATAATGTTATTGATTCAGCAGGCCATGAGATTCTACCTATTAAACAAGAGGGCTTAACTGGTCAAAGATACACAACTAATTTACCTAGTGTTATCAATGGTTATTTTGTGATTAACCCAGATAATACTTCCGGTACTATGTCTGAGTTTGGTTATATTGGTAAAAAATATATTAAAGACTTTCACGATGGATATAATAAGATAATCTTTACTGAGGTGGACGGTAAAGGAACAATGAATGTTGAAATACTTGATCAGAGTAATAGAGTTGTGTATAAGTATGATGGCCTTAAAAAAGGACAAACTATTAGAAATGCGTATACTGGTGGAACGACAAATGTCACAATTAATAACCCTTATGTGGATCAAACTCACGATGTTCAATATGTTTACCATAAGTTGGGTGCGTTAGTACCGGATGTGCCAGGGGTTGATCCCGTACCATATCCAAATGATCCAAATGATCCAACAAAGCCAGGTGATCCAACGATTCCAAATGTACCAGGTTATACACCGGTTGATCCAGATGGTAAGCCATTAACACCGGGTGATACGTATCCAGTTGATCCAACGAAACCAGGTGAGGATACCCTATTGCATTACGCTGCTAATAAGCAACATGCTTCAGTAACGTATGTTGATGTAACTACGGGTAAGACCATTATGGTTGATCAGTTAACCGGTGCCAGTGATACCACGAGTGACTACCGAACGCACGATCGCATTGTCGAATTGAATAAGCAAGGATACGAGTTAGTATCGGATACTTATCCATCAGGTGGAGTGGTTTTTGATCACGATGATGTAGCAAATCAAGATTACACAGTGACCCTAAAACATACGACCACAATCATTACACCGGATGAACCAGGTAAACCAATTAATCCAGATGAAAGCAGCAGCACATCAAGTAATGGTACAACAGCAAGCGATGACACAACAAGTCAGACATCAACGTCAGATAGTAGCAATACATCAGTAAGTAAGCCTGATGGTCATGATAATGCTTCACCTCATACGCCAATTGCTGGTGGATCTGTTGCTGCTACAGTAGGTAGTCATGAGCCAATTGTTACATTAGCACACGGTGGTAATAGTTCTGCCACTAATAGTCAATATTCTACGCTTGTAGAGAGTCAACAACAGGTTGACCCAACAACTAAAGCAAATTTGCCTAAAACAGCAGTTAAGATGGCAAATAATGTTAATGAACATAAGGGTATTTATAGCTTATTGGTTGCTGTCGTAGTTCTGCTTACGAGCGGATTAGTATTGATCAAATCTAAGCGTAAGCATTAAAAATAGTTTTAAGTAAAAAACAACCGTTATACATTAACTAATTGTTGATATATAGCGGTTTTTTTGTGTAAAAAGCTTACCACCAGCGATAAGCTATCAATTGCATCGATTGTTGCACCAATCCTGATGTGGTTAATTGATAAGTTCTGGAAGTAAGCTCAGCAAGCCAAAGGTGATGAAAAAAGTCACCGCCTTTGGTGTATATTCATATCTTAACACAAAATGAAATTTATAAGAGATTTTAACTTGATAGTAATTGGTATATTGCTGATGTTATATGTAATTACTGGTTGGCAATGGTTATTTGTAGTAATTGGTGTTATCTCTGGCGGTGGCGTTGTTGAAACGCCCACGGTGGATCAACCAAAAACAGACGAACCTGTTAAGGTTACCGAAGTAGCTGATACGACAGGAGGAAACCAATGAACAAAAATTAAACCACTATTTTAGCAGTTGGTGCTGTATTGGCGTTAGGTGGTGTTGGTGAAACAACCGTTCATGCTGATACACCGCGTGTGGATATGGTGGATGTCTCAAACCATAATGGACAAATGACCGTACCTGAATTTACCTACATGCGAAATAATTATGGTATGAAAGCTGTCACGACTAAAATCAGCGAGGGCGTTGGCTACCATGATTACACGGCACGGGGAAACATTGCTGCTGCTGAACAAGCTGGTGTGTAGTGTACATTAATGGCTATCACTATTTACACGCAACCACGGTCGCTGGTGCTGTTCAAGAAGCTGATTACGCTGTTAATATGGCTAAAGCTGACGGCTTACCAGTTGGTGCTGTTTTAGCTGTTGACATTGAGAATCAAGATCAAATCGCGATGGGTCGTGCAATGCAACCTGTTGCTAGAGCGTTTGAAAGCGAAGTCGCTCGGGCTGGTGGGTATCGCTCAACAACTTATACAGGCGGTTCAGCAATTTCAGTAAGCCCTGACGGTGAAAAAGCGTGGATAGCAGCATATCCATATGTGCCAACGTCAGCAATGCATCAATATAGTACAGAACGTTCATGGCAATGGACTTCAAGTCAAACATTTGCTAGTTCACTAGGACGTTTTGATGCTTCAATCTTGTATGACGACTTCTTCACCGCTGGGACAAACAAGACGGCTGTTGTGCCTAATGTGACACCAACTGCCCCTGTTGTAAACCACGATACATCAGCAATTAAACAATTTAAGAATGCTGGCAATCGCTTTACAGCATATAGGTCATTCAAAGTTGATAAGATTGCTTATGTAAACGGCATGTTGCAAGCTATCAATTACGATCTTGCAGGTGGCAAAGATGTCAATTGGACGACCAATGGTATTCCGTTAGCTATGCTTGATAATTTAACTCGTGGTAACTATCGTACTACCCAAGTAGGTGACACGGTTAGATTTATGGTCGGTTACAATTACGGGACTGTGGATCAATACGATAACAACTCAAATGGTGCAGGTATTGTTGAAGGACGTTATGGAAACGTTTGGTACAACGCTGATGCATTATTAGCAAAATAATTAATTAAGGCCTTACTCATTCATTTGGGTAAGGCTTTTTTGTGTTATTATATAGACTGAATTGATGTTTGAGATGTTATTTTAGTAAAATACAAAAATCAGTAAATTCCCACACTTATGCGTATTAAGTACTGGTATATACGCATTTCGCCGTTTCCACGAACCATGAATCGCCTATGGCATAAACAAAATTAAAATAAAACCAGTATAATCACTTAATAACGGTAATGTGATATATACTGGTTTTTACTTACTAATTCATAATTATATTGCCAAAATTTAAATATGATTATGATATGCTTATAAATAATATTTGCAAAGAAAGTGACCGATAGAAATGACAATTGATCAAAATAATGTCTTAAAATTTTTAAAAGTTGGTCAGACAACTTTAGACAACTTTTTATTACTTCATTATAGAGAAGTAGGTATGAATAATGAAGAACTTTTAGTTTACATCCAAACCAAAATGGGCATTGATCGTGGTAATCCAGAACCCAGTACTGAAAATATAGGTAATACAATGGGATGGTCTGCCAAAAAAGTGTTCTCGTTTCTTGAATCAATGCGCAAAAAGGGGTTAGTTGACTTTAATAGTCGTCATGCGAGTGATGGTAAAGTAACGACTGAACTCGATTTTAGCCCACTATATATGGCACTACTAGATATAAAAACAGATCATGAGCGTTTGACAACAAACCAAGGCATTCCCAAAATTGATAATGAACAGATTGCACGAGCTGATATTTATAATATGGTTGAACAAGAATTTGGTCGTCCTCTAAGTCAAATTGAAATTGAAACGATTAAAAATTGGTTCGATATTGACCATTTTGACCCCAAGTTTATTAAAGCGGCTATCCAAGAAGCCGTCTTAAATTCAGCACTTAATTTAAGATATATCGAAACTATTTTAATTTCTTGGCAGAAAAAAAATTATCACTCACTAAATGACATAAAAAATGAGCGTAATCGTCATACGACCTATAAACAATTACAAGTTGATGATGTGATTGATATTCCAACGAATGTTGATATTTTAAATACTGATTGGGAAAAATTTAAATAATAACACACAAAAAAGGAATGCCTAATTAGACATTCCTTTTACTTTACTACCTATTATTTATTGTGTAGGTGTTGTACTTTGTGTACTACTTGATTGTGAACCACTATCAGTGGACGTATTAGCACTACTTGTATTTTCTGAGGGTTGACTTGAACTTTCTGCTGAAGACGACGATGATTCTGAGCTGCTACTTGTCGATTCATTAGAAGTCGATGATGGTTCTGAGCTGCTACTTGATACCTCACTAGATGAAGAACTACGTGAGGAAGATCTTGAAGACGACTTTTTAATCACTTGACTAACTGTATCTTCAGAAGAAGTATTTGCACCAACAACAGAGTATTCTTTAACACCATTAATCGTCGAACTCTTTACCGTACTTGGCATTGTCCAATCCGAACCATCGGCGCCACCACTAGACATAATGTAATCCATCAAAGCTTTATAAACACGCAATGGTATAAATTGTTGTTCTCCAGATGCTAATGAGTGACCAGTTTCATTTGGTTGATCATAACCTGTCCAAACGGAAATTGATGCTGCTTTTGTAAATCCAGTAAACCATGAATCAGAGGCTGAACCATCCGGCATGTTCAATGAATCAGCATAAGCAGTAACACCAGTTTTACCAGCTTGTGCGTAGTCAGATGTGTTAATGATTTTGGCATATGAATCGGTTATGACTGATTTCATCATATTAGTCAGCATGAAAGCTGTTGATGATTTCATTGCCGTGCTACCTGTATTTTTGAATTCCTTAACAGCACCACTTTGGTCTGTAATCTTAGAAATATATTGCGGCTTGTAATAAGTACCACCGTTATCAAAGGCAGCAAAAGCAGCTGCTTCCTGTTCACTTGAAACATCAATACCAATGGCACTTGATGCAACAAGTTTGTTACTCTTAATTGGAATACCAACCTTATTTAAGAAAGCAGATGACTTATCGTAACCAACTTCTTGCAATGTTTTAATTGCTGGAATATTTCTTGAAAGGGCTAGTGCTTTACGCATTGTAATTTGACCAAGATAGGTGTGATCCGCATCGTATACAGATGTATTTGTTCCTGGATAAACATAGGCAGAATCATTAACTGCATGATTTGTTGACCAGCTCAAATTTTCAACTGCTGGACCATAATCAACTAATGGTTTAGCTGTTGATCCAGATGAACGCTTTGTATTCGTTGCGCGGTTTGAACCCTGTAACGTCGTCTGCTTACGACCACCAATTTGTGCTATAACTTTCCCATTCTTAGGATTTGTCACAGTTAATCCAACTTGCATGAGGTTATCCGTCCATGAAACATAGTCATTAGTATTAGTAATGTCGTATGCCCGTTTTTGAATATCAGGATCCAAATTAGTTTGTACGACCAAACCGTCTTTGTTTAAATCGTAACCCATCTTTGTTAATTTATTGCGAACAGAGGTAATATAAGCATCATCAACACGTGCATCTTTATCTTCAGAACTTAAGGTTGCATGTTCTGATGCTAAGCCATCCTTAATTGATGTTTTACTATATTTTGTTGCATCTGATTGTGAAATGACATTGTTACTTGCCATAGCTTGCAAAACTTCATTTCGACGAGCTGTTGCACCTTTTGGATTAGCATAAGGATCGTAGCCAGAAGGAGATTGAGGCAAGCCGGCTAGTAGGGCCATTTGTGGTACTGTCAACTGTGACAAGTCCTTGTTGAAATAATATTCAGCAGCTGTTTTCATACCATAAACGCCATTACCCATATAAACTTTATTCATATATAATGTTAAAATTTGGTTTTTTGAATATTGTTTCTCGAGTTTAATAGCCAACCAAGCTTCTTGCGCTTTACGCTTTAATGTTTGATCACTAGCATTTGTTGAAAATGCCGTTAATTTAATTAATTGTTGTGTCAGGGTAGACCCACCTTGTAAGCCCAGTGATGAACCAGTAACATTGGCAAACGCAGCGCCAATAATACGTTTAGGATCAACACCATTATGCTTATAGAAGCGACGATCTTCAATTGAAACAACAGCCATACGCATTTCTTTGGGAATTTCACTTTGCTTGGCGGTTTCTCGTTTTGACCCTGTTGAATAGAAAACATTCCCATCTTTATCTAAGAATTTGGTTTGTGATGTCCCAACTAAAGCTGCATTCGTCACTTTTGGTGCAGATGATGCATAATAAGCAAATAAACCAGCTCCAGCTAAACCACCAACAACGAATAAAATAACTAACGACCAAATCGTATACTTTAAAACACGTTTAAATTTTGAACTAGGTTTTTTTTGTTTTGGCTGAGAAGGCCGTTTATGATTTTTCGTGTTGTTACGTCCTCGTTCAACACGTGACATCTCTTCTGTCATAGTGCGTTATCTCCTTCTTGTTTACGTTGTGCTAATAATTTATCAACGGCCATTAAATAAGGGGTTGTTGGATTGACTTTAGGTTCTACTAATTCACCTGCATTAACAACTTCCTCATAAGGAATTGATTTTCGACCAGTTTCTTTATTTTCCCAATATTGAAAAATGAAGTTGGCCCAGACAACGTATGTTTCTTTTAAAACTGTAAATCTAATAATCATGAAAGCTAAACCATGTTGTTTTGCGATTGCTTTTAGATGTTGGATTTGATGGTCATGGATATTATTTAAAGGAAAAGAACGTTTATGGGTTGTTTCCTTGGCATCAAAGTCAATATAATATCCTTTATAAACACCATTATAATCCGTCGTAGAAGCTTGCCGAAAATACGCTTCTGTAATCTTAGCTGCAGAACGAGCCGGATAGCTCACATTGACAATTTGGATGGGTGTAGGTTTTTTATGTATAACCGCTTGCTCAGTTGCCAAATAATAGTCATTCGCAGCATTAATATCGGCTTCTAATGACATTCCGCGATTACTTTGCGAAATACCTGAACTAACACTAGGTTTTCGAAAAGCTTTTTGATTAAATGAATGTCCGTTGGGATAATTAAAAGTCATCATAAACTCCTAAAATTAAACTTTATCTTTGTTATTATACCAAAAGTGGTTCAATAGTAACAGTTTAGTGGAATTTGTAAGGAAAAAATAAGTTAAGAAAGGTCTTTATAATTAATGAATCGTCTTTGGGTAACCGGATTTCGTAGTTTTGAACTAGGTATTTTTAACACAAAAGATCCAAAATTAACTGTAATTAAATATGCACTAAAAAAAATTCTAAACATGAAAGTAGAAGATGGCTGTGAATGGCTGTTGACAGGGGGACAATTAGGTATTGAACAATGGGCTATTGAAGAGGCTTTACAACTAAAAGAACAACAATCTTTAAATTTTCAAATAGCACTCATGGTACCATTTTTAGATTTTGGTAGTCGTTGGCAACAAAATAAGCAAGAAAGATTAAATGAACTAAAACAATCTGTTGATTTTAGCAGTTCTGTTTTTCAATCAAACTATCAAAATCCACAACAGTTGCGATTATATCAAGAGTTTATGTTAAAGCATACAGAAAGTGCAGTCATATTTTATGATCAACAAGCTGAGAAATCACGAGCAAAATATGATTATCAAGCTATGAAAAAATTTTCCGAAAATCATAATTATCCAATCTTATTAGTTGATTTCGATCGTCTGCAAGAATATGCTGATGAATACCAGTTAGAAAATGCCGATGATTTTGATCAATAACAATCATAATAAATATTATTTTTTACATAACTAGCTTTGTCATCTGTTTAAAAAGCTGGTAAACTAGGATAAGAAGAAAACTAAGGAGTGCAAGTGATGGAAAACGTGCAACATACTCGTGAAGAAATTCTAAACAAGGATTTTAAGAAGACCCGTATTGGTACTGGCTATGATATAACGGATGTAGATGCTTACTTAGATGAGATTATTTCTGATTATCAAGCCTTCCAAACGAATATTAATGAACTCAACAATCAGAACCAAAAATTAAAAGATCAAGTAGCAGAATTAACAAAACAAATTTCTGCAGCGCCAGCGTCGACACCAAAAGCATCGCCGACTCCTACAGTTAATACAAACATGGATATCTTAAAGCGTTTATCAAATTTGGAGCGTCGTGTATTTGGCGCATCATCTGAGCAATTTAAGAGAAACCAGGGAAGTAGTGTTGAGAAGACGTCTGATGTAGAAAATATCGTTGTTGAAGAAAGTGCTACACAATCGGCTGAATAAGTGTATAATGGTTATTCGTGATGTATTAGTGGGTAATTGCGTGTGACTGATGTTGCATGAGGAAAGTCCATGCTCGCACTAACTGTGATGTTAGTAGTGTTCGCGCTAGCTGAAAAAATAAGGCTAGGCATTTAATTGTGTTAAATGACGGCCAGTGAAAAATCTAAGGATTTTATCTATGATTTAGTAGCTGTTAAGGTGCCACAGTGACGAACCATCAAAGAAATACGATGGGTGGAACGCGGTAAACCCCACGAGCGGGCAACCCAAACTTTGGTAGGGGCGCTTGACCTAACAAAAAGAAGTGATGGTCGGGGAAACAGAAATGTTTGAGATAGATGATTACCACTAAATAAAGATTGCCAATTTTTATTTAGAACAAAACATGGCTTACAGCTAATACATTCGGCAGCCGGCGTCCTTGTGGCGTCGGTTTTCTTTTTGCCCAATTTTTTAAACTCATTTATAATAAAATGTATCAACCTGAAAAGAGAAGTAAATATGAAAAACTTTAAATTAATGGCAACCATGGGAGCTGGTATGGAATCCTTAGTTGCACGAGAACTCAAAGAAATGGGTTATGCAACTCAAACTGAGAACGGCCGTG
The DNA here is from genome assembly GCF_058505625.1 of Weissella sp. ESL1156. Taxonomy (NCBI): domain Bacteria; kingdom Bacillati; phylum Bacillota; class Bacilli; order Lactobacillales; family Lactobacillaceae; genus Weissella; species Weissella sp. ESL1156. Next base: position 437,647 of record NZ_CP196372.1, on the reverse strand, counting down.
TTTTTTTTGATGGTGATATAGAAGATATTTACCGCGCGAATTTATGGTTACGTGTTGCCGATCGTATCAAAATCGTTGTTCAAGAATTCGATGCCAAAACTTTTGACCAGTTATTTGAAAAAACAAAAGCATTTTCCTGGGAAGATTTATTACCCTATGATGCCAATTTCCCTGTGAATGGTCGTTCAAAAAACTCAATCTTACATTCAGTACCAACTGTCCAAGCAATTACTAAAAAAGCAATCGTTAAACGTTTATCTGAGGCATATCATACTCACAGTTATTTGCCCGAAACTGGTCAACGATATGTTTTAGAAACAGCAATTGATAAGAACCATGTCATGATTACCCTTGATACGACTGGTGATTCATTATTTAAACGAGGTTATCGTACTGAAAAAGGTGGTGCGCCTTTGAAAGAAACAATGGCCGCTGCATTAGTTAAACTAGCACACTGGTTCACTGATAATCCATTTGTTGACCCAACAACTGGATCAGGAACGATCGCTATTGAGGCTGCTTTAATTGGTCGAAATATTGCTCCTGGATTAAATCGTGAATTTGATATTACTGATTGGGATTGGTTTGATAAAAAGATTGGACAGACTCTCAAAGCACAAGCGCGTAGCATGATTAATTTTGACGAGCCGTTAGATATTAGCGGTTTTGATATCGACGAAAATATGATTGCCATTGCAAAAGCTAATGCAGAAGCTGCAGGTGTTGGTGATGACATTACATTTAAACAGTTAGCTGCGGCTGATTGGTCAACTGACAAAATTAATGGTGTGTTAGTTGCTAATCCCCCATATGGTGAGCGTTTGGGTGATGAAATAGCTGCTCGACAATTATATAGCCAAATGGGGCACATTTATAATCATATGCCGACATGGTCTAAATATATTTTGACATCAGATGAAGAATTTGAAAATGCATTTGGTGAAAAGGCTACGAAAAAGCGTAAGTTGTATAATGGGGCATTAAAAGTAGATTTGTATCAGTATTGGGGAAAAAAGATTCGCCATTAAAATATTAAAGAAGTTCAAGTTGATGATTTGAAGGGAGAAATAATATGAATCCGTTACTTGCGGGTATGAATGATAAGCAAGCTGAAGCTGTTGTTACAACTGAAGGACCACTTTTAATAATGGCTGGTGCGGGTTCAGGAAAGACACGGGTGTTAACACACCGTGTCGCACATCTCATTAAAGATTTAGATGTGCAACCATGGCGTATTTTAGCAATTACGTTTACTAATAAAGCAGCTCGTGAAATGAAAGAGCGTATCGGCCAGCTTGTGGATGATGCAGATGCTGAAGCTGTTTGGGTTTCAACTTTTCATGCACTTGCTGTGCGAATTTTGCGACGTGATATTGATAAATTGGGCTATAAAAAAGATTTTTCAATTATTGATGCCAGTGCACAACGAACTTTAGTAAAACGTATTTTAAAAGATTTAAATGTGGATATTGAGAAATACACGCCACGTGCTGTTTTAGGTGCGATTTCTAATGCAAAGAACATTATGGAAAAACCAGACATGTATTTAAAACATGCCTCTGAACCTTTTGAGAAAATTGTTGGTAAAACCTATAAAGAATATCAACACCGGTTAGCATTAGCGCAATCTCTAGATTTTGATGATCTAATTATGTTAACAATTGAACTACTTCATCAAGATGAAGCCGTTCGTCAATACTATCAAGAAAAGTTTCTCTATGTTCATGTCGATGAGTATCAAGACACAAACGATGCACAGTATGAATTAGTAACATTACTCTCTGCAAAACATCGTAATTTAGCAGTTGTTGGTGACTCTGACCAATCTATCTATGGTTGGCGTGGCGCAAATATGCAAATTATTCTAAACTTTAACAAGGAATATCCAGATGCAAAAACGGTCATGCTTGAACAGAATTATCGTTCAACACAAACGATTTTAGATGCCGCAAATGCCGTTATTCGTAATAATAATGAACGAATTGCTAAAAAGTTGTGGACAGATAATGGTGATGGAGAAAAAATCACTTATTTTCGTGGACAATCTGATCGTTCTGAAGCACTGTATGTGATTAAAGAAATTCGTGACGCTGTCAATTCAAAAAAGTATGCTTATAAAGATTTTGCTATTCTTTACCGAACTAATGCGCAATCTCGTGGTGTGGAAGAGGCTCTAGTTAAAGCCAACATCCCTTACACAGTTGTTGGTGGTTCTAAGTTTTACGAGCGAAAGGAAATTCGAGATATTTTAGCATACTTAGCACTAATAACTAATCCAGCAGATAATGAAAATTTTTTACGAATTGTTAATGAACCTAAACGCGGCATTGGTCAAACATCATTAGAAAAATTGCGCCGCTTTGCTCTAGAAAAAGATTGGACATTACTTGATAGCGCTACCAATGCAGCACTAATTCCTGATTTATCAACACGTGCCGCAAATAAACTGGCAGAGTTCGCCACGATGATTGCAACCTTCAGAGAACAAATGTCATTTGATTTAAGCCTAACCGATTTAACAAAATCAATTCTGGATAAATCCGGTTACGAGACACAATTGAAAAAAACACCTACACCTGAAAATGAAGGGCGTCTGGAAAATCTTTCTGAATTTCTGTCCGTTACTGAAGAATTCGATAAATCTTATCAGCCAACAGATGAGAGTATTTCTAAATATGTTGACTTCTTAGGTGAATTAGCACTGGTATCAGATTTGGATAGTGTTGATGAAAATAGTAGTAATCAAGTAACCTTAATGACTTTACATGCTGCTAAAGGACTGGAATTTCCAGTTGTCTTCTTAATTGGTATGGAAGAAAATATTTTCCCACTATCACGTGCTGCGATAGATGATGATCAATTAGAAGAAGAACGTCGCTTAGCTTATGTTGGTATTACCCGTGCCAAAGAAAAATTATACTTAACAAATGCTTTCTCAAGATTATTGTATGGTCGAACAACAAGTAATCCAGCGTCAAGATTCATTGACGAAATTGACGCAAAACTTATTAAGGTACAATATGATGGTGATAGTTTCCAACCAAGAAATCGTGAAAATGACCTGCCATTTAATCAACGTAACAATGTCGCGCAAGGTGTCACGTTTAGTGGTCGTCGTCAAGCTCGACAATCGGTTAGTCAAGCTCAGCCAAATACAACAAGTACTGGTGCTGAAAAGAAAGATTGGACGATTGGTGATGCCGTACAACATAAGAAGTGGGGAATCGGACACGTCATTAAAATTACTGGTGAAGGGGAGGATAAAGAATTAGATATTGCTTTCCCTAACCAAGGTATTAAAAGATTACTGGCTGCTTTTGCACCTATTAATAAAGTTGAAAAATAGATAGGAGATTGATCATGTCAGAGGTTACACTAACAAATCCAGCGAAAGCAGCTGAAAAAATGGCCCAACTACAAGAGCAGTTGCAAAAGTGGGCGGTAGAATATTATGAAAAAGATGCCCCGACTGTTGAGGATGCTGAGTATGATCAAGTTTATAAACGTTTAGAAGAACTAGAAAATGCTTTTCCTGAATTAGTTAGCAGTGACTCTATTACACAACAAGTTGGTGGTCATAAAACAAAGTCTGAATTACCAAAAGTACAACATGACGTACCAATGCTATCACTAGGTGATGTCTTTTCATTTAATGAATTATCTAGTTGGTTAGATAATACGCAAAAATCATTTATTGAGCCATTATCATATAATGCTGAACTAAAAATCGATGGTTTAGCCATTAGTATTATTTATGAAAATGGTCATTTAATACAAGCATCTACACGTGGTGATGGTAATATTGGCGAAGACGTTACCAAGAATATCAAACAAATAAAAGGTATTCCGATCGATCTTAACGAACCACTATCTGTTGAGGTTCGTGGAGAGATATATATGCCAAAACAGGCGTTTGTTAATTTAAACGAAAGTCGAGAACGTGACGGTATCCCAACATTTGCTAATCCTCGTAATGCAGCAGCTGGTTCATTACGGCAATTAGATCCACAAATTACAAAAAAGCGAAAGTTGGCAGCATTTTTCTATCAAGCTGTTGATCCAATAAAAAATTTACATGTGTCGCAACAGTCTGATTTACTAATCAAATTAAATGATTTAGGATTGCCTACTAATACAACTAATCGTGTGATTAACAATATGCAAGATATTGAAAACTATATTGTCTCACAAACGGCAGCCAGAGATACCTTAGCATATGGCATCGACGGTATCGTCATTAAAGTAAACAATTTAAATTACCATGACGAATTAGGGAATACAGTAAAAGTTCCTAAATGGGCAATTGCTTATAAATTTCCACCTGAAGAGGCAAATACAACTGTTTTGGATATTGAATGGACAGTTGGTCGAACTGGTGCTGTGACGCCAACAGCAGTCATGACGCCCGTTCAATTAGCGGGTACGACAGTTGCAAGAGCGTCGCTACACAATGCTGACTATCTACAAGAAAAAGATATTCGTATCGGTGATGTCGTAACGCTACATAAGGCTGGTGATATCATCCCAGAAGTTGGTAAAGTTCTATTAAATAAGCGTTCTGAAACAAGCGTTGCATATGAGCTGCCCAAAAATTGTCCTACTTGTCATCAACCTTTAGTCCACGTTGATGGTGAAGTCGCACTAAGATGTATTAATCCTGCTTGTCCAGCTCAGGTACAGGAATCATTAACACATTTTGCTTCACGTAATGCAATGAACATTGATGGTCTTGGTCCGAAAATCATTTCACAATTGTTAGCACACCAATTAATTACCAAAGTAACAGATCTTTATCGTCTAACATATGACGATTTAATCCAATTAGATAAATTTGGTGATACGGCTGCTAATAATTTATTAAACGCCATTACTACTTCCAAGTCTAATTCAGTTGAACGGTTGTTGTTTGGTTTGGGTATTCGAAATGTTGGTGCAAAAGCAGCCAAAACGATTGCTGTTAAATTTGGTTCACTAGACGCAATTGCCAATGCAACAGCTGAAGAAATTTCAAAATTACCTGGTATGGGACTCATTATTGGTGATAGTATTACGCAATATTTTGCCACTAATCAAGCACAAGAATTATTAGCTGATTTTAAATTGCTGGGTGTTAACTTAACATTCACTTCACATGCAAAGGCCATTGACAATCCACTATTTACAGATAAAAAGATTGTTTTGACTGGGACGCTGTCTTCATTTTCTAGACGTGAAGCTACTGCTTGGTTAGAAACACAAGGAGCAACTGTTGCTGGCTCTGTTTCTAAAAAAACTGATTTATTGATTGCTGGAGAGAACGCAGGTTCTAAACTCACAAAGGCACAAGATCTTGGCATAGAAATTTGGTCAGAAAAACAATTGCGTGATATTATGGATACTAATGATAATGAATAATTGCTAAATTAAACGCGATTTAGTTTAAAGGAGAACAAGTATGCGTGCAGTAAAATGGTTATCTACCATTGGAGTTGTCGCTGTGTTAGTTGCAGCGTTAGTTTTCTTTGGAAACTTTTTTTCTAAGAATTCTTCTTCCGTTTCAAACACAAATAGTAATAAAACAACGACAACAAAATCAAGTTCAAAAAAGGGTATTCAAATAACTAGTAAAAATAACAACTCGTCTTATCAGACAGTCATTAAAAATGGTCGTTATCTAACTAGTAAAGCACGAGGCGTGACAGCTTCTCAAGAAAATAATACCTTTAATCAAGTGAGCTTTGAAAATGGCTTATTAGATTTTTCTAAAGAGCACTTCAGTACTTCAAAATATATTTTCCAAGAGGGTCAATATTTGACAACTAACACTGCAAATAATTGGTTAGCTCGTAAATCAAGTAGTAATCAACTTGGTCTTAATCCTGAAGATAACGGTAAATATGATGATAGTCGTAATCCTATTTATCTTCAAAGTATCGAAGAACAGGATTTCATGACCAAAGAAGGTAATAACCTCAAATTAAATGGTATTGTTTTAGGTTTAGCAATGAACACACAAGATACCTATCAAAAAGAGCAATATGGTGCTAGTTACACGCAAGATATTAGTAATGCAGATCGCATCAGCCATGGTCGAGAAATTGCTAATGAAATTGTAAAACGTTATCGCAAAATTAACGGCATTAGTAATAATACGCCAATTTATGTTGCAATGTACGCACAAGCAAAAGATGATTCATTAGCCGGTGGTAACTATTATAGTTGGAATGTTTCAAAGTCTGGTGATAATCTAGGTAATTGGACAGATCTTAATAATCAAACGGTTGTCTTGCCAATGCAAGCAGACACAGATAATGCAAAATCCGTTGGTACAAAATTAAATACTAGTTTTGTTAATTTTACGGATAATATCGAAAGTTTTTTCCCAAATCTATCTTCTGTCACCGGTCAAGCATCATATGAAGGTAATAATTTAAAGGGGCTCATTGTAACAGTTTCGACACAGTTCTACTCAGCAACTGAAATCGAAAGCTTTGCAAATTATATCGCTCAGAGTGCACCAAATTATTTGCCAAAAGGAGTCTCTGTTAAAATTAAAATCGAAGCTTCGACAGGTATGCAAGCCTACCTAATTCAAAGTGCTAATTCTGATAAGTATAAAGTAACTATTTTAGGTTCATACTAATTTGAATAGAAAAGTCACAGAATTGTGGCTTTTTTTCTTGCTTTTTTATAGACTTAAAAGTAACATAGTGAAAATGTTTATTTTATGAGGAGGCTCAAACTAATGGGAATGCATCAATATTTATCGGGATTAAACGAGCTAGAAATGATTACACGAGCACCTGGTTATTTTAAATATCAGCCACATTCGGTAGCTGCACATTCTTGGAAAGTGACTGAAGCGGCCCAATTTCTTGGTGATATTGAGGAAGCACACGGCAATGAAGTTGATTGGCGTATGTTATATGAAAAAGCACTGAATCATGATTTAACTGAACGCTTTATTGGTGACATCAGAACACCTGTAAAGTATGCATCATCAACATTGAGACATATGTTAGCAGATGTTGAAGACACGCTCTCGGATAATTTTATTCGTACAGAGATTCCCGAAGAGTTACAAGAAATTTACAAACGTCGACTGCATGAGGGTAAGGATGATACATTAGAGGGGCGTATCTTATCAGTTGCAGATAAAGTCGATTTATTGTATGAAGCTTTTGGTGAACTACAAAAAGGTAATCCAGAACCAGTATTTACTGAAATTTATAAAGAGAGTTTAGAAACAATTTTTGCATTCAGGGATATGCCTAGTGTTGCATACTTTATCAAGGAAGTATTACCAGAGTTATTAAACGAACACTTCCCTGGATCTGAAAAGCTACAGCGTATTTACATTGGTATTTTTAACGCCGATTAAAAATTCAATCTTGACATAATAAATTAAGCTATTTTCAATTAGGATGAAAGGGGTTATTTAAATAAAATTTCCCTTAGTTATTCTTTTATTTTCGGCAAGAAAGTGAGTTATGACACACATGATTAATCGTCGCAATGATAATGACTACCAATTAGTATCAAAATATCAACCAACTGGTGATCAACCAGCAGCTATTGAAAAATTAGTTAATGGTTTGAAAAACGGTATCAAGGAACAAATCCTTTTAGGTGCAACTGGAACGGGGAAAACTTTTACAATTTCAAACGTTATTGCAAAAGCAAAAAAGCCGGTTTTAGTGTTATCCCACAATAAAACGTTGGCTGGACAATTATATGGAGAATTTAAAGAATTTTTCCCAAATAATGCTGTTGAGTATTTCGTTTCTTATTATGATTATTACCAACCTGAAGCCTATGTACCGTCGTCAGATACTTATATTGAAAAAGATTCTTCAATTAACGATGAAATTGATAAATTACGTAATTCTGCGACCGCTTCTTTGCTAGCAAGAAATGATACCATCGTTGTTGCGTCGGTTTCTTCAATTTTTGGTTTAGGTAGCCCAGAACAGTATCATGATCATGTTATTAATGTTCGTGTTGGTGATATATTGGACAGAAATACGTTAATGCATCAACTAATTGATATTCAATTTCAACGTAATGATATTGATTTTCAGCGTGGCCGTTTCCGAGCTCGTGGAGATGTGTTAGAAGTATTTCCAGCTTCATCTGATGCGAAGGCTCTTAGAATTGAATTTTTTGGTGATGAAGTTGATCGTATTCGTGAAATTGATTCATTAACTGGTGAAGTTACTGCTGAATTAGATTTAGCAACTATTTTCCCTGCCACTCACTTTATGACTAATGATGCCATTCGTGAGCGGGCACTCAAAACCATTCAAGCTGAACTTGATGATCAATTACAGAAATTTGAAAAAGAGGGGAAGCTACTAGAAGCACAACGTTTAAAGCAACGTACAGAATATGATATTGAAATGATTCGCGAAATGGGGTTCACAACTGGCATTGAAAATTATTCACGTCATATGGATGGACGTGCACCAGGCGAACCACCATTTACACTACTAGATTTCTTCCCAGATGATTTTTTGATTATTGTTGACGAATCACATGTTACCATGCCGCAAGTACGTGGCATGTATAAAGGTGATCGTGCTAGAAAAGAAACTTTAATCAATTACGGTTTCCGGTTACCTTCAGCATTAGATAATCGACCTTTACGTATTGAAGAGTTCGAAAAACATGTTAATCAAATCATCTATATGTCAGCAACGCCAGGAGATTATGAAAATGAACGTGTTGCAAAAGAAGATGTTGCACAACAAATTATTCGACCGACAGGTTTGCTTGATCCAGAAATTGAAGTACGTCCAGTTATGGGGCAAATTGATGACTTAATCGGTGAAATTAATAAACGCGTCAATCGTGATGAACGTGTTTTTATCACCACATTAACTAAAAAAATGGCAGAAGATTTAACAGACTATTTGGAAGATGTTGGGATTAAGGTGAAATATCTCCATTCTGATATAAAGACATTGGAACGTACTGAAATTATTCGAGATCTTCGATTAGGTAAGTTTGATGTTCTTGTTGGAATTAATCTCTTACGTGAAGGTATTGATGTGCCCGAGGTTTCTTTAATCGCTATTCTTGATGCTGACAAAGAAGGATTTTTGCGCAACACACGTTCCTTAATTCAAACGATTGGTCGTGCTGCACGTAATGAAAATGGCCATGTTATTATGTATGCAGATGCTATCACAGCTTCAATGCAAGAAGCAATGGATGAAACAGCACGGCGTCGTCAAATTCAAATACAATATAATACAGATAACCATATTACACCGCATACCATTAAAAAGGATATTCGTGACCTTATTTCAATTAGTCATACTGCTGATAATGATCAGCCTAAAAATCAGGGTAGTTTTACAGACGTTGCCTTTAAAGATATGGCTCGTGATGATCAAAATGCTATGATTAACAATTTGGAAGATCAAATGCGGTCAGCAGCAAAGCGTCTTGATTTCGAGGAGGCAGCTAATTTACGGGATGCAGTCATGGAATTAAAATTGCAAATGGGTAAATAAATACAAAAAAAGACATATCAGCATGACTCTGACATGTCTTTTTATTTAATTTGTTTCACTTAAGCTATCATTTAAAATTTTAATTTTCTTTGTGGCTACCCATAACAAGAAACCAGCGATTATTGTCACAAAACCAATAATTAGGAAATACATGATTTCAGTATTCGGTGCATATAGCTTTACTAGTTGTGCGTTAGCAGCCTGTGCAGTTGCATCAGACAAATTCCAAACAGTTAACATCTGCGCTTGAAAGGCAACAGGTGCCATCTTTGCGGAAGCTGATAAACCAACTGGTGAAATAAGCATTTCTCCAATTTCAACTAACGCCCAAGAAGCAACTAACCAGAGTGGGTTAAAATGATTATGAACACCAAACAACATGCCAGGAAATGCCATCCAAACATATGACAAACCTGCAAACACAAGTCCCAAGGCGAATTTAACACCCGTTGCTGGTTGCTTATCTTTTAGTTTCTTTGACCATAGCCAAACAAAGAAAGGAGTGAACAACATGATAAACAATGGATTCAATGATTGAAACCAAGAAGCCGGTATCCCATGAAGTGCTGTTTGATTTGATGCGAATAGTGCTAGGACCACCGATCCTTGCTCCTCAATCACCCAGAATAACATTGCTGCAATAAATAATGGTATGTACGCAACAACCTTACGTCGTTCAAACTTCGTTGTTTTATTTGAAGTCAACATCACAACAAAATAAAGAATTGGTACCAAAATAGCAATAAACGTTAATAAATTAATAATAGTATTAATATTTAGCGCATTTTTGGCATGCAAAATCATCAAGAAACCAACGATAACAATAATGCTAACAATTAATTTCCAAGCTAATGATTTCATTTCTTCTGGTTGTAATGGGAAAGGTGCAGATTTTGAAATATTTTGCAAATGCTTACGCCCATCAATAACATATTGTACGAGACCAATAAACATACCAATCGCTGCTAATGAAAAGGCAACATGGAAATTTACGTTAACCTGGAACCAACCAACTAAGATCGGTGATACAAAAGATCCTAAATTGATACCAAAAACATAAATAGAAAAGCCTGCATCACGACGTTCATCATCTTTATCGTAAAGATTACCAACCATTGTCGCAACATTTGGCTTTAATAATCCAGTACCAAGAGTAATTAATAATATCGAGCTGAATAACCCAGTCGATCCTAAAGGCATAGATAGTGCAATATGTCCAAACATAATTAGCACACCGCCGTAGAATACGGTACGCCAAGATCCTAGGATACGATCTGCCAAATAACCACCAATAATACCAGATAGATAGACCATCGAACCATAGATTGACATAATGGCAGCACCGGTAACTGCATTGAAACCTAAGCCACCCTTATCAGCTGCATAAATCATATAAAACAATAGTATGGCTCGCATACCATAATATGAAAAGCGCTCCCACATTTCAGTAAAGAACAAAGTCATTAAACCTCGTGGTTGACCAAAAAATGAGGCACTATCTTTCTGATTCATCAAAAGACCTCACTTCACATTTAAAACTGTGCATATTTATTCGTAAAAACGAACGTTTGTAATTTTACTCTCATTTAAATTAATAATCAAATTGGATAATGATTGATAAATACATCATTCTTAATATAAGAAGACAAAGTAATATTCTACAATCTTTTGGACATACTTAAAAAAACGCGAATCTACCAAATTAAAATGGTTAGATTCACGGTCTTAGTGTCATATAATCTGTTGCAATCAAAATCAGTAAAAATATGTAAATTTTTATTCATTTTGTGACAGAATTAACTTGTCTACTTATCCTTCTTTTTAGAAAATGCTGCTAAAGTCTCTGTTATTCGTGTTTGTGCTTCATCTATGCGTTCAAGATGTGGCTTATTTTTAAAGTTTAACTTACTAATCTGTTTCTGCAAATCATCCATTAATTTGTTAATTTCTTTTAATGAATTCTGAATATTAGTGACGGCAATTTTAATATGATTGATTGCGTCTTTTTCATATTGAATTGCATTTTTAAAATTTAGGATGCGCATCTTGATTTTTTTAAGCATAATTAATCCTTTTCAAATTGTGCGGCAATTTTTTGTGCACGTTCCTTATAGATTTCATCAGTCATTTTATCACTATTATCTAGTACGGGAATTTCATATCCATCATCAGCATAACGGGGTAACAAGTGGAAGTGTGAGTGAAAGACTGACTGACCAGCTGCTTCACCATTATTATTAATGATATTTAAGCCGATAATACGATTATCACTTGCCTTAATTGCGCGTGCAATCTTAGGCAAGACGCTCAATACACGTGCTGCTAATTCATCACTATATTCATAAATGTCTGCAACGTGTTGCTTAGGCACAACCAACGTGTGACCAGGTGTTGCTTGTGTTAAATCCAAAAAAGCTAACACATCATCATCTTCATATACTTTATATGAAGGAATCTCACCAGCAATAATCTTATCAAATACATCTGACATCTTTATTTCCTCCTCTGACTTTAATTTCATTATACAGTTAATTATAGTTTCTGTCTGGTATAAATATTGGGCTATTTTTTGTTAAAATAGAATAAACACTTAGAAATACAGGTGAAACATTATGAGTTTAGAAATACAACATCTTTCCGGTGGCTATGGTCAACTAACCGTATTAAATGACGTGTCATTTAGCGTACCTGCTGGTAGTCTGACTGCTTTAGTTGGTTTAAATGGATCTGGAAAATCAACAACAATAAACCACATCATTGGGTTATTAATGCCTAAGCAGGGAACCATTACACTAAATAATTTAACACTACTAGCGCAACCTGTTGCTTATAAAGCACAGATCGCTTATATTCCAGAACAACCCATTGTTTATGAAGAACTTACTCTAAAAGAACACTTAACAACAACAATTGCTGCTTATCATCTTGATGAAAAAGCTGCTTGGCAGCAAGCAGAAAAACTTTTAAAAATGTTTCGATTGGATGATAAGTTATCATGGTTCCCAACACACTTTTCAAAAGGTATGCGTCAAAAAGTCATGATTGTGATGGCATTTATAACTGACGCAAAATTGTTTATCATTGACGAACCATTCTTAGGATTGGATGTTATAGCTGTAAATGATTTATTGTCATTAATTGACCAACGCAAAAAAAATGGCACAAGTTTTCTACTAACGACCCATGTATTACAAACGATTGCTGGACATGCAGATCAATTTGTTTATCTTAAGGATGGACAAGTTGCTGCGACCGGACCAGCAGCAGATTTTGCAAAACTAGTGCCAGAATTAGCAGGTAACGAAGGATAAAAAATCATGCAATTAAATCATTTATTCAAAGAACGACTGGCTAAGCGCTGGCAACGCTATCTAAAATATCTACGATACGTGTTCAATGATCATGCTGTTTTAGCTTTATTTATTTTAGCGGGAGCAGCAGCCTTGGCATATCGTTCTATTTGGCAAACAGCACCGGTTAATTGGGGAACAAAATCATTATTAGTCATGATTGTTTTACTAACATTTTTCTTGTTCAAAAATCCAACAAACTTCTTAAAATCAGCTGATCCAACGACTTTATTAGGTGATGAATCTGTACTAAGAAAATTAATCAAACAAGCAACCATCTACAGCATATGTGTCAATGGCCTGATAGAATGTTTGTTAGTCATGTTGCTCTGGCCAATGATGTTAAGGTTATGGACAAAATCACTACTATTAATCATGATATATACGATTGTATTGGTGATTTTAAAAATGATGCTAACAGACCGCATTGCCAGAATGCAGCAACAATTTGCAAACCAACAGACATCAAAATTAGTCAATTGGCGACAATTAATGCTGGCAGAAGACAATCATCAATTTATTGTCCTATCCTTCTTCAATCTTTTCGTTGATGTTCCTGGTATTGCACCCCGTGTTAAACGCCAAGCTTGGGCAGATACGATTATTAATCATTGGCCAGATAAACAACAAAATGGCATGACAAAATTATTTGTGACTGCATTTATTAGACAAACACAATATTTAAAACTTTGGTTACGGTTAACAATTATTGGCGGTTTTGCAGCTTGGTTAACTTCAGGATGGTTACAAACCATCTTGTTATTAATTTTATTCTATTTATTGGTCTTACAACTGTTACCACTTAATGATGTCCATCAACACATTGTTTTTAACTTTTTATATCCAATAACCTCTTTAGAGCGCGTGCGAGCTTTTCAGCAAGCCGTATTGCCTTGGTTGATTATGACTGAACTCTTTTGGATACTAGTTTCATTTATTGCTCATCCAAGTATTAACTTATTAATGCAAAATATAATATGTCTTGTCGTAGTTGGGGGCTTTTTGGTATTCTGGTATACGAAACAAAAAATTAACAAAAACACACAAAGGAGAAAGACTCGTGCGTTTAAGAAATAAAAAATGGGCACAACCTTGGCTAGAAAAGCATACTGATCTTGTCATTAATCAAGAACGTGCTGTCTCATTAAAGGGACATTGGCAAGAAATTTTTGACAAGAAACAACCATTACAAATTGAAATTGGCACTGGCAAAGGGCAATTCATTATTGGCATGGCGAAAAAATATCCCGATATTAATTTTATTGGAATGGAAATACAAGAAGCTGCAGTTGCAGTTGCAGGTAGAAAAGCAGCAGAAGATGATGCATCATTACCAAACTTAAAATTTATTTATGGTGACGGTGCAGGTGTAGACACGTACTTTGATAAGGGGGAAATTAGTAAGTTATTTCTAAATTTCTCAGATCCATGGCCCAAAAATCGTCATGAATCTCGTCGTTTAACTTATCAATCATTTTTAAAGAGTTATCAAGAGGTGCTACCAGAAGGTGGGAAAATAGAATTTAAAACAGATAATCGTGGTTTATTTGAATATTCATTATGCTCTTTTGCTAATTTTGGCATTCATTTTGAACCAACGGGTATTTCATTAAATTTACACGAAGATACTGAAAAAATGATTGATAACGTCGAAACTGAGTATGAGCAAAAATTTGCTTCACAAGGATATCCAATCTACAAATTTACAGGTTCATTTAATTAATAATCCAATACATCGTAAAAAGAGCATGCCATAACTACTAGTCAATTCAGCCTAATATTTATGACACGCTCTTTTTTTAATGATGATCTAACTTGGTAGGTTAACTGGTTCTTCCGTCATGACTGTAAATGTGACCGTTGTTTTATCACTTGTCCACTGTGCTTCTGCACCACATTGTGCCAGTTGTTGCACTTGTTGTGCCAAAAAGCCAGCTTCTAACGAGAAACTTGCATCAACATTATCAGTCAATCTTTTTTCAATAACAGGACCATTTAATAGCCATGTTTGCTCTGCAGATTTTTGTGTCATCTGTGTTAGATAACCAAAACCGGCTGACATAAAAAAGTTTTGAATTTCATTAATACCTTTTAACCCATATTGCGTTGCTAATGATTTACCAGCCCAATAAGTAATCTCAGATAGATCATTTTGTAATAATTCTGGTAATAAATGATCTCTTAGTAATTCTAATGAAAAAATATCAAATTCCTCGTCTTGTATTGATTCCATCATGATTTACTCCTTTAAATGTTCACAAATAATTATAATGTATTCAAGTGTAATTTGCCAACAGTTTACATGAGTGTTACAATTAGATTCTTGAAAGGATGGAGTTTTACATGGTTTTACCGTATAGTCCACTAAATAACAGTACGCTAGGTTTGGTTACTGGTGATTTAATAGCACGGCGGCAAGTCGATGGTCAACAGACATCATGGAGTGGGGACTCCGCCTTAACATTAGCAACAATTAGTAGTTTGTCATATGGTTATAATCTAACTGACATGATGTCACGTTATCTGAGTTGGTATCAGTATGGTACCTATACTGGTCATTCTGAAAAGCCCACCACTGTTGGTGACACAACTACTTTTGCTTTAAATAAATATGAACGTACTAATGACCCATTTAATTCTGGTGGTCGCGAAATTTCTGACAATGGTAATGGGGCATTGATGCATATTACACCTGTTGTTTTATATTTGAGAGCAAAATATGGTGAAGATTTTGTGGCACATGATCCTGCCATGCTGGTACTACACCAAATTACAGGATTAACTCATAATCATCCCCAATCATTAATTGCAAGTGGTATCTACGCAATGTTAGTGAACAATCTTTTGCAAAACATTCCGCTAGTTGAAGCAGTTGATCAAGCTGTCAGCAGTTCTTACGAATACTATGCTCAACATCAAATATTCGCACAATATTTATCAGCTTTCCAAGGACTAAATAAACCTGATTTAAAAAGTGAGTCGATTGATTCACTACATACTTCAGGATATGTTGTTGACACACTGGAAGCGACAATATGGGTCATATTGAATAGTGAAAGTTTTAATGAAGCAATTTCGCTAGCAAAAACATTACCTGGTGAATCTAACCGGATAATGTCTCTAGTAGGTGCAGTCGCAGGCATTTTATATCATCAAGAGATATTTGATCATGATCACTTAAATGAAGAAGAACTTGAATTAGTAATGGATACGTTAAAGGTAGCTAATCAGAGTCATAATTTTAATTAATATCATTGATGAAGATGGCAATATGTCATCTTTTTTATTTAATTTTTTATAGAAAGAAGGAATAACGGGTTACATGGATGCCTTATCTCACAGTATTACTGGTGTTTTAATGATTTTAGGCTTAGTTGCCATTGGATTTGTTTTAATAAAAGGAAATGTTTTTGATGATTCTGATGGTCGGATTAGTAAATTTTTATCTGGCTTTATCACAAAAGTAGCGATGCCAGCTTATTTAATCGTTCATATTCCGCAAGATTTTACACCCAAAACACTTTTATCAATGGGAACAAATTTATTATTTCCAATCGCAAGTATGATGCTTTTATTGGCGCTTTCTTTTATTATTGCGCGATTAATTCACGTTGATCCAAAGCATAAAGGCCTTTTTCAATCATTGTTATTTAATTCCAACACAATCACCGTTGGTTTACCAGTAAACATGGCATTATTTGGTACAAAAAGTTTACCGTATATTCTCATTTACTATATGGCTAATACCACAGTTTTTTGGACAATTGGTGTTTATATGATTTCTATTGATGGTAATCATAATAATAAACATTTTAATTTACGACAAACACTATCTGGTATCTTAAACCCACCAATGATTGCCTTAATTGTGTCATTACTATTTGTCTTTTTAAATGTTAAATTACCTGCATTTTTAGTAACCGATTTAACAGAATTGGGTGACACCAACGTGCCATTAGCTTTAGTATTTATTGGTTTTGCCATTGCTAAAACGCCTAAAAAAGATTTACTACCAAATAAAGAAACCATCACTCTATCGCTTAGTCGATTTGTCTTAGCACCATTAACAATGGCACTTATCTTGATGCCTTTTGATTTGCCACTATTGTTAAAACAAGTATTTATTATTCAGGCCGCTATGCCTGCTATGACGAACGCTGCAGTTATGGCATTACAATTTAAAGCTGATTATAAATTTGCATCCATTAGTATTACACAAACGACATTGTTAATGTTAGTCGTTATTCCAATTTTAATGGTAATTATTAGTTAACGATTAATAAAAATCCGACTTGCATTCTAATCATTATTTGTATTATGGTGAAGATAGATGAATGAAATATTTATTCATCAAAACAAGAATACAGAAAAGATTAAGGAGGCAATATAATGATTTTATTTGGCACAAAGGCATGGGCAAAGCAGACATTGAAGGCTGCCGGAATTAATCAGATTCCTGTTGCAAAACGACCAACTCGTCTTGCAAATGCAACAACAACTGCTCTTTACCAAGCTATTTTCAGTCATAATCTCGTTTAAAATTTATTAAAAATATAAGATACGGAGATGAATGTATCTCAAAAAAAGTTGGACTACTGTTATTATTCAGTAAGTTCAACTTTTTTGGTTATTTATACTAAATAAAATAAAAATATTGCATATTATTTCATTTATTGTTAATATAATGGCAACATGATGAAGATTTGTTTGGAGGATTGCAATAAATGAACGAAATAGATACGACAATATACCAAGATGCATGGTTAAATGATTTAATTGGCTTATTAAAAATTCCCTCAGTGCGTGACGATACAAACGCTACGATGACTGCACCTTATGGACCGGGTCCAAAAGCAGCTCTTGATTTTATGATGTCGTTAGCACAACGTGATGGCTTTGAAAAAATTGGTACAGTTGGCAATCGTGCTGGCTATATTTATATCGGTCCGGAAAATGACAAGCAACCAATTGGCGTCATTGTACACGTAGATGTTGTCCCCGTTAATGATATTGATCAATGGGAAACAGAACCGTTTGTACCAACCATTAAAGCAGATCATCATATCTATGCACGTGGTGCTGACGATATGAAATCTGCTGTTATGCTAACTTACTATGCAATTAAAGCAATACAAGATGCACATTTACCTTTAAAGCATCAAATTCGTTTTATTATCGGGACTGATGAAGAAAGTGAATGGGCTGATATGCATCAATATTTTGCTGAAGAAGGGCAATTACAATATGGTTTCTCACCTGATGGCTCTGCTCATCTTTCTTATGGTGAGAAAGGTATTAGTCAACTAGATCTATATTTTGATGCAACTAACGATGCAGATGCACCGCTAAAATTATTATCATTTCACAGTGGTTCAGCAACAAATGTTCTACCAGGGTCTGCAACAGCAATACTAACAGGTCTATCAACGACTGAAGTTAAGCCATCATTTCAAAAATACTGCGATAGCCACAAAGTTTCTGGTTCACTAACTGAACATGACAATAACATCATATTAAAGTTACAAGGGATTGCAACACACGCCGCACGACCAGAAACTGGGAAAAATGCTGCGACATACTTAGCTAATTTTCTAAAAGACTACCCATTTAGTGGACAAGCTGCAAAATTTTTAGCATTTATTGGTGAAAAGTTACATCAAGATCCTTATGGTGAACATTCGGGTTATGGTAAAACCGAGCCAAAACTTGGTAAAACAAGTCAAAATATTGGCATAACTGACTTTGTTCGTGGTGAGACAGGTCATATTAATCTAAACTTCCGCTATTCATTAGCTTTTGACGAGCAGCAAACGATTGATCAAATTATCCAAGACGAACCATGGTTAACTAATATTGTTCGTGATCCGGCTGGACTTGTGCCACACTACGTCGATCCAGAGGATAAGTTAGTGACATTATTGGCCAATGCTTATCAATCAGTAACTGGACAATTGCCTGAAGCCGGTGTTAACGGCGGAGCATCATTTGGACGTTTAATGTCTAATGGTGTTGGCTTTGGTGTTTTACCAACTAATGAACCATCAACGGCTCATGCTGCAAATGAATCTTTTGATTTAGACTTATATGAGAATGGACTGAATATTTTAATCACCGAAATTTTAGCACTAGCCAATAACTTATAAAACAAACTATTTTGCCATTAGCCATCTAAAGTTTAAAGCATAATGAAAGCGTTGACTTGTCCTATGTTAAGTGCAATAATCATGTTGTAATTAAATAATTTACTAGGGGAGCTTTATGCTGAGATGTTTTTAAAACAGACCCTTTGAACCTGTTTAGTTAAGACTAACGAAGGAAAGTAATGGTAAACTTGCATTTTCAAGCACAAATAACCAGGATTTCCTGATTATTTGTGCTTTTTAGTTACCACATATTTGGGAGGAATCATGATAGAAGTACCACAGGTCATTACAATTGCGACAACAGATGCCAGTGGAGGGGCAGGCATTAATGCTGATTTAAAAACATTCCATAATCAACAAGTTTATGCTGCAACAATTGTTGTTGGTTTAACTGCGCAAAATACGTATGGCGTTCAAGGGCAGTATACAATTCCATCAACGTTTATTTTAGAAGAATTTAAAAGCATTGCGGATGACTTAGATATTAAAGCCGCTAAAACGGGCGCTTTACTAGATGCTAATCGTGTCCATGCAGTTGCTCAAGGTTGGCAAAAAAACAATTTTGGTAAATTAGTTGTTGATCCAGTTATGGTTGCAAAAGGGGGCGCACATTTATTGAGTGATGAAGCCATTGACACTTTAAAAGCTGAATTAATACCCCTTGCATTCCTAATTACGCCTAACTTACCGGAAGCAGAAGTCCTAGTCAAAAAAACTTTAGTCACTGATAATGATGTCATAGAAGCGGCAATTAAATTACAAAAAATGGGTGCACAAAATGTCTTGATTAAGGGCGGTCATCGCCCAAATTCACAAAATGAATATGTCGATTATATACTATATGCTGATGGTACGTCAGAATGGTTAACAATGCCAGGAATTAAAACAAATCGAACTCATGGAACCGGAGACACACTGTCTGCCTTTATTACTGCCAACTTAGCTAAAGGGTACGCATTAAAGGATATTATGCCAAAAGCAAAGCAATTTACTTATGAAGCCATTCGCCAGACAATCAATGTTGGTCATGGACATGGTCCCTTAAATCATTGGGTAGATGTTCAAATGGAGGAAAAGAAATGATTTTTCATAATTATTTATTGGAACAATCAAGTGATATTCGAAAAAATATTTATCAAACATCATTTGTACAGGGAATCGCTTCAGATAATTTGCCACAAACTCAAAGAGATTATTATGTTGCCCAAGATACCTATTACACAAATTATTTTGGACAATTATTTGATTTAGCAACAAAAAAACTAACCGTATCACAACAGGCGGCTCAACCACAGTCATCGGATGAAGAATTAGCTCATGAAGCCTTGTTAGCTAGTCCAGCAAGTTTGGATATTCTACCTGATGTACATAACTTAGCATATCTCGATCATATGGAACAAGCCATTAAACGTGGTGATGCAACAAATGCAATGTTGGCGCTATTACCTTGTACAGAGTCTTATCATTTGATTGGTCAACAATTCATCAACACGACAAAAAATAATACGTATTTACCTTGGTTATCTTATTATACTAGTCCTGACTATACTGCATTCACGCACTGGAGTTGGCAAGTTATTGACCAACAAGTCCCAAATTGGCAGACGTTATCAACAAAACAACAACAAACCTATTTAGAGACGTATTTAACATCTTATCAATATGAATTATCTTTTTGGGAACAGGCAGCGAAACATTAATCATTATTGAATGATATACTATAAGTGTCTATAAATAAGAGGAGGACAAATAAATGAACACATTAATTTCAGTTGCAATTGCACCATTTGGTGTAGGAGATGAGTTAAGTAGTTACGTTAACGACATTATTGGGGTCATTGAAGAATCTGGTCTAACATACAAAACAACAGCCATGGGAACCGAAATTGAGGGGGAGTGGTCTGACGTTATGGGAACAGTGCAAAAAGCAATTCAAACACTAACAGATCAGGGAATCCGTGCCTATGTTTCATTGAATGCAGATATTCGTCCTGGACACACAAACACGATTGAAACAAAGTTACAGAAGTTAAGTCATAAACTAGAAGGTTAATTTATTTAAACTTGAGAGTCACTAATCTGAAATAGTTAGATTAGTGACTTTTTTGAAATATTATCAAAAATTCAAATCGCGTTAATGCACTTTTTGTATTGTATATGAAATTATAAATCAACGTGAAATCATTTTTTAAAATTGTTTTTATAGACAAATCCCGCAAATAGGACTATATTTATTTTTGCAAGCGTTTTCAAAACCGTTTGCAATGTACTGCTCTTGTGCAATTAGGTGTGGGAACTTTTACGCATGGAGTATTTTTAATACACCCATTTTGAAGATGTTTCATCAATTAGTCATTGATCCATCCACTGGTAAAACAGCATCTGTACAGCCTCATTTGGGATCTATTTCATTGATTTTTTCAATTGGCGCTTTAGCCTTATCATTATCAACAATCTTTGTTGGTAGTTTAGTTAAAAAGTTTGGTGTGCGTGAAGTGACGATAACTACTGGCATTTTATTTGGTGTTTCGGTCTTTATTGCTTCACGTGTTCATTCATCTAACCAATTATGGTTATATTATATTTCAGCAGGTGTTATGCTTGGGGCAGCTGATGGTATCGCTTATATGGTAACTCTTTCAAATGCCATTAAGTGGTTTCCTGAAAAAACTGGGTTAATTTCCGGTATTTCTGTTGCTTTTTATGGTTTAGGTTCATTTGTTTTTAAATATATTGATTCCGCTATTTTAGGTAATAATATTGTTCATAATCTTCCATATGCTTTAATGGGTTGGGGATTTTTATCAATGATCCTTATTGTCGGCGGTGCGATGTTTATCCATGATGCCCCTGAAGTAAAAGAGGCTACTACTGTGGATGATGGTATGCATCATGAATTTACAACAAGTGAAATGTTACGTCAGCCTCAAGCTTACTTGTTATTTATTGCATTATTAACGATTTCATTGTCAGTCTATCTAACTGGGATTGCATCCAACTTAGGGACTAATTTAGCTGGATTGGACATTGCCCAAGCAACGAACGTCGTTGCTTTAGTTGCTATTGCTAATGCACTTAATTGGCTCATTATCTGATAAATTTGGACGTAAACCTATGTTTATCTTATCTTACACGGTAACCTTTATTGCCGTTGCAATATTAGCATTTAGTTCTCATCTAAGTGTACCTGTATTCTATACCGCAATGATGGCGGTAGGCTTCTTCTTCGGTGGTACGATTACAGTATACCCAACAATGGTGGGCGGGTGGGCGACTACTTTGGTCTAAAGAATCATAGCCAGAATTATTCATTGATTTATCAAGGATTTGGGTTTGGAAGTTTAGCAGGAGCCATTATCTTGTCATTAGCTGGTGGTAATCTATCGGTTGTCTTCAATATTTATATGGTAATGTTGATTGTCTCATTACTTATTTGGATTTTCATTAAGAAACCAGTTTATCACAAATAAAATATTATTGTCGGCAGGTTAGTTCAAACGAACTAACCTTTTTTATATTGTCAGAAACCCGTTGTGACTAATAATTTTATGCACGTAAAATTTTCAGTTATCATTTTGGCCAAAAAATAGTAGCTTTTTTTATATTATTTTGTGTATAATATCATTTGTAGAAAAATGATTTTACGATAAATGAAACAGGAGACGTTAATTGGATGACTACTCAAATTCAAAAAAATAAATTTTTACAATTAACCACTTTTGATATTAAGGTAATTGGTTTAGTATTAATGGTTATTGACCATTTTCATCAAACTTTTGCTCCACTAGGTGCACCTAATTGGTTGGACTGGTTTGGGCGTCCTGTTGCCACACTGTTCTTTTTTACGGCTGTTGTTGGTTTCGCACATACCCACAGTAAAAAGAGCTATATGCTACGTTTATACATCAGTATGGTCGTCATGGCTCTTTTAATGAACTTGACCCAACAAATCGTTGGCTTTGAACAAGTGCAATTAATTAATAACATTTTCCGTGATCTGTTTATTGGAACCATCTTTATGGCTGGTATTGATCAATTTGAGAAAGTGCGTGAAGGGCAGGCAGGTAAGCATATTACTTTAGGTGTTCTGTTATTTCTATTACCTTTCTTGTTATCAATCATCGTCATGCCAGTGCTATCTTCGGGAGGAGCAATTGGCTCTGGGCAAAAAATATTTATGCAGATCCTATTAGCAATCGACCCAGCAATTTTGCTTGCCGAAAACAATATTATGGTTTTGCTAATACCAGTATTATATATTTTCCGTAATATACGTTGGGCACAAATTTTAAGTATTGCTGTTGTTGCATGTATCTACGGTATTTTTGGTTCAACACAATGGATGATGATTTTTGCCATTATTCCAATTGCTTTATACAGTGGTGCTAAAGGACGGGGTATGAAGTATTTCTTCTACATCTTCTACCCAGCCCATATCATTATTTTGTACTTACTTGCTGCTTGGATGTATATGCCAATGAAGTAAAATAGAAAAAAAGGACCACATCAATTATGAATTGGTGTTGGTCCTTTTACTTATAAAAATTATTATTTCGTATAACGATAAACTTTTGCTTCAAATGGGCGTAATGTTGTTCCACGATCGTCCGTATAATTACTAATTAATACTTCCGCATTAGCCGGCACATCATAGTCACGTGATTGTTCTGACTCAGTAAAGTTATTAATGACTAACAATTCTTCATCATCACCAATCCGCTTATACGAGTACACTTCAGCATCTTTTGGATCCAACAACTGATAATGACCAGTTGTAATGATAGGTAACTCATGACGTAATTTAATTAACTCTTGATAGTAATAAAATACCGAATCTTTATCAGCTAGTGCTTCTTCAACATTAATCTTATCAAAATTGTCATTCATCTTTAACCATGGTGTCCCATCAGTAAAACCAGCATTTTTACCAGCAGTCCACTGCATAGGAGTACGTGCGTTATCACGTCCCTTATAATGCACGTAACGCAACATTGTATCATCATCAATTAAATGATCTTTATTAACCAAATACTCACGCGCATTCAAAATCTCAATGTCATTGAAATCATCCCAACCTAAATTATACGCATTCGTCATACCAATTTCTTCACCCTGATAAATATAAGGTGTTCCTTGCATGAAGTGAAGAAGGGTACCAACCATTTTGGCAGATACAACACGGTATTCTGGTTTATCACTACCGTAACGACTGACTGCACGTGGTTGATCATGGTTATTCCAATATAGTGAATTCCATGCTTTACCATCAAGTTCATATTGCCACTTGCTTAAGTTTTCTTTCAACTTTGGTAGAGAGACGCGTTGATCATACCACTTACCCAAAGCAGCATCAGGATTACCATCTAATTCAACATGTTCAAATTGGAATACCATGTTTAATTCTTTGCCATCATTTGATGCATATTCTTTAGCATTCTCAATATCAACACCAGATGCTTCACCAACAGTCATCATGTCAGCATTATTCAAGACCTTATCACGCATTTCTTGTAAGTATTCGTGAACACGAGGGCCATTAGCAACTGCACGATTTGAATTACCATAGATATCACCATCGGGCACCTTACCATCAGGTAAACCATCTGGCTTAGAAATCAATGAAATAACATCCATTCGGAATCCATCAATTCCCTTATCAACCCACCAGTTCATCATGTCCCAGATGGCATTGCGCATCTTAGGATTTTCCCAGTTAAGATCAGGTTGTCCTTCAGCAAAAAGGTGTAGGTAATACTGACCCGTTTTTTCATCATATTTCCAAGCTGGACCAGAGAAGAATGAACCCCAATTATTTGGCTCATGACCATCAACAGGATCTCTCCAAATATAGAAATCACGCTTATCATTATCTTTTGATGAGCGACTTTCAATAAACCATTTATGTTGATCAGAAGAATGATTAACAACCAAATCCATCACAATCTTTAAACCACGATCATGTGCGGCTGCTAATAAATGATCAAATTCTGCCATATCACCAAACTCTGGATTAATACTCTGATAATCAGAAATATCATAGCCATTGTCCTTATTAGGAGAATTGTAAACAGGATTCAACCAAATCACATCTGCGCCTAATTTCTTAACATAGTCCAAATGTTGCTCAATACCTTTCAAATCTCCAATACCATCGTTATCTGAATCTTGGAATGAACGAGGGTAGATTTGGTAAACAACTGCTTTTTGCCACCATTTAATATCTTCTTGTGTCATAATAACCTCCGATTGTTATGTAAATTAATAAAGTATTTTGTCTAATCTAAATTTCGTCGCGAACCATCCAAATTGCAAAACCAGCAATAAAGAAAGCAATTGCGGCAATGATAAACATGTGAGCCATCGAGCCACCCAAAGCAGGTAGAATTAGGAAACTAATTGAAGATGCCACAATTTGCGGAATACAAATAAAGCAGTTAAACAATCCTAATACAATACCATCATGCTTACCATCCAAGGCGTTAGTCAAAATTGTAAATGGAATTGTAATTAATGCAATCCAAGCTACTCCAAATAGAGCAAACGCAATGATAGATGATAGCTTTGTCGTACCAAAAGCAATCATTAAGAAACCAATACCACCAAGGATCATGCTGACAGTATAGGCTGGGCGACGAGTTTTCTTAGTTAAGCGTGCAAAGAAGAGACCAACGATAATGGAAACGACTGAATACACTGCTTGAACAATTCCAAACCAATTTCCAGCTTCTTGATAACCAGCTGTCGATGGATCAGTGACATGCCAAATATTTTCTGCTAAAGCACCAGTAGAATAAGTCCACATGTATGGAATAGCAAACCAAACAAAGAATTCTACAATACCAAGTAGCCAAAATACCTTTGGTACACTTCTTAACACATTCATAATAGAAGCTTTTTCTGCTTGTTCTTCTTTAGAAATATTGTGATATTTTGCCATTTCCTCTGGCGTATATTCTTTAACGTTCAAAATGGTAAATAATGCTGATAATGCTAAAATAATTGCTGATGCATAGAATGAGATTTTAACAGACATAGGTACTTCACCACGAGGTGCCGTATTTGCAACGCCTGCAGCTGTCAAGATGAATGGAAAAACAAAGGCCACTAGGCTTCCTAAGCTACCCCAAACATTTTGCATTGACCATAATGAATTTGATTGTTTTTCATTAGCCATATCAGGAATAATCATCTTGAATGGTTGTTGCGAAACGTTTGATGCCAAATCCATAAATAGGACGGTTACTGCACCAAACCATAACGCAGCGGCTGAACCAAATCCAAAGCCTAATGAACCAGCGTTAGGTAATAGTAACATAACGATAAATGACACTACCGAACCACCAATTAGATATGGCATCCGTCGGCCAAGTTTTGGTATCCATGTTTTATCAGAGAAAAAACCGACTAATGGTTGCATAATCATTCCTGCCAAAGGCGGTAGAACGAAGAAGAACCCTAAATTATTTGGATCTGCACCAATTGTTTGAAAGATACGACCCATACTTCCAGTCTGCATTGAAAAGGCAATCTGAGTTCCAAAGTAGCCAAATGTCATCATAAACATTTGAACTTTTGTCAAATCAGGTAACCGATGTTTAACCGGTGTTGTTGTGACACCGTCTGTTTGATTATCCATTAGAAAATCTCCTTGTATATAAATAAAAACTAAAACCCTCTAAACGTTGTACAAACGTTTACGCAATATATTGTAAGCGTTTCCATTTTGTGTGTCAAGTAATATTTATAAAAGCAGTCAAATTTAGCTACAGTTTACATATCCAAATAAACGAAATAATTTATATAATGTTACAAGAAAGTCAGTGTATAATAATACCAACTGAAGGAATAGGAGTCACTCATGAAAGTCACCTTAAAAGATGTTGCAACAGCGGCTAATTTGTCTGTTGCGTCAGTTTCACGTATCCTGACAAATAGAGGTCGGTACAGTGAAGTAACAGCAGCAAGAGTCAGAAAATTAGCACAAGAAATGGGTTATTATAAAAATCAAAACGCAGCAGATCTATCTAGCAAAAAAAGCCGAGCAGTTGGTGTTGTTGTACCATTAATACACACGAACTTTGCTGATGTGGTTATCAAAGGTTTATATGAAGAAACCATTTCTTCGGGTTATGAGCTATTAGTTAGTTACCTTGATGAGGATGAAGATCATCAATATCAAGTTTTTAAAACATTACTATCAAGGCAGGTAGGGGCGGTATTTCTATTATCACTGGATATTCCGTCATGGATGATTAAAAAATTATTGGAAGAGCAGATTATGGTTATTTCGTTAACTACCATATTGGACGACAAAGTCTCAGCTGTTACTTCAAATGAATTTCAAATGATGGATACATTAGTTTCGTACCTCATTGAAAAGGGACATCATAATATTGCTTTAATTGGTGACACAAAATTAACAACTAATATTTCAAGTGTACGTCGATCTAATTTTATTAAATCTATGAAGCAGCATCATTTAACAACTGATAATATCTTTTTTTATGGTAATGATCATTCATATGAAACAGGTTATAATAGCGTGACAAAGGGATTCAATATTAATAATTTACCTTTCACAGCAGCAATTGGCACTGCTGATATGATTGGTCCAGGAATCACAAACGCTATGTTGGATAATGGTAAAAAAGTACCCGAAGATCTATCAATAGTTACTATAGATGGACTAGAACAAACCAAAATTAATCGCCCAAAGTTAACCACTATTCAACAAAATTTCCAGGAAATTGGTCGTGTTGCCATGAAATTTTTCTTAGATTCCGATAAGCCGGCTAATAACTCAAATAAATCAGCCAATATAGAACAATCACAAATCATATATGTACCAACAAAATTAATTGAACGTGACAGTGTCAGATCATTATCAGACCACTAAATAATTAAAAATAAATATTCATTTTTAATTATTTGGCATGTGAGGGGGGATTTATGTACGCTGGTTTACTAACTTTGATTTATATTGCTTTTATTAGCTTGGGATTACCGGATTCCTTAATTGGCTCAGCTTGGCCATTGATGCATAATTATTTAAACGTACCCACGTCTTATGCCGGAATTATTACAATGACAATTGCAGTGGGAACAATTATTTCCAGTTTATCCACCGGTTTGATTACCGTAATCAGCGTATTGTTAACTGCAGTTGCTTTACTTGGCTTTTCTTCTACAAATTCATTCTTAACAATCTGTCTCTAGGCTGTACCATATGGTTTAGGAGAGGGAGCAGTGGATGCAGCGTTAAATAATTACGTTGCCGTTCACTATGCCACCCGTCACATGAATTGGTTACACGCATTTGGGGGAATTGGAGCTTCAATTAGCCCTTATATTATGGGGTTCACACTAACAAATCAAAACAATTGGCATTTAGGTTTTTAATGTTCATTTTATTAATCAGCGTACCACGTTGGCAAACTAATATCGTATCAAATGATGATCAAACTGCGATCATCGATGAACTGGCAAGCTTAGCTGATTCTGACCAAATACCTATTTGGAAGACAGCTGGCGTTATGCCAGCATTAATCACTTTTTTTGCTTACGCGACTATAGAACAAACCAGTGGCTTATGGGCGAGTTCATTTTTTGTGAATAGTCGTGGTGCCAGCCTCGACATAGCGGCAACTTTAGCTTCATTATTTTATATTGGTATTACACTTGGGCGATTGATAAGTGGCGTTATTTCTAATAAATTATCCGATCAAAAATTGATAAAATTGGGTTGTTATTTGCCTTTATTCGGTATAATTATACTTTTCATACCAAATAAATATTGTGCTTTTTTAAGTTTGGTATTAATTGGCTTTGGTTGTGCACCAATTTTTCCATCATTAAAATACATGCCACGCCAACAAACTTTGGTCGCAGCAAATCGCAAAGTATTATGGGTTTTCAAATGGCCATCAGTTACTTAGGGACAACATTAATGCCGCCATTATTTGGGTTAATATGTATCAATGTCAATTTTACCTATATATTTGTTAATTGCAGTCATTGTCATGCTAGTAATGATCATACGAATACCTTTTAAAAACGAAATACATTAAAAATGGGTAGTCAAGCAGTAAAAGGAGGGGGCATAACTTGCTTAGCATTTTGATGTCTTATTATTGATGTTAATATTTTTATTTATATTAGTTTACATAATATATATTATCGAAAGTTAAATAAGAAAAGGCACTGTCAAGTATTTGACGAAGTGATGATTTATTTTACATCTTTTCTATGTACTGTACCGTTATCACACCAGTTTTACTGGCATTTTTTTACATTTTTCTAACAAAAGTCGTTTTGCAACATTTTTTGAGCCTTTATTTGTACTTTTTCTCTTTAATGAGTTAATGAGCTTTTTAATCCATTTTTAAACACAATAATCAGGTGGTATTTAAACCTACCTAATAAGATTAATTAATCCTTATTGCTGTTTTAGCCACGTTCTAGCTAGCAGCCACATTGGACTCGTACGTTGTTCTCGTTGTCTTAGTTGTCTTAAATGTTTAGTTGCATGTTTAAACAAATATTCTGGTGATTTCTGTTGTTTATTAGCTGATGTGTTAACGTCTTACTATTGATTTCATTAAAACCACCTGATCCACGCGCCCCCCAAGCGCTGTTGACCAATAATATCACTAAAACGCGTGCCTTTGGGAAAATATTATTTGGCACGCACGTATGTACGGCACATTCTACGTTAGATTTTCGTAATAACTATCGGTGACTTCTTTATCTACGGCTTTGTTGTGCATAAACGCAGTGTTTTTAACTCACTCAACTGCATGTTCAGCAATGTTTATGCTAAATCATCACCCGTTTCATTATAAGCCAACTTCATCTAGTTAATCTCCTTTCAAAATTTGGTTATCACGTTCTTCAAAAATTAGCGTTGCCAAAACCAGACTACTAAAAATGAAAATAAACATTCTAAGCTTTTCAAATGACCTACCTGTGTGACTTGCCAAAATTGATAATAATACTGGAAAAATAAACGCTGCTACAAGCGTAAACATCACGATATGATTACGCTTTAACTTTGCCATTTCACTCATAACTAAACTAATCATTTTTGTCACCCCCTAGTGAGTGATTCAAAATAACTTTCTAGATTACCATTCTGTCTATAAGCCGCCCGTACATCAATGCCATATTGCACTAACAATGCAATTATTTTTTCTGGGTGGGTGACCTTTGCGTTAATTTTCAACACATCTTTTTCAATTAAAATGTTTTGCAGTGAAAATTTACGTTTTATCAAATCAACTGCTTTTGTTGCATCTGATAATTCAAGAATGAATGTTTCACTGTTTTTATTCATTAATTGATTCAAGAGCAATTGATTCAAGAGCGACTCAACTAATAATTTGCCATCGGAAATAATACCAATATCGTCTGCAATAAGTTGTATTTCAGACAATATATGACTTGAATTAAGATAGTTATCTGTTCATCATGGCTCAGATGCAATAATAAATTTCGAATTTCGATTATCCCATCTGGATCTAATCCATTTGTCGGTTCATCGAAAATTAACAGTTCTGGTTTATTCAATAAGGCGTTAGCAATCGCTAATCATTGCTTCATACCTAACGAGTACTCTGAAAACAATTTTTTGTCTTTATATGGCAATGACAATTGTTTTAAGACCTCAGCTATTGTTCGTTCAGAAGTTCCTCGGAGTCGTGCAAATATTCGCAAATTTTCCGTACCAGTTAGATTTGGATAAAATCCTGGTGATTCAATGGTGTTACCAATTTTAGAATAAACGTTTATGGCTTCTTTTTTGAAACTGCCTGCATATTCTGTGAAAAAAAGTTCACTGAGCCGGCACTGACCTTTACTAAACCTAAAATAATTTTCATTGTTGTACTTTTACCAGCACCATTTTTTCCCAATAATCCGTAAATTCTACCCTTCCTTAAGTGAATATTTAAATTGTCCACACTGGTTTGTTCACCATAGCTTTTAGTTAAATTTTTAGTTTCTAATATAAAATTTTCATTTTCTGACACAATACTACCCCCACCCAAAACTGATTTATGTCATTTTCTTAATTTAAGCGTAAAACAAAGCATGATAAAATACCACTTACAAAAGTGTAAGGCCATCTAAAAAACGCTATCGCTCTTGTTGTCAGAATGATAGCGTTAAATTAGTATCTAAGTTAGCAATCTTTGTTAGCAATCTTTAATTGAAATTTATCATTAACTAATTACTTCACTAAATGATAGTATTTTGAAGATGTCATCCAATAAATAATCAAATACAATATAGTGAACATTATCCCAACGATGAAGTAACTGACGAAATAAAGATGCATATTTGTAATGCCAACCATTCCCATCAGTTGACTCATTATATTTGTTGCAAATAATACATGAATCAACCCAACAACTAGTGGCAAACCGAACAGCCAAATAATTTGTGAGTGAATTGTTCTTCTAATTAATTGATCAGGTATTCCTACTTGTTGCATAATTTGATAATTATTCCTGTCCGAATAGCCTTCACTAATTTGTTTGAAATATATCATCAATACGGTAATGATAAATAATACTAAACTAACCAACATGCCTATGAACAACAAACCACCATATAAATGGTACTCTTCCTGTTGTACAGAATATTTTGTTGTAATAATTTGACTATGATTTATTTGAAATTCTTTTATTTCATGATTAGTTACCTTTTGCCCATTAGCTAAGTCAAAATATAAATTACTATCTAACGGCTTTTTAACCATTTTATTTGATTCTTGATCATAGACTTGATATTGATTTTGTGCTTTTAACAAAGCTTGTTTATTTGGCACAATAATACTAATAACTTCAATACCATAATTTCCCGTCAATGATGATGTATTGACCTGTTTCACTTGATATCGTTTATCAGCAAATTTTATGTGTTGATAATCAGACACATCAATAAGATTTGAGCCAATCATTACAGTTTTATCATTTAATTTGTAATGTTTATTTACAAGTTTATTAAAGTCAGTAACTGTTTGTACTAGTATATAAATAGGTCTACCATTATCCGTCGTTGGACTTTTCTTCAAATTAATAATTTCATGATTTTTAGTTAGTGAGGCAGGTACATTTAATTGCGTCAACAAAAAACTATGCGTAACTTTTTTAGTCTGTTTAATTTGCTTTAACCCTGTGTTCAAACTTTGCACAGTTTGTCGATGGCTCTCGTTATCAAGTTTACTGGGTGCTAATTCGTATTGGCGTGGCATGACACTATTAATTTGTGATTGCATACCAAAATATAAAGTAACCGTTGCACTTAATGTCAATATAATGCCAGAACATAATATTGCAATTGTTGCCAAACTAACCGCATTTGACTTCATACGATACAGCATACCCGAAATGTTCAAAAAATGATGAGCCTTGTAATAATAACCATCCCTTTTCTTCAACATTTTTAATAAGGCAATTGATCCAGTAGTAAATAAGCAATAAGTTCCTATAACCACTAACAAAATAGCGATGAAAATTTTAATAATTGATTGTATAACACCTTCTGATGTTACAGCAATATAGTAGCCTAATATCAGAGTAATGATACCCAACAATGTCATCACTGGCCGAATTTTAGGTTCACGTTCCCCAGACTTTGCTAATGATAATAATTCAGTTGGTTGATATTTAACTAGCCTATAGTTATCTAAAAGAAAAATCATGATGAAAATTACTAATAAAATACCAGATGTTCCAACGGCTGTAGCAAGGTCAAATGAATAATTCATAAAGGTTGCCCCAGTATCATGCATCATTCTATTAAGAATAATAAATAAAAACTTTCCTAGGCAAAATCCAAAAGAAATACTGATTAAACTAGTAACTAGCCAACAAGAGAAATATTCAATAAAAAACATATATCTAATATGTTTATTTTCTAGTCCCAAGATAGTATATAAGCCAAATTCCTGCCGTCGAACTTTACTTACGAACCGACTACCATATAATGCAATGATAATATTCAGTATAGTAATAAAAAATAATGTCATGCTTAACAAATTTAATAAATAATCACCATTGTTTCGTACATAATCATTTTTTATTAATGATAGTAAAATATATTCTAACGAAAACAGAAAACCAACTGCCAAAATATACGGCACATAAATATTTTTCCAATTTAAAATACTTTTAAAAGATAAGCGACTTAGAATGCTATATTTCATCATTATCCTCCAGTCTACTCATCATTGATAAGCTTGATGCAATTTTATCTTGAAAATCTAAATCATTATTCGTTCCTTTATAAATCTCATGAAAAACAATACCATCTTTTATAAAAAGTACCCTGCTTGCTGCTGCGGCAGCCTGAGCAGAATGTGTCACCATTAAAATGGTATGACGCATTTCATTTAATTTTTTAAACAACTTCAAAATTTGATTAGATGATTTTGAATCAAGTGCACCAGTTGGCTCGTCAGCTAATAGTATTTTAGGTTGATTTATCAATGCACGAGCTATTGCCACTCTTTGTTTTTGACCACCAGAAATTTCATATGGATATTTCTCTAATATTGTTTGAATATTCAACGTACTAGCCAAGTTATTAACGCGACTTATCATATCTTTAGGTTTTTGATTTGATAAAACTTGTGGTAATAAAATATTATCTTTGTTGCTAAACGTATTTAAAACATTAAAATCTTGAAAAACGAAACCAAGTTCATCACGTCGAAACTTAGCTAAGTCTTTTGATTTTATTTTTGTTAAATCACGACCATCTAGGTTAATTTGTCCTTCACTAGGAATGTCAAAAGTCGCAATCATATTTAATAATGTTGTTTTACCCGACCCAGATTCTCCCATAATCGCAACAAATTCACCTTTGTCTACACCAAAGGTCACTTTATGAAGTGCCTCCACACGAACACCTTTGTTCTGATAAATTTTTTTAACATTTTTAATATCCAGTAGCATTATTCTCACTTCCCTTTCAAGTTTATGGATTAAGCATACTGAATTTGCTAGCACATTGCCTTTATCTAAGCTTACAAAATTTAATTTATATGTCAGTATTGTAAGTTATAACTTAATGTAAAGTCAGTTTAAAACATGTTCCCTTTCCCCTAACAGATTTAACGACAATAGGCTGCGATAAACGTTCGGAAATTTTTTTAACTAGAAATAAACCAATACCACTTGATTGTTCATTAAGTTGCCCATTAAGTCCCATATATCCTTTGTCAAAAATCCTTGGCAAATCTGATGCTTCTATGCCAATACCTGAGTCTTTAATTATCAGTTGATTGCTTGGTTCTTGATATGTTATCCAAATATCCTTGTTATGAGCATACTTAATCGCATTTGTTAATAATTGTTCAATCATCAATGACGTTAAGTTTGCTTCAGTTAGTACTATTGCTGTTGATTTTTGATAATGTAAAGTAATATGATAATGTATAAATTCAAGACGATATTTCCTCAACAACGGTTGTATCAATTGATCAATTGAAATATGATCAAATAACATATCTGTATCAGGATTAGTGATTTTCAAATAATTTAAAACCATATTGGTATAATGATCAATTTTTAATATTTCTTCTTGTAAATGTATGGTCATTTTATCTTTATGCATTTGCGATAATAATAATTCACTTGCTGTCACTGGAGATTTAATTTGGTGTACCCACATCAAAAAATAATCTTCTTGATTCTGTGATTGTTGCATTGTTGATTTCTTTAAATCTTCAAGTTGTTCTTGTAAAAGAGTAATTTGTTGGTTTAGGTTATCCGTATGTACTGTATGAAAAGATAAATATGCCAAAGCAACAATGTATATTAAAAGAACAAATAAAAAACCTGCACGAAAAATGGACCAATCTAAATTGAATAAATAGAATAATAAAGCGAATATCCCCAAAGGTATTCCAAGCAAACAGGTCACAATACTAGCCGATTTCAAAAAATTTTTCCCCATACGATACCTCATATTAAACAATAACCTAAATTCTTTTTTGTTTTTATCAAATTTTCCAACCCAATTGTTTTTAATTTTTTCCGTATCCGAGTAACATTGACAGTTAGTGTATTATCATCAATAAACTGATTATTTTGCCAACAAAAATCTAGAATATCATTACGTGCAGCATAATTACCTTTTTTGTCAAAGAGATATGTCATAATCTGTAGTTCCGTATGGGTTAAACTAATAGATTTTTGTTGGTATGTTATCATAGCCTTACCAACATTTAAGGAAACATCCCTATAATCCTTGATTGTTTTCATAGGTGTATCAAATTCGTAGGTTCTTCTTAATAAG
Organism: Weissella sp. ESL1156; assembly: GCF_058505625.1. Classification (NCBI taxonomy): domain Bacteria; kingdom Bacillati; phylum Bacillota; class Bacilli; order Lactobacillales; family Lactobacillaceae; genus Weissella; species Weissella sp. ESL1156. The sequence goes on along the minus strand of NZ_CP196372.1, from coordinate 402,355 downwards.
GCTTGAATTTTTGAAATGGTTAACTGCAAATCAATAGGTTTACTAATAAAATCATCGCCACCCATCTGTATAGCCATCAATTTATTAAATTTTTCGTTAATTGAAGAAATAAAAATAATTGGCACCTCTGACCATTCCCGTATTTTTTCACACCAATAATAGCCATTATTACCAGGTAGCTTAATGTCTAATAAAACTAATTGTGGGTTAGTTTGCTGTAGAAATAAAACAATATTTGAAAAATCATCTGGTAGCACAACTTCATAATTTTGAGCCATTAACTCTTTTTTTATTATGTGAGCAATCACTAAATCATCCTCAATAATTGCTATTTTCATTTTTATTTCTCCTTTATTTCGTTAATAAAATGGTGGCAAACAAATAGATAATATTTTTTTAAATTTAAATTTCAAATTAAATGATGTAATTTGGAATATTTTCAAAACTAATCAACATGATAACAATCAGCTAAATTATAACATTTCCTAACATTTTTTATTCACATTTGGACTAATTAAACCGAACAATTGATTAGTTGGTATAGAAAAATTAGTGGTTTGGAACGCTCGCCTTTTCTGACAGAAGATCTAATTTGGCTTTATCAGCATCATCTGATCCATTGTAATGCCGCAATAGCCTTTATAAAACTACCTAAATCAACAAATAACCTCCTCGCTACCAACACGAGACATAGGTTACTTCAATGATGACTAGTTTAAAAATATATTTTAACACTGCCTAACTCGTCAAAGAGATAGGCTCTCTTACTACGTGTGGTTGAAAAGAAACTCCAAAATAATATTATTAAAGATATTGCATTATAAACAGATATTTATGACTAATCCTCCTTTCATTAGATTTTGATGACCATCCAGCATATTCATAGGCATCCCCCCCTTCTTTCTAATGAAAAACTTTAACTTGTTCTATTATCATCACATAAAAAGTGCTCCAAGCATTGATGTTATCATGTTTGGAGCACTTTTTTATATTGATTGACTAGTTGCTATTGATTTGCTTCGCAATAGCTTTGGCCTCATTTAACGGAGAATGAGCATCAAGAATACCACTTCCGATAATTACAATATCTGGTTTAAATGACAAGTATTGAATAACTGTTTGTTTGTTAATACCACCTGCAACGGCTATTTGAACACTTTTGGCATATTTCTTTAATTCATTTAAATCTTCTATCGGTGTTCTGCCAGCTTGTTGCTGGTCTGCACCCGTATGGACAGCAATAACATCAACCCCTAAAGTTTCAAGTTCAGGCACTCTTTCTTCAAAATTTTTAACACAAATCATGTCTGCCACTACTTTTTTCCCACGCTTATGTGCTTCATTAACACAACCACTAATTGTTAAGTTATCTGTAATTCCTAACACAGTTATATAATCAGCACCTACATCAAATGCTAGTTTAGATTCATAACCACCCGCATCCATTATTTTTGCGTCACAAAGCACTTCTAACATTGGAAATTTATTTTTAATTTGCTTAACAGCTTCTCTACCCGCATCTATCAAAAACGGCGTGCCAATTTCAATGATATCAATATACGGCACTAATTCATCTAAAATAATTAATGCCTGTTTTAAAGACAATTTATCTATCGCTAGTTGTAATTTCATTATCTCACCTATTCTAAATTTGCATGATTATCAAAGGACTTTTCTAAATTAATATTTTTATATTTTGCCAACGCCACAATTAGAGAATCAGCTAATAGAAAAACTGTTTCCTCAAATAAACTTCCTCCTGGTAATATTCCTTTTTTATTAGTTTGACTTGAAATTAATTTGTCTGTATATGCTGGTATTGTCACTACATTCGTAGCAATTTTGGATATACTAGAATCCTTACTAGTAGTAAAAATAGTTGATAGCCCATGTAATTTATCAACTTTATCAATAATCATCAATAAGGATTTGGTTTCACCTGAAGCACTAGCAACTATGAGAAGATCACCTAATTTAAAAGACGGTGTTGTAACATCACCAACAACAAACACCTCAAATCCTAGGTGCATTAACCTCATAGCAAAAGCTTTCATCACCAATAATGATCTACCCGCTCCCACTAAAAAAATTCTATTAGCGGATTTAATTTGTTCTATTAATATATCCAAATTCTTTTGATCGATCTGTGAAATACAATTGGTTAACTCTTCTGCCGCCTGTATTGCAACTTTAATTGATTTCATAGTATGCTTTTAACCTCGTAAATTTTTATAACTAGCAAAAAACATATCCATCTGACCATTTAAATTAAGTTCACCAAAATCATCTGGGATAAGAACGGTTTCTCCTTTAGTAACAGTGACACCATTGATATCACCATGGCCTTCGACAATCGTGACAAATGCAAATCTAGGAGAAGTATAAAGACCATGCGCTTGTGTTTTAACACGACTAAGCGTATATAATCCTGGTTCGTCCCAGTAATTAGTAACTTCACAACCATCATTATAGGAAGGTGCATACCACTCGAATCCTTGAGACTTATCTGGTACTAGTACATTATCTTGCACTTTATCAATGTGCAATTCTCGTTCTTTACCTGTATTTTTATCCTTACGATTATAATCAAAAAGACGATAAGTTAAGTCAGCGTTTCTAGATATGTTATAAGTTAGGACGTCCCTACCTATTGCATGCAACGTTCCTGCTGGAATATCAATAAAATGATCTTTTTTTACTGGTAAATATTTTAATAACTTTCCCCATTCTTTTTTCTCAGTCCACTCCCTGAATTCTTCTTTAGTACGAGCATGATGGCCAAATTCAATTTTCCCATCTTCTGGTGCATCTAGAATAACCCAAGCTTCCGGTTTTCCACGAGAGCCATCATGAGCCATTGCATATTCATCATCCGGATGCAATTGTACAGATAAGTCAGATAATGGGTCTAATAAATTAACCCTAATTGGTAGTTCTTTTGTATCACATTTAAACCAATCCGGCTTTAAATTATACAATTGTGACAAGGTCATATCTGTACCTGACACTTTACAATCTGCTGCACCTGGCAAAGCAACGACGTTATATGCCTCACCAACTGGATAAACATCTGTTTTATAATTGTATCGTTTTAACATTCTATCACCACCCCAAATCCGTGGTTCAAAGTAAGGTTCAATTTTTATAATTTGTTTTTCCATAATAAGCCAACCTCTTTCGTTTGTTTTATGCTACAAAACAAATTATACACTGCTTTTTTGTTTTATCAACAAAAACAAATCATATTAATTTGTTTCATTCCTAAAAGCCAAAATTTGTGTTAAAATTTATCAAAGAGGTTTCTAATGAAAAAAAGTAGCAATGATAGAAGAAACAGTATTCTCCAAGAAGTTATATTACATAATAAAATTTCTATAAATGAATTAGCTGATAAATATAATGTGACAACTGAAACTATTCGAAAAGATGTTTCGAATCTAGAAGAAAAAAAACTTCTTACCAAAAGTTATGGATTCGTTACTGCCAAAACACCTTTTGTCGAAAATGAATTCACCAAAAAAGAACAACAAAAAATAAAAGAAAAGAATATCATCGCTGAACACGCATTAGCAATGATTAAACCTAATTCCTCAATATTTTTGGAGGCTAGTACAACTGTGCTACAGTTAGCTAAATTATTAGTTATGCAATCCGGCTTAACGATTTTTACCAATTCATTACAAATTAATGAAGTCCTTTCTAATTCTGATAACCAGATTTTTTTAACGGGTGGGCAATATCGACAAAAAAGTAATTCATATGTTGGTCCTTGGGTTGAAAGCTTTATTTCGCAATTAAACATTGACTATGCTTTTATTGGTTGTGACGGTTTTTCGAAAACTGGTCCCACAATTCATGCCTATCAAGAACTGAGTGTTAAAAAATTGCTCAAAAAAGCTAGTCAACAAACCGTTTTATTATGTGACACTTCAAAACTAAACAACACAGGTTTATATACATTTTGTCAATTTTCGAATTTAGATTTAATTATCATGGATAGAAAATTGCAAGATGAAGAATCACTTATTTTCCCAAATGATCTTTTAATTCAATAATTAAACCCTTAATTTAACAGAGATTCTACAATTTTTGTACTGATAGCTAATCTTACAGATTAGTTATCAGTAATTTTTTGTGTAAGTTACTCATAAACAAATAAAAAAAAAACTAGCTCGAAGCTAGTTTGTCTCATAAAATCTTGTTAAAGAAGTGTTCAACCATAAATAAAGTTACTAAAATCTTACTAGGAATTAAAGTCAAGTGAATTTTAAGATCTAAACGTTTATTTATCCCAATATTTCTTATGATACTCATTAATTAATCCTGCAAAAGCAATTGGTTCGTCTTCATTTAAAATATGTTGTCCTGGAATAATATGTAATTCAGCACCAGAAATCAAAGTTGCTAATTCTTCTGCTGCTTTTAAATTAGCTTTATCTTTAGAGCCACAAATAACATACGTTGGCAGATTTATATAGGACATCTCTGTTCTTAAATGTAATTTCTTAAGCGATCGACATAGTGCAATGGTTTGTTTTTTGGTGATTCCTAAATTGCTAAAGTTTTTATTGGGCATGAATTGAAACATTAAATTTTGTAAATTAATTAACAGTTTATTTGGACTTTCAAATTGGGCGCCAGAAACAATGATACCTTGTAAAAATTTATTTTTCATCGTCGCTTGTGACAAAGCTAAAATACCACCCAATGAGAGTCCACATAAAATATACGGTTCATTAACCAATGCTAGTCTCTTTGTTAAACATTCATTAAGTAACGAAAAAAATAAACGTGTTTTTTCATGGACATCTGCAAATAAATCCACTGATATAGATTGTATATGCGAATCCAAATTTTTTATAACTTTAGTCCAGGAATTTTTATCTTGTCCTAAACCGTGTAAGAATACTATTTTCAAAATTCTCCCCCTTACCTTATTAGACTGTTATTCTCAAATTATTGACATAAACGTTAATTCATTATTGTTGTAAATGTACTTTAGCTTGCCACTCATCTCTTAACAATGTCCAAATATAACCATCATGATAGCCATCTGCTAATAATTCATTTGCTCGAATAGTGCCGTCCAAATGAAAACCAGCCTTTTTTGCAACGTTATTGCTTTGTTGGTTATCTATGGCCGTAAGAATTTCAATTTTATTGACTTGATAATCATTAAAACCTAACTCACACATACCAATAACAGCACGATGCATAATACCATGTCCATTAAAATTAGTCCCTAACCAATAACCAATTTCCGTACTATTATTTAGATCATGAAACCTGTTAAGACTAATTGCACCTACAGGTTGTTCTCGAAACATGATAATCGTCGTAACTGAAGTCCTTTTACCAAACTTTTCTAAATCTCTTACTAAAGCCTTCTCTTCATCAGCGATATTTTGTATCTCATTGACCCATGACAACCAAGTGCCTAGTTCATTACGGCTGGCATCAATCAATTTAAATATAGATTCAGCATCTACTTTAGGTCTTGGTATGGCTAAAGAAATTTCGTTATCAATTTTATATTCAAACATTGGTTATCCTCCATAAATTTATAGATATCGTTGCATATCTTGTTGTACTTGTTTTGTATTCGTCTGACATTTTATCAAATGACCAATAAATCTTATTTAATAATTCTTTTATATAAAGTGAATAACTACTATTTTACATTCATCTTAACCTACGATATATTAAAGTCAAATGAAAAAGACTAGTATGACAGAAAGGTAATTTAAAATGAAAGAACTTTATTTAATGCGTCATGGTCAAACGTTATTCAATCAATTACATCGAATTCAAGGTGCAAGTGATTCGCCTTTAACAGAACAAGGCATTAACGACGCCAAAGAAGTTGGTCATTATTTTAAGGAAACCAATCTAACATTTGATCATGCCTATGCTTCGACGCAAGAACGCGCCTCTGATACACTCGAAAATATTGTTTCACAACCGTATACCAGAGTTAAAGGATTAAAAGAATGGGATTTTGGCGTTTTTGAAGGACAAAGTGAACAACTAAATCCTCAAACCGATTCAGAACGCCATTCATATGGTAACTTTTTCGTGCAATTTGGTGGTGAATCAGATTTACAAGTTCAAGAACGAATGAATCGCACATTAACAAAAATTATGGAAAAATCTGACCATAATCGTGTACTAGCAGTTAGTCATGGTGGTGCTTGTTTTATGTTTCTTCAAAAATGGCTACCATATAAAGAAATAGAACAACGAGTTACTAATTTCCATAATTGTTGCATTCTTAAATTCACCTATTCATCAGACGTAGGTTTTACATTTGTTAAAACAATAAACGTCAAAGAATTGTAAAATACAAAATCGTCAAGACAAAGATGTTTAGCTTTATCTTGACGATTTTTTCATTTCTGACAAATTATAATGATAGAAAAGGACGACAGAACTGCCTATCATCTTTACTTTACAACTAGAACATCACAACCCGCATGTCCCACAATATAACTAGTATGTGATCCCTGCAACATTTTTTCGACTGCATTAGCACCAGTACTACCAACCACAATCAAATCAGTTTCTAATTCCTCTGGTAGTGTCTTCGCTAAACTTGTTTTGACATTGCCGATAATGGCATCAGCATAGACATCAACCTCTTCATCTTTATTAGCTGCTTTATCTAAATACTTGATAACTTTTTTGTGAGCTTGTTTTGCTAAATCTTGATAAAAATCTTCGCTAACACCAAATGATGAATCCATACCACGATCTCGATTAATTACCCAAGCAACATGTAAATCTGCCCCTAAATTTTTGGCTAAAGAAAAGGCAACCTCAAAGGCACGATTAGCTTGCTCAGAACCATCTACACCAACTAAGATATGTTTATAGGTCATAACGATACTCCTTTTTAAAATTTTAGATCAGCATGACGCTTACCATAACTAAAGTATACAATCATTCCAAGGGCTAACCAAACCAAGAAACGTACCCATGTTTCCCAATTCAAACCAGCAATCAATACAATACAGAACACAATCGCAATCAATGGTGTTACTGGTACCCAAGGTGCTTTAAAGCCACGATGCAAATCAGGCTTTGTACGACGCATGATCATGACACCAGCTGATACCAAAATAAATGCTGTCAAAGTTCCGATATTAACCAATTCTGATAGAATATTTAAGTTAATAAAGCCACTTGCTAAAGCAGTGATAATACCAAAGAACCATGTTCCCTTAAATGGCGTTTGATGCTTTTCATCAACATGACCAAAGAATTCTGGAAATAAACCATCACGAGACATTGAATAACTAATACGTGATTGTCCGTACAATTGGACTAAAATAACAGTTGTCATACCAAGAATGGCACCTAAACTAACAATGATTGATAACCAGGTTTGCCCTGTTTTTGCTAAAACAGCTAAAATTGGTGCATTCAAATATTTTTCAAAGACACTATATTTCACAACACCCGTCATAATCAAAGTCATGATAATGTAAAGGACTGTAGAAATTAACAAAGAATATAAAATTCCTCTGGGAAGTGTTTTACTAGGATTAATTGTTTCCTCAGCACTTGATGAAACGGCATCAAAACCAATAAAAGAAAAGAAAACGATAGAAGCAGCGGGAATAATTCCAGTTGCAACACCATTTGTACGAGAATACATCCCAAATGGACTAAATGGATGCCAATTGCCAGGCTTAATGAACCAAATCGTACAAACAATAAACAAAATGATAACAGCTAACTTAATAATAACCATCGTATCATTGACACGCTTAGTTTGTGTAATACCAATTGAAATAACCCAAGTAATAATTAAAACAATGACAAAGGCAGGTAAATTAAAATATGTGGTCACACCGGGTGTCGTACCCGCAGCAGCTGTTAAGGCTGTCGGTATATGTATCCCTATATTATCAAGTAAATTAACAAAATAACCTGACCAACCAACAGAAACTGTTGCTGCACCTAAGGCGTACTCAAGAATTAAATCCCACCCCATAATAAAAGCAATAATTTCACCAAATGCAATATATGAATACGTGTAAGCTGAACCGGCAACTGGTGCCATTGATGCGAATTCGGCATAACATAATCCAGCAAAACCACAACAGATAGCGGCGATCAAGAATGAAACAGACAAGGCTGGTCCAGCAGTAAGCGCCCCTTTACCTGTCAAAACAAAAATACCTGTTCCGATGATTGCTCCAATTCCTAAGAAAGTTAAATCCCAAGTACGTAACGTTCTCTTTAACGGGGAAGCATTCATAGTTAGCTCGTTAATGTCTTTTTTTCGAAATAATGATGACATATTCTTTCTCCTTTTCTCATTTGATTTTAATGAGTTTATCACTGCCAAAATGATTTGTAAAATAAAAATGTGAAATTTATACAATAAAATCGAGTTAATGTTCGTTATTTACGATTTATTTTAAAGCGCTTACTATTTAAAATAAAAATTAATATGTATATTTAATATATATAATAAATTATTATTAGATTAATAATATATATAATCGTTTTTATTATACCTTTTTTTGTCATTAATTTTATTATTGGATAATTAATCAACGATTTAGAAAAAATATTTTCGATAAAAATTAATTAATGATGAGAATTTAATTAGCTATTATCCATCAATATGTTAGAAAACCTAACGAATTTTATTAAACTTAACATCCTCCTATTTTATAATGAAATAACACATGTTTCTTTAACTATTATTTGTAAAAAAAAGAAGGGCGCCAGATATGCAAAATTTTAGTCAACGACAAATTACTGCTAACATCATCAAAGGTTCTTTAGGTAATATGATCGAATGGTTCGACTGGTACATCTATGCCTCATTCACGGTTTATTTTGCACCATCCTTTTTTCCAAGTACAAATCAGACCACAGAACTATTAAGTGCAGCTGGGGTTTTTGCAGTCGGTTTCTTAATGCGTCCCTTAGGAAGTTTTATTATGGGAAAGTTAGCTGATATTCGCGGTCGTCGTGCTGCACTAACTTTGTCAGTGACTATCATGGCTACCTGCTCAATGATTATTGCATTGATGCCAAGTTACCAAACCATTGGTATCTTGGCGCCGATTGGACTAGTTATCATACGAATGATTCAAGGTCTTTCATTAGGTGGCGAATATGGTATTTCAGCAACTTATTTATCAGAAATGGCTTCCCAAAATCGTCGTGGTTACTATGCTTCTTTTCAATATGTTACTTTGATTAGTGGTCAACTGGCAGCACTTGCAATTCAAGGTATATTGCAATTCTTTCTAAATGAAGTACAACTTCAAACATGGGGATGGCGTATCCCTTTCGTTATTGGCGCATTGGGTGCTATCTTAGTGATGTATCTACGACTATCAATGGATGAAACACAACAATTCGAAAATTCCGTCCAAGAAAAAAATGGTCAATCTCGTGGATCATTGCATACACTCATGCAATATCCTAGTCAGGTGCTAACTGTGATTGGTTTAACATTTGGTGGTACGATTGCTTTTTATACATACACTACCTATATGCAAAAATATATGATTAACACTCTAGGGTTACCAAATCAAACAGTGACCACAATTAATTTTTCTGCCCTTTTAATTTTCATGGCTGTTCAACCATTATTTGGCGCAATTTCAGATAAAATCGGCCGTAAACCTTTACTATATTGGTTCGGTATTATGGGGACGTTACTAACGGTACCAATTTTTATCGGATTAAAATACGTTTCAAGTCCAGTAATGGTCTTTTTGTTAATGTTAGCAGGTCTATTAATTGTTAGTGGTTACACATCAATTAACGCCATTGTGAAAGCTGAAATGTTTCCTACTGAAATTAGAGCCCTAGGGGTTGGATTACCCTATGGTTTAACAGTTGCTATCTTTGGTGGTACTGTCGAGTATATCGCTTTATGGACTAAGAGTATTGGCCATGAAAATATTTTCTTTTTCTACGTTTCTTTTGCCATCCTAGTCAGTTTATTGGTTTATGTCCGCATGCTTGAAACGTCAAAAAATTCAACATTATAATTATTGTTGATTTGATAAGTAATCATTTTTATTAAAGTCCGTTTATGTCGTTCATTATAAGAATTTAAAACAAGCATAGCATACTATCAAAAAGTAGTTTCTACCCACAAAATTGTAAACAAAAAGTAGCACAATTGATGAAACAATCAGCTACTTAATATGCAAACTATTTAATTAAATACCTCTGTTCAGTACCGTTTAGTGTATCAATGGTCATTTCAGTTTATCAGTTCATGTTTTTATTCAAACACTCAGCTAATCATTAGCTCCAAACTGATTTGATAACGGTCCCAATAATCCAAACAATCGCAACAATGATCCACCCGCCGTGGATTAAAAAATCCCAAAAATTAGTTTCAGAATGACTACTATCATCAATAGTAATTCTATTTTTCAAATCTACATCACCCTTTATCAAATTATCTAATGAGATATTAAAAAAATCACTCAATGTAATTAACCGTTCAATATCAGGGTAAGCAGTTCCCAACTCCCATTTAGAAATTGCCTGTCGACTAACATTTAATGTTTGTGCTAATTGATCTTGTGTCAAATCTTTTTTCTCACGCTCTTCTTTGATTCGTTTACCCAATATTGTTGTCATATGACTACGCCTCTTATCTATTTATTTGTACTCATTGTGCACCAAACTGATTAGAAAAGCACGCTAATCATCAGAGCACAACCATGCAACCACTAGTTGCGAGAAAAGCAACCCAACTTTCTGTCATATTAGTTCAAATCCTCACTCATTGAATTATGACTAATATAAATATCTGTACTATAGAATGGCACAAATATTTGAACTGACAAAAACAGTACATTATGGTCCAAATAGAATTCATGATTTCAAAAATATTTATAGAATATTTAATATGTGATTCATAGCTACTTTCAAAAAATTTTTTCCACTTCCTATTTCAACCGAAAACTCATTCAAAAATAAAAAATGGTCTCATCCTGATGTACATCAGCAATGAAACCATTTTTGAACAATGAATACATTTCAACTATACTATATCGCTTACCTTCCAGAGTGAAATACAACTATTGAAAGGCTAGTAACAAAGACTGAGACAAAAATGAAAATACTTGAACTATAATTGATAATGTTTCTTATTTGCCGTCATTTTATATCAGGTAGAAGTAATCTTTTATTAACGAGACTTTCAACCCTGTTTTATTTCTAATTTATTCTCCCCAAACTTCTTGGGCAGTTTCAACAACTAAGCGAATTTTATCCCATTCTTGTTGTTCAGTAAGCTTGTTTCCTTCCTCAGTTGAAGCAAAACCACATTGTGTGCTAAGTGATAAGTTCTCTAAAGGCACAAATTGTGAGGCTTCTTTAATTCGTTCGACTAGCGTTTCTTTAGATTCTAATTCTGGCTTCTTACTGGTAACTAAACCAAGTACAACTTGCTTACCCTCTGGTACTTCAGCTAAAGGTGCGAAATCACCAGAACGATCATCATCAAATTCTAGATAAAAAGCATCCACTTTCTCTTGCGCTAATAGATGACTAGCAACTGGTGCATAACCGCCTTTAGCTGCCCATGTTGAATGATAATTACCACGGCAAACGTGCGTGCTGATACGCAAATCATCGGGCAAATCTGTTATTGCGGCGTTATTTAATTTCAAATAAATATCTTGCAAATCATTCAAATCAAAATCACCATTCGTCATATCTTCCCAAAAGTCATGATCAACCACCATACCCCAAGTACAATCATCAATTTTGACATCGCGACAACCTTCGTCATACAAAGCCAAAATCAAATCATGATATGCCTGACCAATATCTGCAATCAAGTCTTCTTGATTATCATAATACTTATTTACAGCTGCAACATTTTCTTCGCCGCGCACGATTTCTGCATAAAACTGTGCAGGCGCTGGAATACTCTGACGTGGTGTAATGTCATCTTCATCAGCTACTAAGTCACGTAAAAACTTAAAAGCCTTGACATCATGATGATTGGGATCAAAGGCAATCTTACCTTCTACCTGTGCTGAGTCAGCTCGCGTTTCTTCATCATGAAATAGATAACCATGTTCTGGGATCGTATGTTTTATCCCAGCAAATCCCCAAAATGTATCCAGATGCCAATAACTGCGACGGAATTCACCATCAGTCACAATTTTTAAGCCAGCATCAATTTCCTTCGCAACCAAATCACGAATGGCTTCATCTTCCACTGCTGTCAATTGTTCATAACTAATTTTATTTGCTGCATAATCTTCACGTGCTTGCTTTAATTCACTTGGTCGTAGGAAACTTCCTACAATATCATAATGTAACTTTGTTGCTGTTTGACTAACCATTGTCATTTCTCCTTTTCTATACAAAAAACACCCCCAGAAAACAACTCTCGTTATCTTCTAGGGGCGTGTCATTAACAATATAATTTTCACGCGGTACCACCCACTTTTAACATCATCTTTACAAACAATGCTCTTATCAGGTACACAATACTTGCTATACCTTTCTACGTTAACGGGCAGAACCGCGACCGACTTATTTCTCAACTTGCCGTCCGTTTGCATTCCAAGACCATCTTCATCAAAATCCACTTGTCATTTCACAGCTACCATGACTCTCTGTAAAGCTTCTATCATTGATTACTCATCTTTTCTTAGCAATTACTTATTAAGTTGTAATTAATGTTAATCCGTCTGTTTGAAATTGTCAAGGCTTAAATGGAAATATTCTCATTTAAAATTCTAATATTAACACTTAAGAAAATATAAATGCTGACGATATATTGAAATTTAATTAGGAATAATTAAAAAAGTATCTATTCATTAAAAATGTTTTTTAATTTTATATGATATCGTTCAAATTTATTAATATTACTCAATAATTTGTATTCTATGATAAAAGAGTATCAAAATTTTTTTCGTTTTGATACTCCTTTATAGATGTTTTTTCTGATCAATAAAAGATGTACACATCTTTTATCATCAATTCAATTTAACTTTTGCAACTAAATCATGTACTTCTGAATTACTATTTTGATTCCATTTAATCTCATTTACTTGATCCATATTAGTAATAACCACCATAATTATATCGTTTTTTTGTTTTTCATGGAATACTTGTCGATTTATTTTAGCAATTATTGTATCATTGTTAACTTTATCTCCAACTTTGATTGGAATATCAAATCCTTGTCCCTCTAAACTAACAGTATCAAGCCCCATATGAACCAATACTTCTAAATTATTTTCTGATTTAATACCAATTGCATGCTTAGTATCTGCAACGGTGACAACCGTTCCTGATACTGGCGAAAAAACATCTCCGCCACTTGGCTGAACTGCATATCCATCGCCCATCATTTTTTCCGAAAATACTGGGTCTGGAACATCTTCTATCTTTTTTAATTCTCCAGTTGAAATTTGATATAAATTAACATCTTTCGTTAAATTTACCTGATTCATGTCTATATTATTATTTGAAGTGTTTTCACTAATCTCACCATCAAATTGTGTTTTATCTTTTAAACTGAATAAATAAGTTGCCCCGAAACCAGCAATTGTAGATAGGCCAATAGTTACCAAGCAAAGAATAAAGTTTGTCATATTGCCATTAGGAGAAATATAAACCGCCGATGTTGCCAAACCTGGGCCAGCGTATACATATTGTTTTAAATTAATTAATCCTGCAAAAACTGATCCAATAGCAGATCCTGTCATAGCCCCAAAGAATGCCGTACGAAAGTTAATAAGAATTCCATATAATGCTGGCTCTGTAATTCCAACTAATGCAGTAATACCTGATGTTGCTCCAATAGATTTAATTTTCGTATTTTTACTAATAAACCAAACTGCTAAAGCAGCGCCAGCAATTGCTGCATTACCAGCTAATCCACCAGGTAGGAAAATATTGTCATAACCAACCGTATTTAAATGTTCCATATTTATAAAATAAACTGCTTTATCCATTCCAGTTATAATACTAAGTGGTATAGATAATCCCCAAATGGCCATCGCCAAAATTTTGAAATGTGACGCTATCAAGTTTAACAGCCACATTAATCCTGTCCCAGACAAGTATCCAATAGGTCCTAATACAATTAATGTAACGGGAATAGAAATTAAAAGAGTTACTAATGGTAACAAAAAATATCTGATGGATTGCGGGATTTTATTTTTAAAGAAACGATAAACCAAAGCAAGGAATGCCGCCCCCAGCAACATAGGTAAAAATGAACCATTGTATTGTACTTTTGATATTGGTAATCCTAAAAAGTCTAATCCTGCTTTATTATTTATATCACTGGCTAGTAATGTCATACCTAACAATGCCCCAAGTGAAGGATCAGCTTTTAATTTATTTGCAGCAGACCACCCTAAGACAATCGGCATAAAGTAAAACCCGGCATTAGCCGCACTATTTAAAATAACAACAGTACCACTATTGGGATTTAGCCCTAAAAAATTAGTACAGATTGTCAAAAAAGCCATCAACATTCCTGCACCAAGATAAATTGGTATTACCGGTGCAACGGTTCCACTGATATATTCAATAATCATTGATCCAATTTTTTTTGGACTTAAATTAACTGATGTTTTTTTTGCACTTTTATTATCCGAGTAATCAGCATTAAAATTTGTAATTTCCATAAATTCATCATATGCTGTACCAACATCAGTTCCTATAATTGTTTGTAGTTCATTTCCTTCAGCAATTCTTGCTCCTAAAACAAGTGGTAATTTTTGTATTTCCTTTAAATTAACAACTTTCTCATCACTTATTTTAAATCGTAATCGTGTTGCACAATGTGTCACATTTTCAATATTTGAAAGGCCACCAACTTCTTTCAAAATTTCATTTATTGTTTCTGAATATTTCATTTTAAAGCTCCTATCTAACTTTTAATGAAAATAATTAAAGCCATTGTAGCTATAAAACAATAGTTCACTACATACACTTCTTAATTCATTAATTTTATGAAATAGATTTTAATCGCAATAAAAGTGCTTTTCCTCTGTTGATTACTTATCAAAATGATCAAGGTATTCATTTACCACATGTTCAACTGAAAAACCACGTTGCTTTATCAATTCATCCGCATTACCACTCGCACCAAAAGAATCAATTCCAATAGAAATTCCATCAATACCAACATATTTCGACCATGATTGAGTAGATCCCATTTCAATTGACATGCGATTGCGAATATTATTTGGTAAAACACTCTGACGATAATCTAATTCTTGACTGTCAAATAACTCTTGACTTGGTACTGATACAACGGTGACATCATGACCTTTATCGAATAATACTGTTTGTGCTTGTAAAGCAAGATCAACTTCAGAACCTGATGCCATTAATATTCCATCCGCATTACTCTTATGTGCTGAAGATAGGACATAAGCTCCTCGATTCACTTCAGGAATCATTGACTGAGTATGATGTTGTGCTAATGGCTGTCTTGACATAGCAATAACAACCGGTCCCTCTTGATTATTTAACGAAATTTTCCAAGCTTCAAGTGTTTCTGCGGAATCTGCAGGACGGAATAAGGTAACGTTCGGAATAGCGCGAATACTATCAAGTTGTTCAATTGGTTGATGTGTTGGTCCATCCGGCCCTAATGCAATTGAATCATGGCTGAACAAGAAAATAGATGGGATATTTTGTAATGCTGCCATTCTAATTGCATTACGCATATAATCGGAAAATACAAAGAACGTACTTGTAAAAGCTTTTGTCCCACCAAATATTGTAATTCCATTAACTGCTGCTGCTGATGCAAATTCTCTTACACCAAAATATATATTTTTATTTTGATAACTATCTGGTTCAAATCCTGAATCATTTTCAAAATATGTTTTATTAGAACTAGAAAGATCTGCAGACCCACCCCAAAAATTAAAATCGCTTTCTACTGTTTGTTGTAATAATTTATGAATTGTATTACGTGTAGCTTCAGGTTCTACAGCTAAATTGAAATTATGAAAATCAGGTATCTTAATTTTCCCAGTTAAATGATCTAACAAATTCTCATACGTGGATTCATCATCATGATGCAATGTTTCAAGACGTTTCTTCCATAATTCTTGTGAATCCTGCTTATCATGAACAATTTCTTGGTATGTTTTATAAACTTTATCAGGTATATCAAATGGTTCATAGTTCCAGTTAAAGAATTTTTTAGTCTCTTCAACCCCCTCTATACCTAAGGGATTTCCATGTACAACTGTTTGATTTTCCTTAGGTGAACCATATCCTAGCACCGTCTTTACTTCAATAATTGTTGGCGCATTCGTTGATGAAGTAGCAACATTAAGAGCATTATCAATTTCAGTTAAATCATTACCGTCTTCTACTTTAATATAATTCCAATTGTATCCACTAAAGCGATTCTTAACGTTATCATTCATTGATTTATCAGCTTTTGCATCTAATGTAATATCGTTAGAATCATATAATACAATTAAATTATTTAACTTAAGATGGCCAGCTAAACTTGCAGCTTCATGACTAATGCCCTCCATCAAATCTCCATCACTAACTAATGTATAAATTTTATTATCAATTAATTGATTTTCTCCAGAATTATATTTAGTAGCCAAATGTTTAGCAGCCATTGCCATACCAACGGCCATACCCATTCCTTGTCCTAATGGACCTGTTGATGCATCTATACCTGGTGTACCAAGTTCAGGATGCCCTGGAGTCTTGCTATTTAATTTTCGAAAATCTTTTAAATCAGATATAGATAAATCATAACCTAGTAAATGCAATATAGAATACAACATAGCTGAACCATGTCCAGCTGAGAGAATAAATCGATCGCGTCCAAACCAATTTGGATTTCTAGGATCAAATCGCAAATAATTTTTATACAATACGTATAACATCGGAGCGGCATCTAAAGGTAACCCAGGATGTCCTGATCCTGCATTTTCAATCATATCAATACTAAGAGCACGAATTGCATTAACAGCTGTTTGGTCATTTAAAGTATAAGTTGTCATAAATTAATCTCCTTTTTTAATCAGGATTAACTACATTTTCTAATAATCAATTTTATTTTGTTATTCTAGATTGGAATGCCGTTGAAACATGTCATCATTCATTTCATTATTAGTATCCATAATATGGAGAACTAATGAATCTCCAACAATTAAAACGCACTGTTCATACAATGAAGCCATAGGTTGCATTGAAGAAAAATCATTATCCGCATTTTTTTTACTTGGAGCTTGAATAATTATCGAATAATCAGCAATACTATTCAGTGTTGATTGACTATTTGTAGTCATGGCTAATACATTTCCCCCAATTTTTTTCGCATTACGAGCCATATCATTTAGTTGTTTGGTTTCCCCTGAACCAGAAGCAACAATTAATAAATCACCTTTTTCAAAATCTGGTGTAATTGTTTCACCAACAACAAAACTTTGGTATCCCATATGCATTAGGCGCATTCCAAAAGATTTAATTGAAAAGCCCGCTCGTCCCAATCCTAAAACAAATATTTTATTTGCCTTGGAAATAGCATTGCTTGCATTATCAAATTGTTGTTCTGGAATTTTATCTAGCACTATTTTGATTTCATTCAAAATTTTATCTGTCAGTTGTGTCATTTTATTCTCCTCTGAAATATACGAAAACGTTTTCATCTGTATAATAACATCAAATTTCGCGTTATTCAACAAAAAAGAAATAAATTTCGCAATTATTACAATAATACAAAATTTATTTCTTTAATGGCGATTATTATCTTTACTTTAGTACAAAAGATAGACCAGAATTTCTGGTAAATACCTCAAATTCTGGTCTATCTTTTGTAAATTCTATTTATAACTAAATTTAATTAGCATACTCTTATCAAATTGATAAAAATTGTTGTGCACTCTACTCTACATTGAGCAGAAAGTTATTCATATTGCTTAATAATATTTTTTAAACAAATAATCTTCTTAAAAAAATCATTTCTTATATTCAGCCAAACGCTGTTCCTGATTAATTCCATATTTTGCATACTTTACATTTTCTACAGTAGTCAACAAGGTTATTAACAAGTCAATAATTGCCATTTCCATTAATTGGGTAGCCGTAACCAATTGAATGCTAGTAGTTCGTTGATGAGAACTCAATAACAAAACGTCGGCTAACTGTGACAAAGGAGCGCGACTTTCCTCAGTAATTACAATACATGGCACATGCGCGTCTTGAGCGACTTTAGCCACATTATTTGTAAGCGTTGTACTTCCTGAAGCTGAAATTAATAAACAAAGATCATCAGATTTCATTTGATATGCAAAATTAATTTGCATTTCAGGTAAGGGTGAGCTAATTGCTTTAATTCCAATTTGGTTGAATAAATAACTTGAATAGTTTGCTATATTATTCGTGTTTCCTGCCGCATATATGTACAATGTATTTGAACTTTTAATCAACTTCAATGCTTGTTTTACTTGTTTTAAATCTAATCCTTGGAAAGTTTTTTCAAGATCGCTTTTCTTATTTTCCATGATTTTTTCAATATTTTCTTTCAAATTTTCAGTATAATCTACCTCCTTTTTACTGTAATTTTCTTCTTGATCAAAGGTCTGTGTTAATGCAATTTTTAAATGATAAAATCCTCTAAAACCCGCTTTTTTTGATAA
The DNA here is from genome assembly GCF_058505625.1 of Weissella sp. ESL1156. Classification (NCBI taxonomy): domain Bacteria; kingdom Bacillati; phylum Bacillota; class Bacilli; order Lactobacillales; family Lactobacillaceae; genus Weissella; species Weissella sp. ESL1156. The sequence continues at coordinate 383,705 of NZ_CP196372.1, read as the reverse complement.
TCGCATAATTGTTGCTTCACTAGTTTTACTTGCTTCAGCTAATTCCGTAACGGTCATACCTGCTACAATTTGTGGATTTTTTAAAATATAATCTGCAACCTTTTTTTCTTTATTGTACAATTTTTCGTAAATGTTATTTATTGAAAATATTGCATCTTGTCCTTTATTCATATATTTTTCCTCTTTTAATTTACATAAACACGCAATCTAGATGATTCATTTTAATAATGTATATCATACTCTTATTAACACTTAACTAATATAGTAATTATACATTTAAAGAATATCTCACTAAATCCTAACCAAATATTTTAATTTTTTCAATTATAAATATCATTATTTCTGACTACATGTATTAACTGGAGGCTACAAAAAACATATACATGGCAAAATTATAATATAAATTGTATAAAAACACCTTAGTTATAAAACTTAAAAATTAAGTCTAAATAATTTCAATTAAATTAAAGACACACATATTGGTGTCAATAAATAGAACTAGTTTTCATTAAAAAATGATCAATATTTAAAAAATGCCATCCAACAACAAAGTAGAAAAAGCGGCTAAATTTACGAAAAATTCAGTTACTTAATGTTTAAAATAATTCTTTTCTCTGTATCTTTTAACCAACAAATTTTTTGGTCTATTCTAGTTTGTTAAAATAAGTTTTCGTTTATCTTTTGTACTATAAATTAGATCTAAAAATAAAAATTTTCATAAAACTAAGTTTTAATATTTAAGTCAGATTAATTTCGTAAAATCAGCAATAGATTAATATACTTCCACTTCACTAGTCTGCTATTTTTTCCGACTATATTTCACAAAAATTGAAATTTAAACATTTTACTAACTACTTAACTGAGATATTTTATATACCGTTAAAAATATTCACGTTGCATATAATATGATTTTTTATTCTGAATTGATAACAGTTAAGACTTGTTGAATAGCGCGGTCCCAAACCTGCCATTCATGTGCACCAGGTACTTCCAGAAACTCATGTTTTAATCCTTTTTGTTCAATCTGATGATTTAGTGTCTGATTCATGCATAAAATGGATCATCAACACCACAAAGTTGCCAAATTGCTGGCGCATTCTCTGTCTGTTGAGAAATTAAATATGCAATATCATTTTCTGATCCTGGTACCTGATCTGGTGAGCCAAACAAACGATGATACCAATTATTACGGTCAGGATGGTTTCGCCAATGCTTTGCAATATCCGGCATTGCTGATAACGCAAATATTTGTTGGAATTGATCAGGGTGCGTTAAACCAATTTTTAGCGCACCAAACCCGCCCATTGACACACCAGCAATAAAACATTTGTTTGAATCAGATGGCAAATGAAACCATTGTCAACAACGGTGCTACACTTCATCAGCAATATAATCAAAATACTGGCTGCCACCGATTATATTTGTGTAATAGCTACGGTCAGCACGTAGCATGATGATTGTCATTTGAAATTTACTAGCATACGCTGCTAATCTTGTCTGTGTTAGCCGTGACGTTTCGTCATCATTCAAGCCATGCAATAGTAACAATACCTTGCCATGATGTTCTGGATATTCTGGTAATATAACATTAATTTTTGTATTCATTTGTAATTTTTCAGAATAAAATTCGATGTTAGTAATTACCATAATTGTCTCTCCCTCTTCTGTACTATATCAGCATATCTATATTGTAATATGTGATTTATATCCTAGGATTGAAAAAATTCCATTACCAACATTTTTGTGATAATAGAATTTTTGTGTTTACTATTAAATACTTATAATTATACTCGAACCAATTAATCTGACATACATCTAAAGCTTGTTGCAACGTTTCCGTTGAGGGTGTTTGGTATTCGAACCAATTAATCTGACATACATCTAAAGCAAGATGTTTGGAAATTTTAGAGCAGCACCAGTATTCGAACCAATTAATCTGACATACATCTAAAGCTGAACGGACTAACGCAAGTAACTGCTTGTCGTATTCGAACCAATTAATCTGACATACATCTAAAGCCAAAAGTGTTATATCATTTAGAGGCGAATTGTATTCGAACCAATTAATCTGACATACATCTAAAGCGGTCTCGTTCAACGACTGTATACACCTTGGGTATTCGAACCAATTAATCTGACATACATCTAAAGCCTTGTGCCTGCTTGATAAACCAGTCATCTTGTATTCGAACCAATTAATCTGACATACATCTAAAGCCCAATATGCCTAAGGAAGTATCAACAACTGGTATTCGAACCAATTAATCTGACATACATCTAAAGCTGTTTTCATTCCAAACAGTTATAGTAAACGGTATTCGAACCAATTAATCTGACATACATCTAAAGCGTGTATGTCAGATCCAGCAGTCCGGACATGGTATTCGAACCAATTAATCTGACATACATCTAAAGCCTGATTGATTGAGATGTCAACACCTAATTTGTATTCGAACCAATTAATCTGACATACATCTAAAGCATACTGATGTTGAATCGGTAGTTAATCATAGTATTCGAACCAATTAATCTGACATACATCTAAAGCTTCTACTAGGTCAGAGGCAGAGCCGTATACGTATTCGAACCAATTAATCTGACATACATCTAAAGCGTTAATGTAAAAGGTATGCGCCATAGCTGGGTATTCGAACCAATTAATCTGACATACATCTAAAGCTTAGCAAGAGCAGACTCTGGCAGCCTTGAAGTATTCGAACCAATTAATCTGACATACATCTAAAGCAATATTGTGTGAATTTACTCGAATGGCACAGTATTCGAACCAATTAATCTGACATACATCTAAAGCGTTTAGGATATCATTTACTAGATGTGCCTGGTATTCGAACCAATTAATCTGACATACATCTAAAGCTGAACATATGTTCGTATTACAAATATTTTATTTTATTTTTTTAGGTCATCACTCCTAAAATCAACAAAATCATCATCTATAAAATATGAAACGACATCACTTCCTGCAACATCATACATAACTTTATCAAAAGTCAAACTAACTAGTAAAATCGAAACCTCTTTGATTTTTGCTTCATTCGCTAAAGATATTAACTGCTCATCATACAAGTAATATCTCGCATTTATAAATACGTATAAACTATTATCACTCATACGATTTGCTATATCAACTATGTTAATAATTATATCATATACTGAGTCATATTCTATATCAGAAATAGATAAATTTAAATATTTTAATAGCTGATTAATATCGAACGATTCTGTAATTTGGAACGGTAAATCGTTATTAAAAATAGTTTGCATAACCTGACTTTTAATCTTAGCATCTTCCAATTGAATATTACGCATAAGATCACTATCACAATGATCAATAAAATGATTGATAATTTTTTTACCGAAAATTATATTTAAATTAGGAAATGTTGTTAAATCACCAACATAAGTTACCACTTTATTGACGTTAATTGGTTTATTTGACTCACTTAATACAGCAAATTCATTTGGTATGCCATTAAAAAATTGACTCAATTTCCAAATAAGCTGTGCATTTGTTGACTCAAATAAAGTAACACCATTATCAATATCAAATGATTCGTATGGATAAATCGTTAATGTTTTCATATAATGACCAACCTATTATCCTTATTCTTAATATCATCACTTGGTCTACCAGCTAAAAAGCGCATACTTTGATATTGCTTTTCAGTTACAATTAGTGTTTGTACAACACCATCATCGGGTACAATTTTAGCCAAACGTTCTTCCATAAACTTGGCTGCCTGTTTATCAATGGTTATTCGCATATAAACACTATATTGGATCATTAAAAAACCCTCATCAATTAACGTCTTCCGAAATTTTCTATAGTTCCGTCGATCATCACTCGTCAGTGTTGGTAAATCAAAAAATACTAACATTCTCATTATGCGATACCTCATATTTTTATCTCCAATGTAAAGTTCATATTATCCTTATCTGTACTATCTAAGAAGATAAATGCATTTCTGACTAGTTCATGCATCGCATTTGTCACAATACTTTGATGACCATTTATTGTAATTTCGTCATTCAAACAATCTACCAATTGAATTTTAGTGTCTCTATCTAGCTTCCCTACTTCATTATTTTTGACAATTCTATCCACAATTGGCCGAAAAGGCTCCATTAAATCACTCGCTAAATTCCACTCATTATTTAAACTATCATGATGAATGCCAATTTCTGTTAAGTAGCCACTTAAATGAATTTCTCTCGCCATAGCTGATAATAATATTTGATAACCAAAGTTTAATTTTGCATTGACATCGTTTTCATCGTCTTTGCGATTAAACTTTTTACCAAACAAACGTGGAAAATACATACGAGCTGCAACTGCTTCCCGATTACGCACATCTCCCGGTTCTAAATCTAAAATAAGTTGATCAAACCCACTACTATCTAAACTGAATTCATTTAAACACATTTTTTGTTCCTGAATTTTATTGATAACAATTTCTTGCCATAACAGATATCTTCGTTCAGTTGACCATAAAAACTGTTTCTTAATATGCTCATTTCTTTGATTATGTCCCCCATAACCATTTACTTCTCCAATTGGAAAGCCTTTTTGATCACTAAAAATAACTTTAATATCATTTTCTAATAACTTCATCATGGCATGACCAGTTATAACAGACTGCGTTGTCCCCAATAACAACACATTAATATCTGATAACGGCACAAGTTGCACATCTTTATCTGTCTGGACTACAACATGACCGGCTTTATAACTAATCTTGCAATGTTTTGTAATAACAACCGTTCTAAATCCCATAAGTTTTCCCCCATTATTATGAAAACATGTTATAATTTATTCATAGGGAGATTCATCACTCTCTAAGATTAGTGATTCGAACCCATTAATCTGACATACAGAATTAAAGTAACACAAAGCTTCGGCTGAGTTTACAACTTTATTGGCCCCTATGGGCATACATAGAAAGCCCGCAGGTATTTAAAATACTTGCGGGTCTTTTATTACTTACTGAATCTTATCTATAGCAAGTCTTTTATCAAAATTTTATTAACAAATAGTCCTGTTGGTGATTCAGATATTATTTGAGCATTATCAGATAAAACCATTCCACCAATTTTTTGTAATTTACTCCACCCTGGTTTTGCTTTAATCCCTAAATTCTTTCTCACTGGATCAAGCCATCCTGCATCATCATGTAATATATATAGTAATTCTGAAACTAATTTAGCTTTAATTTCTGAAGATGCCTCCACAAACAAATTTCTGACTTCTAAAAGATGCTCTATATCATGATTATAAAACTTCAACCTGTCAGCAACTTTATCATTAACCAAAATATCAAATATTTCTAATTGTTCTTGTAATGTCAATTCCTGATATTTTTCAGTACTGAACTGTTCACGTACAACAGCCCTACCTGCCAAAATATCATAATCATGCCTATTTAGCCACAATTGCTTTGCATTATGCTGCATTTGATAAGTTACAGCATAATAAACACTACCTTCATCTTCAATTTTCGTCTTAAGCGGCAATGGATATTTCAATACTTTATCAAACTTTCGAATATTCAAACTGTCAACATATTTCTGGACTGTTAACTGGTGATGATCAATCTGATTAGCAATCATGACAGGTACATTTAATAAACGATTTTTACCATCTGCTCTAACAAGCATCATGGCTGCTGATTCAACCTTTGTAAATCCACCATATAGTTCCGTGTCTTTTTGTTTATTCAACTTTATAGATGCATGCACGTCACTAGCAGGTAAAATCGTCTCTCCATACAGCCGTGTCCGCTTCATGCTCGTCTTACGAGTAACTAATATATTCTTCCAGAACAATACTTTCCGAATATAATCAAGATTATCTTGGCTCCAAAAATCATTTTCTTCAGGAACTAATTCACCCGTTTCCAAATCTAATGCGCCACGTGTGGCATTTCTCATTGATCCAACGACAAAAGTAAATGGATTCTTTCGAGCATATTTTGTGTCCTTACGTGCTCGTGCTATCCATTCTTTTGTGTAACGATTATATTCATTATTAGCATTGTCAGATAACTGACCTTGCTTAAAGAAGCCCTTATTCTCAATGTATTCGCCGACAGTAGCAATCATTAACGCATCATGGGCATGATGATAATCGTTCAAATCACGAATTTTAGGCACATTAATATAACGACGCATATCGCCAGTTAAACTAGCTCTAATGGCAACCGCCTTCGTATTTTCAAAGTGTACATCAATTAATTGTGCAACGTTCTTAATGATTTGACGCGTTTCAACTAATGAACGGGCAATAAATCGTTCTTTTTGTTTGTCACTAATATTCATTGTTAAATTATTAAACTTAGCTTGTGACATAAAGCCATCACGCACTAGTTTTTGCCAAAGTGGCTTACACTTATTACGGATAGCTTGCGAAACACCCCCAGCATTTGACTTTTCTCGATTGGCTTGACTGCTTACCAAAACACGGTTATCAATTGAATTATCCTTAGTAAATGCTTGTGGCACAATATGATCAATATCATAACTACTTAACTTATCGATATTCAACGAATCCCCAGTATACAAATCTTTACCTTGTTGTAGATAGTATAGGTACAAACGATCATCTTTAAAATCATCTGGCGATTCGGCATTTAATTGCTTAGCTAAGTCTTTCAAGCCGGCTGCTTTATACAAATCTTGCATTCGCTTAAATCTTGAAACCGTTCGCTTACTCTCTTGAGTTTCACGAGCAAATTCAATATAAACACGGTCTGGTTCTTCACCTTTAGCACGTACAATATCGTCCAATACTCTGAATGACTGGGTAATACCACGTTTAATCTCTTTACCACCAGCCAAATCTTGAATCAAACCATAAACATCAGCTCCATCTTCAGAAGCCTGGTTTTCTTGAGCCAACCAAGCTTGAACGCCATAAGTATCTTGATTATTATTAATGATTTCCATCAAATTCAATTGTGTTGCAAACAAAGTATCAATAATACTATGTTTACCACTTGGATTTGAAAATTCATTAGGTCTAATTTGATTACCATTTGCAACAATTGGTGTCGTTAATAGTTTTTTTGATAAGCGACCCCAACCTGTCCAATGCTTGCTCTTTAATTTATTGATTTGTTGTGGCGTCAATGCAATCTCAACCTGACTCAATTGATGCGCCAATACAGCTTTATCTTCAAAAACTGTTTGTAAGGTAATAATTTCATCGAGTTCATTAATTTTATGACTCTCAATAAAATGTTCACCTAACGTTTTTCTCAAATAATGATAACTATCCAAACTATTATTGAAATACTTTTCGTCAGACAAACCAGTTAACTTCATTCTACGGCCAATTTTTTGTAACACATAATCTTCAATATCAGTCTTAGAAACGTGTACTTTCACTTTAAAAATATAATTGTAAATATCTTGCTTCAAGTCAACATCTAAACGTTGATTATCTAAGCGCACGTTATTTAATTCTTGTAAAACATTGTACTTTTGATACAACAAAGAATTTTGAGGCAAAGTTTGCTCACCAATTAGATACGTATCGGTACCAGTTAAACGATCAATAAATGCTTTAGCTGATGAATCTTTATCAACTACCTCATCAAAGTTCCATGGCGTAATGGTTTGATTATTCTTACGCACCATCCAATGATTTTTTGGATCTTTGAATTGTTGCTGACTATCCTTCTCACTAACTAAAGGTCCAACATAATATGGCACCCTAAATATTAGTAGTTCTGCAATTTTAGATTCTTTATGGTCAGCATATACGTCAGCTAAAAATGGATAGTACTTACTTTGTTGCTTAATAATTTGTCGTACTTCATTTAAATGCAACTGGTGCGGAATTGAGCCGTTTTCTTTTGAACGTTGGACTGGCAAAAAGTTACCAGTATCCAACAAATTTAAATATTCGGCTTTTTCAGGTAATTCAGAATCTGCAATTAACGCTTTAAAATACTTACCTGGTTTCTTCCTCGTATCATCTGAATCTGCTTTCAACCACAACTTATAATTTGCATCAAAATCTTTTTTATTTTCGCGGTTGCGTAATTGACGTAATGTCTGTAATTGCGCATGATGCATATCATATAGTTTAACCATGGCGGCAGAAATTGATGTTTGCTTACCTAGTAATTCTTTAACTGTCAAACCATCATAAACAATTTTCAACTTTGTAATTAATGATTGTTGGTCATCATCTAAATAGCCTAAATCAAAAATTGCTTGTATTTTATCGTCATAATCAGCATCACTAAATTTAATGTCACGTAACTGTTTTTTGTCATCCTTATCTGTAATATCTAGATTAAATGCATTAATAATATCAAATTTATTACCAACAACTGCCGTCAAAATCGCCTTAACCGCATTTTTGCTAATCTTAGAATCCACACCAGTTAATGCAGCCGTTGCGTCTTCAACACGCTTGGTACGATTAATAGTTTGATTCGTTAAAGCTGTTTCAAAAGCATCAACATCCCCATCTGACAATAACATGGTATCTTCACCAAGCGACCACGATTTCAATATATCTAAAAATGATGCTGCCTCAAAAACATTATTTGCATCAATTTCACCAGTCATTAAGAAATGGCCACGATACTTAACTGCATGATGAATCGCCATATAAATTTCACGCAAATCATGTTTTTCAGTATCCTGCATCAAAGCTAATCGCAAATGATAAATGGTTGGATATTTCTGATAATATGCTTTATCAGCTTCACTACTACCAAGCACTGTTGCATTGCCAATACGGCCATCATTGAATTGTGGATTTTTTGTATCAGCTGGATTAACCCATGAATACTTTAATCTAGCCAAAAAATTTTCATCTATTTTCAATAATTGAGGTGCAAAAATTTCATTCAACAAACGTAAACGCCAACGACGACGTGATAAACGACGTCGAGTTGTCCGATGTGATCGTCGATCCTCTGCCGTTAACGCCGAATCAAATAAACGAACCCCTATTAAATTCTTACCTTTTGCACGCTCAATACGATAATTTTGATCGATTACTGCCCAACCAACTGACCCAGTTCCGATATCTAATCCTACACTGTACGTCATCGCTAAATCCCCTTTGTTTAGTTTATTTTTACATTATATATTATTACTTTGCCCAATATATATATTATACATCATTATCATTTTTTTAGTATAAAAAAAGACAGATATTTCAAACTCGCTCAACTAAATAGTCTATTTTGTAAAATACCGATAAACCTTTGCCTCATATGGTCTTAGCACGTCATCGGCATCATCCCGATAATTACTAATAATCTTTTCGGCATTTTGGGGTATTACCAATTTACGAATGACTTTATGATCTGTAAAATTAGCAATAATTAATAATTCTTCCTTATCAGCGATTCGCTTATACATATAAACGTCTTCATCATCAGATGCCAACAATTCATAGTGTCCTGTTGTGATAATTGGTAGTTCATGGCGTAACTTAATCAAAGATTGATAATAATAAAAAATCGAATGATTATCCGCTAATGCCTGTGTGACATTAATTTCTGGGTAATTTTCATTGACCTGAAGCCAAGGTGTCCCAGTCGTAAACCCAGCCGTGGCCTTACTATCCCATTGCATTGGTGTTCGAGCGTTATCACGTGATGAATGATAAACATATTTCATCATTTGATCAGGTGATATACGATGTTGTTTCATAACTAAATCTTGATAGGCATTCAAAGTATCAATGTCTTGATAATCGTGAATATCATCATACTTAATATTTGTCATACCAATTTCTTCACCTTGGTATACATAGGGCGTTCCTTGCATAAAATGTAAAACAGTTCCCAACATTTTAGCTGATAATTCACGATACTCAGGACGCTCGTCACCGAAACGTGAAACGACACGTGGTCGATCGTGATTATTCCAATACAAACTATTCCAAGCTTTACCGTCTAATTCATTTTGCCATTTTGATAAAACACGTTTTAGATCAACTAATGAAAAACGCTCATCACTCCATTTACCTAGCCCTTCTTTACTATCATCAATAGTCGTATGTTCAAATTGGAAAACCATCTGTAACTCATGCGCGTTAAAACCGGTATATTTTATTGCATCTGCCGGTGTAACACCTGGTGTTTCACCAACTGTCATAATATTAACTTTTGATAACACTTTTTCATTCATTTCACGCAAAAATTCATGAACACGAGGCCCATTTGCAACCATCTCCATTGATGAACTATGTTGACCAACAACAACATTGGGATCATCTGGAAACTGCATATCTTTTGAAATTAAATTAATCACATCCATACGGAACCCATCAACACCTTGTGCCAACCACCAGTTCATCATGTCATAAATAGCTTGACGTAACTTTGGATTCTCCCAATTTAAATCAGGTTGTTTCTTTGAAAAGATATGTAAATAGTATTGACCAGTGTGCGCATCATACTCCCAGGCTGATCCACCAAAATCAGACGCCCAATTATTAGGCTCATGACCGTCAACTGGATCACGCCAAATATAAAAATCACGGTATGGATTATCTTTTGATACCCGACTTTGCTTAAACCATGCGTGCTCATCAGATGTATGATTAACCACCAAATCCATCATAATCTTTAAATCTAATTCATGGGCTTTCTGGAACAACTCGTGCATATCTGCCATCGTCCCAAATGCCGGTTGAATGGCTTGATAATCACTAATATCATAACCATTGTCAGCATTTGGCGATTGATAAACTGGGCTTAACCAAACAACATCGATTCCCAATTTTTTTAAATAAGGTAATCGCTTAATCACACCGGGAATATCTCCCATACCATCCCCATCAGTATCCTGAAAACTACGTGGATACACCTGATACACAACTGCTTTTTGCCACCATTCACTTGTCATCATATTCCCCTTTATATGGTAATTTCACATACCTTTATCATATCATGTTTGATTTTTGCAATCGCTATAAACATATTAAAAAGAAACAAAAAAGAAGTGCGCTTAGAAGTTAAATTTTTACTTTAACTTCCAAGCACACTTCAAAACCCACTGTCTTCTAAAATCTTTTAATATGTGCTAAATATATCAAAATTGGCTAATTGTATCGTCTGTTTCCTTTAACATACTGCCAGGTGCTGATGGTCGAATCATCCATAATGAAATAATCAATACTGGCAAAAAACCAATTATCACTTCAGTCCATGTCATTGCTCCCGAACTGTTTTGAATCAGCGAGGTGATATCTACAAAAGAGTGGATAATAATTGGTAGCCATAACGAACCCGTTCTAATATAGAGAATTGCAAAACCAATTCCAAAAACAGTTGCGTACACAACTTGTTGAATCACTTCTAGTGGCGCTTCACCTCCTGATAAGTTAATAAAGTGTATTGATCCAAAAATCAACGAAGAAATGATAGTTGCCATAAATATTTGCCATTTTGAACCATTAAAAAACCGCAGCAGCAGTATAAAAATAGTGCCGCGTATTAATAACTCCTCAAAAAATCCCGGTTGACTGCCAATGACAATATCCGCATAAATGGCATCAATCTCCATGTGTGATAAAGCTTTGATAGAATCAATTATTTGATCACACGTTGGTAATATTATCGCCAAAAGAAGTGGAACAATCGACAGCCAATTGATATTTTTTTTGATACTGAAATGAAACTTGACAGGCCACTTAATGTTCAGAATCAATTTTGGTAGTATTGCTAACAATATTGATCCTAAGAAAAACAGTGTTGTCCCCAAAAATGCCGTAGGTTGGTCATGTTTAATCAAACCAAATTGACCTAAAACGTTATAGAATAAAACATCTCGAATCATCACTAAACTAATCAAAATAATAAATGACCCAATTATAATACTACCTAATCTCACATACTTATTCGAAATTAATTTCTTCACAATTAACCTTTAACCTCCGAATTTTGGTATCTAACAATCATATGACCTCACTTTTTTTAACTGATACGCCCAATATGACAACGTACTTTGAGATTAAAAGAAACCACAAAAATTCATTATCAACAGAAATAGCCAATTTTTTAAAAGTTTTCATTTAAGAAACTGATAATGCATTTAGCAGCTAATTGTTTATCGCCAACTTGACAATGACGCTCGCCACCACTTCTTTCAGTAAAAACTTTGCTAGTAATAGAACGTGCATTGACCAATTGTAAGGCTTCTTTTGCAGCTGTTTCAGCAGGAACATACAAATCTTTTGTACATCCAATTAATAAAACATCTTGTGTAATACGATCTAATTTGCCATTCATCGTATACTTAGCTGCTTCCATCACAAAATCTACAGGTCGCTTCGTTAACGTGATATCCATTCCTTTTTGCAATTTAAAAGTTAAGTCAACATTATCTCTTGCTTTTTCTACTAAAATCGCATTGAACTTATTCTGTAATATTGAATCACCAGCTAATTTAGGTACAATTTCAGCCGCAGCTGGCATCTTCATAATTAACGATTCAGCTAAATCATACATCACATCATAGGCTAGTACCTTTTGAATACGTGGTTCATAAGCAGCTGCACGTGTTGCTAGATAACCGCCTAGTGACATTCCTAAAATATCAGCTGCCTCAATTTGATAATAATCAAGAAGCGCACCAACTGGCTTTTCCCATTCATGGGTTAATGGTACCCCGGTTTTTAAACAAGTTCCCTGCCCAGGGCCCTCAAATAAAATGAAATTATAGTTTGGTAGACCATCGTACATACCTTGTGAAAATGTCAAACGTATGATTTCCTCCATATATGAATCGAAACCACCATGAAAAATAATTGTCTTGTTTGCATTTTTATGATTAATACGAACGACAGGCATATAACCTTGCTGATAAGGGACTTTATCAAAGATTAATTTTGATGTATCAATACTTTGATAGAAATTTTCTGAAAAACGACGATAAGTCTCTTTTTTACGAACATCTTTCTCAATTAAAAAGAAATCAGCCATTTGAAAATATGCTGAAGCTAACCCATGGTGCTTTGCTTTTTCAGCTTGATCACCTAACTTGTACCAAACTGTATACCAGCTTTCCTGATCAGAAATATATTTAACAGACTCAATAAGGATATTTTGAATATCATCGTCATTATAATATGGCTCCATGAAACGATTGATTTGGAAATTAAATTGTTCATTTTTCATGTATTCTTTATACATCATTAACACCTTTCTTTTAAAACACGAATTAATTATTTCAGTACCATTAATTTATAACATCGTTAAGCATTGAGAGCAAGTGCTTGCTCTCGTTTTGTATTAAAATGATATCTCATCTTTTTAAGAAATACTGAAAAGCAATAATCTTTCAAACTAATTACTGACATTTTTTATTCCAAATAATAAAAGAGGTTGGGACAAAAGACAATGTTCCAACCTCTTTTTGCTAAAATTGTTTGAATTATAAGCCTGTCATTTTTATAGCATAAACGCGTTCACAAAGACTGAATTCTCAATGTAACGAATTTTGCCCGCTTCACGGTCTGGTGACCGCAAAACGTCTTTATTATCGCTCTCTCAACATTAAATAAATAATTCTATTTTTATATCATTAAAGGGTATTTTCCCAATCGTCCTTCAGTAACATCCATATATACTCATCATGGCATCCATCTATTAACAATTCATTTGCCCGAATGAAGCCATCTAAATGAAAGCCACCTTTTTCAGCAACTTTGTTACTTCGTGTATTTTCGACTGCTGCGTGGATCTATATTTTATATTGAAACACTAGTTAACCTCCAACATATCAGATTACTTCTCATAAACTTTCAACTTTAGTGGTTCTGTGCTCATTTCAATTACACCACCCAAAAGAAAGGTAAAAATAGGTTGCGTGTGTCCAAAGTCAACATCATAAATGACAGGAATTTGTTTAAGCAACGAATATTTATCTAATATGTACAACAATAAATCATGTGTCATACCGCATTCCTTAGGAAATCTACCAATGACTAATCCCCTTATATCTGGATAAACTTGTAAAAATTGCGCTAAAAGACGATCAAATTCGTCCGCATCATCTTCTTCAGCTTCCTCTAAAAATGCGACTGGCTGCGCAATTCTTTTAAAAAAAGGAGTGCCAAATAATAAATGATAAGTCTGAATATTACCACCAATTATTGTGCCAGTTGCCCGGCCACCGTGATAAACTTGCCATTTATTTGGCAAAAAATTCCTTGGCATCGATGTGTCATACCACGGATCACTTGTATACACATCACTAGCTACCAAATCATAATTCGCATCTTTTTCTTGATTTGATACGACTTGCAACCATTGTTTTGTTTGAAAGTCTTGCAATGCATCCATTTTAAAGGAAGAATACGCTGGTGAATAATATGTCACCAATCCTGTTTTAGCAAAGATGGCTGTATGTAAACTCGTTGTATCAGAATAACCAAAGAAAAATTTAGGATTACTTTTTATTAATGTCCAATCAATATAAGGTAATAATTCATTCGCGTTAAAGCCACCAATAGTTGTCATAACTGCTTTAACTTGCTTATCCCTAAAAGCATCATGTAAATCTGCCAATCTTGATGAAATCGAAGCAGAAAATAGTTGATCATTTTCATAAATATGTTGTCCAAACGTCACTTTGAAGCCAAGATCTTCTAAACGTTTTTTAGCAATTAAATTATTTTGCATCCCACCAATTTTTTCTAAACTTGAACTAGGTGAAATAACACGGATTTCATCACCAGGTTGCAATTTTTTAGGATAAATTTTTTCCATAAATTATCTCCTTTCTAAATATTTTTATTAAAAAATATCTTATTTACCTGTTTTCTACGACCATACATTAACACTATATAGCACGGTAAATATATTTTAAAGATGCGCATCCTGACGTCAAGTTAAATAATCACAACGGGTCTTGGATGACTTGGTGCATCCCATGCTTCTTTTATATGATCTAACGCGAATAATTTTGTAGGAACTTGCCAATTGTTTGTCATTGCTAATTGAAAAACGTTTGCAATCGCAGAAACTAATTCTTTACCATGCAATGAACCAATGCCTGATCCCAATAAACTGATTTTGGTTGATCTTAATAAATTACCCGGCAAATTAATACTTGGGGATGCTAATGTTCCTATTTGAATATAGCGAATTTCAGATTGCACATGATTAAATTGATAAATCGCTTGCATAATTTTCTCGGTAGAATCTCCCCACAAATAGTCTAAAACAATGGTCACATCAGCTATTATTTGACCTAAATCTGCCACATATCGAGATTGTTCATCATCATTGTAGTCGTTCGAAGATAAATAAACATCTGCACCAGCTGCTTTTAAATCTTCTTTTTCACGTCCTAATGCAATAACTTTTTTAGCGCCCAAAGCATATGCCATCTTAATAGCAAGACTACCCGCTGTACCAGTAGCACCATTAACTAAAACCACATCATTTTCAGTAATTTTAGCACGATTAACCAAAGCTGCATATGAACTCATACCTGGATTTGCAATTGCTGCAGCAGTAATTGTATCTAATCCTTTAGGAACTTTGACCGTCCGATGTCTATCAACAATTGTTTGTTCTGCTAATGCACCATAAAGCCCTTTTGAACCATTAAAATAGTAACGTTCCCCACTTTTAGACTCACCAACACCTTCTATACCAGCAATTCTTGGAAAAGAATTGTCACTAGAATAATGACTTCCTAAAGATATTCCTTTACTAACTCTCGTTACTGCACTGGCTTTAATGGTCAGTACCAAATCATCACTAGTTAATGCTTGCGGTTCTTCTATTTCTTGAATGACAGGCATCATTCCTTTATTTTTAACTACGGCTGCTTTCATAATAAACACCTCTCTTTATTTAAGTGCATTATGCACATAAATAAGTATAACATAGTGCGTGCATAATGCACGCACTATGTTTATAATACAAATATGGATACTCAAAAAATACAAGAATTATATGTTGAAACTTTTAAATTAGTAACCTTTTTTAATCAACCTGAAAACGATAAACTACTATTAGAAAAAAATAATATTGATTTAGACTTTAAACTATTTCCATTGTTTGTCGCTATTTCAAGAATGCAACCTGTAACCGTCCAAAAATTGAGTGATTTTTCAGGTCGCCCACACTCAACAATTAGCCGACAAATACAACGCTTAGAAGCTGCAAACCTCGTGGAAACTAACATAAATGTTAACGACAGCCGAAGTCGTATCATAAAGTTAAGTATAACTGGTGATAAATTATCGGATAAGATTAAAAATGCAAGATTTAAAACAATGAATCAGGTTTTAAGCAATATTACCGATCACGAACAGGAAACGATAATTAATAGTTTAAAATTACTAAATAGACTGATTTTAGAAAATGCCTCTGAAAATCAACGTAAATAATCTATCTCTTTTCGAATAAAAATAAAAAACACATTAGTCGTGATATACCAAAAAAGCAACTAAATTCATGAAAAATTCAGTTGCTTAATAATTAAGTTATTTAATGACATATAATATACATAACGGTTTTACACTACTTGATGAAAGTGTTTCGACCTCCCTTTTATTACGTCATTTTTCTAATAAAAATTACCGCCGAATTCTTTCTGTAATTGTTCAAATTCATAATCCGATTCAGATGTATCAACTGTCCATTTTTGATCAATTTAATATCTTGACCATCATTTTCTAGCACAGGCATTGTCTCTAAAACTTCTGGAAACTTTTTGATGAGTGACTCCTTGACAGCGCCATCAACTTCACTATACGACATATCACCATTAGCATTCTCATTTTCATCTACTTGTCGATGCGCTTCAGTGATAACTGCCGATAAATCAGTCAATTTTACTAAAGTTGGCGTTACTGTAATTTCTGCAGTTGTTGGTGTCGCTGTCTTTATTGCATATTTAACAGAACCTTTTTTAGTATTCACAGCTTGAATTTGTTTAATCATATTTGTCGTTGCTTCATCAGCAATCGTATTGTTAAATGCGCGTGTTTCAAGGAAATCTCGAGTCACATTCCGATATGAAACTTGTTCATCTTCTAACTTATTAGTCAATAATTTGTCATACGAAATATCATCTGTCTTATTTAGGAATACCCGATTAACATAACTTGTCATCGCTTTTTGCGATTCCTCGGTATAATCTTGATACTTACTAGTGTTAACCTTCACCTTAGTCATTGGTATTTTATTTGTACCTGATGTGACTGGTGAGACTTCTAAAGTATATTTTTTGTTCTTAGTAACAGGGAAAACAACATACCCATTGATTACGTCATGCTTGGCTAGTTTTTCATATCCCATAGTTGAAAAATCATCCCCACTACCATAAATTTGAACTGATTTAATCCGATTACCACTTTTATCCTTTAACTTAATATCGCTAGTCATTAAGCTATGCTTAGCCCCTTTGTTTTTAATGTGTAAATTCAAAGCTAAATAACCTTTGCTTTTAGATAAAGTTTTTTTGTCTTCCGGAATAATGTATTCACCACTTTTAATGGTTACTGCATCCCCATTTGCAGGTGCTGAAGCTGTTGCGGCAATAATATGATTGTTACCAGCATATCCCGCGAACGTACTCACTGCTATCAAACTTGCAAAAACAAGCCCATTTTCTTATGTATTTTCATAATAAATCCCCTTTTATTAATCTACATTTGAGCATAGTGCCCGTACCCATTTATTAAATTAACTAGTCATTAATACAGTCTTTAGCAATTAACACCGCTAACAGCAACGTATTTATGATGAGAGATATCCTAATTAAATTATAACAAATATGGAATAAAGACTGTTGTAATAACAACTCGTTTCATTTTTGGTTCTTATTAGTACAATATCCATTAGTGGATTTTAATAATAACAAGATTTTCTTGACCTAAAGTCAGATTTAGGGTTTAAAGTCAACATGTGAGAAAAAAAGAGATAAACAAGAAGGAAAAAAATATGGAATTAGTTAATTTATTACAAAAAATGAACACGGAACAATTTATTGCAAACAATTCTGAAACGCAACAGGCTATGAATGCTATTTCTAGTGACACACGACGTTTATGCATGATTTTAAACACTGGCGTCTATACAGATGAAGAAATTAGACAACAGTTTTTTAAAATTATTGGTCAAAAAGATGATCCAACATTTTCAATGTTTTTACCGTTCACCACTGATTTTGGTAAAAATATTAAAATTGGTCATCATGTTTTTATGAATTCAGGCTGCCGTTTTCAAGATCAGGGAAGAATTATTATTGGTGATGATTGCTTAATTGGCCATAATGTTGTCATCGCAACCATTAATCATGATTTAAACCCTGATAAACGAAATAACTTACATTTACAACCCGTTGAATTAAAAAAGAATGCTTGGATTGGTTCAAATGTCACTATTTTACCAGGTGTGACCATTGGAGAAAATGCTGTCGTGGCTGCTGGTTCAATTGTCACAAAAAACGTACCAGATAATGTTGTCGTGGCTGGTAATCCAGCAAAATTTATCAAATCAATATCAATATAGGATTCATGTACTCTTAAAAGACGCCATCGCTATTAAATTGCTGCATTTAATAACGACGGCGTCTTTTACAACTAAATATTAATTCATTTAAAAGTCCCTTCTAACAATTATTTTTTACATAAAACTCTGTACCATCTTTAACTGCCTGTCCGTAATAATGACATTTATATTCAAGCGTTGCTAATGTTTCATCTAATTCAACCATTTTAGCTTGCACAGTTTGTCGTAAATCCTGAAACATTTGCAATCGCTGCTGTAATGTACTATCCCCCATCTCACACCATTGAATAAATATTTTTATATCTTTAATAGCCATCCCTGATTTTTTGAGACATTCAATAATTTTAATGGTTTTCAGATTTTCTGATGTAAATTGTCGAACACCTGCATCGTTTTTTTGTAAATTAGGGATTAAATTTTCCTTATCATAATAGCGTATTGTTGAAATTGATAAACTAAATTGCGTTGCAACTTCTCCGATTGAATATGTTTTTCTCATAATTACATTGCCTCTTAAATTTTTCTTGACCTAAAGTCAGGTTTAGGCTTTAAAGTGATTGTAACATAATAATAATTTTATATGAAAGGAAGAATCAATATTATGGCTATTAAAGATAAAGTAGTAATTATCACGGGGGCTTCTTCAGGTATTGGTGCTGCAACTGCTAAAAAATTAGCAGACCAAGGAGCAAAATTAGTACTAGGTGCACGGCGTGAAGATAAATTACAAGAATTAGTTAAGGAAATTCAATCTAATGGTGGCGAAGCCATTTATCAAATCACTGATGTCACAAAAGAAACTGATAATCAATACCTTGTTAATCAAGCAATTGATAAATTTGGACGAGTTGATGTCATGTTTTTAAACGCTGGCTTAATGCCAAACTCACCATTATCAGCTTTAAAGTCTGATGAATGGCATCAAATGATTGATGTCAATATCACAGGTGTTTTAAATGGTATACAAGCTGTCTTGCCTAAATTTACTGAACAGAAATTTGGACATATCATCACGACATCATCTGTTGCCGGCCTAAAAGCATACCCTGGTGGTGCCGTCTATGGCGCAACTAAGTGGGCGGTTCGTGATCTCATGGAAGTTTTACGAATGGAATCTGCACAAGAAGGTACAAATATTCGTACAGCAACGATTTACCCGGCTGCCATTCAATCAGAACTGATTAATAAAATTTCTGATAAACAGACTGCACAAGAATTTAATGCGTTATATGACCAATATGAAATTTCACCCAATCGAGTCGCAAACGTTGTTTCCTTCGCCATCGATCAACCAGAAGATACTAATATCAGCGAATTTACAATTGGACCTACTATTCAACCATGGTAATGAAGAGATAAAATATGATGAAAAAATTAGTCTAGTTCATTGTTCAAAATATAAAGAAAATCCTTATTTAAACCATATGTTAAATTCAAGGCCTGTCAACGTTACGATTAAAATAATTTCCAAGTAGATATAATGTCTATAACTTACGTTAGGAGACAGCTTAATGAAACTAAAAAAATATATCTTACTTATAAGTCTGTTATTACTAACACTTTTTGTAACCGTTTTTATCTTTAGTCAAATTGACAAAAAAGATAATATGACTACTTTTCATGCTGGAAGAGATAATACAATGAAATCTAAAAAAACTGAACAAGATAAAATTTCGATTAGTATTGATGACACGATTTTACATGCCCACCTCTATCAAAATGCTGCTACTGCTGATTTAAAGAAGCAACTTCCCCTTGAATTGAAGTACGTTGATTTTAATTCGGCAGAAAAGATGGGCGATTTAGCACAGCCGTTAGATACAAAGGGTATGACTAATGGTACAGCAGCAAGTGGCGGTGATATTGGCTATTGGTCTCCTGATAGACGCATTATTTTTTATTATGAAGATGTCCCAAAATTTTCAGGTATTCATATTATAGGTCATTTTGATAATCGCCAGGAAGCACAACACTTTTTAAAAACACACAACTCATTTTCAGCAACAATTAAACTTAAATAAATATTATTCAATACAGTAATCAACACTACCCTTTTGTCAGGGCTATTTTAAAACAGGTGAATTTCCATTTGAAATGGAACACAAAGATAAATAAAAAGGAGACATGTTTACTATGACTATCAAAAATAAAGTTGTTATTATCACAGGTGCTTCTTCAGGAATTGGTGCTGCAACTGCAAGAACTTTAGCCGCTAAACATGCAAAATTGATTATTGGTGCACGACGAACAGACAAACTAAATGCTTTAAAAAATGAATTTCCTGATGAGCAAATTATTACACAAAAAGTTGACGTCACAAATTTTTCTGAAGTCAATGCTTTAATTCAAACCGTCCTTGAGCACTTTGGTAAAATTGATGTCTTATTTAATAACGCCGGTATTATGCCTATCAATCCATTAATTAAAGGTGCCCGCAAAGAATGGCAAGATATTTTAAATGTCAATATTATGGGTGTGCTGAATGGTATTGCAGCAGTTTTACCTATCATGGTAAAACAACAACATGGCCATATTATTGCTACTAATTCAGTTGCTGGTCATGTTGTTGTCCCTAATTTAGCTGTTTACAATGGTTCAAAATTTGCAGTTAGAGCAATTATGGAGGGTTTGCGTCAAGAGCATCACACTGATAATATTCGTACTTCTATCATTTCGCCAGGTGCTGTAGCAACCGAATTATACACATCATCCACTGACCCTGAAACTCAAAAAGCTGAACTAGAAAATGAAAAACACATTGGCCTTAGTGCACAACAAATCGCAAATGCGGTAACGTTTGCAATCGATTCACCTGCTAGCATGGATATTAACGAAATGATGATTCGACCTATCAAACAAACTGTCTAATTGAAGAAGGGAGCTAATGATGAATAAATTGACTAATGATACACGTGTATTTACAATTAATGAACAAATTGATGTACAAGATGTGCGATTCCAAAACAGATATGGTTTTAACATAGCTGGCCATCTTTATTTACCACTTAACTTTGACCGTACTAAAAAGTATGCTGCTGTTATTATTTCTGGTCCATTTGGTGCTGTTAAAGAACAGTCAAGTGGGTTATATGCTCAAACTTTAGCTGAGCGTGGTTTTGTGACTTTAGCATTTGATCAATCTACTACTGGTGAGAGCTCTGGTATTGTTCGTAATATGGCATCTCCTGACATTTTTGTAGAAGATTTTTCGGCAGCTGTTGATTTTATTGGACTACAAGACTACGTATCACGAAAAAGAATTGGTGCCTTAGGAATTTGTGGCTTAGGTAGCCATGCATTAACAGCAGCTTCTATTGATAAAAGAATTAAAGCTGTCGCAACAAGTGTTATGTACGATATGAGTGAATCAATGTGGTTAGGATTGAATAATTCAAAAACCAAAGAACAACAAGATATTGAACGAGATTATCTGGCAATACAGCGCTGGCAAGATGCTGAATCAAATACTTATGAAGGTGGTCCCCACGAACTATCGTTTGACAAAAACAATCAACCAATTCATTCTGCAACAGTACTACCAAATACCTTAAGCCCTGATGCCGATCCTGTCACAATTGATTTTTTTCATTATTATAAAGAACGAGCATTTCATCCACGTTCGATTAATTCAAATGGTGCATGGTCTGCAACAAGTCCTTGGAGTTATTATAATTTTCCACTACAGCAGAAAATTTCTGAAATTTCGCCACGACCTGTATTAATTGTAACTGGTGAAAAAGCACACTCACGATACATGGCCGAAAGTGCTTACGAACATTTACAAGAGCCAAAAGAATTAGTTACTATTCCTAATGCAACTCATACAGATTTATATGATCAAATGAATCTAATACCATTTGACAAATTTACTCATTTTTTTAAAGTCAATCTTGCTTAGTTAACGTCTGACATTTGTGATACTTTATAGTAATTAGTTAAAAATAAAGGCTGTACGATATTTATGCCTAATTAACTAGGTACCATCGTGACTTTTATATTCAAGCAAGCGTCACAAATAAATTAAATAAAAACTAAACTATAAAAAAGATACAGAATTCACAAAAGATTTCTGTATCTTATTTTTTAATCTTACTTTGCGTTATATAAGTCACCAAGATAGTCAAAATTATTCAATATGTGGTTGGCCGGTAGAAGCTGTTGTCCCACCATCTACAGTCAGGATTGTTCCAGTAATATATGCAGCATCATCTGATGCCAAGAACAATACAGCGGGTGCAATATCTTCTGGTTTTCCAGGCCTACCAAGAGCAATTCTATTAATAAATGGATTCAACTGTTCCTTAGATTTAGCCATGTCTTTTGTCATATCAGTTAGTGTAAATGCGGGTGCAACAGCGTTTACCCGAATGCCATCAGCTCCCCAATCAAGTGCCAAAGATTTAACAAAGCCATTGACAGCATGCTTGGTAGCATTATAAATAGATTGTTGCCAATCACCATTACTTCCAGAAACGGAAGAAATTGCAATTAAAGAACCTTGACTTCTTTTCAATAATGGATAGCTCGCTTGAGCCAGATAGAAAAAACCATCAATATTTGTTGCACGTACATTTTCCCATTCTTGCTTTGTTATCTGATTAAACTCACCCGAAATCATAGCTGCAGCATCACTAACAACAATGTCTAAGCGACCAAATCTTGCACTTACTTCATCTACTGCTTCTTGCGCTGCTGTTGGTTGGGAAATGTCTTTTGAAATTGTTAAAACCTTGTTTTCATCATAACCAGCAATTGTCTCTTTTAATGCTTTTTCTCGCCGACCAACGACAGCAACCTGTGCGCCATTATCTAGAAAGGCTTGTGCAATGGCCCGGCCAATACCACTACCACCACCGGTTATTAACACGGCTTTATTTTTTAAATCATATTTATTTTTAGTCATGACTGTACACTCCTTATTAATTTTATGTTAATCTTTTGTTATAGAAAGGAAATTTAAGCTTATGAAAAAAACATACAAACAGTTGTTAGAACGTCATTGTGCTACTGCCAATACACTATCTTTGATTGGTGGTAAATGGAAGATTTTAATCTTAAATCATTTGCGTAACAGAGCTTATGGTTTTAATGAACTGCAGCGTTCATTATATGAGATTACTGCACATACATTAAACGACAGCTTAAAAGAACTTGAAGAAGATCAATTAATTATTCGTAAAGACTTTAAAACGGTACCACCTAAAACAGAATATTCTTTATCATCTAATGGTCAAGAATTAATCCCCTTATTAGATGAAATTATAAAATTTGGTGAAAAACATCCTGTCTTAGAGGATAGTGATATTGCTGATTCAGATACTCATCAGAAAAAAATTAGTTAATCTCGTCTTTCAAATTTTTTGTGATAAATGAATGCGCAGATTGTGCCATTTCCAATGGATTAACGTGGTTTGGATTTATTTCAGCATCAACCATTACCCATCCCTGGTATTTCTTCTTTATTATAAAATCAAAAAGTGGTCTGAAATCGATATCCCCTTGCCCAGGGACTGTGAACATGTCATTTAAAATTGCTTCTTTAAAGGAGAACCCTCTTTTACGAAAAAGGGTTTCTTTTTTTTGATGAACGTCTTTTAAATGTAAATAATTGATCCGTTTTGCATACTTTTTTAAAATTGGCAGATACGACCCGTCTGAAACAACCGCATGGCCAGTATCTAAAAGTAATCCAACTAAGTCAGCATCTGTATTTGACATCAAACGATCAACTTCTTCACTTGTCTGCACGCCAGTTCCCAAATGATGGTGGTATGCGATTTGGACACCATATTTATGTGCTATACGCCCATATTCATTCAGTCCAGCACATAGCTCTTCCCACTCGGCATCTGTAAAATAGGGTTTATCTGCAAAGATATTTTTATCTGTTTGCCTTTGTATCGAATTTGTTTGTTCGGATAGCACTGTAAATGATGCATGAATTTCAGAGAGATATTGGCAATGCTTTTCAAAATCTTGCAATGCTTTTGCTATACCATCACGAATAATAAAACTACTAAACCACTGTCCACCCACCTGCAATTTACGAATAGCCACTTCAGCATTTAAATCAGCTGCTTTCGGAAAATAGCTACCAGCTTCTGTACCTTGGTATCCTGCCAAAGCGACTTCACTTAAAATACGTCGGTAATCAGTATCCCCACCAAGTTCAACGACATCTTCATTTCGCCAACTAATTGGTGATATACCTAAATAAAAACCGTTCATTATAGATTTCATCGTTCAAACCCCCATCTAAAAATCTAACCAGTTAACGTATTCTATTTTCTATTTGTTAAATACACAACAACAAAATAATAAGTACCCTACTTAAATAATGCCATTAACCGTGTAGCCAATTATTTGTTTTTATTTTAACCAGGTATTAATTATCATGTTTAAAAACATTTTCATAACCACCCATTGTTTCAGCAATTTGATCTAGGAAACTTGGCTGAATTCCTAGATCCTCCATATCGGCCTTTGTAAGATAGTATCGAATGGCCTCTTCGTTACCAGCCTCAACTTTTTGAACCCACTTAGGCTCCCAGATAGATTCGTGCCCCAAAGCGACAAAATCAAATGCCTGACTGACCTTTTCTGCTTCTTGTGGTGTTTTAATATTACCAACAACGATCAGTGGGAACGCTCCTGCAACACGATCTCTAATGGCTTGATTAACAATTGTCTGAGATGATTGATCCCGCATTGGTGTCCGCCACACATTACTTTGAGAAACATGCAAATAATCAATTTTAGTTTGTTTCAACCTATCAATCAATTGCAACGTATCATCCAACGAAATACCTGGTTCCTCCAATTCTTCCGGTGAAATACGATACCCTAATAGAAAAGTTTTTTTAGCATATTTCTCGATTACTTGAGTCGCTTCATCAATGACTGCAAGTGGAAAATTCATTCTTTTTTCAAGCGAACCACCCCAATGATCTGTTCGACGATTCGAATGTGGCGAGAAGAATTGTTGCAACAAGTACGTATTCGCACCATGCAACTCTACTCCGTCAAAGCCTGCTTGAATTGCTCTTTTAGTTGCTGCACCAAAGTCTTTGATAGTTTGAATAATTTCATCTTCAGTTAGTGCTCGTGGCACTTCAGAATCTTCGCGTACCGCTGAAACAGCGCTGGCACTGATAGGTCGTTCGCCTCTTAAGATTGCACTGTTTGACATGCGACCGGCACTAAAAATCTGAATAATAGCTTTGGTGCCATTTTTCTTCATATGCGAGGCTAGCTGGCTGAGCCTTGGTAAATATCTATCATCTGAGATACTCAACTCGCCTTCAAATCCTTTACCTAGAGAATTGACATTTGCAACTGCCGTAATAAATAGACCTGCACCACCAGAATGTTGAGAATAATAAGCTAGTTCATCACTGCTAACAGTGCCGTCCTCTAATGACAATCGTTCTGTCATTGGTGGAATAACAATTCGGTTCTTTAATTCTATATCCTTATTTTTAAATAAATATGGTTTTAAAAAGTTATATTTTGTCATATACAAAACCTCCTAAGACAATGAATAAACTTAATAAATTTAGTATAACTTGCTGAAATTTAATTTAATAGTACTGACTTTTTTAATACTACCCCTCATTTATAAACTGCAGATAATATTGATGTCACATTCCCCAATGAAAAAACGAACAAATAACTGGCTATCAAGTCACCAAAAAAGTGAATGAAAACATAAGTCGTTATAAATAGCTGAAAAGAGCGTAAATCTATCAATTTGAAGTTGGTAGATTTACGCTCTTAAACGTGTTTGATTTTTCACTGATATGACAAAATTTTTATACAAGAAGAACTCATCTTATTTCAACTCTAACCATTTATCCAACAATTGTGATACCTCTATTTTTCGATTATTTTTAATATTTAAAAGTCGTCCTTTATTTTCTTCACCACCCTTTACTGAAAAACCCTGAATAATTTGCGCACCTAATGCCAGCGACTCAATTTGATCAAAGGTTGACCCCTGACCATAACCACCATTAGTATTAAAAGGCATTATCCTTAATCCTGTAAAATCATGATTGATCAAAAATGAAACAACTGCTTGAGGTAAAGCCATATTCCAAGTCGGTGAGCCAATGAAAACGCATTTGTAAGACTTCAGATTATCAATATGAGTATCTAAAGTGGGTAAAATATTATTTTCTTGTTCCATCTG
Source organism: Weissella sp. ESL1156 (assembly GCF_058505625.1). Taxonomy (NCBI): domain Bacteria; kingdom Bacillati; phylum Bacillota; class Bacilli; order Lactobacillales; family Lactobacillaceae; genus Weissella; species Weissella sp. ESL1156. The sequence goes on along the minus strand of NZ_CP196372.1, from coordinate 356,990 downwards.
ATTTTGGTGTACTTCTTCTCGGTAATCAATAGGACGAGCCTCACTAGTCACTATCTGTACAATATCTCCACCCAATTTGTCATGAATCAATTTTGCCACAACTTCTGTATTACCAGTTCGTGAATAATAGACAATTAAGTTTTTGTTACGATGCATCGATAAATTCCTCCCTAATTAATTTAAAAACAAATCTTAGTATGCACCTTGGAGTAAACGCCAAGTCAATAAAAAATTTAAACTAGTGTCACAAGCATGACAAATGAAGAATTCGTTTTATCTAAATTAGATTGATATAATTTATTCACTCATAGCCCCAGCAATATCACTCTTCGGTTCCTGCATCGTAATAACCGTATCACCATGTATGACCTTTTGGGCTTCTGCCATTGGTTCAATTAATTTATGTTCATCATTTGTAACAATAACCATTACTGTGTCATCATAACCTGCATCTCGTATGACTGGCGCATTAAAGCTTCCTAGCAAATCACCTTTTTGTACAATCGCTCCCACTTCAACATCTTTATTAAAACCCTTTCCTTTTAATGCAACCGTATCAATACCAATATGTACTAAAATTTCAACACCATTTGTCATCGTGAGACCATATGCATGACCAGTATCTGCAACCACCGTCATTTTACCTGATTGCGGTGCATAAACGTTGACTTGATTATCCTTGCTACTCTTAATAGCAACACCATTTCCCATGATACCAGATGAAAATACTGGATCATTTACTTTGCTTAAGTCTGTTGTTTCACCATCAATTGGTGCATAAACACTATCGTCTAATATTGCTGCTTGTGTTGCGTCTGGATCAACTAATAATTCTTTGGGCATTGCGAACATATTCGTTAAAATGAACGCAACAACAATCGCAGATAATGAAACAATTGTATATACTAACAAACTATATCCATTATAAATATACATCAAGTACGATGGTACAACTGCTAAGCCATAAGTATTGGCAGAAACATTGAAAATACTTAATAATGCACCACCAACACCACTCACTAACACAGTAACTAGCAATGGTTTTAGATTATATCTAATCAATATTCCAAATAAAGTTGGTTCTGAAACACCAAATAATTGTGATGAGAAAGAACCGGTAAAGGTTGCTTTATCTTTTTTATTACGTGTACGCATAATCATAGCCAAAGCAACACCCAAATTAGTAAATCCATAAATTCCTTCTAATGGAATCAACGGATTAAGGTGAGTCGCTGCTAACAATGATGTCTCAATCGCAATCATCATTTGATGGATACCAATCAAAACCATCAATGGATAAGCAGCACCAATAATAAATCCACCGATACCATAAGGTAAATGAATTAGACCTTGAACACCATCTACTAAAATATTTTCAACACCGTGAACAATTGGACCGACACCTAAAATCATGATACCGAACGTTACCAACATAGTTAAGAATGGTGTGATAATTTGGTCTGACACATTTGGTACATGTTTATGGAAATAAATCTCTAACTTTGCCCCGTTGATGAGGTTGCTAACCCGAATGGTATATGGGAATTAATGTATTTTGGTAAGACAATCTCTGAATAATTTAAAAGGAGGTCATTCACATGATAATTGTTTTGTGGATTTTACAAATTTTATTAGCACTATTATTTTTAAGTTCTGGTTATTCAAAAACTTTCCAATATAGCAAAAAAGAAGACGAATTAAAAAAAATGGACCATCTTGAATCAAAGAATTTAATCATGTTCATCGGAACAGCAGAAATGCTTGGTGCTTTAGGATTAATTTTACCTAAAGCAACCAATATTCTACCTGTGTTAACAATGTGGGCGGCTATCGGTTTAATGCTTATTATGTTTGGTGCTTTTGTTATACATTTAAAATTTAAAGAATATAAAAACGCTACTTTTGTCACTATTGTTTTCATCTTGTTACTGATTATTGCGATCTATTCCGTTTAGTTTAATGACTACTAACTGCTAATCAAATCTTTCTACAAATTAAAAGCGTTGGCATGAGGGCAAAAGTCTTCGTACCAACGCTTTATTTTCAAGTTTATTTTTCTATAACTTACCTAGATTAGAAATCTTAGCAGTATGTCATTCGGTGTAATGAACTTATTTATCTGTCTTTTCATAAACTGGGAACGAATCCGATTCACCATAATTATCGATATGCTTAACTTGCTTTAATGCCGTCATATCATCATCACTAATTGTGAATGCTAACTCAGTATTACTGATAATATGACTTGGTGTTTCCGCCTTTGGCAGAGGTAACATCCCCAACTGCAAACAATATTGCAAGCATAATTGTGCAACACTAACACCATACTTATCAGCCATTTTTTGTAACTCTGGATTATGCAAGATTTCACCATGAGCAACTGGTGAATAAGCTTCAACTAGGACATCATTATCCTGACAGTATTTGATTAAATCAAACGGCGTATTAGAGACATGTGCTAAAACTTGATTAACAACTGGTTTAATACGACCATTTTGCAAAATATTGTCTAAATCAACTTGTTGGAAATTTGATACACCAATGGCTTTAATTTTACCAGCATCATAAGCTTCCTCTAGAGCACGCCATGCTGCTAAATTACCCTTGAAATAGTGTTCACCATTCCTAAAATCAGCCCATGGTTGTGGTGCATGAATAATCATCATATCGACATAATCTAGGTCTAAATCAGTCAGTGACTGGTCAATTGCAGTAACTGCCTCATCATATGACTTGATTTCGGCTGCCAATTTCGTTGTCACAAACACATCTTCACGTGAAACTGATGACTCACGAAGCGCTTGACCAACTCCTCTTTCGTTTCCATATGCTTGGGCCGTATCAATATGTCGATAACCAGCATCAAGCGCTACCTTGACAGGCTCAACGACTTTATCATTATCAATTAACCATGTACCAAACCCTAATTTTGGAATTTTAACACCATTTGATAACGTAAATGTTTCATCTAAAATTGTCATGTTAGACTTCCTTTCAATCTTTCTATTTATTTTTTAAAAATTAAATGGACACCACCGTCTGGTAATTTCTTAGCTTGGTCAAAGGTAAATGTGTCATCAATATATTGACCAATGGTTTCAAAACTAGACTTTTGAGTCCCATCACCATTCACATGTGGTGCAACGACTAGTGAAATTTCATCAACAACATGGGCTTTCAAAAAAGCACCATTAATCATGGCACCGCCACAAACTGCTAATGTTTCAATATTAAAATAAGCATTTAATTTTTCTAAAATTGCTTCAAAATCAAATACTGTGTCATCACCAATAATATATGGAATATTCATTGATTTGAGAAATGCCAAATAAGCTTGGCTAGCTTGTTTTGTCACCACTTCAATGGCATGCATTTGACGCCCATTATATTCAAAAAAGCTTTGTGTCCAACCACATCTGCCTTGCCGATCAAAAGATACAGACCAAGTATCTGATGTAATTTTTGGTATCCAATCCTCATAAGGAACTTGTACATCGCTAAATTCACTTAAATCAAGCTTCGCTGGCGCTGCGTACATCTGAATCGTTTCACGACCGTTAGCATCAGCGTTACTCATTTGAAATAATTCATCTGAGTAATAAGTACTTGAAGCGCCACTACCATGTGGTCCATCAATTTTACCATCAATCGAAACATACATGTGGATAATCACTTTACTACGTGTCATAACTACCCCTTTTATGTTTTTACTTTGCTAATTGATTATAAACGGCATCTTCAACCGGTTCTAACCATTCTGATTCACCAGTCGTAATTGCTAAATGACTGAACCAACTATCTTTCGTTGCACCATGCCAATGCTTAACCCCATCATGAGCAATGACAACATCACCTGGATTTAATAGTTGCGCTGGTTTGCCTTCTTCTTGATACCAACCTTGGCCACCTGTCACCAATAAAATTTGACTACCATTATGATGAATGTGCCAATTATTTCGGCAGCCTGGTTCAAAAGTCACATTCCCAACAGGTACACTAACATCACCACCTGGTGTCACTAATGTTTGATTATAACTCTGGCCAATAAAATATTGGTCAAATGCATCGTTGGTTGGTCCTGTTGGAAAAACACCTGGTTGTTCAACTTTTTGATTTGTCATGTTCATTTCTCCTTATTTTTATACCGTTATATCTAATTTATTGCCAAATTTCCTTAGCTCGATTAAAGGCTGACCATGCTTTTGGCCAACCCGCATAGAATGCAAGATGTGTAATTTCTGCTGTAATTTCCTCTTGCGTAATACCATTTGATTTACCAATTTTTAAGTGTGCTTCCAACTGTTCAGTGTTCCCCATTGCAATCAGTGCTGCAATCGTTACCAACGAACGATCGTGCGCACTTAATTCATCTTCTTTATCCCAAACTTCACCAAATAAAACATCATCATTTAAATGAGCAAATTGTGGGGCAAACTTTCCTAATTGTTCTTGTCCTGCTGTTTGTTTCTTAGCCATAGTGGCACCTCCCTAATTTATATTTATAAAACAGTCTTATTGTAAAACCTAAAGTGCACTTTAAGTCAAATGATTATCTTAATATTATTAAATTTGTTTTTACTGTATAATGGTATTTAAAGTCAACTATAAGGAGAGTTTAACATGACACCAACACAAAAAATTTATAATATTGGCGAATTTAGTGAATTAACAGGTATGCCAACTTCAACTTTACGTTATTATGAGGCCGAAAACTTAATAAAGCCACAACGTTTAGCTAATGGTCATCGTTACTATACGAACGATGATTTTGACTGGTTACGTTTTTTAAATCATTTAAAGGGAGCTGGTATGAGTATTGCTGATTTAAAACAATACATTATTCTGCGTGAGCAAGGAGATAAGACTATTCCACAACGTCTAGCGCTTTTAAAAAGGACTAAAGCAAATTTTCTAAAGGAATTAGCTGAAATCCAACAACATTTACAAATTTTAAACGATAAAATCAACTGGTATGAAGCCAAAGATGCAGGTATTATTTCTGATAGTGAAAAGTTTAAAACTTACCTCGAACACCTGGGCCACGAAAATTATTAATAAGTCGAGTATTAATAGTTTTGATAAAATTCATTAGCTAAATATCATGATGACAATACCAAAATTAATCTAATTTTCTCTAACCAGCTGTTACTTTTTAGCTATATTTTTTTATAAACTTGTTAAGACTGGATTGTTTAAATAATCATAAACACGATTAACTTCACTAATTTTTGTTAAATCTAGCATCTGTGGTTGATTTATATCAATTTCTGTTATGGCTTGCATATCGTCATCCGTTAATGCAAAATTCCAAATATCCATGTTTTCTTTCATTCTGTCAACATGTACTGATTTTGGAATAATTACCAAACCTCGTTGTACATGCCATCTCAACATAACTTGTGCGGGCGTTTTATGATATTTTCTACCAATCTCTCGTAGTACTGTATTTTTAAAAAGATTATGCATACCTTCTGAGAAAGGTGCCCAAGCCTCGCCTTGAATCCCCAGTTGTTTCATAAATTTTAACTCTTGATCACGTTGATAGTATGGATGTATTTCTATCTGGTTTATCATAGGCATAATGTCAACGTTGTAGCTAAAGTCTAATAAATCAATCTCAGAAAAATTACATACGCCAATTGCTTTAATACGACCTGCATCATATAATTTCTCAAACGCACGCCAAGCATCATAATAATCTCCTAAAGGCATATGAATAAGGTAAAGGTCTAAATAGTCCGTTCCTAAATCTTTGCAAGACTGCTCAAAAGAACGTAATGCACCTTCATAACTCATATCCGAAATATAAGCTTTTGTTGTTAAAAACACATCTTCACGAGCAACACCACTATGACGAATTGCGCTGCCAACAGCAATTTCATTTTTATAACTACTTGCCGTATCAATTAAACGGTAACCAGTTTGTAATGCCATTTTCACGACTGTCTCACATTGTTCTAAATCGTCTATTTGAAAGACGCCAAAACCTTCTGGGGCATCTCGACACCATTTTTTAATGTCATATGTTCCATTTAAATCCCTCATTTCATAAATTTTGTTATTTTTCTTCATCCAAAAGAACAACTCCTGCAGCTGGATTTTGGTCTATCGCACCAATTATCTTATGAGGTAAATATAACTCCTCCAAATAATTAATATCTTCAGTTGTAAGCTGTATATCAACTGCTCCAGCAGCATCAACTAGATAACTAGATTTAGTTGCGCCAATAATTGGTGAAGCAACACCTTTAGCCCACTGCCAAGCAAGTGCAATTTGAGCCATCTTGGCATCGTATTTTTGTGCCAATTTTTCAACACGTTGTGTAATTTTTTGATCTATTTCTTTTGTATGATCATATTTTCCGATGGCCACCCGATCAGTACGACTCCTTAAAGTATTAGCTTCCCAGTCAGGCCTTGCTAATCTACCAGATGCTAACGAACTATAAGGAATTAGAGAAACGCCCATTTGTTTACAAATCGGAATCAATTCATGCTCATCCTCACGATATAACAAGTTATAATGGTTCTCCATTGCCGAAAATGGTGTCCACCCATTCTTTTGTGCAACTAACTGCATATTATAAAATTGATAACCATACATAGCCGAAGCACCAATTGCACGTACTTTGCCCGTCTTTACCAAGTCATGTAAAGCAGACATTGTTTCTTCAATTGGTGTCTCATAATCAAAACGATGAATAATATACAAATCCAAATAATCTGTGCCTAATCTTTTTAATGTCCCATCAATTTCTCGGTTAATTGCCTCACGAGATAAACGACCATCATTAAAGTAAACCTTAGATGCAATGATAACTTTTTCACGAGATACATTATGCTTTAATGCTTGTCCTAAATATTCTTCACTAGTTCCAGCAGAATAACCATTAGCTGTATCAAAAAAGTTGATTCCTAAATCTAAAGCTTGCTTAACTATTTTTTCTGTCTCTGTTGCATCCAAGGTCCAATCATGCATTGTACCTGCTTTACCAAAACTCATTGCTCCGACACATAATTTTGAAACTTCAATATTAGTTTGTCCAATTGTTGTGTATTCCATATGCTTGCCTCCATTAAATCGTCTGATACACCTTAATTAGTCTTATTGTTTAATTGACCGAATGATTTTAGCTGGTACCCCTGCAACAATGACACCATCCGGCACATCTTTACTAACAACGGCGCCAGCACCAACGATTGCATTTTTACCTACTGTCACGCCGGGTAAGATAATTGCACCAGCACCAATCCAAGCACCCTTTTCAATGCGAACTGCTTTTAAAATTAAATCATGTCGTTCCATTGGTAATTCACCATGATTCATCGAAAGTAACATTACTCGTGGACCAAGTTGAACATCATCACCTAAATAAATTCCCCCTAAATCCATAAATAAACAATCACGATTAATAAAAACATTTTTACCAATAAAAGTATGAGCACCAAAATCAACCTGAAAAGGTAGGTTGATTCTTAAATTCTTCGGTAGTTTTTGATTTAAAATCGTCGCAAAAATTTTTAATTGTGTTTTAACGTCTTGTGCCTGGTTAAAATTCAGCAAATTTTGAGTTGTTTGTGTCACAACTTCATCTGCCTCTGCTTGAATTCTGCCAGTAAAATTCACTGGTCCTGCATCAATTAATGACGCTATCATAAATTTTATCCCCCTTTTTATTTAAGTTTAAATACTTTCTATGACTATGTCTAATATCTATTGGTAATGTTATACTATAGGAAAAAAGCATAGGATTAATCGATATGGAATTACATGTATTACACTATTTTATTACTGTTGTTGATGAGGGAAATATTTCATCAGCTGCTCAAAAATTACAAATTTCCCAGCCAACAATTTCACGGCAATTGACAAATTTAGAACATGAATTAAATACCACTTTATTTATTAGGGGAAGTCGTTCGATTACATTAACCTCATCTGGCAAATATTTTTTAGATAAGGCACGGCAAATTATTGATTTAACTGAAAAAGCCAAAGCCAACGTTAATCAGAATACTAATATATACGGCGAAATTACAATTGGTTGTGCAGAATCACCGATGTTTAATGTTATCGCCCAAATTATTAACGATTTTCAAACAGACTATCCCAATGTTCAGTTCAACTTATTAAGTACTGATGCAACAACAACATTCGATAAAATTGACAATGGTCTATATGATTTCGGTGTCGTTATGAATCCCAGTGAGAAAGATAATTATAATTACATTGTTCTACCAGGTAAAACCCATTGGGGTGTTTTAACAAATAAACATAGCAATCTGGCACAAAATAAAACATTACAACCTGCTCAATTAGAGAACCAAAAACTGATTTTTCCAATAACAAATTATCAACTAACGACATTTAATGATTGGTTCGGTCAAAATGATATCAATTATCAGATTATTGGCCATTACAATCTTATTAATAACGCTGCAAACATAGCCATGACGGGTATAGGCCATGTTCTATGTTTAGAAGGTGTCTTTAACACCATTAATACTAATTTGAAATTCATTCCTTTAAAACCGACGATTAGTGCTACCACTAGTTTTGTCTGGCCTAAAAATATGACGCTTTCCGTTGCTAGCAGTAGATTTCTAAAATACGTTCAAAATAAATTACTATCAAAATAAGGTATATCCATAAATTAAATTTTTACTTTAATTTATGGATATACCTTTTAAAAAATATTATATTGTAAATTTAACAATATCGTTTTAACAATGTTTTTATACTGTTTTACATGACAATTAGTGATTTAATGGCTTCACGTTTGTCCATTGCGTCATAAGCATCCTGAATATGGTCAAGATCAAATTGTTTCGTGAAGACTTTTCCAGGATGAATCGTGCCTTGAAGCACAGCTTGTAGCAAGCCATGCTGTTCATCATGAGTTGTGACTGCAGCAATACCACCACGTAGGCCAACATTTTGCCAAAATAATTGATTAGTATCAGGTGTACTTTGTGGCACACCAACTCGCCCAATAACTGCTCCTGGACAGCTAATTTGTTGTGCTTCAGTTAAAGAATTTTCACTACCAACACATTCAAGGACTGCATCAACCCCTTTTTGATTTGTCAAATTCATGATTTTTTCAACGGCTTGCTCATCCCGTTCTGACACGATAGTCGTTGCGCCAAATTCACGCGCTAGTTCGGCACGGTCTTGATGATGACTTAAAGCAATAATTTCCTTAGCACCTAATAATTTTGCACCAATCACTGCGCAAAGGCCAACAGCGCCATCGCCTAAAACGGCTACCGTTGTGCCAGGCTTAACCTCAGCTGTATAGGCTGCATGATAACCAGTTGCCATCACATCCGATAAAGTCAATAGATCATTCAGTTGTTCCTCTGTGTAATCTGAAGGCTGTCCTGGGATTTTAACCAATCCCCAATTAGCATTGTGATAGCGTAAATATTCAGCTTGATAGCCATTTTCGGGATCTGAGACTTGATTAGTACAATTACCGTCAAATCCAGCAAGGCATGCTGCACAGTGTCCACAACCATGTGTGAATGGTACGACAACAAAATCCCCTGCTTTAACTTTTTGAACTGCATTACCAACTTGTTCTACAATGGCAATCGCCTCATGACCAACCCGTGAATGATGTGTTCTAGGATTAATGCCCCGATACCACCAAAGATCAGAACCGCACACACAAGCGCGTACAATACGTAAAATGGCATCTGTCGATTCTTTTAATTCTGGCTTTGGGGTTTCCTTAATTGCTATTTTCCCAGGTTCTATAAAGTAAGTTGCTTTCATAATTTTTCCCTCTTCTAAATTTTATTTTGGTTGTAAAGGTCCATAATAATAAGAAGCCGTCGCACCACCGTCAATTAAGAAAGTCGACCCAGTAATAAACTGTGCACGTTCACTCATCACCAGTTCAGCGACATCTGCTACTTCATCAGCCGTTCCTGGACGACCTGCTGGTGACTTAGCAAACATATTTTTGTAAAAATCGCCCCGTTGCCCGTTAAATTCATCAATTGCCAAGGGTGTTACTATGATACCTGGCGCAATATCATTAATCCGTGCTTTCTTTTTGCCCCATTCAACCGCTTCATACATTGTCCGCTTTTCATTACATCTTTTTGCTAATTGATATGCTTGCAATGAATCTTTAATCTGATTAGGCTGTAGAAAATCAAGTTGTAAGAGTTCTTCTGTCGATGTCATTGCTAGTTGACGATCTTGTTCTGCTGTTAATGCTGGCATCCGAAAACCAGACTGACTCGATATCACAACTCCTGCACCACCTGGTGCGATCACCTGACGTACCTCTTCCATTAAGACAGCTGTCCCATAAAGATCAACTTTTAGAATAGTCTCAATTGAAGCTTGTGATGGTGATACACCAGCACCATTGACTAAATATTTAATGGATCCATACTTTTGCCCTTTTTTAATCATTTTTTGGATAGATTCACGTGATGAAATATCCATTTCACAAATTTCTGTATCATAACCCGCTTGATTTAAAACATCTGCTATTTTCTGCGCATTATGAATATTTTTATCCCCTAAAATAATCTTCTTACCAGAGCCAACTCTACGTGCTATTGCTAAAGAAAGTTTTCCTGCACCAGTAACCAACATAACATCTTGACTCATTTGATAAAATTCCTTTCTTTTTTGAATATCATTACTATAATTCTTGGAGTATACTCTAAGTCAAACAAAACTATTTAAATTTTTATGGCGTACGCTAAATTTTATACTGTCATTAAATTAAAAAGCGAAAATATCAAGAAAAGGATCAACATCATGAATATTAAAAAAGCAAGTGAAATTAGTGGCGTTTCAGCAGATACAATTCGCTATTATGAACGAATTGGTCTCATCCCACCAGTTAAACGAAAAGAAAACGGTATTCGTAATTTCGATGACGAAGATTTAAAATGGATCAAATTTAGTCGACAAATGAGAAACGCAGGTTTGTCCGTTGAAGCTTTAATCGAGTATTTAACTTTATTTAGAAATGGTCAAAAAACAATTCCAGCTCGAATTAATTTATTACAAGAACAAAGAGATCAATTAGAAGAAAAAATTGCCTCTTTAACAAAAGCAAAAGAAAAGTTAGACTACAAATTATCTAATTATCAAACACATATGCTAAAGGCTGAACAAGGTTTACGCCCATTTGACACCATTAATTCAGAAGATAATTAATTGCATTCAGTGCAGGTAAAAAGTCTATTTAGATTAGATGAATTTATCATTTTAGAACCATGAGTCACTTAACTTTTGGTTTTTCTACAAAAAATGACTGTTAGTCATTGACACAAAAAATATTAGTCTATTATTTATATATGGAGGTGACTATTGTTGGGAAAAAGAGAACAAAATAATAAACAAACAAAGGACAATTTATTAAAAGTATCTGATCAACTTCTCAGTAAAAACGGTTATGACAATATTTCAGTTGATAAAATTGTTAAAGCAAGTGGCATTGCAAAAGGAACATTTTATAACTATATACTATCGACTGAGTAAGTCGATTAATTTTATAGCAAAAAATGACTAACGGTCACATAAAGGAAGTAAATATGAAAAAAAATTATTATTAAAACTATCAATTTTATTAGTATCTATTATAACCACTTCTGCACCTGCTATTAATGCAGATATTCCTGTACTTGCTAAATCATTCTCTTCAGTACCTCTATCACAAATTTGTTTTTAATTATCGGAATTCTTTTTAGTAACACTATCTCAAGAAAAATTGGATTAAAACAAACAGTTACTCTTGGAATTACTTTAACAATTATCTCTGGAATATCGCCTATATTTATTAATAATTTTTCTCTATTAATGACTTCACGTGCTCTTTTCGGTTTAGGTATTGGTTTGTTCAATTCATTACTAGTTTCAATTATTAGTTATTATTTTAAAGGTCCTGAAAGAGTTCAGATGTTAGGATTTCAAAGTACTTTTGAAGGTTTTGGTGGTATGTTAGTTACTTTTATTTCTGGGCAATTAGTTCAAATTAATTGGCAAATGTCCTTCTTAGCATATGTAATAACTATTCCTGCTTTAATTATGTTTAGTATTTTTGTTCCAAAAATAGCACGCCAACCAATAAACATTAAAAATCATGGAAACACCATTAAGACAAAGTTACCCAATAAAATTTATGGTTTATTACTACTAACATTCGTTGTAATTACATTTTATATGATTATGGGAATTAAAATTCCAACCCTGATGGTAGATAAAGGCTATGGTACCCCTACTGATGCCAGTTTTGTAATTTTAGCTCTAAGTTTAGGTGCAATGTTTGGAGGAGTAATTTTTGGAAGATTATACAATCATGTCGGTAAAAAAGTTCTAATTATAGCTTTTCTTATATTAGCATTAGCAATGTCTCTGATTGCAACTTCAAATACAACTTTCTTAACTGTAATTGGAGGCTTCTTAACTGGTTTTGGTGTCAGATTGTTTTTCCCTTGGCTTCTTAATACGGTAAATGTTGACGATAATGGAAATCCATCCGGAACATCTCTAGTTTTAATTACTTATAACTTAGCTGGAACTTTGTCACCCTATTCAGCATTATTTATTCAAAGCATTCTTAACATTAAAAAGCTTACAACTCTATTTTGGATTAGCATTATTGTTTACCTTATTTTAGTAATTATTATCCAATTTAAAGAACGACGGTATATTTTATAAACACGGTAAATTATTAACTTTTTATCCAACTAAGAGCACACATAAACTATGTACTAACAGTAATTTAAAAATGCTTTTTTTAATAATGGCATATTGAAATATATTCAAGCATATAAAGATGAATAGTTTTTTAGGCGATAAATTATCGAAAAATTTTTGATAGTTTATCGTTTATTTTTATAGTCTAGATAGACAATCTAGATCTTTTTTATCATGTGAAAAGCAAAGATATATAAAGCTTAAATGGTAATACACTTTTACTAAAATAAGTTCTATTTTTTACAAAGTCCACGAAAATTAACATTCGATTACTTCATTACTGAAAGGCGAAGCCAGCAAAAATATATTTTCATATAATTTTAATCATTATTTCACTCATTAATCTTCATTAGTTAAATGATTAAAGATCTTTTGAGCTGCTTCTTCCATTTTCTGTGGTGTTTCTTGAAAACCAGTCTTAACCCAATCCACTAGCATTGCATACATACCACCAAGTGCAAAAATCTGAGCGTAATGAAATTTTTTTATTTCACTATGTTCAAGTTCACTATTAGCAATATTTTCTTGCCAAGATTTTTCTAGTAATGACAAACAATCACTCTTTTCTAATAGATGCAAGAATACTTTATGCATTTCCCAATAATTAAAAAAGGCTTTAACCATTTCTGAAAAACTATTGTGTGCGTTTAATTTGATAAAATCAAATAAATTTAATGTCAATTTATCTATATAATAGCTTAATACTGCTTCAAGTGAATCAAAATGGCTATAAAAAGTACGACGTGCATAACCCGCTTTTTTTGTAACTTCTGTAACAGAAAGCTGATTAAGTTTCTTATTTTTTAATAGCTGAATTAATGCGATTGCAAAATCATCTTGCGTTTGTTGAACTTGTTTTACCCGATGGTGTTCTTTAATTTGCTCATTTCCTGTCATATGTGCATTTTCCTCTTAGATGATGTTAATTACAAGTATAACTATAGTATAATTTATTTTAATAAAGGTAACAAATGAGTTATTTAAAAAAGGAGTAAATATTATGAATTTTTATCAACATCATTGGTATGATTTTGGGCTAGTTATTTTTGTATTACTGACATTTTACATGATTTTCGTAGGAGACTATCAACTATCAGCCATTCAAATCATTTTAATGGCTGATTTCATGGCGCTACTTTTGCATCAATTTGAAGAGTATCGTCTACCTGGTGGTGCAGCAATCGTTATAAACCGTGTACTTTATGGTGAAAAAGAAAATTATCGACGCTACCCAGGAAATGTTAAAAGTAGTATGGTTGTCAATATTTCAGCCTATGTCTTCTATTTATTAGCTGTCTTTTTCCCTCAATTTATTTGGCTAGGATTAGCACAAAGCTTATTTGGCTTTACTCAAGTAATTGGTCATGGTTTTATGTTTAATATTCGTATGAAACGTTGGTATAATCCAGGCATGTTGAGTGCCGTCTTATTACATTTACCAATTGGTATTTATTATATTGTTTATATAACACAACACCATTTGGCTACAGGATGGGATTATCTATGGGGAATAGTTACGCTTTTGATTGCGGTCATTGTCACGATTCCTTTACCAATTTTAACCTTTCGAGATCCAAATAGTCCTTATGAATTCACAGAAGAAGAAGCTTCTCGGTATCACATCATGGATAAAATGAAAGAAAAAGGACTGTAGAAAGAGGAAAAATTATGGAACGTATTGTGCGTCACTGGTATGAATTTGCTGTTTACATTGCAGGTGGCTTTGCATTAATTCTTGGTTTGGGAAATTGGGATTTACAGCAAAAAGCACTGTTGTTAGGACTAATCATCATTCATCTTCACTTTTTTGAAGAATTTGGTCTGCCTGGTGGCTTTGCTTGGGGAGGTATCAAAGTTGAGATGCGCAAAGTGAACCCAGATGTATCGCAATGGCAACTAAACCAATTAAGTGCCTTGTTTGGTAATGAATGGTTTGCAATTGCTGTATATTTATTACCATTATTGATACCGCAATGGCACTGGACTATTTTAGCAGCTGTTATTTTCGCTTTTCTAGAATTTTTAATGCATGTTGTTATTTTTAACATTGGCTTAAAAAGTTGGTATAACCCTGGCACATTTACAGCCACTTTTGGTTTAACACTTGTCTCAATTTGGTATTTATATCAAGCTATTCCAACTGGTATCTTTAATTGGTGGGACTTGTTATTAGCCATCATTTGGGTTGGCTTTAATTATTGGATTGGATTCCGGTCACCGCTCTTCCAGTATTTCAATAATAATAACAAATATACGTTTTCCAGAGCTGATGTTGAAAAATCAATCCCTTATATGACTAAATTTAATCAATCAATCGATAATTTAAAAAATTTACATTAGATTCAAACTCTTAATATTCGCTTATTTATAACATCACATTATCAATATCTCAAGGATGATAATGTGATATCATACAATATTTGGTACTGATAACTAATCTGACAGATTAGCTATCAGTACCTTTTGTATATAATTTAAAAACAGACTAGCTGTCACTAGTCTGTCGCATGCAATCCCTCTATTATGTGTTTTAATGAATAAAAATAGTTTTCCACTTCGTTTATCAAATATTTTCAGAAAACATAGCAATTAACTCAAGACCCTTTTGCAATTTTTCTTTTTCGAAAGCAAAACCAATTCTAAAAGCATTTTCGATGCCAAAAGCAGAACCAGGTACAATTAAAACACCCGTGGCATTCATTAGTTTATCGGCAAATTCCAAACTTGAAATATCAAAATCATAGTATATTAATCCTGTTGTCCCTGCTTGTGGTAGCTCCCAAGAAAATCCTTTCGTTTTATTGATCCATTCTTCAACAATATTTCTATTTTTTTGAATAATCATTCTATTACGATGAATAATTGTGGCAGCATTTTCCAATGCTGTACTAGCAATTTTTTCATTTAAAACGCCTCCAGATATTGTTTGATAATCACGCCGTTCTTTAATCATATGCATTAAAGCTTTATCTTGCGTTGCTATCCAACCAGTCCTTAGTCCTGCCATAGAAAAAACTTTTGACATACTACCTGTTGAAATTCCTTTCTCATATAAATCAGTAATCGATGGTGAATAACAATCTCTTTGGTTTAAATGACGATAAACTTCGTCAGACAGAATATAAGCATCAATTGATTTAGCCATCTGGACAATCTGTACTAGTATCTCTTTACTCATCAATGCACCCGTAGGATTATTGGGATTATTAATCACAATTAATTTAGTCTTATGATTTATCAGTTTATTTAATTCATTAAGATCCGGTAAATAGCGATTTTCTTTTTTTAATGCAATTAATTTAACAGTTGCACCCAAACTTTCTGGAATGGATTGAAGTTGCTGATAAGTAGGCGTGACAACCACAACCTCATCATCTGGCTCCACTATCGTATTTAATACTAAACTATTTGCCCCAATGGCTCCATGGGTAGTAACAACCTGTTCGGAAGATATCTCATGATATAGTTTTACGATATTATTTCTAAAATCACTATTTCCTTCAATTTCACCATAAGTTAGTTGTGTATTTACTAATTCGTTAGCGTATGAAATACTATCGATTCCTACTAAATCACATAATTCTTTTATAGTTAAAGGAGATACACAAGTTTCTCCCAAATTATAGATTGCTCTAGTTTCATAATCATTCATCCATTTTTCTACACCAAAAGGTTTTATTTTCATGACATGTACTCCTATTTGTTTGATAATCTCATACTTTATAAATGATGATTATCATCTTATCTCTATTTAATGAGTTTTTTACATTTACTACTTATAAAAATTTAAAAAAAGATGCTCACTGATAGACCTTATAATGCATTACTGCATCGTACTTACGGTTTATCGATGAACACCTATAACACACCACTCAGTGACAGCGTGCAAGTTTATTAAAAATTTATTAGTATTTCTCATAATAAGCTTATTTTCAAGGATTTGTCAAGTTTTTAAATTTTCCATTATTAACACTAGCAAAATTAATAGAAAAATTTCGCACCTAGCATTAGAATAAATGACAACTTAAAGACAAATAATTATAATTTATCAGTAACCTTATATTCGCCATGGTAATTTTAATATTCTTCACTATACAAATTGAAAAAAATGACATACTCCTATTTACTGCCTATTTTCTTAAATCTCACATCAATTTTAAAAATTAATATTATTAATTAGAATAACTACTTTCAATATTTTAACCATTAAAATAACGCTTCATTGCTTTAGCAGTTAAAGTATTATTTTGTTGTACTAACGTATATGGCGTTCCTTGAAATAGTAATTTGCCACCATTTTTTCCTGCAAAAGGACCAATATCAACCAGCCAGTCTGCTTGCCCCATTACCCTAAGATTATGTTCAATAACGATAATAGTTAAATGTTGTTCTTTAATTAACTTTTTCAATAGATCAATTAAATTTTGCACGTTTGCCTCATGTAAGCCACTAGTGGGCTCATCTAACACTAAAAGATTCGTCTGATCTTGCAATAAAACTTTCGCTAATTTAACACGTTGTAACTCTCCACCAGAAAAAGTATCTAGGCTCTGGCCTAATTTAATATAACCCAAGTCGACATTTATTAAATTATTTAATGCTTTAGCCAAATTACCTGTAAACAGTTTAACTGCCTCTGTAACTGAAAGATCAAGTATGTCTGCTATATTATACCCATGAAATTTCACTTGCAAAGCTTCTTTTGAATAACGTTTACCATCACAAACTTCACATGTTTCAGTCGTATCACCCATATAAGCTAAGTCTAACTTAATCATTCCTTTTCCTTTACAAACAGGACACGCACCCTTACCGTTATAGCTAAACAAAGAAACATTCTGACCTGAACTCTTAGCAAAAATGTGACGTAATTTATCAAATACACCTAAAAAGGTCAGGACATTTGAACGAATGCTACTGTGGATCGGTTTTTGATCAAGTAAAACTGTATTCGTATATTTCTCTTTAAAAATATTAATTAAGGTACTTTTCCCAGAACCAGCAACACCTGTGACGACAGTTAATGCATTTTTAGGAAATTTAACAGAAAGATTCTTAATATTATATTTTGAGACTTCTTTTAAAGAATAAAATTCATTGTCACTTTTAATCTGCTTATTAGAAGAAGACAGTTGCCCCTTATTTCGCAAATAATTTCCTGTTAAAGTATCTGAAGAAAATAAACCAGAAACATCACCTTCATAAGTAATTGAACCTCCTTCTTTACCAGCAAATTCCCCCAAATTAAAGACTTGGTCAGCAATTTTAATGACATCTGGATCATGTTCAACTATCACAATAGTATTACCTTGATCACGTAATTTCATAAAAATTTTATTAATACCTTCTAAATCATGTGGATGTAAACCAGTACTAGGTTCGTCAAAAATATACAAAACATCAGTTAAAGGACTATTCAAATAGTTTGCTAATTTTAAACGTTGTGCCTCCCCACCAGATAAAGTAGCTGTGCCACGGTTTAAACTAAGATAACCCAAACCAACTGTCTGTAAATTGCTAATTTTTCCAACTAATTCTTTAACAACTAGTTGAACTTTTGAATCTTTTGTTTCTATAAGCCAATCTTTTAATTTATCCAATGACATTGAACTGCATTCAGCAATATTTGACCCTCTAATTTTGGCCGATAAAGTCTTTTGATTTAGTCGAGCTCCGTGACAAAGTGGGCAAACAACTTCTGCCGTTACTTGATTTATTTCTGCTTGGTATTCTTTCGCATCTTTTTTCAAAAAAGATTCTTCAATTCTTGGAATAACTCCGATATATTTTGCTGTCTTAAGCCACTTACTAGTTGGGTTGTTAGGCTTTTGCTCTTTACCATAAAATAACAATTTTAACGCTTTTTCTGACCATTTTTTTAGGGGTAAATCCACATCAAAATACCCACTTTCCGTATAACGAGTTAATCGCCAACCACCAGGTTGAAAAGTAGGAAAATTAATAGCCCCTTGGTTAAGCGACTTATCTAAATCAAAAAGTTTGTTAATAATAAATTGATGTACATGACCTGTCCCTTCACACTTAGGACACATACCATTAAGATTATTAAACGAGTAAGCCATCGAATATCCAATAAACGGATGTGCTAATCGTGAAAACAATAAGCGTAAACCTGTATATATCTCACTGTACGTACCAACTGTCGAACGAATATTACCATTGATTTGTTTTTGGTCAACAACGATCGAAAAAGGCAGATTACGAATACTGGCGACTTGGGGATGTTCAAATTTAGGAAGAAGTTGTTGAATATACGTACTATATGTTTTATTTATTTGACGTTGTGATTCAGATGCCAAAGTTGAGAATACAAGTGAAGACTTTCCTGAACCAGAAACACCAGTAAAAACAGATATTTTATACTTAGGAATTTGTAGGCTAATATGTTTTAAATTATGTGTACTAACATCATAAAGTGAAATATAATTCATTTCTTCATTGGTCATTTTCCACACGCTCCTGACATAAAATAGTCACTAATTTATTAGATAACTCGATAAATTGTTGTTGTTCTTTGACAGATAAAACTTTTTGAGCCACTTCAGATAAGTGCTTATGGCCAACGTCTATATTAACTAATAAATTCTGGCCTTCATTAGTTAAACTTGTAATCATTTCACGATGATCTTTTTTACTAGGTGATTGTTTAATGTAATTAGATTCTCTAAGCCTTAATAAATTTTTAGATAACTTGGAACGACTTAATCCTAAATAAATACTAAGCTGAGATGGTAATAAACTTTGCTTTTGCAATGCCGTTAAAATATCATATTGTAACCAACTAATATCTTTGGGGTTTACTAAGCTTCTTTCAGCAACTAATTCACACTGGAGATGCATTAACGTATCAGTCAGTTCATTATTCATTATAACCATCCTCCTTATTTTAGTTTCTAAATAGAAATTATACACGAATAGCAACCACTTTAAAAATAGTTTTAAAAGTTTTAATGATTCCTAATCCTGTATCCTTGTATCTTCAAATGTTCTTACTATTTAACTTAGAACAAATCATTAAAGGTAGGAATAGTATTCAAATAATTTCTTTATGTTTCGTATTTAGCGCAAATTCTAACACTATTGCTGATAATAATCACTTTCATCTGAGAGAATGATGGCATATCTATTCACAAAAAAATCCTCACAATTGTTAAATATTTATATCTAACAATTGTGAGGAACTGTCTTTGTTCTTATTTATCGCATGATTTTGTTTATTATAAAACGATGTCGTTATGGCATCTTGAAATAGTTTTTAATCCTTATTCAACGACACTATGCTTTGTCTTGCGAAATTGCTTTGGTGTGACATCAGTGAATGATTTGAATACCTGAATAAAGTAACTTGTTGTTGAAAAATTTAGTTTTGTTGAAATATATTTTAAACTAAAATCTGTTGTTAATAGCATATCTTTAGCAACTTTTATTTTTTCTTGGAGCACATATTGTTTAATTGTTATATTATATTTTTCTTTAAATCTCTTATTTAGATACCGTTCTGAATACTCAAAATGACGACTTAAATCTTTTAAACTTAACTTATGTGTAATATGCTCTAAAATATAATTTTTTGTTTTTTCAGCTAATGACGAATTATTGATTTCAACTTGTTCATTTTTCGTCATAAAATAATAATTAGCATCATGATTAACCAAAAAATTTGATGTACCAGACACGACAAAAATATTTTTAGCATAATTGCCTAAATTTTTACCGGTATATTTAAATGTTGCATTGGTATCAATTAGGAACTGTGCATTTCCCCCTAAGTAGATAGGGACAGCAATCGGTTCACCATCGTTCACCATATTTAATGTACCGTTCTTATGTATAACAAAGTTCGCATTCCCACTTAGATAAATATCACTAGCGGAATTATTAATAAAGCCATCATTATTTGCATAAATATTTAACTTTGCGCCATTGCCAATAGAAACATTCGCATTATTAATGACTAAAGCATACGCTGTACCATTTTCTCACCCGAACCATCACCATGTGGATATAAATCCACAGTAGCGTTATCTTCTAGAATAACACCCTTACCACCATTAGACATTTCTAAAACATTACCATTAATAGTTGTTCCATAAAAGTGACTATTCGTCGTAAATGTGATTGATTGACCTTGAATAATTTGTTGTCGATTTGGTGTGCCAGTTGCTGAACTGTCCTGAGTATATTTTAAATCATTGGTAAAACCATTATTATAAGACGAAACCGTTGTGACATTAACATTGCCATGAATATAAATATCAGCACTCGGTGAATATACTAGTTGTGATCCAGTATAGGTCATATTTGTAAAATCATAACGAGCCGCATCATTGAACATACCGTAATAACTCCGGCCATAGACATCAATATTAGAAATGCTGATATTTACCGACCCATTAAAGGTAAAACTATATGGCCCAAAATCTACAATGTAGTGATTACCAGATGTTGAAGACAAGTTAATATTTCTAACATGATTAACACCCACAGTGCCAATACCAGCACTAGGATTAATCGTTGTTAAATCAATATTTAAATCAATATAAATCGTTTGGGCTGTGCCGTTAACAATGGCATTATATAAATCTTGTGCTGTACTGACAGTAACCGTTGTATCATCATCAATTGATTTATTATCTATACTATCCGTTTTACCAGCTAAATTACTTATTGCAACGCCATTGCTTACTATATTCGCTGCACTATTGGCAACAACATGACTGATTGGATCTGAACTATTTGTTGCATTACCCTCGTTACCTGTGTTCGCTGCATCCCTAGTTGCTGTACTATTATCCGTAATTGCGACACTACCAGTTACAGCATTGTCATTACCCGTATTCACTCACTGCACTACTAGTTACGACACTACCATCACTACCCATATTCACCGCAGCGCTACTGATTGACATACTATCACTGACCGTATTTGCTGTACTGCTAGTTGTTGCACTATCACTTGACCGCATTTGCTGCACTGCTAGCTACTGTACTATCGCTGTCCGTATTTGGCCCCACTGTTGGTTGCATTATTAGACGGAAAATTACTAATTTCTTTTGTACGATTATTTTTGTTATCTAATATAACAACATTTGTTTTTTTATTCGTTATATCCTGATAATTAATTTCCCCTTGTAATTCACTACCTGATGTATCATTCGTGTCTGCTAAAACATTGCCACCAATTAAAGAAGAGCCAAATATGGTCAGCCCCATTACTAACCATTGTTTACCACCCTTATACATTTTATAATGAAGTTTATCATTAAAATTTTTATTAAACATATTAAACATATCCTCCACCGTTATAAAAATAATACAAGCTCCATTATCTAAAATTTTCTTTTTTCAATTCAAGCCATTTTTGTATTATTTAAATCAAAAAACGGACTTCGTTCTAATAAAAAATGTGTGAAAAAAAAGACATGCGATTTTTAAAAAGTTACTCGTTGGTAAAAAGTATTAACCCAATGATAATCAGTATATAAACAATATTAGGCGGTAAATTGTCAGAATAATTCCGACAATTTACCGCCTAAAAACATAGAATATTTAATTTTTTGAATATAATTACTATCAAATATTTCTGATACTGTTCGTTTAAATGTTGTAAAAGTCAGCCATCACTTGCTTTTACAATTTACCCATCTTTAATCCGTCGTTTTTCTTTCGTATGCTAATTTTTCATTTTCATAATTTAAAGTGCGATCTTCAAAATGTTCAATTTTAAATGTCAAATAATGAACAGTTTTTTGGATTTCGTTAATTTGTGCTAACAATTCTTGGCGTTGATCAACCAATATCGATTTACGAGTCTCATTAGTCTGTCCGCCCTGTCGATACAAGGAAACAAATTTTAATAATCTTTCAACAGTCATTCCAGCTTTACGTAAAACCTGAATATAGAATACCCAATTTAAATCATATTCTGTGTATTCACGATAACCCGCACTATTTCGGCTGATCTTGGGTAATAATCCTACTTTTTCCCAATAGCGTAATGTATCTTTTGATATATTGAATTTCTTTGCAACTCTGTCAATATTCATTAGTTAACAAACCCCTTTTTTGTCTTAAAACACATATTATAATTATAACTTATTAGCAAATGCCGCAGATAACCCACCATCTACTGTGAGCTCAATACCAGTAATATAATCGCTATCATCAGATGCCAAAAAAAGCACAGCTTCAGCAACATCATGAACCTGACCAGTTCTGCCAAGAGGTGTTAAACTAGCTCGCCATTGCTGACGCTCTAATTCTTGTGTTTTACTACGTCCTAATTCCCCCGTTGCAGCTGCTGTTGGAATAACGCCTGGACTTACTGCATTCACTCTAATCCGTTTATTCTTTAAATCAGTAGTCCAACTATGAACAAAAGAACGAACTGCTGCTTTCGATGCAGCATAAAGACTAAAATCAGGCAACCCTAAGTCAGCCGTAATTGAAGTATTTAAAATAATGGATGAACCTTTTGTTAATAAAGGAATCATTGTCTGAACTGTAAAAATAACACCCTTAACATTTACATCAAATGTTTGATCAATATCATTTTCTTGGATATCAGCTAACTGAATATATTTACCAATACCTGCATTGGCAAATATTATATCAAGCTTACCTGCTTGTTCCTTAATGATTGTATAAACTTTTGTCATATCTTGTTTTATACTGACATCAGCCTGTATACCAACTGCTTGACTACCTAATGTTTGCACGGCTTGCTCTAAAATATTTTTTCTGCGACCCGTAATATAAACAAAGGCACCTTCCGCAATCATTATTTTAGCTGCTTCTAAACCAATCCCCGAACTACCACCAGTAATTAGAGCAATCTTATTTTTTAACTTTTCAGTCATAATATTAATTACCTTCTTTTCAAAATTTAAACGTTTCGTGTCATATTCAAAATACGTTTAACTGAATTGGGGTCCCGATGATCAAAAAATTGACTTTCCTTTTTATCTAATTGACTAATCCACTGCATTTCTTCCTGATTTAACTTAAAATCAAAAACATTGATGTTTTCTGCCATTCGTTCTAAATGTACAGTCTTAGGAATAACAACAATTTCTCGTTGTAATAACCACCGTAAAATTACTTGACCAATTGTTTTATCATGATTTCGTCCAATTTCTTGCAAGATAGGATTATTAAATAAATCATTTTTACCTTCAGCAAAAGGTGCCCAAGCCTCAGCCTGAATATTTTCTTGTTGCATAAAGGCCGTATTTTCTAATTGTTGCATCCAAGGATTAATCTCAATTTGATTCACAGCTGGTGCGACTTTATTATTTAATTTTAAATCAATCAAACGATCAGCTTCAAAGTTAGAAACACCAATAGCCCTAATTTTACCAGCCTGCACCATTTCCTCCATTGCTCGCCAAGAGCCATAGATATCACCATAGGGCTGGTGAATTAAATACAGATCAAGATAGTCTAATTTTAAACGTACCAATGACTTTTCAATCGCCTTTTTGGTCGCATCATATCCCGTTTCTGAAACCCATAGTTTACTAGTGACAAATATTTTTTCTCTGACAACATCACTTTTAGCAATAGCTCGACCAACCGCTTCTTCATTGCCATATGAGGCAGCTGTATCGATTAGACGGTATCCCGTTTGAAGTGCATTAACAACGGCTTGTTCAGCTTCTTTTTGATTTCTAATTTGAAAAACACCAAATCCCAACTGTGGCATTTCAACGCCATTATTTAATGTAATATATTTCATACTTTACTTCTCCAATCATTAATTTCTTAACTTGATGTGATATTAAAAGTGCGTTTCATCAATATCAATCTTATCCAATGCCGCATTAATTTCTTGTAATTCAGATGGCGTTAGTTCAACATCAGCAGCCGCTAAATTTTCTTCTAATCTTGTTATTTTCGTTGTTCCTGGAATTGGTACAATAAAAGGCTTCTGTGCTAATTCCCAAGCAAAAACGATTTGAGCATCAGTCACATTTTTACGTTTTGCCATTGCATTAATGATATCTAATAATACTTGGTTATGATCTAATACTTCCGGCTTAAAGCGTCCCATGAAATTTCTAAAATCACCTTCCGGAAATTTTGTTTTTTTGGTATATCTACCTGATAAAAAGCCATTTCCTAATGGACTATACGCCACAAAGGCAATTCCTAATTCTTCACAAAGGTTAAATAGTTCTTTTTCAGGTTGACGCGCAACCATAGAATATTGATTTTCAATAGCTGAAATTGGACAAATGGCATGAGCACGTCGAATATAATCTATCGGCGCATTTGAAACTCCCCAAGCTCTGATTTTACCTTGGTGGATTAAATCCTGCATAACCTTGGCAACTGTTTCAGGTTCAACCCTTGGATCGACGCGATGTTGATAATACAAATCAATCGTTTCAGTTTTTAAACGCTTTAATGACGCCTCAACTTGTGCATATATTGATTCTGGCCGACTATCTAAAACATTTTGTGTTTTGCCATCGACAATTTTTTGACCGGTAATACCAAACTTAGTTGCAATCACGACTTGATGACGTATTGGTTCAAATGCTTCACCCAATAATTTTTCATTTTCTTCGCCATAAACTGGCGCAGTATCAAAAAAGTTACAGCCTAATTTGACAGCTTGTCGTAAAAGCTGGATCATCTCTTGTCGATTCCTTTGCGGTCCATAAGCATGATCCATTCCCATTGTACCCAATCCAATTGCAGACACTTTAATGTTTGATTTCCCCAATGTTCTAACCTTCATATTAGCATCCTTCTTTCTTTATGATATGTTATATCATAAACGTTAGAGTTCACTCTAATGCAAGCCTTTCAGACATTATTAATGAAATAATTCGTTAAAAAGCATGGTTTTTAAGTTAATTTGATAAATAACTTCTATAACTTCAGGAGAACAGTTAATTAATGCTTTTAACTTAATTAATCGTTATCATATAAAAATAATGTCACAAACACTATGATGATAGCGTTTGTGACATTATTTTTATTAACTAGTACATATTATTTCAACCAATGACTCGTTAAAATTCATTAGTCCTAATGACGTATTTCTGGATGGGTCATTTTTATATGTGGTGTTGATTCAAAAATAAAAGGTTGACCTTGACTGATGAATCCTATTTTTTTATAAAATGATTCCACTTGTTGTTGTGCTTCAATTTCAATTTTTTGTTCTGGAAATTTATTAGTAATATTTTGCATGACATGGGTCATTAATTCTTTTCCTAATCCTTGACCACGGTAATTATTATCAACGACAACTCGACCAAAAGTAATATGGTCTCCTTCCTGAAAAATTCTTGCATAAGCGACAACTTCTTCATTGATCATTTTAAATACGTGCCATGCAGTTAAGTCATGAGCATCTACCTCTTGATAGATTCTTTTTTGATCAACGACAAATGTTGCTACTCGTAAAAAATAAATCTGGTAAAGTTCATAAGCAGTTAGTTCTTCAAATCTTTTTTCAGACCACATAATTTCCCTCATTTTCAAATAAAATTGTATTGATTGACTTAAAAGCTTGGTAAAGTTGCGCACGTTGTTGTTCAGGAACAGAAATTAATATTTTTTTTATTTGCTGATCTGATTTTTGATTTAATTGTGCAACAGTCTGGTTACCTTTACTAGTTAAAAATAGTTCAACCGAACGTAAGTCAGTCTTTGAAGCCTTTTTTATAATTTCTTGTTTTTGTATCAAGCGATTTATCAAGCGACTAGTATAGCTTTTATCTAAATTCAAAGATCTTGAAAGTGCAATAGGTGTCACAGGGTAGTTAAAACTAATTTCTAAAAGAAGTCGTCCTTCTGGCCAGGTTAAAGAAGTATCAAAGACTTGTTTATCTAAAATACCTAGTAATAATGTGTAATGACGATTAAAGTTACGAATTTGTTCTATTTGTTTAGCTTCCACTATTGGTACCTCCTTACACTGATTATAATCGCATATAGTGGCTTTTGTCCACTATATTGATAAATAAATTTTTTTTAATTGATACAAACCATGAAAAAAATTCAGAAAAGTTTGCCAAAAATCAAAAGCAAAATCTTTTCTGAATTAATTTTAATATTTTAGTCATCAAATGCGATTAACTTACCATATTTATATACTTTTTTTGCACCCTGTAAAATTTTGATATTATCTAGCGGATTTTTATCTAGGATAATAAAATCTGCAATAAAATTATCTTTTATCTCGCCAACTTGATGATCAATTCTTAATAACTTAGCAGCCTCACTTGTGGCAGATAATATGGCTTGACGAGGTGACAATCCTAATAACGTCATTCTTTCTAATTCTTTGGTTGAACCATCAATAAAATCATTAAATGGTGTGCCTGCATCTGTTCCCATGACCATATGAATCCCAGCATCAATGGCTTTTTTAATACTTTGACGATGAATTTCTACAACAGGTTCATTCTTTTCATATATCCAATCGACAACTTGTCCTTTATGATTATGAATGGCTGCTGGTGCATCCAATGTTGGTACAATTGGAATTTTTGTTTCTAGTAACATATCAATGGCTTCATCATCTAGATAAATCGCATGTTCGATAGAGTCAACACCAGCTTGAATGGCATTCTTAATACCTTGAGTTCCTTGTGCATGAGCAGCCACGGGCACGCCTACACGATGAGCCTCAATGACTGCCGCGGTTAATTCAGCAGTATTAAACTCTACATTACCAGGTATTTCGGCATCATTACCTGTCACCCCAGCTGTTGCCATTAGTTTAATATTTCGTGCACCTTGCTTTAATAATTGACGAGTTGCTTTTCTTACTTCATCAGGCCCATCAACCTCAATTCCCATCGATCCAGCCCCATGACCACCAGTAATTGTTAACGCAGAGCCACTTGCAATGATATTTGGACCGACAATTGTTCTTTGCTTAATTAATTTTGCTAAATGAATATCAATATTTTTCACTGAACCGACATCACGGATCGTTGTGACACCATCCATCAAAAATTCGTGTAAATGTTTGATGGCATAAACCGTTCGTTCAACTTGATTTGTGACTACTGGTAATGATTGCTTATCAGCTTCTGTTAAGTCAGAAATATGTGTATGGGCATTAATCAAACCTGGTATTACAAAACGTCCAGACAAGTCAACTTTTGAATCATATGTTTCATTGTCTGTAAAAATTCCCAAATCAGTGTCAACAGTAAAAGAAATCTGTTTAAAATCACCTTTAATAAATACATTTGCATTGTTAAAACGTACTTTTGTCATATTATTCTCCTATTTAGCCTTATATGCTTTCTTAAAATCAAATGTTGCACCATATGTGTTGATTACTAGTCCTTTAACATCCGGACGAATTAATGCAGGTGTCGATTTATGTCCTAACGTCACAATTGGTAATTCACTTTGTAAACGATGTTCTGCTTGTATTAAATCTTGATAACGAGCGCTTTGATTATTCACATCTTCACCGTTAGCTCTTTTTAAAGCGTTATCGTATTGATTATCATTAAATTGTGCGATATTAATACCGCTATCACTTGTAAATAGATTTAAAAAGCTCATCGGATCTGCATAATCTCCTCCCCATGAAGTAAGCACAATATCAAACTGATGTGCAAGCTGTGCTTTAACTCGTGCTGCTTTAGGTACGAACTTAATGGTTAATGTCAAACCTGGTAAATTCTTTTGTAATTGACTTTGAATATACTGTGCTTCAACTTTACTTTGTTCGTCATTATCAGCTAACAAACTGAGATGAATTTTACTTGATCCTAATTGTTGTTTAACACTTTTAAATCGTTTATTTGCCATAGATTTATTAAATGGATATTGTTTCGTCGTTGCCTCTTTGCTAAAATCTTTATGATTTTTTGGATTTGTAATTGTATTTTCTGGTGTAAATGACCTACCTGGTCGTTCAATACTTTTAAGCACCTTATTTGTCAATCCCTTCGTATCAATTGATTGACGAATAGCAATTCTCATATCTTTATACTTTAAATATTTTTGTTTTGTGTTCAAGCCCAAAAAATCTGTTCGACCATTAACTAAACTGTGATAAGCTTTATTTTTTTCATTAATTCTGACTTGATCTGCTGTTAATGGTGTGTAATCTGATTTGCCAGATTTATACAAATTGTAGCCTGTTGAATTATCAACAACCGTTTGAACATTAATACGTTTTGTTTTAACATCAGAACTATCCTCATAAAATTTATTTTTTTCTAATTGATAAGAATCACTTGACCCATTCCATTTTTTTAAGACAAAAGGTCCATTTGAGAGCGTTTTATTAGCAGAGGTACCATATTGATCACCAAGCTTAGTCACAAATTTTTGTGGTTCTGGATAAAATGAGGAACTAGCTAAAATGCTTTTAAAACTAGGTACTGGTTCATTTAATGTGATTTCCAAGGTGTTGTTATCAATGGCTTTCACTCCTAATTCATTTGCTGGCTTAGTCCCATTAGTAACTTCAGTGGCATTTTTTATCGGTGTTGCTAAGGTTGCCCCATTTGATTTATTTTTCGGGCTTACAGTCTGTTGAATACCATAAACATAATCATTTGCGGTTAGTTGTTCACCGTCAGACCAACGAAGATTCGACTTTAAATGAAAAGTGTATTTTCGACCACCATCAGAAATGTCAACTGATTTTGCATCGGCCAATTCCGCCTTGTTGTGTTTACCATTACGATATAAACCTTGTCCGATTTGAGTCACAATTTCGGTTGCTGTTGCATCATTTGCCTGAGATGGATTAGTTGTCGTTAGTGACGATGGCTCTGTCCAATTAATTGTTTGATCTGCAAAAACCGTTTGATTTTGTTGTTCAACTGTAAAAATAGTCGTTGATATCCCGACACCCATGAGTAAAGTTAATTTTTTTAATGTCATTATAATTTCTCCCGTTTGTTAACAATGTTTTTTAGACAAAAAAGCGGTTAATCAGCACAATATGTGCTAACTAACCGCTGTCTTTTACTAAAATAAATAATCTAGCGGCTAGCTATCGTTAATACATAACTGATAGCTAGCCCATCACAAATAGCCAACTATCTCATTGGCCGCCACCATAAAATAGTTGTTGAAATTACAACATCATTAATTTTTGTTGTTTGTAATATCATGAAATCTCTCCTTGTAATGATTAGAATAATTTAATGATAACATCATAATTAGAAAAATCAACAGTTAATTAAAAATAAATTAAAGAATGTTAATTTTAATTATTCCCTGAATATCGTTGATTTTGTCAAAACAATCATCGATTAAAGTTCTAATCAGTTAAATTATTATTGTTTAAGTTATAGTAATAAACCTCTTTATCCGACCACTGTTCAAATTCGTACATAAAGTTCTTTCGAACAGTTTCAAACGAAAATCCTAATTTCTTTAACAGTTCTTTAGAGGGTGTGTTTGGCAAACTGACATGTGCCTCTATTCTGTGAAACTGTAATTCACGAGAAGCAAATTCTAAAATAGCTGATATTGCTTCAAACGCATAACCATTTCGCCATAATTGATTATGAATAAAATAGCCAATTTCACCCCAATTCATAGTGGCTCTGGCAAGTGTTGCAATATCAACCATACCAATATGATGATGGTTTTTATCAAAAATTGCAAAAATATATGTGTTATCTGTATTTCTTAACTCGTCATGTTTTTTGACCAAATCATTAAACCATTCTTGTGTACAAACACTCATGTCCATAAGACCTTCATCAAATGGATTTTGAGATGGCTTACGTTCAGAAAAACCATTCAACCAACTCGCATAATCTGTTGTCTCTAATGGTCTAATAATCAATCTATCTGTTAAAATTTTTTGCATCATTTATTTATATTTCCCTTTATTTTAGGTGTTTACACCACTTATCCATTCCAATAATCTTTAATAACCCTAAGGTAAAATTAGCTTGACTATTGGTAACTTTTTTAAACATAAAATAGTAAAGATACTTATTCCCCAAACAATTATGGGCAACACAAATAAATACTCCCAAGAATTATCTGGTATTGGCCAAAAATGTGTCACTATCGAAATAATAAATTCATGAATCACATAGACGCCCAAAGATGCACCTGAAAATTGTTTTAACCAATAAGCAACTTTTTTTGAAGGATGCCACGTCAATGGAAACTTATTTTGTACGAATACCCAAATACCAAGAGGCAATAAAAAACCACCAATGGAAAATATTGAATACACGTTTTGTGCCGTCTCTCCTTGCTTAGCAGATAAAAATACCGTCAGGATAAACATAAAAATAATACTTAGTATTGAACCAATGTACACATAAATTCTTTTTTTGGCGTTTAACCAAAAGGTGTTCAAATACCAACCCACAAAGAAAATACCAACCCCCGTTGTTAGTGCCATGGGAATATTATTTAGTAATTGACTAGCAGCTTGATTCATCAAACTATAAACATAATTTATAACATCGGTACCAACAAAATATAATAGAATAACATATTGTACAAGTCGTTTATTTTTCTTTTCTGCAATAACTGACAAATATGGCATTGCAATATAAATTGGAATGATAAAATAAAAGAACCAAAAAATAGGTTGTATTTTCCCATAGGCAACGCCATGAATAAACCCAACAATTGACCAACTTTGTTGTTGAATCACAAAATGATTCCAGACATACCAAATCAATGACCAAAACAAGAAAGGGATAAAAACATGTAAAAAACGTTTTTTAAAAAAGGTTTTTGTATCATAACGTTCCCGATAATTTAACAAGTTTGCACCTGAAATCATAAAAAAAATGGGCACTGCCCAGATAAACAACACTTGAATAAATAGACTAATATACCAAACTAGTTGTTGCGGATGATAACGGAATGCATACTCTGACGTATGCAACACAACAACTGCTATTGTTGCCATAATATTCAATATATCTAAGTAATAAAATCTTTTCCTCGTTTTTAAATTTGACTCCATAAATGCATCCTTAAATCTAAACATTAATTTGAGAACTAATTTGAATTACGTCCAAAAATACATTATAAAGTATTATTAACTGTTATTTTTATCAATTTTTTTTATTTAATTTCAAAAAAACAATAATGGTTTCAACCATATTTTTTTAACAATAACAATCTAAATTTTTCAGTTTATATTCTTTTCCAAAAATGATGACATTTATTCTCATCAGAAGCTAATTAATAAACGAATGACAATATAAAAGAGCTATTTTCAAAATTTCATTTTGGAAAATAGCTCTTTTATCGTGACACGATACTTATATTTACTTTGCTTGATTAATCGCTATTTCAACAGGCGTTTGTCCGCTAATTAGCGGAATAATCTTACCGATTGAGGAATTATCATGCAAGCTTGCAACAACAGCAGCAGCAACATCAGACCGACTAATTGATCCCCCTGTATCAGAGACATTAGTTGTTACTTTACCTGTCTCAGAATCAAAAGTTAAACTGCCCGGTTCCAAAATCGTATAGTCAAGCAATGTCCGATTCCGTAGCCATTCGTCAGCATAAAACTTTGCTGCATAGTAAGGTTTGATTGTAATCCATTTTGTTCGATCTTCTGCATAAATCGCGCTAACCATGATGAATCTTTTCACACCTGCGATTTCTGCAGCTTGCATACTTTTTACTGCACCATCTAGATCAACTAACATGGTCATATCATCACCAGTCTTACCACCAGATCCAGCAGAAAATACAATTGCATCATATCCTTGTAACTGTTGAGCCATCTCTTCCGGTTGCTTTAACAAATCAAAGACCTCTGCATTCACATCTTTTCTTTGGAAATCAATCACCTGTTTTTCACGATGTACACCTGCAGTTGCATGATCATTTGCTTTTACTAAATGATCCACAACCAAACGGCCAACATTGCCCCCAGCACCAATAACAAATACTTTCATTTTAAACCTCCCTCTATGATGAATATTGATTATTAATTTAGTTTAATCACAGACAAACAGAATCGTCAAATAAATAATAGTTGGTAGTCGCTATTTACTAAACCAGTTATACTTATTATGGTAGTTCGTTATCGCAAGATAGTCATCAATTACCGTCATTAGTTAAAATATTATTAAATATAAAAAATCATGACTTCAAACAAGCCAAGTTTAATGATGCAGAAAGGATGCTCTAAATGCAACTTATTATTTCACCAGCCAAAAAAATGGTAACCGATCAGGATAATTTTACGCCAAACAATGAACCACTTTATTTATCCCAAACAGAAATGATTCTTCAAGAATTACAAAAGATGTCTTATGATGAAGTACAACATTTATGGCAAACAAGTCAGCAATTAACGGCGAAACACTTTGAACAATTACAAAACATCAATTTACATCATCATTTAACACCTGCTATTTTTAGTTATTCTGGGATTCAATATCAATATATGGCTCCTGACGTTTTAAGTCAGGATGCGCTAGATTATCTCCAAAAAGTTCTGCGTATTCTATCTGGCTTTTATGGTATCTTACGTCCATTCGACGGTATTGTGCCTCATCGTTTGGAAATGAACGCCCATTTGTCTATCAATCATACTAAAAATTTGTATGAGTTTTGGGGTGATCGCCTATACCGTGAAATTAACAAACAAGAACCAATTATCAACCTAGCCTCTAAAGAGTATTCACAAGCAATAACACCTTATTTACAGTCAAATGATCAATTTGTTGAAATTACTTTCGCACACGTTATTGGTGATAAATTACAAGTTCGTGCTACTCCTGCAAAAATAGCACGTGGTGAAATGGTCCGTTTCATTGTTGAAAATAAGTTAACGACGGTTGCTGAACTAAAAGACTTTCAATCAGCAACTTACATATTTGACTCAACTTATTCAACCAGTCAAAAATTAGTTTTTATTCATAAAGAATAGTTTAACTCAGTACTTTCCCGATGATACTCTATTGCTTATTACTAACGACTAATTAGCATATTTTGGATTAGCATGCCGCACACTATTTGATAACGATACCTGTAATCTATGGAATGCGTTGATAACATTTTCTGGTATGTCAACATGACTGATAAAATTCTGACCATTTGGACCATAGCCATCTTTTGTATCTTGTAATCTCACAATTTCCCCCATTATCAAATTAACGTAACGTTTCAGATGCCACATACCAAATGGTGGTTCGATAATCTCGTGATTTTGAACATTAATGTCGTATGTTGCGTAATTAATGATTATTTTTTTATTTTGGACGTATTTTCGTAATCCAGCTGCTATTCGCCGTTGCATCGTTGCATCTTGTGACAAAATAATTGATTGCCAATCAGGTAGCTTTTTTGCTAACAATGCCAATAAATTTGTAATGTTATTACCACAATTAGTGGAATTAGTTTCAAGCCAATCCACGTCTAAGTGATAACGATGTCGAATATAACTTTGAAAAATTTCTGCTTCTGACAAATTTTCTGTTGCAATCACAGGATAAATATGACGGACAGTTCGCCTTAATGTCTCAGTTGTATGTCCAGCCCCACCAACAATCACAAAGTGCTTAGCAATATGATTATTGATGGCTTCAGCTAAGACGTCCCCACCTGCCAAAATGCTACCACCAAATAACACCATCACATCAACTTGTCTAATATGAAATTTTTCAATCAAATCCTCCGTGCTTAACGTTGTTAAATCTCGTTGACTTAAGAAATCACTCAAAATATTAATATCGTGATCAATATTAGTTAAATTCATTATATTCTCCATACATTTTTAACAAAATACTCAAGCTAGTGGACGATCATTTGTTAATGACAAACAATCATGAGTTATTAAACTGATTGTATTACAGCCTTCAAATCAAGGCAATGACCTTCATTATATATGAAAACAATGAAAGAGCGAGTTGGTAAAATTTCCCAACTCGCTCTATTTTTATTAATCTAACGTTTCATCTAATTAATGATATCTATTGTTCCCGTAAATAATAGGTGCCATCATTACCAAAATAATATTTTTTACCATTGATCCAATGTATACCTTGTACCGCACGACCATCACCATCGACATAATATTGATAACCCCAAGCACTTTCCCATTGATTATTTTGACGCACACCGTTGTTAAACCAATAATAGGTACCCATATAATATCTGAAACCCGTATATACTTGGCCATTCTCAAACCATTGCCAACTACCATTAGCTGTTTGAATATAGCCTTGCCATGGTTCTAATACCCCTTGTTTGTTAGCATAATAAGTTGCATTATCTCGTTTAATAAATTGATCAGTTCGAGCATAAAATGTCTCATCATCGCCAAAATAGTATTGCTGACCATTGATCCATTGGAATCCTTGCACAGCACGGCCATTACCATCAACATAGTATTTATTGCCCCAGGCACTTTCCCATTGATTATTTTGACGCACACCGTTGTTAAACCAATAATACGCCCCCATGTAGTATCTAAAACCCGTATATACTTGACCATTCTCAAACCATTGCCAACTGCCATTAGCTGTTTGAATATAGCCTTGCCATGGTTCTAATACCCCCTGTTTGTTAGCATAATAAGTTGCATTATCTTGTTTGATAAATTGATCAGTTCGAGCGTAAAATGTCCCATCATCGCCAAAGTAGTACTGCTGACCATTGATCCATTGGAATCCTTGCACAGCACGACCATTATCATCGACATAGTATTTATTGCCCCAAGCACTTTCCCATTGGTTATTTTGACGCACACCATTGTTAAACCAGTAATACGTTCCCATATAATATTTGAAACCAGTGTAGCGAGTCCCATTTTCAAACCAATACCAACCAGTGCCATCATTCAAATAACCGTTTTTTGGTTGAAAAAAAGGTGACCCATAATCGATACTAACATCAAATACACCTGCAACGCCTGGAAAGGTTGTCTGTGAATTCCATTGCCATGCGCCATATTGTGTATGCCATAAATTATTACCATCTGGATAATAAGGGTACGAGGCCATCCAAATATTTTTTAAACCAAATGACTGGGTATTTAACCCAGTCACATTAATATAATTAGGTGACGTATACAGCATTTGATTACGAAATCCAGCTGCAACTAATTGATTTTGGAAGGCCAATGCATTAGCAGTAACGTTACCAACTTGAGTGACGGTGTCTTCTAAATCATCAACCAATAGTGTATCTTTAGACAATCCTAATTTGTTAATATTCTGCAAAAAATAATTTGCCTCAACAATTGCACTATTTTGTGAATTATAAGTGGCATAATGGTACACCGAAATTTGTAGACCAGCTGCACGAGCATTGGCAATTTGGCTACTAGCATATGGATTCAAATAATTATTGCCTTCTGTTAATTTAACAATTACCCCCTTGACACCATAAGCCTTTAGCTTCAAAAAATCTGCAACCGTCAAATTACTATTCCAGCTAG
The DNA here is from genome assembly GCF_058505625.1 of Weissella sp. ESL1156. NCBI lineage: Bacteria > Bacillati > Bacillota > Bacilli > Lactobacillales > Lactobacillaceae > Weissella > Weissella sp. ESL1156. The sequence goes on along the minus strand of NZ_CP196372.1, from coordinate 320,849 downwards.
AAACATCCACAAAATCAATGCGTGGCAAACCAGACGTACCAGCAACAATATTCGGAATGCCACTTCTTAATGATAAAGTCGTTTCGTTATTAAGCGTTTGATTAGTTGTTGCTTGATTACTAGTATTACCTTGCCCCTCTGTTTCGCTATGATTTGTTTGCAATGCCACATCATTTTTTACCGTTGTTGTCGTTTTTTCCGTATCGCTAGTTGATACATTGGCTGATGCATCATTTGATTCATTAGATGATGCATCTTGTGAAATCGTGTGCTGTGATATATTCTGGGTGCCACTATTTTGCGATGTCACAGTCGTATTCACTGCGGAATTATTATTCTGCGCATTCTGCGAGATATCCTGATTAAGTGTACTTGTACTTGTACTTGTACTTGTTTCATTATCAGATGATTGCATGCTATTGTCCGTATTAACATTTGCATTGTTCATCTCTTCTTGATTAGTCGATATATCAGATTTATTTGAAAGATGTTGCCCATTTTCATCTGTATTTATTTGTGTTGTGTCTTTTTCAGTATCATCAACCTGACTCGCATTGTTTGGTAAAATAATTTGTTGTTGCGTTAACGTATTGTCTGCGACATAATCTTTACCGTTATTTGAATCTTGACTGACTGTATCGGCTGCTACTTTCGTGTTCGCCATTGTCCCAATGGTCATCATCGTTGCTATTGAAATAGCACCATAAACCCACTGCTTTCTTGATTTATACATTTTATAATATGAATTTTTACTGGAATCTTTCACCATGGCTCTCCTTAAAATTTTATACAAAATAAAGCGGTCTCTTCAATGTCTGACTAGACTAACATCAAAAACAACTCCCTAAATTGTTAATTATAAGGTAAAATTATGCTCTAATTTAATCATTATTTTTTATAATAAATAAAAAACATGATAACGTCATTGAATAAAATAAAAGGCAGCTCATCAAAAAATGACCTGCCTTATCTTCCATAAAAAATCACAACAATATCATCTAAATAATCGTAACTTGTCTAGTAGATATTGCATTCAAAGCAATTAAATGAATACTCTCATTAGTCGTTGTACATGCATCTTGTAATATACGAACATCATATTTACTTGCTGCGGGTGAGATAGCTGTATGTGTCACACAATTTTGTGTCATCATACCACAAATATCAAGTGTATCTATATCATACCTTGATAAAACATTTTCTAGTTCGGTTTTGTAAAATCCATCAGCATAGTGTTTGATGACCGTATTTTCTTTTGGCACCAATCCATCAAGTGTTTCAATTATTCTTTCACCACCCGTACCTTCGTTAAAGAATGGTGCGATACCTAGTGATGGATCTGCAATATGCTGCACAATAAAAACTGGTTCATGTTCTTCGTTTGCTCTAATAATTAAGTTTTTGATGTTATTAACAACTGCTGCCATATTCCATAAGGGAAATCTACCATCTGGTAAATAATCATTCTGTGGATCAATAACAAGTAATGCCTTCTTCATAATGTAAAGTCCTCCGTAAAAAATTAACTATTATTTTTAACAATTCTTATTTTAGGATTTCTTAGTGTTTTAGAATAATACTAGATAATGTTATACTTATCACAAAAAGTGATAGGTATTCAAAATGAATTTTAACGATTTAAGTATTTTTCATGCGATATACGAATCTGGTTCAATCAATAAAGCCGCTAAAAAATTGGGTTACGCCCAATCGAATATCACGACAAGGCTACAAGAAATGGAAAAAGAGCTTCATACGCCACTTTTTTTACGTACTTCGAGTGGTGTCATACCAACAACTGAAGGTAATCTTTTTTATACCGCAGTGCTAAACATTGAAAAAGAATTCACTAACGTAACCAATCAGATTAAGCATCAAAAAAAATCTCTTTTAGGATCAGAAGTTTTAGTGTCGGATTTGGTCAATCATAATCTCATTGATTATGATGCTTTTAGCAAAATTATTGTTAAAAAACAAAACGACATTATCCAAGAATCAACTAAACACTTATATAACATTGTTGTGACATTTTCTGATTTAAATAATCAATCAAATTATTCACTACAAAAAGTTTGTACAATTTATTGTAATTATTTAGCACATCATGAAACTGATTTTGAAAATAAAAATTTACCAATTCTGATTAACAGTGACCCCGAATGCGAATTTAGGAAAAAAACATTGTTAAATGTCACAAACGATAATCGGGTGCTTGAAATCGACTCACTACAAACAATTACTCAAATGGTTGCGCAAGGTCAAGGTATCGCCTTCTTGCCCGTCTCTCTTGCTAATAAAAAGGATTTTACTAAGTTACAGGGGACGGACATTCCGCTAAATTATCATTTATATCGTGCAAAACAAGGTTAATAACAAACCCATCATTATACAAAAATAGATGATTGTCTCATGATGAGCAATCATCTATTTTAATGTTCAATTACGTTGATAATAAAATTAGTACATCACCGAATAATTTTTTTCACATATTTGGCAACATTGGTATCTTTTTTCGCATCACTTAAGCTATTAAAGTACCAATTATAATCATACTTACTTTTTTGCGAAAACGAATTATTTCTCATATTACTATTAAAATTACCATTACCATTCAGTTCAAATGTTATTAAAGTTAAAATACCCGGACCATTTTCGGTATTCGATACACCATTATCATTAAATAAATGACTGGTTCCTAAATTACTTTTGGCATCAGTTGTACCATTACGATTAACTATTGTTGTATTATTCATTTGATTTATCAAATAATCATGTATCTGTTTTGCACTCCAAGTTGTTCGATAAATAATATCACTTTTTTTCTGCAAATGAATATAATGTCCAGCAGGCGCTTTTTTGAATTGTTCATTTATAGGTAATGACTCAAATTGCGCGTTCGTTAATGAATGATCGTGTGTGAAAACGCTGAATCCAATTGTACCAATTATTATTAGAAAAATTATATAAATATACCAAGTTTTGCCCTTGCTCCCCATGATAGTTATCCTCTAAATCTTTTCAGTAATTCTACCAAAAACTTCAACATTGTTATTATCAAAAATTTATGTGATTACGTAATTAATTAAAATTGCTCAATGAAACATCAAATTAATACCATTATTTTAATGACTGACCAACGATTTGCATAATTTAAAAAACAGATAACGTTATCACTTTTTAAGATATGTTGTTTTGATAAGTTAATTTTTAATGAATATTAACGTTTTCGCCAATTCCGATGGTTTTGTGGTAATACATTTTGTTCAATTAACTTAATAATTTGTCGATTCTGTGGCAAATCTGAATGTTGCGCATCATCACCTGTCACGGTTATTTGTGTATAATTAGCAACCTGTTTCTGAAAAATAAATTTGCCAGTTTCAACTGATTGCTCTGGTACAATACCGTCGTCGTCATATGTTTCTGTCCCCAATATTGAATACACCGTTAAATCACTAGGCAATTTGCTCCGATTTTTTATGAAATCATCAAGCATTTTGGTCCGATTATGCACATTTTTCTCAGAAAAATTATAAGGTGTGCCAATCGTCATCAATACTGATAATTGAACTGACTGCTTTTGATAGTACTTTTCTAAATAACGTGTCCAAATTAAACCACCATTTGAATGACCAATTGCTTGAAATTGTCGAAAACGATACCGTTCTTGCAAAGTTAGAATTGCTTTGTCTAACCACTGTGCTTGCTTTTTAATATTTTCATAACCATCCTGGTTGTTTTCAAAAGCTATGACAAAATAAGGTGCTGGATCATTTACATGATATTTACCATAAATTTTCACAACCCCTTGTTTATTAACCACTGCCTTAATCAAGCTATGTTTATTATTACCAGTATTTAATTGCTTGATTAAGTAATCAAATCGATCTTGTGAAGCTGAAGATCCTGGTACCAAAATCGTCGGTGATGTTTTTGAATTATAAATGGCACGATTCACCGTTGTTTTATGATGATTCCAATTGACTTCTAATATCAGCATGCTAACAATTAAGGTAACAGTACCCACTAAAAGGAACATTTTAATTATTTTCCGCATCTTTTATCTCCATCATCATTTGATGTGCCACCGGCCAATAGATCATGACATCAATTAGTAAAAGCACCATAATAACAATACTATAGGCAACCAAGTGATGTGATGCTAATCCACCAAAAAATAAATTAGGCATCCCGTTTGGCACCCAATAAACAGCCGGTTTTAAATGACAATATAATAATAAGCTACCAATGATGGCATTCGTTGTCGTCACCATAACCGCCCGTTTCAAAACATTAAATCGCCAAAAGATTGGCAACATAAAGGCCAACGGCCACCACAAATCAAAAATTAGTGGTATACCAACAAAATACCATTTTAATGGTATCTTCTTAAGCGAATGCCCTTGTACAATGAATGCAATAAACAAGGCTAACAACATCCCTGCACCACCCACTAATAAGAAACTAGATAACGGATAAGTCGTGAATAAATATGGTACCGTATGATGTTGTAAAGTTGCAACAAGATTGTCATTAGCACTTGTTAAATTAAGATCATGACTATCTAACATTGAAATGCTATTCAATCCTAGTAAATTGGTGATAGTTGATATAATCTGTAAAACAATTGTATGAAAAACATTTGTTGACCCATCCCCAATAAAGTTATTAAAACTTTGTTGTAGAAACATCGCCAAATTAAAATGATAAATTTTTTGTGCAATTAATATATACATCGCATATCCTGAACTAATCATGATACCCAGAGAAAAACGCCATTTGGAGGGTACTTTTTTTAGTGGCCAAGCAATTGAGATGACATATAATGGTAAAACTAACCAATTGAGATACAAAAGATTATTCATCAAACACCAGACAATTATCCCTGAAATAGCAACTAAAATACTTAAATGATCACGCAACATTTCTTCATGTAAGATTGATATCAATGATAAACTAATTACTAATACAATAACTAATTGATATCCTACCGTTATCAGCATATTCATCACCATATTAATGAAACCATGACTAGTCATAAATGACTGATAATTAAGAATGGTAGGGAAAAAGCCGTCTGGTTGAATAAACAAACGTTGTATCAATGTTAGCCATGTTAAAAAAATAACGCTTGGCAGTAGTTTATACATATTTTTTTGAACTATTCGGAATATCTGGTGCATTTAAATATACTCCTTCATTGAAATGAACAAAAAAAGGTGGTAGAGAGCCTCCACCACCTTAAAAGACAATTTAAAATATTCTCTATCGATAACCTACTTAATAAGCATACGAATCCATCATCCACGATTTTGTATAATATTTGTCAGTTAAATGATATGTTGGTGCTGGTTGCTTTGTTGTTAAAAAGTTATTCACTTTCTTATCAAACGCTAGCCAACCACGCCATCCTAAATGAATTGTATCTTGCATAAAATACTTTTTCTTACCATCATTTGAAAAATCAGCAATATTTTTAAATCCCTGAGACGTTAATTGATGTTTAATTTTTGCAACAGAGTGTTGATACATACTGGTATTTAACCCTGTATATCGAGCCCATTTTTCATTCACTGGTTGGATAACAAACAGCACATTTGTATTTGTGCGTGCAAATTGTTGTAAAATCAGCTGTAAATCACCGTATTCTGGTGATTGTAGATAGTTAACCGCTTTTTGTGACCCTTTAATTTCTTTTAATTGTGAAGCAATTCGTTGCTGATAAAAAGTATTATCAATTCCAAATTTATTATTCGTTGTATTATTTCGGGCATACGAATCTGCTAAAGTATTTAATTGTTGATAATTATAAGTTTTGGGTAAATTCTTAACCTTGGGCAAAATCTTTTTTGTATAGTTATTACCAATTTGTATGTCCGCAAATAACGAATCTTCATGATTTAAAAATCTTAATTTGATTGCTATTTTCGTTAAATCTGTATTAGATAAAGATTTTCCAGCGGCAATTTTTGCTAAATAATGATTTAGCGAAGAAGAGATATTCATTTGTAACAAACGTTTTGCAGCGTATTGATCAGCAGCTGTATTTTTAGCATGCTGCAACCAAGTTAAAGCTTGTGTTTGATTAAAATAATAATTAAATGCTGCTGGATCCTCTCCAGATTTAACAAACCACTGAGGTGAAATAACAAAAACAGCTTGTTTGTGACGCATTTGTTGTGTCATTTGTTGCATGCCAAAATATTGCGTTAAACATTGTGCCCCTCTTTGACCAAGTAGAAAAGGACGATATGATCGATGATAAGCTTCTGCCATGACTGATGGATGAAAGCTGTCCATGCGATTCCACTCACTAGAACCAAAAAATGGTACAAAACGATGATTTGGATCACTTAGTGCGCGTTGCTTTAAAGTCCCATTTTTAAAAACTGTTGGCGTTAAAGCATTAGCAGCACGCTGTTCCTCAAGAAAATTATGTTTTGTTTGACTTGATTCTGGAACCAACATGATTATTGAAAAAACCAGGACAAAAGCTAAGATCACTGGGCCAAAAATTAGGCCCAATTTTTTAAACATCTTGTAACTCCTTAATTCCTTGAATAATCTTATTCGCTGTATTCCAATCATCACGTCCCATTTCTGAAACTGGAATTTTAATATTAAACTTTGCTTCAAGTTCCAACACTAATTCAACGGTTCCCATTGAATCAAGCACACCGGCATCAAACAAATCGTCATCCATCATATCACTAACATCAGCCATAAATAATTCATTAATGATACTTAAAACTTCTTCTTTAATATTCATTTTAATATACCTCTTTTATTTATTAATAGTTGTGAAACCATAATTGATCTAAAAATCCTGAGAATAACAAGAAACTAAACATAACAACATTAAATGTTATAAAGATTGCTAATGCTTCTGTTAATTTATTATGTGGTAATTGATCTTTATGACGTCGTTTATAACGTAACCACCAATCATTAATAACCATACCTAGGCCATGGAAAATACCATAGCTAACATAATACCAAGTTACCCCATGCCAAAAACCCATAATAGTCATATTTAAGACATATACAACACCAGATGTCACATTACGGTTTTTAAAAACTTTGTGGCGCATAAATACCATTACTAAACGCATAAAAACAAAATCACGGAACCAAAAACTGAGTGACATATGCCACCGATTCCAAAAATCTTTTAAGTTTTTAGCCAAAAATGGTTTGTTAAAATTAACCGGTGTTTCAATACCCATCACATATGAAATGGCAATTGCAAACAATGAATAACCAGCAAAATCAAAAAATAAATCTAGGCCATAAACATACATCACACCAATTGTTGGTAAATTAAAGGCCCCTCCTTCTGCCAATGCCATATGTTCTATGTTTGGCAATAATAACGAGCCAAAAATATATGCCAAGATAAACTTATATAGAAACCCTAAAAAAAGGTAATGAACTGCTTTTTCCAGCATGCTTAAATATTTATCACGATCTGGTAAGTGTTCATAATCAGCAGTAAAACGACGAAAACGATCAATTGGTCCCGAAGAAATTGTTGGCATAAACAACATAAACCGTAAAAACTGGCTAAGTGTAAATTCTTTTAGCACACCATCACGTGTTTCCATTAACATACCAACCGATCGAAACATCAGATACGAAATACCTAAAAAACCAATAATTGAACTTTTACCCATAGTAAAGGCTGGTGTCAATTTAACAATTGCCAACGGCAAAATATCTAAAAAAACAGTACCATAAAAAATCCATTTATTATCCGCTTTTCTTCGATAAGCAGCATAACCAAAAACAATCATTGATTGCCAAATAATGTAACCACATAAGGCGACAAACTGCTGCCAATGGTCTCCTGCAAACATGAGAACAATAAAAATTAGTGAAATGATTGATTCATACCATTTCAGTCGCTTACCTAAAAAAATAGCGATAACGATTGGAACTAGTAAAACAATTAAATAAACAAAATATTGTGGATCCCCATAAGGTTGTAAATTAGGCAACGCTTGTAACCAATCCATCATCGCTTATTAACCTCACTAATTAGTGCCTTGATATTAATTTTACCGTTAGGCGTCAATGGTAACTCATCCCGATACAGAAATCTTGATGGCATCATATACGGCATCATATTATCTTTAATATCTTCCTTAATTGCCTTGGTCAACAACATCTCTTTACGAAATGCATCATGAACACCTGGCTTTAATCTGATAAATGCCAATAAATTTTGAACCTTATGCTGTTCATTATATCTAGGCACTGCAACTGCAGCAGAAACATACTTAGACATACTTAGTATTTGCGAAACTTCCTCTAATTCAATGCGAAAACCATTAAACTTAATCTGAAAATCTAACCGACCACCATAATGAAGCATACCTGCTGAGTCAAAATAACCAAGATCACCCGTATGATAGGCAGGTTGATTATGAAACATAAAAAAGGCTTGTTGTGTTTTTTCAAGATTATTAATATAACCCTTAGAAACACCTGGACCAGTAACAATAATCTCTCCCATTTTACCAGTTGGTAAAACTTCGCCCTCGTTGTCAACAACAACTGTTGGTGAATCAGGTTTTGGAAAACCAATTGGCAATCGTTCAGCTTGATCAAGCATTGCCGGTGTAATTTGTACAGCTGATAACGCAACGGTTGCTTCAGTAGGCCCATATGCATTCACAATTCTTGCGTTAGGGAATCTCTCGTGTAATTTTACTGCCGTATTAACTGTCAATTCCTCACCATCAAAATAAAAATATTTTATGCTGGGAAGATTTGCCTCATTAAAGTCTTCTGATAGCATCGCCATATCTGCAAATGATGGCGTTGAAGTCCATACATCTACCGGTAACTGAGGTAGTGTTTCAAATAACGTTTTGAAATTTTCAGTTATCTGTTTTGGTAGTGCATACAGCGTGCCACCCATTGCTAAAGTTGGCGCCCAATACATCACAGATAAATCAAAAGAATACGGTGGCTGTGCCAGCATTTGCGGGTGTTCAGGTATACAAAATGTCTCCGAATTAATCATCCAATTTGTAAAGGATAATAAATTATTATGAGATATTTGAACACCTTTTGGTAATCCCGTTGTACCAGACGTGAAAATAATGTAAAAATTATCGTCTGCGCTAACCGGATGCGTCATGACATACTTGTTTTTGGTTGAAAAGATGTCATGTAAAGCTGCCAATCCAACGACGGGAATCTGATCAACCTCTATTGGTAAAGGTTCGATTGCAATAATCAAACTTGGTTGTCCAATTTGTAAAATATTTGTGATACGCTCATTTGCCGAATTAACATCAACCGGCGCATATGCGTGACCTGATTTGCTTAAGCCAATAAAAGCGACTAACATTTCATATTGTTGTCCACCAAAAACCATGACTAAAGATTTTGGCGGAATATTTAATGAATCAATGTAAGCTGCTAATCCATCAGAATCGCGCTTCAAGTCAGCATACGTATGACATTCTCCGAGCATGTTATACATCGTTGTATTTGGTTGTGTCATTGCATAACCATCAATCGTCGCAAGCATATTCGTAATTTGCATGTTAACCCCTTAAAAATTTTAGTAGAGTAGATATTAAAACTCGTTATAAATAAAATGACCCTGACCTAAGCCTGAGTATCCATATAAATAAACAAGTGAAAAAATAATAACGGCATAAAATATTGTTTGACACAAAAATTTTAATGCCTGGCGCATCGTTTGTGAAACTTGTATTTTATCCACAGATTGCCCTCCTTATTATGACAATGTATTTCATAAATTGTCATTTATATTACAAATGTTTCAACAGTAAGTTAACGATTTAACCTTAACTATTTATTAAAAATAAATTATTCGTGCCACGATTTTTAACGTCTCATCATTTTTTAAGCCCAAAAATTCACCCATACTTTTTTAACATTTACTTTGTGCTATTATATTTAAAACATCATTTTAAGGCAATCAATCCACAGGCTTTTAACTATCTTATTTTTTTATAAATTTAAAATTTATTGATAGAAAGCGCTATTATATTCTTGTTACAATTTTTTATGCGCTTGGTCTTGCTAAATTTTAGTTAATAATAGGAGGTAATACATGTCAAAATTTGATTTATCTTTTGTAAAAAAACTAACAACTACTGAAAAGGCAGAGCTAGTTAGTGGTAAAAATTTTTGGTTTACGTCAAGTAATGAAATGCACAACATACCTGAAATAATGGTTACTGACGGGCCATCTGGATTACGTAAACAAGCCGATAATGCAGATGCACTAGGCTTGAATAAAAGTGTTGAAGCGATTGATTTTCCTAGCGCAGCATTAACCGCTAGTTCATTCAATGTTGATATGCTATATCAATTAGGACAGCATCTCGGCAAAGCTGCTAAATCAGAAAACGTTTCAGTATTACTTGGACCTGGAGTAAATATCAAACGTTCGCCTTTAGCCGGCCGCAACTTTGAATATTTCTCTGAAGATCCTTATTTAGCAGGTGAACTAGGTGTCGCTTACGTTAACGGTGTCCAACAACAAGGTGTTGGTGTTAGTGTAAAGCACTTTGCTGGCAATAATCGTGAAAATCAACGCTTCACTTCTTCTTCTAATATCGATGAACGTTCTTTGCGTGAAATTTATCTGTCAGCCTTTGAAAAAATTGTTAAACATGCTGAGCCAGCGACTATCATGTGTTCATACAATGCAATTAATGGTCAACTAAGCTCACAAAATTACCGCTTATTAACGCAAATTCTGCGTAACGAATGGGGATTTACCGGCCTTGTTATGTCTGATTGGGGCGCCGTTGCAGATAATATTGCTGCCTTAAAAGCTGGCTTAGACTTAGAGATGCCTGGTAATGGTGAATACTCAGTAAAACGAATCGTTACTGCCGTTCATAATGGTGAATTAGAAGAATCCGTCTTAGACACTGCTGTTTTGCGAGTTCTACATTTGGTCGAAAAATTTCATATTGAGAACAGCCATGCTTTAACCTATGATAAGGACGAACAACATGCATTTGCACGTCAAATTGCTGACGATAGCATGGTTCTCTTGAAGAATGATGAGCATATCTTACCAATAAGTACAACAGATAATGTCGCACTTATTGGCGAGTTAGCTGAAAAACCTCGCTATCAAGGTGGCGGTAGCTCACACGTTAATGCTTATAAAATCGTGACACCTCTTGCAGCTGCACAGTCTAGTAAACAACGTATCGTTTATGAACCAGGTTACCGCATCGATGACACAAAAACTGATGCACAAATGGTTCAAGATGCATTATCAGCTGCCAAAGCAAGTGATAAAGTAATTATGTTTGTTGGTGTGCCGGAACGTGATGAATCAGAAGGCTTTGATAAAAAAACACTTGATTTACCAGATAATCAAGTTTCATTAATTCATCAACTAGCCACAGTAAATTCTCATTTGATTGTTGTCTTACAAAATGGGTCTGCAATTACTATGCCGTGGAAAAATGAAGTGCAAGCTATTTTAGAAACTTATCTTGCTGGCGAAGCTGTTGGTGAAGCAACTTGGGATATTTTAACAGGTCAGGTAAATCCTTCTGGTAAATTGGCTGAAACCTTCCCAATTAAAATTCAAGATACCCCAACTTATGGCACATTTAATGCTAGTCACCATGAAGAAAACTATCATGAAGGTATTTTTGTTGGTTATCGTTACTATGATTTAAAAGAACGTCCTGTTAGTTTCCCATTTGGACATGGATTAAGCTATACAACATTTAAATACGATCATTTGAAGATACAAAGTAATGAAGAAAGTGTTCATGTACACTTTACAATAACAAATACTGGCCAACGTTTCGGGCAAGAAGTTGCCCAATTATATATTGAAAACTTAGTAAGCGATGTCGAAATGCCCGTTAATTCTTTACAATCATTTAAAAAGGTTGCTCTGGCCCCTGGCCAAACAAAAGATATTGACATTGAATTAAGACGACGTCATTTTGCTTGGTATAACGTCAATAATCAATCTTGGGTCGTTGATAACGGCGATTATCTCATTAAAATTGGTAGTTCATCACGAGACATTCACTTAACGCAACGTTTATTTGTTAAATTGGGAACAAGTTCATTAGCACCTATAACAACAGAAACCTATATCAGTGAAGTTGTTAAACGAGATGACTTACAACCAGCTCTGCAAGAATCAGGTCTTAATGAAGTCATTACTTACATGACAAGCACTGAGGATAATCAAGAATTACTAGCTAATATGCCACTAAGAGCAGTCGTTATGGTCGGTGCTGACATCAAGCAATTAAATGATTTTCTATCTTTAGCTAACCAATAACAAGTCTCAGTAAAAAGCCACGTATGATGATTAATTTTAAATCATCATATGTGGCTTTTTATATAATAATCAACAATTACAGAATTCCTTCTAACAAGGCACAATAAATAGTTAAAATAAGTAAATCAGCGGATCCACCCAGACTTAAATTTTTCTCAATAAATACTTCATCAAGATCTGCCAAATATTGCATGCCTGCTCCTGTCTGACTCCCACCTAATTGAAAGAAATGATTAATTTTTTCTTTCACCCAAGGTAAAACATTAACGGTTCCTGCTCGTTTAATAAGATTGGAGTCTTCCGTATTTTTCACAATGATCATCAAAGTATCTAACAATTTTTGATTGCGTGTTCCTCGAATCTTTCTTAAATATGGCAACGCAATTTTAAATACAACTGGATAACCACTTGCAGCTTCCGCGCGAATTCCGCCTTTACCATACTGTATGAACTGCTTTTCACCTGCAGTTAATTCGTTTTTATTGGTTAAACCATTAAAATCTGTTGCAATTAATTCTTGTAACATTTTCTGAATCACTGGCACAAAATCGTTAGTTTGATAAGATTGTTCAGATTGCTGACAATAACCAGTGGCTGCCACCAAAATACCTAACGAAAAAATAGCACCTTTATGAGTATTAACGCCTTTTGTCGCCTGAAACATTAATTTTTCGGCCTGCATACCAATTGGTCGTATTTGTTTAAATAATGCTGTTAATTGTTGACCTTTAAATTTGACACCACAGTCATAAACTGACATAAAGTAAGGTCGTAAAGCAATTGCACTATCTATAAAAGTAAACATATCCATATCATCATGTGCACCAACACTTATCGGATCTACCAAACCCGGTTTTGGTTTGACAGAAACTTCATACAGTAATGCTTTCACTGCTGCATCTATCACTTCTTGTTTTGTCATCATCATTTCCCTTCAAAGTAATCACCACACAAAATATTAATAGCTTGCTTAATCTCCTGACTAGAGTGTTTCTGCATACGTGCACATATTTTTGCCGGCTGTTGACAAACAAAACATACTCTTTGTGGTAATCCTAATGCCGTTCGTGAGATTTGCTTAGCTGCCCTTTTATGGGTCATCACATCCACATCAAATAGGCGACCTAAGATGTAATCCACTTCAAACTGAATGGTCTCACGCTTAACATCATCAATTGACCCATCGATAACGATAAACCCTTCTGGACCAGTTAAACGATCAAGGTCGTATTGGCTAACTAATTCTTCATTATTCAAAAAAGTCGTCTTTAATTTCTGCCAACCGTCTATAAATATTTGTGTCATTAGTTGATTATTCTTAATGGCACCAGGTATGTTTAATTTAACGGCAACAACAACAGCTTGTGGATATTTGTTCATTAACTGCTGCTGTTGTTCAACTCGCCAATCTTTATTGTCTAAAATTTCGAGTAGCGTTACGGGTGAACCTTCTTTAAATATATCAACCATGCCATCACTCCTCATATCTAATATGTATAAGGACAAACATCACTAATCAGCGACATTTGTCCTTCATAAATTAATCCTTTACCTCTTTAATGACATCAATAATTGATCCATCGCGATATTCAATCATTGCAACAACCTTGTCTGTAAACTCAAGTTGCTTAGGTCGACCAACAATTTCTTCCGCTTTTTGTTGCATTTCTTCAATTGTGTAAACTGGTACACCAGGAATGTGGCCAAGTGTTTCCATCAGGTCTTGACGCTTTGGGTTAATGGCAATCCCAATCTCTGTCACTAACACATCAATTGAATCTCCTGGCGTAACAACAGTTGTGACGTCTGGTACAACCGTTGCAATTCGACCACGAACTAATGGTGCTGAAATAATTGTTAACTTTGCTGCAGCAGCATCTTGGTGACCACCAATTGCACCACGAATAACACCATCTGACCCTGACATAACATTGACATTAAACTTCGTATCAATTTCAAGCGCTGAAAGAATCACGATATCTAATTTGTCAACCATTGCACCCTTATTAGCTGGATCAGCATACCATGAAGCATCAATTTCTTGCTGATTCTTGTTCAAATGCATAGAAGCTGCGGCGCCTTTATCAAAGTCTTGCACGTCCATCACACGATCAACTAATCCTTCTTCAAGTAAATCAATCGTAGGCTTCGTGATACCACCTAAGGCAAATGAAGCTTTAATTTGATTATCAATCATTGATTGACGTAGGAAACGTGTCACGGCTAATGCTGCACCACCTGAACCAGTTTGGAATGAAAAGCCATCTTTGAAATAACTTGAATGCGTAATGACTTTATTAACAGTCTGTGCGATTTTAAGTTCTTTAGGATCTTTGGTAAAACGAGTTGCTCCTGACCCAATCTTATCAGCATCCCCAACTTGATCTACCTTAACCACGTAATCAACTTGCGTTTGATTAATTGAAGCAGGCACATTTGGGTAATCTTTCAAATTATCAGTAATTAAAACAACTTTATCAGCATATTGTGCATCTACTAACGCATAACCAAGTGAACCGAAAGCAGTTTCACCATCCATACCATTTGCATTTCCCATTTCATCAGCATTAGGTACACCCAAAAAGGCCACATCAATTTTAATTTCACCTGATTCGATTGCACGAGCACGATTACCATGAGAACGGAAAATAACAGGATTTTTTAATGCACCGTGTGATACAGCATCCCCTAACGTACCACGCATTCCTGAAGATGTAATATTTGTAACAACACCCTTGTTGATTGCTTCGACCACAATATCATTCATAACATTTGTTAATGATGATGGTGCCAAAGTCAAGTCACGATAGCCTTCATCAATGATAATGCGCATCACCTTGTTAAAGACATAATCTCCTTCTCTAAAATGATGATGGAAAGAAATCGTCATACCATCCTTAACTGTTTGCTTAACCACTTGGACTAGCGAATCAACAATCTTACTTTCAACTGCTGTGGCATGAACCTTTGGTGCAACACGCTGAATATCAGGCGTACCAAAATCAGTTGTTTTAAAGGGTTCATAATCCAGACGACTCATCAATTTTTCCGGCAATTCGCGGTTTACATTATTCTTCAATGTTATTTCCCTCCTCATCTACAAGATGTGCTGCTTTCGCAAGACGCATCACACGTTCTGCTCGTAAGACAACTGGTCGATCCACCATCTGACCATTCATTGAGATAACACCAGAACCTTTTGCATGAGCTTCAGCAATTGCAGCAACAACGTTCTGTGCATTTTCAATTTCTTTTGCTGTTGGTTGATAAACTTTATTAACCATTTCAATTTGTCGTGGATTAACCAATGACTTACCATCAAAGCCAAGTTGATGAATCAATTCAGTTTCACGATAGAATCCTGCTTCGTCATCCATATTCGTAAACACCGTATCAAAAGCAGCAATACCTGCTGCTCGTGCTGCATGAAGAATCATGTTTCGAGCAAATAGCAACTCTTGACCATCAGGATAACGGTGAGTTTTCATATCAGTTGTATAATCCTCAGCTGATAAAGCAATACCAATCATCCGTTTCGAAGACTCAGCAATTTCATAAGCATTCAAAACACCCTTAGCTGATTCAATCGCTGCCATAATATGGGTTGAACCAACTTCACGACCAAATTCACGTTCAGCATCTGCAATAAACGATTCAAGTTGTATCATCATCTTAGCTGATTCAACCTTTGGTAAACGAATCACATCGATACCGGCTTTGACCATCGCTTTAATATCATTTTCATAATATGGTGTATCTAGCCCATTAATACGAACGACTAACTCTGCATCACCATAATCAACTGTTTGTAATGCTTCATAAACTAAGTAACGAGCGGCATCTTTTTCGCCCATCGACACAGCATCTTCCAAATCAAACATAATTGAATCAGCACCATAAATACCAGCATCTTTAACCATGGCTGGATTATTACCTGGTACAAACATCATCGTCCGGCGCAAACGTTCTACTTGTTCTGCCATTAGAGCACCTCCCACGTTGGTTGATCAACAATATCTAATGCACGTTGTACGGCTGTAATAGTCCGTGCTTTGATAACCATGTCAAGAGCACCCTTATCAATGATTTTGACGTCCACGTTTGTAATATCATAATGTGTTAATACATCAGTGACTGTCTGCCGAATTTGATCTCCAAATTGTTTTTCGACATCGGACTCAACATCAAATTGAATGCCTGAAGTTCCTTTTGAAAGCATGATTTGTACATCAGAAGACTCTAATGTACCGGCAATTGCCGTTTGCTTAATTTCCATTAATCCTTTGTCCTTTCTTAATGCGACTTTGTATATTAACAAAATTCTTTTTAATATAATTTAGCGTAGAGACTGGCACGTTTTTTGCAACTGTTTCTAAATCATTTTTCGCAATTGCTTGGCGCACGTTCCTCGCCGAAATAATATCACCATTCTCATTTTCTTTTCTCTGGATAATTCGCACATCAACTTGATCTGCCAATTCATGTTGCAAGCTTTGATTATAAATTGCTGTTGTTCTTGAAAAAGGTTCATAACCAAGATATCGACTTGTAATCGCTAATGATGGCACAATTTTTTGTTTAAACAGTGTGGCATCCAATGTTGTTTGATATCTAATAACATCGTTTTCAGATTTGATAAAATAGGCTGGAAAAGTCGTATAACTAACCATATAAGGGCCACCATCTACGACACAAACATTGCCTAAATCTTGAATGCCTTGTGAAACTAATGCTAGTCTTTCCTTAGTCGTAAACAACGACACATCTTGATTAACCACAAAGACATAAACAAAGTCATTTTCTTTAGCAGCTTGTTCAATTAAATACCGATGTCCTAAGGTGAATGGATTCGCATTTATCACAAGACTTGCAATTTTTTTATGACCATCATTCTGTATTTTTGGTACACGATTAAGGTAATCACTGATATTGGGATGCCCTTTTTCTAACAAAACTCCCTGGTTAGTTAACGCTAATTCATTAAATCCGACGTATTGAAAACTCGTCAGATACTGTGGCTTTGTAAATACAAATATGTGAAAAATGCCTCGTTGTGCCAAGCGATTCGTTAATTCGGTCAATATCAAATTGAATCGTGAACCTTTTGGCACATCTTTTTCACAAGCAGCAATATATTTAATTACCTGACCAGCAATTGAACCAGTTGCAACTAAATCATCGCCTTTATAAATACCCACCGTTTCATCAATCGTTGCTATTTCACGATCGTCAAATCTGGTAATACCACGATCAATCAAAAAAGTTTCCCATTTATGTCGCACAGCTGGATTTGCTATATATAAATCTTTCACTTGCATCATGACAAATCCTCCTTGCGAAAATTATCCTATAACAATGTCTGTAGCATCATAATGACTGGTACAACAATGATAAACAATACTGAAGCTGATGCAACAACATTCGTTGCAAATTTTACATCACCATGATACTCGTTAGCCATAATTGGTAACACAGCCAAAGTTGGTGTTGCTGATTGAATAATCAACGTTTGTTGGAAGATTGAATTTAATTGAATACCAAATAGGTGTGAACCAATTAAAATCAAGGCAACCATAATAATTGGTGATAAAATAAAACGACCAACTAACGTCATAATAACATGACTATCAAATTTCATATTACTTAAGCCAAAGTTACGTAACATAATACCAATGTAAATCAAAGATAATGGTGTAACCAAGTTACCTAAATCAGGTACAAATGTCTGACTCAAAAATGAAATGGATTCATAAGCATGCTTTAATGGTGCAATATAGACAAATGGTAGTGCGGCAATAAAACCATACAATGGTACTGGTAATAAGTGTGACCAATCAAACTTTACCTTTTGCCCATTCGCACCCACTGTTGGATCATCTTGAGCAATTACCCAAACACCCAAAGTCCAAACAATAATCGTATTAATAATGTAGTAAACCAATAAATATGGTATTGATGTTTGACCAAACAATGCTGTATTTAGTGGCATACCAATGAACACGGTATTTGCACCATTGATTGCTTGAATCATTAATCCGCGCCGACCATGTGGTACTTTCATTAATTTCACCACGTATGATGTGACTGCGTAACCAATAAGAATGGCTAAAATAACATAAATTAATCCAGCGGCTAGCTTTGAAAGTTGTGACGGATTAAATCGTTCTAGCATTGCATTAAAAATTGAAACTGGCAATGCAATTTTCATAATCAACTTTGATAATGAATTTGAAAATCCTTCTGAAAAATATCCTTTTCCTTGTGCCCAATACCCTACTGCCATTAATAAGATAATGGCAAGTACAGATTGAATTGAATTCCAAAATACACCCATTTATATTCACTTCCTAAATCATTTTTGCCTTATGTTTGTTTCAATGTTCTTTACTTTCCTTTTTAATTAATTATCTAATATACCTACATAACTGAATACTGCTTCAGATACTGTCTCCACAACACCAGTATCAAACACACCAGGGACGATGTTTTCTTTATTCGGCTTTTTAATCATATGCGCTAATCCCTCAGCGATTTTTACTTGCAGATTTATATCAACCTTTTTTAAACCACTAGCAAGTAATCCTTTAAACAAACCTGGAAATACTAAAATATTATTAACCTGGTTCGGCCATTGCGATGAACCGGTTGCTACAACGGCTGCACCAGCAGCATTTGCTTCAGTTGGATCAATCTCAGGAACCGGATTAGCTAAAGCAAAGACAATCGGTTGATTGGCCATTCGCTCAACCATCTCTCCAGACAAAACATTAGCATCCGACAAGCCAATGAAAACATCTTGATCATCAATCACATCATCTAATGTCTTACCTTGTGCTTGTATGACTTGTTGCGCCAATTCACGCTGATAGCTGTTATACCTAGCGTCATCATCCCGGATAACACCATGAATATCGACCAAAGTTAAATGTTGAATACCGGCAGCTAATAAAATCTTGGCTGTTGCAACTCCCGAAGCACCAACACCATTAATAACCACTTTTAAATTCTTTAATGACTTACCAACATATTTCGCAGCATTAATCAAACCAGCTAATACAACGATAGCCGTTCCAGTTTGATCATCATGATAAACCGGAATGTCCAAAACTTTGTTTAATCTTTCTTCAATTTCAAATACACGTGGCGCAGCAATATCTTCTAAATGAATACCTGCAAATGACTTAGACATATTTTTAATCGTTGCCACAAATTCTGGAATAGGCACTTGATTCAATGCTAATGGCATTGCATCAACATTTGCAAAATCTTTGTATAATAATGCTTTTCCCTCAATAATTGGTAATCCAGCAGAGGGGCCAACATTTCCTAATCCCAATACAGCAGAACCATCGGTTATAATTGCAATCAACTTGCCACTTGTCGTGTATTTATTTTTTTCAGTTTCATCTTTTTGAATTAATTTTGCCAAATCAGCAACACCAGGTGTATATGCCTCACTTAATTCAGTTCGATTTGTCACGTCAAATGCCGGGTTAATGCCTAAAACACCAGTATGATTTTCATGCAATGCTAGCACTTTTTCCCTGTCGACCAAGATTTATACCTCCTGTCAAATACTTTTGATTCTAATTTTAATTATTTAAACGTGCACGCTTTCATTTGTTAACATTTGTAATTGTAGCGCTTTATTTTAAAAAATTAAAGAGTTTATTTTATATTTTTTAAAATAAACTCTATATTTTTAAATGTTATAAAATTTCTGAGAAAATAGTACTGGTTACAAGTTCATTTATCCAAATATTTTTTAAATTTTTTAAGTGTATTTCTTTTTTTAAAATATGCTATGATGGAATTAAATTTGTAAATGAATGTGTAATAGGTGAATACATGACTAACAATGATTTTCTTGCAAACATATCACAAGACTTTTATATCTCTCAATTAAGTCTTGCTGAAATATCTAAAAAATATGGGATTAGTCGCTATTTAGTAAACAAATCCTTAGATGATGCTCGAAATAGCGGTATTGTAAAAATTGAAATAACAACGCCTACAACTCGTAATATCGAGCTTGAGCGTGAAATTAAAAAACAATTTAATATTCCAAATGTTTATATCATCAGATCTTCTGATAATCCAAATGATACAATTCAAGATACGATTAATTTTGCGGCACAACATGTCCAGTCACTGATTCACAATAATGACATTATTGGTACAGCCTGGGGCGGCACAATATATCAAGTTATCTCAAAATTTCAGAGTAAAGTCTTAGAAAATGTTACATTTACGCAGTTTATGGGCGAGAATATGAAATATAACTCATCGGCTGGTACCATGAGGATGGTTGAACGTGCTGCTCATAAATTTTCAGCAAATTATTTAACAATGGTTGGTCCCCTTTATATTGTTAACGATGCTGTTCGCCATGGCTTAACAGAAGAAATTTCTGTTCGTTCAACTTTTGCTGCTTCAAGTCGTATGGATATGATTTTCACCGGATTGGGAACTTTAGCATCAATTAATTCTATTCCAGCTTGGCATCAGGGCATTAACGATATTTTCCCTGGTGTCGATGTTGATAGCATTGCTGGCATGTTGTATGGACGACCTTATGATATTAATGGTCGCTTTCTAAATTTGTCGGTTGATAAAACATTTGGCGTCGATTTAGATAGTGTCTTAGCAACCCCCCGACGTATTTGTATCGTAAAAAGTAAATTTAAGACAAATGCAACACTAGGTGCTTTACGTGGTGGCTTCATAACAGATTTAATCACAACAGAATCTGTTGCTAATCGTATTTTAACCGATCGTTAGTTCTAAAATAATCAGACAAAATCCCCCAAAAAGCGGATGACTTTTTTGGGGGATTTTGTCTGATTATTTTCACTACCATGCAGGGTATTCTGAATTGCCAAATAATTTTTTAATTTCTGTTTTGGTCTCTTTTGTCTGATATACCTTTACAATTTGTTTGTATATTTTCTTATTTGCTTCATTCTTTCGAGAAGCAATCAAGTTAATATAAGGGCTGACATTCTTTTTCAAATTTTGTGTTAATAATATGTTCTTATCATTCAAATTCGCGTCATGAGCAAAATTACCATTGATGACTGCAGCATCAGCGGTTTGTAAAGCAGAAACCGTTTGTCCTGCATCTACCTCTTTAATTTTCAGATGTTTAGGATTTGAAGTAATGTCCTTTGCAGTCGGATCAGTGACTTTTTTATTATATTTAATAAGCTTTGCTTGCACTAACACATCTAGTGCACGTGCTTCATTAGTCGCATCATTAGGCACTGCGATCGTACTGCCGTTCTTAAAATCACTAATTTTTTTCGTTTTTAACGAGTATAACCGCATGGGAACAATCACTGTTTTACCAATAGAGGTTAGTTTACTGCCCATTTTTTTATTTTGATCATCAAAAAAGATTTTTGTTTGAAAAGCATTTAAATCTAGGCTACCATCAACCAATGCTTGATTTGGTTTCACATAGTCATTAAATTCTTTTAATTTAATTTTAATACCATATTTTTTTTGTGCTCTTTGACCAATATTTTCCCATAGTTCACGAGAAGAATCACCAACAACCCCGACCGTTACTGTTTTATTAGTATCCGCACTGGCTATTTGCAAGGACAAACCTATGGTTGAAATTAAGACAGTTGCGCCAACTAACACACCAAATTTTACACTATTTTTCATTTACATTTTGCCTCCAATATCTTATTAACGAGTTAATCATTTAACATGTCATTAAAAATCCCGTTGTACTACAACAATGTAATACAACGGGACGATTGATTATCGTGTTACCACCCGAGTTCTGTCCATTAATTTGAACACTCCATTAAGTACCTATAAATATTTCATGATACCCTAGCGCAATAACGGGCGCACCCGAAAATAATTCATTAAAAATTCTTAATAACTCATTATTTTTACACTCCGAGGCCATATTCATCAACAAAATTGGTTGCTTTACACCAAACACAACTCTCTGAACAATCTAAGATTGATTACTCACCTCTTCCTTGTGCAATAAGTATATTTGGATTAAAATGAAAAGTCAATAAGTTTATTAGAAATATTTAATTTTATTGTCAACTAACACGACTCCTTAGTAATCTAAGATCTGTTTATTTTCAATATGAAAATGTTCATCAAAAGTATAAATGATTGGTGTTGCATTCGGTATTTTAATGGCATCTAACTGATCATCTGCAATCTTTTCAAGATATTTTACTAAAACTCGTAAACTACTGCCATGTGCAACAACCAACTGGTTTCTTCCTTGCTGCAATTTAGGCAGAATATCATTTTCCCAATACGGCATCAATCTTTCTAAAGTCATCTTTAGACTTTCTGTTCTTGGTATAGACACACCAATCCGATCGTAAACTAACTGATGATCGGATTCAACTAATTTAGGCGGAGTATCAATGAAACCGCGTCGCCACAATTCAACTTGTTTTTTACCAAATTTTTCACGTGCCTGATCTTTATTAAGCCCTGCTAATGCCCCATAATGCCGTTCATTTAATCGCCACGTTTTATATATTGGTATCCAATTTATTTGCAATTCATTACAGATGAGATACGCCGTTATAATTGTCCTTTTTAGAAATGATGTATGAACATCGTCAATATCTACTGCTTCATCTATTAATCGTCGTCCCGCATCTTTAGCTTGTAACCGTCCTTTTGTCGTTAACGGTGCATCAGTCCATCCCGTAAAAGTATTTTGCATGTTTGCTGTACTTTCACCATGACGCATTAATATTAATTTAACCATCCCTTACCTCCTGAACAATCATACACATTGTGCTATAAAAATAATACAAAATATTATTACTTCACACTTCGTGGTTATATTGCAATATTATAAACGGAATTGCCATTTTGTTAAATACGTCACAAATAGTTTTTAAAAATTTTGGTAAATCATTATATTTATCAAAATAGAAAAGATAGTTTGCTTTTTTTTTAAAAACACGTTCTTCATCATTTAGAACATGCCAACTTTGATAAACAGAATCGGCAACCCGAAACTCATTTGTCTTTAAATATTCTTTTGCCTTTAACACTAAGGGTGATGAATTTTGATCGTTTATAGCCATTAAATCAACCTAATGAGTCTTGACCATTAAATTGACGAACCGCCTGCAATAAATTGCCGGTATACGCCTGTATTTGATAAAAAACTGCAATATGTTGATTCATCTCAGCATTTAAATATTGCCAAGGGTGTTTAAAACTAGTCGTTCTTATTTGTACTAACTTTTCAGCTTTTAGCCCAGTTTCTTCGCTAATTTCGCGAATAATTGCGTCTTCTAATAATTCACCATCTTCCAAACTACCACCTGGCAAATCGTAACGATTAATATATGGTCCCCCATTTTTCTTAATAACAACCAATTGATCATTAATCGTGACAATGCCATAAACACCAAATGCACGATGCGTATGCGTTTTAGTCATATTTTTCCCCTTTTTATCATTGCTTTTAACATCATTCTAATCTAGTCATCCTCTTTTAAATGTTACGTTATCCCTCCTTATAAACCGTTTATTTTGTCACTATCACAATGTTTATCGCAGCATGCATTATAATATACTTCTTATACAAATTCTCAGCGTCGAGTCGGTAAAATTATTTACATATCAAAATTTTACAATAAATAGTAAACTAATCAATAATGACAAGGACGTCGCACATCATTCGGCATTGTTGAATAAAATAAAAATAGCAACGTTCTTCGTTCCGAAGACGTTGCTATTTAACTTAAACAATACTATTTTTAAATAAGTGTTCTTTAAACATTTTTGCAGTTAAACCATAAATCGCCATCGCAACAAATACCCAAAAAATCCCCAGTGCGACACCGCCAATTAAATCACTTAAATGATGTGCATTAAAGTATAAACGTGAAAATAAAATGCTAATCCAGATTAAAATAATGACCGTGCGTGTAATAATTCGTGACCATTGATTTCTCATCATTGGTACTAATACTAATAGAATCGATAATAGCAGTAAAGTACTAGCAACTGAATGACCACTTGGAAAAGAGAAACCATTGTCTATGGCCAGATGATGTACTGGTCGTGCGCGATGAATAGCAGATTTAACAACAATTCCTAGCATACCACCAGTACTAACGACTGCCAAAAGCCAGAATGCTAACAAGCGATAATTTTTTATAAATAATATGATTGCTATAAAAAAAGTTATGACGACTAATGGTTTTGCATCGGCGTAGCTCGCTAAAAATGTCATCACATCGTTAAAAATACCATGATGGTAATCCATCATTGGATACCCGAAGGCATTTTCAAAAAATGCTGTCACTTTATTATCGACAGTCAACAAATAACTATTATTTGTCGCTATTAATACCGATATTAGCCCGAAAACAACGAGAGCAATAATTGAAAAATATAAATAATCCCTTTTATAGTTGATTATTTTAGACATAAAAACAAACCTTTCATGATTGATTATTTATTACATTAAGCAAATAATACTTTAAACCTTACTTGATTGCAATGGGTCTCAAAAAAAGGAGACAAAATCATAACATTTTTTCTTTCTTTACGAAATGGTTAAGCGTATGATAAATGGTAAGAAATATTAAATTTAAATGAGATTGTCACTCATTGTTTTTAAATGAAAGTCGAAGGTATTATTATGAACATGACAAACAAAGAATTTGCTGAAGTACTCCATCAGGCATACACAACGAAACAACCATTATTACAAGAATCTTATGCCTCATTTCTTGATAATTCAGAAGATGCATATGCTGTTCAACATTATTTAACTGAACTCAAAGATGAAAAAGTTGGCGGATATAAAGTCTCATTGACAAGCAAAGAAACACAAGATATGTTTGATTCTGATTCCCCACTATACGGTGCGCAGATTACCAGTCATTTTTTACAGTCACCAGCTACATTATCGCCTGATCAATTATTAGCACCTTTGGCTGAAGTCGAACTGATGTTTACTGCAAAAGAACCATTAACTTCTGCAGATTCATTAGAGGACTTAATGGCAAAAACTTTAGTATCTCCCGCTATCGAGGTTCCCGACTCTCGTTTTTCTGATTGGTTCCCTAGCCTATCAAAATATCTTGTCATTGCTGATGCTGCTGTCGGTGGTTATATTGTCTATGGCAAACAAGTTGAGACGACCACACATTTCAAAACACCTGACGAGTTGGCACAAGTAACCACAAAATTATACCATGATGATAATTATTTGAAAGACGGGGCTGCAACCGAAGTATTAGGCAATCCTTTACTATCGTTACAATGGTTAGTAAAAAAATTAGAAACAAACGGCACAAAGTTAGAGGCAGGTCAACATGTTTCTAGTGGTACTTTCTTACTACCTGAACATCTAACGGCTGGTAAATGGCGTGCTTCATTTGACCACGATTTAGGAGATGTTTTCATTGATGTAAAATAAAATCATATATGAAAAGAGAGTGTGACAAAAGACGTTTTGAAGCTGATTGTAACAATGATTAGGTGATTTGGGTTCGCAGAACCGGAAGCACCTAATTGTTGTTACAGTAAGGCTTCAGTCTTTTGGAACACGTTTAAAGGCGCTAATCTACCAATCAAAATTGATAGATTAGCGCCTTTTTCAGCTGATCATAACGACTGATGTCTCAGTCCCTTTTCATATTATTCTATTTAGCAGTATTACTCAACATGACGCCAGTCCGGATCCATAATAATACGCGCAACAATTAATCCTAGTGGTAGAAATAGCACAATCAAGAGTGCTGCAATAAACCAATCTGCACCTGTTGAAATGTTGCCAACACCTAAATAATACATTGTCCGATACATGTATAGACCTGGTACCATAATCACAATGGCTGGCACCGTTAGTGAAATACGTGGGTATCCCATTCGTTTATGAAACAAAGATGCCAGTATTCCAGCCGTCAAAGCACCAATAAAAGCTGCTGCTGCAGCTGGTAAGGATGTTAGATCAACTAATTCTAACCGTAATGTATTCGCAATTGCACCAATAAATCCTGCTGTTGCTGCCATCTTAACCGGACTATTAAACATAATCGAAAAACCAAAAACACCACAAAAACTAGCAGGAATCCTCAATAAACATAGTAACCAAGGACTTAACCCTAATGGCAAAAAGCTATCTGGTTTCAAATCACTAGCCAAAGCAACTAGCCAGCCAACCAAAGTTGCAATCAAAATGATGGAAACTGCGTGAACAAGTCGTTCAATACCAGACCGCATATCTGACTTAGCAATATCAAGACCGCTTGTAATAAATGGAAATCCTGGAATAGCAAATAACATCGCACCAATATACCCTGCCTCATGTGCCACATTAATATTGAAAATTAATTCTAAACTTCGTGACAAGACAAGATATGTTAAACAAGCAACTGCCACACCTGTTGCTAAACCTGCAAAAATAGTCAAATGTTTGCCATTCATTTTCGCACGCGTGTAATTTCCTAATCCTGCACCAAAGAATGAACAAAACATTTCTACTGGTCCGCCACCAAGTAAAAACACGAAAGAACTGCACGCAAGAGCTGCAGCTAAGCCAAGTAATATTGGCGTATAATTGCCTCTTTTACCATTAATACGATCTAATAAACGATGGACATCTTTTACCTTTAAAAAAGCACCCTCATTTGTAAACATTGTCACAAATTGTTGCATATTTGTTAGTTTATCTGTATTAACACCTGTCGACTTTAAAGATAATGATTCTGTATAACTACTAGTCTCGTCAAAGCAAGTATACGAAATGGAAATTAATCCAATATCTGCAGAACAATAAACTTTTAAAATACGTGCCATTGTATTCATCGCCTCACGAACACGCCAAGCACCAGTACCACAAGATAACATAATTAATCCTACACGACCAACAATAATTGTTTTTTCTTTAAGGGATGCATTGACAACTAAAGTATTAGATTCTTTAATTGCAAGTTCATCCCATGGAATTAACATATGGTTCGTTGATAAACCATCATTTTTTTCTGCCATTTCCAAAACCTTCTTTGTTCAACTTTTCATTACTTTTTATTGTAACATAGGTAAAACAATTAATTGTTTTACTGCTTATCCTTAAATAATTGTATTTTCACCCATTGCATTTTATAAATGAAGCTTCTACAATAATGGTGAAGGATAAATTAGAATCCTGACAAAAAATAATTAGTTTAGGAGGAAGTTATTATGGCAAACGAGTTATCAAATCGTTTTAATGGTATGTTTCATGATTGGGATCATTTCTTTAATGATTTTAACCATTTGATGCCAGCATTTAATGCTGACAGTCAGCACTTAAAGAGTGACGTTGTAGATTTAAATGATCACTATGAAGTATCAGTTGACGTGCCTGGAGTTAATAAAGAAGATATTAATTTGGACTACCAAGGTGATACGTTAACGGTGTCTGCTACACAACACACTTCTAAAACTGACAAAGATTCTGAAGGAAATGTTTTGACCCATGAACGTGCTGAAGGTCGGATTCAACGTCGTTATTATTTACCTGGTGTTGATATCAGTAAAGTTAATGCAAAGCTGACTGATGGTGTCTTAAAGATTACATTACCAAAATCAGAATCAATCAACAATCAACAAATCACTATTGATTAATACCAATTAAAAGCAAAAGGACTGGCCATTAATATCGGTCAGTCCCTTTCTGTTTTATTGTCGTTGATTTAATTTTTTCAGTTGTTGTACATAATCATATTGTGCATTAATCCCAGCTAACAACGCATCATCGTGTGTATGAGCAACACCATCAAACAAAATTTCCTGATATAAATTGACATACGGTAATCCTGCTGCCTTAGCAATTGCCAATTCTTCTGATAAGTTATAAGCGACTTTTCTGAAATCAACTTGCGCCAAGCCAGCATCATCAATCTCAAGTATGGCATATTGTGCCCGTCGATCACGATTTAACTGACGATGTTTAAAAAATGGTTGCCCTACTGAACCTGGATTAATAATTAATTGATCTCGACTACTGTAACGTAACATTTGATGATGCACATGACCATAAATAGCCATATCAACATCATCACTTAAAAATAATTGATCAAAATGTGTGGTCGCTGCATCCGCTAACAATGCAGGACCCGAATTTAAATCATTTAAATTATGTGAAATGTTAATTGATAGCCCATTGACCGATTTTATTTGATGGATTGGAAAATGCTGCAATGCCTTTTGATACTCACCATCAAGATGATCAATGACATACTGGCCTAGCATACCAATATAAACATCTGACGGATCATCATAATGATTACCAACTGTCTGATTCTGAACATCTAAAAAGCAGTCATCCCAATTACCTCTAATATAAACAGATACTTTTATTTTCTCCAATAGTGCAAATAGTTCATTAGTTGCTGGCCCTGGCATGACCAAATCACCTAAAAACCAACAATCATTAATTTCTTGTGTCGCTAAATCTGCAATGACTGCTTTCAGTGCGGTGACATTTCCATGTATATCAGATAACAAAGCAATCCTTTTTTTCATCTAACTTCCCCCATCATTTTTCTTAAAAATTTCATGATTCCCTTGAAGTTTCTCCTCAACCACTCATGAAACAACTACAACCCCATATTAATGATAACTTCAAATGGTTATGATTGTACCGTTATTTGAAGTTATCCTGTCATTATTTAAAGATTAGCCATTTATTTAGTAACATGATGTAAAAAAAGCAATAACTGAACACTTACTCTGAACAGTTATTGCTTGGTTTTAAATCAACCGAATTAATTTAGAATCTAATACTCTGATGATTATTAATATTCTCCCCACCACTTCTTCATAGAAGTTTTACCAATTCCAGGGTTGAAACTATTTGTTGGGTCGTTCTTCTTATAATGCTTGACCAATGCTGGTGCAGCTTCATATAAGTGGCCAACGTTATGCTCAGCTGGATAAATTGCGCCACGTTCGTCAAAAATCTTTAGCATTTCTTGTTTCAACTCATGAGCATCAACACCTGGCTTTAAGATGTAATCCTGATGCATAACGTGATCTAAGAAGTGACCATAATAAACTTTGTATTGAATTTTATCGTCAATTTCCTTTGGCAATGTTTCAAACCAGTTATCATCATTACGACGCAAAGCAACATCAATTGGCAAAATATCAATTTTATCTTGCATTAATTCTTGGTAACGAATAACAACTGAAGCAGTAACATAACGATGCAATGATGCTTTATTTGTCTCATCAGCATTTGCTTCAAAGAACTCACCTTCTTCTTCTTTAAAGAATTCAGTCAGGTAAGCACGCGCCTCTGCGATACCGTCACCAGCCATCTTTAATTGTAGATAGTGTTGGAAACGTTTAGCATAGTCTTCCATACGCTTTGGTAATTGGTTTGGGAACAAGTGTCCTGCTTTTTGCAAGAAACGATCTGGGAAATAAGGCTTGAACGTTGGTACATGTCCCAACATACGTTCAGCAGTTGCTTTTAAACCAAATAAAGTTGGTAACATACTTGTACCTAACTTATCAATGACCATTAATGAGTCCTTACCGTATAACTTAGCTAACTCATAGGCATCCTTGTGCATGTATTCACCTGAAACAGGTAAGTTCTTAAATTCTGCTAGGATGTGACGACGCATTTTCTCTAAGACAGCAGGTGAATTCGTTCCAATATAGAACACTTGTGATTCACCCTCTGAAGGATACGTATCTAAGCGGACAGCAAATGTGGCAACTTTACCAGCTGCACCCGATGCTTCATACAATTCTTTAGGATCAGCATTATAACGCGTTGGCATATCAGAATCAACATCACGAACACGCTTCTCATAATCACGATTATGACCAACACGTTCGTCTGAATTGGGCACATTATTCAAATCAAAACGACGATTTGTTAAATTATCCAAAATTTCTTCTGGTGAATCACCAAGATCAATACCTAAATGATTTACCAAGTGTAATTCATTGTTTTCATCAATTCGAGCGTACAATGACAATTCTGTGTATGCAGGCCCACGTTGAATCAATGCACCACCTGAATTATTATTGATACCACCAATAACTGAAGCACCCAACGTTGATGAGCCAATCACTGAGTGTGGCTCTCGGTTCAATGGCTTTAATGACTTTTCCAAATTAAATAATGTCGTACCTGGGAAAGCAATCACTTGCTTACCTTGGTTAATTAATTGTAAGTCTTTAATACGACTACCCTTGACAATAACTGCATCACGATCATATCCTTCAGTCGGTGTAGATCCCTCTGTCAAACTGGTATTTGAAGCCTGCATGATGATAATAATATTATCTCTATGCAACACTTTCAAAACCTGCCACATTTCAACAAGAGTTCCTGGCATAACTACTGCCAAAGCCTCTCCATAACCTGAACGGTATCCTTTACGATAGCGTAATGATTTGGCTGCGTTAGTCACAATATGGTGACTACCAACAATGGCCGTTAAATCTTTTACCGTAGACATAAAATTAACCTACCTCCTATTTTTGTACAGTCTATACTTTAATATACCACTTTTTTGCCCTAAAAACGAAGATTTTGTGAATTTTAGTAACCTATAATCGTACTATTTTTCACAATTTAGGTCAATAAAATTATCATTATTATCTTAAATTCCCTGTTTTTTAGTTATTTGGCCAATAAAAAAATGTGCAATGTTATTCACATAGCACATTTTTTATTTTATATTTTAATGACATTGACCAAATCATTTGCGAGATATCCCTGGATATTTTCAACGACAATATCTAACAAGCGTTGTCGCGTTTCCAAAGGTGCCCATGCAATATGTGGGGTTAAATAGCAATGTTTTGCTGTTAACAATGGATTATCAGCATTGATTGGTTCTTGTGAAGCAACATCCAGAGCCGCATAAGCAATTTGATCATGGTTTAAAGCCATCGTTAGGTCATGCTCATTGATCAATTTTCCTCTTGCTGTATTGATCAATATTGCTGTTTTCTTCATCTTTGCAATCGTATCAGCATTAATGAATGCTGACATTTCTGGTGTATACGGTATATGTAAGCTGATAATATCGGCTTCAGCATATAGTGTCTCTAAATCTACTTGATGAATCGCATCATCAAAAACTGTCCGTGGGCGATGATTATAAAAAATGACATTCATATTAAACGCCAAGGCAATTTTTGCAACCGCTTGTGCAATTTTACCAAAACCAACAATACCCAACGTTTTATTTTTCAATTCCATTAATGGTGCATCCCAAAACGAAAAACGCCCTACCTTTTGCCATTCGCCCGCATGAACCAAATCGTCATGTTGCTTCACACGGCTAGTAACAGCCAATATCAATGCAAATGTAAACTGTGCAACTGCATCCGTCCCATAAGTTGGCACATTAGTAACTGTAATCCCTTTCGTTTGTGCATATTGCACATCAATATTGTCATAACCAGTTGCTGTTTCTGCAATCAATTTAAGCTTTGGTGATGCATCAATAACTGAATTGGTAATCGGTACCTTATTAACTAACACAATTTCTGCATCTGCTAGACGTGCACTAATTTCCTTTTGATCATCATACGGTGTTTCATCATAAACAACAACTTCACCAAATTGATCAAGAATATGCCAATCCAGATCCCCTGGGTTTAAAGCTTTCCCATCCAAAACAATAATTTTCATTATGATTCCCCCATATATCTAAAATACCTACAATAACATTATAACCTTGATAGTGACATTTTAGAAAAATATACCATTACCAACAATAAAACTAAGAATTTCAAACACTAAAATGATAAACAAACAAATGAGATGAAATAATTTATGATTTGCCAATAGCGCAATATATTCTCTGATAAATGCGTTTGGGATAAAGAAACGACTTGTTTTAGCACCCAAACCGTCAATATTTAAGCCAACTAAACGAGCATAACCAGCTGCACGGAAAGTATGATAGTCGCTCGTGGCAAATAAACCATTTAAGAAATTAATATCTTTATCTGCTAATATTTTTTTAGAGAAAAGCATATTTTCATAAGTATTTTTTGATTTATTTTCGATTAATATATGTGACGTTTGTGCACCGTGTTGTTCTGCATAACTCGCCATCGCTTCCCCTTCAGGTAGTAACTCATCCCCACCTTGACCACCAGAAAATATTAACCAAGGATAGTAACCTGTTTTCTCATTTTGCTTGACAGCAAAATCTAATGCGACTTGAATTCGTGAGGCTAATAATGGTGAAACGTCTTTACCATTCAATAAGCCTGCTCCCAAAACGATAATATAATCCTTGTTATACTTTGGTCGATATAAACGGGTAATAATAAATGATGTAATAAATGCTAAGAACCAGAAAACAAAATATAAAATAACCGGCTCAACGAATGCCATGTATAACCCAATTGCTTGATGACTTAATAGTCGACTGTCCAATGCTCGTAACAGTGGTAAGATAACGACAATTAAAACACCTAAAGCTAATGTCAACATATTACCAAGTGTATGACTTTCACGACGCCAAACCGTAAATGCATTCCATAATAGTAAAATTCCCAACAGTGAATACAAAATTGCTAATGGAATTGAAACAATAATCATTATGGTATAGAAAATCAAAGATAACCAATGTATGTTTATCAATTCTATAAACATCATTAATGTTATGCCACCTAATAGGACTGAAAAATTTGCTAGGACGCCGTTTAATAAGCGGAATTTATTTTGCTTTAGGCTGATCACCAACATCGTGATACAAATAACTGTTAAAACGAAACAGATGATAATTGGTAAATTACTCGTGTCTTTCATAATAGACATTTAAAATAACCTCTCCTTTAACGGTATTTACTCATACTAAGATTATACAAAACCTACCTGTTACTGACCACTATAATGCATAATGAATAATTCTCTACCAAGTTGTATCCAACATTAATGAATATAGTCAGTTACACTAACGTTTTTTTATGCTATTCTTAATTGAGATTATTCAATCTATAGAAAGACATATAAATCAATGAAAAAGAAAATTATAACTGTTGTATTGGGAATCATTGCTATTATCTTGATTGTTACTGTTTCTCAACATGACCAAAATTCACAAACACAATCTAATCATCAACAATCATTAGCTGCTCATAAATGGTCCAAAAAATCATTTGATCAATTAACACTCGGCGATTTTAATAAAGCTGGTAAAAACGGCACTTCTTATGAAAAAGTTGTTGCCACCTATGGTCGACCAGATAAAAAGTCAAAATCAAAAGCAAATGGCCACATCTTAACTGTTGTCTCATGGAAGAATGTGTCTGGTGATTATACCGGTGTTACCTTAACTTTCATGAGCGCGAATAATAATACCAATCGTGCCAGATTAACTTCAAAAACAATCTTAGATACAAAGACCATTAACCTAGCGAAGAAATGGACAC
Source organism: Weissella sp. ESL1156 (assembly GCF_058505625.1). Classification (NCBI taxonomy): domain Bacteria; kingdom Bacillati; phylum Bacillota; class Bacilli; order Lactobacillales; family Lactobacillaceae; genus Weissella; species Weissella sp. ESL1156. The sequence continues at coordinate 287,110 of NZ_CP196372.1, read as the reverse complement.
TATCAGCATACAATGCCATTGCCTTAGATAAGAGTGACGATCCCACTCATGAAGGTGATTCTTTAAAAAGCTTAACCAGTAAATATGGTAAGCCAGCAATATTGACTTTAGCCCGTGTTAATGGCGCTATACAAACGAATGCTGTTTGGCATAATACAAATGGTGGTGCAAATGGTACTGTATCTGTTGATTTTTCTGAACAACAAACTGCTACTGATAAGGAACAAGATAAATTACGATAACATAAAAAGGTTTGAGCAAGCAAAATTATTTGTGCCTGTATCAAACCTTTTTTGTCTCTGAAAGTATTAAGTTATCAATCTGTTTCATCAAAGAAAACACCATCAGCTATATCTGCGAGTGTCTCTCGTGATGGAATGAAAAACAATTGTCCACTTAAAATAGTTGAGAACTTTAGTAGAAAATCTGATTTTTCTAACATCTGTTCTAACATGAGCTTTGTTACTCGCCAATGGCGTGAATAACCAATAAAATATGTGCCTGTATAATCTAAAGCTGGGTCAGAGAAGGGCACATTCATACGAATGATTTTCTGTTCTTCACCATCTATTTCAATCTTTGAAGCAACATTGTGAGCATTTGCTAGTTTATCATCATCATCTAATTCCATATCATCAAATTTATGACGACCGACTGCTTTTTCTTGATGTTCAACCGTTAGATTTTCCCAGAATGCCATATCATGCTGCCACTTTTGAGCAAAGGCATACGAACCATTTTCAAAATTTGGATCTTCATCACCAATAATGGCATAATCGGCCGCATCTTCAATCGCTGGTGCTTCAGTACCATCAATAAAACCAATGATGGCACGCCCCTCTAAATAGCGGAATCCTTTTGTCTCATCAATGACACTCGTTATTGGTGATAACAATTTCATAAATTGACGGACGATCTCGTAAACAACTGCTTCTTCACTTGCACGAATATGCAAGAAAATATCGCCATCGCTAGCGGGCATCGTGTATTCTGGGCCATGCAATGTTTGATACGTCTCTAATTCCTTGGGTTTATTTGCATTTGGAAATAAATAATTCCAAGCATAGTTACTAAATCCAATCGCAACTTGTAAGCCAGATTCCGGATTACGAATACGCATTGATCTAATAATAGCTTGCGATTTATCCGCAAATTCAGCAATACCTTCTCGCTCATCATTTAAATTCTGATGATTCAATGCTAGTACAATAAATGAAACATTTTTTCCAGGATCTTTCCAAACATCTTGTGCTAATCGTGCGTTTAACATGTTAACCTTACCTCTTAAAATATTATATATACAAACTAATGATACATCTAATTACTTTTTTAAAAAAGTCCCGTGAAAAAATTTTATTTACTATTCCAAAGAATAAACGTGCACTTGTGAGACAAAATCACCCGCTTGGGCTGGATCATCATAAAATCCTAATTGCATTAACTCATCACCAAAGCATTTTTCTCCAGTGACTTGATCAATATAGACACCATCTGGTATCAAATGAACCGGTTTTGTCACTGTAAACGGTTGTTGTGCAGATGCTAGTAATCTAAAGTGATAGACCAATACATCAGAACTATCTGGACTAATAAACTCCCACGCAGCTTCATTAGTCGTAAATGGATCTTTTAGACGATAGAAATCACCGTATTGAATCAGATGACGGTATTTTTTATAAAAAGCTACTTGCTCTTTAACAAGTGTTTTTTCTTTATCCGACAGCTGTTGCACGTCAAGTTCATAACCAAAGACACCCGAACTTGCAACATCTCCTCTGGTCTTTAAACTCGTCCAACGTTGTGTTTGTGGATTAGGAACCGCTGCCACATGCGCTGTCATACTTGAAACAGGGTAACCAAAAGTCGTCCCATATTGAATTTTAATTCTTTCAGCAGCATCAGTACTATCTGATGTCCATGTTTGTGGGAAGTAATACAACATTCCTGCATCAAAGCGGCCACCACCACTAGAACAACCTTCAAATAAGATATCCGGATAACGCTTGGTTAGACGATCAACTAAGTCATAAACACCTAAGATATAACGATGTGCTACTTCTCCTTGTTGTTCGGCTGACAACACAGCTGAATAAACCTCTGTCATATGACGATTCATGTCCCATTTAATATAATCAATTGGCACACGATCTAAAATAGCTGTCATCTGCTCATAAATATTATCAACAACTTCCGAACGTGAGAAATCAAGAATATATTGATCGCGTGAAAGCGACTTTGGCCGATTAGGAATTTGAATGGCATAATCAGGATGGGCACGATATAAATCAGAATCTTCAGAAATCATTTCTGGTTCAAACCATAAACCAAACTGCATGTTTTTTGCATGTACCTTCTCTGCTAAGCCACGCAAACCACCACCACTCGCTAATTTACTTGTATATTCATACCAATCACCTAATGCACGCTTGTCATCATCACGATCACCAAACCAACCATCATCAAGTACAAACATTTCAATCCCTAATGGTGCAGCCTCATTCAAAATGGCTTCAATTTTCTCCGCATTAAAGTCAAAATAAGTCGCTTCCCAATTGTTAATCACAATTGGACGATCCTTAAATTGATGATTACCACGTGCCACACGTTCACGGAGTAAGTGATGGAAAGTTTGTGACATACCGTTTAGACCTTCATCAGAATATACCATAATTGCTTCTGGTGATTGAAAACTCTCTGTCGGATTCAACTGCCAACTAAAACCATCTTCGTTGATTCCCGTCACCAAACGGACTTGATCAATATAATCTTTTTCAAATGTAAATTGATGATTACCTGAATAAACTAATTGCACACCCACTGCTTCACCCGTTTGCTCGGTAGTTGCTGGGTCAACCATAACAACAAATGGATTCATTTGATGAGAACTAGCGCCACGTCTACTACTAAATTCCGTAATACCCTGTCTTAGCGATTCACGTTCGACTTGTCGTTCATGAAATTGTGAGCCTGGAAATGAAATCACTGCCATATTTTGTTTTGGAACATCCAATTCTAATGATGCAATTTTTTCAATCTGAAAATCAACATCACTATTATTGACAATTTTAGTTGAACGAGTAATCACTGCCCGATCAGCATAAATTGTATAGTATAAGATGACTGAGGCAGCTAATGTTGTATCTTTTAATGTAATTGCTAAAGTTTGTGCTTCGTCTGCTTCCTTAACGTATGATTGTGGTAAACCTGATAACTCAGGCTTACCAGCAAAAATTTCATATGATTCATAACGAAAATCAGTTGCTAAAGCCCCGTTTTTTGCCTTAATAACGATAGCTGGGCAACGAAAATCACCGGTCTGATTACCTGCATATTCTTGTGGTAACACGTCTTTTGAATAGTGACGGTCTACCTCACCAGGAATGCCAGCTAAATTAGGTGACAGACCACGTTCGTATCTTGGATAGTGACGTAACCCATGATAACCACTGACATGCTTTCCAAAATATAAATGACTCAGAATATTTCCCTCTTCGATGGCCATTAAATATGAAATTTCACCATTTCTCAGGTGAAATGTTTGTTGTGCCTTATCGAATGTAATGACTGCTTTTGCCATATGTTCCTCCATAAGATGTTCGAAATCCTGTATTGTAACGTTCTCAAAATAGTTACCACACTAATATTGTAACCGCTTACCAATAAAGTGTAAAAGATTTATAATAAATAGAAAAGCTTGCTTTATTATCTGAAAGCGCTTACAATTAGGCGGTTGACAATTTTATAATTTTATAAGGAGACTTTGTATCATGAAGGCTGAAAATAATAAACAGTCCGCATTATCACGTTGGTCGTATTCCTTTGGAGCTTTTGGTAATGATGTCTTTTTTGCCACCTTATCAACTTACTTCATCATGTTCGTCACCACCCACTTGTTCAGTGGTGGTGACTCTGCAACCAACAATAAAATGATTAGTGCTATTACATTAATCATTTTCTTACTTCGTTTTGTCGAATTAGCTATTGATCCATTCATTGGAAATGCGATTGACAACACCAGAACTCGTTGGGGTAAATTTAAACCTTGGGTCGTTATTGGTGGAACAATTGGTTCAATTGCTCTAATCATTTTATTTACTAGCATGGGTGGTTTGAACAAATCAAATCCAATGGCTTATCTAATTCTATTTGCTATTATCTACATTACAATGGATATTTTTTATTCATTTAAAGACATTGGATTTTGGTCAATGATTCCCGCTTTGACCTTTGATTCACGTGAACGTGAAAAGACGGCTACTTTTGCGCGAATTGGCTCAACGTTAGGCGCAAACCTTGTTGGTGTTGTTGTGATGCCGTTAGTACTCTTCTTCTCTGTTAAGAGCAATGGTGGTACTGGGGATACACGTGGTTGGCTATGGTTTGCCATTATTATCTCTTTTGTTGCTTGGATTAGTGCCATTGCTGTTGGTGTTGGTACAAAGGAAGTTGATTCAGAACTTCGTCAAAATAAAGAAAAAACAACATTTAAGCAAGTTATCAAAATTTTGCTTAAAAATGACCAATTAATGTGGACTGCTGTTGCTTACGGTCTCTACACGACTGGTATGACATTAGTTAATTCACTTGAACTTTACTACTTTACTTTCATCATGGGGGATTCAAAATCATTCTCTATCTTAGCAAGTTTAAATGTCATTACTGGTCTTATCTCTGTGTCACTATTCCCTAAGTTAGCTGACAAACTTAACCGTCGTAAGTTATTTTTCTGGAGTGTCGGCATTATGCTAGTCGGTTTAGTTGTCTTTGTATTTGCCGGTAAGTCATTACCTGTTGTCCTAGTTGCTGCTGAATTATTTGCCATCCCACAACCACTCGTATTCTTAGTTGTGTTGATGACAATTTCTGATTCGGTTGAATATGGTCAATTAAAATTAGGTCATCGTGACGAATCATTAACACTGTCAATTCGTCCTCTACTTGATAAATTAGCTGGTGCTATTTCTAACGGTGTTGTTGGATTAACTGCTGTTGTTGCTGGTATGACAAGTGGCGCCACTGCTGCATCAATTACACCTGCTAACTCAGCTACTTTCAAAGCAATTATGTTTGGTATTCCAATTGTGATTATTCTTGCTGGTGTCTTTGTCTTCTTCAAGAAAGTTACCTTAACCGAACAAAAGCACGCTGAAATTGTTGATGAACTAGAGCGTACTTGGGGTAAGCAATTCAATGATACTAATGAAACAGTTACTGAAGTATTGCCAACCCTTGCAGATGGTGAATCAGTCTATTACGCACCAATCAGTGGTACATTATTACCATTAAGTGCCGTTAATGATAAAGCATTCGCTTCTGGTGACTTAGGTAAAGGATTTGCAATCAAACCAACTGATGGTCGTGTTTATGCGCCATTTGATGGAACAATTCGTATTGCTTTCTCAACCCGCCATGCGGTTGGCTTAGTATCTGATACTGGTATTGTGACATTAATTCATATTGGATTAGATACTGTCACACTGCAAGGAACTGGTTTTGTATCATACTTTGAACGTGGTCAGCATGTTAATAAAGGTGATTTATTGATCGAATTCTGGGATAAATCAATCACTGATGCCGGTTTGGATGATACTGTTATTGTAACAATCACAAATTCAGATAATTTGTCGACCTTTGAATTACTAGAAGAACCAAATACTTTGATAGAGCAGTCAACCCCTATTCTAAAGCTTGGCCGTCACTAATTAAAAACGTTTTATCTATATAACTGAATAACTAAAAAGGTCGTTATCCACCAAATTTATTGGTAGACAACGACCTTTTAATAACGTCAAAAAATTGTTTTCTCGTTAACGTGCCTTAGCTGAACGAAGTTTACTATTTGTCATCATCTCTATCTGTCGTAAAGTTGCTGCATCAACATGTAACCCACTAGCGATTTGTCCAAAAGTCCAAGTTGGATGACGCTCACATAAGTCATGAAAATGTGCAATCAACTTTTCATTCACTTTAGGTTGCTTATTTGTTTGTGTTCCGCCAGCAACAAAATCAGTAACATTAGACTTTTCAAAACTGTAATGTAAACTGCTTGGTCCCATTGCTCCAGTTGCAAAATCCATTGTTCTTTCCCCCTAAATTATAGGCTAAAAATATCAACACCAACTACTATGAGATTTATATTAACACTTTTAAAGTCGAAAATAAAGTTAACTTTATAACAAATAAGTAATTAATTCATTCGTTTTTAAATATTAATGGTGCTTTTAAATCCCTTTAAAAAATTAGATAGTTCGTATATTAAGTAAATATCTGACTAGAGCCGTATTCATTTTTATGAAAATGGTATAATATGAACACAACAATTTTAAGGAGTCAACATGTCTACACGTCAAAAATACATTCGTAACTTTGCCATTATCGCCCATATTGATCATGGTAAGTCAACGTTAGCCGATCGTATCATGGAAATGACAAATACCATTTCAAAACGAGAAACTCAAGATCAATTACTCGATGATCTAAGTGTCGAAAAAGCCCATGGTGTGACCGTAAAGTCAAGAACCGTTCGTAACTACTATACTGATGAGAATGGCGATGAATATCAATATAATTTAATCGATACGCCTGGTCATGTTGATTTTAATTATGAGGTATCACGTAGCCTTTCTGCAACTGATGGTGTCCTTTTATTAGTGGATGCAACAAAAGGTGTCCAAGCGCAAACTGTGGCGAATTATCGGTTAGCAAAAGAAGCCAATTTGGTCATTGTACCAATCATTAACAAAATTGATACTGCTGCGGCTGAGGTCCATGCAACAATTGATCAGTTAGCAGATTTGGATTCATCATTTACATCAGATAAAATTATTAAAATATCGGCTAAAAGCGGTTTAAATGTTGATCGTGTCTTAACTGCCATTCGTGATCGTGTGCCAGCACCCGTTGGCAATGAAAATGATAACCTACAAGCACTCGTTTTTGATTCCAAATTTGATCCATATAAAGGTGTTATTGTGCAAGCTCGATTATTTGCCGGTACACTAAATAACAATGATCAAATTCTATTCATGGCAAATCATGTGAAATCAGATATTAAAGAAATGGGTGTTTTTACACCTTTAATGACACCTGTCAAACAATTAAAAACGGGTGATGTTGGTTTTATTGTCACTGGTATCAAAGATCCTGAAGCTGTTAAAGTTGGTGATACGATTACATTATCTAAAAACCCAGTTTCAGTCGCATTACCCGGTTATCAAGAAGTTGAACCAATGGTATACGCTGGACTTTATCCTCGTGGTAGTGACTTCAAAGATTTGAAAGTTGGTATTGAAAAACTAGCCTTAAACGATGCTGCTTTCCAGTATGAGCCTGAACAATCAGAAGCCTTAGGCATGGGCTTTCGTGGTGGTTTTCTTGGTATTTTTCACTTACAGATCATTCGAGAACGTTTAAAGGAAGAGTTTGGATTAGATGTATTAACGACTATGCCAAATTCAACGTATCGTGTCACGATTAAAAATGAAGATACGCCCATTTACGTTGAAAATCCAACACAATTTCCTGACTATGGGCAAATCGTTCAAGTTGAAGAACCCTATATGTTAGCAAAAATGACAATGCCTAATGACATGTTAAATGACGTCATGCGTCTCGCTGAATCACGTCGTGGCGAATTAGTTGACTTAGAAACAATTGGCACGATGTTATTAGTGACATATCGCATGCCCATATCTGAAATTGCCTATGACTTCTTTAATGAGCTAAAATCTGTTTCGCATGGATTTGCAACACTATCAACAACCTTTGATCAGTACCAGCCATCTGATTTGGTTAGAATAGATATTGCGATTGATTATGCAAAAATTGATGCATTAACTTTCGTCGTGCATCGGATGAAAGCAAATCGCATGGGGATTGAATTAGTTGATCGTTTAAAAGATTTAATTCCAAGAAAATTGCAAGCAATGCCCGTACAAGCAATTGTTGAAGGTCGTGCCATCGCACGTGCAGATGTACCGCCATTACGTAAAGCACAGGCTTCAGGCACTAAGGTATCTAAAAAGCAACAACAAATGCGTAGACAAGGACTTAAGAAAAGTAATATTGAACTACCCCAATCTGTCTTTGATGCCATTTTAGAAATGAATAGCAACTAATAATAAAAAAGATTGTATCTTTATCATGACGTGTTTAACGTTACAAGATTAAGATACAATCTTTTTTCACTTTACTTTTCTAAATCAACTGTCCGACTAATAATATAAACAATAATTGCACCAATAACTAATGCAGCAAATTCTCCTAATGCCGTCCATGCATAAGTTGCCCAAAATGGCGTTTTAGCCATGTAATATAGTTCCGCAGCAATCACCCACATCATTAACGTATCAACAATTGTGCTAATCACTAAGCGAGTCACAATATGCTTAACATGCTTCGCTAAATAATACGAAATCGATAGCATGGCACCTGTTTGAAGTGTACCGACAATCATATCAACGATACCATAGGGTGACCAAATATTCGCTATGAAGACCCCCACTGTTATTGCAACAATATAGCGTTTATTAAAGACTGCTAAATGATTAAATGCTTCTGAAAAACGTAATTGTACCGGCCCATATGATGCAAACGGTAATGCAATAGTCGCAACAACATATAGCGCAGCAATCACCGCAGTAACTGCTATATTTCTAGCTGAACGAAACTGATTTATTTTTTGTGCCATTTTATTATCTACTCCTAGTTTTTTTGAGTGGGATGGTTACGAACCACTGACAATAAAACTATCACTAACACTTAAGAAATGCAACTAACTAGTCATTCACTTGAAACGATACTGCTTGTGGATTATCTCGAAATGATTCAATTAATGCTGCATTGATTGTTAACTGAATGATCACTTGATTACTAAAATTATCACTTAGCATTTTAATTTCGGGATGTTGTTGCACAGTTTCCTGTATTTGTTGATGATCACGAATAATTTTTGCCGTTACTTCTTTTGAACTAACTCTCAAACCATCTTCTTTATTATACCAAGTCGTAAACGCGACAATGCCATTATGAATAATATTTGCGACTCGTTCAGTTTCTGCTCCTGTGACAAGGTAAAAAATATTTTCTTGACTAGCTGATTGTTTAAAGGTGATAATACTAGCAGTCAAATGCCCCTTTTCTGATTGCGTTGCTAGAACCAATACATTTTCCATTTTTGTCAGGGCACTTTGGAAAACATCCGTCTGACTACCCTTCTCAACACCACGAAATTTTTTCTTTTGCTTTAAAATCGTCAAAATCGTTAAAGGAATAATCAAAATAATATAACCAACAACTGTTAAAACAACTGCTTGTGGTAAAAAGCCAGTAATGTGAAATAAATCGACAATAAAAAGCGAGATAAATATGGTTATTAAAAATATTAAAAATAGTTGAATAAATCTTTTAGGATACATTTGTTTCCTCCTTCACAAAATAATTTTACCATGATTTTCCCTTTTTACTTCACCAATTTTATTGTTAGACTAGTAGTTAAATGATTATTATAATTGAGAGGTTTTTATGTTTAATCGGCATTTTAAAAACATATTGTTGCTAGCTTTATGTGCATTATTAATAATTTCACCACAGATTTTGCATCATAGTCTCATTATGGGGGCAGATTCACTTTTTCATTTTAATCGTTTTTACGATATGGCCTCACAAATAAACAATCAAAATTGGCAATATTTTGTTTCTATGTATGGTTTTTCACAGTCTGGACGTATCGTGAATGCCATTTATGGTCCCGTTCTAGCTTATTTCAATGGCTTTATTTTATGGTTAACACGTTCTTGGTTTTTTTACCAAATTATTTCAGATTTCATTGTCATGCTTATTGCTGGTATTTCAATGTATTATCTGCTCATTCAAAATAAAATTAAACAATGCTATTTAGTACCAATTGCAGCACTTTATATGTTAAGTTATGGTATTTTTACTTGGACTATTTCACAACAATTCTTAAGTTGGGGTGCAGCGCTACTACCCATTGGTGTTTCTGTCGCGACGAGGCTTGTCAGAAATAAAACTGATCCTGTTAACATTATTGAAATGACTTTAGCTGTGACGTTGATGATTCAAACACATATGTTATCTTCGATATTACTTGTTGTCCTACTCATGATTTTCTTCATTATTGCATTTTTTCAAACAAACCAACGACAAATTTTAACCTATAAAACGTTAATAGCTGCATTGTTGACAATTTTATTAACAGCAAATGTTTGGGGAGGATTTATTGAAGTCTACACTAGTAATAAAATACTCCCGCCCTTCCGAAACCACACGCCGCAAACGCGCGGTAGTGTCACATTCCCGATTGATAATTTAAAACTTTTCTTCCCATATGTTTTATTATATGGTTACCAAATCATTGTTGTTCTTCGTCATTGGCGACAATCTAGCCTAACCAATCGCATTGTGACGATTATTGGGAGTGTTTCCTTAGTATTAACGCTCTCAATTATCCCTTGGGATACAATATTTAAATTACCTTTTATCAGTATGTTACAATTTCCATATCGTTTACTACCTACAGCAACTGTACTCTTGCTACTTGGTTTAGGAATGACTTTGACTGATCTGCAAGGATCGTTTCAAAAAAATCAATATTGGCGTCCCATACTACTCTGTGCCGTCATATTGGTTATGGCTAATAATATGAGTATTGTTAACAAAAAAGCTTTAATTTGGGAAACACCGCAAGTACTCGCTGATAATAATAAAATTCATCAAGACACCAGCAGTACACATTTGCGACAAAGTTTTTATGCCAATAAACGACTCCATGTGTTACTGGATAGTGTTTGGAAACCCACCCCTGACTACTTACCAATTCAAGATAATCAAAAAGAAAAAGTTAAAAATCCATATGAACAATATGGTCAACAGATTGCATCAAAACAGTACACATTTATTAAATACACTGAAAATGGTCAATTATATGTTGCTTGGCATGCACATTCAAACCGATTAAAAACAATTAGCGTTATTAAATATGCGCACACTCATTTAAGACTAAACAATCATTTCTTAAAGCCATCAGACTATGAATTAACTGATATTGGGACTGTAAAAGTTCACAGTAAAATTGGTGATAACGTCCTACAGTTATCTTATCAACCAGCACAATGGTTTACATTTTTAATGAATATTACCAAAATCTCTTGGTTACTCTTTATCTGTTACCTTATTGGTTTACGTTTAAGTTATCAGCAACAAAATTTTTCAAAACAGTCATAAATCGTTATGACCAGCTAAAAAGGGCGTCAATCTTTCACATTGATAGATTGACGCCCTTAAACGTGTTCTAAAAGCCTTATTGAAGCATTGTTGTTACAGTCGGTTTCAACAAGTCTTTAATCGCATTCTCTTTTTTGTTTTATGGTTTAATCATTAATTATAATTGTCCCCATGCTTGTGACGCAATTGATGGGAATAAGTAAACCATGCGCTCTAATTCTGCAGGGCCAAACTTAAATTCAATTGCTGGTAACAACGCATTAATGACATCATCCGCCTTATTTGACACTTCAGTTGCACCAACCAACTTGTGATCTTGGTCAAAAATCAATGTATTCTTACCAATTTTTTCTTTATCAACTTGACGATACCAGTCACCCGCCAAATCATTTTCAACAATCGTATACTTATCTGGGTTTGCTTGTGCCTCAGCAACGGACACACCTGCTTTGGCAATACGTGGTGTCGTAAAGACAACTGACGGAATCACCGGATATTGAATAGCATCGGTTGTCTCACCAGCAAACGTGTGCATCAAGTATGTTGACTCAAAAATTGCTGTTGGCGTTAACTTAGGTTGCTGCTTATCGATGACATCACCTGAAGCATAAATATTAGGCACAGATGTCCGCAAATGATCATCAACTTCAATGCCGTGTTCGTTATACTTAACACCAACTTCATCTAATCCTAAATCAGCTACGTTAGGTACACGACCAGTTGCGTCAAGAACCCAGTCAGTTTCAACATTTAAATCAGTACCTCGGACAACTAAACCGTCCGCACCACCCACAATGGCTTCTACTTCTACTTCACGGACAAATTGCACACCTTGTGACTCAAGGTCTTTAATAATCATTTCAACGTATGGTTGGTGATAGGCTCTCAAGGCTTGATCACCGTGCATAATCACTGTGACTTTTGAACCGGCTGCCACAGCCATTGATGCGAATTCCATGGCAATATAACCAGCACCAATCACGGTGATACGAGCGGGCATTTCTGTTAAATTCATGAACTCTTCGGAATCATGTGCCAAATCACCTCCAGGAATATCTAGGCGATTAGGTTGCAGACCCGTTGATAAGACAATATTTTCAGCTGTTTTTTCTTCACCATTAACCTTAACAGTGTGATTATCAACTAAGGTACCCCGACCAAATAAAATATCAATATCTGAAGATACCAATAATCCCTTGATAAAGTCTGGTAAACCGGCAATAATTTCTTGTTTGTGTGCTTCATTTGCTGCCCAGTTGATGTCAATATCACCTGTCACAACAATACCATGAACTTCTTCTAAATGGCGCTTCAAAGCAACTGGTGAATCTAAAGCAATTTTGGCATTGCATCCACGATTTGGGCAAGTTCCCCCAATAAGGTCTTGTTCAACAACAGCTACTTTCTTACCTTTAGCTGCTAATGGGGCTGCCCCATCAAACGTTCCATGACCACTACCAATATATAACACATCATAATCATATGCTGTCATTCTATTTCTTCCTCCCGTGGACTTCTACAAAAAATCTCAATCGGCCGATATCTCTTAAATCAACCACTACACTTAGTATATAAGAAAAGTATCACTGATGCATTCATTTTAACTTAAAAATAAAAATCACTTACTTAAAAATAGCTCGTACAGCCATCGTTATGAAGTCTGCAACCTCGGCATCCGAAACAGTTAAACCATTTTGAATACGCGATTGCAGTAACCATTGCATTGGTTGAATTGTTTGCGCAACAATTAAATCAACACTCCCCGTCACTAATAATTTTTGTCGATAAGCTGCTGTAATGATCGTCAGTAATTCTTCATTTAACAATGACCCACTGTTTTGTAAGTCTGCTGGTAAAAATTGTGGATTTGCTAACATTGCTGCTAGAAATTCAACCTCCTTCACATTGTTTCTAAAACGATTTGCATACTGTCGTAAAATAGCCGCAAATTGTTCTTTAATTGGTAAGGTTTCATCTGGTATGTCCATGTCATTAATTAAAAGATGTTGAACTTGCTGGAATAATTTACCAAGTAAATCAGCCTTATTATCATAATAAACATATGCTGTTGCTACAGACACACCTGCTCGCTTTGCCATTTTATTAATACTTAAGTTGATAATACCTTGTTCTGACACTAGATCCAATGCTGCATTTGATAAAGCTGATATTTTATTTTCATCTCGTTGTCTCATACTCTTATTTTAGCCTGTTTTCCTAAAAAAAATAAGAGTAAACACGTATTTTGTGTTTACTCTAGTGACAAAATATCAATTAACTTAATTTAGCACTCGTGAGATAAGTAATAAATCTGTCTAAGCCAGCTTGACCATTCAGATCGTCTTTATAAACACCCGCATCTTCTAAGACACGAACAAAGACTTTACCAACCTCTTCATGCACAATGTCCGTAACATTGGCCGGAGTAGCTTGATGGTTTTGCTTGATTTCTTCTGCCCAGAGACGATGGCTTTCAGCAACTTCTTCAAGTGATGCACGGTCAATTAAATATGCTTCAACTTGTTGCAATTCTTTTAACAAACGTGCTGGTAGAATTGCAAGTCCCATTACTTCAATTAAACCAATGTTTTCTTGTTTGATATGTTGTACATCCGCATGCGGATGAAAAATACCCATCGGATATTCATCTGAAGTACCATTATCACGAAGAACACAATACAATTCATAACGTCCATTCTTAAATCGTGCAATTGGTGTTACTGTATGTTGCCGATCACCAGATTCACTCGTTGCTTGAATCATTAGTTTGTCATCAGAATACTTTTCCCAAGCTCGACGAATAAATTCGCCAGCAGCAACCACGTCTGCCGCATCAGCTGATGAAATACGAAATGCTGTCATTGGCCAATTTAGGACAGCCACTTCAACATTTTCATAGTCAGGCAGTGCGACCACTTGCTTAACAGTGGCTTTCATCATTGGAAATTCATGACGACCGCCTTGATAGTGTTCTTGTGACAAAATTGAACCACCAACAATTGGTAAATCAGCATTAGACCCGACCATATACATTGGATAACGCGTCACAATTTGCATTAATCGTGTAAATGTTCGCCGCCCCATTTGCATCGGTTGACGCTTAAAGTTAACGAAAATCGCATGTTCTTCAAAATAAGCATATGGAGAATAGTGCCAACCCCAAGTTTCATTGCTAAAATTATCTCGAATGAATCGATGAGTTAAACGTGGTGCAGCTGTCACTGTTCCCAAATAACCCTCATTCGTATAATCTAAAGCGGTTGGTGGATATGTTGACTTTGGTGCACTCGCAGCTGCTTTAATTTCTGCAGTTGTTTTTTCAGGTTTTGATAAATTGATCGTAATCTCAATATCACCATACTTAGATTGATGCGTAAAGGCAATATTACGTGCAATATCTTTCACTTTCACATTTTCAACTGATTCACTAATAAAGTAGTAGTATTTAACAGCTTGCTCAGGATCAACCGCATATAAACGCTTAAATTCACTTGCTAAGACATCCGGCGTTGGTGTCACAATATTTAACAGTTCTGTGCGATTAATTGCTTGTTGCCAACTCATATCAAAATCAACTGCTTGCATAGCGACTAATTGGTCAGTTAAGTCGCTTAAATTAGTATCTGTTTGCCCAGTCAAACCTTGTACAAGACTTGTGGCACCTATTTTTGCTAACACTAGATTTGTTCGATATACAATCTCATTTTCTGAATAAGCATGCATGGCTACACCCCATGCAACGAAATCCATAACGATTTGACTTTGTTCTGCATTTAATGACTTCATTTTAACAGCTCCGCCTCCTACAAGGCATGTGTCCCATCAACAATATCTGCAACAAAGAACGATGCTTGGTAACCAATTTTATCAGCATATGCCTTGCCAACTGCTGCAGCAAAGTTTTCAGATTCTGACTTAGCTACAAGCGCAATGGCACTACCACCGAAACCTGCACCAGTCATACGCGCACCTAACACACCAGGTTGTGCCATTGCTGCAGAAACTAACGTATCCAACTCAACACCCGTTACTTCATAATCATCACGCAGTGAATTGTGTGAGGCTGTTAACAACTCACCAAAGCGTTGCATATCGTGGTCAGACAAAGCTGCCTTTGCCAAAACGGTCCGTTCATTTTCTGTCACAGCATGACGCGCACGCCGTTGGTTAACTGGGCTACTAATGTGATCAACAATCTTTTCAAACTCTTCAGAAGTTAAATCACCTAGTGTTTTAATATCTGCCACTGTCTGTAGATCTTCAAGTGCCTGCTGTGTCTCCGCACGGCGCTCGTTATACTTTGAATCAACCAATTCTCGCTTTTTATTCGTGGTCATGATTACTAAGTCATAGTCACCAAAATCAGCTGGCACCATTTCATAATCCATCGTATTTGTATCTAGGAAAATCGCCTGCTTTTTTTGACCAAAGGCAACAGCAAATTGATCCATGATGCCTGTTTGCAAACCCAAATAGTCATTTTCAACCGCTTGACCTAACTTAACTAATGACAGTGTGTCCATGCCATAATCGAATAAATCATTCAACATGACACCAATTAGCAATTCCAATGAAGCAGATGATGATAATCCTGAAGCTGTTGGCATATCACCAACGATAGCCAAATTAAAGCCACGTGGTACTTCGTGGCCTAATTTACTTAATTCACTAATCACACCACGAACATACTTTACCCAACTATCATATTGACGTAGTGCTAAATCACCTTTATCAAAGGTGACCATACCAGCATCTTTAAAATTTGCCGAAACAGCATGAATTTCATTATCATCACGTAATGAAACAGCTGCATATGTTCCAACACTAATTGCTGCTGGAAAGACGTGACCACCATTATAATCCGTATGTTCACCAATCAAATTAACACGACCAGGTGAAAAGAAAAACTTTTCTGCAGGGTGACCGAAACGACGTTGGAATGACTCACCTAATTCTTTTGTAAGTGTCATGATAAATTACCTTGTTTAATCCTTTTCAATTAATTTTTTTCTACTTCTTCTTTAACTAATCGTTCCTCAAGTTGACGAACTATTTCTGCGTGCTTTTTTTCAGTTAAGGTTACTTTGAACCAATAGATAATAACCGAGATAACAATCAATACAATGGGAATGTAGAACATAAATAAATTAAATGATTGTAATCCACTGGCTGTAATATCTTCTGGTTTTGCTGATCCGGTCATACCGGCAGCTACAGCAGCAACACCAACAATACCATTGGCAAAAGCACCAGCTAATTTGTCAATTAATGGACGAAGTGATAAGGTGACTGACTCATTACGAATCCCTAACTTCCACTGACCATACTCAACTGAATCAGTAATCGTCATTAAGACGACCAAGAACAAAATAGGATATGGTGAGAAGAATAACGTAATAGCTAAAATAACAAGTGGCAAACTACTTGATGCGAATAAGAACAAAGCGTAGCCGACCAACATAATAATCGCACCTGATAAGAAAATTGTACGACGTGAGAAAAACTTTGATAACGTTGGGAAGATGGCAACAGCGATGATTCCTTCAACGGCCGTAAAAATACCAACCAAGTAGAATTTATCACCAGCACCCATTACATACTTAAAGTAATACAACAACATTGAATTTGTTGAAACATAAGCTAACGCAAACAAGAAATAAGATAACGCTTGCCACATCAATTGATCGTTTTTGGCAACAGCCGTAAAGATTGCTTTAATCCCTGATTTCTCAGTATTCTTACGCACAATATTATCTTCTTCTTTGGTACCCCAAACAGTTAACAAGGCGCCAGCATAAGCAACAATGGCAATGACAACAGCAAACCAAAACCAACCTGTTTTTGTTTCAGCATGTGAACCAACAAAGGCTAATGAAAAGAATGTTACCAAAGGAATCACAACGATTTGGACCCCTTGTTGACCAAGCGTTGACCCAAATCGTGCAATCGTACCAAACTTTTCACGTTTCTTACTATCCAATGATAGCGCTGGCAACATTGACCAAAATGCCACGTCTTTAAACGAGTAAAATCCATCTAACGTAATAAAGACAATCCCAAATAGCACAATGTACAACACTGGATGACTAACATTTAAACCACCAAAATTAGTAAAGATGACAACTAATAAGATTGAACTAATTAATCCGGCAACGACCAACCATGGCTTAAACTTTCCCCAACGTGTACGGGTATTATCAACAATTCCCCCAATCACTGGGTCAAAAATAATTTCAACTATTCGTAATACCACGATTAAAGTTGTTACCCAACCAATCATCTTATCATTAAACGCTGAATCAGATGTGTTAAACAACTGACTCGTCACAAACATCATAAAATACGTACTCAATGTTGCATAAAACGCATCGTGACCAAAAGCACCCGCCGCATAGGACAAGTACTGTTTTACCTATTTCATCTTAAAAAAAACCTCCAAAACACAAATTGTGAACTATCTACTCTTACAATGATAAAGCGCTTTTAGGTTTAAATTTGCGCAATTTAAACCAAAAAAAAGGACAAATTGAAATTATGTTCAATTTATCGCAATATGGTGACTTCAAAATTACGTTTGCCATTTACGGAAATTTAACGGGGTCACGCCAGTTTCTCGCTTAAAGACCCGACTAAAATAAGCAGCGTCACGAAAGCCACTTTCATTCGCAACGGCCATAATACGTAGATGTTTTTGTGAAACTAATAATTTCTTAGCATTACTTAATCTCACTTGTAATAAGTATTCTTGTGGGCTTAAATTCATAATTTTTTGAAACACACGGTCTAAATATTGTGGCGTCACATTTAAATATTTCGCAACTGACGTAATTGTCAAGTGACCCGCAAAATTTGTTGACATATAATCCATGGCTGGTTTGACGTATCGCTCAAAATCTGGATGCTGACTATTAACATGATGTGCCTCTTCACGACCAAGTGATAACAATAAATAGTATGACAGGGCCGATACCCATTCTTTGTCTAGTGGATTTTCATTTAAACAACTGATGATTTTTTCGACTTGTTGAACGAATTCATCTCCTCTTTCAGCAGGAATATACACATATTCATGATTTAACATCTGTTGATTAAAATCATCTGCAAACTTTCCCTGAAATGTTACAAACATGACTTCCCAAGGTTCATTTTTTTGCATTGATTCATAACGATGTGGCACACCAGGAGATACTAAAACACCAGCTTTTTCTGGCAAAGTCAAGCGTGTATTGCCAATCCAAAAATTACCAACACCTTTTTGTGTTTGTA
This sequence comes from Weissella sp. ESL1156, assembly GCF_058505625.1. Taxonomy (NCBI): domain Bacteria; kingdom Bacillati; phylum Bacillota; class Bacilli; order Lactobacillales; family Lactobacillaceae; genus Weissella; species Weissella sp. ESL1156. Next base: position 268,600 of record NZ_CP196372.1, on the reverse strand, counting down.
ACCAATGGAAATGGGGAAATCCCTGATAACGAATAATTTGATCTTGTTGCCACTCTGCACCGATATGTTCAACGGTTACTGGAAAATCATTTGCATCTAAATTAAAATATGCACGCATAAATTTTCCTCACTTCATTTTTATATTATTGAAAATAATAATTTCTCTTTTATTCTAGTCTATTATAGATTCTTTGCCTAATTGTTTGCCATACCGTTTGCTTTTTTGATTATTTACTTATAAAATGTAATTAAAATAAAAGTTATTTGGAGGTTTCTCATGACAAAAGTTGGTATTATTGGTGCAACGGGGATGGCTGGATCGGCCATCTTTCAAGCCGCTCAGGCTGCAGGTTTAGATGTAACCGCCATCGTCCGCAATGCTGCTAAAGCAAAGCAAACACTTGGTTCGGATATTGCAATTATTGAAACTGATGCATTCAAGTTAACGAAATCTGATTTAACCGCATTTGATGTTGTTATCGATGCCTTTGCAACAGCACCTGAAATTGCCTATCAACATACAGATTTAGCTGCTCATCTAGTTGCTGAATTACGTGAAACAGAAGCACCACGTGTTATCTTTATTTTAGGGGCTGGTAGTACATTTGTAGGTACTGGAGTAGATCGTCATTACTCATATGACGATATTAAAGCTGATCCCAATAATGCTGCTTGGCAAAACATCCCTGAAAATCAATTATATGAATTGAATTTCTTGAAGGATGTTAAAAATGTCAATTGGGTTGGTGTTTCACCCGGTCAATTATTTGTACCTGGTAAACTAGCTGACAAAATCTTGTACGGTCAAGATGATATGCTATTTGATGACGCAGGTCATTCACAAACAACTAGTGATACAATGGCAAAAGCAATTGTTGACGAAATTGTCACACCTACTCATAAGCAAGAACGTTTTATTGTTACCAATGGTTAAAACAGAGTATGACAAAAGACGGTTTGAAGCCGATTGTAACACGATGATTAGGTAATTTTGGTTCGTTGTACAACGAAGAACCGAAATTGCCTAATTGTAATTGTTATTACAGTAAGGCTATTGTTATTACAGTAAGGCTTCAGTCTTTTGGAACACGTTTAAAGGCATCAACCTACCAATCAAATTGATAGATTAATGCCTTTTTTTCTGGTCATAATGACTGATTTTCCAATCCCTTTTTAGTACAGTATTGTATTTAATCAGTTAACGAAAGACTAATAAACCAATACCAATCGCAACAAAGACGACTAGAAACAATAAATTAATAACCATTAATCGTATCGGAAAAGATAATGACACACGATCAACACGTTGGTATTGACGCCATGCTAATAAATTAGCTAATGACGCAATAATTGTTCCCAACCCGCCAATCGAAACACCCAAATAGACTGCATAAGTTTGGTTTGTAAACGTACTTAATAATACCGTTGCTGGCACATTACTAATTAATTGGCTCAATATTGTACCAGAAAAAAAAGTTCCCATTGCTGTCGTTGTCAATTTTTCAAATAAATTAGTCACAAAGGCCACCCGACTTAAAGCACCAACAATTAAGAATAGCTCGATAAATAGAATAATAATTCCGTAATCAACCGTTAAAAAGCTTTTACGATCAATAAACAAGGTTAGCAAAATACTCGTTATCAACGATATCATGATTGGCACCACATGCAACAACCCTGCTAAAACGATGCAACTACCAATTAACAAAATAATTGTTGTCTTGATTTTAATCTTTGGTGGCTCTAATGTTAACTTTGTTAATGGTTCAGAGCGGAATAAAAAGCTACTTAAAAATAAGATGACACAGCTAATGAGGCCAAGCGGTAATGACATTTTAAAAAATTGACTTAATGTGACATGATAATGACTCGTTAAATAAATATTCTGTGGATTACCAAAAGGTGTCACTGAACTACCTAAGTTGGCAAATATCGTTAATAAAATAATCGGTAAAGAAGCTTCTGTATTCATTTTTTGTGCAATGACAACATATATCGGAATAAAAGTTAGTATTGCGACATCATTTGTTAAAAACATAGCACTCACAAACACCAATAAAAAGATTGTCAGTTGGACTTGCCGGGTAGATTGACACTTATTGATAATTGTCACAGCAATAAATTTTAGCAATCCTTCATGTTCATACAAACTAATCAAAATCATCAATGATAACAATGCAAGAATCGTTTGTGTGTCGATATCTTGATAGTTAATTGATCCAAAAACTATGGTTAGCATTAATAGACTGGTTGTCACCCATAATGTCCGGTCATGACATATTTTAGAAATCAGTGTTTGCATCATTAATTCCCTTTCACCTTACTTATCACATACTGCTGTTATTAAATTGTAAACGAAAGGATCAAAGCAACCCTACATATAGGAAAGCTTTGATCCCCTAAATACCTAACCATAGTCACCTTGCAATAAGAGACTATGTTATATGAAACGATTAATTATTAGTCACGTGCAGTCATAAAGGCACGATTCATTGGCAAATCATGACCTGAAGCACCTTTTGTCATTAAGAACTGCATAACATCGATATTACCACTCTCAAAGGATGCTGCACAAGCTTGCAAGTACAAATCCCACATGCGAGCAAATTGGTCACCGTACTCACTGACGGTCTCATCATAAACTTTATGATAGTTTGTTGACCAATGCTCTAGTGTCTTCTGATAATGACGTCGTAAAGGCTCAATATCATCCAGCTGTAAATTAGCATCCAAAACATGGGTCACATTCTCAGCAATATTTGGAATATAACCACCTGGGAAGATATACTTCTCGATAAATGGATCTACACCTGCACCATAATGTTGACCAGTAATACCATGAATTAAAGCACGACCATTTGGTACAAGATATTTGGCTACGTCTTTAAAGTATTCACCAAGGTTTTCTTTACCAACATGTTCAAACATACCAACTGATGTTACATAGTCAAATTGTTGATCAATATCACGATAATCTTTCAACATAACATGAACTTTATCTGTCAAACCTAATTCTTGTACGCGTTGCATAGTATAAGCATATTGTTCTTCAGAGAGTGTCACACCATAACTTTCAAGGCCGTATTCTTGCGCAGCCGTAATAATCAATGTACCCCAACCAGAGCCAATATCAAGTAATTTTTTACCAGGTTCACTGTGTAATTTATCTAGAATATGATGAACTTTCGCGATTTGTGCATCTTTCAATGTCATATCATCATTTGCCCAATAAGCACATGAATAAGTCATCGTTTCATCTAACCACTTTTTATAAAAATCATTACCAATATCGTAATGACTTTGAATATCTTCCTTAGAAGTCTCTTTGTCATGAGAAGAAGTAAACTTACTCATGACTGCCCCTTTGAAACCACTTTGGTCTGTTAAAAAGCTATCAGATTGACGATATGCAGCACTCACTAATTCTTGAATACTACCATCAATCTCAATATCTCGTCTCATATAAGCTTCTGCTAACTCCAAAGTTGGCACTTTTGCCATCCGTTTCAAGTCAAGTTTCTTGTTAAAAGTCACGTGAACTTTTGGTAACCCTTCACCATACTTTTCGGTCTTACCATCCCAATAAGTCACTGAAATAGGTAAGTCAAACGCATTTGCAAGAAGCTTATTCAAAACTCTTTTTTGTAACATTCCTTATACCACCTCACAATAAAAAATATATATGTCCATTGTAAACCATATTGTCAAGTAGTGCGATAGATGATTTTTAAATTTTTTTCAAAAAAAAGACAACCACAAATAGCGGTTGTCCTTTTTTGCCTTATGATAAAAATTTTACCATGAAGCCTTCTTAACACCAGGAATTTGACCCTTGTGTGCCAATTCACGGAAGTTCAAACGTGACATACCAAACTCACGCATGTATGCACGTGGACGTCCATCAATCTTATCACGACGATGGATACGAACAGGTGAAGCGTTGCGAGGCAACTTTGACAACCCAACGTAATCACCAGCAGCCTTTAGTTCTGCACGCTTTGCAGCATACTTCTCTACAGTTGCTTCAATCTTCTTTTCCTTAGCGATCTTTGACTTTTTGGCCATGATTACTTTACCTCCTTGAACACAGTAACGCGACGCAACTTTGGAGAATACTTCTTTAACTCCAAACGGTCTGGCGTGTTACGACGGTTCTTAGAAGTCAAATAGATACGCTCACCGGTCTCGGCGGCTTCTAATAAAATGTTAATGCGCATTAACATAACTCCTTGAATTTATTTGTGAGGTGCCCCTCACCACTAATTTGAACGACAGGATTAGCTGCATTGGGCTAATCCCCAAGCTTGCGCCGTTACAATATAGCTAGTAAATTACAAATATTTATATTACACACTTTTTCAATAAATAGCAAGCTTTTTAACTCAAAAACATTGGTTTTTCTTGGCAATGTTAAGCTTCTGTCAAACGCATAAAATACCAACTTAAAAAGCCCATCGCTACTGCCAAAATATCATTAGCAATCACATCCAAAAAGCCATTAATTGGCCAGCCCACTCGTTCAACAATAAACATTAATATGTGAAACAAAACATATAAAATAGCCAAAAGTGTTAGTGCATTCCTCAATGATTCAAACCCATTTTTACGGGCTGATTGCCCTAAACGAATCATCGCATAAGCTAGTCCAAGAATAATTAATCCAGAAATAATATCATGAAAGGAAATCGGCGTAACTGTGATTGCAACATCTAATGAGATTGACCAGACAAATTGAAAGGCCAACCAAACGACCCAAACTAACGCTAATACACGCATATCACGATTAAAGTCATCTTTTTTTGTTGCAATTGCATATTTTATTAAAGCAACCATCGTCATTAAGATTAAACCGTCAGCAATGAATTGTAAGGTTTTAAAAACATATTCATAAGGCGTCCCCGTTGCTGTCAACATCGCTAATGGATATGGTCCAATTTTATACGTTGGCCAAACAATGGTCCCTAAAATACTTTGTAATAGCAATAGTGCACTACCAACCATCCCTGCACCAACAATAATCTTTTTCTGCCACCACGGTTGCATGTTTTTCTCCTCATTCATCAATGATTTTTATAAACAAAAAGAGCAAAAAGCTCCAACACCAATATAACGAAAAACTGCTTCGTCAGCAAGTTTTAAAATAGGTCTGTTATATTGAGCAAATCTTTTTACTCCATTACAATTGTCATTATTTTGGTTCAATTTCTAGCAATAAATCACCACCATCAACAACATCTGACGCGACGACGTGCACTTGCTTCACGACGCCATCGAATGGTGCTTGAACCGTTGTTTCCATCTTCATTGCTTCAGTAACAAGTAATGTATCTCCTTGCTTAACTGATTGTCCATTAGTAACCGCAACCGATAAGACACTACCAGCCATGGTTGCCCCAATTTCATTTTCATTCGATGGTTCTGCTTTACGACGAACAACCGTGGTTGTTTGTATACTCGTATCTTGAACATCTACTTCTAGAGGTGTGCCATTAACATCAAAGTAAAGCGTGCGTACACCATCAACATTCGGCTCACCAATTTCTTCTAACTGGAAAACAACTGTTTTACCAACACCCATTTGTACATCTACGCGTTCACCAACACGCATACCTTGGAAGAACGTTGGTGTATCAAGTACAGTCATTGGGCCAAACTTTTCATAATTCGCAATATAGTCCATGAATACCTTCGGATAAAGAATATATGAAATAACTTCTTCATCCGTTGGTTCGCGATGCAACAATGCTTGCAAATCTGTTTTTTCAGCAACAAAATCAGCTGGTTCACTCAGTTCACCCGGACGTACCGTGATAGGTTGCTGCCCTTTCAGGACAACTGCCTGCAATGCCTTAGGAAAACCACCAACAGGCTGACCTAAATCACCAGCAAAGAAGTCAATAACTGATTGTGGGAAATCAATGGTCTTACCTTCTGCCAATACTCGTTCAGGAGTCAAATCATTTTGTACCATAAACAATGCCATATCACCAACGACCTTCGATGAAGGTGTTACCTTGATAATATCACCAAACATTTGGTTAACCGTCACGTACATTTTTTTAACATCGTTCCAACGATCACCAAGACGTAATGCTTGTGCTTGTTGTTGTAAGTTAGAGTATTGACCACCTGGCATTTCTACTTCAAAAATGTCTGTTTGCGTCCCTGATGTTTCACTCATAAAGTCACGGTAGTATGGTTTTACACCTGCCCAATAATCATTAATTCGATTTGCCGCATGAATATCTAACTCTGGTTGTCGATCATGGCCGGTTAGAGCATAATAGACTGCCCCCATTGATGGTTGTGATGTTGCGCCTGAAAAGGCTGACATGGCAACATCAATAACATCAACACCAGCATCAACTGCGCGAGCATAGGTATAAACACCATTACCAGTAGTATCATGTGTGTGTAAATGAATGGGTACATCCACTTTATCTTTTAGTGCACTCACCAATTGATAAGCAGCTTCCGGCTTTAATAATGCAGCCATATCCTTAATTGCGATAATATGTGCGCCTGCCGCCACTAGTTCTTGAGCAAAGTCCGTATAATATTTCAAGTTATATTTTGTTCTAGATGGATCTAAAATATCACCTGTATAGGCCATAGCAACTTCTGCTAATTTATTATTATCGCGTACGTATTGAATCGACTTTTCCATTTGTGGTAACCAATTCAAACTATCAAAGATACGGAACACATCCATACCATTCGTAGCAGATAGTTTAATAAACTCTTCTAAAACATTGTCTGGATAATTTTGATAACCAACCGCATTTGAACCACGGAACAACATTTGCGTTAATGTTCGTGGCATTTGCTTTCGTAACACACGCAATCGTTCCCAAGGATCTTCACCTAAGAATCGGTAGGCTGTATCAAAAGTGGCGCCACCCCACATCTCACTAGAAAACAAATTTGGCAAAGCTTGTTGCACATCGGCAGCAATTGCTGTCATATCCTTTGTTCGTAAACGTGTCGCAAATAATGACTGATGCGCATCACGCATTGTCGTATCTGTTAACAATACTTTGTCTTGTTGTTTTAACCAGTCAACAACACCATCTGGTCCTTGTGCATCGAGCACATCCTTAGCTGTAACCAGATTATCATCAAGTGGTACTGCAGGCGTTGACTCGTAATGACTGGCCGTATAAACCTTTGGCCGGTCATGGTCTAATCCAGGAAAACCATTGACTGTTGTTTCAGCAACATAACGAAGTACTTTACGTTCTGGATCCTTATCAGGTAAAATTTCAAACAATTCAGCATGATTATCAACAAAAGTTGTTGGTGCGTCAGCTGCTCTAAAGGTTGGATGAGCATAGACATTCTTCAAAAATGGAATATTGGTCTTAACACCTCGAATCGCAAACTCATTCAATGCACGCTGCATTTTATCCACGGCTGCTGTGAAATCAGAACCATGTGTAATCAGTTTCACTAATAATGAATCAAAATAAGGCGTTACTGTTGCCCCAGCGTATACATTACCAGCATCTAAACGTACACCGGTTCCACCCGGTGAACGATACCAATCAATTTTACCCGTATCAGGCATAAAGTTATTTGCTGGATCTTCAGTTGTAATACGTGATTGAATTGCCACACCCACAGCTTGTAATTGTTCTTGCTCAGGAATATTTAGTGGTGCCTCGTGTAAGCTATATCCTTGTGCAATCAATAGTTGTGACTTCACAATATCAACACCTGTTACTTCTTCGGTAACAGTATGTTCAACTTGCACACGTGGATTAACTTCAATAAAGTAAAAATCATCCCCTTCGACCAAAAATTCTACCGTACCAGCACTTTGGTAAGCCACACTACGCATTAAACGTAAAGCAGCCGCTTGAATTCTTTGACGCATCTCGACAGAAACAGATACTGCTGGTGCAAACTCAATGATTTTTTGATGACGTCGTTGAATCGATGAATCACGTTCAAAGAGATGCATCACTTCGCCTTGCTCATCTGCCAATATCTGAATCTCAACATGCTTGGGATCACGCAAATATTTCTCTAAATAAATATCAGGTTTACCAAAACTTTGCTTTGCTTCTGATGCTGCACGTTCGAAGGCTTCTTTTAACTCTGCTTCATGTTCAACAACACGCATACCACGGCCACCGCCACCAGCAGCTGACTTTACAAATAATGGATAACCATGCGTTTTACCAAAAGCCAATGCTTCTGCCACATCTGCCACTGGATGATCAGTTCCTGGCACGGTTGGTACATCTGCTTTCATTGCAATTTGTTTTGCAGTAATTTTGTCCCCAAACATCTTTAAATGTGCAACTGTTGGCCCAACAAACTTGATACCAGCAGCAGTGACAGCAGCTGCAAATTCATCATTTTCAGATAAAAAACCATAGCCTGGATGGATTGCATCGGCACCAGCTTCTTTTGCAATGCGAATGATATCCGCAATATCCAAATAAGCAGCAATGGGTGCTTTACCAGCACCGACTTGATAAGCTTCATCAGCTTTAAATCGATGTACAGCAAATTCATCTTCTTTTGCAAAGATAGCAACCGTTTTAATACCGAGTTCTTTTGCTGCACGAATAATACGGACAGCTATTTCACCTCGATTTGCAATCAACAACTTTTCCATTTGCTTTTATTCTCCCCTTATGACTTACTTTATGAAAAACATCTCATTTAAATAATAATGCTTTCATTTATTTTATCAGAAAAAGCGTTACATACGACAAAAAATTTCGTACATAACGCTAAACTGTAACATATTTTATAAACTAAACGATCATTAATCCAATTTTAATACATCATTGCAATTAGTGACGCTTAATTTCCTCAAATTCGCCATCAAAAACTTGATTATTTTTTTGATCACTTTGATAATCATTAGAAAACTCAGCATTTTGAATCTTGACTGCTAGACGCTTTAAGCGTTGAGAACGACGCCACCACCAGACACCGATTAGCAACATAATAATTAGAAAAAGCATATTTTTTCCCCCCATTTAATTAATGTGTATACTAACAATTATAGCTTAAAACAACCTCGGCTATTTTTCTGTATTTAAAGTTGCAATTTTAATAATTGTATCTGTTGCCTGTGCCATCACCTTAGTTGACACATACTCATAACGCCCATGCATGTTTTCACCACCTGCAAATAAGTTAGGTGTTGGCAACCCTAAGAATGTAATCTTTGAACCATCTGTCCCACCACGTACGGGTTCAATAATTGGTTCAATATCTAAATCACGCATTGCTTCAGCAGCTAGTTCAACTGGTGTCATATCATCTTTCAAGATTTCACCCATGTTATAATACTGATCTTTCAGTGTTAATTTAATACGATCAACACCTAATTTTTTATTCAAACGATCAACAATTTCGGTCATTAATGTCTTACGTGCCTCAAATTGTTGACGATCGTGATCACGAATAATATAATCCATGCGCGCATCTTCAGGCGTACCAGTCAAACTCAATAAATGGAAGAATCCTTCACGACCCTCTGTCAATTCTGGCCGTTCATTAGCTGGTAGTGCATTATGCACATCAATGGCGACTTGTAAGGCATTAACCATCGTATTTTTGGCAGTTCCAGGATGAACATTACGTCCTTGAATCTCAATCGTTGCTGAAGCTGCTGAGAAAGTTTCCCACTCTAATTCACCTAATGGACCACCATCAACAGTGTAAGCAAAATCTGCCCCAAACTCAGCAACATGGAAGTTATCTGCCCCAATACCAATTTCTTCATCAGGTCCAAAGCCAAAGACTAATTTACCATGTTTAACTTCAGGATGCGTTATAAAGTATTCAGCTGCTGATACAATTTCTGCCACACCAGCTTTATCATCAGCACCTAATAAAGTCGTTCCGTCAGTGACAATCAACGTATGACCAGCATATTTTTTTAATGAAGGAAAATCTGCTGTTGTTAATGCGTAATCTTCATTTAGCTTAATGTCAGACTCTCCATCATAATTCGGAACAAACTGTGGCTGCACATTTTCAGCATTGAAGTCAGCCGTATCAACATGTGAGATAAATCCAATCGTTGGGACATCCTTATCAATATTTGAAGCTAACTCCGCAAAAACATACCCATCGGACATTGTTCTGACATTATCTAGACCCAATTTTTTAAGATCAGCTGCTAAATCCTTTAAAAAGGTAACTTCTTTTGGGTCTGAAGGGACTGTTGTGGCATTTTCGTTAGACCGTGTATTGATTTTAACGTAATCAATGAAACGATTGATTAAATTAGGATAAAGTTCTTCTGTCATGTTATACCTCTTTTTTAAATGTAACTATAAGGATCTGTATTAATTGTTGATGCAAAAACTTTTTGTAATGACCAATGATTCTCTTTTTGCCATGTTTTGATCAAAGACACCATATGTGGTTTTGCAATGGCTTCCATATGATGATCTGGATCAATCACCACAAAATCGTCTGCCAGTATATCATGGGCCGTATGATAATAAAGATCTGCTGTAACATAAGCATCAGCGCCAGCTGCAATTGCAGCAGCATATTCATCACCACCATCACCACCAAGGACTGCAATTTTTTGTATTGGTCGCTGTAAATCATTTGCAATGACCCGCACCGCTTTTACTTGAAATAGATCACGTACAAACTTGGCATATGCTGTCACTGTTTGCGGCTGTGCTAACTGACCAATACGCCCCATACCTGTTTGACCATCTGCATTCGGAATAAGTGGGACGACTTGCTTTAATTGTAAAGCAGCCGCCAACCAATCATTCATACCATTGATTGCTGCATCCAGATTAGTATGTGCGGCATAAACGACAATATTGTGCTTAATCAAATCTGCATACATCCGATTTTGTGGAATTGACAGATCTAAATTTTTGGCTGGATGAAACATCATCGGGTGATGTGCAAAAATAAAATCAACTTGCTGATCAATCGCTTCTTGAACGACCTCTGGCCGGACATCTAATGTTGTCATCACCCGCTGCACTTCTTGTTGTGGATCCCCCAACTGTAAGCCAATCGGATCTTTTTCCCAAGCTAAAGATTTTGGCGCGTAATCTTCAATCATGGTCATTAAATCACATGCTAGCATAAGCAATTGCCTCCATAATCATCTGTAATTCTTTTGCATACGCTTGGTAGGCGTCACTATCAGCTTGATTATTTTTAATTAAAGTCTGCATAATTTTTTGAATTCGATTTGCTTCACGCTGCCATTTTTCAAACCAAACTGATGATGGTTCTGTTAAATTATATGGACCAAATTTAATTTCCCGAGCTGAATACGTCACATTTCCCGGTTCGGCAACCAAAATTTCATAGTAATGTCCATCATCTTCAACAACTGCTTCATCAGCAAGTTGATAGCCATTTTCTGCAAGCCAACTACGAACTAAATCGATATCAATATTGGGCTGTAAAATTAAGCGACGGTAACGATGAACATCTAACTGCCCTTCAGCAAGAATTTGACAAATTAAACGACCACCCATACCAGCAATAACGACAGTATCAATTAAATCACTGGTTCTAATTGCTGCTAGCCCATCAGCTAAACGTGGGCGCAAGACATCATTTAATCGATGACGCGTTATTTCTGCTTCAACATTAGCAAATGGACCAGGTGCAACTTCGCCCGCAATCGCAAATGAAATATGATTATTTAATAATAAATTAGCTGGTAGATAGGCATGGTCTGACCCAATATCTGCCATCCGTGCCCCATCTGGCACAAAGTCAGCAACTGCTGCTAAACGTTTTGACAAGTGCCAAGCGTCCATTATCCATCCTCATTTCTATATCTTATTATTTTCTAATAAACATATTATACAGTTTTAAATTCACCGTGACAAACGACCAAAATATTCGCGATATTAAAAAAACATATTATTTTGATAGCAAAAAATGACTGTCAAAATAATATGTTTTATTTATCTATTTATCTTTATCAAGTTCTTCTTGCAAAACTGCCATCATATCAAAATCTTCAGGAACTAATTTGACATATTGTTGTAGTGCTTGTAATGCCAATTGATGATCACCTTCATCTCTGAAATAGTAATAAGCTGGTTTCAAAAAGTCTGGTTGATCCATTAAAAATGGTAATGCTGCATGCCAATACTTTGTCGCCATATTAAAATCTTCTAACGCCGTGTAACTTTGTGCCAGGTGCCAATACAACTCAGGATTACTGTCTGTATCATCATCTTTAAAGTAAGTATTTAGTAAATTAATATCACCTACATAGTCTTCTGTTTGTACCAAAAAAGCAGAATAACTTGTTACCAAGACACTATCATTAGGATTATTAGACAACCCTGCTTGGTATAACGAATTAGCTTGCTCTGGTTCATTTAATTCAGCTGCTATTTTGGCACCTGCTTGATAAAACTTCACATTGAAAGGATCAACTGCAATTCCTTCCTGATAAGTCAATAATGCTAATTTAGGTTGATGTGTTTCTAAATATAATTGCGCTAAAGGATCATATAAACCAACATATGAAGCATCAAGATCACGTAATTGTGTAAATACTTTTATCGCTTTTTGCCAGTTATCTGGATTTGTTGCATAAGTTAATCCCAGTTGGAAACGCACATCTGGCGTCATGTCAGTCTCTTGAATCTGTTCCAAATACCCCAAGGCATTATCAAAATTTCCTACCAAAGCATAGGCCACACCAATTCGTGACACAATATCTAAGCCAGAAAAATATCGCTCACCTTGTTTAAGGAGTTCTCGATAATAAGGGATTGCAACTTGATACTTAGCTGTTGAAAAATAAAATTCCGCCAAAGCAAATTGAATAATCGGCTCTGCACTATCTAATCGATAAGCTGTTAATAGTTTGTCTTCAGCTGCTTCATTTATGCCCTCAGACTGATATAGGTCAGCAGCAACTAACAATGATTCAACATAGGCAGGTGATTCACTGGATATTTCTGATAAATACATCAATGCTTGATCAGTATTGTCTTCATCAATCGCAATATCCGCTAATGCTGTCCGTAGTTGATCTTCTTCTGGAAATTTACTTAATAATTTTTGATAAGCTCGTTTTGCTTGATTTGAGAATCCCAAGCCATATAGTTCCTCTGCTAATGAATAAATCGTATCATCATCGTCATATCGTAAAGATGATGCAAACGATTTTTTAGCTGCTTCTAATTGTCCACTTGATAGTTCATCAAGCATGCGTTCTGCAAAACTTGCCATAACGCCTCCTGTTTCAAAATTAATCTTTCTGTTGTTGGAATTTTTGTTTTGCTTTTTCAAGTAATGCTTGGCGAGCTGATTTCTTTTGATCAACACTAACTTGACCCTTTTTTGCGGCACCCCGAGCAAAATCGTTTGATTTTATTGTTCCTTTACCCATACAAACTTCCTATGATTTATTTCATTCTAACGATTCGTTTTTAATTGACACAACATTGGCTACAGCAGCACCTTTGATTGATTTAACCTTTAAGTCAACTTGATCGCCTGCTTGCATCAACAAAGCAGTTTGCTTTTGGGATGGATCCAATGTATATAATGTGTCATCATTAGCTAATTTAAAGACAACAACTTGTTTACTATTTAAAGTTGCATTCGTATTGACTCGCACAACTTTACCACGAACTGTTTTAATTTTTACCTTTTGATCACTAGCAGCAGCTGATTGCGCACTCCCAGCCAACGCATTACGATATGATGCTAAGGCATCTGAAGCATTCGCTCCTTCTCCAATCACATTTTGATCAGCCCCTTTAATATAAGCATATTCACGGAATCGTTCATTATTATCCATCATTGACACAACCCATGTTGGTGTCCCATCAATATTCATAATAACTGGATTCGAACCATGCCACTTATTTTGCGGATGTAATTGCTTGGCAACTTTCATGGCACCTTCAGAATCCATAATACCAACATTTTTACCTGTATAGAAACGTAATTGTCCGGTCCGAGTATCTACCAATGAATATCCTTTGTCTGAATCGGCATTTGAACGCACCGTTGTAAAATCATCAAAGTAAGCTAATGAACCATTAGCATTAAACGTTGGTGTTACACCACTTTCAGAGCCATTTTCAGTTGGTTTGATTTGATTTTTATGTCGGAAATTAAAGGCATATGGATTACCATAAGTACGATTCATTAACGTGGCAGCTTCGGGTGAAACACCAACGTCTACCCACTTTGGTAAGTTACTCGTTTTGTAGACCGTTGTTTTCCCAGTATCGGCGTTGGTAACAGCAACATGAATGTTATCAAACAACAATTGACCAGCCCATCTCACACGTAGTAATGTTTGTACCCAATAAGTTTGCCCATGATTATTAACTTCCAAGATTGGTTCACCAACTTGTTGATAACTTGGATTTGCAATATAAATTTTACGAGCAATACTATGTGAAAACCAGCTCGTTTCAGAATAAGCCATATCTCTTTTTACAAAATGGGCTGTATCATTAATATCCGTTGCTGATACCACAAAATATCCGGGTAATTTACGATTCATAAACCATGAAACAAACCCGTTAAATTCGACAGGTGCAACATAGTATGGCTTACCTTTAATATATTGTGCAGATAAATCACCTAATTCATACATTGATGAATCTGGCACTTGCGAGAACGCCTTTTTCATCATATTTTTTGCCGCTTGAGCTGATAATGCAATTGGTTGATCATCCTTTGTTAGAGGTGCTTCCTGTTGCTTCTTTGCTTGTACAGAATGATACATTGGTCGCACAGTAACTGCTTTTGAAACACCAGCAGCTACTGAAATACCAATCGCCAACAATGGTATAATAAACGGCCATAAACTAATACCCTGTAAACTATATGAACGTTTACCATTTGTCACTCTCTCAACTATGACAGACGATGCACCGATAATTAATGACCAAATACTAATGAGTGTTGTTTCAATAGCAACTGGTATGACTAATTGTGATAAGGTTGGTACTGGCATCCACCAGTACACAAATATTAAGTTTAAGACTGTCACAATAATGATTGCTAACCAGTCTAACTTATGTAAATTCAATTTTTTTGCCCATAAAAACGTTGCAATAGCAGTTATTTCAAGGACCAAAAATGATGTAATCATATCATTCTCCTCATAAAAATAGATACCCATATTGTACCATAATCTAGGCTTTTTTTAAGTTTACCTTCGTTATGCTATCATTGGTATAAAAAAAAGGAGACATCAATCATTATGGTAATGGAACAATATTTTAAACAACTCCGGCAAAAAATTGGGCATGACGAAATCATCATGCCTGGTGTTGCTGGTATTTTATTTGATAAGAGCCGACAAAAAGTGTTGATGGAACAACGTGGGGATGGCGAGATTGGCTGGAGTCTTGTTGGTGGTATGCAAAATTTGGGTGAATCTGCAATGACTTCACTCATCAGAGAATACAAAGAAGAAACAGGTCTTGATGTTAAAATAACATCTTTAATTGGTGTTGACACCAACTTTCATCATATCTTTCCTTCTGGTGACAAAGCACAGATTCCCATGTTTTTATTTGAAGTGACACAAATTGGTGGTACTTTGACAGCTGATGGTGATGAAACCCTCTCACTCACCTATGTTCCCCTTGCTGACCATCCCCAAATGTATAATCAACAACATCAATTAGCTATCGATCAACTCATTAATGGTGTCCCATATGGTTGGTATTTCTAAAAAATAAAAGCGCATGCTCCCAATCCCCATTCATGGTTGTGGTTGCATGCGCTTAATCGTCTAATATCAGTTATAAAATATGCATCGTTATTTGACTATGACCATCACCTAATTTTTTAACCGCTAATTGTTGTGGTATTTGTTGTTTCATTGATGTGACATGTGAAATGATACCAACTAAGCGCCCACTTTGTTCAACCATATGCAATGCTTCCATCGCTTGTGCAAGTGTCTGTTCATCTAATGACCCAAAACCTTCATCAATAAACAGCGCATCAATTTTAGCGCCACCTGCACGATGTTGCACGATTTCAGCCATCGAAAGCGCAATCGATAATGCGGCAATAAATGATTCACCACCAGACAACGTACTTGTTGCCCTAATTTTATCGCCGTCTTGATCATAAATGTCGATGTCTAAGCCATTTTGATTTGCACGCCCACCTTGTCGATCTGATAGTATAAACTGATAGCGTCCCGCAGATAGTACCCCAATATAATGTTGGTTTGCATAATCTAAGACATCAAACAAAAATCGTCGCAAAATAAATGGTTCTAATCGTAATTTTTTCTCATTATGACCATCAACTGCTTGCACCAAAGTGAAAAGATTTCGACTGGCCGTTTGTTGGTCAAGCCATTGCTTTTGTAAATTTGTTACTTCTTCACTAATCTTAACGTGTTGCTGATATTGATTTTGTTTTGTCACGACCAACTCGTATAGCTCTTCAACGATTTGCTGTCGTTGGTTTACAGTAGCTTCTAATGCTTTCAAATCAGGTTGCTGGTGTTCATGTAATTGGTGTTGCAAAGCCTTGATATCTGTTTGTAATTGGGTAACAACTGTTTCATAAGTTGTGATTTCTTTTGCTAACTGATCACGCTCTTCAGGATGTGTTTGCACATGTTGCATTAATTGATCGAAGGCCGTGTGATCATTTACTGGACCATGCTGAATCGCATGATCAAGCAACCGTTTGACGTTTGCTAGATCATCCTGTAGATGTTGACATTTTTGTTGCACCGTTTGCAATTGTTGTGTTTGTTCACGTTGACTGTTTTCATTAGTTAATAATTGTTCATGCACTGTCGTTCGTTGTTGATCATAATTTTCACATGCTGTCTTTAATACCTGCCGTTCTTTTTCATAATCAGCAACCGACTGACGTCCCACCAAAGAATGATTAAGTTGTTGTCGTTCAATATCAAGATCGGTCTGACTTTTCTTTTGTAAAGAGAAGGTATTTTTATTTGCAACTAAGCGCTCATTTAACGTTTGCTCTAATTGTCGTTGTTGTACGATATCATTCTCTAAGCTCTGTAAACGCTTTTTTGCTGAGGTAATAAATGTACTTGCTGCTGTCAGCTGTTTTGTTATTTGCTGAAGGTCTAACTGGATGGGTAATACAACAAATGTTTCATCAAATGTTGTAAACATTTGCTGCCAGTCTTGACGGAAAGACGCATATTTAGCCGTTAATTCATCATTTTCTGCTTGCAACCACTTTGTTTCTTCAACAATATCAAATTGGTAATTTTGCCAATTAGTTTGTACTCTTGATAATTGACCACTAGCTAATTGTGTTGCTTTTTCTGTTTCTTCAACAGATTGAATTGCTGCTTTTAAATCATCATAAGTACTGGTTACGATCATCGCCTGTTGATCTTCACCATCATAAATATGACCACAAATCACACAAGGTTCACCAATCACCAGTTCTTGTTGTAACTGATGCATTAAAATTTCACGGCGCAACTGCTCCTTTTCTTTCAATTGTTTTTGTTGTAAAGTCAGATTCTTTTTGGCAAGGTCAACCTGTTCCGCTAACTTTGTCATTTCCTGTTGTTTGTCAACTAATGCTGCTTTTTTTGTTATATATTGTTGATAACGTTCTTTTAACTGACTAAAGCGTGCCAACAAATTACGCAATGGCTGATCGCAATCAATAATAGTTTGTACTTGCTGTTGCTGGTTTTCTAATGCTTTGAGCTCAGCTTGTACTGTTACTTGTTGTGCTGCCAATTTTTGACCATCATCTTTGGTCGTCGCTATATCATTGATAAGTTGGTCGATTTTCTGGTCTAGACTTGTTAACTGGCGTGCTTTTGGTAGCCAATCATTTTGAATATTTTCAATACGTTGGCGCTTGTTATCAATGGACTCTTGTTGTGCATCTAATTGTTGCTTTATTTGCTGCAAGTCATTATTTTTCTGAACTAATTGTCGCAACTGATCAGATAAGGTTTGTTGTCTGTCTAATTCTTGGGTATAACTTGTTTGTAGCCTTTTTTGCGCCTCAATATGCTCGCGTTGCGCTAACCCCCATGATACTTGTTGTAAGTCATGTCGTTTTTTTGCAATATCAGCTGATTGTGTATCGTACGTTTGTAATAACGCTTGTTTTTGTGCTAATTGATCAAATTGATTTGCAAGTTTTTGACCGATTTGATACGCTTGTTGTCCCTTTTTTAGCTGGTCACGAGCAACCTTTAATTTTTGCTCATCATTTTCTAGCAATTGTTTATATTTACTATTCAGTTGCTGCAATAATGCTATTTTTTCTGTTGCAGTTGGTGCTTTTGCCTCAACGTCATCTTGCAACCAGTGCACCTGTGCTAATTTTTCGTCACGTTGATAGGCAATTTTTTCTAACTGATCTCCCAATGACTTTTGTTGTTGTTTTAGATTGGTTGTTAATTGGTCAAAGATGGTCGTCCCAAACAATTGTCGTAAAATGATCATCTTCTCATCACTTTGAGCACTCAAAAATTCGCGAAATTTATCTTGTGGCAATAAAATAATTTTGCGAAACTGTGCTGCATTAAGGTGCAATAATTCCTTAATCTGATCATTAACAACGGTCGTTTTATCACCTAGTGCCGTTAACGGTGTCTGTAATGTATCATCAACCTCGATCAATGACACCGTTGCTTTATGCTCAGTCGTATCCATATCCGATTTTGCACCACGCTTCTTTTTTAATTGTTGCGTAGGTGTTCTCGTAATCACATAAAAATGACCATTGTGTTCAAACCAAAATTTAACCCTTGTTTCTGACGAAGCATCAGCAAACTCACTACGCATGTCTTCTGGCCGTCGTTCACCGGTTCCTTCACCAAATAGCGCATAGGTCATACCATCGAAAATCGTTGTTTTACCCGCACCAGTATCACCAGTAATCAAAAATAACTTTGATTCCGTAAATTTTGAAAAATCAACGGCAGTCTGCTCATAAGGGCCAAAATTACTTAACTGTAATTTTAAAGGTCGCATGCTATTCTTCCTCCTCTTTGTGCAGCTCGCTTAGTGTTTGTTCAACAATTTGTAATTGATGTTGATTTAATGATTCATTAGTCACATATTGATAGAAATTAGCAATTAATTCATCATCCGCTTCTTGTTGGTCAACTTTTATCTTGGACATTTGTTTCTGATTAAATAGTTGTCGTGGTAATTCATACTGCACTTCGACAACATCTCCATAAATGTCAGCTAAAGTTGCCCGTGCGTTAACTGCTGTGACTCGTCCCTGAATTTTGATACTAAAATAATTTTTATGTGCTCGTTCAAATTGTTGATAAAACGCTGGTGTTGTTAGTTCTTCAAAAGATCCTGTTAACAATATCAAATCTTTTTTCGGTATCAATGGGCACCATGTCGTCGTTACTTGGTGATCGTTGATTTCAACTATAAAGACGCCTTTCTGTGTTTGGGCTTCTTTTGTGTTAAATTTAATTGGAGAACCAGCATATTTTACTTTTTCACTTGGACTAGCTTGCTTTAAATGTAAGTGACCTAATGCAACATAATCAAAGTCTTTAAATAATGAATCATCTAAGCCACGAAGCCCACCAACCTGTGAATTTGTTTCACTAGTAAACTCATAATCTTTATTTTTACTACCAACGACATAATAATGAGTCACTAAGATATGATTTTTGTCAGGATCAAACTGATCAGTCATATCAGCAATAATCTGTGGCATGACTTGATTAATCGTTTGATACTGTTGTGCATCATCTTCTGGAATATGATAATACACTCGTGCCATTGATGGTTCGATAAAAGGCAGTAAAAATATCTGTGTATCTGATGTCTCTATTGGCACAAATGCATCTGCCAACGTCGTATTCAAATAAAAATGATTTTGTTGACGCCATTCACGACCAGCACCTAAACGTGTTGCCCCATCATGATTACCAGAAACAGCAAAAATTGGCATGTGATGCGTTATATTTAAATCCTTTAGCATACTTTCTAACCCATTAACGGCTTCAATTGGTGCAATACCACGATCATATAAATCACCCGCAATAATAACGCCATCAACTTTTTCAGCAAGGGCAATATCTTTAATTTGTTGATAAGCTGTTTGTTGCTCAGTTAACAATGAATAGCCACCAAGCTCTTTACCAATATGCCAATCAGCTGTATGTAAAAATTTCATGTGTGTTATCCCTCTATTTTTTGAACGATATAAAAAAGAAAGAACTGCCATGCCTGACAGCTCTTGAATCGCTAATTATCGAATCCACTTCCGCAGTGGGACACTAATAATCAATGCTAAGATAAAGCCCACTAAAACTTGGAAAATATTGGCCGGTACGTCAGCCAAACCTGCAATAAATGCTGCTTGCACTGACATCTTTGCACCACCAGTCACCCATAATAAGAAACTACCAGCGAGCCAATAACCAACAACCATCACGACACCACCAACAAAATTACCCAATAAACGAACAGCAACTGTTTTGTTGACATTATAATGACCGATTATCCAACCTTCAAGACCATGAATAATTAGTGAAAAAAACATCCACTGTGGATAACCAGCAAATAAATCTAGTAAAAATCCTGTTAACCCACCAACTGCGAGACCCATTTTAGGGCCAAAATGCCAGGCACCAATAAAAATGCCTGTTTCTACTAGCGAAACAAAACCAGTAGGTGTTGGTAATTTTGCGACATAACTCAAAACAATATTAATTGCGACTAACACCGCACCAATCGTTATTTGCTTAGTTTTCATGTATCTTTTCCTCATACCGACGTGCAGCTTGCCACACATTCCCAACCCGAAAATCATTATTTAAATTAATACCATGTAAAATACCTTGGTGAACAAAGTCTTTCGCATCATTAATTGCCACCATAGGCGCAATACCTTGAGCAAGTTGACTAGTAATTGCTGCTGAAAAAGTACATCCAGCACCATTATTAAATGGTTGCTTAATTTTTGGTAATCTAATCAACTTTTTATCATGATCAGATACAACGGCATCGACTGCCATCTCACCCGTTAACCGTGTACCACCTTTAACCACAACGACTTGTGGTCCTAGTTGTTTTAACTTTTCTGCCACAGATAATAAATCTGCCTCAGTTTTAATTGTTTGTTGGGTCAATAATTCTGCTTCCGTTAAATTGGGGGTTATAACCGTTGCTAGTGGCAACAATTGTTCTTTCATTGATTTTGCTAACAAACTAGCATTTATTGTATCTGTTTCCTTAAATACCATTACTGGATCAATTACAACAGGTATATTTGTGCCATATTGTCGTATAAATTCACTAACAACTGTCATATGATCTATCGATGGCAATAAACCAACCTTAATGCCTGTAATATTTGTTAACTGACTAAGCGAAATTAATTGTTTTTTTAGTACAGGAATTGGTATCGCATATATATCAAAATCTGTTTGATCGACCGTAACAATACTTGTTAATGCGCTCAAACCAAACAAGCCATACTCATTAAACGTCGCTAAGTCGGCTTGAATTCCCCCACCAGCCAAAATATCAGAACCAGCAATCGTTACAATTTTACCAACCACCATTGCGACACCTCCCTTACAATAATTAAATTTAAGTTTAGCACAAATTATGACTGGTAAACATATCTAGTTGACAGATACATCAAAAATTTTGGCAATAAAAAAAGAAGCTATGGAACACAACTTCTTTTTTGAAAAATTACTTGATGGCGTCTTTCAAAGCCTTACCAGGCTTGAATGCAGGAATCTTTGATGCAGCAATCTCGATTTCCTCACCAGTTTGTGGGTTGCGACCCTTGCGAGCGGCACGAGAACGTACTTCAAAGTTACCAAAGCCAATTAATTGTACTTTTTCACCTTTTGCCAAAGTATCTTGAATTGAAGCAAATACAGCATCAACTGCTGCAGTTGCATCCTTCTTTGTCAAACCAGTTGCAGTTGCAACATCAGTTACTAATTCTTGCTTGTTAGCCATTTAACTTTCCTCCTGGATAGGTATATTGGCAATTTGCCAATAAATTTAGATCGAATCTGTAATTAGATTTCGATAATTAGAATATCATAATTAACGCCATCTTACAAGTAAAATCTGTCTTAAAACGTTGATACAACAGGCTTTTTGTCATATCCTTAAACATTTATATAAAAAATTGTTTAAGGAATGTCAAATTAAGTTTATTTTTACTTGCGCGCACGTTTAATTAAGTGAATTGGCGTTCCTGTAAAATCAAATGATTTACGGATTTGATTTTCTAAGAAACGTTCATATGAAAAGTGCATTAATTCTGGGTCATTGACAAAGACCACAAATGTCGGTGGCTGAATAGCAACCTGTGTTGCGTAATAAACTCTTAGACGCTTACCATTCACCGTTGAGGTTGGATTTAGTGCCAAAGCATCCATAATCACTTCATTCAACGTAGCTGATTGAATACGCTTTTGATGATTTTCATTAACTTGCTTAATTAACGCAGGTAATTTGTTTAGTCTTTGCTTAGTTACTGCTGAAACAAAGACAATTGGTGCGTATGACAGATACTGAAATTCTTCACGGATTTGATTTTCAAAATCTGCCATCGTGTGGTTGTCTTTTTCAAGCGTATCCCACTTGTTAACCACAATAATAACGGCACGACCGGCTTCATGTGCATACCCAGCAACATGCTTATCCTGTTCACGAATACCTTCTTCTGCATTCAAAACGACAAGAACAACATTTGAATCATCAATAGCACGCATAGCACGCATAACAGAGTATTTTTCTGTTGATTCATACACTTTACCACGCTTACGAATACCAGCCGTATCAACCATCACAAATTCATCACCTTCTGCAGAGGTGAAACGCGTATCAATTGCATCACGCGTCGTACCAGAGATATCTGAAACGATCACCCGCTCTTCACCTAACATTGCATTAACTAACGATGATTTACCCACATTTGGGCGTCCAATAAATGAGAAGCGAACGGCTTCATCATCTTCTTGTACGTCAGATTCAGGAAAATTAGCCACAACTTGGTCTAATAAATCACCTAAACCAGTACCATGGGCACCTGAAATAGGGTATGGATCACCAAATCCCAAAGCATAGAACTCATAAATTTCTGATCGTAATTCAATATTATCAACTTTATTCACGGCCAATACAACTGGTTTCTTTGATTGATACAAAATTTTGGCTACGCGCTCATCAGCTTCAGTCAATCCTTCCCGTGCAGACACCATAAAAATAATGACATCCGCTTCATCAATTGCGATTTCAGCTTGCTGTACAATTTGTGACATGAATGGTTCATCACCCATATCAATACCACCAGTATCGATTAATCGAAATTCATGAGTCAGCCATTCTGCACGTGTATAAATACGATCACGCGTTACACCAGGTGTGTCCTCAACAATTGAAATTCGATCACCCGCAATGCGGTTAAAGATTGTTGATTTACCCACATTTGGGCGACCAACAACTGCCACAACAGGGAATCCCATATTATCCTCTTTTCTGAGGTATTAAATTTTTTGCTACCTCAATTTAATTTGTCACTGTTACATATAATCTTAACATGAATTAAGACGAAACAAAAATTAGAGGCTGAGACAACTCTTGTCCCAGCCTCTAACTGTTTTAAGCTATTCTAATGCTTAGTTAAAATCTTTAAAAATATCACCAAATGCATCACCTAGTGTTGCTGATCCTTCTTCTTCTGAAGTTGAATAGTTAGTAGGTGCTGATTGACGTGGGCGACGTGAACGACGAGGACGATCATTTTCCTCGTGTGCAGGTGCCTCTTCCAAAGCCTTGATTGACAATGATAAACGTTGACGCTCTGGATTAACATCCAAAACCTTAACCTTAACCTTGTCTCCAGCCTTCAAAACATCACTTGGGTTAGCAATGTGCTTGTGTGAGATTTGTGAAACGTGAACCAAACCTTCGACACCTGGGAACACTTCAACGAATGCACCGAAGTCAACCACACGCTTAACAGTCCCCTCTAGAACTGTACCAGCAGGTGCCTTCTCAGCAGCTTCGTCCCAAGGTCCAGGTTGAGTAGCCTTGATTGACAATGAGATACGCTCACGTTCTGGATCCAAGCCCAAAACCTTAACCTTAACTTCTTCACCAACTGACAAAACGTCTGAAGGTTGTGAAACGCGTTCGTGTGAGATTTCAGATACGTGTACCAATCCATCAACACCACCAAGGTCAATAAATGCACCAAAGTTAGTCATACGAGCAACTTTACCTTCAATAACATCACCAACTGATAGTTCGTCAAAAATACGTGCCAAAGCAGCTTTACGCTCTTCGTTCAATACATCACGACGTGACAAGATCAAACGACTGTCTGCTGCATTGATTTCGATAATCTTTGCACGGATAGTTT
Source organism: Weissella sp. ESL1156 (assembly GCF_058505625.1). Lineage (NCBI taxonomy): Bacteria > Bacillati > Bacillota > Bacilli > Lactobacillales > Lactobacillaceae > Weissella > Weissella sp. ESL1156. The sequence continues at coordinate 244,246 of NZ_CP196372.1, read as the reverse complement.
GACCTTTGTATTGGTTCAAATCTTGCACGAAACGGTTCTCAATCATTGAAGCAGGTACGAATCCACGTACACCTTCAACGTCAACAACCAAACCACCCTTAACAGCTTGTGTTACTGGTGCTTCCACAATGTCGTCAACACTGTGCTTGCTTGCGATTTCTTCCCAAGCACGACGAGCTTCAAGACGACGCTTTGACAATAGGTATGATCCACCTTCCTTGTCAGAACCGATAGTTGATACAACTACCAAATCCAACACGTCTCCAACCTTGACAAGGTCATTTACGTCCGCATCGCGGTCAGTTGTCAATTCACGCAAAGGAATCACACCTTCAACGCCGGCACCTTCAATACCTACGATAACTTGACGATTATCATCAATTGCCAAGACTTCACCCTTAACTACATCGCCAACTTTAACTTCGGCTACGCTGTCAAGAGCTGCCAATAGCTCGTTGTTCTCTTCGTTCATTACAATATATCCTCCTGGTCACACGACTCTAATGAATATTATACCTAATATTGGTATATTTTACTAGTACTTTTTGCACTTTTTTAGCCGTAATTATTATTTTTGTAATTTATTTTCAATAATATGCTTCACTTCACTCACTACTTCGTTAATTGAGAGACCTGTCGTATCCAATTCAGTTGCATCAATTGCTTTCTTTAGTGGTGAAATTTCACGATGAGAATCAAGATAATCTCGCTTCTCAATTGCTGTTTCAAGTTCAGTCAAAGTAGTTGCCATTCCCTTGGCTTGATTTTCTTTAAAGCGACGTACTGCACGTTCATGAACAGATGCAATTAAAAATATTTTCACTTCAGCATCTGGTAGCACAGTTGTCCCAATGTCACGACCATCCATCACGACACCACCAGCAGCAGCAATTTCTCGTTGCAACGTGGTCATCGCATTGCGCACTTCACCATAAGCAGAAACAACGGATACATTTGCTGTGACTGCAACCGAACGAATCTCTTCAGTCACTTCCTCACTATTTAGAAAAACGTGTTGTACTGGGTTACCCGGCTGAAATGAAATTTTAATGTCAGGTAGTAGGGCTGTCACAGCTTGTTCATCAGTTAATGTAACGCCTGATTTAATTGCTGCTAAAGTTACTGTCCGATACATTGCCCCTGTGTCAACATAGACAAAGTTTAAGTCCGTAGCCAAAATTTTAGCAATTGTCGACTTACCTGCAGAAGCTGGGCCATCAATTGCAATCTGAATTGGGTTCATGATTCACATCCTTATTCAATTTATTACTGTCTTATTCTACGCTTAATTGCCTAGAAACACTAGTACGACTAGTTTAAAAAATGATTTGACATTATTTGAAGTATACGCAAAAAAAACGTTAATCTACCAACATAAAATGGTAAGATTAACGACCCCTATCACAAACTGACGTTTCAACAACAACGATAAATTTTTACTTAACTTTTAAGCCTTTGCCATAATAAGTAGCATAATTACTTGCCGTTAAGCCTGGATTTAACGTATACAATTCTTCTGGTGTTGTCCCATTTGCAACAGCAAAACTATAAAGCGTTCCTGACTCAAAATTAACAGTCTTTGAAGCTTCTTCTGAAGAAGATGACGCTGCTGATGAAGAGGCTGCTTCAGAAGATGCAGCTGCCTCAGAAGAAGCGGCGGCTTCTGAAGACGATTTAGCTGCAGCCTCGCTTGACTTTTTGGCAGCTGCGACAGAAGATTTCGATGCAGCCACCTTTGCCTTTGATTCTGACTTCGCAGCATCTGTCACTTTATTGGTTGAGGTGGTTGTTTTCGTAGATGAAGCAACAGGCAATTCAGTATTTGTTGTGGCATCAGCAGGTTTATTCAATTCCTGTAAATATTTATAGACAGGAACAAACGACAAAGCAATGACAATCAATACCAAAATTCCGACAACCATACTAACACGTTGTGACTTACGTCGGTTTTGTGTTCTTGAATACTGTTTGGTCGTTTCATCTTTGAAAGATGCCTCCCATGGCTGTTGTTCATTCTTCTTTTCGGTCATGATTGGTGGCTCTCCTTACTCTCTTTTTTTATTATCTTTAATCATACACTAAGTACCTTAAAATAGTTAGTGTCACACCCAAACTTTATTGTAAATTAAACAGTTTTTTTAACTGTTGTGACCAATCTGCCACCATTTCAGGTCGTGGTACGTTTTCTTTTCTTGCCAGTGCCAATTCTGCAGGTGGCCAGTCTGTCACACCCACGCTTTCATCTGTCAAAGATAGCGTCGTCGTATCATTACCAAAATATTCACTAATTTGTTTGCGCAATTGACCTGGCGACTTAGCGTAATTGATCATTGACCACAAATTTTCTTGACGACTATATTTTCTTTGTTCAAAAATTTGAATAATATCAGCAATTGACAGACCACTGTTGCGATAAAAGTTTAATAATTTTACTTGATCAGCAGTTAAAACATCTGCATTAGGGTGTTCTAAGTAAATTTTGATTGCAGCAGAATTTGGAATCGTTTGATCAATTAAATTAAATTGAATCAGTTCATCCCCGGGGACATATAATAATATTGCAACAGCTTGCTGGTTATCACGACCAGCACGCCCAATTTCTTGTAAATAATTAGATAAATCATTACTTAAATGATAATGAATAACAAAACGAATATTATCTTTATCTATTCCCATACCAAATGCGGAAGTTGCTGTAATCACATCAATATCACCATGCATAAACTGTTGTTGGACACGATATCGTGAAATTGTATCCATCCCACCGTGATAAGCAACCACATTTTGCTGGGTTTCTTCATGTAGCCATTCAGCCATACTTGTTGCTAATTTTCGTGACGTAAAGTAAATAATCCCTGGACCTGTCGTGGTCATAACTAATTCTTTTAAGCGCTGTCTCTTTTCAGCGTCATTAGCCAACTGTTCTGTATGTAAATAAATATTGGGACGATCGACTGCATGTTTATAAATAAACCAATCTGTCTCAGCCATACCAAAGCTATCAATAATTTCATGAATCATATGTGGCGTGGCCGTCGCCGTTAATAATAGTAACTGTGGTTTATGTAACTGCTCATGAATTCGTGGCAATGCCAAATAATCTGGTCGAAAATCTTGTCCCCACGTCACCATGGTATGTACTTCGTCAACCACCATTAAGTTAATGGTAATTCGTGTCAAAGCAGCTTGTACTGGTTCTTGATGAAGCATTTCTGGCGAAATAAACAAGAAATGATAACTTGCGAGGTTTTTTAACACCATTTTTTTATTTTCGTACGATAAAGTTGAATTTAAAGCAACGACTTTTTTTTCACCAAGATAATTCAAACGAGCAACTTGATCCTGCATTAACGATAATAAAGGTGTTACAATGAGAATCAATCCTGGTCGTAACGCACCCATCATTTGATAAATTAATGTTTTCCCCCCACCAGTTGGTAACACAGCCATGGTTGATTTTTTAGCCAATAAAGCTGTTAAAATTTCCTGTTGACCCGTTTTAAATGTTTCAAAACCAAATTTATGATGTAAAACATTTTCTAAATTAGAACCTGGCATCTTTTGTTTCCTCTTGCTTGGTTAAATAAATTTCATATAAGCGAAATAAAAAAAATTCGTTTGGATCGTCTGATCTTCTAACACTTGAAAATTGCCAGTCATCAATGGCACCACTGAGATTTTCTTTTAAGTAACTCACTATTTGGGATGTTAAAAACAAATCGTAAGGAAAATTCTGTTGCGGTAACCAAATTGCCGCCGATAATAAATGTTCTCGCACGGTTCCTATTTTTAAATGACGTCGTTGACTAATTTGCGCAATTGACAATCCTTGGCTAACCTGTCGACATGTTAATTGCATACTATTGGAAAGATTGCTTTGTGTTTGTGTTAACTGCCATAAGGTTTTTAATATACTTGGACGCGACCTTTTTGAAATCGTTGTACTCCACAAAGCAAACAAATCTAATTCCCATAAATAAAAATCAATTGCTCCCCAAGTTGTTGGGTGTCCTAATTGCGCAATATTTTTCCCTGCTATTTGATGCCCCACCCACGTTGCAATAAATTGATTGGCAGTTTTTTCAGGTAACTGTTCAAGGAATTGCTGGATGTCGGCTGACCAAGTAACACCTAATGTCTGTTTATTCGTTATCTGTCGATACCATTGCTTCACTAATAATTTCGTTTTTAAATCAACTTGCAATGGATAATAATGGTTATTTTGATATGACGCTTCCGAAATAATCTGATTGGCGAGTAAGAATGTTTCTCGAAAATGACGAACATTAGCTAAAGGCTGGGTTGCCAACGTGACATACTGCAATTGATAGTGTTGCTTAGCAAACTTTTGTTGCGCCAAAATGCCCTTTTGTGTCAATAATAACTGACCTGTTTCAGATTGCTTTTCAATTAATAAACCCGTTTGAATAAATCGCTTTATTTGTTCATCAAAAGCTGTCTTTTCTAATTGTGGCATCAGGCCAACATATGGCAACAATTGATAACGTAATCCCCAGTACTCAGTCGACACAGTTAATCGACGTTTCAATAAACTAAAAATTACCCGATGTCGTCGTGCTTGTGTTGACGAAAATAGGGTAATCAAAAAATTATCTGTCACCACACTGTCCACCTTTCCACATACTAATCATTAGTTTAAGAAATTAGTGAACGAAGTGCAAGTCACTTGATTTAATTTAGTTGTGAATGCATTCGTGCCAAAACACGTTGGAAAGAGAAAAAGACGACACCAGATACGGCACCTAGAATAACTCCTTCAATTAGGTTAAACGGCACGACCATCCAAAGCAAATAATGTCCTAGTCCAATCGTGGCTTTAATATCAAAATTAGCAAACACGGCATACAGCGGTACAGCGTAAACATAATTAAGAATAACCATGGCAATCGTTAATCCAATCGTTCCCATTAATGTGCCAATCATAAATTGTTTTTTTGATACATCATTTCGTTTCATTACCATGATAATAATTGTCATCAAAACAGCCATCCCAATAATGTTCATTGGCAAACCAATCAAATCACCTGGTCCTTCATTATTTAACAATAATTTTAAAACAGATCTTAAAATTAAAATAACATAGCCTTGCTTCAAACCTAATAATAAGGCACCAAACAAAACTGGTACAATTGAAAAATCAATTTTTAAAAAACTTGCTCCCGGTAATAACGGAAATTGTGGAAATACCATCAAAACAAAAGCAATTGCTGATAACAGTGCAATAATCGTTAAATGACGTGTTCTATTCATGATACAATATATCCCTCCACACTGATAATAAAAAAGTCGGTCTCATTCGTGTCAGGGCGACACAAATAAAACCGACTATATCAGTCAATTCATTAATTCTTCTGCATACCAGACTTTACTGTCGGTTATGGATTCACACCATATCAACCACAACATCGTGGGTCGCGGACTTTCTAAAAAATCAGATTACCGCCGGTCGGGAATTACACCCTGCCCTGAAGATATTTAATTATCATATTTATAGTAGCTTTCCTGTTACTAAAAGTCAATAGTCATTTGGTATTGCTTACCAACGTCCAGCTGATTTACGGAACTGGCGACCTGATTTTAATGTTTGTACCTCTTCGTGACGCAATGGTCGATATTCACCAGCCGTCAAACCAGTTAAATCTAGCATACCATAACGTTCACGCGTTAATTTAATAACCTCATAGCCAACCGTACGTAACATCTCTTTGACTTGATGATACTTACCTTCATGAATCGTCAACTTAACGATTGCTGTATGCTTTTTCTTATCTGTTGATAAAATTTCAGCATGTGCTGGGGCTGCACTAAATGTATAATGGCGTCCTTTTTGGACTGTTTTAACAGTCACACCATGACGTAATTTTTCTAAGGACTCATTTGTTGGAATGCCATTCACTTTAGCCACATACACCTTATCTATACGATATTTAGGATGCATTAATTTATTCGCTAAATCACCGTCGTTCGTCAATAACAATGCACCAGTCGTATCATAATCCAAACGACCAACTGGGTAAACACGCTCAGGTTCATCAACAATATCCATCACTGTTTGTCGCCCTTTATCATCAGAATTGGTCGTTACCACCCCGCGCGGCTTGTTTAACAAAAAATAGACTAATTTTTCTTTTGCTTCAATGGGTGTCCCATTAACTTCGATATGATCACTAGGTTCTACTTTTGTCCCCAGCTCTGTTTTTACTTGGCCATTAACTGTGACTTGGCCTGCGGTAATCATTTTTTCAGATGCACGACGTGAAGCCACCCCCGCTTGTGCCATCACTTTTTGTAATCGTTCTGCCATTATTTTTCCTCGTTATTTTCTAAGTCGTTCGTCAATTCAGCAATCGTCACATCAAATGAAGATTGCTCATTACCTGTTGGCATTAACGGGATGACTGTCTCTTGATTATTTTGCAAATCTTTTAATGCTTTTGCTGTAACCAAAGGTGGTAATTCGTCCAAATTTGTTAAACCAAAGTAATTCAAAAAATACGACGTTGTCCCATATAAGATAGGTCGCCCCGGTTCGGTAGAACGTCCCTTGCTAGTCACCAAATTGCGTAAGACTAACTTTTGAATCGTTGATTGAGATTGCACTCCCCGAATTTCATCCACCTCAATCCTAGTCACTGGTTGTTTATAGGCAATAATTGCCAGTACTTCAAGAGATGCTTGTGACAAAGCAGTTGTTAATGGTGCTGTAAAAAATCGATGAATTGTTTCAGACAAGGTTGTCTTCGTGACTAGTTGATAACGATCATCTGTCTTGAGTATTTCAAAAGCACAACTCTCATCCGACGAATATTTTACTGCTAAATCGTCTAGTAGCCCATTAACAGCCGGCTTTAAAAATTGTGTTGCTGCTGCCAGTTCGCCCAGCGTAATGCCTTCATCCCCTGCAACAAATAACAATCCTTCAATTTGTTGTAAGCTATTCTGCATTGGCCGTTTCTTCCTCTCCTTGTTCATACGGTATTTGACCACATGAAAGATTAATTGTATCAAATAATTTATCCTGCTTCACTTGCAAATGCTGATGTCTGACCAATTCAAGCATCGCCATAAATGTTGTCACGAGCTCATCGCGACTCTTTTTTTCAGAAAACAATTCTTCAAAAGTCAACGTATCGACTGTCGTCATGCGGTCCATGATATGTGACATTTGTTGGTGAATAGACCAGTTGTCATTTCGTAATGATCGCGGCTGTACTTGCTTTTGAAATCTTTTTTTAACTAACTGATCAAATGCTGTTTGTAAATCAGCTAAAGTCAATCCTTCAGGTAAAGGTGCACCATGAATATCGTCAGGAATTGGCATTGGCGCACGTGAAAATTGTAATTGTCGTTCTTCTTCACGTTCACGTAAATCTCCCGCAGCTTGTTGGTAACGTTGGTACTCCAATAATTGCATCATCAATGTTTCGCGAGGATCTGCCTCTTCCGTTACGAACTCAGCCAGATCTTCATCATACTCAAAATTATCATTTTTAGGTAATAAATAGTTGGCTTTAATCGACATCAACGTTGCAGCCATCACTAAAAATTCACCAGCAACATCTAAATCTCTCTCTTGTTCTGCGTGTAAGAAATCTAAGTATTGTGCAGTAATTGCAACAATTGGTATGTCCATAATGTCCATCTCATTGACCCGAATGAGGTGTAACAATAAATCCAATGGACCATCAAAATCATCTAAATGATACGTTAATTCTTCACTCATTTTGTTTCTCGCCATTTCGTAACATATTTCTGCGTCGCAATTGATCCCATAATCACTCTGTCTGGATATTGAGACTTTAAAGCTTGATAAATTTCATGACCAAGTCTTAGTTGTTGGCGACGTTGTACTTCAGGACTAAAAACAATTCGTCGAATAACAACCGAATTATAAATTTGTAAAATGCCAAGTAACACCGTAAAGTGATGCGTATCTTCATCACGCCATAACAAAATATGACGACTATCATCTGTTTGGTACCAGTCATACTCTCGCTGCACAGCAGCAATATCTGGTAAGTTTGGGCTATATGATAATAAGCCCATGACAATTTTTGATTGATCTTTACGTACGATAATTAACATATTTTCCTCCAATCAATCCGAACTAGGCTCGAGGATGCGCTTTTTCATAAACTTCAGTTAACCGTTTATTTGAAATATGCGTATAAATCTGTGTGGTTGATATGTCAGCATGCCCCAATAATTCTTGTACAATACGTAAGTCCGCCCCATTTTCTAAAATATGGGTTGCAAAAGAATGACGTAAAGTATGGGGTGATACATCTTTGGTAATGCCTGCTTGTTTGACCCATTGTTTGATTAATTTCCAAATACCCTGACGTGTCAACTGATGACCACGATCATTCAAAAAAATAATATGGGGATCTTGCTGTTTACCTAACAATGGTCGTCCGTCACTTAAATATTGTCTCAACCACTTTGCTGCCACGTCACCAATGGGCACGATCCGTTCTTTGTCCCCTTTTCCAATCGTCTGAATTAACCCTAAATCTAAATGCAGATTGTCTAATCTTAAATTAACTAACTCACTAACGCGCAGACCAGTTGCATACATCACTTCTAGAATCGTCCGATTACGCAATCCCAGAGGTGTTTTTGTATCCGGCACACGTAACAAAGCTTCTACCTCAGATAAAGTTAAAACTGCTGGCAAATGTTGTGCTTTTTTAGGGGAATCAACTTGTAACATCGGATTATGATCAATCATATGGTTCATTTGCAAAAATTCAAAAAATTTTCGTAAAGTTGACACCATGCGAATCACTGTATTACGCGACTTACCTTTTTGTTCTAAAACACCTAAAAAGGCCATAATTGTAAAACGATCAACGTTTGTTAAACTGTTGTATTTTTCAGTCATCAAATATTGAAAAAATTGTGTCAAATCTTGTTGATAAGAATATTTTGTATTAGCTGATAAGCCGCGCTCCACAGTCAAATAATGAAGGTAGTCAACCAAAACGTCCTCAAATGGTCCTACCTGCACTTTCATATTATTCGCCTTCGCTTTCTACTAAAAAGAGTCCTTTTTCATTTTGTGTAATGCGACGTTCCTTATACAATCTACCAACAGCTCGCTTAAATTGTGACTTTGACATGCCAAAGTATTTTTTTATAGCCTTTGGGTCTGACTTGTCCGTAAATGGCAAACTGTGTGTTGCTGATCGCTCCAACAAAGTTAACAGCATTTGCGCATCTTCAGGAATAGCTTCGTATGCTCTTGGACGCAACGACAAATTCAGCACACCATCAGGTCGCACACCAATAACACGTGCTGATAATACTTCACCTAAACGAGGTTCTCTTTGACGTTCATCGGGATGGATAAAGCCAAAGTGATAATCAGACGTAATCACTAATGTACCCACCATTTTTAAGCGATACACGGTTGCTTGCACTTGTTTGTTATGCATATTTGTTTTAGCAGGAATTCGCACAGCTTGCAAAATTTCTGGTGTCACTAATTCACCCCATAAACGGTCTTTTTTATCGATACGCAATGTTATCATCAATTTGTCACCGCGTTGTGGCCACAATTCTTTAATTGTTGGCAATTCATCTAATGACACAACAACATCTTTATTTGGCAAACCAATATCAACAAAGACACCTAAGTCTCGACGAATATCCGTCACTGTTCCCCAAGCATAATGTCCTACCCGAACATCAGGGATATTTTTCGTTATCTCTAGTTGGTGTTTCTCATTTTCATAGGCAAAACCGGAAACAAGTCCACCAATTTTTAATGGTTTAATCAGTTCTTCTTTTGCAATTTCATAAGTTTCACCGTTAATTTGCGCATAGTAATAACGATCATTTTCGTCAGTTACTTTAGCCGTAATCACATCACCAAGTTTATGTGTCATTCTATCTCCATCCTTTTACATCAGTTGCATCCGTTGTTATAACAGTCCGATGCCACAGCACTGGTAAAGGTTATTTATAACCAGCATCATAGCGCCAGTAATCTTGTTCACTATATTTAATTATCTTAACAGATATGCATTGGATATGATATATGTAAACCAAATTCTCTCATATATCTCGGCAAAAACATGAATTTTTGCTAAAATGGTTAATATTATCTTGAAAGCGGGTTTATATTTATGAAAGCAATTGGTATGGAACCACAGGTATTAATTGATATCTTAGTTGGTGCCAAAGTTGGTGTGGTGTATCCATTCAATACAGAGCATCGTGGTGATTTAGTTATTACATCGTACGCATTGAAACAAAGTGGCTTACCTTCCAACATGGCTGGTGCTGTTGTGCAATTAGAAAATGTTGAAGAAACTGCGCCAGGAAATTTTGTTTGGCAATTTAATCCAAAAATAACGTTAATTCGGCCATTTAAAGTGCATGGCACAATGGATTTATTTGGCGTTGATGATCAATTAATTCATCCTGAACCAACAAACTGGTTTAACGTTGATGAAGAAAATGCTGGACATGCGAAAATCGGTGCTTGGTTAGATGAGTATTTTACAGCACATCCAGACATAACACATATTCCTCGTACCGAGATTCCTGAGGATATTGCATCATTGGCCGCTTCTTTTGATGATTGGCGAGCAGCTTATTTTAATTTCTTATACAAACCCACTAAAGGTCAAAAACGTGAACTCAGAATGAAACGTTACGATATTGATCCTCTATAAAACAAAAAAAGGTACCGAAGCAACGCAAAGTTAAACTGAACCCAAAAAATTGGCGTGAAGTTTAAGCGGGCGCAACTTGGTACCTTTTTTGATTAAATGATCATATAGATCGACTACACTTTTTTCAATAATGGACGTAATAGAATAGGCGCAATAATCGTTGACATGATAATGACAATAACCATATCACCAAAAATATTTTTCGAAATCAACGCTGCATTCAAACCAATTTGTGCAACAACTAACGCCATCTCACCTCGTGACACCATGCCTGCACCAATTGCCTGAGCGGCAGGTTTATTCAATTTCGCTAAGCGTGCGCCCCATTGCGCACCATAGTATTTTGTTATCACTGCTAAAATCGTCAAAATAATAATCAGTGGCCACGTTTTTTGTAACCCATTCAAAGAAATATGCAAACCAATCGAACCAAAGAAAACTGGAAATAAGGTCCAAGTACCAACTAAATTTGCCATTTTTAAAATTTGTCCAGATTTAGACAAACGATTCATCAAAATTCCTAAAATAAAAAACACAATTGGTAGTAATGTCGTCATACTTAGTCCTTGACCACCAAGAATTAGAACATAGGCACCAACTAATAATAATGCTAATATGTCGTCCAATACGGCTGCACCTAGGACAACAGCACCTACCTGTGAACCTAAACGACCCGCTTCACCCAACACACTAATCGTAATTGAAATAGAAGTTGCGGCAAACACAATGCCCCAAAAGATGGCAACATGAAACTCATAGCCCAATATCAGTGCTGTCGCTGAAAAAAGAAGTAATGGCACAATAACACCTAAAACAGCTGTTAAAGTTGCGCCTGTTAGATTGCGCTTTAATTGACTGACGTCTGTCTCCAAGCCAGCTGTAAACATCAACAGCCACACCCCTAATTCTGACAGTGTTGCAATTGTTGGTCCAGTCGTAACCCAATGTAATAAAGCCGGCCCGACAATAATTCCTGCAATTAATTGGCCAACAACCTCAGCAAAGCCTAGTTTTTTCCCAATATATCCAATCAGTAATGTGATAATGATTAAAATAATGACCTGCCCAATAATCCCCATTAAAACCTCCAAAAAAGCGTACACTTCAATTTCTACTGGTTACCCACCCAGAAACTTGAAGCATACGCCCAACCGAAATATTATTTACTTTGATAAATTACGTGAAAATAAGTTGCTAAATGGTGACTCACCAGTATTCGCAACTTGTGTCAAGAAAATCTTGATTGCTGTCTGCGTGGTTAACCCTTGTGACTTAAAAATTTCATCTGCTTTGTCTTTGACACTGTCCTCAACGCGCAATTGAATTAACTTTTCTGCCATAATGCTACTCCCTTCACATTAGTTACTTTGTATGACAATATTATATCATAGTACAGTTTACATGTACCTTAAATATGAATAAAATACTAGCAGTTTTTATACAATTTTGCTAGTTATTGCTACTTAAATATGAATCTTTCACTTATTTTCAGTATCAAAAATAATGGTTACTGGTCCATCATTGGTTAATTGAACTTGCATATTAGCCCCAAACTTACCAGTTGCCACTGTCAATCCAGTCTCACGTAATTTCTCATTAAACCGTTGATACATTTGATTGGCATAATCAGGTTGACCAGCTTTAGTAAAGCTTGGTCGATTGCCCTTCTTCGTATCTGCATATAATGTAAATTGTGAAATTGACAAAATTTGACCAGCAACATCATTGATGGATAGATTAAGCTTACCCACTGAATCTTCAAAAACTCTTAATCTTGTAATTTTTCTCACTAAATAATCTAAATCAGCATCAGTATCACTATCTGCAATGCCAACTAATAGCACATAACCTATACCAATTTGTCCGACAATTTTTTCACTAATGGTGACACTTGCCGATGTTACTCTTTGTAAAATGATTTTCATTACTTAAATGCTCGCTTTACTTCATAGACATCCTTAACATTCCGAATATTTACCATCAACGCCTCGAGTTGTTCCAAATTCTTTATACCAATACTTAAAGAAATACGCACATCATTATTATGATCTGTCCGACCGTTGACCGAATTCAATGAACGCGTTGTGTTATTGACCATGCGAATCACATCATTTAATAAGCGGTTGCGATTGGTCGCCGAAACTTGTAAATCAGCATCATACTCTGTTTTATTATTGCCATTAGGATTTTCCCAAGCAACATCAACTAAGCGATTACCTTCTACCTCAGCAGCTTTCAAATTAGGACAACCCAACCGGTGAACTGAAACACCACGCCCTTTTGTGACATAACCAATGACTTCATCACCTGGCACTGGCGTACAACAACGCCCTAAGCGCACCAACATATTGTCAACACCTTGAATCACGATTCGATCTTCACGATGACTATTGGGCTTTGTGTTTTTGGGGTTATTTTCAATTGTTTGATGGTGCTCAAGAATCGCCTTTTGTTCTGCTTCTTGCCGTGCTGTTTCAATTTCAGCACGTTTTTCTTCTGTAAAGCGATTCGCAACCCCTTGTGGTTTGATATCACCAAATCCTAATGAAGCATACATATCATCAACAGCTTGATAATGCATCTTCTCAGCGGCACGCTCTTCATTTTCAGGTTGCATCAACTCTTCAATATTATAACCTTCACTATCCAACCAGTCAGCAACCATCTTTTTCCCGGCCTCAATATTATCGGCTTTATCTTGTTTGCGGAAATATTGCTTGATCTTATTGCGCGCACGACGCGTTGAAACCATAGTTAGCCAATCTCGATTGGGTTGGGCATTAGGGGATGTTAATATTTCCACAATGTCACCCGTTTTAATTGGAAAATCAAGCGGTACCATGCGATCATTCACTTTAGCACCCACTGTATGATTACCAACGTTTGTATGGATGGTATAAGCCATATCCAATGGACCAGCACCCTTTGGCATTTCGATAACATCACCTTTCGGCGTGAAGACAAAGATACGATCTGTAAATAAATCACCTTTGACAGATTCCATAAAATCATCGGCATCTTGGGCATCAGCTTGTAATTCTAAAATACCTTGAATCACATTCAACTTTTGTTGATCAGCATTTTGAACATCTGCTCCGGCAAAATTACCTTCCTTGTATGCCCAGTGTGCCGCGATACCAAACTCAGCAATTTCGTGCATTTGATATGTACGAATTTGTACCTCTAAAGGTCGACCACCTGGACCAATAACAGATGTATGTAGTGACTGATACCCATTGGCTTTTGGTAAAGCAATATAATCTTTAAATCGACCCGGCATTGGTGTCCAACGTGCATGAATAGCACCAAGAACAGCATACGTTTCTGGAATCGTGTCAACTAAAACACGAATTGCTAATAGGTCATATATTTCTTCGAAACGTTTATTCTTATCAACCATTTTACGATAAATGGAATAGATATGTTTTGGACGACCATAGACTTCTGTATGTTTCAAATGTAAATCAGTGATAGCATGTTCAATGTCATTGACTGCTTGATCAACAATTTCTAAACGTTCTTGACGACGTAGATTCATTGACTTGGCAATATCATGATAAGCTTCTGGATTCAGATATCGTAATGACATATCCTCGAGTTCCCATTTGATTGTCATGATACCTAAACGATCTGCTAGCGGTGCATATATTTCCAGCGTTTCAGACGCAATACGACGCTGCTTTTCTTCTCTAAGTGCAGATAACGTCCGCATATTATGCAAACGATCTGCCAATTTGACAATAATGACACGAATATCATGTGACATTGCTAATAATAATTTACGATGATTTTCTGCCAATTGTTCACGGGACGACTTATACTTGATTCTCGATAATTTTGACACACCATCGACAATTACTGCGACATCATGGCCAAATGCTTCTTCAACATCAGTCAGTGTGGCCGTTGTATCTTCAACAACATCATGTAAATATCCAGCAACGACCGTATCTGGGTCCATATGTAATTCGGCCAAAATACCAGCTACCTGAATAGGGTGAATAATATATGGTTCACCAGATTTGCGCCTTTGTTCCTCATGTAAATGGGCTGCAAAATGATAGGCCTTATCAACTTTTTTGACATGCTCATCATTCATATAATCTGCGACTAAGTCATGCACATCTTGTGCTGTCAAATTTTTTACTTCTGCCATAAGAAATCATCCTCTATTTTTAGATTCACGCCGATTGGGATTCATACCCGCAGCATCGCATCTGTTGTCTATCACTCTGAATAGTTAATTTATTCTAACGCATTTCATAGGTGTTTGTATTGTATTTTGCGCTTAATTTCGATAATTGCTAAAAAAATCAATGCTTAAGTTGAAAAATGACGTTATTTTCACCTAATACGGCACGTAACGCACGCATGGTTTCATCATCATCATTCAACCAATATGTTTCATTCAAAGCAACTTTTCGATGATCACGTTCAAACACAATTAAAACAGGATTTGATCCTTGATGTTGTTGTAACGTTTGTTGTAGGACGGGCAGGACACCCGCATCCTCAGCTAATGACATAATTCGTAAGTACCATTGTCCTGTCGTTTGCTGCGTTTGTTCATGATTAGTTTGTTGTAAAAACTGGTCGCCATCCACTATCTGGTTGGCAATTAGTTGCAATGCATCACGACCACGTTGTTGTTCAATTTTACCTGTAATGATCAACACTTTTTCATTTGTTAGTAAAGGTGCAACTTTTTTAAAGAGATTTGGAAAAATCGTAATTGATAAAGTGCCTGTCAGATCAATGCCATCAATGAAGGCCATTGGATCACCTTTTTTTGTCCGAATTTTTTTGATTGTTTGCAAATAAATAACAACCGTTACTTTGGCCATACCAACGGTCAAATTTGCGATATCAGTGTGCTGCGTTTCTGGCATCGCAGCTAAATAAGGTTCGATTGGGTGCCCACTTAAATAGACACCTAAATAGTCATGCTCATAGGCTAATTTTTCATTTAATGAAAATTCACTTACCTCACGCATCTTGGGTGTCAATGTTTCAAACAAAGAAATTGACTCACCTGCTAGACCAATTGCATCAATATAACCTTGAAGGGATCCTAGCAGGGTTCGACGGTTAAAGCCAAATTCATCCATTGCACCTGAATAAACCAATGGCTCTAATTGTGATACTTTACGATATTTACTGGGGAGTCGACCAATAAAATTACTCAAATCACGATATTGGCCACCTTCTTGGCGCTCTTGAATAACAGCTTCACGAAAATCACGTCGTAAACCACTAATTGATGCTAAGCCCATTTGCAACTCACCTTGTTTATTCATACTATACCCTTGCCAAGAATGGTTTATGCTTGGGCGCAGAATAGTGACTTGACTTAATTTTGCTTCTGAAATATAAATACTTATTTTTTGACGATCAGCAATCGCATCATTTAAGACTGCCTTATAAAAGGCTGCTGGATAATGGGCTTTAATATACGCTAATTGGAACGCTAATTTTGAATAAGCAACCGCATGTGACCGATTAAATCCATATTGTGCAAAGGTTTCAATATAACTAAAGACTTCTTCTGCAACTTGTTGTTGATGTCCAAGATTTACTGCACCATTGACAAACTTTGATTTCATCGCAGCAATCTTATCATGATCTTTTTTTGACATGGCACGTCGCAATAAGTCCGCTTCCCCTAATGAAAAGCCTGCAAATTTTTCTGCCACACGCATGACTTGCTCTTGATAAACAATAATACCGTAAGTTGGTGCTAAGATGTCGGCCATACTATCATCTGGGACAACTTGAGCCTCTTGATGATGTTTACGGGCCACAAAATGTGGAATATTTTGCATTGGACCTGGTCGAAATAAAGCATTGGCTGCAACGATATCTTCAAAGCTGTCGGGTAGTAGCTGCCGTAAAATATTCTTCATCCCCCCCGATTCAAACTGAAACACGCCATTTGTTAGACCATTCTGAAATAGCCTTAATGTTGCCGCATCATCTAAAGGCACATTGGCAATATTAAATGATTCATGGTCTGGTAACTTTTGAATTTCACGAACGGCAATGTCTAAAATATTTAAATTTGATAATGCCAAGAAATCCATTTTTAACAAACCTAATGCTTCAACTGGACCCTTTGGCAATTGTGTCACCAACCGACCATCTTCACCCAGTTGGACAGGCATGTGATTCACTAACGGTTCAGCTGATAAGACCACTCCTGCAGCATGCAAAGAAGCGTTTCGTGGCAATCCTTCCAACTTTAAAGCTGTTTGATAAAGTAATTCACCGTCAACAGGTAAATCGATCAACGCATTACGAAAGGGTAGTGACTCTTCATATGAGGCTTTCAAATTGGCTGTCCCTCGAGGCATTGCTTTTGATAAATGATCAATTTGAGTCGGATTCAAACCAAAGACACGAGCCACATCACGGATAACTGCACGCTGCGCCATTGTTGAAAAAGTAATAATTTGAGCAACCCGTTCATGGCCATAATGTTCATGTAAGTAATCCAAAATTTCTTCCCGTCGATTATCAGGGATATCGATATCAATATCGGGCATTTGTCGTCGTTCTGGATTTAAAAAACGTTCAAACAATAAATCATAGGCAATTGGATCGACATCCGTAATCCAAAGTACATAGGCAACCAGTGAACCGGCAGCTGAACCACGTCCTGGTCCAGTTCGAATCGATTGTTTATGGGCGTAGTTTAAAACATCCCATATAATCAAGAAATAATCTGCAAATCCCAATTCATTAATAATTCGCAATTCTTCTGCTAAACGGGTTTGATATGGTATTGGATCAACATCTAAATCATGTAACCGATTTTTTAAACCAGTTTCAGATAATTCAGCTAAATAGTCCGCTGATGATTGTCCCTGCGGTGTTTCATAACGTGGGACAGTCACTGATGATTGCTCCATTTCAAACGTTGTATGCGCAGCAATCCAATCAGTATTGGTAATCGCCTCTTTTAAATCATGACTTTCATATTCAGCAACCCAATCATGCACCTCTTTCAAGTACGCTGTGGCCGGTTGCTTTTGTGCCAAGCCAACGTTAGCAATGATTTCACCTTGACCGATTTTTTGAATGACCTGTGCAGAAAATTGATCAGTAGCGTTAGGATAAACCACTTTTTCATTAGCGACTATTCGCGTATTTGTCTGTTGTGCAATGTTTTTGATTGCTTGTACAAGTTCAGTACGCATCTCTGCATTTACGCCTAAAAAAACATGATTCGCATCAGTCATCTGAATTAATTTTTGTACTAATGCCTGTGCTTGGTCTGGTTTTGTCCCTAAAATGACCGACAGTTCACCAACACTTGGTAAAATAACGTATAACCCCTCTAAATCCTCTCTTAAATCGTTGATTGACAGCTTATCATTTGTTGTGTTAATCAGACTACTGATACGCAACAAATGATGATACCCTGTTTGATTTTCCACTAATAAAATCAATGGATATGTTTGTGAAGATTTCAAACCAATGAGGGTGACAGTTAATCCTAAAATTGGTTGCATACCTGCACGTGTTGCTGCTTGATAAAAGTCATACATGCCATACAAAACATTTTCATCTGTCATTGCAACTGCTTGATAACCCTTTTCTTGTGCGGCGGTTACTAATTGCTGAGGGGTCATTGGGCTCCGCAACAAACTAAATGCTGTCATGGTTTGTAGTGGTACCATAATAGCCTCCTTCTTGAGATATGTCATTGACTAATATTCAATTTAACTTAATTTTATTATAGCGATTACAAATAAAAAAGACCACCTGTGACAGTGATCTCTTAATATTCCGTTTGTTAACTAGGTCCTATTTGTCTGCATGTGGTGCAGCTGACTTTGAGATAGCAAGATATGCAATCGTACCAACCATACCGATAACTACAGAAAACAAAGAAGTTGCCGTTGCATTATAAGATGCACTTTCTAGCGCACTACCAATATAACCAAGCACTTCACCTAAAACAAACGTCCAAACAAACGCTACAATGTACTTCATATCGTTACCTCTTAGCATATTGCCAAAATGTTTTACAGTTTCATTTTACGCTTCACATTCTCATTTGTCACATGTTAATTAGTTCACAGCCATTTATGTTTAACGCGTATACTTTACTAATCGCCAATCGTAATCATTTTCAGCATCTACGGTACCACTGTCAATTTCTTCTGGGTGCCAAATGGTCGTATCAACAGCTGGCATCTTGACATCTCCGGCAAAACCTGAGTCTAAATAAGTCACATACAATGCGTCTGCTTGATTCAAAAAGCTCTCATAAATTGGCTTACCACCAATAATTTGTAACTTAACACCCGCTTGATCTGCAATCTCTTCAGCTTCTTGGACACTATAAACCTTTTGAAAGCCACTGGGTACAACTAACGATCTATCATGCGTTAATACCAAGTTCAAACGCTCTGGTAACGGCCGACCATTGAAACTAGCCATCGTATGACGTCCCATCAATGTTGCCTGATGGATCGTTGCTTGTTTAAAAAAATGCATGTCTGCTTTTTGATGCCAAGGAATGCGCCCATTCATGGCAATCGTACCGTCTGATGTTTGCGCCCAAATCAAATTCTTTTCAGCCATTACGCACCGCCTTCCACGCGTTCCGATAATTCTTCCCAACGATTCATTTTTTCTTCTAATTTTTGATTTGTTTCATCTAATTTTATTTGTAAGTCACCTAGTTTGGTAAAATCAGCTGCATTATCATTCATTTCTGTCTCAATATGATCAATGGTCGTTTCTAACGCTGCCATATCATCTTCAATTGTTGTCCATTCTTGTTTCTCTGACCAAGTCAACTTTTTCTTTTTTGGTACTGATGATTCTTTAACAGTAGTTGGCGTTACTGATTTATCCGTTTTTATTGCTAATGTTGGCGCACCATACGTTGCCAAATAGTCACTGAAACGACCATTATATCTAGTAATCTCGCCATTTCCTTTAAAGATCCACAATTTTTCTGCCACTTTATCTAAGAAATAACGATCATGTGATACCGTGATCACAGTCCCAGCAAAAGTGTTTAGATAATCTTCCAATATCGTTAATGTCCCAATATCTAAATCATTTGTCGGTTCATCCAGTAACAAAACATTTGGTTGTTGAATCAATAACTTTAGTAAGTACAGCCGGCGCTTTTCACCACCTGATAGTTGGCGAATCAGTGTCCCATGCATAAATGGTGGAAACAAAAATTGTTCTAGTAATTCAGCCGCCGAAATATGATTGCCATCACGGTCGATCACTTCTTCAGCAACTTCACTCAAGTAAGCAATCACGCGCTTATCTTCTGGAATCGGCTCTGTTATTTGGGTATAATAAGCCATCTTGACCGTCTCACCAATTTCAATAAGGCCACTATCTAACGGTTGCTCACCAGCAATGGCATTCAATAAGGTTGATTTTCCAGAACCGTTTGGTCCAGTGATACCAATTCGCTCATTACCTTGCACAAGTTCACTAAAGTCTTTCAAGATAACCAACTGATCAAAGGTTAGATTAGCCTGCTGAATATTGATGACCTTTTTACCTAAACGTGTTTGCCCTAAATTAACTGAAACTTCACCTTCGACTTGACGTGTCCCTTGTTGCGCCTCAAGATCAGCAAAAGCATTTTCACGTGCTTTTTGTTTCGTTAACCGTGCTTTAGCCCCTGCATGCATCCAAGCTAATTCTTTTTTATATAACTGTGCTGATTTGTGTTCAGCAACCGCCTCAGCAGCTACTCGTTCTGCTTTTGCCGTGACATATTTTTCATAATTGCCATGATATTCATACAATTGGCCAAAAGACAATTCGAATATTCGATTAGTCACATTATCCAAGAAATAACGATCATGGGTCACTGTCATAACAGCACCTTTGTAATTTGCCAAATATTTTTCTAACCAGGCAATTGAATCGAAATCTAAATGATTCGTTGGCTCATCTAATAACAATAGATCAGGCGCCTGAATAAGCACTTGCGCTAACCCAACACGCTTACGTTGACCACCAGACAACGCTGAAATTTGTAATTCTAAATTAGGCAAATGTAATTGCGTTAAAATATTTTTCACTTCAGATTCAGCTAACCAGGCATCTTGTTGTGTCATTTGCTGTTCAAGTTTTGTATAACGAGACAACAATTTCTCATCTGCAGGATTTTCTGAGTATGCTGCTAAGGCTGCTTGGTAATCTCTAATCAATTGAAAAACCGGTTGTGCGCCATTGAAAATGGCATCCATGACCTTTTTATCTTCGTCAAGTGGTGGTTCTTGTTGTAAATAACCAATCGTGTAATCATTTGGTGTGTCGACATCCCCACTATCTGCTGGTACTACCTGTGAAATAGCATTTAACAAAGTTGTTTTACCCGTACCATTGACCCCAACGATACCAACACGATCACCAGTTTCAATCAAGAATGATACATTATCCAGTAAAGTTTTTTCACCATAGACACTATGTAAGTTTACTGCTCGCAATTGTTTCATTTATACTATTTCTTCTCTTTCTCTACAATCGCAGTTGCTGCTGCTAGCAAAACCGATTTTTCATTTGTTAAGTGACCCATCACAACACGTTTTTCTAAATCGGCTAAGATTTTGCCGAATAATGGTCCAGGCTGCAATTGTAATTCTTTTACCAATTCACCACCGTTAATCGCCAAATCTTTTTTATCTTTAATCGCTAATGCTTCATAACGCATTGCCAATTCAGAAACATTTGCATTAATTTCACTTAATTTTATTGTTGCTAATGCCGTTTGAATGGCACTCTTTGTTTCATATAAGTCCCAATCGCTTACTTCACCCAAGCGCAACTTATTCATTAAGTTCACAGCAGCTTTTGCCTCTTGAATCATGTCATTGGGTTGCTTCCACGACTTTAAAAATTTGCTCGTATCTTGTGGACTTAATCCCAACTCAAAAGCTAATAATGTCCATGCTTGAGTCGCATTTTTTGGTTGATCTAAGCGTAATAATTCTGCATACGCTGCTAAATCTTGATCAGCATTGGCTAATCCCGGCATAAAATGATTTAATTTTGTTTTGATCATGGCCACTAATCCATAACTAGCTGAAGTACCCTGCATTAATTTTGTCAATTCAATATTGACACGTTCAATGGCAATATTGGCTAATAGATGCGCATTATCCATGATTGCTGTTTCTGTTTCAGGTGCAATTTGAAAATCTAATTGCGCAGCAAACCGAACTGCTCGCATCATACGAAGGGCATCTTCATGAAATCGCTCTTCAGCTCGACCAACAGCTCGCAATATTTTTGCAGACATATCCTGAATGCCACCAAACAAATCAATGACTTCACCATCTTTTTTCAAAGCCAACGCATTAATTGTAAAATCACGACGTTTCAAATCTTCATTTAAAGATCTCACAAAAGTCACTTCATCAGGGCGTCGAAAATCTGTATAAGTTGATTCTGTCCTAAAAGTTGTCGTTTCATAGCCTTTACCATGGTCTAAAATCATAACAGTACCGTGTTCAATTCCTGTGTCAATGGTACGTTTAAATATTTTTTTGATTTCCTCAGGATAAGCTGAGGTTGCAATATCAACATCATGAATTGGCTTGTCTAGTAATGTATCACGCACAGAGCCACCGACAAAATATGCTTCATATCCTGCTGCCTCAATTGTTTCTAAAATTGGTAACGCATCAACAAATTCTACAGGCATCTGATTAATTTTCATACTGGCCTCCTCAATGTTATTTCTAATATTTAGTATACCAGACCAGCCGACATTTTTTCACGACCACGCTAACAGATGACACCATGTTATATAAATGAATGTTCATTTTTATACATCAACCATTAATAACGTCTTTAGCCAGCTTTACCGCCTGTTCTTGCGTATTCACAACAGCCATAAATCCTGTACGATGAATAAAAACAACACCTGGCGCATTAATTTGCGGCACTGGCTTTTTAACTTCAAAGCTACCATGTGCAACAGGAACCCCTTGAATCATCCAGTTGCCATCTCGACGAGGCATGATAACAAAGATCAACTTTTCAAATTGTTCAGCATAATCTTTCCAAGGTCCTGAAATTGGTAACAATAAAATTTGATCTGAAATAAATTTTGCATGCGCAATGACTTCTTGTTGCGCCATTTCTTTTGCAACAGTTTTTTTAACGCGATTTTCCAAAATCAAGCGCGCACATGCAACAGCCTCATGAAAACTAGCTGTCTCATGCTTATCATCGTAAAAATCATTAATGACATCAGGTACTGTGAACACATCACTCTGGTACTCTGACACACCATTATCTAGTGCATCAATACCAATCACAAAACTTGTCATGACGTGCTGTTTAACAGCATTCACAATATTAGCAGATGTATTTGGTACTAGTGATTTTATATATTGTTCACCAAATTGTTCCCAAATTAAACCAAAGGCAGCCATTGGCACCCCATTTTTATGTTGCCGTGTATCATCAATACCATGATGATCAAATTGTCCGCCACCAACATCAAAAACAAAATTTTCTCGGTTACTAGTGATTGTCTCATCACGTGTGCGTACAATGGGTAATTCCGGTAGCAACTGTGTCATCACCACCGTTCCTAAAACATCATCTGCGTGAAATTTACCATTATGAGTAACGAGTTCCTTATACATTGGTCATCCCTTCTTTATAATCATTTTTATCTTCTATTGTACACATTGTTGCGAATAATAAAAAACGTTAACTGAATATCATTCAAGTTAACGTTCCAATATTTTATACACACTTTATTGTACAGTCACTGATTTTGCTAAATTACGTGGATGATCAACATCAAGTCCACGACCAAGTGATGTGTAATAAGCCAGTAACTGGCTTGGCACAACACTAACTAATGGCGTTAATAATTCATTGATATCAGGCAATACAAAATCATCTTCCGGTTTTGCAATGGCTTGCGTAACAATCGTATACGTTTTTGCACCACGGGCTTGTGTCTCTGCTAAATTACCACGAACTAAGCCAGCCAAGCGTGGTTGCGTCATTATTGCAATAACTGGTGTATTTTCTTCAATTAACGCTAACGTACCGTGTTTCAATTCACCAGCAGCAAAGCCTTCTGTATGCACATATGACACTTCTTTCAACTTTAATGCTGCTTCAATCACAACAGCAGAATCAACCCCACGACCAATATAAAAAGCATGGTGAGCAGGTACTAACATCTCTTCAGCAACTTGCTTTAATTGTTCCTTATTATCAACAATACCTTGAATTGCAATGGCAATTTTTGATAGTTCTTGTTCTAAATCAATCTCTAATTTGGTACGATCAGATAATGCATACGCCAAAATCGCTTGTAAGGCAGTTTGTGCAATATAAGCTTTTGTTGAAGCAACTGCAATTTCAGGACCAGCAAGCAATGGCAAAGCGTAGGTTGCTTCACGCCAGAGTGTTGATTTTTCAACATTAGTCAACGTCAATGACTTAAACCCTTGTGCATTAATGTTTTGTAGTACTTCGCGCGAGTCTGCCGTCTCACCTGATTGTGACAAGAAAATGAAAAATGGCTTATCTGATAATAAAGGTTGTTCGTAAGCAAATTCAGATGAAACATGTACTTCGGTTGGTATGCCAGCCCATTGCTCAAATAACCGTGCTCCGACCAAGCCAGCATGATAGGACGTTCCAGCAGCAACAATGTAAATTCGATCTGATGCAAGTATATCTTTAATAATACCTTCACCAATTTGTGGTTGCCCACCCTGTGGTAAATATTTTGAAATCAATTGACGAATAACAATTGGTTGCTCATCAATTTCCTTCAACATATAGAATGGATAAGTTCCTTTATCAGTTTCTGTTGCATCAATATCTAAATGGAAAGCTTCACGTGAAATCTCTCGACCGTCAGCATCGAATAATTGAATATGATCAGGATCAACAATAGCAATTTCACCATCGTGTAATTCAATGAAATCATGTGTCTGGTCCAACATAGCCACTGCATCAGAAGTCACCACATTAAAATCACTACCAACACCAATTAGGAGTGGTGACTTTTGTTTCGCAACATACATCCGTTCTGGTTCTTCACGATCCATTAACAAAAAGCCATAGGCAGAATTTTTATCCATCAACGAAATTAGCTTTTTTAATGCTGCAAGCGTTGTGGCGCCTGCCTTAACAAACTTATCAATCATTTGGACAGCAACTTCAGTATCAGTATCTGATTCAAAATGAACACCTGCTAAATATTGTTGCTTTAACTCAGCATAATTTTCGATAACGCCATTATGAACGAGATAAAAACGACCATCTGCTGACACGTGAGGATGTGCGTTGGCTACTGATGGTTCACCATGAGTTGCCCAACGTGTATGTGCAATACCTGCACTACCAGTAACATGTTTTGATGATACCAACTTTGCTAATTCTGAGACACGTCCGTTCTCTTTCACTAATTGATCTGTACCAGCTTTTTCATCAGCAACATACAAACCAGCGGAATCGTAGCCCCGATATTCTAATTTTTGTAACCCTTTTAACAAGATGGGGGCTGATTGGTAATTATTTCCAGTAAATCCAACGATTCCACAAAACATATCTGTTCTCCTTATACAACTCGATCATTTTTATAAATGGTATAGTATTATTTATTTGTTTTTTTAATTACAGAAACCATTATCACGCGTTAATATTTATTGGTCAATAAATATGAGCCATTTTTTTACGAATTTGGTATAAATTGGTATACTTTAAATTAGTGAAATCTCATAACATCAAATAACGATTATTTTCTAATAAAGAAATAGTTGGTACATCAGTCATTACAACCGGATGAAAAAAGTGTCAATCTATCAATTTGATTGATAGATTGACACCCTTAAACGTGGTCCAAAAGACTGAAACCCTTTGTCTCACTCTAAAAAATTTTAGTGACCTAAATGTGACCACAACGTTATAATCATCGCGAAATTAGTGAGCATTAGTATGCTGACAATCGTTATGGTGGCGCTCAATTTTCATGTTCTTATATGCACGAACAGCGCGATCAACTTTCTTATTCAACATATTCATTCCAAACATATGATTGCCTCCCTTTTTATTATTTTACTAATGTAAAGATATTCTTTACATTATTGTCATATTTATCCATTGCCTTATACTAACCCATTTACCTTAAGCCGTCAATAAACTAGACATTTACCTCACCATGTAAGTCATAATCTAGTCCGTCTTCTTCAACTGCTTCATCAACCCGCAATGGTGTTATCAAATTAACCACTTTTGCAATAACAAACGTAACGATAACAACCAGGACAATTGTTACCAAAATAGCTCCGATTTGTGTGCCAATCAACTGCCAGCTAACTGACTCACCCGCCAAAGGCTTTGAAGCAAAGAAACCAGTTAAGATACCACCAATCACACCACCAACACCATGGAGGCCAAATGCATCTAATGTATCATCGTATCCTAAACGATACTTAATAACAGTTGTTGCAAAATATGTGCCGACTGCAACGATGATTCCCATCAACATGGCACTCATTGGCTGTACAAATCCAGCACCAGGTGTGATAACCACTAAACCAGCGACCCCACCAGATATGGCTCCTGAAATACGAACACGTTTGAATAGTGAAAAATCAAGTAACACCCAAGTTAACATGGCAAAAGCTGCCGCAATATTTGTGTTTGTAAAGGCAACAATGGCAACCCCATCTGCTGCTAAAGCAGAACCAGCGTTGAACCCAAACCAACCAAACCACAAGAGACCGCCACCAATAACCGTTGCCAACAAATTATTACCACTTGAATCTTGCACAACTCGTCGCTTACCAATCATTAATGCCAAAACTAATCCTGAAACACCTGAGGAGATATGAACAACATCTCCACCAGCAAAATCAAGCGCACCATGCTGAGCAAGAATACCACCGCCCCAAATCATGTGTGCTAATGGCACATAAACTAATAACATCCATGCGACTAAAAATAAGATAAACGCTTTAAAGTTCATTCGACCAACAACTGACCCAGCAATAATAGCCATGGTAATCATTGGGAACATCCCTTGAAATAAAGCAAACAGGCCGTCGGAAATACCTAAGTTTCGTGTGCTCTCAGTCATTGAAACGTGATGTAAGAATGCAGCATCTAAGTTACCAATAATTGGCCCTGATCCACTAAATGCTAGTGAATAGCCAACTGTAAACCAGACAACACCACCAACCGCGATGGCAATCATGACCATTGCCAATGTATTTACTGTCGTGCGTGTTTCTGATAAACCACCATAAAATAATGCCAATCCTGGAACCATTAACCAAACTAAACCAGCACTAATCAAAACCCATGCAACATCTGCGCCGTTCATTCGAATCACCTGCTCTTTCTTTAAATAACTTAACATCAGTATAATCATGTGTGCCAAAAGAACGGTAAAATGTGTTAGAAATCCTAACATGGGGTGGTCTAGACTAATCAAAACCAAGCATATAAAAGACCTGTTTCCAAACATATCTTGAAAACAGGTCTTAGATAATTAATTTTAAATACAACAATTTTTATCATACTTCATTATGATAATACAATATGATACGCTTGTTTACTAAACAAGACTAATTTGTGGGTACCCCAATTGAACTCATGGTTGCTGTTGATATATTGCCACCATATAACGGTCCTGACTTAGCTGCTTTCAAACCAAGTGATTTACGTAAGACATTTGTCGCACGCTGTTGTTCATCACTAGTCACAACCTCAGTTGATCCAGATGATAGACTGTAACCTTGTCCTTGGATATGATCATTTTCCACATGACCAGCAGCTTTCGCATACTTGCGAACGATTGAAATCATATCACCATATGATAAATCAGTCTGTGTTGAATCTGAAATTGAATTTAAGAAACCAGAATTCAATAACTTTGTTGGATTATCCTTAGCAGCTTGAATAATCCCTTGCAACACTAAACGTTGTCGTGTTTGACGACCGTAATCACCCTGAGGATCATCATAACGCATCCGCGAAAATGCTAAAGCGGCCTTACCAGTCATTTCTGTATAAGTCTTGCCATTATGCGTATAGGTGCTTGAACCCTTCGTAAAGTTATATAGATTATTACCAGTTGCGTGAGCAGTATTTGGATTAAAACTAAAGGTCAATGGTGATGTTACTTTGATACCACCAATTTTATTAACAACCTTCTCCATACCACCCATATTAACGAGTGCATAATAGTCA
Organism: Weissella sp. ESL1156; assembly: GCF_058505625.1. NCBI lineage: Bacteria > Bacillati > Bacillota > Bacilli > Lactobacillales > Lactobacillaceae > Weissella > Weissella sp. ESL1156. Next base: position 216,320 of record NZ_CP196372.1, on the reverse strand, counting down.
ATTGGCACATTTAACCACTTTTGAACTGTCTTAATCGTTGTTGCTGATGAACCGTATGAATATGCCGCATTAATCTTTTGTGGGAAAGTATCTTCATAGCCCACAATTGCAATCAACGTATCACGTGGAATTGACATAATCGTCGTTTTATTTGTTTTCGGATTAATTGTCACTAACATCATCGAATCCGTCCGACCTTTGTAATGACGATTTAATTCACCCGTATCAGTACCCAATAGTAGGATTGAAATTGGCTTACCAGAACTAATGACCTTAGAAACATCACGTGACTTTTTCATCGTTGGTGCAACATAAGACTTATCAATCGCACCTTTTGTTTGCATATAAGCAAATCCAAACAAGCCCGCTACTGCTAAAATAATGACTAATAAGATACTCAAAATAATATTGCGTACCTTATGAGACTTTTTTTTATTTTTTTTATTATCACGATTTGATCGTGATAACTTTTGCTCGTTATCCATGAGCCATCCTCCCTGTACATCAGGTTATTATCTAAAAAACGATACCGTACTACTCCTAAAAATAGATGTCCTTAATAGAATATATACCATCCTTAAATATTATACACAAATAAAGTACTAAATTATTAATGAAATGATTAAGATATAAAAAAGAATTGAGCACGTCATGTCCTCAATTCTTTTTAAAAATAAATCATTAACTTAAATTGTTAATAACTCTTTTTCTTTTTCAGCTGCAATGCTGTCAACATTCTTAATCGCAGCATCTGTTGCTTTTTGAATGTCATCTTCGATACTATGCACTTCATCTTCTGATAAATCGTTGTTCTTCAAAGCTTTTTTAGCATCATCCATTGCATCCCGACGGACGTTACGAACAGCCACTTTCGCTTTTTCTGATTCAGCCTTAACTTCTTTTGCTAATGACTGACGACTTTCTTCTGTCAAAGCTGGGATTACCAAACGAATAACTGAACCATCATTAGCCGGTGTTAATCCTAAGTCAGATGCAAAAATAGCTTGCTCAATACCCTTTAATGCTGTTTTATCAAATGGTGTAATTAACAAAACACGTGCTTCAGGTACTGTAACCGATGCTAATTGATTTAATGGTGTGTCTGCACCATAATATTCTACCGTAATATTACGAAGAATTGATGGATTAGCGACACCCGCACGGATATTACCTAATTCACGACGTAATGCGTCACCAGCCTTACTCATACGCGTTTTTGCTGATTCAATAATTGCATTAGCCATAATACTAATCTACCTCCACAGTTGTGCCAATATTTTCACCAAGGACAACTCGCTTAATATTACCAGATGTATTCATATTAAAAATCACTAAATTAATATTGTTATCCATTGATAATGTTGATGCAGTTGAATCCATAACCTTTAGGCCCTTAGCGATAATATCTTTATGGGTTAACTTTTCAAACATTGTTGCGCTTGGATTCTTACGAGGATCATCACTGTAAACACCATCAACACCATTTTTGGCCATTAAAATTGCTTCAGCATTAATCTCAGCTGCACGCAAAGCTGCAGTTGTATCCGTTGAAAAATATGGTGAACCTGTACCAGCGCCAAAAATAACGACCCGTCCCTTTTCCAAGTGACGAACAGCTTTACGGCGAACATATGGTTCTGCGACTTGGCGCATTTCAATAGCAGTTTGTACACGTGTTGGTACTTCGTGTGATTCAAGTGCATCTTGCAATGCTAAAGCATTCATGGTTGTTCCTAACATACCAACGTAGTCAGCTTGGGCACGTTCCATACCTAATTTCGCACCAGCTTCACCACGCCATAAATTACCACCGCCAACGACGATTGCAATTTCAACACCTAGTTCATAAACTTCTTTGATTTCCGCTGCGATATTGTTAACCGTTTCTGGATCAATACCATAACCACGTTCACCAGACAAAGCCTCACCTGATAACTTTAACAATACTCGTTTGTACTTTACATCTGCCATCATTCAATCGCCTCGGTCTCTATTCACCCATTTGAGCTGCAACTTCAGCAGCAAAGTCATTTGCCTTCTTTTCAATTCCTTCACCAACTTCATAGCGAACAAACGAAACGACCTTACTGTTTTTGCTTGCAACATACTTGGCAACAGTTTCTTTACCATCACCCTTAACAAATGGTTGGTCAACCAATGCAATTTCTGCCAAGAACTTGTGCAAACGACCTTCAACCATCTTTTCTTTGATGTTATCAGGCTTACCTGCCAAATCTTCTGACTTCATTTGCACGGTCTTTTCATGGTCTAATACATCAGCTGGCACTTCTTCAGCAGAAACATACTTTGGCGCAATTGCTGCAACGTGCATCGCAACATCTTTAGCCACTTGCTCATCTGAGCCATCCAACAATACAAGTGATGAAATACGACCACCCATATGTGAATAAGTACCAAATACTTGACCTGCTGCTTTTTCAACAACTGCGAAACGACGTAATGTAATCTTTTCACCAGTGATTTGTGTTGTGTGAATGATCATATCATTTAATGTCTGATCTTCAGCAACTTGTAGTGCCAAAGCATCAGCAACATTTGCTGGTGCATATTCAACGATTGCGTTAGACACAGCGTGTAGCAATTCATTAAATTCTGCGTTACCAGCAACGAAGTCAGTTTGTGAGTTCAATTCGATGATAGCTGCTTTGTTATCCTTTGAAACAACGTAAGTCATACCTTCAGCAGCAACAGCATCAGCCTTCTTAGCAGCCTTTGCCATTCCCTTTTCACGCAAAGCATCGATTGCTTTGTCCATATCACCATCAGTTTGAACCAATGCCTTCTTGGCATCCATCATACCAACGCCAGTCTTTTCACGTAATTCTTTAACTTGTGAAGCAGTAATAGCCATTTTATGGTCTCCTTGTATATGCTAAATCTTATCTCAACTAGTATACACGAAAATATAACGATTTTCTATACACACGTTAGATATCTAATACTCATTTTACATGAGTTTTGCGTAGAGCGCAAAAAAAGCTTGTTCTCAACAAAGAACAAGCTTTTTTGCTATCAAATTAAAAGATAATTAGTTCTTCTTACCTTCAACAAGATCAGTCAATTCTTCGATTGAAGCAGGCTTGTCACCTTCAGCTGCGAAATCAGCTTCTTCAACAGAATCTTCACCTTGGTTACCTTCAATAATAGCATCTGCCATCTTTGAAGTAATCAAACGTACCGCACGGATAGCGTCATCATTTGAAGGAATCTTAACATCAATTTGATCAGGATCAGCATTTGTATCGACCATTGCAACAATTGGAATGTTTAACTTATGTGCTTCTTGCACTGCTAATTGTTCCTTATGTGGATCAACGATAAACATCAAATCAGGAATCTTAGGCATATCAGCGATACCACCCAAGAACTTGTCCAACTTCTCACGTTGCTTAATTAACAAAGAAACTTCCTTCTTAGGCAAACGATCAAAAGTACCGTCTTCTTCCATTGCACGCAATTCCTTTAGACGAGCAATACGTAATTGGATTGTCTTCCAGTTAGTCAAAGTACCACCCAACCAACGGTGGTTAACGTAGTACATATTTGCACGAGTTGCTTCTTCAGCAATTGAGTCTTGTGCTTGCTTCTTAGTACCAACAAACAAAACCGTTGCGCCATCAGCTGCTGCATCACGTACATAGTTATATGCTTGATCAACCAACTTAACTGTCTTTTGCAAATCGATAATGTAAATGCCGTTACGTTCAGTAAAGATGTAATCTGACATCTTTGGATTCCAACGACGTGTTTGGTGTCCAAAATGTACACCAGCTTCAAGTAATTGCTTCATTGAGATTACTGCCATGAGTATCTGCCTCCAAATGTTTTTTCCACCTAGACTCGCATGTAGCCTGGCGACCCGATAAAGGGGCACCCGTCAAACTATTGAGTACTAGTGAGTATTTTGGTATAAAACCAATAACTAATTTTACGCACTTCTTCTGTACCTGTCAATAGTTATTACTTCGTTAAAAACTCTTTGACTTGGTGATGACGCAAAAATTGTTCTTTTTGTGGTCGTGTTAACTGCTTAAACATTGCTTCAGCATGTAAGGCATCATGTTTTGTAGGAAAAGCTTCAGCGTAAATAACTCGTAATGGATGACGCTTCGCTGGACGAGTAAATTTCGCTCCTTTTCCTGCTTCATGCACTGCAAAGCGTTTCCCAACATCATCCGTAAACCCACAATAAAGCATATTATCAGCCGTTAACAACACATACATATAATATGGCTTATTCATGTTGATTTCTACCTTCGTAAATTGACAAAACGGCATCCGTATAGGTGTCATCATCATTGTGAGTCACAATTGGTGGTAAAATTTTGGCACCAGTTAACTGACCATCCTTGATAGCATCGATGAGCAAAATATTCGCAGTTTCCCCTGCCTTTGGATAAACAAATTGTATTCGTTTCGGTGCAAGATGATTTTTTTGTAAAGCGTCTAAAATCTCAAATAAGCGATCTGGTCGATGAACCATAAAGAAGTGCGCCTTATTTTTTAATAGTTTCTTGGCTGTATAGGTGACTAAATCTAAATCTGCCATAATTTCATGACGAGCAATGGCAAAATGTTTATTTTCGTGCATAATTGTCTGATCATTATCAACTGTAAAATATGGTGGATTAGACACGACCATATCAGCCGTACCTGGTTTAATGTCATTAAAAATATCACGCATATCTGCATTCATGATATGAATTTTTCCCGTCAAATCATTCATCATAACTGATCGTTGCGCCATATCGGCTAAACGTTTTTGAATTTCAACACCTATAATTTTCCCAGCAACTTTATGTGCCATAAATAGTGATACAGCCCCATTACCAGCGCCTAAATCAACAGTCAACCCTCGACCGCCTTTACGCGGTATTGCAAAATTTGCCAGTAAAACTGCATCTAGTGAAAATGAAAAAACATCCTTACTTTGAATAATATGAACGTCGTCATTATATAACATATCAATGCGTTCATCTGGTAATAAATTAACTTCCATAAAATTGATCTCCTGAAATCATCCTCGTTTGCCAAAAACGCCATGTATGTGGGATAATAAGACGTTATTATTAGGGAGGATGAACAAACATGTTCTATTCATTCATACGTTATGTCGCTGTAGGTATTGTCTGGCTAATAAATGGTCGGTATCGAATATTAGGGACAAACAAATTACCACAAGGCAACTTCATTTTAGTTGCCCCACACCGTACTTGGTGGGAGCCTATCTTCTTTGCATTAGCTGGTTGGCCTCATAAATTTAGCTTTATGGCTAAAAAAGAACTTTTCAAGAATCCTATTTTACGCTGGATTTTGATCCATGCCAATGCTTTTTCAGTTGATCGTGCGCATCCAGGGCCATCGGCTATTAAAACACCTGTTAGAAATTTAAAAAAGACACCATTAAGTCTGATTATGTTTCCCTCTGGTAGTCGGCATTCCGAAGAAATGAAAGGTGGCGCATTAATGATTGCAAAATTATCTGGTGCACCATTAGTACCAATTGTTTATCAAGGTCCTGTCAAGTTCTCTGGATTATTCAAACGCCACAACGTTACAATGGCTTTTGGTGACCCAATTTATATTGACAAACGTATCAAACTAAATGAGGCAAATACTGCTGAATTTGGCGATACGCTACAAACAGCTTTTGATAAACTTGACGACGAAATCGATCCTAATTGGGTTTACGTCGATCCACATCCTAAGACTAAAGATTAAGACAATAAATAATGTCGCATGATGAAACAGGCTATTAATAAATAACCTGTTTTTTTGTCGAAAAAAAAAGACTGAGCAATAATAACTCAACCTCTTTAACCACTATTTCTTCTTTGAAGAAGTTTGTGCTTGATTCTTCATTTGTGCCATCATTTGGTTCAAACGCTTTTGTGAAGGCTTTTGTCCCATCGATGACATCATAGATTTCATCATTTCTTCTGAAATAGGGGGATTATTCTTAATGTACGTCTCCATAGAACGACGTGCAATGAAGAAACCAGCAATAGCACCAACTATTGCGGCAATAACGACAATGACAATCCAAATAGTTGTACTCATTTTATTACTCCAAAAATATATTCAAGTATCATTATAGCGAACTATCCGGCATTTGACTAGCGAACTGAACCACTAATTATCTCGTAATCCTTTTTCTTGTTGAATTTTCTTCACTTTTTCTGGCGTGACCTCTTTTCCATTTTCATCATAAACTTGTAACATTTCAACTTGTGAACGGAATGATTTTCTAAAATTATCTAAAAATTCTGCACGTAAATCTGCACGTTCTGCAATTTCGTCTTTAGTCAAACCTTCTGGCGATTTTGCTTTTGCTGCCAATTCGTTAATTCGTGAACGAACAGCCATTATATGATCGGTTTCAGTCATATCATTTCCACCTTTTCTGAATTGAATGTATCTATTTTATCATATTTTAGCTAATAATCATGCCATTAGCTTACCTAACATATCTCTCTGTTTTATCGTACAATAGACTAGTACTAAAGGAGATTTGACAATGACTCAAAAATCTACAAAGCAATTTGAAATTTTACAGTATATTAATGATGTACAAAAAAAGCGGGGATATCCACCTACTATTCGTGAAATTGGTGCTGGCGTTGACTTAGCTTCTTCGTCAACAGTACACGGTCATTTAATACGCTTACAAAAAAGGGGCTTTATTGATAAAACTGCAGAAAAAACGCGTGCTATTAAAGTTACCAATGCTGGTCTCGCTTTTTTACGACATCATACTAACATCAACGCTGCTGATTCATTAATAACTGAAAAACCGCTTTTACTGCAAAATTTAATACCTACTCATGAACCTGACGTGTTTGTCTTAAGACATCATGGCAACACGATGATTAACATTGGGATACTAAATCATGATTATTTAATTGTTAAAAAGCAAACAACTGCAACAGACGGTGATATTATTGTGGTTCAAATGAACGATGATAATGACTCTCATCAACGTGTTTATCGCTATTTTAAAGAAAATGACCATTTCCGATTACAACCAGAAAACAACAATCTAAAGTCTGTTATAACAACAAATATCCAAATAATAGGTCGTGTCATTGGACTCTATCGCAATAACATCAAATAAAAAGTAAGTGAAACAAAAGCCGTTATGAAGCCGATTGTGATACCGAAATTTTATTCTTTTGAAACACGCTTAAGGACGTCAATCTACCAATCAAATTGATAGATTGACGTCCTTTTCAGCTGGTCATAACAACTGTTGTCCAAACTTTTTTCTATAAAATTAATGTCACTCTAAGCAACAATTAAATGAAAAGATAACCAATGCTTCAGTCATTTATCATCACTATTTGGCTTTGCTATCAGTATTTTAAGCGTGTTGAACAAAGTGTTTAAAATTAATTATTCTTTCGATTCACAAAATAATCTTTTTCTTGCTGTTCCCAATAGACTTTATCTTCAGCGGTTATCTCACGCATAACTTTTGCCGGATTGCCAACAGCAACTGAATTGGCTGGGATATCTTTCACAACGACGGCGCCCCCACCAATCACTGAATTATCACCAATGGTTACACCAGGACCAATAAAAACATTAGCGCCAATCCAAACATTGTTGCCAATCGTTATGGGCTTTCCAAATTCTAATCCACGAGTACGCACACCTGCATCAATCGGATGTCCGGCTGTAATGATACTAACTCGTGGGCCAATCATAACATGATCCCCAATATGTACTTCACAGGTATCTAAAATTGTCAACCCAGTATTACCATAAAATGATTCACCAACATAGATATTTTTACCATAATCAATATACACACTTGGCTCAATATAACTATTAGCACCCACGCTTCCCAACATGTCTTCTAACAAGCCTTGAACCTGTTTCTCTTCTTCATGCGCCATCTGATTGTACAATGCGGCGCGTCTTTTCCCCGCTTTACGCAATGCAGCTAATTCCTTATCAGCCGAATTATATAGCTTAGCTGATAACATTATTTCACGTTCAGTTTTCATTAAATCCCCCCTCTAAACATATCAATATTAGCCATTTTAACATAAAAATTTACTACATGACCAATTGTTAAACCTTAAATGACATGTTAAGATGACAACTAGTTGAGTTTATTTAAGGAAGGTAATAACATGACAGTCGCTAAACGTAATCTTTTGTTCGATATCGCTCGTGCAATTGCAATTTATCTTGTCATTATTGGTCATTCAATGACAGGACTTTGGGGAACTTGGCAATCCAATCTAATATTTGCTGCTAACTTACCTATATTTTTTGTTATTTCAGGATATTTCTATCATCCTAAAAAAATTAAAGATGTTATTAAAACAGGTACGAATACATTATTAACACCATTTTTTATAATTATTATTTTTTATACAATTTTACGAGCCATTATTAGTCTCTTGGTTAAACACAAACATTATTTAAACTTCCAAACTTTAATGCCAATTATTTATGGTAATGGCGCAACCGCTCATTCCCCTTTTGGTTTTGCGTTAACTGCTCATGTTGGCGCCATTTGGTTTTTATTGACCATGTTTATTGCTAATATTATTTTTTACTTGTTAATGACTGTCAATAAAGAATATCTACGATTCATTATCGTTAGTTTGTTATTCTTATTAGGTTGTTTATTGGCAAATTTTGGTTATTTCCCATGGTCTTTACAAACTGCCCTTGAAGTTCAAATATATTATTTATTTGGCCATTGGTTATCAATAATTACCAAGCATTGGTCCGAAAACACAATTTTTTCAAATCCACTTATTTTTATCGTTGGTGCCGCTTTATGGTTGATTAGTTCTTTTAGCGGTACATATGAATTAAATCGTGGCTTAGCTGATAATATGTTAGCTGCTGTCTTAGGTGGCTTTGGTAGTTCAATTGTCATTCTAAGTATTGCGTTATTAATTGAGAAACACTGGACACACTTGGCTAAGATTCTTAGTTATGTTGGGCGATATTCTTTAGTTATTTTAGGAGTTCACTCAGTGGATATTAGCTTATTAGATGCAGAATTAATGCACTTTTTACAAGCGCATGACTGGTTTATCACATATAGTTTGCTTATTTATTTAGGTTTAATGTTTGCACGAATTATTTATACAACCGTCTTCTCATGGCTTATCCTGAAAGTGCCATTTATTTATCGTTTATTAGTCGATCGTTACTTCCCACTTAAAATCAAACAGGTCCCAACAAAATAATGTTTCAATATAGCAATCAAAAAGGGTCTATGAATCTGAAAATATCAGATTCATAGACCCTTTTCATTTCATGACATGACTCTTATTGTTTCGTAAACTTTTCTGATAAATAATGTTTACCTGAACTTAGATCATACTGGACCAACTTAAAATCATGTAATAATTTTTTCTGCTTATTCGTTAAGTCTTTCGTTTTTAACTCATGCCCTTTATTATTAATAAATGTTCCCCATGTATAATTTGCAAATGCTGGTAATTCTTCTGTCACTTTTGTCTGTAATGCAAAAAATGGTGTCAATTTACTATTGGTTGCTTCTAATGCTAATGCAGGAAAATCACTTGGTGAAGCATAAGCACGATTCTTCAAATCTGTACTGAGGCCACTCTTTTCCCGGGCTGCTTTATTTTGATAAATAAAATAATCAGTTTCGTGCGATCGCTTGAGTTGCTTATCTTGATCAACGAATGTAAATACACCTGGCCAATGATCACCGTAAAAAATCAATGTTACTGGACGTGACATATTTTCTAATTGATTGATCAAATCTTTTGTTGCAACATCAGTATAGTGAACACCTGTAATGTAACTTTTAACCGCTTCCTTTGTGCTCTTTGAAACTGCTGGTTCTAGAACTTTATATTGACTATTTGGATATTGATCTGCTGAATAAGGCATATGATTCTGCATTGTCATTAATTGTAAGAACTGTGATTTCGTACCATCAGCTGTTGCAATTTTATTTTCCAAATATTTGTATGAATATTTATCAGCGGGATAATTACTATCAGAACCAACACTCTTCAAATATTTTTCTGGATATTTATATTGTTTACCATCCGTTGTATAGAATTTTTGAATGCCAATTTTGTTATACGCATCACGTCGATTGTAAAATGTCCCAACATAAGGATGAATAACTTCACGTTGTTGGAATAGATTAGTAATTGTTGGTACTTCATTTGCAGCTGGCACTAACTGTGTATATGGCACAACCATTTCTGGTGCGTAAGTCGCTAATGGAAAACCAGCCAACGTCATGTATTCGATATTGGCAGTCCCACCACCATAACCTGATGATAACATCTTACCAGAAAATACTGACTTCTTTTGAATTTGTTTGATATTTTTAAAAACATCAGTACCTTTATACTTCAATCCAGGTACATTATCGGGGTCTGTTAAAGACTCACTTAATATGTAAGCTACCGTTTGTCCTTTTAAATTATCTTGTCTTGTTTTATTTAATGAATTTGCATACTTTGTATACTTTTTTTGCAAAGACACCATCGACTTTTGCGAATAACCAGCCGGTTGACGCATAATGACACTCGATATATTCGAGACAAATGTCATCACTGGTCCATTTAGCATAGCATCTTCACCAGTATTAAAACTCTGCCATTCATAGTTAAAATGATTCAAAATAGCTCTATTTTGATCCGCATTGGCAACAAAAGGCGTTGCTAAGATGATAAATAAGACAACCAATACACCAATACGAGTCCCTGTTTGTTGCACCATCATCCGTACAATTGAATCTGCAAATCGTCCAGCCCTTTTCCGTCGAACCCAAAATTCTAGTAGTATTGCGCCAACAAAAAGCACAATAATGCCACCAATTGCAAACATCATCAAATTTTTATCAACCATTTGCGTTAAACCACCAACAGCTGTTACTTCAGACATATCACTAAATAAAATGGGTTCATTTCTTGATTTCATTTTCATATATTCAGCAACAAATATAATAATAGAAATTGTCAAATAGATGGCTGTCCCAATAAATAAATGATTAACCAATACGACAATAAAAATAAAAACAATTAAGCAAGCAATAATTGTAAAAATGGCTTGTTGACGCGTTAAAAAATGAATCGATGTTTCAATCGCTTGCCCGAGGTCAAGTGTTTGATCAAAACGTCCCCAAACTTGATAATACATAGCAAATTGCAAAGCAACCGTGGTACAAACGCTCAAAACAAGACCAATAATTAACAATTTCATCCAATTATTAAGATTTGGACTCACCAATTTATGTCTAGTTAGAAGATTCTTCATTCAATGCACCCTTTTTACCTTCAATAAACTTCAATAATTTGACTACCAACAACTTGCCAATGACTACCAAAATTAACGTTATTAACCAACTTAACGCAAAATTAATTACCCCTGTTGGTAAAACTTTATCAACATAATTATTAATAGGCGTAACTGTATTAATAAAAATGTAGACAACAACATTAACGATTGAATAACTACCAATTGTTAAAAACAAGGGTGCTAATTTGTCATAATTAGCAACGCTCCGTGCCACAGTAATTAAACCCAATAAGCTGATTAATCCAGTTAACGTTCCTAAAATCCAAAATGGTGTGTAAGCAACCGCCATATCTAACCCTGTCGATGCAGACATGACCAAATTTATCATTAATGATGCCATAATAGTCGTTAATCCACCGGACCATTCACGTAATTTTCGATAATGAAAACCTACAAATACATATGGCAAGGCAACGAAAGCTTCTTCAAATGCCCAGGGTATCTGAATGAAAGTTGCCAAATAAAAACCAATGCCTGTTAATATCGTAATGACAAAAATAATTAATGATGTCCTTCTTACTCTTGAAAGAAACAACATCAATATTGTACTAACAAATAACGCCATTAATAGCCATAATAAACCAATACCAGTATCCAAAAAGCCAAAAATTGTCGTCACTGGAACGCCATTACCATATAATAACGTTTTTAATCCTGCACTCATCGATCCAAATGGTGCGTTGAGCCACTTTGTTAACGACAATATTTGAATAATTTTGTTCAGAATAATGACTAAGATACCCAGCATAAAATATGGTACCAAATATTGTTTAACAGCCAACTTAATCCCTTGTTTTAAGTTAATCTTTTCATCAATGGCGTATCCACAAAGAAAAAAGATTGTTGGCCACGTTAACCATGTAAAAAAATGGTATAAAAAACTATGATCTTGTGGATTAATTATTTGAATAAAAATCAACATAATCATTGCAAAACTAGCTAATATGTACGTTGTTCTACTTTTTACATTCATCATCGTTTCAGATGCTCCTATGTATAATTTTGAGCTACTTTATTATATATCTCTATATGTAATAAAAAAGGATCGGATATTTACTAGCCCGACCCTATCATTTATATTCAATTATAAATTAAATTTTCAAAATAAAGCTTAAAAAAATATTTTTAAAAATTCGTTAATGACAGAATTTCATAACCAGCTAATTGCTCACGCCCATGTAATTCGTTCAATTCAATCATAAAGGCCAATCCAACGACTTCACCACCTAATGCTTCGACAAGTTTGATTGTTGCAGCAATCGTACCGCCCGTTGCCAGTAAGTCGTCAGTAATTAAAACTTTTTCGCCTGGTTTAATGGCATCTTTATGCATCTCTAATGCAGCCTCACCATACTCTAACGTATACTTCTCACGAATCGTTTCACGTGGTAATTTGCCAGGCTTTCTTGCCAAAACGATACCAGTTCCTAATTCATTTGCAACTGGTGCCCCAACTAAAAAGCCCCGTGATTCTGGTCCAACCACAACATTAACATCGCGCATTTTAGCAAAACTTGCAATACGATGAGTGGCCTCTGCATAGGCCTCTGCATTACCCCAGAGTGGCGTTAGATCACGGAAAATAACCCCTTTCTCTGGAAAATCCGGAATAGAAGCAATATAGTTATTTAAATCCAACATCAGTTTCGCTCTCCTGCTTACTCAAATTCATTAATAAAATCTCTAATTCAGCTGTTGTGCTGTAAATTAATTGTTGTTCAAGATCTCGCTGCACCATAAACCTTTGGAACGTCCTTGTTTGAGTCAACTTTGTTGGCGTTGGATTCGGCACAGCATTTAAAACACCATTCTCGATTATAACAAATTTTGCATCTAAAAACACCTTTAATATCAGTTTTAATGTTAATTGATTAATCTGCAAATGTTTTGCCATCGCTTCAAATTGTGTCCGCATATTAATATCTTTAAATACATGTAAAAATTTATAGACCTTTGAAAACACTTGTTTATTTGGCATTGTTTGTAAATAAACTGGTGTCTGTACGTAAAACATTGGCGCTAATATACTTGGTGTTGTTTCACTTAATAAAGATCGTAATTGTCCTAATTCTTCAGGTAGATCAACCAATACCATTGTTTGTATATTTTCTTGTCCTAGCGCTTCTTGCCACATCAATGCTTGCCCCGCCTGACCAATATAAGCTGACAATTGTTGATAATGTTTTTCTCTAAAGAAAACATATGTGCCTGGTTTATCAAAATTTTGTTTTGTCAAATGACTCGTACGCCAATCTAATAAAGCTGACCCTGTAGCTTTCATATCTTGCAACATTAGCTGATAAGTTGTATTACCACGATATGAATTTTGACTCATTGTGCCAACAATTTGAAAGGATGAAAAATGACCGGTTAACGTGTTGGCTTGCTTTCCCCATCCAAAGGCAACAACTGGCAATTGACCCGTATCCGTCTGGGCCATGAAGCGCAAATGTTTACCATTCGTCATCGTTTTCACTTGATTAACACTTTGTAAATCAAGCATAAACTTCGGTTCGGGATTGCCTTCCCCAAACGGTGCTAATACCTGTAAATTATCAAAATTTTGTTGTGTAAAATCAGTCGCAGTCACCTCATCTGCAATTTGGATAGTCGGTTTCTGTGCTGTCGCTAATTTTTGCTGGTCTGCCTCTACTTTTAAAACATCTCTCATTTGGGCCAAATACTGCGTAGGTATGGTCATACCTGCAGCACTTGCATGACCCCCAAAACTAGTCATTAAATCTCGGTGACCATCAAGTGCCGTAAATAGATCAAAGGCTGGAATAGAACGACCAGATCCTTTCATCTCATCACCATCAATATTAAGCACAATTGTTGGCTTACCAGTTTGTTCAACTAACTTACTAGCAACAATTCCGAGCACACCTTCATGCCATCCTTCCCCCGCAACAACTAAAACGGGTTGATCCAATAATTGTTGGACTTGTTGTTCAGCTGCCTGTGTGATGTCATTGACTAACTGTTGCCGCTTTTGATTTAGTTCATTAACATGTTCAGCCAGTGGTTCAGCACTCTCTAATGTATCCATTAACAACAATTGCACACCTGTCGTTGCATCTTCCAAACGTCCCAGAGCGTTTAGTCTTGGGGCTAAAGTGAACCCAATGGTCGAAGAATCCACATCCGATAATTGTACGCCTGCTGCAGACAATAGTGCAGCAACACCGGGTCGTGGATCTAATTTAATATTTGCAAGGCCATGTTTCACAATGATTCTATTTTCGTCAGTCAGTGACATCACATCAGCTACTGTACCAAGTGCCGCTAAATCCAAGACTTCATCAGCGGGTTCTTCAAGCAAAGCAGAAGCAACTTTAAAAGCAACGCCTGCCCCTGAAAGGCCACCAAACGGATAATTACCCGCTGGATGCCGCGGATGAACAATTGCCGTTGCATTTGGTAGTTCTGAGGGCAATTCATGATGATCAGTAATCACCACATCAATTCCTTGAGTCATTAACCAAGCAATTTCATTTTTTCCAGAAACACCATTATCAACGGTCACCAATAGTTGCATACCCTCTGCTGCTAATTGTTGGTAATTCTCAAGATTTGGTCCATAGCCATCTTTAAACCGGCTGGGAATAAAATAAGTCACATCTGCACCCATTAATTCCAGTGCCCAAGTCATGATGGCAGTACTTGTCATACCATCAACATCATAATCACCATAGACAACAATTTTCTGACCGGTATCAATCGCTTGCATGATGCGAGCAACAGCTTTATCCATATCATGCAAGAGGAACGGATCATACAAATCCGTTAATTCAGGTCTTAGAAAGGTATTCGCAGTCTCAACAGTGTCATATCCACGGTTAACCAGTATTTTAGCGATTAGTTTTGAAACACCAAAAGATTCACTAATCTGTTTAATCGCCTGTTGATGACTCACTTCCGGATATTCCCATTGATAACGTGAATCGATCATGCCTTGCCCCCTTTACTTAATCATCCTCATCAGTCATTGTCACTTTCATCGGTTTCGTATTATCTTGTTTGCCAAATGGCACATCAAACACGTCAAAATCATTAACAACACGTGTGTTCGAAAAAATTGCGCGCGCTTGATAAGCCAATTCATTTGCTGCTTTACCAGCATAACGTGCCGATATATGTGTTAATAACAAACGACCGACTTGTGCTTTCTCTGCAATCGTGGCAGCTTGAATACTGGTTGTATGGAAATGGTTACGTGCCTGTTTTCCTTCACCCTTACCATATGTCGATTCATGAACCAAAACATCGGCATGTTTAGCTAATAAAATTGTATTATCAGTTTTACGTGTATCACCAATAATCGCCACACAACGCCCTGGTTTGGGCGCACCAATAACATCCACCCCACGAATGAGACGACCATCTGAAAGGGTAATATCTTTACCTTGTTTTAACTCACCGTAGAGTGGTCCAGCAGGTATGTTCAACGCCTTTAATTTATCAACAAGTAATTCGCCTGGATGTGCATGCTCTGTTATGCGATAACCAAACGACGTGATACGGTGATCTAACGGTAATGCAGTTACCGTAAATTTCGTATTCTGTAATACCTCACCGCCTGAGTTAGGTAATTCAACATATTTAATGGGATATGTTAAATGTGTTTGTGCCACTTGTAAGCTCACTTCAACGAATTGCCGAATACCTTTCGGACCATAAATAGTTAGCTCGTCTTCACCACCTTGAAATGATCGCGACGCTAATAAGCCAGGTAATCCGTAGATATGATCACCGTGTAAATGGGTGATAAATATTTTTGTCACTTTACGAGGCCGAATTGTTGATTGTAACATTTGTCGTTGTGTACCTTCACCAACATCAAATAACCAAACTTCATTAATTTCCTCAAGTAGTCGTAATGCGATACTTGTCACATTGCGAAAATGTGCTGGCGATCCAGCTCCAGTTCCTAGAAACTCGATTTGCATGATTAGGAACTCCTTATCTTCTTTAAATTATTCGTTGAATCTACGTTTTAAACTGATTCAAAAAGAAAACCGTCCAAAATGACGGTTGATACTACCTATAATATTATCATTTTTTATATATTTAATACAGTTGTTTCACATATTAAAAAGTGATTGTTTTAACTGCTGATGGTTTCACAATATCTTTTCCTGACGAATCTTTTACCGTTGCAAATTGGATGTCAATCGATGACAAATTAGCAACTAATTGTTTTGGTACTAGTATCGTAGCTGTCGTTGTAACTGTATCATAAGGCACAATTCCTGCCGTATTTAATTGACCATCATTGTATATACCACTTAATGCCGACATCGTATCATTGTTTGGATATTTAATCGCCGTTATTCCTGGTGTAATTGCCGTGACAGCACCATTATTAGTCACAGTATAGGTAATAACTAATGTCGTAAACTTAGATGCTAATTTACGATCATTTAGCGTGCGTCTTGCAGACAACAATGCATTTTGCGTACGCGCAGTGTTTTCAATCACATTGATTTGTTCTATTTTGTAACTTATATCACCATTTATAATCGTACTGTTAACTTGTTTACTAGCCGCCCATTTCTGAACGAGGCCACTTTCAGTAATTTGGTACTGACCAACCTTTTTAATATGGCCAAGTTTAACATAATTACTATTAGCTAAATCCTTCTTAGTCGGCTTGTACTTACCATTATTTTTGTCACCTTTTTTTGCAAAAGGTTGTTTATTGTGGGTCAATGTTTCTTCTGCCATGGTTTGGACACGAGTAGGTTGTCCATTAGTACGATATAATACTAAAACCACAATAATTGCAACAATTCCCACAATAGTTGCTACAAGCCAGCCTATTCGTCTTTGCATATCAGCCTTCCTTAATCTCAACCAAGTACAACAACATCATCAATAATACGATACCCATATATTTTGTGCAATTGTTGTTCGTTGTCACGTATCACAATTTCTAATGTGTTATCGTGGTACTTTTGCAAATCATTAATTGTTGTTCGCTGTTGCATATCTATTTCCAGTACCAAAAGATTACCATCTTTACCAACAATTCTAACAGGTTCATACTGAGGAACCAATAAACGAGTCATTATTGGTCGATCTAAAGGCATACCGCCTAATGATACTTTTAAATCTCCTAAATACATAGATACTCTCCAATTTATGTTGTTAATTATGACACAAAAAAAAACAAGCAACCTTAAATTGAGTCACTTGTTTATCTATTTAACCGAAAAACCCTTTTTTATGTTCTCCAGTCATTGCTTCACGGAAAGCTTCAAGTGCTTTCTTTTGGTCTTTATTCAATTTCTTTGGTACATCCACGTACAGCGTCACAATATGATCACCATTACTGTTACTACGCATATGAGGGGCACCTTTACCACGCAAGCGGAAGTTTGTCTCAGTTGCAGTACCTGCTGGTACCTTCAATTTTACATCACCATGAACTGTCTTAACAGAAATTTCACCACCAAGCGTTGCGGTTGTAAAATCAATTGGCATACGTGAGTAAACAGTCGCACCATCACGTTCGAAGCCATCTTTTGATGGTGAAACATGAAAGACAACAAATAAGTCTCCATAAGGGCCACCATTAATACCTGCTTCACCTTGACCAGACAGGCGCATTTGTTGACCATTTTCAACACCAGCTGGCACAGTAACCTTTAATTCCTTATTTTCTTGCTTGCCATTATCCGTAGAACGCGTATACGAAATAGTTGTATCTTTTCCGAACACAGCCTCCTCAAATGTTAGATTCATGCGGTATTGTAAATCTTGTCCCTTGCGTGGTCGATTTGGATCTTGGAACCCACCGCCAAACATTTGGCTAAAGATATCCCCAAGATCAGAGAAATCACCGTATTGGGCATTGCCACCACCGAAGCCACCGAAACCGCCAAAGCCACTTTGGCCACCAGCTTGACCATCAGTTGAACCGTACTGATCATACATTGCTCGCTTTTGCTCATCGCCTAAGGTTTCATATGCTTCTTGTACTTCTTTATACTTTTCTTCAGCGCCTGCCTCATGGTTGAGATCTGGGTGATACTTCTTAGACAGCTTACGATAAGCCTTCTTAATTTCATCTTGTGAGGCGTTCTTATCAACACCTAAACGCTCATATAATTCAGTATTATTCATGAGGCAACTCCTCCTAAAAATTCAATATGTATCGCCTTGTGAGCTGCTATTCTCACAGAGGCGTACGGTCTGTAACGTAGGGGTGTTCAGATCGTTAATTCAGTTTACTTCTTATCATCATCTGAGACGTCTTCGAAGTCACCATCAACAGTATTGTCATCGCCTGACTTACCTTCTTGAGCAGTACCTTCAGTACCTTCAGCACCTTCAGCTGGTTGTGCTTGTTGATATAACTTAACAGCTAATTCTTGAGAAACTTTCTCCAAAGCTTCCTTCTTTGTCTTCATATCTTCCAAGTTATCAGCTTCTTTGGCAGCCTTCAAATCAGCAACACCATCTTCAACTGGCTTCTTCTCATCTTCAGGCAACTTGTCGCCAACTTCTTCCAATGTCTTTTCTGATTGGAAAATTAATTGGTCAACTTCATTACGTAAATCAGCTTCTTCTTTACGCTTCTTATCAGCTTCTTCGTTCGCCTTAGCGTCATTCATCATACGCTCAATTTCATCATCTGACAATGATCCTGAACTCTGAATGGTAATCTTTTGCTCTTTATTTGTACCCAAATCCTTCGCAGATACAGAAACAATACCATTACGATCAATGTCAAACTTAACTTCGATTTGTGGTACACCACGAGGTGCAGCTGGGATGTCAGCTAATTGGAAACGACCCAATGTCTTGTTATCGGCAGCCATCGAACGCTCACCTTGCAAAACATGAATATCAACGGCTGGTTGATTATCAGCAGCTGTTGAGAATGTTTGTGACTTTGATGTTGGAATGGTCGTATTACGATCAATCAACTTAGTGAAGACACCACCCATTGTTTCAATTCCCAATGATAATGGTGTCACATCAAGCAAAACCACATCCTTAACATCACCGGTAATAACACCACCTTGAATAGCAGCACCCAAAGCAACAGCTTCATCAGGGTTAATTGAGTGATCTGGTTCCTTACCAGTTAACTCCTTAACAGATTCTTGTACTGCAGGGATACGAGTTGAACCACCATTCAAAATAACCTTGTCAATATCGTTCATTGAAAGTCCAGCATCCTTCAAAGCATTGCGAACTGGTCCTTCAGCGCGCTTAACCAAGTCAGATGTTAATTGATTGAATTGTGCACGTGACAATGTTGTTTGCAAGTGCAATGGTCCTTCATTAGTTGCCGTGATAAATGGCAAATCAATTTGTGCTTCTGTTGCTGATGATAACGTCTTCTTTGCCGTCTCAGCAGCATCCTTCAAACGTTGCAATGCTAGCTTATCATTCTTCAAGTCAACACCATGTTCTTGCTTAAAGCCATCAGCTAACCAATCAATAATCTTTTGATCAAAGTCATCACCACCAAGATGTGTATCACCATTCGTTGACAAAACCTCGAACACACCGTCACCTAACTCTAGTACGGAAACATCAAATGTTCCACCACCCAAGTCATAAACCAAAATCTTTTGATCTTGATCTAACTTATCTAGACCATATGCCAATGAAGAAGCTGTGGGCTCGTTAACAATACGTTCAACTTGTAGACCCGCAATCTTACCAGCATCTTTCGTTGCTTGACGTTGTGCGTCATTAAAGTATGCAGGGACAGTAATCACTGCCTTATCAACTGTCTCACCTAAGTAATCTTCAGCATACTTCTTAATGTATTGCAAAATCATTGCTGAAATTTCTTGGGGTGTATAATCTTTACCATCTACAGTAACCTTATAACCAGGCTCACCCATGTGTGACTTAATTGATAAAATCGTGTCTGGATTAGTAATTGCTTGACGCTTTGCAGTATCACCAACTTGTGTTTCACCATTCTTAAATGAAACTGCTGATGGTGTTGTCCGACCACCATTTGGATTAGTAATAATCTTTGGTGCGCCACCTTCCATAACTGCAACAGCAGAATTTGTTGTTCCTAAATCAATTCCAATGATCTTTGACATAATAATTTACCTCTTTTTGATCAGATTTTTTATTTTTATATTGTGCTAATGGTCGGTCGCTATGTTAATTATAAACAGCTACCATTGCTGGTCGAATAACACGATCAGCTAAAACATATCCCTTTTGAAGAACCGTCGCAATTGTATCAGCTGGATGATCATCATCAGCTGGTACTGACTGAATCGCTTGGTGGAAGTTAGGATCAAATGCTTCACCAGCTTCACCAACCGCTTTCACATCATGCTCTTCAAGCGCTGAAATTAATGTTTTATAAACCATCTCAACACCTTTTTTAATTTGTTCAGCTGCACCATCGTCAGCTTCAACTTGTAATGCGCGTTCAAGATTATCGACAGCTGGTAAAATTGACGCCGCCAATTTTTGATTAGCAAATTTCACAGCTTGAACTTGCTCTTTTGCATAACGAGACTGCATATTTTGCATTTCAGCATGTGCACGCAAATAATTATCTTCAGCTTCAGCAACTTTCACTTTCAAATCTGCAATTTGATCTACTTCAGTTTTTACTTCGGCTTCCTCAGATTCAGTCGTTTGCGTTTCAGCGTCAACATCTGTTTCTTCACTGGTAGCTTCTAGCTCTTCTTCAGGGTTCTGCTTTTCTTCTGACATGTTAACACCTCTTTTCTAACGATAGTATTCTAATAACTGCTGTGTTAAAGCACTACGGAACGCATCAACCAAACTAACCATATCAGCATATCGCATTGATGTTGGGCCAAGTATGGCTATCGCACCAACACCGTACTGTGCAACACGGTATGTGGCTGATACTAGGCTATATGGTGATAATAAATTATTACCATTCTCATCACCAATTTGTACCATTACGCCATCATTTGCTGTTCCAACAACCCGACGCATATCATTTGCCGAATCAAGCAACTGATACAATTGCTTAACGTCTTGCAAACTCGAATTAACCGTGAAGTCTAGAACATTTAAATAACCACCAATGAATACTTGTTCATGAATCGAACGAGCTAATACATCACCAAACAGTTGCAAAAAAGCAACCGGTGTTCGAATCGTTCGTTCCATTTGCCAAGGTAAATCACCAGTCAATGTTTTTAAAACATCAATAATCGGTTGGTTCACTAATGTCTTATTAATATAATCAACCATATCATCAAGGTTTCGCACCGACATACCTTCTGGTAATCTGAAACTTTGACTTGTCACTTGTCCATCATTAGTAACTATAATCGCCATGATTTGCTGACCATTAATTGGTACCAAACGGAAGCCTGATAGTCGAATATCAATCGATTCAGGTTTTAGAGCAACAACCGTATAACCTGTTAGAATTGCTAACTCATTTACCATTGTTTGCATTAAATCATCAATTTCTTGAAAATTGCGATTAAACACACGTTCTAAAGATTCCTGAACGACTTTTGATAAACGATGCTGATGCATTAATTCATCAACATAGTAACGATAGCCTCTTTGTGAAGGTACACGTCCTGACGAAGTATGCTCTTTTTGTAGCAAGCCTAATTCTTCTAGTAGTGCCATCTCGTTTCGCACAGTCGCTGAACTTACTGTCAAACCCAATTCACTCAATAGTGTTTTTGATCCAACAGCTTTGCCGGTTTTTGCGTAATCGCGAACTATTGTAGCTAATATTAGCTGCTGTCTTTTCGTTAACATACGCGCCACCTTTCTTAGCACTCTCAACTACTTCGTGCTAACAGTTATTATAGTACACGCCTTATCGTTACTTGTCAACACTTTTTAGCACTCTTTATTATTAAGTGCTAAATTAGATTACTTTTCCCGGTATATCAAGCATTAACTGTTCAAAAAAGCAAGTAGTGACCTATTTATGCCGCTACTTGCCCCATCTATGATTTATGTTTTGCTTTGATGATTTTCATACTGCCAATGATTATCAAGATTAACCACGATACTAGGCTAAGCCAGTTTGCAAAAATTCTAACTGGTGTGTTTTTGTATCTAATATCAATTT
Source organism: Weissella sp. ESL1156 (assembly GCF_058505625.1). Taxonomy (NCBI): domain Bacteria; kingdom Bacillati; phylum Bacillota; class Bacilli; order Lactobacillales; family Lactobacillaceae; genus Weissella; species Weissella sp. ESL1156. The sequence goes on along the minus strand of NZ_CP196372.1, from coordinate 193,915 downwards.
TATTATGCCCTTTTTTAATAGCAACAGCGATTAGATTTTCCTTGGTATACTTAGTAGTCATTTCTTTATCATTAACGTACGTATGGAACCCTGGATAATATATATTTGGCAGTAACAATCGTTGATTTGCTTGCTTAGAACTAATCTGATAGTGAATAACATTATAGCCTGTCGACCAGCTCAGCTGTTGTATATTTTGATTAGGATTAATTGCTGGAATATTATGTTGCTCTAACTGATACTTTAATCCAACACTTTGTTTTGGCAAATAATCATAAACATAGTTATTTAATGTACTTTTTTGAAAGTCTTGCCACTTAACAATGGTTACTGCATTATTTTCTGGATTATGTTTAATATTGAAGTTTAAACTAGTTGCTGTCATCAAACCAATTAAGCCAAACAAACTAATTATTATTAGGCGGTTATGCTTATTGGTAATTAAATCCTTTAATGCAATGGCGCCTAACAATGAAGATAAGAACGTTGCAAAATATAAAAAACGTCCAACAAATTGAATAAAACTAAAATATTTATCAAAAATTGGCCATGGAAAAACATTAGAGGCCAATATCACTGACAATAACATAATGACAGCATAATATTTTAAAGGTGCTTGAAACTTGTGCCAACGAATGGCGACACACACAAACAAAATTATTCCTAGTATGCCCAAACTATATGATGCAATATTGCTAGTAATAAATAGACTTGTAAGTGCATAAGTTGTCTTGGATAAAATCAATTTATTTACGGAAATATTTTTCACAAATAATAGATTTTGCATTAATGGTAATAAGAAAAAGGCTGTCAGACAACCCGTTAATATACCTGCATATACGAGCCTCAATAGTCTAAACCATTTTACCTTTAACGGTTCTGATAGCGTTAAAGTTGCAAAGAAACATAGCATTAATAATAAAAGTGCAACACAGGCATCTGGCAAGTCACTAAAAATCAATCCGGTGACACCAAGTGATAAAAGCCACCACTGTTTATAATCACCAACTGCAATTTGATACATACCCAAAAAAGCAATTGGTATAAAAATAAATGCAAATGATCCGCCAAAGCTCCGATAAAACAATGTAATTGTTAGTGTAAAGTGACCAAAGCCGTATAAAATGCTACTTAATAGTGCCGTATAGCGATTATGAGTTAATTTTAGTGTCACAACGTACATTGATGTAAAAGTCAAAAAGAAGATTAGTGCAACAAAAATCAGATACGCCAAATAAGCATTGCCAACAATGACTTGCAAAAAAGCTTCTGGCAATAGCGTAAAAATTGGATAAAACATATTTTCAGGATAACCAAATGATCCGAAAGTTTTCGTCATCATACTTGGATTAATTTGCGTCATATGTCCCGCTTTTAAATTCAAATAACTTTCGGCAATACGTGAAATATGAAAACGACCATCCCATCCCGGATTATGCTGGTAAGCCGGTCCGTGCAGATAAGGTAATATCAGTAAAAAACTTAATATGGCAAATAATAATAACGTGCTTATATTGGGATGCTTATTAATAACAGCTTTAATTTTTGAACCCACGACTCTATCGCTCCTTTAAAAACATAGTCTTACTATATTGTACGTGATAACACCGAAATAATGGCCCTTTTTTCAAAATAAAAAAAGATTGCTAATGACGCATTAACAACCTTTACCATAGACCATCTTTCGATACTAGTCATTTAATTTTTTATTTTTTGCAAATTCAACCTTAGGACGGAAGAACCATCCAGTAACCGTTCCTTTAATAATCATTTTTAATCGTAACTTCATATTTGGTTGGTGGTTACGAAACACTCTAAAAATTTCGTACAACACCTTAAGATGGGTCCGCAGGTATAACAATAACCCTCTTTGCCGACTAAAGTACATTTGATTACGGAATGCATAGAAATAACGTGGCACTCGATTAATTGTATCTAGCGAGACATTAGAGGCAATATTATTAGCCATCTTATGGATCACTCGAGAAGTCGGTACCATATAACCTGGCAATACCCGTGCTGAACGTTCTGTATATTCAATATCATCGCCCCAAATAAAGAATTCAGTAATTGGCAAGCCAATATTTGCGACGATTTCTCGACTAAACATAACAGAAACGAAAGTCGCATTACGCAATGGTTCAAGTGCCGTTGCATCGAGTGGAATTTTATGGAATCGTTTTTTTGGTGCTGGTAAATTCATTTGTGCGCGAGAATTATCCGTCCATCGTACATCAGAAGCCAAAAAGCCAAATTGATTATTTAGTTTATCAGCAGCATTCACTAATTCTGTTAGTGCCGTTGGTGTTGGTACGGTATCATCATCCATTAACCAAACATAATCATCATTCGTCTCTTCCATAAAGTAGCGAACACCTTTATTAAAGCCACCCGATCCACCAATATTTTCTGTCAAACGGACATAACGAATTGCATCACCCAAACTGGTTAAATATTCTTGTGTCTCTTTTTCACTATTATTATCAACAATAATAATATTATCTACCTTAGTTTCAGAATTTTGTAAGGCCTCAACGACCTCTTTTAACATAGGTAGTCGATTATATGTTACCACAACCGCACTCACAGTCATTTTTATAGTCTCCCAACTATTTCATTCTTTATTTTTGAGTTAATTAACATTACTCAGACTTACTTATACAGATTTGACCTAAAAAGAGGCTTAGATTATTTCACCTTTTTAGCCACATAAATTGGTCGTTTTTTAACTTCCAAATAAATATTTGAAATATAACGACCAACAATACCAATACTTAACAGTTGTACACCACCAAGAGCCAAAATGATAACAACCATTGACGGCCAACCAAATACGGATGTACTTGGATACAAAATTGCTCGAATAAAGACAATAATTGCACCAATAATTGCCAGGAGAAATGCCAAACCACCTAACAAAGAAACCAATAACAAAGGAGCTCGTGAGAAATCAATAAAGCCTTCAATAGAGTATTTGAACAATCCCCAAAAAGACCATGATGTTTGTCCAGCAACCCGATCTTTATTTTCATAGTCTAAGTACTTCTGTTTAAATCCTACCCACGAAAAAATACCTTTTGAAAACCGATTATATTCTTGCATGCTTAAAATAGCATCCACCATTTGTCGACTCATGACACGAAAGTCTCGTGCACCTTCAACGATATGTGTATCGGACATTGCATTGATCAATTTATAAAATAGCTTTGAGAACCATGAACGAATAATTGGTTCTCCCTGTCGATTCGTACGACGTGCACCGACAGCATCCCATTCACCAGATGACACGCCGGCTAACATTTCTGGTAACATTGCTGGTGGATCTTGTAAATCGACGTCCATGACAGCAACGTAATCACCGGTTGCATGTTCTAAGCCAGCGTATAATGCCGATTCCTTACCAAAATTTCTAGAAAATGACACTGTATGCACATGATCATCTTTTGCAATTAATTCCTCCACGACAGCCATTGTCTTATCAGAAGAGCCATCATCAATGAACCAATATTCCAATTCATATTCGGAAAAATTTTTGTGTTCTTCTTCTATTGCGTTATAAAACAAATTTACGGTATCTTGTTCGTTAAAAACCGGTACAATCAAAGATAGCTTTGCCATGTCTTCCCCTTTTAAAAACTTACTGCATTCTATTATAGCAAAATTTTCCTTATTTCTTATTTTTTAAAAAATTTTTTTACAAAAGTTAGCCCTTCTGTCACGATATTCGCACGTAGCAATATCACCACCGCAAAATAAACGACGGTACCAACCGCTATACTGACAACAGTGCCACTCGGATTAGGTTGTAACTTCAACGTCATTGGTATCAGGATCGCAAACATAATTATGCCCGCAACAAAATACTTCCAAACACCAGTAAACAGTCTTGTAATAGATAAATCATGCCTCACAACAATTAATTGATAAATCGTCACTGCTGCTTCAGATAATACTGTTGCAACTGCTGCACCGTAAAGACTCCACATTGGAATTGCAATGAAATTTAAAATAACATTTAAAATTGCTCCAATCGTCACAGACATCGTGTAGTCCTTCGTACGGCTGACTGGCATCAAATATTGTGTTCCTAGCACATTACTCCAAGCAATCAAAACAATGATAGGCGATAATATTGATATTGTCCAACCGGCTGGTAAAAATGACCAACCCATATACCAAATAGATGTTTTCGGTCCCAAGGCCATCATACCAAACATTAATGGTACAGATAATGCGGTCACAAAATCCATTGACTTATAAATTGCCTTATTCACTGCTGATAAATTACCTTTAACAAAATAATTTGCAACACGTGGTAGCATCACCGTCCCTAATGCGGTCACAAGCGCTAATGACACCTTAATAATCTTGTCAGCATTTTCATAGAATGCAGACAAACCAATTGAATCGGGTTGAAAAAGAGGCAGCATTGTTTTATTTAACTGTAAGTAAATTTGCGTTGCAATTGTCGGCATAAACAATGCTAACGTTGGTATCAGATGTTGTTTCAAACGTAATGTTTTAATCTTTGGCAATTTAACTTGTCCGGGTATATAAAACCACATTGATAAATTACCTAAAACCTGTGTCAATGCTAGTAACAAAATATAATTGTTAACGTCATCAGGTGATTTCACAACCAAAAAGATGAGGACGACCATCGCTATTTTGACTAGTGAATTTCGAATAACCGTCTTTTTAAAGTCTTCTAAGCCCATGAAATACCAAGAAATATCTAGCAAACCTGAAACAATGACCCAAGTTTGTAAATATAATTGGTGTGTATTTTGATTAAATTCACCCGAAACATTGCGCATCAAATAAACAAAAAGCAAATAGGCAAAAATAGCAAGTAAACTGACGAGCGTGTGTAGAATCTGAATTTCCCAGAATCGTCGATTGCGTAGTTCAATATCATCGCGAACATAAGCAATTTCTCGTTGACCATATAGTGTAATACCTAATGTCGCAAATAATAGAAAATAACTCACAATTGAATTTGTCCATGCTTGTATTCCCATACCGTTAGCACCAAGTACATGTGACAAATACGTCATTGTTATCAATGGTGCTAATACCACTAATAACTGATAAAAGACATTATATAAATAATTTTTTACAACTTGCATGTTCTCTTCCCTTATATATAAATAAAATCAAGTTCTATTATGACATGATTTTATTTATAGTTGGTATTTTTACTTAACAAATTATCTCAGTTATCTGAGATAAAGCCAATAGATGAATTAGTCAGGCTTATTTCAGTTATAAAAAGTAAACTAAAATTTGAATAGCAATGCCTATTGCCACTGAAATACCCCATACCATTCTTAAATAATTTATCATCTAAGTATTAAGTTCTTAGAAAAATAAGGCACAACGCACCTTTTCATCGGATGATTGTACCTCATTAACAGGTTATATTAACAATGTTTTAGTGTTCCTCATCATGAGCAAAGTTGAAATCTGCTGGGATATCAAATTCTTTCTTAACAGTATTAAATGCTGCATTAAACACTTGATCCATGTCATAGTAACGATATTGTCCTAGACGACCGCCAAAAATAAATTGGTCTTTATGTTGACGTGCTTCCTTTGCATATTGCTTATACAAATTCGTGTTTTTCTCATCATTAACAGGATAATATGCTTCCTTTGAACGATCCCATTCCTGTGGATATTCCTTGGTAATAATCGTTACGCCATCATCTGATAAGCCATCAAAATGCTTCCATTCCATCACACGTGTATAAGGTGTCTCCGCATCTGTATAATTGATGACTGAATTACCTTGATAATTATCCGTGTGCTTCAATTCTGATTCAAAACGAACTGAACGGTATTCTAATTCACCATACTTATAATCAAAGAATTGATCGATCATACCCGTATAAACAATGCGTGGGAATTCAGCAATATATTCTGCCTTGTGATCAAAGAAATCTTCATTGACACGCACATCGATCAACTCATTATCCAGCATCTTTTCAAAGATTTGCGTATAACCGCCAACCGGAATACCTTGGTAACGGTGGTTAAAGTAATTATTATCATAAATAAAACGGACGGGTAGCCGCTTAATAATGAAAGCTGGTAATTCCGTTGCCTTGCGTCCCCATTGCTTTTCAGTATATCCCTTAACTAATTTTTGATAAATATCCGTACCAATTAATGAGATTGCTTGTTCCTCTAGGTTGCGTGGCTCACGATCACCTAATTCAGCGAGCGCGGCTTTTTTTTGTTCTTCAATCTTAGCTTGTGCTTCAGCTGGCGTCTTCGTTCCCCACATCTCATAAAAGGTATTCATGTTGAATGGCAAATTATAAAGTTCACCCTTGTAGTTTGCCACTACTTGATTTTGATAACCGTTAAACTCAGCAAATTGGTTAATATATTCCCAGACCTCTTTGTTATCTGTATGGAAAATATGCGCACCAAAATCATGAACCGTAATGCCATGGTCTGTATGGGTATAAGTATTACCCGCAATATGTGGTCGCTTTTCAATGATAAGTGAACGCTTACCACGCTTTGCAGCCTCATAAGCAAAAATTGCACCAAATGGACCAGCTCCTACTACGAGATAGTCATAATTTTTATCGTTTAAAGTCATTGATTAATTTCCTCTATATATATCTATAAAAATATCCTGAATTTACTTTACCATAAATTCAGGATATTGTGTTTTAAAAGTGGACCTTCTTGTTAGTATTTTTTAAAAATTTACGCTTTAAAAACTGTGTCCCTTTATCTAACCAATTTGTTTTTTCTGTTGTAATAACCGGAAATTCAAGGAAAGTTTTTCCCTCAGTATATAACCATGTGTCCATCAATCTTTCAGATAAAAAGCCGAAGACGCGTCGTTCTTGTCCTTCATAAGTCTCATAAGGAATATTTTGAGCAACTTGATTTAAAACACCAAACAAAAAGTCTGTATAAGACTGAAAATCAGCCTGTTTCATCACACTCATATTAAATAAATGCGCCTTTTTACTCTTCTCCATTTTTTCAAATGCTGGTAAATATTTTGGAAAATTTTCTTTAATCACCCGTTGCATTTCAAAATATGGTTCATGTTGATGTGCATTCAAGTAATGATCTTTTTGTGACTCAATATAATAATTACGTTGTTTTGGTAAAAGAACATCTACTTTTGATAATGCATCATCAATTTGTTGCTGGTTAAGCACATTTTTCAAATCATGTCCTGAAGTAATCCCAAGATAACGACGATAATGATCTAATCCGATAATTTCCTCATCTTTTAAATTATATTTCGCCCAATATAACGCTGTTAATTCATTAAAAAAAGGGTTCAACTCTGAAATATTCTTGCCAGTATCATCTCGCAAATACGTCGTTGGAATTTCATCTCTTAAAGCAGATCCTACCATAATAGGCTGATAACCAGGCATTTGAGGAATATCGTACTTTTTATGTGTTGCAATTAGGATTTTCATTGTTCAACATTTCCTCCTCTGCAATATGAATAACACGCCAATAAAAGAATAACATTAATAAGATCGGCCATGAAAGGACATTTGATGGTGTTACTGCACTCACAATGGTGATTGTAATAATCGTCATATAGAACGCTTTAATCGACACACGATAAAGGACACTATGCTGGTCATTCTTACCACGCAGTGACTTTAAAACAATCAAAGACCGCTTAATAAGCCCCATCAATAACCACACGAAGATCAGCAAGAAAATAACACCATATCTAGAAAGCCAACCAAACAAATCATTTAAGATTGGATAAGCTTGCTTTGTATAAACTTCTTGGAATTCAAAATTATCCTTTGACCATGCTGGCAAGTTATCTATGATATATTGTCCTTCGTAACCATACCCAACACCAAATAACGGATGTTGCAACCAAGTTTTAATCAACGCAATTGTGCCACCAAGACGATTATCAGTACCACCCTTTTCAAAGATCCAAGTATTAAGCAAACTATGAATACTTGGTATGACGTAGTAAGCAGCAACAATACCGAAAAAGCCAAATATACCTAGGATAAATAAGCCAATTTTTTGTTGTTTTGGTGCAGCTAACCAATAAACGACTGCAATCACTGCAATTAACAAAAATCCAGTCGTTGTCTTTGCAAGTAGCAAAACCAGCATACTCATTAAACTCAAGCCCAATACTGCCCAGTATACCCAACGTTTTTTGAAGTTTTTAATTGGTTCCTGAATCAGCATCAACAACATTGGACTGAATGCGATACCAACTAGTAATGCAAGATAGGCAGCTTCAGGCTCAAAGCCATTAACACGTTTAGATGTTGTCACATAACTACCATTCGCATAAAATTCTCTACCTTGCCAATGACGCTCAAACAAATGGGCAATCGGATTAATCCAATGCTCTAATTGCGTCATGCCAAATAAATACAATATTTGCGGTACAACGATAAGAATTAAATATATAGCCAAAGTGATTACTAATGATTTTACAAACTTTGCCACATCATTATAATTTTGAATGACCATCTTTTGAATCGTATAGACCATCCAAATTACTAAAATCATTTGAATGAACATCATTAATCCGTGCAACAAGCCATAAACACGCGTTGTTGCGCCAACCGTAAACGACTGGTGTGTCATTATAATCAATTGCACAACAATAAAAACACCCCAGATACGCAATGTATTTGTTTTAGGTAAAATTTCGTTAAGTTGTGTCGGTTGTAAATAAAGTTTCACTAGGATAAATAATCCAAATACTAATACTGCTATTTGTGAAAATAAATCAAAGAAAAAGAAGGTATAAGTTTTTGGCAAAATTGCAAAAGGCATTAACCAACTAACCATATGTCACTCCTTTTTATGCTTTTATTGTTTTAAAATTTTTAAATATACCTGTAAAAAATGCTAAGACAATGCCAATGACAACCCCTGCAACGAGACCAAATGCGGCCGCTTTCTTAGGAGACCCGGCAACGATTGTTGCAATATGCGCCTTCTTAGGTGCTGACATCAATTCTGGTTTAGGCATATTTGAAATTAATTTTGGCGCATTAACCGCATATGAATCTGTATAAGCCTTCACCATTTTAACGGCTTGTCGATCGTTTTTCACATCATGCACTTTTGCATTAATTAACAACGTACTATCGGGTGATGTTAAATCAACTGATTGACGGAGCTCATTTGCTGTAATTTTCACATGTTCTTTTTTAAGTTGTTTCACTGCTGGATCGATAATTTGACTATCCTTACCGATTGCACGATAGGTTTTTAACATCCAAGAATTTCCCATCACACGTGAATTCGGATCTTTGACATTACTATCATTTTTCCCAACATACATTGTTCGCGATGCACTAAAGCTCGTTGCTGTTGGTTGCTTATTCATAAAATACATCGCAACACCACCAATAATACCCAAAATGATAATCCACCAAGCATTGCGAATCATATGCTTAATTAAATCAGTCATAGTAAATTGATTTTCCATTGTACACTATTTCCTCTTAGTCTAAAAAATTCTGATATCAATATCAATCAGTTAGATGCGAAAACTCGCTACATCTCAGTATACAGGAGATGTCGCGAGTTTTATAGTTTTATCACAAATTTTTAAACTTTTACATTGCCCCTTCACCTTTAAAGACGGCAATAACAGTCATAAATAATATTTTAAAATCAAACCATAAGTCTGCTTTATCAACATAGGCAATCTCCAATTGTGCACGTTCGGGATATTGTATTTCGCTTCGTCCACTGGCTTGCCATAATCCCATTGCACCTGGTTTGACTGATAAAAATTTATCAACATCTTCCCCATATTCAACCAACTCTTTTTCGACAACTGGTCGTGGACCAACAATGCTCATTTCACCTTTTAAAATATTAATAAATTGCGGTAATTCATCAATAGAAGTTTTACGTAAGAAAGCACCAAACTTCGTAATACGTGGATCTTCTTCTGTTGGTAATTTATAACCGTTCTCGACAAACTTTGCGTATAAATCTTTATTCGCGTACAATTTTTCCTCAGCGCCTACAACCATTGACCGAAATTTGTAAATACCAAATTCTTTATGATTTTGCCCGATTCGTTTTTGTTGATAAAAAATAGGACCACGATTATCACCAAAAAAGTAAAAAATCGAAACAATTAAAAACACTGGCGATAAAATGATTAACGCAAATAGTGAGACAGAAATATCTAAAAATCGTTTTGTAAATAAGTATCCGGTTTCTGACATTTTGAAACTTCCTTCTTGTTTGCTAATTTTTATAGATATTTTGCGTCAAATATTGGATCTTGTGACGTCAAAATTTTAGGACCATTGTTAGTAATCGCCACAACATGTTCATATTGTGCCGACCAAGAACCGTCAGCAGTTGTTACTGTCCAACCATCTTCTGATGATGTATTAACTTTCCAACCACCAATATTCACCATTGGTTCAATCGTAATGGTCATCCCTGCTTTTAGACGTAATCCATGGCCGACTTTACCATAATGTGGTACAGCTGGTTCTTCATGCATTGTTGGTTGAATGCCATGTCCAATATATTCACGTACATTACCATAACCGTTTTCATCTGTCACATATTTATCGATTGCTGCACCGATATCACCAATACGATTGCCAACTTGTGCTTGATCAATACCAAGATACAAGGCCTTTTTAGTCACTGCCATCAAACGCTTTACTTCGTCAGAAACTTCACCAACAGCATAAGACCAAGCAGAATCTGAATAATAGCCATCTAAATCAACAACAGTGTCTACCTTGACTAAATCGCCATTTTTTAAAAACAATTTTTTTCGTGGAAAAGCATGTGCGACTTCATTATTAACCGAAACGGTTGTCGCATATTTGAAACCTTCAAAACCAATTTGAGCTGCGCGTCCACCATGACTCTCGATGTAGTTGCGACTAAATTCTTCGATTTCCCAAGTTGAAATACCTGGCTTGATTAATTCACGTAACCCCTTGTGCATACCGGCAATAATTTCACCAGATTTCTTCATGCCTTCGATTTCACGTTGTGACTTAATTGTAATCATTAATTTTAACCTGCTTTTCTTATTCGATATAACTAGTAAACATTATACGCTTATTCACATAATTCTTGTCAATTTTTCTGATTAACTAAAAAGGCTATTCTCATTTTTCGTAAGAACAGCCTCAAAAATTCAGTTGTTAACGTAGATAATATGTGCCGTTATTACCAAAATAATAATAACGACGTCCTATTTTTTGATAACCTTGCACTGCACGACCGTCATGACCAACATAATATTGATGACCCCAAGCGGAACGCCATTGGTTTTCCTGACGAACACCTTGGTCAAACCAATAAAAAGCGCCCATGTGATATCGGAAACCAGTATATAACTGACCTTTTTCATACCAACGCCAACCTGCGCCAACATTAATATATCCTCGCCAAGGTGACAGGATACCTTGTTCATTTGCATAATATGTTTGTTGATCCACGGTTATAAATTGGTTCGTGCGTAAGAAATACGTGCCATTGTCACCAAAATAATACAGGTGCTCACCAATTCGTTTTATTTTTTGGACAGCACGACCATTATTGTCAACATAGTAACGATAACCCCAGGCAGTTTGCCATTGGTCGTTTTGACGGACACCATCCGTAAACCAATAATACGTTCCCATATAATAACGGAAACCAGTATAACGTTGCCCGTTTTCAAACCAATACCAGCCGGTACCATCATGATAATAACCAGTTAACAGCTTATTATTTTGCAATCCATGTATATTGGCACTTTGTATCTCAACTGATTGCGGTTGCTGTAAGAAAGCCGATCCATAATCCACACTAACATCGAATAAACCTGTTACACCTGGAAAAGTCGTTTTTGAATTCCATTGCCAAGCACCATACTGGGTATGCCATAAATTATAACTTGTTGGTTGATATGGATATGATGCCATCCAAATATTTCGATTGCCAAATGCTTGTACATTAAGTTTCGTTACTGCGATAAAATTTGGCGACGTATAAAGCATCTGCTGATGATAACCCGCTGCTGATAAATAATCTCGAAATGCTATCGCATTTTCAGTCACCCTGCCATTTTGAGTAACCGTATCTTCTAAATCATCCACTAAGACTGTGTCAGTCGATAAACCTAAATGTTTAATCTGATTCAGAAAATAATCCGCTTCTTTATTTGCGGCTAGTCGTGAATTGAACTTTGAATAATGATAAACAGCAACTTTTAATCCAGCTTGCCGAGCAGCATTAATCTGTGTTCGTGCATTTGGATTTAAGTAATATTGGCCTTCAGTTAATTTAACAATGACACCTTTGACACCGTATGCCTTCATCTTATTGAAGTCATTTACTGATAATTGACCATTCCACGAAGAAACATCTACAAAATCAATCCTAGGCATATTTGATTGACCAGCTGATATATTCGGCACGCCATTCGCTGAAATACATTTTACCGCTATGACAGTGCTCAACATTCCAATGATCAAAACCGTCAGAACCTGTTTAAAATAAGACATCTTAAACTTACCTCATATTGTATGATTACACTTCTCAAGTGCTTGATAATCTTACTATATTTAATAAGTTAAAAATGAATGGTTATTTATCAAAGCCAAAAAAATTGGTCAGTATCTGCGTCGATAACTAACAAAATGATACAAGCTTAATATAATTGCTGTCGCAATGCTAATACACCAAGCAACGACAGTCGTTACTGGCGTCTTAGCATAAACCGTTATCACCTTAGGGTGTTGATTACCTGACTTGATTTGCAATTGCTGGTTGTGATTGATGCGATAAGCATAATGCTTATTATTTTGATCAGTAATATCATATCGTAAACTATCATAACCAACCATTGGTAATGTCGTTAATTGGTTCGTTTTTAAACTGCCTTTATATTGCATACCATTAGGTAATGACGTTGCAGCGGTTTTAACTGGTTTACCATCTTGAACAATTTTTTTATTCTGCAAATTCTTATTAAAAGTAACATTTTCAGGCATATAATCAAACGCCCCATATGTCACCCAATAGCCCATTATGTTAGAAAAATCATTATTTTTTATTTTAAAGTTGGCCATTGGCGTATAACTAACTGGTTGCTTCACCGTTGATCGTTGACTTGTCCGGACTGCAGAAGCATTGACACGGTCAACAAAACCATATTTCACGTTAAGGACGGCAAATCCAAATGAAAACAGCATGAGCATTATATAGATACTTTGCCGTAAACGATTTGAAGGGACAACATTTTTAATTGCGAAGACAGCTGCTAAACTTAACAAAAAAATTGCAATAATGAAAACACGATGTGGGAATTGAATCACACCTAATTTCGTACCATACAGGTATTGCCAAATATAGTGCATTCCGCTAAAAGTAACCAAGATTCCAATCAGGGTTGCTGCCTTTGTGAAGTGATCTTGTTTACGCCACGTAAACAACACCCCAAAAATTGCTAAGAAAGCAATCACACCAATCGTATCTGTCTTGAACCGTGCGTCAGGTTGGATAGCAAATGTTGCTTTTAAAAACTCATGAATATCTGGTGCTGACCAAATACTCAATTCTGTGGCTGCAGGTGTGACAAGATGATTCCCTAGCATAGCAACAATAAATGGTAAGAGAAATACTAATGACAGTAACACCGCAATGACACCAGCAACAAACAAGTTTATGAAAACATTTAAACGATTTTTCTTAAATACTAATAAATAAACAACATATAATAAGGCATAACCTAGAACAATTGCAAACGACAAGACGTGTGACAAGACGATTAGTGTAAACCCAATGGCTAACAAATTAATTGTTTTCTTATCAAGTTTAACTGTTGTATCGGTCGTTGTTTTCGATAGTCGAACTAACCCCAAGACGATTAGCGGCATAAATGACATTGCCCAGACTTCTCCAAACAGCCATTGCTGAATAACTTGTGATAATGTTGGCACAGCCACAGTGTAAATAAACGCCATGGTTGTACTTTCAAAACTAGCCATCCCCAATTCTTTACCAACCCACTTTGCAATACTAAACTGCGTCATCAGTTGTAACCACATCAACACATACATTGCCGTTACTGGTGGAAAAATAAACTGTAAGACAGCCCCAATATATACTGGTAAAGAAGGATACATTGTTGGCACAATACTGCCGATTTGGTTAGCCGAATATGTCGAAATAACCGGTATCAAGTTACCATTCTTTAAATGCTGATAAAATTCATAAATTCGATTAGCATGAAATTGTAGATCCGCACCTGAATATAAGAATCCAAATCGGCCAACATAACCTAGAATTAAAGCAAAAGCTAATCCAGGTATCAAATAATGGCTGATCTTTTTGACTACGCCAGCGTTCATAACAAACTCCTTAATGATATTTTTATGTATATGTTCACTTATCTAAATGATACTCGTAATTTTAGCTTGCGATATAAAGCCTTTATTATTGTATCATGACAAATGCATCAAAATATTTTTTAATGCCAACGCTGCATCTTTTCCTGCATGTGGGTTATATGTATTGCTAATATTTGCTAATACATCGTAATCATAATGATCAGTACGTAGTAGAGCCATCAATTCTGTTTCAGAATAAGCAACTGGTAGATTTAAATCTTTTTTAGCATCCAAATAAATACCGCGACGAACACAATATTCATTCACATCCGGTTGAAAAATACAAATTTTCTTACCATAAATTGCAAAATCAAAAAAGACACTTGAAAAATCTGTAATTAATGTATCTGCAACAATGAATAATTTATATAACGAATATTTATCTGCTGTAATAATGCGCCCTTGTTTGACTCCCTCAGAAAAATAATGACCACGATAAACAACCGTGTATGTCTGTGATAATTTTTCTAACGTTGCCGACGTCAGGTTTGTTTGCTCTTTTGGCTGATATCCTCGAAATGTCGGAACATACAATAAAATAGGTTTATCTGATTTAATACCCAATTGATATTTAATGCGAGCTGGTGTCATATTTTTCTGATAGCGCATCACAATATTTTTACGTAACTGCCCCTGCTCTACAAAACGCTTCGTTTTTGGAAAGACGTCCTTAAACTTTTCTAAGTCATAATCACTGTAGGTAAACATAAAATCAAATTGCACATGATCATACCAATACTGTACTAAACGTGACAGTCCAATTTCAGCATGACCTAACGTTTTTAGCGGAATACCATGCCAAAATTGAATATAAATATGTCTTTTGTGGTGAAATGGAATTAAACGATCAATACTAGAATTTGCAATCCAATATTTTGATTTCAGTAAATGATAAAAAAATAATGGTGAATTCGCTGATATTTTCCGTCCTAATTCTGGCTGAACAAAAATTTTGGGCTTATTAAATGCCCATACCAGATCATATTCTGCAAAATCAGGATCTTCACGAAGCATATTGTACGCTTCTTTTGGAGTGCCTAAATATTGACGACCACTATATGATATAAATAAAATTTGTTTTTCATTTGGTCTAATGAATAATTGTAATACCTTTATAAAGGCACCTACACTTGCCAGATACATCATACCAAAAAAGCCTGAATTTTTTATACGATTTTTTATTTTTTGTGTTCGTCCCATAGTATTACCCTTTACCCCTAAACAAGATATTCTAAGTATAACAAAAATATGGCATTCATATTTTGCAATTATCTGACAATTAGCCGTTTATTGCATTTCGTGCATGATTTCTGCGCCACGATTAACGATTAGGTATGATTTCCCATGTTCGTCCCAAAATTGTGACTCGAATTCTCTAGTGCCCTGTTTCTTTGTGGCATAAACACCACTTTTCATATCAGATGATTGTAAATTGTCACTAATCCACTTCGTAGCAGGTATCGCATAATAAGCACCATCAGTCAAATAAAATAGTTGATCCGTTTGTTGATTGACAGATAAAAATTGCCCAAAATAACCTGGCTTTTGGCGAATAATTGTTTGCGATGCCCTCATTCTTAACTGACCATGCCTAATATTCCCATGGTATAACATGACATCTCCCACTTGGATATTTTTTGCAGTCAATGAATGTTTCGTTTGCTTAGAAATCATTGTAACCACGGCAACATTACCATCTGCATCAATACTCAAATTTTGTTCACCATGAAATGATTGCTTGTTTTTAATATCTCTAAATATAAATTTATGTTGATCAGTAGGATACAATGTATCAATCAATTGCTGTTGTCTTGAGTGCCGTGCTAAAGCCACAAGCCATATATGATGATCTTGCGCATTATATGCAATCGCTTGTCCATGTCCCATATAAAACTCTGGTCCAATTTTGACGCTTTGTATTAATTGTTCATCATGATTTGTGGCAAAATAATGATTATTAATTCTGTTTTCTAATTGACGTAAATCATCGTCACTGCTTGATTACCAAACATGTAACGCCTTTAATTTTTGAATATCGTAGCGGACGATCCGACCATAACTCTTATGTTGTTGCGATCCATACATGACATACAAATAATGACCATGCATGACACTTCCTTGTGGTAACTGCCAATTGACTAATCTTGTTGAAATAGTGGGCAAAAGCAACGCTGTTTGGTAACCAGCAATTGGATCAACAGATTGTTTATTCGCCCGAATAACTGATAATTTATTTTTTGCTGATATGTACGTCGGCTTTTTTAGATAAGACAAACCTGTTTTGGGCGCTTGGACAACGCGATATTTTTTTAATGCCACACAACTATTTTGAAAAACATTTGACCAATTAGCCATCTTAATTTTTAATGATGGTTTACCCAATACTTGCCATTTTGCAAGTGTCATCGAGACAGTTTTCGTCACCACCTGCCCAGATTTATTCTGTAACTGTATCGTTATTTGATCGTGCTTGTTTAACTTTCGACTAAGGTTGCCGTAAATGATTGATTCAAAATAATCACTTTTTTTAATAATTGTTCTTGTTTACTCTTTATTACTAGCGTATATGCTGTTGTGCGATCTATTTGTGAATCCAAAATCGCCCCTTTAACTTGGTTACTACCAACTTGTAATTGTACATTTTGCTTTAAATTAATATGATCTAATGCATTTGTTTGTCCATGAACAATAGGCATTGGCACATCAACACTCAATGTACAGACAAAAATTAGAATGAATGCATACTTTAAAAATTTCATATCTTGTTGCCATCACCTCACAAATAATGCTAATAAATATCTTTCTCATTTTATCACACTCTATCACAAGCATTACTAATGACGCTTCATAACAAAAATGAGGGTGTTACAATCGACTTCAGTCTTTTGGAAAACATTTAAAGGCGCTAAATCTACCAATCAAAATTGATAGATTAGCGCCTTTTTCAGCTGATCATAACGACTTATGTCTCAGCCTTTCTTTCAAATCATTTCATTATCTCATCATGATTAGTCAAATTTGCGCAGACCCTTTATCAAAGGTCTTTCCGAATCAAGGCCTTTTTCACAGCCTTTTTAGTGACTTGAAATGGCGAATAATCTGCACGATCAAGCATCATCAACGTATAGGTCATGCGATCAACATCACAAACAAAATAGTTAACACCAGGTTCCAATGCCCTGTTCCGTGAGATTTGGATTTTCTTACTAACTGTAAAAACATCATTTATCACCAACTGTTTTGTCTGTTGCCGATGAATAAGATTTCTGCCAACAATACCCAATAACCATAAAACACTCCCCCAATAACAAGAATGCTTCATTTTTTTAGGCTGCTTAACAATTGTTGTCTTTTGTTTATTTTGTTTCATTAAAAATAGCCCCCAATTAACTAATTTTAGTATATCATAAAACAACCTTGCAGCTGTTCGCCATACATAAAAAGGCACTATTTATATAGTAAGAACTTATTCATATCTCATTTTAATAAGCCACGATATTAGCACAAAAAACGGCTCATGAAGCCAGTGACTCACGAACCGTTCAACATTATTTAAAAAACAATCAACTAATCAAGCTGCGCACCATTTGTCGCAATAACTTGCTTGTACCAATAAAATGAATCTTTTGGCATTCGATCTAGCGTACCATGTCCTGCATCATCTTGATCAACATAGACAAAACCATAGCGCTTTGACATCTCTGAAGTGCCTGCACTAATTAAGTCGATTGGTCCCCATGTTGTGTACCCCATCAAATCAACGCCATCTTTAACGGCTTCTTTCATTTGCATGATGTGTTGACGTAAATAATCAATGCGATAATCATCATGAATGTGTCCATCTGCAGCAATCTCATCTTGTGCTCCTAGACCATTCTCAACAACAAACAATGGGACATGGTAACGACTCCAGAATTCGTTTAATGTAATACGCAAACCAACAGGATCGATTTGCCAACCCCAGTCACTTGATGCCAAATAAGGATTCTTGCCTCCAAATGTTAAGTTACCACTTGTCTTTTCAAAATCTGTATCAGCTGAAGCAACCATTGACATATAATAACTAAATGATAGGTAATCGACAGTTCCTTCACGCAACAAGTCTTCATCACCAGCAGCCATATCAATCACGACATGATGATCAGCAAAATAGCGATTCATAAATTCGGGATACTCACCACGCACTTGCACGTCAGTAAAGAACAAATTCATTTCATCTTGCTTTTGGGTTTCTAAAACATCCGCTGGATTTGGTGTATTGGGATAGTTTTGCATGCGAGCTAACATGCAACCAATTTGTGCATCTGGGTCAATTTCATGAATTTGTTTTACAGCGATGGCACTTGCAACAAATTGATGATGTAAAGCTTGATAATGTAATTGTATTTTTTCATCTTCAGTTAAGCCATCTTCTAACGCACCCGTTGCGTTAAAGCCCCAAGTACCCGCATTAATTTCATTAAACGTCATCCAGTACTTTACCTTATGTTGATAACGCTTGAACACAGTTTCTGTATACTTTGTAAACGCAGCAATTGTTTGTCGGCTGGCCCACCCATTTTGCTTCATCGTTAATGCAATGGGCATCTCATAATGTGATAACGTGACCACCGGTTCAATACCGTACTTGGCACATTCGTCGAAAACACGATCATAAAAAGCTAGCCCAGCTGCATTAGGTTCGGCATCGTCACCATTTGGGAAAATTCTGCCCCAGGCAATCGACATTCGGAAAGCTTTAAAGCCCATTTCTGCCATTAACTTAATATCTTCTTGATAACGATGATAAAAATCATTCCCCCGACGTTTTGGATAATGCGTATCAGAAGGATCAGCAATGGCTTCCGCTAATGATTCCTTAGTCACTTCATTCATCGCCATTGAGTTACGACGATCCTCAGCTTTTTTAACAACTTCTGCTGTGGTAATCCCCTTACCATCAACATTAAAGGCACCCTCAATTTGGTTGGCAGCAGTTGCACCACCCCACAAAAAACCATCTTTAAATCCTGTTGGAACATTCTTTGAATACATTTTATTTCTCCTCGCTTAATCAATTAAACTTCTAATGACAATAATGGCGTTTGTTCTGTTACTGAACCCGCTACCAAAACATTAACCGCCTGATAATCCGTTGAATTCGTAACAATGATTGGTGTGGTTATCTCGTAACCCTTTTCCTGAATAAATGCCATATCAAAGTTAACTAACACCTCACCAGCTTGCACGTGTTGTCCTTTTTCAACATGAATCTGGAAACCTTGACCATCTAGTGCGACAGTATCCATCCCAATATGGATCAGTACCTCAGCACCATCAGCTGTTCTCATACCAACAGCATGACCAGTCGGAAAGACCAACATGATTTCACCATCTGCTGGTGCAACAACTTCACCCTTTGTTGGTTGGATTGCCACACCTTGTCCCATTGAACCTGAAGCAAAAACTTCATCTTTTATATCTTGCAAAGGTACAACGTCACCAGTTAATGGTGCTAGTAACGTTGTCGTCACCTTTTTGGTTGACACTGCTTGTTCTGATGCAGTGGTCGTATCATTTTCCGTTGTCACTTCTTCAGCATCGACACTTTGCTTACCAAACAGTAGTTGTAATAGAAAACCAAGGATCGTTGCAACAATCATGGCAATAATCAAGCCCCAAACAGACATGTTCATACCACCTTTTCCAATCGCACCAGGAATTGAAAAAATGCCCATGCCAGCCATCATAAACAACTTGGTCCCAAACCAACCAATCATACCACCACCAATACCTGAAGCAATACAACTCAGAATAAATGGTCGCTTACGCGGCAACGTCAATCCATAAATCGCAGGTTCAGTTACCCCGAAAATACCTGATACAAATGCTGGAATAGCAATGGCACGTGTTTTTGCACTCTTAGTCTGCATAATCATGGCACCCACAACACCAGTTTGTGCAAATGAGGCCGCTAATGATAGTGCTACCAACGGATCAAAACCTGTTGCAGCAATATTGGCCATCATGACAGCCACAAAGCCCCAGTGAACACCAAAAATAACAAACACTTGCCAGAAAGCACCCATCAGTACACCCGCTAGGACGGGACTGAAGTTATAAATTGCGACAACTAATGCAGAAATACCATTACTTAACCAAGTTGCCACTGGTCCAATAATCAAAAATGTGACTGGCACTGTTACTAATAAGATTGCTAGTGGTACTAAGAAGGTCTTAACAACCGTTGGAATATAGCGTTTAGCAACTTTTTGTACCTTAGAAGCAAACCAACATGCCAAAATAATTGGAATCACTGATGATGTATAATTCATCATAATAACTGGTAATTTTAAGAAAGTGATATGCACCGGTGATGCCAAAAATGAGCCAGAAAATAGTGTATACAATGTTGTTTTGCTATTCATAATTCCAACAATATCGGGATACACCAAGGCTGCCCCAATCAAGGCACCAATATATTCATCTACTTTAAACTTTTTAGCTGCTGAAATACCTAACATCACTGGTAAGAAATAGAAAAAGCCATCACCAATTGCATACAATATACGATAGGTTCCTGAACTAGTACTTAACCAGCCTAAAGCAGCAAATAAAGCATCAAACCCTTTAATCATTCCAGCCGCGCAAAGCGGACCAAGAATTGGATTGAAAATACCAGAAATTAAATCAATAAAGCGATCCATCACGCTCATATCGCTGGTTTCTTCATCATCGGGGACTGTACCACCATCAGCAAAGCCCCCTTCTTTGATTAACGTCTCATAAACATCTGCCACATGATTACCAATCACGACTTGATATTGACCGCCTGATTTGACGACTGTAATTACGCCGTCTAAATGCTTAATTTTTTCATCAGCTGCTTTTGATTCATCTTTTAATTTAAAACGCAACCGTGTGGTACAGTGTACAACACTTTGTACATTTTCCTTACCACCAATATCTGCAATGATATTCTTACTTAATTCCTCGTATGCCATTGAAACATCCTCATTTTTCAATAAAAAATGCTCAAAGTTACCAAAAAACACGACAAGTGAACGCTTGCTTTGTTTTTTAATATCTTTGAGCTAATGCCTATCACTAGTAACACGCTATAAAATATTAAATATGATTTAACTTGGCGTACTTTGTTGACGATGTGTGACTCGCCAAATATGTAACGTCAAATATAGTTTATCATCTGGTTTTAACTGCCAGTTTTCAGTCTTATCAAGATACTTACCGATTTTTTCAACCGTGGCGTAAGCATCCGCATATTTTGCTTGCATTAGTTTCAATAAAGCTGGATCTAATGCATCACCCTCATCAGTGATTTGTCTCATATGTCGAATAATAAATAACCGTAAATGGGTCACAAAGCGATCAAAATTAAATGAATCCTGATCTAGTTGCATGCCAAACTGATATTGTACAATATCAACAATCGCACCAATTATTTTTGTAATCCGCATGGTATCTTGCAAATCCGTATTATCAGTTTCCGTATTCAACAAATGATAGGTTAGGTAAACAGCTTCATTACTGCCAAAGGTTAACCCAGTTCGTTTCTCCATTAATTGTGTCACTTCTTTTGCGATTTGATATTGTTGTGGAAATAACTTGCGCACCTCCCAGTCTGATGTGCCATTTGTCATATCAATACCTTTATGTGCACGTTGTAAAGCAAAATCAATGTGATCAATTAATATTAAATAACCGTAATCATTAAAGGTTGTCCCCTGTCGTGCTTCAACAAGATGCACAACTTCTTTTGTCAACGTTAACGTTTCAGGTGATACATTGGCAATGCCATCCAATAACGACTCTGTTTTATCAGCAGCAACAAAACGATGCGTCACCTTTGATTCATCAATCTCATCACCAACTTTTTTACCAAAACCAACACCATTACCAACAACAACCCATTCAACATCAAATTCACCAGTTACTAAGGCCGCGTTGTTATTAAAATTTTTAATAAACTTCATTGCTACTTCACGGTCTCCATATTTATTGTCGTGTTATTGTTAATAACGCTATAAATGAAAATAACCCACAATTTACCTGTATAATTGGCCACCTTATACAAGTAAGTTATGGGTTTATGCCTAATCGAATTAGTAACACACTCATCTATACATAAGAGTATAAATTGTCATGTAAGCGTTGTCAACGCTTTTGTCAAAGCTTATCAATGTATCCCAATAAACAGTGATAACATCGGCTTGGTTCGCGAATAGCACGGTTGGTTTGCTATTAAGATAATCTTTCTTCTTGTACATAATTGATTGGCAACCACTCTAACACACGTTCAATTTGTTTGTCCCAGTAATACCATTCATGCCTCCCTGGCGCAGTCTCATACGTGATATCATAAGATAATTTTTGCAACGTTGCCACAGCAGTGTCATTAAGTTGTTTAAACGAGTCTTGTTCACCAATCCAAGCATATAGTTTGGGATGATTTTGACATTGGACTGCTAAATTCAAAATATCATTTTCCGAACCAACGAAATTATTTAAGTCACCAAAGATTCCTTGCCAATACGCTTGATTACCTAAGCTTGCAAGTTCATTTGTTTGACCAATCAATGCACCAGAAAGTGACGCTGCATAACTAAATTTATCTGTCGCAAAAGCCATTTTAAATGCACCATACCCGCCCATAGATAAACCAACGACAAAATTTTTTGATCTTTTTGTTGATAACTGTGGGAAAAACTGCGCAACTTTTTCAGGTAATTCATGTGCAAGTGCATCAAAATATCTTAGACCGTATGTTGTATTTGTATACCATGCTAAATCCGTTGAAGGCATAACCACTGCAAGTGGCGTTTGTCTAATCAATCTTTCAATACTCGTTCTTCGTTGCCAAGTAGATTGGTCACCTGACATACCATGTAATAAATAAAGGACTGGTATATCCTGCAATGTTTTAGCTGTCCAGGTTGGATTGTGATCAGATAATTCAGGTAAAATCACATTCATGGTCCGATCCATCCCAAGAACTTGTGAGTAATAAGCCACTTCTAAATGTGCCATTGTGTATCCCCCGTTGTGTATCGCATTATGCCATCACATTTTTATACTTACTAATTAATCTTATCGAATTTTTTGTCATCTCTGAAATGACTATCTTTCTCATGCTCGATTATAGTTAATCATACTCTAAAAACACCATTATCAGTATTTAATTTGTCTAGAGGTAAGTTAATCCGCTTTCCTATGACCGGTTAGTATGGATCATTTAATTGAAGTTTTGTTTTTGACAAAATGTATTAATCATGATTTCAAAAGAAATACATCTAATTATGCCCTCATTATTCAACTGGCTTTAAAAGCTGTTCAAACTACACGTATTAATTTACAACGTAGCTTGCTCAATCATAAAAGTCACCTCTATAAACTGCTAAAAGCAAACTAGCGTTTCTTTATTACAAACAAAAATCGTTTGAATTTTCAACAAACACGCTGGTTTAGCAGGATTAATGAATTTATGTACCCACAAGATGATTTACAATTGGTATTCAATAGTTCTCCCAATTTCAAACAAACGTATGAAGTTTATCAAGCTGTTTTAAACTCACAACGTCATCAGACATTTGATGATTTTCAGTCAATTTTAGAAAACTATGAATTCAACTATTCTGCAATGGACTCATTTATTACTAGCTGTAAAAAGAATTTAAAAGGTATTAAAAACGCCTTCCTAAACAACTACTCAAATGGTCGCATGGAAGGCATCAATCGTAGTACTAAACAAATTAATAGTACTGCATATGGTTTTCATAATTTTAATTTGTGAAAACTGATTAGTTTTATTAAATGTTCTCATTGCAAAAAAGGTTCGGTGACTGTCAAATTGATTTAAATTCTTTATTTTTAAATCAAATTCTAAAGTAAAAGGCTTATGTTCATTTGCATGTATTTATATTAAATATCAATTAATTATATCAACTTTTTTATAACAATAGTATTTATATTTTAAATATTAATTGATGAAGCAATCCGTTTAGGTGAAAGTTTCATTTGCAAAACATGATTAATTGCATCTCCAATATCTTCAAAGCTTGCTTCATAAGGTAACAGTATACCATTATTATTAATCCAATTTCTAGGACCATAAGGAGCATCAATTGTAACAACAGGTATACCACGAGAAATTAACTCCGGGAAAACTAGTCCATAAGCCTCTTTATTTGGTGTAAGCAATGCAACATCAACAGTTTGAGTAAACTTTGAATTATAAGGTGCCAAAATATTACCAGTAAAAATAACATTACTCTCTATATTTAAGTTAATTGCCAATTTTTTTAAATCAGACATTGAAGGTCCTTCACCTATTATAGTCAAATATGATTTATTATGATTTTTATTATACTCATAAAATGAACGAATTACTTTATCTACATTCTTCTCCGGAGCCAATCTCCCAATAAATAATATTCGAACATATTCATCATTACTCCTGTCTACTAAAATATTTGGTAATTCTAGAAAATTATCTATTACCACCGTTTCTAAAGATTCATTAGCAATGACTCTTGCCTTTTCTAAAAAATCTTGTCTTTGATAATTAGTCAAAAATACAGCTTTTTTACTAACAGATTGATCTTGAAGAACCCTTTTTTCGTTATATCCGAATTATGCCAATAAGATTTAACCGGTTGATCAATAAAATCACCCAGTTCAGAAAACTCAATGATATCATCCATCTTGGCTTCAATTTCTTTTTCTGTCATTCCTTGTATCAAGGCTTTTAAAAGGATATTGGTCCGCCCAGTTAATTGAGGGCGCATACCAGCACCAATTGCAATAATGGAAGTCGAGCCGTTAATCGTCATCTGACCACTCGTTGGTTGCGTTAACTCGGCCACCATCTCCAATAAGGTCGACTTACCAGACCCGTTGGTTCCAATCACCCCGATTGTTTCCCCAGCATGCGCCTCAAAAGATACCCCTTTGACTGCCCAAAAATTAGGAATACCTTTACCCCAGAATTTAAAGACAGCTTTTACTTTATCTGATTGTCGTTCTGCCAAATCAAATCGGTTGGTCACATGATTTGCAACGACCGTTAATTTTTTCTCAGCCATTTTCTAACCTATCTTCATTCTCCAATATTACCAGTCGTATCACTTTGTTCATCCGGTACTGAGGTTGTATCAGTTGTGGCACTATCAGCCGATGTTTGTGTGTCAGTCGTGCCACTATCTTGAGTTGTTCCAGTTGTGCTACCATCGGTCGTTGTTGTATCAGTTGATGGTGTCCAAACTGGTTGATAATCCGTTGACGGTGTCACGTCCGTCACCGTTGTGTCCGTCGTATCACTTTCTGTCACATCTGATTCAACCACTGTTTCTGAACTGGTGTCTTCAACGGCTGTATCTAACGCAGCTGTATCGTCGGATGTTTCAGAGACAACTTCACTAGATGATGAGCTTGAAGAAGCAGTCACCTTTTTATGATTACTCTTCAATACCGTAATATGTTTCACAACCTTATTTTGACCACGGGTTGCCGTGACAGTATATTCACCAGGCATCACAAAAGTGACTCGTATATCTTTTTTCTCTTTAATTGGCTTGTAGTCTAAGTTATGTAGTTGTTTATGACTACTATGTATTTTTATTTTTGTATTTGCCGACACGTGAATGGTCACTTTTGCTTGACCGTTTTTAATACGCACCTGCTTATCATTTATATGGACAAGTCCAGCTTCATAAATTTGTTCAGCTTGCAACTTTTCTTGGTGTGCCACCACTGCTTGATGAGCTTTCTTTTCCTTGTTCATTGAAAAACCAGCAATCACTGCAACAATGACACCAAACACTAGGAAGAAATGTCCCATTCGCTTAGAACGATCTACTTTCTTAATATATGAAAAAATTGTCACAATTAAGCCAAAGATTGCAACAACACTAGCTATGAGTAGTATGTATAAGCTAATCATGTACTTCTACTCCTTTATAATAGAAACGAGCGTGTGTTTTTCGTTTGCGTTTTGCTGGTAACTGTTGCCAATCGCCATAGATCTGTGTGAGGTAGTGCTCACTATCGGCAGGAATGTAAACATCTAGATTTTCAAACTTAACTGACTGACGATTTTGGTAAATCATCAACGAAAAATTTTCTCGCGTTTTATTCAGTCCCTGCACAATATACAGACTATACATATTTGATTTACCCGCATAATGTCGGTTCATTTGCCGTGCCAATACATCCATTTTATGCACCCACCAGGTAATTGCATGTCGTTGCGCGTACTTGATGATCAATGGCTTTACCCACCACCCAGGTTCATGTTTTGAAATCGCTATTCGTCGCGTAGAGTTACGCATCACATCGAGATACTTCATTCGGTAATAAGCTATTCGCTGCCCGAATGAAGTTCTTGGTATGGCATCAATTGGAAAAACATCAACGTAGACACCGTTATGGACGACAGCCCACTTACCATTTGCCTGAGTTTGTGTATCACTCACTCGGGCATAGGCATATAACCAGTCGTGTGTATTCGTTGGGGTCAACAGCTCATACCGTTTATTGGTCGGTTGATATTCCTGAATAAAACGTTCATATTCATCTCTTGGTAATGCTACATCCGCATCCCATCATCCCATGGTATAAAGCCATGATGACGTACTGCGTCCAAAGCACTACCACCCGTTTAAACATAATGATAATCATGTTCATTAAAATATTTCACCATATCAGACAAAATTTCTAACATGATTTTCTGTACATCATGTACAGTCAAATATTTTAAATCTTTGTCCATGGTATGACTCCATTCCCCATCACTTTTTAGTTATGCCCATTAACCTTGATTAACCATTATGAAATGATTAAATTGACTACTTTTTTGTATCGTCTTATTTTTTATATTTACAAAAAATAAGACATCATGTCTCGAATATTTTTAGTTTATATCAATTTAGTGCAATCCGCAACTGATACAGTGCCTGATACCAGCATTTTTATCTTTTTTATACAAAAAAACTGAAACACAACATTGTGCTTCAGTTAGGATATAATATTTTTCAATTTTTGGTTCTACGTTATTTCGTACTGATGGCTAATCTACCAGATTAGTCATCGCTATCTTTTTCAATACGAACAGCCGTACCGTAAGCAGCGACTGAATCACCAATAGTGCCTGATGATGAATCAAAACGCATCATGATAACAGCATTGGCACCCATTTTTGCTGCAGCTGTCCGTAAACGGTCGATTGCATCATCTCGTGCAGTATCTTGTAATTTCGTATAACCTTTAATTTCACCACCCACAATTGTTTTCAGTGATTGACCAAACGATGAAATGACGTTACGTGAACGGGTCGTTAGCCCAAACACTTCACCGAAGGTTTCAACGACATGATATCCAGCAATTGCTTCTGAGGTAACAACTAATACTTTTTCTGACAAAACATTTTCCTTTCTATCTCTAACCATTAAATCGTTGCGGTTGATGACTGGCTACTACCTGAAGAAGATGAACTACCACTTGAATCATCATCGCCATACGAACCATAGATTGAACTATCGTCACTACCATACTTGCCAGAATAATAATCCATCATCTTATCTTGTACGATCGTCGTCAATTGTGACGTTGACTTAATATTCTTCTTAGCTGGCATCTTCATACGGTAATTATCATCACGCTTGGTTGTCGTTTTGAAATTTATCCGCCCCACTTCACCATCTTCTTTACCTGAGAAGTCCATTTTCATCAACCGGCCCTTGTCACCCAATGTCATATTAAACTTCAAATGCTTAACATCGTTCAATGAAGACTTCGCCTCTCGCCACTCTGATTTCGTGATTTCTTTACCAGATTTTGTTTTAGCAATGGTCGTCATGAGGCTCTTTAAATCAGCTTTATTCAGCTTAACTTGATAGCCATCTGCGACTTTCTTAAACTTATTACCATCTAGGTTTTTAAACCAGGCCACTGTTTTATCAGTGTCTGAACGTACTTGGGACGTCTTAACATTTTTGTATGATGAATCGACATCTGAAGCACGAAGCCAATAATGATCAACTGACTGCAATACTTTAGACATACCATTTAACCCATACGCCTGATAAGAACTCTTCAAAAAGGCTGCTGAAATGTAAGCCGTGTATTTATTGGCCTTAATGCGCATGGTCTGTGACTTCTTTTTATCATTTAATGTCAAGACCATATCCATTTTATTTTTATCTTTCGCATCAATTTTGATTTTACCCTTAACGCTTGACGTTGCATCTGCATCACCACTAGTTTTTGCGCTAAAGTTCGCAATATTATCATCACTCTTTGAAAGCTTGGTTAAGTTTGTTTCAAATTGGCGTTTCGGCGTATGTAATACGGCATACGTGCCACCAGTGGCTGCCACAACCACAACGACTGCAGCACCGGCTACAACTGTCTTGTTCATGATCTACCCCTCCTATTGATACTCCCCCCAACAGAAAGTCAATTACTTAGTAAAATAAGTAATAACTTTATAACAGAATTGTAACAAAAAAGGCTGTAAATGACCACTATTCACACTTAAATATTAAATTTCATTAAACCGTTGCAATGTTAAATCAACAATCAATTGTCGTAAAGCTAATCGTTCTGACCACTCCGGAATGGCATGCCAAGCAAACCCTGGGACTTCTTGGCTGAGCGTGACGTTAGACAAATAAATATCTGTCTGATCTGTAAATTCATGGGTAAGTACGATATTTAAAGCATGCCATTGCATGACCATCTGCTTAAGATAGTCTTCTAGGGCTGACATACCAATTAAATCAATTGTAATCGTGATGACAGGTAAAATATCATTCACAGGTAATGCTTTGATAAAGGCGTTCAGTAAGGGACTGAACATCATTGCTAGCAAATCATCTTCACTATACTGAAACACGGCTACTAGTTCACTGATAATGCGCTTTGTAAAAGCCGTATGAATCGGATAGGCCTTGCTCTGAAAATCCAAATCATAGGTCGTTCCCATGTCATAGGGTGGAAAATACTGTACGCGAATCAGCAATGGTCCAATTAATGTCATCAATTCCTGGCGCGGCAACATATCTTGACCAAAAAAATCTTGATATGCCACTGTTATCTGATTGATCACCTGATTAATTTTTGTCTGATTATGCAGCGTTAAATCTGATAAATAATCTGCTGTGGGCACAATTCCCAAAGCATAACAAACAGCAACACCATAACGCAGCTCAGTATCTAACATTGTTTTACCAACTTCTGAACGAACCTTCAAATAAGTGCAAAACTTATTAATCAACTCTTGCGCTGCGGGATGTAACTCTGCTGTTGGTTTTAGTAAATTGTCTTCAGTCGCTTGAATCTGGTGACCCGCCATAAAACGCGTATACCAAACACCAATGGTAATTTCTAAAATACGCTTAATTGTTGCCCGAGTTGTCAACAGCGGCACCAATTCTTGTTGTACCTGTTGCGTATATTGTTTTGTATCAGCCGAAAACGGTAATGGTTGATTCGCGTACACTAAATAAATCAACTCAATCATTAATGTGCGAATGCGTTGCTCGTCACCAATTAACTGATAGTTGTCAGAAATATCTATTTGGTATTGTTTTAAATGTAGCCGCATTTCTTCCTTGGTCATACGTACTACCGTCGTACTTGAAGAATGACGAAATGCAATCGTTTCATTAGAGTGTACATCTTCTAAAAAAACATCTAATAATAATTCAAATTTTAACGATTGTCGTAAATAAAAGCCCTTCAAAGCTGCCACACTAACTAATTGCAAATCTTGTAAAGTCATTGTCCGATTTGCATCTGATACATCAATAAAGGTCTGTGTTGACTTATTCATCTCCTGATAATCAGCATTTAGCTGTTGTAATGCTTGCAAGACACGGTAGCGTGACCACCCCGTTGCAGCTATTAAATCCTTAATTAGGAATGTTTTGCTTTGGTGGGTAATTAAATATCTATGTAATGCTAATCGTTCTTCATCTTTTTTTGAAAGTAACCAATCCATTTTGTCCACTCTCTCCACTTAAATTAGTCATACACACATGATACCTGTATTGTTCGTCGTTAATTCGCTAATTTTTCAATTTACGTAAAAAAATAAGTCAGACATTAATAACCCTTTGTGAGATCAACAACATTTTCTACTAATGGCTTTTGATTTAAGTAAGCGGGTAAATTGGCGAGTAAAATACCAAAGACATCCCCCGACCTTCGTTCTGGATAAGTATGGTTTGCCCACGATGTATGTTGGGTCAACAACAAATTACGCTGCTGCCATAACATTGAATCTTCTGGCAACGGTTCAACCGTTGTCACATCCAAAGCAGCATAACGAATACGACCAGATTGTAACGATGCAATCAATTCCTTTTCATCAACAGTACCACCACGTCCCACATTAACAAGCAAAAATAATTCACCCCATATTTTATGATTTTGCGCATTAAAAAAGCGGTGCGTTGCTGGCGTGTCTGGTAGCGTATTAATAATGACTTGAATCCCATCAGGCCAAACCGATAATAAATCATTTAAAGCAAAGACCTTATCAAAACCAGCCACTTGGTGTCCTGATGAATTCACACCATAGATGGGCATACCATATGGTGATAAATATTCTGCAATTTTTTGACCGATCTTACCAGTCCCAAAGATAACCGTTGGCAATTCATCTAAAGTGTATTGATCTTCATATTCACGCCAAACATGACGATCTTGATAAACATGTAAGCCTCGTGCAAAATGCATTAAATAACTCACCGCTGTTTGGGCAATCTGGGCTGCTTTCACACCACTCGCATTGGTCACCAAAATATGACGTTTTGCAAATGTCTTTAATGGTAATGCGTCCACACCGGCACCTTGATATTGTACCCAGCGTAATTGATTCGCTGGCTTGGCTAAGATTTTTTTACCTAAATCAGGCGACCAACCATAACTAATTGTTACTTGTGATAATTGCTGATCTGTCATCGTTGCTGGTGTGACAACGCCAATGTTTTTTTCAGTTAACTGATCTGTCTCTTGTTCGGTTAATGGTTGAACAGCTAGTAATAACTCCTTCATCTTGAAATGCCCCCACTTTCAACATTTATTAGTTCTGAAAAACCACCTTCATGTTTCTGACCATGAAAGTGGCTTTTTTGTTAGTCACCGATATAACTAAATTATTATTCAGTTTTAAATAATGATTCATATGCTGCGTAACCTTGGTTTGCTAATTCAGCAACTGGAATAAATTTCATCGCTGCTGAATTCATACAATACCGTAAACCACCCTGTGCAGCTGGACCATCCGTAAAAACATGTCCCAAATGTGAATTTGCTTCAGTTGATCGCACCTCAGTTCGATACATCCCATGTGACGTATCAAGATGTCGTTTTACTGCTTTTTTCTCAATGGGCTTGGTAAATGACGGCCACCCACAACCAGCATCATACTTATCTAGTGAGCTAAATAAAGGTTCACCACTCACAATATCGACATAAATCCCATCCTCAAACCAGGCATCGTACTGATTATTAAAAGGTGTCTCAGTGGCTGCTTCTTGTGTGACCGCATATTGTTCTGGTGTCAATTGTTTGCGTAAATCCGCTTGACTAGACTTTGTCATGCTTTGTCACCTCCTTATCTGACCAATATTTTTGTTGATACTTTTTACGTGGTATCATCATTAACATTTCACGTAATGGATTTTTCTTATAAAATTGTTGATGCGCTTCTTCCGCATCATAAAATGGTTGTGCATCCGCAATCGCTGTCACAATTGGTTGATCAAAGCGTTCTGATTCATCTAGTGCTTGTTTTGATGCCGTTGCAATTTGACGTTGTACGTCGTCTTTTACAAAAATGACGGGGCGGTAGGTATCCCCACGATCCGCAAACTGCCCCATGGCATCTGTTGGATCTGCTAGTTGCCAATATAAATCGACCAATGCTTGATATGAAATGACATCATCATCAAACCATATTTTAACAGCCTCCGTATGACCTGTGACATGTGCAGCCACCTCATCATACGTTGGATTAGGTACCGTACCACCTGTATAACCTGAACGCACTTTTTCAATACCCGGTAATGTTTCAAACGGTTCAACCATGCACCAGAAACAACCGCCCGCAAAAATTGCTGTTTGTCTTGCCATTATCGATACCCCCTTGGTATTAGGATACACCATTTATTGCTATATCTATTAATCATCATCTTTACTTGATGTTTTTTTGGCATCATCAGCTGCTTTTTGTGAGGCTGATGATGCAGAAGAGGCTTGTTTATTAGCTGCATCAGCATTTGCTTTAGCATCTGCAACCGCTTGACTCGCAGAATTTTGCACCACTTGAATAGAAGCATCAGTTTCACTCATTTGTTTTTTAAGCTCTTTTACCTCACTATCTTTTTTATCAACGGATGCTTGTAATGATGACACAGATGCTTGGTACTTACTGGTATCTTGTTTAGCAGTTACAAAACGTTGATTCGTTTTAGCTGCTTTTTTTAGTAATGCGACGCCACCATCCGTATCAATCGCACGCTGATAAAGATTCTTTGCTGAAGCCCAATTTTGTTTCTTGATTGCTGCATCCGCCCGTTCCAAATAATTTAACTGTTCATTAGCTGTCCGATTTTCTACTGACACATGGACCTGTCGAGATGCCTGATAGTGTCGCTTAGCTGTTGCCCAATCTTGCACTGCGACCGCATCTCGCGCTTTGTTCAATTCTCGTGAGTATGCGTGATCATCACTAAACCACATGATGGCTAAATAACCGGCTATGATGATCATGACGAGTCCAATTACTGATAACGCAATTTGCTTTCGACTCATGATACCCTCCTTCAATCGGTATTTGTTGCATTATATCATGAATCGTTTGAACCAACAATTTATGTCATCACTGCGTTGATCTTGTGTCTAAGGTTTATTCATGACTCAGTTTCCTGTAAAATGAGAATTAACTTAAAAAACGGAGATAGTATTACGACAATGAAACATTTTGACCAATTACTAGATAAATATGCTGATTTGATTACACGTGTTGGTATTAATGTCAAACCTGGACAAGATATTATTATTTACGCTGAAATTGATCAAGCGGACCTTGTTCATCGCATTATGGCTGCCGCTTATGAATTAGGTGCTAATCAAGTTCTCGTTGAATGGCAAGACGCTATTCTACAACGTGAATTCCTAAAACATGCTGATCAAGCAACACTAACCAATATTCCTGCTTGGGTATCTGTGCGCGCCGAATCATTAATGGCCAATCAAACCTCTCGAATTTCAATTGTGTCTAGCGACCCAGATGGTTACAGCGATGTGCCTAGTGACCGCGTATCATTATATGAGCAAGCCTTCCAACAGGCAAATGCTGCTGTACGTCAAGCAACAATGAATAATGATGTCGCTTGGTTAGTTGTCTCAGCAGTTGGTCCAGAATGGGCGCACAAAGTTTTTCCTGACGTTTCACTAGCTGAGGCGCAAGATAAATTATGGCAAGAAATTTTTAAAATTAATCGGATTTCCTTAGATAACGATGTCATTGCGGATTGGCAAGACCATATTAATACCTTGAATGAAAAAGCAACTTGGTTAAATCAACAAAACTTCCGAGAACTACGCTATCATTCTGCACAAACCGATTTAACGATTGGCCTCGCTGAAGATCATGTTTGGGAAGCTGCCGAATCATATAGCAAGGCTGGCAATCGTTTCGTGCCAAATATGCCCACTGAAGAAGTCTTTACAGCGCCTGACTACCGCAATATTCACGGAACAGTCACTGCAACCAAACCGCTGTCATATGCAGGTGTCTTAATTACTGATATTAAACTAACCTTTGCTGAGGGGCATGTCACAAAAGCCGAGGCTAGTACAGGTCAAGAGACACTCAAACAATTGATCAAAACAGATCGTGGTGCTTCATCATTGGGTGAAGTATCATTGGTACCGCACGATTCACCAATTTCAAAAGCAAATATTGTTTTCTATACAACTTTAATTGATGAAAATGCATCAGATCATTTGGCACTCGGTGCTGCCTACCCATCAAACATTAGAAATGGTACGCAATTATCTGTTGCTGAACGCCAAGCCAAAGGACAAAATGATTCACTGGTTCACGTTGATTTCATGATTGGTTCTGCTGATATGGCTATTGATGGTATCACCCAAGATGGTCAAATTGTTTCCGTTTTCCGTCAAGGAAACTGGGCCTAATTGTCACATTCACAAAGAAAAAATGAGATTTGGATGTTAATATCCAAATCTCATTTTATTTTTTATTAATTAGATACGCCGACAATGACATTACCTACTTGGGCAAAACCAAAGTGCGTTGAACTCGCACGCATTTCCCAGTCTCGGTGACCAGTACCAGATGCTGTTGTCATGTTTGTTTCGTTATACCAAGCATCAACAACAGATGAACCCGCACCAAAGCCGATTGAAATGACTTCATTTGCATTACTCCAGTGTTCACTTGGAATTGAGCCACCATTATTGGCAATTTGTTGGGCACGTGCCTGTGCCTGTGCTGCCAAATCTGACGACCATTCTGTTGTCATACCACTACGCTTTGCCTTCAGTGCCGCAAAGGTTGCGTTGTCCACGTTACCAGCTGTCGTTGTTGATGCTGATGTCGTGGCTGTTTGTGATTGTTGTTGTGACGCAACCGCTTGACTAGCCACAGCGTTTGAAGCAGCAATGGCAGAAGCATTAGCGGCAGCAGCCGATGATGCTGATTGGGCAGCTGCGGCTGACTCGGCAGCGGCTGAGATTGCAGCTGATTCTGCTGCCTTTGCTGCAGCTTCACTAGCAGCGGTTGCGTTTGATTCAGCAGCGGCCATTGAAGCAGCAGCAGCTTGAGAAGACGCAACACTTGCAGCAACTGAGGCAGCATAGGCTTCAGAAGCAGCGACTGATGATGCAACTGCTTGACTAGCAGCCACTTCAGAAGCAGCAGCTTGACTAGCGGCAACATCTGAGGCAACAACTTCATCACTTGCTGGTGTATAACCCGTTTGTGTTGGTGCAACTGAGGCAGCAGATGAAGTTGGTACAACCGCACTACCATTAAATTGTTGACCACTAATAATCAAATCTGGATTAGCAATCCCATTAGTGGCTGCAAAATTTGCAACGGTATCATTCGTTGCCATTGCTAATGCCCAAACGGTATCACCAGATTGAATTTGATAATTATTCATCCCACCGTTTGTTGCAACTTGTGATGCAACTTGATCAACCGTATTTGCTTGCCATACATCTGCAGAAGCAGACTCATTTGTGCCAACAAACGCAACACCGGCAGCGGTTGTTGCAACTGCAACTGCAACCCATTGCTTACCTGCTTTATACATTTTCTTGTGTGACTTAATTTGCATTGATGAAGTTTCCCCTTTAGTAATAACGCGTTTATGCGTGTTTAATTTTCGTTTAATTCCTAACGTTCCTTAATAATACCAAAAGTTCTTAACAAAATCATTACAAATTATAGGAAAACTTTTAAATTTCTTAATAAATCAGCCGATTTACTTAAAATTCACCGGAAAATCAGCCGGTAACGGCGCCCCAATCGATTTGACAACATTTGAAAAGGGAATCGGTAATTGTACAGCAGCTGAATGTAATAACAATCTATCATTCATTGGTTGCGGATTGTACAAAGTATCCCCAATCAACGGATGACCAATGGCGGCCATATGCAGACGAATTTGATGCGTCCGACCAGTTTCTAATATTAACCGCACAAGCGTATATTGATAGAGACTTTTGACGACTGTCCAGTGCGTCACGGCATTTTTCGCATGAGCGCCATTCACTTGTCTTAACCTGTCATTGGTTGGATGATCACCAATGGCGAAATTGATCGTGCCATGGGTTTCAGCGAAATGTCCCACCACCCACGCTAGATACGTTCGTTTAATCTCTTTATCATGGAGCATTTGATTTAACATTGGCACCACATAAGGTACTTTGGCAATAATTAACGCACCAGTCGTTTGACCATCTAAGCGGTGCACCATATAGGCATTTTTCCCTTGTTGCGCCAAATAAGCCTGCGCAAAATTCATCATTGTCCCGTCTTCACCTGGTGAATTGGGATGCGTCTTCACGCCTAACATTTTGTTGACAACCAATAAGTCATCATTCTCAAACAACACATCTAGATTACGTGAATCATCAAGGACATAGTGTGAATCAGGTGTGATAAAATCCGATGACAACCATCGCATGTGTAGTTCATCATGTGGTTTTAAAATTGTTGACGTTGGTTGATAACGTCCATTATGTAGTAACCGTCGTTCAATTCGAAAATTACCGCGAATACGACGTGGCACACGCCATCTGATTAATTGCTCTTTAATTGAAATCGCTGGCTGATCTGCAGGTAACTTGATCGTTTTTTCCCATGTTATCATGATGCAATCTCCCGTTATCAAAATAAAAAAGCCTAGGAGAACCCTCCCAGACTTCATTATTGTTTAAGCTGACTACTGATTACAACTTAGTAACGTTAGCAGCTTGCAAACCACGGTCACCTTGTTGTACTTCAAATGATACAGCTTGACCTTCTTCTAATGACTTGAAGCCATCAGTTTGGATTGCTGAGAAGTGTACGAATACATCGTCCCCTGACTCACGTGAAATAAATCCGTAACCTTTGTCCGCGTTAAACCACTTTACTGTTCCTTGTTCCATGTCTGAAACCTCCTGGCATCTTGCCATAATATTAATAATCCAAAACGAAGATGCCCTTATTTCCGAGAAACATAAAACAAAATCTTTCAAACTATGCTTTAAGTATAACACGTGTTTAGATTGAATGATACACAGATTTTATATTATTATCAGATAACTTATTACGAAAGCGTTCATACCGCCACATAAAATCTATTAAAAAAACACTGACAACTTAATCATTAATTATCGATTAAATCATCAATGTTTTTATTTGTACTATTGTAACATTTGCTTCATCGCACTCGCTGTCATTTCTGCAGTGACCGTTTTTGTGTACACAGCAATGTCATTGGCACTCGCCTTTGGATTTGCTTTCATATAAGCAGCAACCTTGGCTTGAACAGCTGATCGCATTTTAGCTTGCGTCGCTGCTGCAACCGCTTTGTTTTGGCTAGCAGCCTTTTGCTTGGCTGTTAATTGCTTTGCTTGCTTTGCGTTCAAAACAACCCAAGTCTTATCTGGCACTGTCACTGTCGTTGTTTGCTTAACTAATGAATGACCTTCACCACCGAAAGCTAACATTGACTTAAAGAAATTATTGCGCCATTCCCAACGTGTTGTCACTGTCTTAACTGTGGCTTTATTCACATCAGCTGTCTTATAAGTTGCTCGCTTGTGAACAGCTTCCGTCATTTTCTTTTTATTAGGTACAAAATGGGCTGTTGCTTTACTATCTTCACGGTCAGCATAGACCAACACATAGTTGTCAGCTTTAGTTCCTAAACGTTGCGTGATCAACATCCCTGCTGGTGACTTTGAACCACCTGCTGAATAAATTGTCTTTTCAGTGGTTGTTGTCACTTTCTTCATCCCATAATGAGAATTCATGTTTGCCGTCAATAATAGGACCGTTGCTGCCAACAAAACAAATGAAATCAGACCAGCTACAACACGTGTCGGTACATGCTTAATGTTAATCCATGACACGTATGTTAATACTGTAAATATTGCTAGAACAATAATAATCATGTAATCTAGTCCTCCTGTTCATTTTTAACTGAGACGTGGTTGGTAACCCCGTATGGCATCACCCTACCCTTACGAATGAAGAGTGCCAAAATAACACCAATAATTGAAAAGACAAAACCGAGTGCAAATGAAACTCGGAAGCCCTTCATTGAAGCGTCAAGAAGATCAGAACCATATTGTAGTGGGTTAGCCGTCTTCAAAGCGTTACCCGGTTCATTATTTGTAATAATGTTTTGCGTCACTGATGTTAACAGCGCCACAACAACTGATGAAGCAACTTGACGAGCCGTGTTGTTTGATGCAGTCGCATGAGCAGCCTCTTCAGGTGGCAACACAGACATTGCCATTGTCGTTAATGGCATCATCGACATTGCCACACCAAACATTCTAACCGCATACAACGTCGTGATAAATGCACCTGGTGTTGTTGTCGTAATGAACATGAATGGGAAAGTTCCCAATGCTAAAATGCAAAAACCAATAATTGACAAGCGTTTTGCACCAATTTGATCGTAAGCACGACCAGTAATCGGTGCCATCAATCCCATGAGTAATGCACCTGGCAACAAAACTAATCCAGAATTCAATGTTGACATGCCATGGACATTTTGCAAATATGTTGGCAACATCATTTGCACACCCATCATTGCCATCATCGCCATCATAACTGCTAGGGTGGTCAATGAGAATTGCTTGTTCTTAAAGACACGTACGTCCATAAATGGCACGTCCATTTTAAGTTGGCGCCAAATGAACAACGCAATAATAACAATTCCCACAATAATTGGTGTAATAACTGTTTTGACATCACCCCAACCATCTGTTGCCACATTGGTGAAGCCCCAAAGGAAGACACCAAAGCCAGCAATTGACAGAATAAATGAGATAACATCCAACTTAATTTTACTTGTTTTCAAAACATTCTTAACGAAGAAGAATGACAAAATAAATGCAATAACAACAACAATCAATGGCAAAATAAAGATTGTACGCCATGAATCAGAAATTGTTAATCCTAAGAAAACATGATCTTTTTCCAAAATCCAACCAGAAAGGCTTGGACCAATAGCAGGTGCTAAAGCGATAACAATACCATTTAGCCCCATGGCTGCCCCGCGCTCTTCAACTGGGTAAATATTAATCATCACCACTTGCATCAAAGGCATTGTAATACCAACCGCAACGGCGGTAATAATACGACCCGCTAAGAACATCCACCACATATCTGATTGTGCAGGTGTAAACGCAGTCATCGCCATTCCAAGTGTTAGTAAGGCATACGCCAAAATATATAAGGTCTTTGATCGAATACGAGTTGACAAGAATGCCGATACAGGCATCATAACCCCATTCGCCAGCAAAAACCATGTTGTTGCTTGTTGTGCTGTCGCAAACGAGATATCAAAATCATGCATTAGGGTTGGAATTGCCG
The DNA here is from genome assembly GCF_058505625.1 of Weissella sp. ESL1156. Taxonomy (NCBI): domain Bacteria; kingdom Bacillati; phylum Bacillota; class Bacilli; order Lactobacillales; family Lactobacillaceae; genus Weissella; species Weissella sp. ESL1156. Next base: position 154,372 of record NZ_CP196372.1, on the reverse strand, counting down.
TTCCCAATGACGTTTGCATCAACACACCAGCAAAAGTACCAATTAATAATACAGCAACCATGGCAGAACGGCTAAATGGCTTACCGTCCATATCAAGCGTTGCAGTTTTACTGTTTGCCATCTTTATTCCTCCATTAATTTATCTTTAATCACAATTGTTAATTCTAAAACGTCAAATCATTTTTTTCAAGTGTTTTTGTTAAGTAATTTAACAAACATTGTAATTGTGTTCACAAACAGCTTTTTGTTAATCATGACACATGATTTTCATATTTTGTGATAATCTGCTATCACCAATCATGAAACCCCTTACAAATTAATACCAATCTGTGAATCATCATTTGTGATATTTTCACATGCGCATAAAATTATTTTTTATCATATTGTTAGATGAGTAATAATCCATAAAAAAAGATCAAGATATTTAACTATCTCAATCTTTTATCATGCTTAATGAAATACTTTTACCACCAACCATTTGCTTGGCGGAAGGCCGTTGCGTTTTCAATTGAACCATAACGTGATGTTGCGTAGTTAACCATACCTGCTGTTTGGCTAGCAACACTACCCGTTCCCCAGCTTTGCTTTGTTTGACCAAGGCCTTGATAACCATTTGCTGATACAGCATTTGGATTACCACCTGATTCAGGCATCACAACTGAATCCCATAATGCTTCAGTACCACCATTAGCTAAGAATTGTGCCTTAACTGAACCACCAGCTGTTGATGCTGATGTCGTGGTGGTTGTAGCTGCTTGTTGTGTCGTTGTCGTTGCTGCTGCTTGTTGTGTCGCAACAGCTGAAGTTGCAGCTTCACTAGCAGCAGCCTTTTGAGCGGCAGCTGATGATGCGGCAGCAGAACTTGCGGCAGCAGCTGATGATGCGGCAGCAGAACTTGCGGCAGCGGCTGAACTAGCAGCAGCTGATGTTGCAGCTTGTGACATTGCCAAAGAAGCAGCATCGTTAGCTGAAGAATCTGCTGATGAATTAACATCTGATTCTGCCAAGTCTTCTGAACTTGGCACTTCAATCTTTTGATCAACGAAAATCATGTTCGCGTCTTTTAAGTTGTTTGTCTTAACAAGATCATCAACTGTCATGTTAAATTTATTTGCAAGTTGTGATAATGTGTCGCCTTCCTTAACTGTATAAGTTGAGGCGGCATTAACGATTGATGTACCGGCAACGAATACTGATGCAACTCCGGCAACTGCTAAGGCTGTTTGTTTCACTTTACTCATAAAATTTAATAACACTCCTACTGGAAATTTATCTGCTGTATAATTGATACCTGTGACTACTCAGGTGATATGATTGGGTCACTCACCCAACAACAACTAATAGTTTACCAATTTGAGCGCTCTTCAAATTACATAAGCATTACATTAAATTGCATTGCCTCATCAATTTACTGATTTACAGACATATTTTTGTAACATAATAAATGAAACCCCTATCAAATTGGCATATATAAAGGAATTATTAAGTTTATTAAAACGTTAAACCTACCTAAAAATACAACCTAAATCATAAAAATAAAGGACAGAAACGCTTTCGTTTCTGTCCTTTAAGTTATTTTGTTACATTATCGTCATGTTGAAAAGTAATATTTCTAAAATTTCCTTAACCAAATCGTGTCGATTTCATGATTTGCCTGTTTATGTAAAACTAAATCAGCCCGTTCACGGGTGGGTAAGATAAACTCTTGCAAGTTTGGTAAATTAACCTGTTGCCAAACTTCATCTGCCGCTGCCACAGCTTCTGCCAATGGCATTTGTGTATATTTAGCGAAAAAGTTATTCGTATCATTTGCTTGTTTAGCAGCTGCTAACAATGCTTTAAAGCGATCAATGTACCACTGCTCAATCAATTCCGTTTGTGCATCTACATAGATTGACAAATCAAAAAAATCAGAAATATAGACTGGCGTATTGACTGTTGACTGTAGTGTATTAATCCCTTCAATAATAAAAATATCTGGATTATGAAACTCTTCAAATTCACCCGTTAAAACATCTGACTTTTCGTGCGAATAACGTGGTGAATGTACTTTAGGCTGTCCTTCCTTTAAATCATTCATAAAGGATAGCAATGCTGGCATATCATATGATTCTGGAAAACCCTTACGATCAAAAATACCTTGTGCTTTAAGTGTCTCATTAGATAGTAGAAAACCATCAGTCGTTGTTAGTGCAACTTGTTTGTCCGTAAAGGCTGACTGTAACATGTATTGCAATAAGCGAGCCGTTGTGGACTTTCCCACCGCAACTGAACCAGCAATACCAATAATAAACGGTCCTGGCGATGCCGGCCGACCCAAAAATTGCGCCCGTTCTGTAATGTTACGCCGATACTGGTCATACCGTAATTTAATATAACTCACTAACGGACCATAGATATCAAATACATCCGCCATAACGATTCGATCATTATAGGCTTTGATATTTTGCAACGTCTCTGGTGTTATCTGTATTTTGCCAGGAACGATATATTTACTGGTTAATTGTTGCCAATCTTCTCTATTAAAAACAGCAAAGTTCAAAGGTGCTGTCGCCATAGCAGATTACCTCATCTCATATAAGTTATCAGCCACATTTGCCAAAAGTGGTGTCAATTCTTGAACGGCAAACACCGTTAATTGATGCATTGCTCGTGATGCAATCGTATAGACAAGTTGTCGTTCATCATCTCCATGATACACCTTTGCGGACGCATCCCACATAATAACAGCGTCAAACTCTAGTCCTTTGGCTAAATAAGCTGGGACAATAATCGTACCTGGTACCAAACGCTGATTCTCCGTACGAATAATTGTTACATTCGTTTTATCACGTAGTAATGCATAGGCAGTCTCGGCATCAGCTAACGTTTTCGTAATAATGGCTGTGGTTTCTTTAGCTGCCAAGTTACTTGCTAACTGTGTCACTACTTCAGTTGCCATAGCGGCAATTGAAGACACCACAGAAACCACTGGTAATGCGCCTTCACGCTCAAAGGCATCAATTTGAGCCCCATGCAACAAGATAGCTTTTGAATAATCAGTAATTTGCTGTGTTGATCGATACGTTTGTGTTAGCGCAATGTATTCCGATTTTTGAGGATCAAATAATTGGGCTAACTCATCTTGCAAACTCACTGCATTTTCTTTCGTAAAGATGGCTTGATTTAAATCACCTAGCATTGTGAAACGTGCTTTAGGGAAGCTAAACTTTAAGAATGCCAGTTGGAAAGGTGTATAATCTTGAATCTCATCAATAAATACAAAACGAATATCTCGTTCACCACGACTACCTTTGATTAAATCAAATAACATCATATAGGGTGTCATATCTGCCATTGGTAAAATGCCTTGACGCATTTGAGATACGGTGTATTTCACACCGTCTTGCCATTCCGACAGACTAATACCATATGCTGCTAAATCAATGAGTTGTGGGACTGATTTTAGAAAATGAATAAATTGTTCATTGATATTAATAAAATGATTACGGTTAACACCACGAATAATTGGCGTAAAAGCTTTCATGACTAATTGTTTGGCAATGAATTTATATTCTGCTTCATCAGAATCAAATTCACGTGGCTTATCACGTAGCAGCGTGTCATATTGCTCTTTACTGAAATTTTGTACTTCACTTTCGACCCAGTCTGCATGAACTTCATGACTTGCCTTGCCTTGCAATATCTTCATTAGTTGCTCTTTAGTCGCTTGTAGCCGATTTCCTAAGCGATAATTATCATTAAATGAATAGTAAATCGCCGCAATTTTTTCTTTACTAATGATTTCTTTACCCTGGAACTTAATTGGTCGTAATTTAATATGATGATGATTCAACGTCTGTGCATATTGTTGCATCGCATGAAAATAGACACTCGTGCCCTTGAAATCAATCATTGTTTTTTGGCTACCTGCTGGTTGTGATTCAAAACGTTCTTGCAGTGTTTCCAATTTTAATTTTGGTAAACGACGTGATGCGTATTGATAAAAGGTCATTTGCACCATGTTTTGCTCACCCAATTCTGGTAAGACTTGATCGATATAATCATTAAATAATTGATTTGGTGAAAATAGGACCACTTGACCAGAAGTTAAGTGTCCACGATAACGATATAACAAATAAGCAACTCGTTGCAGAACAGCAGACGTTTTACCAGATCCAGCTGCACCTTGCACAAATAATAATTCAGCAGCTGTATTGCGAATAATCTTGTTTTGTTCCTTTTGAATTGTCGTCACGATTGATTTCATTTTCGTTGTTGATTCACCAGCAACCGCGTTCAGTAACATTTGATCACCAACTGCTTCATCGGTATCAAAAATAGTCACAATCGTCCCATCTTCAATTTGAAATTGGCGTTTCAAAGATACTTCAGCATCTTGTTTACCGTCTGGCGTTTCATAACTGACTTTACCCAATCCACCATCATAATAAAGTGACGAGATAGGTGCTCGCCAATCATAAATCAAAAAATTATCAGGACCATCTGAAAATGATGCCAAGCCAATATAAATTTGATCAACTTTTTCACTACCAGCTTCTTGGACATCAATACGGGCAAAATATGGCCGTTCAGACAAACGATCTAAGACAATCGCTTGATGTTCTGCTGAGTTCATGGCTAATTCACGTTCTTGTAACATTTGTTGTTGTTGGCGTACCGACATGGCTGTTTCAAATAGACTGCCATATGTTGCCGACTTGAAACGGACATCCTGCCAACCTGATTCAACATCAGCTTTTTTATCAATTGCATTTTGTTGTTGTAATTTATTCGTTACCTTAGCATCCTGTATTTTTGTCATTACAGTATCTAAGCGTTTTTGTTCTACCTCATAGGGCGTCATACTAGGTTCCCCCATTAAAAAATTAGTGTTTCCATGTTACACCACTTTCACATAATTAGCTAGCTATTTTTCGTAACTATCATCCGATGAAATAACTAATTGTGACATACTTAAGGCATCAAGTCACCCATCATCTTGGGTGACTTGATGCCTAACATATCCGACTATTTAGCGTTTATTTTTCTTCAATATCTAATGGTATATCGTCATCTAATGGTACATCGTCTGCAACTGTTTCAGGAGCGTCTGCTGACCCATCATGACTACCAATATAAGCCAAGCGGACCTGATCATAGATCTCATCATAAATGGCTTTATGTTCTGGTTCTTCTAACCAACGGATAACATTGACCTTTCCCTGGCCAATTTTTTCACCCTTATATGAAAACCATGAGCCTGCTTTATTGATAATATCTTTATCGGCTGCTAAGTCAATCATTTCACCTGTCTTTGAAATACCTTTACCAAATAGAATTTCGACTTCTACTTCACGGAATGGTGCAGCAACTTTATTTTTAACAACTTTAATACGTGTCAAATTTCCAACAGATTTAACGTTATCACCATCGGCTTTTGTTGCATCAATGCCACCCTTACGACGCACGTCTAAACGTACTGAAGAATAGAACTTTAGTGCACGACCACCAGGGGTTGTTTCTGGGTTACCAAACATCACACCAATCTTTTCACGCAACTGGTTAATGAAGATGGCTGTGGTACCAGTCTTGAGGATAGCACCTGACATCTTACGCAAAGCTTGTGACATCATACGTGCTTGTAGTCCAACTGATGAATCACCAATCTCACCATCAATCTCGGCCTTAGGGGTCAATGCAGCAACTGAATCGACAACGACCATGTCGATTGCCCCAGAAGCAATTAGCGCATCTGCAATGGCTAGTCCTTGCTCACCGGTATCTGGTTGTGACAACAATAGTTCATCAACATCAACACCCAATGCTTTGGCATATTCGACATCCATCGCGTTTTCAGCATCAATATAGGCAACAATACCACCATTCTTTTGGGCTTCAGCAACCGCATGCAATGCCAAGGTTGTTTTACCTGATGATTCAGGACCATAAATTTCAATTACACGTCCTTTTGGATAACCCCCAATACCCAAGGCAACATCTAACTTCAATGAACCAGTTGGTGTTGATTCAACTTTGGTGAATTTACTATCTCCCAATTTCATGACTGAACCTTTTCCAAATGATTTTTCGATCTTTTTAAGCGCATCATTTAAAGCATTTTGTCGTTCTTTAGGATCAGTAATCTTACCTTCTAGTTTTTTATTTGGATTAATATTTTTTCCTGTCGCCATGTCATCGGCCTCCACTCATTAACTTTAACTTAACGTATTCCTAGTGTAACCTAATTTTTGCTTTTTTTCAATGCTTAGACTTGAGATTGTGGATTTTCAGCTAGCAATGTTGCCAACCAATCAAATCCCGCAGCCACACTCGCTTGACGAATTGCTTGACGTTGACCAGTAAAATGATAACCGCGTGCTAGCGTTTTACCTTGTGGATCAGCAATGCCAATATAAACTGTGCCAGCTGCATGCCCTTCTAACGCATCGGGACCAGCAACACCCGTAAAACTAATGGCCCAGTCAGTTGCTAATTTATTTTTCGCCCCTTGTGCCATGGCACGTGCCACTTCAGCTGATACGACCCCATACGCCGCAATTAAAGCTGCTGGTACATCAACCAATTGTGTTTTTGCTTGTGCTGCATAAGTGACGAAAGACCCTGGTAAAACAGCTGAGATACCACTAACTTCAGCCAAAGTTGCAACAAATAAACCAGCGGTCAACGATTCCGCTGATGTAATCGTTTGATGACGTGCAATCAATGATTTACCAACTTGTTGCTGTTTCATATAACTACTCTCCCTTCTCATAATAAAGAGACGTTAGCCAATCAAAATGTCCCTTATTAGTATAAATCAATTTAACTTGTGAGACAAAAATCGTGTGTTTGATCGATAAATCAAAAAGTTTGAGACATTAGGCATTATGAACAACTGAAAAGGACGTCAATTTATCAATTTGATTGATAGATCAACGCCCTTAAACGTGTTCCAAAAGACTGAAGCCTTTCTCTTTAAATTTTACTTATTTAAAACCATCTGAAAAGACGTCACGATTCTTGTAGAAATAATCAATACCTGAATAAATGGTTGCAATCAACGCAATCCACATCATGATCATTGCAAATGGGATGTGTACAGCAGCAAACAAAATATCATGTAACAAAAAGAATGATATCGATACCATTTGTGAAGCCGTCTTAATCTTACCAGGCATAGCTGCAGCCAAAACTTTACCATTATTTTCGACAATTAGTGTCCGCAAACCAGTAATTGCCAGTTCACGTATGACGATGATGGCGACCATCCATGCTGGTACCCAACCGAATTGTACAAAATAAATCAAGGCAGTCATGACCAATAACTTGTCAGCTAATGGATCAGCAAACTTACCAAAATTTGTGACTAAGTGATACTTACGCGCAATCTTACCATCAGCCAGGTCAGTCAATGAGGCGACAATGAAAATAATTGCTGCCAATAAATGCGTCACTGGCAATGTCGTACCCCCAACTGATAAGGTTCCCCAGTCAAGAGGTAATGACAAAATTAACATAAACACTGGAATCAAAATCATTCGAAACACAGTTAGTTTATTAGGTAAATTCATTTCTTATTTACTCCTAGATTCTTAACGTGTAAAAGTCATCCCCAAGTGCCAAACACTAGCACTACCTGATTGTAAATCAACTGACTTATTATTGAGAGAAATTTTTGTTGCTAATGCGTTTCCAATTGAAACTTGGACACCCGTTGCCGTCGCTGGAATCTCAACTTCTTGGGTATTGTTATCTTGCACTGTACCATTCCACAGTACTGTACCGGCCGCATCACTCACTTGAATCCAAGAAGAACCATCAGCAGCTTTAAGTTGCATTTTGACTGCTTTATTCGGTACTTTCACTGATCCATAAGTGACAGACGTGCCGCTAACTGTCCCTTCACCTAAGCTAACCTTCCCTGATTTGTTTGTTTCCTTAGTAGAAGATGACTTTGCTGATTGACTTGAAGCAGCCTGTTTTGATGATGTGGTGGCACTCGCAGTTGATTCAGTCTTTGAAGAAGCCTTCTTTGACGTTTGTTTATCAGCGACTTTAGATGATGTAACTGACACCGTTGATTGATTCTTACTTTCTTGCTTTGCAGAACCAGCAAATGAAGATACAACTGCCCAAATAATGGCAATGATAGCAATAATCACAACACCAATGATAATTTTAGGCATCATGCTACGCGTTTTATCAGCAACTGTCTCTTCTGTTTGATGCATGCCTGCACGCGTCACATTATCAGCATCCACACGAGCAGCACTTAAATCAGGTGTCACTGTTTCTGTCTCTTCTTCACTGGCATATTTTTGTAAGAATTCCGTTGCATTTAGACCAACTGCAGTTGCATATTGGCGCACAAACGCACGTTCATAAAAAGCGCCTGGTAATTGTTCAAATTGGCCACTTTCAATGGCCGCTAAGTAGCGTTTTTGAATTTTCGTTGATTGTTGAATATCGTCTAATGATAGTCCTTTATCAATACGAGCCTGTTGGAGTTCTTGTCCGATAGCGCTATTGCGTTCTTCATTCATAAATCTCTCATCCTAACTTTTTAAATTTAGCATAGTAGGTATAATTGCATTCTATTTTATTTTAACATAATTCTGACATATCCGAACGGGCGATTACACTAGCAATTGCACTTGTTGGTGTCGTTTGTAAAGCCGTTAACATATCACTGATCGTCAATGCTTGTAAAATCGCAATTTCATCTTGCAAAGTCGCGTTATTAAATGTTTGACCCTCAAAACGAATCACAATCTCTTCTAATTGATTTAATTTATTAATTAACCGACTCAGCGCATCATTTTTCACTAATTCAAAGTGATCCTGTAATGCCATCACATATGTTGGTAAATCATTCAGTATTTTTGAAACTTGCATCAGCACTTCTTCTGGCTCTGCTGTTTCAGCTGCAATCGTCAGATAAGCAAATTGTCGTTCTGCATCAAATTCCGCACTAAAATTATCATCAATGAGTCCATCATTATACCAAGCCATGTATTGGGGTGAAAATTCACCAAAAACTAAATCAATAGCTAAACTACCAATCATGGTCAAACGTAACCTGTCTCGGGGGGCAAGGTTCGTAAAATCAAATTCCCAGCGCTGCCCCATAATCACCTTATTACGCACGACTGACAACTGCACTTCTAATGGTGTTGTTGCAACTGGTGCTAATGGTAAGACTGCTTTCGTCACTGATTTTGCTGGCAGGCGTTGTCCAGCCGGTGATGCTTTAATCATCGCTAACATGGCCTGTTCATCAAAAGCACCCGTAAACACAACGTCCATATTATCTGGCTGATAAAATGCATCAAACGCCAATTGCAATTGATCGGGTGTTATCTGATGGACAGACTCAGCTGTCCCGGCAATCTCTTGCCCTAATGGATCATCGGGATAAAGACGCGCCAAAATTAGCCGATAGAGGCGTGAATTAATATCATCTTCATACATATCAATTTCTTGGGTAATAATTTCTTGTTCCCGTGTCACTGTTGGCAAATCAAAATATGGTTCTTGTGTGAACGTTAATAACTCTTGTAATGGCGCCCAATTACCAACTGCTGCTGACACATAATAACTGGTGCGTGATTGTGTCGTAAACGCATTAGCATTTGCGCCAAGCTCACTCAAACGTGAAAAAGCATCATAATCCGGTTGTGCAAATAAGCGATGTTCAACAAAATGTGCCACACCTGCCGGCTGTGTGATCAATTGTTCATGTGTCATAAACGAGCGATCGCGCGCACCATAGTCGACGGTTACTACCCCGACGACCTGATGAAAATCTGGTCTTGGCAATAAATGAACACGTAGTCCATTGGCTAAAGTAAGATGTTTTTCAACCGGTAAAAACTTTTGAGGCTTAATCAACATGTTCATCTCCTTTAACTAATTCATAATGTAGTTGCCAAGTCACACGTTTGGCCATCTCTTGAATTTGTGCTGGTGTGACCGCATCGATTTGTGCTAACCAACCTTCATCAGTCACCACTTGTTGCAACAATTCTTGATTATATAAACGATCAGCTAAATATAAAGGTTGATCCAACGTCATCGTGTAAGACGTTTTTAATAACTGTTTGACCGTGTTTAATTCTTGTGTTGTCACCAATGTCTCTTGTAATCGTTGTAGTTCTTCATTAACTTTTGTCACTGTTAGTGGCAGATTTGCTTGATCAACCCCGGCTTCAACAAGCAACAATCCTGTATAAGGATTGTAATCTGAAGAAATACCGTAAACAAGTCCGGCTGATTCACGTACATTCAAAAATAAGCGTGAAATCGCCAATCCCCCGAATAAGCCATTAAAAACATTGGCAACAAAACGTTCTGTACCAGATGACGGCAACGTATAACCCAAAACTAAACGGGCCTGTGTCACATCCTGTTGATCACGTATTGACTGCACGTCAGGTAACAAGGCTTGTTGATAGTTTGCATTGAGATGCGTTTCCCTTGGCGAAAAATGAAAAACATTTGCCGTAGTGAAGATTTCTTTTGCCATCACGTCTCCAACGACAACGATATCAATACGATCATGTTGCACACTATCTTGCCAAATTTGCCAGGACTCTTTGGCTGAAATAGCCGCTAATCCTGCCAATGTCCCATAAGCTGGTAAAGATTGTGTGTTATTTGAAAAATAAGCCTTGATTGCTTCACGTAATGCAAAAAATGGTTTGTCCTCACGTAACCCTGCAACTTCATCCAGTGCCATCTCCTTTTGGCGATTAAATATCACTGGTGAAAAGCCTTCTGTCTCATCCCCCATCGGATGATTAATAACCTCATTTAAAAAAGTAAACCCTTCAGTTAATAAATGCGGATGCTTTGATGCGAAAGCTTGATGCACAAGATTTAATTGTAATCTCACAGTATGTAACTGACCCACTTTAAAAACTTCCGTCCCAAAAGCTGCTCCCGTCATTTCACTCAAAACTTGCGCCATTTTTGTCTGTGACGAATATTTTGCTGAAACAGTTTCCAACATATTACTAGCTAATACACGCGCATCCAATGTGGCCTTATTTAATTGTTGCGTAAAATTAATTGCGATGTGGGTAGTTGCAAACTGTTTGGTTGGCAAAACGTGTACAAAAACCCCCGTCTGAATTTCCTTTGTTACCACAACGCTACCTTCTCTGATAAAAATACAAGTATTTTCACTTTCATTTAAAATATGTGCTTACTCAAATAAGCAATTGTTTTTAAGTATAAACTTCCTGCAAACGAGTTACCACCTTTTCTAAGTAGGATTAACCTTTTTTTATTATGCACACGTTATGATATAAAAACTGAGGTGGCACCAATCATTTGGTGTCACCTCAGTCTATGTCAAAATGGTTTTAACCCATTCTCAACTTTTTAAATTATTTATGAAAAGATGGCTGATAGGATCAAAATAACGATCAAACCAACAACAGAAATCAAGGTTTCTAACACTGTCCAAATCTTTAATGTCTGCTTAACATCCAAATCAAAGAATTCTTTAAACATCCAAAAGCCAGCATCATTAACGTGTGAGATTCCGACAGAACCAGCACCAATGGCCAAAACAACGAAAGCTGGATTAACAGCTGTTTGACTAGCAACCAATGGTGCCACAATACCAGCTGTTGTCAAACCAGCAACTGTTGCTGATCCAACTGACACACGCAAAATCAAGGCAACCAACCAAGCAAAGATGATTGGTGATAATGAGGTGTGTGAGAATGCCGTTGCAATTGCATCGGAAATACCACCAGCGGTTAGGATACCTTTGAAGGCAGCACCACCAGCAATAACCATCAACAAGTTTGCAATTGACTTCAAGGCGTTACTCATTGAGTCACCAACTTCAGACATCTTACGACCTTGCTTAGGTCCCATTGACCAAATAGCAAATGCCATGGCAACAACCATTGCAATCACAGGATTTCCAAACATCGCAATAATCTTATCTAAGAGTGTTGGATCCGTAATATAACCATTTTGTGCAGCATGTGACATGGCTTTCCAGGCTTCATCACCAATGGTACCTGAATAAACCTGCTTTCCACCATTAACCGTCAACGTATAAATTGTTGAGATCAACATGAAGAATACTGGCATCAATGACGTTAAGATTGATAGACCAAATGATGGTGTGTCTTCTAACTTAAATGTCTTAACTTCGCCAATCGCGTCCAATTTCTTTGTAATCTTAAAGGCTTTTGGCTCAACCTTTTCAATGACGCGAGTAAACAATGGACCGGCAACTAACATCGCAATAATAGCAACAATAATACCGTACATCAATACAATACCGATGTTAGCACCAAGAATATTGGTCACAGCTGTAGGTGATGGCTGTGGTGGTAAAAATCCTTGGGCAGCTGACAAAGCTGCAGCCATTGGAATTCCTAGGTATAGCAAGGGTACTTCAGCTTCAAGCGCAATCGTGAAGACGATTGGAATCAAAACAACAAGACCCACTTCGAATAGTAGTGAAATACCAATAATGAACGATGCACCAGCAACAGCCCATTGTAGGCGTTTCTTACCAAATTTATCAATCAAAGTGGTTGCAATCCGGTATGAACCACCTGAGTCAGAAACCAAACGACCAATCATTGACCCAAATCCAAAGACGATAATCAACTCACCCATCGTACCACCAATACCGTCTTTCAAGGCATTGGCAATCCCGGCTGGATTCATACCTAAACCAACCGCAACAAGAATCGATATAATAATCAATGAAACAAATGTATTAACATTTAACTTTAGGATGAAAAATAGCAAAACGGCAATACCTAATATCAAAATTATAAATGGCCAAACGTTTAAGCCATCCATAACCCATTGATATAGACCCGTCGTTTTATCAATAGATAATCCCGCTAGCATAGTAAGCATTTATACTAACCTCTACAATCAAAAAATTTCGCCTACATGAAATTGTAAGCGATTGCTCAACTTATCCATTGTACAACTTTTCACTAATTAAAAACAATCATTTCATGAAAAAATGTCGATTGAATTCTTTATCTCAACCGACATGTTTACTCTTTTTATTGATTAATCATTTGAATATAATCATCTGCTAGCATGTTTATTCTAACGAAAATCACCACCATCAGATGAACATGTTTGTGTTGCCACACTACTACTGAAATGGCTCATTAAATGGAATGGATACATTGATCCATAATAATAAACACTATCCTGTTGATAGTTTGGATAAACTTTTGCAAGCTGATCAGCAACTTCCTCCAAGATGCCAAACGCAGCGGCAGCAATCATTAAGTCATCCCAGAGACCAACCTCTTGTGGTGTCCGCTCATCTAATAATGTAAATTCTTCTAAATAATTTTTCAATCGTGCCAAATCTTTTTCAACTTCTAAACCAGCTGGTTTCATGCGACATGATGCAATCCAATAAGCAATTCGATTGGATGAATCACGTTTCTTATCACCTGTGTGAATTTTTTTCACATCCTGAGAATAAATTAAATCGTGGTTTTCAAGGTACTCACGACTATAGGTCCGATAATCTGTCGTTAACTTTTTATGACGTGAGCTACGACCATTTAAATATTTAGCTAGTGCTTTTTGCGTCACCACGCCATTATTAGCTGCCGATGTCATCATTTTATAAAAACTTTTAATCGGCGCTGGCGCATCATTAGCCACCACCTTATCAGTTAAGACAAACTTTGCTTCGGTTTTACCAATGCTACTTGGCTCTTCTTTAATCACAAATTGTCTGTCCTTAACCAGTTGCAGTAAGGCCACTGTCAAAAAGTTATCTAAATTATCCGTAAACGGATACATCCCACTAAACAAGAGATATGTGTTATAAATACTCCCCGTTGGTATTTCACGATAGTACTCGCCTTTGGTTTGCACTTGTAATTTTTTCATTTTTGGATAATATTTTCTAAAATTCCGATATTTTTGAATGATCCAAATAATCAGCCCGATAAAGATCAATCCAATCGCAACTATGACCCACATAATTATCCGAACAGCGCGATCATTCATGATTGTTTCCCCATTTTTATAATCATGGTAATCATAGTCACTGCCTTTGAAAGCTTCTTTCATATATGAGTCAAAAGTCCGGTTAGTCCGATAATTAGTGGCATAGGTTCCTTTTGGAATCTGCACAATTATTTTGACATAATCATCTGTCGAAATATTACCAGTACTCTGCATTGTTAATTGGTTATTTTTAAAAGCAGTTTTACCTTCAAAACCGAAACCCCAAACACCATAACCATGATTAACTGAAAATTGACGATTTGGGTCATGAATAGTGACCTTTATTCGCTTAGGAGCAATTGTCACGTCGCTATCTAAGAATTGCCAAGCAATCATTTGTTCGGTTTTCGTTTGTTCCACAAAATTACTAATACGATACTGAATGCGATACTGATGAGTCCCGTACTTGGTAATGTTCCAGTTTAATTCATTACCATTTTGCCCATAACGATTCGCTTTTTTCTGTCGATTATCCTTTATCCGCCAATTATCTTTTCTTTAAAAAGCTTGACCATCCATACTAACTTGATAGTCCGAAAGTTTTTGTGGCCCAACCAATTTCACAACTTTGTATATCTCACTACTTTCATCCGCTGTCACCGACTAATCTTCAGTGATATTTGCTGTCCCTTAATCATCTAAAGAAACATCAATATTCATTTGGTTAACCGTTTGGTCTGCTTGAATACTCTGGGTGCTGCTGGCAATAAACAGTGTTGCTAAACAAGCCAGGAACATCAACCAGAGTGATTTTACTCTGATTTTTCCTATTGTGGCATCTCCTGTTTTCCTGCTGTATTTTGAAAATAAGTTTCTTTATGAAAGCCCATCGCTCCAGCAATCATAAAGTTAGGAAAAATTTGAATTTTTTGATTTAACTTTGTTACCGTATCGTTATAGACCATTCGTGACAGACGAACTTTATTCTCAAATTCACTAACAGCTGTCATTGTTTGCTGATATACCGTATTCGTTTTCAAATCAGGATATTGCTCAGCCAATGCATTAACGACCCCTAAAATACTCGCAAACTTTTGCTGATCTTCATCAATATCGGCCACTGATGCTTGATCAGTCACGGTTTTACGTTCCTGAACAATCTTTTCCAATGTCTCTTGTTCGTATGATTGATAGTTTTGCGTTGCTTGCATTAAATTCGTAATCGCATCCCAACGACTCTCAACTTGTGCCGCAATTTGTCCCATCGCATTACGCACATGCTCTCGTTGGTTTACCAAATCATTATAAATCACAATCACCCAACCAACGATGATCACAATCACAACAATTACGATTATTAACCAAATTATCATATCGTCTCCCCTCTACAAATCTCTTAAACCCGTTGCTTACAAATATCTCCATAATATCACCCACATTGATTATTTAAAAAACTAAGAATTTTATATATTAACCTTAATACTTCGTCATTTATTCACAAAACATTAAGTTCTATATTAAACATATTATAATAGTGTCATGATATCGCATTCTATGATTATTTTTCTAAACACAACACTCGCACTAAATGATATTGATTGGAGGAGAAACAATGAAAATTGCATTAAAAGAGCTTCAAAAGTCCGAATTATCAGATTTTTGGGAACTAGCATTTCGTGACCCAAATGCCGAATGGACGAACTGGAATGGTCCTTATTTTCATGATAAATTACCAACAAAAACCGCATTCACCGATTTATCACAAGCTAATAACTATTTACAAAATCCTATGAAAAAGATTATTTGGTTAGATGATCAAATGGTTGGTCTCGTTTCAGCATATTATGAAGATGCCCCACTAAATCAATGGTTGGATGTTGGCATTACCATTTACAACACAACGATTTGGCATCAAGGAATCGGTAAAGCAGCGCTAACTCAATGGTTAGATGAATTATTTGCAACAATTTCATTACCACATATTGGTCTGACCACATGGTCTGGTAACAAACGGATGATTGCATTAGCAGAAAGTATTGGACTTAAAAATGAAGCAACTGTTCGTCAAGTTCGGTATTGGCAAGGTCAATACTGGGACTCGGTTAAGTATGGTGTTTTACGTTCTGAATGGATTAAAGATTAACTAAAAAAGAAATTATCATAGTGAAACATATGATCATGCCGCCTAATTGTTGTTACAGTAAGGCTTCAGTTTTTTGGAACACGTTTAAAGGCGCTAATCTACCAGTCAAAATTGATAGATTAGCGCCTTTTTCAGCTGATCATAACGACTGATGTCTCAGCCCCATCTTAATAACTTATCAGTCATTATTTTTTAATATGTGTTCGTTGATAATCCGCAATTGCTTTGTATTCCGTTTGCAATTGACGTGACAAACGAATAAAGATTGGTGTTAATTCACGATATGCTTCATAATTATCTGGATTAGGTTGATACGTATTTGCTTCACCAACCATGTCACTGATGACATCCAAACTATCAACTAAACCAAGTGCCTTTTGTGCCATGACTGTGGCAGCCAAAGCGCCCGATTCAAAGGCCGTTGGTACGGTAACTGGTTGCTCAAAAATATCGGCAGCCATTTGACGCCACAATGGTGAACGAGCAAAACCACCAGTTGCTTGAATCGCTGACAAATCACCAACCACTTCTTCAAGAGCCAATGAAACCATGTAGATATTGAAGATAATGCCTTCAAGTACGGCACGAACCATGTGTGCACGCGTGTGATTATGTGTCAAACCAAAGAATGAACCACGGGCATTTGCATCCCAAATTGGTGCACGTTCCCCACCTAGATATGGATGGAATAGTAAGCCATCCGCACCAGCTGGAATCTTTGACGCAATTTCTGTCAACAAATCATATGAATCAATGCCTAATAATTCAGCTGTTGATTTTTCTGAGTCAAACATGTTGTCACGGGCCCAACGGAAAACATCCCCACCGTTGTTTACAGGACCACCGACAACCCAGTGGTCTTTATCCAAGGCATACGTAAACGTACGACCCTTTGGATCAATTTTTGGTGCATCAGTCACTACACGAATCGCCCCCGATGTACCAATTGTCACTGCAGCCACACCTGGTTGGATAGCATTTACGCCTAAGTTTGAAAGTGGGCCATCACCAGCACCATAAATAAATGGCGTATCAATATCCAAGCCCATTTCAGCTGCATATTGCGCCTTCATACCTGTTTCAATCGTGTATGGATCAACTGGTTCAGGTAATTGATCTTTTGACACACCTGTTACTGACAAAGCTTGTTCATCCCAAGCAAGATTGAAAATATTGAACAAACCAGTTCCAGAAGCAATTGAATAATCAACACGATTTGCACCAAACAAACGGTTGAACAAATATTCTTTAATCCCTAAGTAATGAGCTGCATTGTTATAAATATCGGCATGTTCATTCTTTAGCCACAATAACTTTGATAGTGGCGCCATTGGATGAATCGGTGTTCCTGTTTTACTATAAATTTCTTGACCAATACCATTAGCTTTTAATTCTTCAGTATATTTAACAGCGCGTGCATCAGCCCAAGTGATGACACGTGTCAAAGGCTTCCAATCAGCATCAAAAGCAATCAAAGAGTGCATCGCTGAACTAAATGATACGCCAAGAATTTGACCATCTTTTGCAGCACGTGTTACTTGTGCCATCGCATCAGTAAAAGCCTCCCAGATTTCATCTAAGTCTTCTTCAGCCATGTCAGGTGCATCACGGTATAAATTATAACCCTTATTGGCACTCGCAATAACATGTCCTTTTTTATCGAACAAAACCGCTTTCGTTGACGTGGTTCCCAAGTCAACTCCGATTAAGTAATCCATTTTTAAAACCTCTCAAATATCCATATTTTCTAGAACGCTCACCCTTAATTCTATGTAAAAATTTTACCATTTGCAAACATTCTAACGAAAAAAATTTTCTAATCTGTTGCAGTAGTGAAACCATTTTCATTCGGATGATAAATTGATCGATTATCTAACGCCCATTGACGTGGTGAAAATTCACCTGGTGCTGTCTCGTTAAGTGCATTATCAAAGCTCTGCATACTAGCATCTAATTCATCTAATTGGTGTAAAATATTAGCTTCCTTCAGTAATGGTTTGACTGGTGAACCATATTCTAATTGACCATGATGAGCCAATACAGTGTGACGTAACAATAGCATATCTTCACTTTGTAAATCAATTTTTAAGTCAATGGCCGCCATTACAATTTCTTCATCAATTAACACAATGTGACCAATCAAATTACCAGCCACAGTATATTTTGTCGCCACAGGACCTGATAATTCAAGTACCTTACCAACATCGTGTAAAATCGCAGCTGCATATAACAAACTTGCATTAATATTATCATATTGTTTTACCACTGCTTGAGCTAAATGAACGATTGATAAACTGTGATAAGCTAACCCACCAGCAAAGGCATGATGATTACTTTTTGCAGCTGGATATTGTAAAAAGGAATCACGATATTTATTAAGGATATGCCGAACAATTCGTTGCCAATTCGCATTCGTAATCTGAAAAATAATTGCCGATACTTCTTCAGTCATTTCTTGTTTTTTCATCGGTGCCGCTGCCACAAAATCTGCTGGGTCTTGTGGTTCACCAATTTGACTTGATCGAATTGAAAGTACCTTTAATTGTGGCTTATCCTGATAAGCCTGACGAACAGCCTCAATATACACTACCGTACCCGCTTGTAACTCTGTTGCTTCAGTCTCTGTTGCGTCCCACTTCATTCCTTTAATTTCCATTGAACGATCAGCTAACTGTAAGGCAAGATATCGCTTTCCTTGTTGGGTCACACGTGCATCAATTTCTTTCAGTAATACAAAGGTGTCTACTCGTTCATCTAACTGATAATCTTTTAATTGTTTTGTCAAAACATCCTCCTATTGCTGGTGCGTCAACACTAAGGTATGCTGTCCTGGTGTCGGCTGGGCTGTGAAATAAAATATTTGTTGTTGTGATGAAGCCAATGACGTTAATAATGTCAACATTGTTTGGCGACGTTGCTCATCAAAATCAACAAAGGCATCATCAATTAACAATGGTAATTGCAATACTGTCATAACACTCTTAACAAATGCGAGCCGTAACGCAACGTACAATTGTTCAGCTGTTCCTTTGGATAATTGATTCACGCCTAATGATTTGCCATCATCACGTATCACTTTTAAGAGTGTCTTAGTTGTTTGAACAGTCGTGTATCGTTGGTTGGTCAACTCACGTAGTAGCACACTCGCTTGTGCTAATAAATTGGGTAAACGATCCGCAATGGCTGCATTTAAAGCCTGTTTGATCCATTCACTACCCAGACGATCAACAAAATACGACGTCAACTGTTGGTTAACCGTTGTCAGTTGATTAGCAACAAGTTGTTGTTGGTTTTCAATGGATGTATCTGTCTGTAGGTTTTGCAATTGCACATTAATTTCAGCTAATTGCTGATTAACTTGATTTTTTTCTGTTTGAATCTGTTGCAGCGTTGTTTGAGACTCGGTCATTGTGTCATCTGCACTTGCAACGGCTTGTGCCGCTAGTTCATGCATATCAGCTCCCTGCAACTGTTCTTGCAACATATTCGCTTCACGTTGCAAATCATTAATATGTCGCTGTGCTTCACGCCGTTGTTGTAACATCGCTGCGTCTGACACACCTAGTGTTTGATACAAGTTTTGCAATGTCTGTTGCAAGTTTGCTCGTTGTAATTGTTGCTCACTCATGGTTTCTTGCTTAACATGAATATCAGCTAATCGTTTTTGATATTCATTGACTGTTAATCCCTCGCCTAACCACTGTAATGAGGCTTTCACATTCACCAATTCTGGCATAATTGCTTGTTGTTCATGAATCAGTTGATTATTATCGGTCATTAAATCAGTCATTTTTTGAATATCTGCTTGAGCAGACAAAATTTCCGAGGCAGACATGTGTTGGTATGTCGTTGGTAAAGTTGTATCAGCCATTTGCGATGATTGTCCTGTCGCATGACCAAACCACCAACCGATCAAGGCACAAATGATTAACGCTAGGATTCCTAACACTATCTTTCCCAGTACCGCCGCACCAATCAATAAGACAATGCCAATCAACACTGCTATCACAAACCAAGCAACATGAAATGTTGTCTGAGTTGGTTGACCTGTTAACTTTTTACGTTGCTCATCAGTTAATATTGGTGGTATCTGTGTCCAATGATATTTTGTCATCAATTCATTTTGTATTTGAACGGCTTTTACTTGTTGCTCAGCTAATGATTGTTGTTGACGCTCAAGTTTTTCAAGTTTACGTAAAGCCACCGTTGCTGATTCAACTTGTTGTTTGGTTACTGCGGTCGTGACCATCATATCATCTAAGGTAGCCAACTGTTGTCGGACACGATCTGCTTTATCTGCTAGTGTTAAATCTAGTGGTTTGCCTGTTGCCTTAACTTGTTGATTAATGCGTTGCCAACGCCGATAAACAGGTAGCAAATGGGTTTGTTTTTGCTGATGAGTCATTTTTGTTTGCACCTGTGTCTGGCGTTCCTGTAAACTCGTCAAATGCTGTGAAAGATGATCTGCTTCAGCTTGTAATTTTTCTAATGATGGCTGTTGTTGAATTTGAACTTTGAGTTGTTGTCGTTGTGTCGCCAACTGTGCCAAAGATTGATTTAATTCACGATGAGCTGTTTTTGTTGTACCAAATTTACTAGTGGCTCGCTTATCCCATTGGTTAGCCAACTCTAACCAATTTTGTGCACCGGGTGTTGCTAATGTACGCAAATAGGCTGAAAATTCATCTGGTTTCAGTGAAAAGATATTCATTAATGCTTCTTGATCAAAACTAAATATTGCGGCATATAGTTCACGATCAACTGGTCCTAATAATTGTTGCAACATGGCTTCAGGATCTGCAAATAGTTGTCCTGTTGCGACCGTCTTCAATGTGGTCGTAGTTTGCGTACGCCCTAAACGTTCCAATTCGTATAATTGTTGGTCAACTTCGAATTGCATGCTGCCACCATATGGTCCCTTATTTAACGGTTCATATGTATTTATTTTGCGGCCTTTCGCCTGAGGAAATCCAAACAACATATCGAATAAAAACTGATGTAAAGTGGTTTTACCAGCCTCGTTAAGACCTTGAATAACTTGCAAACCTTGTTCAAAATCAAATGTTTGTTGATTAAATTGACCGAAACCAACAATATGCACCTGTTTAATCCACATGATCATCATCCCCCATCTGGGCTAAATGTAATTGCGTCTTGACAGCAATCTGTAACGCTTGTAACGTTTGTTCATTTAAAAAATGATCCAGCACTGCCACATCCGTTACCTGTCTCAATCCCAATTTTTGTAATTGTTCTAAATTAAAAACCGTTGCAATGGTTTGTTGCCAATATTGCTCATCAACTGCTGGTAAAGTTGTTGGTTGTTGCTCTGGTTTTGGTTGTACATCATAAATAAAAAACATATCCGTTGGCTGTGCGGCCGCCACAAATTGTGCTAATAATTGTTGATTCATCATAGCTGATAACACCGTTGGCTGATTAGTTGCAATCTCCAGTGAAATCAGTTCGAACTCATCTTTAAAAGCAAATTGTTCACGAACATATGCCACAATCGTACTTAAATCACGATCTGTCTGAATCTGCTCGTTAACCCAAGTAATTGGTGCAACTGGCGTAAAGACTGGTATCAATTGATTACCTTGACTTTCAACCATGTAATATCCTTTCGCACCTGTTTCAGTTTTATCAAGTCCTTGAATACTACCAGAATAACCGATAAACGGTTGTTGTTGTAATGTTTCGCGGACATGGATATGACCTAATGCCCAATAATCATAATGTTTTTGTTGCATTGCTTGTAAGGTAAACGGCGCATATTGACCAGTGCCAGTTTCACCTAACGCACCATGATAGATACCAATTTGCCAATCTGACTGAGTATCTTTCATAGGAAATTCAGCTAATTTATCAGTTGTTATATGACGTTGCGTGTAAGAAAAGCCGGTAATGGCAACCCTTTCGTGTGCTTGCGTGGTTAACATGTATGTCGTCACATCAGCTGGTAATAAGATCACGTTATCCGGAAATTTTGGTAGTCGTTGCCAATCTGCCACATAATCATGATTACCAAAACCAATATAAACGGGAATTTGAACTTCTGCTAATCGTTGGAGCTCGCGGACAATATCTAATTGTGCTCGCGCATCGGGGGTTGTTGTATCAAATAAATCACCTGCTAAGACAACAAAATCAACTGCAGCAGTAATTGCATCATCTACCAAACGATGCACAGCCGTTTCCGTTGCGGTTTGTAACTTTTCAGTTAACCATTTTGGTGTCATTGATAAACCACCAAACGGATTACCGAGATGTAAATCTCCAGCATGAATAAACTTCATCTTTTTGACCCCTTTTTTGTTTTAGTTTTATTATATTGGAGATTCATTGTAAAAAAAAGCCTGATTAAAGTGTATTCACGATTAGCATTCTGTATCACTTATTTTAGACAAAAGAAAAGCAGTCATTCATCGATTTCTACCGATAAGTGACTGCTTCCTTTATGAGAATGAGACAAAAAACGTTTAAAGACATCATAACGACTGATGTCCCAACCTCATATCATTAGTTTTGACCGTACAATTCTGCAATTGGCTTTGTAATGATATCATTGATTTCCATCAACAATTGGTTCAAGCCTTTTTCAGCTTCAAGCATCTTCTTTAACGAATCATACTTCTCCATCTCGCTGGCAATATCTTGCCAAGCTTTGACTTGATTTTCTTCTGGCTCACTACCCGATTGTACTGCCTGATTAATTTGTCCTTGTGCTTGTTGAAAACGTGCAAAGACTGCTTTTGCTTCTGGCTCTTGCTCAACTGCATCAATTGCGTCACGTAGCGTCTTATATTGGGCTGTCTCACGTAAAGTTGATGCGACAGCATTAACATTATCATAAATATTAATCATAATTAATTCCCCATCTCTTGTAATATATCCATTATCGCATAATTTATTATTATTGTGGTAATAATGATTGAATTCCTGACCAGGCTTTTTTCGCGCCATCCTTCACATTGCTCCAAGCACTTGACGCACCACTTTTAATCTCATCTCCAATGCCTGAAATATTATCGGATAAGCCATTGCTCTTATTTGAAGCCGCATCTTCAGTTGTTGATAACTTTGCACGCACACTCTTGACACTAAATTTTGTTTGTTTTGTGTTCGGCAAAACCTGTTCAAGCGTTGTCTTCATCAACGGTCCCGAAGTTTGTGATAAGTAAGCAGAAATCGTATGACTCGCATCTGTTTCATCATACCCTGTCCAAGTCGTTACAACCACATCTGGTGTATATGCAATCGCCCATGAATCTGTGGCATTGTCACTCGTTGAGTCAGTTCCTGAAACTTCTGTCGTTCCCGTCTTACCAGCAACGTCATAACCACTCGGATCAGCTGACACCCCAGTACCGTGTGTATAAACACCTAACATCATTGACGTCATTTCATTCGCCACTCGCCTCGACCACAGACGCGTATGCTTTTCTTTCGCTTGGACAATTGTTTTACCAGAAGCATCAACAATCTTAGTAATGAAATGACCTTCGCTCATTTGACCACCGTTGGCAAAACTTGTATAAGCTTGCGTCAATTGTAATGGTGTCACACCCTTTTTCAACCCACCAATTGCTAACGCAAGATTCTTATCTGACTTGGTTAATGGTAACCCAGCCTTAATCCCTGCATTGTAACCAGCAGAAACACCCATTTGATCAAGCAACCAAACTGCCGGAATATTATAAGAATTCTCCAACGCCTTGTACATTGGAATCGCCTTACTGGTGTAATTACCATAATTTGACGGTGAATAACCATTTGTTCCAAAACTCATCGTACTATTCTTCAAATCTGAATCATAAGAAAAGCCACGTGATAGAGACGGTGCATAATCAACAATTGGTTTAATTGTTGAACCAGGTGAACGTTTTGATTGGGTTGCCCGATTAAATCCCCTAAAGACGTGATCACCACGACCACCAACTACAGCTCTAACACCGCCAGTTTTCGCGTCCATGACAATTGATGCTGCTTGTGAACCTTCACCGATTGGATTAAGTGTTGCATCATCATAATCATTTTGCAAGTTGGTTTGGTCCTTTTGATTCAATGTTGTATATATCTTATACCCATTATTTAGAATGTCTTGTTCTTTTAATCCA
This sequence comes from Weissella sp. ESL1156, assembly GCF_058505625.1. Classification (NCBI taxonomy): domain Bacteria; kingdom Bacillati; phylum Bacillota; class Bacilli; order Lactobacillales; family Lactobacillaceae; genus Weissella; species Weissella sp. ESL1156. The sequence goes on along the minus strand of NZ_CP196372.1, from coordinate 130,162 downwards.
TATTTATTGATTGCTTCGTTAATCACTGAATCAAAATAATACGGATAATTATAATTTGACGTATCAACATCATGATTAGAGGCCCCAAGTGCCAAATTGGCATTGTAATTTGCTTGCGCTTGAGTCAAATACTTTGTCGACACCATATTTTGTAAGACTTGATCTCGTCGTTCTTTCGCAGCAGTCTTATAAGTCAATGGATCATAACCATTTGGTGATTGTAACATACCAATAAGCATCGCACTTTGTGTTACCGACAAGTTTGCAGCATTCACACCAAAATATTTTTGCGCAGCATCTTGGATCCCCCAAACACCATGTCCAAAGTAAGCATTATTCAAATACATTGCTAAAATATCATGTTTCGAATATTCTTTTTCAACCTGAATTGATAAAAACAGCTCACGAACTTTACGAATGACCGTTTGATCTTGACTCAAGAAGGCATTTTTCACTAACTGTTGTGTTAGCGTTGATCCACCGACCGATACGTTGCTACCTCGAATACGGTACCAAATCGTTGTCAACACACCTCGGGTCATGCCTCTAACTGAAAAACCGTGTTCTTTATAGAAGTTGCGATCTTCTGTCGCTAAAACAGCATTAACTGCATGGGGAGAAATTTGATTAAATTTCACATAGGTTCCCTTTTGACCGGACAAACTACCCGATTTATTACCAGAAGCATCATAAATTTCTGTTGTTGATTGCAAGCGTCGTTTTAAATCTGAAACATCCGTTGTTTTCGCTTCAAACGTCCCTAAAACGCTGACGACCAAGAAAATAGTCAATAGTAACGCAATCAACCAACGATTAATTTGAAATCTATGCCAAAATGGGCCAAAAGTTCGCTTCACCCAACTGCAAACTGGCTGTATAAATCTTTGATGCCAGCGAATGAATGGACCAAAGAAATGACGTAACCAAGTCGTTACTGGTATCATTTTTTGCCGCAACCAATCTTTTAATCCTTTAAAGAATGCTCTCATATCATCGTATCCATTTATTAAATTGTGCCGCTACGATTTCAGCAGCTTCTGCCGATGGTGTTGTCACATAAATCGTATTATGACCTGCGAGTGTCCCAACAACATCAGCAATTTCTGCATCATCAATCATCGCTGCTAAACGGTTCCCATTACCCTGCGTTGTTTTGACAACAATCATAAAAGCTACTGGAACAATTGATTCAGCCATATCAGCAAAGCCTTGTTCAATCTGACTACCTTCATTACTAATCGGATTATTCGCATCTACCATGACTTGGTAACGTGAACGTCCCGTGGCATCCGGTTGCCGTACAATTCGCAGTTCTTTAATATCACGCGAAACGGTCGCTTGAGTCACTGCAATACCTGCTTGTTGCAAGCGTTGCATAATCTCTTCTTGAGAATCAATCACATCATGTGCCAAAATCTCAAGAATCATTGCTTGCCGTTCTTGTTTTTTTAGAGCCATGTTTTTTTTTCCTCTTCTTCACTTCGTCATTATGACTGATGAGTTACTACCGTCACTTGTACCATTTTATCATAATCCCCGATTTAGCTTAAATTTGCCTGTATATCATCAAAAAAATATCACTGAACTCGTGACGATAAAAGGTCGAAGCAACCCCCTATTTGGTAGTTACTTCGACCCTTTTGTTCATTACATTTCTTGAGGTGCTTTTACGCCTAGTAAACGTAGTGATTCTGTCAAAACATATGAAACAGCAGTCACTAAGGCTAAACGCGCATTTCGTTGTTCATCTTCAACCAAAATCTTTGAATTAGCATAATACTTATTAAAAGCACGTGCTAAGTTCAATGCATATTTTGCAATCACAGATGGTTCGCGATCACGCCATGCACGACGAACAATATCACCAAAATTAGCCACTAACTTTTCAGTTTCCCAAACTTGATCATCATTGATAACCAAATTCGTCAAATCTAATTCAGGCTTACCAGCTTTACGCAAGATAGATTGCGCACGAGCATTAGTGTATTGAACATATGGCCCCGTATCACCTTCAAAACGAACTACTTCTTCTAACTTAAAATCAAAGTTACCGATACGTTCATTCATCAAATCATGGAAGACCACGGCACCAGTACCAACTTCATGTGCTACTTCTGCTTTATTTGCAAGATTTGGATTCTTTTCGTTGATTTGATCTGTTGCCAATTTAACAGAATCAGCTAACACATCTTTCAATAAGATAATTCGTCCTGAACGTGTTGACAACTTTTTACCATCAACCGTAATCATACCAAATGAAATATGTTCAATATCATCTGACCAAGCATAGCCCATTTTCTTCAAGACTGCCTTCAATTGCATAAAGTGCTCACGTTGTTCACCACCAACCACATACAATGATTTCACAAAGTTATAGTTGTTCTTACGGAAAATTGCGGCTGCCAAATCACGTGTCATGTACAAAGTTGCACCATCTGTTCGTTGAATCATGGCAACATTTAAATTCTGATCACTTAAATCAACAACTTGAGCCCCTTGTGATTCAACTAGTAAGTTCTTTTCTTTTAATGTCTCAATGACTGTGTCCATTTTATCGTTATAAAAGGCTTCCCCATTGAAAGAATCAAAATCAATATCTAACTCATTGTATAATTCCATGAACTCTTTCAAAGATTCTTCACGGAACCATGACCACAACCGGTGGGCTTCTTCGTCACCATCTTCAAGCTTTTTGAACCAAGCACGACCTTCGTCATTCAATTCAGGTTGAGTTTCGGCTTCTTTATGGAAACGTACATAATACTTTACCAATGTATTAATTGGATCAGCCTTTACCTCTTCTTCAGAACCCCAACGCTTATACGCTGACATCAGCTTACCAAATTGTGTTCCCCAGTCACCTAAATGATTAATTTTAATTGGTTGGTAACCATTGGCTTTCGCAATTTCTGCTAAAGAATTACCAATAACCGTTGAACGAAGGTGTCCCATTGACATCGGCTTTGCAATATTAGGTGATGACATATCAATAGTGATATGTCCTGCTTCACCATCAGTATTATGACCATAATCTGAATCACGTAGCACTTCAGCTAACGTATCAGCACCAAATTGGGCTTGATCCAAAAAGAAGTTAACATAAGGGCCAACCGCTTTTACTGCTTTAAAGTTGTCCGTAGCAATGGTTGCAACAATCTCTGTGGCAATTTGTTGCGGTGCCATGCGTCGAGCTTTTGCTAGTAAAAATGTTGGAAATGCATAGTCACCCATGCTGGTATCCTTAGGTACTTCAATTTTTGAAAGAATCGTTGCATTATCCAATTCAGGAACGACTGCAGCAATTGTTTCTGCAATTTGATTCTTATAATCCATTAAGCATGGTCTCCTTTAGCCTTTTCTTTATCATCTTCTTCAGCGTCATCTTCTGAAGGGCGTGGTGCCGGATTATCTGTCTTAACCAGGATCTTAGTCTCTGACATCCGTAATACCGCGCGATGGTTATACTCATTCACAGTCGCATCATCTTCTGGATCATTTTCAGTAATGACTACTAATAATGAATGTTCATAAATTTTTTCAACGATCCCTTTAAAGTCATGTTCAAAATTTGCAAATTTCTTACCGGCAACAAAATCACCGACATCAAATTCAGACGTATTTTCTACTGGTTCTTTAGCCATGGTGCTATCCCCTTTACTTTATCACTGAGGTTTTTTTAAATGATTAATCGTTCGTCATAATTACGACAATTCTATAGATTATAACAAATTTTTACCCCAAAGACTAGCGCTCTAGTTCAGAAACGACGCGATTAGCAACCGCCCAGTCATTTTCATACGGTGTATCGACTCCGTTTATCTTTTGATATTCATCTAATCCTTTGGCGGCTAAGACAACAACGTCATCTGGTCTAGCACTTTGAATAGCTGCCGTAATGGCAGTTGTTCGATCTAATTCGCGGTGAATTGTCACAGCCGGATTTGTAATCGTTGCTTGAATTTCATCCGCAATTTTTGCTGGGTCTTCATACTGTGGATCATCACTTGTCAGATAAACAATATCGGCTCCTTCACTGACGGCTTTACCAATACCTGGACGACGTGACACACCTTTGTTGCCAGGTGCTCCCACCACAATAATCAACTGATTCACTGACTCGTTTTGTCGCACAAACTGTAATAGCGCCGTAATTGATGCATAATTGTGTGCATAATCAACATAGATCGTCCCATGAGCTTGTGTGTTCAATACTTGCATTCGACCTGGTACTTTCACAATTTCAAGGCCTTCTGCCATGGCAGGTGCATCAGCCCCCACTAAACGTGTTGCAATCATTGCTGCTAACGCATTACTCTGATTAAAATCACCTGGCATATTTAACTTGTATTCGCCAGCAATGTGTAAATGGGCTGCTTGTTGACCAACTTCACGTACTTTAAAGACACTGCCATGAAGGTTTGCTGTCATCGTTTCAAAATAAGCATCTGCTTTCGGTGAATCCACATCTTCTTGGCCATATAGCCAAATACCATCACGAGGCACCGTTAATTCAGCGTGCGCAATCAGTTCACCAAAATGATCTGTATCCACATTAAGAACGATTTGTTCCGAATGATCAAACAACATCATCTTATGTTGTAAATAATCTTCAAAGGTAGGATGTTCATTTTCACCAATATGATCTGGACTAATATTAAGAAAAATACCGACATTGTACCGTAAGCCATAAACCCGGCGCATCTTAAAGGCTTGTGATGACACTTCCATCACCATATGTGTCATACCATTATCAACTGCCTCACGCATCCAACGAAATAAATCAAGCGATTCAGGTGTCGTCAAATGTGCCCGATAATGAAATTGTGGCTCATTCCCTGTAATCACTTGGAGCGTTGATGATAAAGCCACTTTGTCATGTGTAAACGCCCGTAAAATATCGTAAGCCATGTAAGCTGTCGATGTTTTCCCTTTTGTACCAGTAATGCCAATCAATGCTAAGTCATTTTGTGGATAACGATAATATGCCATTGCAACAATACTCATCGCTGCTGGCACATCATCTGCCACCCAAGTTGGTAGTCTTGAAGTATGTTTAAAATCTGCTGGGGCGACAATGGCAATGACCCCTTTTGCAATGGCATCTACTAAATACTCAGGTTTGAAATTACCTTTGATAAATAGCAGTGTCCCTGGTAAAACATCTTTCGAATTGTAGGCTAAATGTTGTATCTCACCATCATAATTGGGTGCTGATATCAATAAATCTTGATCAGCTAATAACGTTGTTATGTTATCTGCAGTGAGTGTCATCACGCTTAGTCCTCTTTTCCTATTTTATACTTTATTATAATATGCCAGATTGTTGTAATTGTGTCTTCATTTTTATTGCTGCGCGACCACGGTGCGCATAGTGAACACGCTCAGGTAAATCAATCTCCGCCAAAGTAAGACCATTTTCTGTTTCTAATAATTGATCAAGCCCATTTCGATGGCCACGTGGTACTTGAACCAATTTTATACCGCCTTTACCCTGTGAAGTAAACACTTGGTTATCTGGTGTTATCACCACAAAATCAGCTAATAAATAAGCTTCTCGCGACACATATTCTGGCATTTGTTGCAACACATATTGATTAATTTCATCATCTCCATGTAACTGGTGGGCTTTAAATTCTCGCATGGTGGTGACACCAAAATGATCTGGAACGGCAGGTACAAATAGTGCTGAATCATCAGCTAGGATATATTCTGCCGGTAATAATCGATGAATCGTTTGCGCCTTAACTAACGCATTGGTTGCCATATTATCCGTCGTTTCTGCAGGAAAAGTCACTTCAGCAATCAATTGTCGATAATTTAAACCGACTAATCCTAAAATTGCTAAATATCGAATCATTTCATCAGTTTTATGCGTGTTATTTGAAGCAATCACAAATCGTGGCATCCTTATATTCCTTCTTCCCTTTCAATCGCACGTAATGTATAAAATGACCCTGTGACAACAATCAGTGCTTCAGAAGATTCTCGAACTTGCCGAGCTAATGTAATCGCAGCAGTGGAATCATCCGCAATTTCAACATCTACATCACTCATCATGACAATTTGTGCAGCAAGTTCGTCGGCCGACATCGCATTTTTAGCATCTGGGGTTACCGTAATAACCGTTGAAACATAAGGTAGTAACTCGTCTAACATATCAATATAGTTTTTACCCTTGATTAATCCCAAAATAACGATGGGCTTAAACGGTAAATGCCATGAACGAATAGCAGCCACCAAACTGGTAATGCCGTGCGGATTATGAGCACCATCATACAAAATATTATGTTCACTATCAAATTCCATACGACCCGTAATCTTAACGTGAGACAAAGCTTCTGCAATCGCCATATCTGTTAAGGTAATGCGCTTATTTCTGAGAATTGTCACAACTTGTAACACTGTACTCAGGTTATTGGCCTGATAGGCACCCGTCAAAGACAATTTCAAACCCTCAAATTGATCAACATTAAGTACTAATCCCTGTGGTGAAGATCTCACAAGGGTAATTTGGGGCTTGGGATACGGATTCCAAATGGCACCAACAGTTTTTGCTTTCTCATGCAAAATGTTAAAGACTTCAATGTCTTGACCGGGATAATTAACAACCAAACTGCCTGGTTTGATCGCCCCTGCAACATTTTCTGCAATTTTTAAAATATCATGTCCGAAGAAACTAGAATGGTCATCAGAAATTTTTGTCACGGCAACCACTAGGGGCTTTTCAACAACATTAGTTGCATCACCAGTACCACCTAACCCAGCTTCAATAATTGCAAATTGGACTTCGTTTTTAGCAAAATGACACAGTGCAATCAACGTCCACAATTCAAATTTTGTCAAAGTTTGTTCATCACCACCATGATTTTTAATTTCAACCATGATCCGCTTGTAATGAAACATCACTTCTTGTTCACTAATTAATTTGCCATTAATGGTCACAACTTCACGATCTGACAAAATCGCTGGTGTTGAAAAATGGCCAACACGATAGCCAGCCGTTACCAATATTTTACGTAACATCACTCCCGTTGACCCTTTACCATTTGAACCCACAATGTGAATTACTGATAATTGCCGCTCAGGGTGTCCTATCCACGATAAAATCTCTTTTAACATGCCTACACGACTATGCTTACTTGGTGATATTTGCCAGTCGTCACCTAAACTTAATTCAAGTTGTCGATACGTTTCTACCGTCCCCATCAGCCTATCCGTCCCTTTTTTATATGCTTTTCTAAGAAATCATTTTATCACAAGAAAACCTCGAAAGTTACTGTTACTTTCGAGGTTTATTTGAAAAAGGCATCTTTTAATCAAATCGCTTTGGATGAAGAATCAATTTCATCTAAAAAAACTTCTTCTGTCTTTAAGGATATTTTTTTGCGATATTCACTAGGTGTCATACCTAACGTTGTCTTAAATACTTGAACAAAATGACTAGTCGTCGCAAAGTTTAACCTCGCAGCAATGTATTTTATACTAAAATTCGTTGTTAATAACATCTTTTTCGCAATTTCAATTTTTTCTTTTAGAACATATTGTTTAATTGTTACGCCATACTTTTCTTTAAATTTCTTATTCAAATATCTTTCTGAATAACCAAAATAGTCACTGAGTTCTTGTAACGTTAATTTCTCACTAATATGTTCTTGAATATAACTTTTGATTTTTTCAGATAATAATAAATTATTTACTATAAAGTATCTCTTCATTTCATTAAAGTAATATAAAGTGATATTTTCTAACCACAAGTTAAATGAAATTTCTGTTTCTTGCATTTCAATTTTTGCAAGAATTCGATTATAAATATAGTAAGCATTTTCGACAGAATAATTATGCCGGATAGCAGACTCATTTAGTATTGATATATAGGCAATTAACGTATCTTTTTGGCCACGCAGATAATGTTTTTCGCCAAACATTGCCCCATATTGTTTCATTCGTAATTCAGACCTTAAGTAATAAATTAACTTTTCTTCATCTTGTTGATCGAATGCATCTAATAATTTAACTAAGTTATTATGCATTTCTTGTTCCTTTATTGGATCAAAATCCGTTGATTTATCCTTTTTTTTCATGGCATCATCCAAATAAAGTGAGTAAAGTGGCCAATCAGGTGCACTTTCTTCCTTAAACAGTTGATAAGCAAATTGCAAAATTGGTTTTACTTGTGGTGCCAGTGTAAATAAAGCGAGATTCCTGCTTGAATATAATGGTGCCGATAATTTTGGTTGCATCACTAAATATTCTTGATTGCCAAAATTAATCACTAAATAATAATTATCAGTATCACGCACCAGATTAAATGATTGATCAACACACACGTCTAAAATATGATAGATGCGCGTTGATGAATGGCTAATGAGGTTCCCTTGTATTATTTTACGAACATTTTCTTGATAATAATCAATATCCATTTCTAATAATTGCCCCAAAAACTTTAAATTACATAATGTATCCATGAACTTATCCCTGCATTTTTTTAATTTAGATCATCAACAATCATTACAAGTAACAGTATGAAATATTTCAATCATAAAAGTTACATACCAATGATTCATCAATTTCGAATAACCCACTATACAATTTAAAACAATCTTTGAGAAAGCCATTTTTTGTATCATTTGAATCAAAAAAGTATTTTTCAGTTCCATTAATTATGGTAAATAAACAATATAAAGAAATATATTAAAAGATTTCTTATCGTATTTAACCGTTTATTTATCACTATCGTCACTACATTTTTTAATTTTTATTAATTTGTCTACTAATCAGCAGAAATTAATCAATGAAAATAATTCATCAAATTAAATACTAATTTCAGCAAATTTTCCAGTACTCTTTCTGAATAAAATGAATACTTTATATTTCAATTTTTTTCTACTTTCTACACTTAGTCGAATAGTTGGCTTTTAAAAAAGACTGTTCCTGATGACATATCAGAAACAGCCTTTAAACGTCTTTTATCTTCCTGTACTTAAACGATTCATTTTATTTGATATCACATTTTTTATATATTAGCTAGCAACTGCATTACTGACGTTTCTTGAAGTAAATTAATATACCAGTTAATACAGCCAACACACTTATCACACTAACATAACCTTTTTGTTTTGCTGCCGTATTTGGCAAAATTGTGTTCACCCCATCTTGTATCTTTTTCGTCAATGGCTGTTTTGTTTTTGTCGATGAATTATCAGCTTTTGTTGTACTCAAAGTCTGATTAACCTGATTGTGGTTTTCATTTTTTGGCCCATTTACTTCTGCATTCTTGGGGTTTGAATCCTTTGTATAAACATAGGTCACCGTTTGCTTTTCATCGGTTAATTTACCGGTTGGATTACCCTTCACTTCTTTAAACGTATATCCATCGACCTGCTTTTGTTGTGCGTGATAGTCATCACCAATATTGCCGCTAATCGTTTCCGACGTTGCGATCTCTTTGCCACTTTCATCCTCATAGTTGACCGTCACATCGGCTGCTTTCACTGGATTCTTCGTATAAACATAGGTCACCGTTTGCTTTTCATCGGTTAATTTACCGGTTGGATTACCCTTCACTTCTTTAAACGTATATCCATCGACCTGCTTTTGTTGTGCGTGATAGTCATCACCAATATTGCCGCTAATCGTTTCCGACGTTGCGATCTCTTTACCACTTTCATCCTCATAGTTGACTGTCACATCAGCTGCTTTCACTGGATTCTTCGTATAAACATAGGTCACCGTTTGCTTTTCGTCGGTTAATTTACCGGTTGGATTACCCTTCACTTCTTTAAACGTATACCCATCGAGCTGCTTTTGTTGTGCTTGATAGGCGTCACCAATATTGCCGCTAATCGTTTCCGACGTTGCGATCTCTTTGCCACTTTCATCCTCATAGTTGACTGTCACATCAGCTGCTTTATGTTCAGCAACAACGACCTTGGTTGTATTCCAAATATATTCCCCACTATCTAATTTTTCATAGTACTTCACATAATAAGTACCATCATTTTCGAAAGTAAAATTGTCTTTCGTCGTTGATATCAACTTACCTTCACTATCTAGTACATCAAACGTGCCACCAGAATTATTGCCATAATCATTTACAAAATCTTTCAAAGATTGATTTGTTCCCCGAGAGATTTCAACGTTGCTTTTCATATTAATCTTAGTTCGGTTGTTAAATGTTCCCCATAATGTTCCCCATCCCGGGTGTTCCGATACATACTGTGAGCCATTGACATACTGATCACCGGTTGATTTATCTGAACCATAAATTTCAAAGTCACTCGTACTTGAACTATGTAAAAACATATGTGAGCCATCATCTGAAGAATTTAAAGGTTGTATGGCATAAATAACATATGAGTTAGCGCCTATTTCAGGAAGATGACTTAAATCAATGGCTGTACTCCCATCAGTATTTCTAACAAAAGGCAATGATGTCACGGTATCTCCCGAAACATATGCAGCCGCTAATACTCTTAAAGGTGCATCATTAACCAGATCTTGCTCTGGGACGACTTTTAATTGCGAATAATTATAATTACTGTTTAACCCAACACGATATGTCATCTGCATAGAATCATTATTAAATTTATGATTATTATTATAATAATCAACTGTTTGCTGTGTGATTCCTAAATTCAATAATGATTGCTTGACATTGGCATTATTTGAGTCATTAGGAATACCATCTCCTAAAGTATTGCCAACTAAATCTGCCTTATATGTGGGTGCTGTCGTGGCATCTCTTGTCACCCCTGAATTATTATCAGAGTTAACTGATTTGATAGTGTTATCATCGGTATGGTCAATACTTTCCGATTCAGCATAATTTGTTTTGACATCTGCATTGACATGTCCAACATTAAAAGCACCTGTTATCATGACAGTAACAACTGACATACCAACAAAAGCCCAGTGTTTACCATCCTTATACATTTTATAATGTTCTTTGATACCTTTTCTGCTCATGATGCTATAGCCCCCTAAATTTACCATTTTCATGAATTATAAATCATTCATCAAACCGTCATCATTATCAAAAAGGATTTATTATGTTCAAAAAGGAAGGAATTTTAAGTACACCATTGGTAAGTCATTTTTTTCTGGTCATCAACGACATATTTTCATGGTTAGCTATTATTTTTAATAACTAGCATAAAAGGGGGCTGAGCCATAAGTCGTTATAATCAGCTGAAAAAGGCGCTAATCTACCAATCAAAATTGGTAGATTAGCGCCTTTAAACGTGTTCCAAAAGACTGAAGCCTTATCGTTACAATCGGCTTCAAAACGTCTTTTGTCACACTCTCCTAAGATATAAAATATATTTTTAATCATTTAATTTAAAAGGCTCACTGATTAACATTTCCCTTAAACTATCATCAATATTCGTAACCATTTGAATATGTTGTTTATGATTAATAAATGTCACTGGTGCATCCCCACCATATTCACCATCAAGATTGATCATAATTCTATCATTTTTCAATGATGACACTTCGACACGTTCAGACTTGGCATAAATTAAATTGGGATTGTTAACATGCTTACCCTTTAATACCTCGGTAACCAAATTTAAGATTTCAGAAAATTTCGTTGTTTTAACAATTAAAAGTGTAAACTTACCATCATCTAGCTTCGCATCGGGCACAATCTGCTCGAAACCACCCACAGAATTGGTTAATGCCAAAAAAAACATGGCTGATTGCCCATTGAATTCACCATCATCATATTTCACATGAATATCCATCGGTTTAATACTGGTTAACATTTCTGCACCCTTAACAAGGTAAGCTAAATAACCATACATTGACTTTAATTTTGATGGTACTGAATAAGTTAACTCTGACAATGAACCACCGGCCGCAATATTAACAAAGTACGACTCATTCGATTGCCCAATATCCATTTTTGCCGCATGTCCCTTTAAAATAACACGAGCCGCAGCTAATGGATCTTCGCGCGGAATGCGCAAAGCACGTGCATAATCATTAGTTGTCCCAGCTGGAATGATGGCCATCATTGGTCGTTGGTCTAACGGCGCAATCCCATTAACAACTTCATTAATTGTCCCATCACCACCAGCAGCCACGAGTAAATCAAATCCCGCTTGGGCAGCTCGTTTGGCTTCATTCATTGCTGAATTTGGCTCGGGTGTTGTCGCAAAAGCGCTTGTTTCATAACCAGCCTGTTCATAAACATCTAAAATATCAACAAGGTCTCGTCGAATTGCCTCGCGGCCAGATGTTGGATTATAGATAATGCGTGCTCTTTTCATTACGTTATGCTCCTAATTTAATCTATGTATGAGCAGTGCAGCCATCACACTGCTCAATAGCTCACATACTAATATAATATACTATGTGAAGCTTTATTCAGGCTTACGAGCCTGCAAGCCAGCCATCAACAATTGGTTAACAACTGCTGGGTTAGCACTTCCTTTAGTTTGCTTCATAATTTGACCAACTAAGAAACCAACCGCACGATCTTTTCCATTATGGAAGTCAATAATTGATTGTTCATTTTTATCCAAAATTTCATCGATCATTGGTGTCAAAACAGCTGGATCAGATAATTGCTTCAAACCGTTCTTTTCAACGAATTCAACTGGATCATCACCTTTGGTAATTGCCTTAAAAACTTTTTTAGCCATCTTAGTTGAAATCGTACCATCATCAATAAGCTTGATCATATCAGCCAAATGCTTTGGTGTTAACGGCGTTGCCTCCAAATCAGCTTGTTGCTCATTCAAAAAGGCGTTAACGTCACCCATCAAGTAGTTAGCTGCACGCTTAGGATCAGCACCTTCAGCAACTGTTGCATCAAAGAAATCAGACATTGCAAGCGTTTGTGTCAACACTTCAGAATCATAAACTTCTAGACCAAGTTCATCAACGTAACGTGCCTTACGATCTTTAGCTGCTTCAGGTAACTTTTCACGAACCTCTTCAATCCAATCATCAGTCACGTGAATGGGTGTTAAATCTGGTTCTGGGAAATAACGATAATCGTCAGCCGTCTCTTTAACACGCATCAAAACAGTCTCACCCGTTGTCTCATCGAAACGACGCGTTTGTTGTTTGATCGTACCACCAGACATGTAAATCCTAGCATGACGATTTTCTTCGAAGGCCAATGCTTTACGAACATAATTGAAAGAGTTTAAGTTCTTCAACTCAACCTTAGTCCCATATTCCGTCGCACCAACTGGGCGAATTGAAATATTCGCATCAACACGCATTGATCCTTCTTGCATCTTAACATCAGAAATACCTGTAAATTGAATTGCTTGACGTAATGCTTCTAAATAAGCGTATGCTTCATCAGGTGATGAAATGTCAGGTGCACCAACAATTTCAATTAATGGTGTGCCTTGACGATTCAAGTCAACATATGAATAACCATTAGTCCCGTGCGTATTTTTACCAGCATCTTCTTCGACGTGTAATTCAGTAATACCAACGCGCTTCTTTTGACCTTCAAATTCAATCTCTAGCCAACCGTTACGACCGATTGGCTCTTGTTGTTGCGTAATTTGATAAGCTTTAGGATTATCTGGATAGAAGTAATTCTTACGATCCCAGTGCAAGTCACGTGTAATATCAGCATTCAATGCCAGTGACGCCATCATTCCATATTCTAAAGCACCCTTATTAGCTTGTGGTAACACGCCAGGATAACCCCAATCAATGACATTCGTATTAGCATTAGGTTCTGCACCATATTGTACGGGTGAAGGTGACATCGCTTTAGAGTTTGTCTTTAACTCAACGTGGACTTCTAGTCCAATTGTCGTTTCAAAATTTGGCACTGCCATTAGTCCTTACCTCCTGGTACTTTTTCAAATAAACGTGTGGCTTGCTCATAAGCGTAAGCGACACGGTAAATGGTTTCTTCTTGATAGCGGTTAGCAATTAATTGCATACCGACTGGCAAACCATCAACAAAGCCGGCTGGTACTGACATACCTGGCAAACCAGCCATGTTAACTGGAATAGTCAAAACGTCATTCATATAGGTTACTTCAGGATCATCTTGATTAGCACCAAAATCATAAGCAACATTTGGTGTGGTTGGTGCCACAATCAAATCATAATCAGCAAATACTTTTTGGAAATCATCATTCATCAATGTCCGTACTTGAGCAGCCTTCTTAAAGAATGCATCGTAAGAACCCGCTGATAGTGAATATGTGCCCAGCATAATACGACGTTTGACCTCATCACCAAAACCTTGTGTCCGTGTTTGTACATATAAATCATCTAGATTCTTAACATTTTCAGGACGGAAACCATATCGGATACCATCAAAACGTTGTAAGTTTGAAGAAGCCTCTGCTGACGCAAGAATATAATAGGCCGCAACACCATATTTTGTATGTGGTAATGAGACTTCATCAACTGTTGCCCCTAACTCACGTAACTTTTCAATACCTTGACGAATCGTTGTCTTAATCGCTTCATCAATACCATCTGCAAAATATTCTGTTGGGACAGCAATCTTCATACCCTTAATGTCACCATCTAAGTGAGCCGTATAATCAGGCACATCTTGATCAGATGATGTTTGATCATTCACATCATGACCCGCCATTGCTGCCAAGACTGTTGCATTATCCTTGACACGGCGCGTAAAGACACCCACTTGGTCAAGTGACGATGCAAAAGCAATCACACCAAAACGTGACACACGACCATACGTTGGTTTCATACCGACAATCCCATTAAAAGCAGCTGGCTGACGGATTGAACCACCAGTATCGGTTCCTAAGGCAAACAGCACTTCACCAGCAGCAACTGAAACTGCTGAACCACCTGATGATCCCCCTGGTACCTTCGTTTGATCCCAAGCATTCTTGGTTTGCTTATAGTGTGAAGTTTCAGTTGTTGAACCCATGGCAAATTCATCCATGTTTAACTTACCAACACCAACTGCGCCGTGGTCACGTAAGCGTGAAACAACTGTTGCGTCATAAATTGGTTTGAACCCTTCCAAGATTTTTGAAGCAGCCGTTGTTGTAACATCTTTCGTCATTAAATTATCTTTAATTCCGTATGGTATACCTGATAAAACATTATTAGGATCAATGCCAGCCTCATCAATGGCGGCAGCCTCTGCTAAGGCTTTATCAGCCATCGTTGTCAAAAAAGCATCATATGTTGCATCGTCTTGCGCAATATTTGCCAATGTCTCTTTGACCAACTCAACAGCCGTAATTTCTTTATTTACAAGCTGTTCGTGTAACTTTTCGATATTTGTATGCAAGAAATCCATTAACCTTCAGCTCCTCCATCAAGAATTGCAGGCACCTTAATCAGGGTGTCTTGGTGCTCTGGTGCATTATGCAATAATGCTTGTGATTGGTGGGCATTAACAGCCACATCTTCTCGTAAGACAGTATGCATTTCAGTGACTGAATACGTTGGTTGTACATTTTCCGTATCAACCTCAGCTAACGTTGTCACCACATCAAAAATCTTACCTAAATGATCTGTAAACATGTCTGCTTCTGTATCCGTTAGGGCTAATTTAGCTAAATTAGCCACATGTTCAACTTCTTCACGCGTAATTTGCTCGTTTGCCATGTTAATTCCTTTCATGCTTTGATATAGCTATTTTACCAAAAGATTTTGTAATTAGTATAGGTCATCTGACAAATTCACCAGATGATCATGGACAACAAACCGTAATCCTTTGGGATAAAAATTCTTCATCTGACGATTGACTAATTTACCAAAACCCACTCCATTATGATTCATTTCTAGTAAGTACCAGCCATTTTCTAACTGATCATCAGCGATTGGCACCATAAATGTGTCACCGTGAACATATTGGCGCCATTCCACATCGGTTAATTGATAACGTTTTGTAAATAATTCTGGCTGAACTGCCAATGCAAGTGCCAAACTTGGTTCAAACCTTTTTTTCTTAAACGTTCCCAAGTGTAGACCAGCTCGTAACACTTGCAGACCTTTTAAATCTGGTGTGTCAACTGGTAAAGCATATAGTTGATCACCAAAAGTTAACAAAGTACCTGGTTGATAATCATGTAACATCGTTTGTTTAAAATCTGCCCAATATTTTTGTTGTTCAACTGTCAAATTAGATTTGGCTAACTTAGGTTCTTTCACTGGTGTCACTGTTGTTGGTTGATATTGCATCTTTGCCATAAAATGGCCTTCACCAGCAACATATTGTGGAAAAAGACGAACTGCTTTGGTCAATTCTGGATTATGGTCAGCCCATTCAGGTCGACCATCTGACATGCCATCGTGCTTTGGCACATCCACCATGTGTAAATCAGGATATTTTTTTAATAACCAGGCAATGATCTGTTCATCTTCTTCTGGTGCAAATGTACAAGTTGAGTATACTAATGTGCCACCCGGTTTTAGCATTTTCATTGTTTCAACAAGAATTTCACGCTGACGAGTGGCATTTTCTGCTGGATAATCCTGATGCCAATACTGAATCGCATATGGATCTTTACGAAACATTCCCTCACCGGAACAAGGCGCATCTAAAATAATACGATCAAAATATTGTGGGAATCTTTTAGCTAATTCTTGAGGTGCATGGTTGGTCACCAATGCATTTTGAATGCCAAAACGTTCCACATTCTCACTTAAAATTTGAGCCCGTTTACGAAAAATTTCGTTCGACACTAATAAACCAGCTTGTTGCATAAATGATGCTAAATGGGTTGATTTACCACCCGGCGCAGCTGCTAAGTCAAGCACACGTTCCCCTGGCTTTGGCCGTGCTAATTCTCCGACTAATTGTGCTGATGGTTCTTGTGAATAGATCACACCCGTTGTGTGGTCAACTGAATGACCCTTGGCGGTACCATAGTACCCCCAATCACCCCAAGGTACGCGACCTGACGTTGGTGTGTCGTACAAGTGTTGATTGGCTTTCAAAGGATTAACACGAAAAGCTTTCACAACTGGCTGATCAAATGCGGCAAAGAATTCATCCGCCTCGTCTCCCATTAATTGACGATATTTGGCTCGGTAGTCTTTTGGTAACTCCACCATGACATAAACTCCTTGTTTTAGATAGATTACATTTTATTTTACACGTTTTTCTACTATTCAAACAGTGCTGATTAACAAGGTGTTCAATCTGATCCTAATCAATTAATTTTTCTAAATATTTTGCCAATCCGTCTTCTTCATTTGTATAGGTCGTGATATCGTCCGCAATAGCAAGTAACGCTGGATTGCCATTTTTCATCACAATACCATGGGCAGCGTAATCAATCATTTCAAAATCATTCATTTCATCCCCAAAAGCATAAACATCATCTTTTTGAATATCATATGCTTTCTGTAAAATTTGTAACCCTGTATCTTTGGCGACACCAGCTGGCACGATTTCCAAAATAGGTGATGTTGCACCCCATGTTTTCACAGTGACACGATCAGCACCATAACGATTCGTCACATATGTCTGAATTTCTGCCTGATGATCACTATTTTGTGCTTCGATTAAAATAGAATTAATATTTGTTTTTAAATTTAACCGATCTAACATATGATATTTATCTGTTGTTTGTGGAAAAAAGAAAGTATCCACCGGATTCTCTGGCTCAATCTTATTATTAGTCCAAACATCAGCCCGATTTTC
This sequence comes from Weissella sp. ESL1156, assembly GCF_058505625.1. Taxonomy (NCBI): domain Bacteria; kingdom Bacillati; phylum Bacillota; class Bacilli; order Lactobacillales; family Lactobacillaceae; genus Weissella; species Weissella sp. ESL1156. Next base: position 112,539 of record NZ_CP196372.1, on the reverse strand, counting down.
TGCAACCACAGATTTAATCGCCATATCCGCTGCATTTTCAATTAAATCAAAGGCAATTTCGCGATCAACTTGAAATGAATACGCATGATCCCACGACGTATTTGGCATGTCACCAAACGCACCATTAAAATTTATCATCGGTGATCGTAAGCCAAGTTCTTGATAAATATTAGTCGATAAACGTACTGGTCGTCCCGTTATAATGGCCACAATATGACCAGCGGCTTGCATTTTCTGAATTATTTGACGTGTTTTGTCAGAGATCTGACCAGCATTATTCAAAGTTGTTTTATCTAAGTCAATGCCAATTAGTTTACGTCCCATAAATATTTTCCTTCCATTCTATTTGTTGCTGACAATTGGTACGATAAGTTCACTATGTGTCGTATCAATTGTATAGGTAATCTTTTGGTTGCCCCGAATGGTCATTTCAAAATCTGTCCCATAAACAACAATACCTAATTGATGACCAGCCGTTAATTGATATAACGTTGGTTGTAAGGTCAATGTTAAATCAACATACTGATTCGGCTGTAAATCGTCCACTCGCCATGGATGCTCACGATTTTGCATATTCATATGCCCAATGGTGATCATTTTAAATGGTGTTGTTGCTGCTTGTTGAAATTCAACTAGGTTTGTCGGTTGCCAATTAACCCCCCGATCAATTTGCTGTCCCTGGTCAACAGGTTTCGTTGTTAGACGCTTCGCTTCTCCATAATCAACGAGCATCGCACTAACTAAGCCCACATTCTCAGATGACTTCATCCGCAATTTTAACGATACTTCACCATCAATGATGACATCTTGCAATTGTTTTGGTTGCAAAAAAATCGCACGTGAATTATCTAACTGGTGATTATGTTGATCCAACATTTGTTGACGCCATTGGTTAAAATCTTGACTATAGGTACGATAAGCCGCTGTCGTTTGTTGATCGGTGTAACTGACTGGTGTCTGTACATTAGCTAATGCCATTGTTGTCATGGCGGCTTGACCCCAAGTCTCCCATGTTTGCCAAGTCTCAGGTGCTAGATTACTTTGCCAAGTAATGTCTGGTAATTGGTTTGGTGCTTGATTAGTTAGCCCATACAATTTATGACTGAGCCATAGATTCATCTGATCACTAAAATCTAAGGAACGATTATTATTGATATAAATATGCTGTCCCTGATGTAAATATAGTTTTTTCACAAGATTTAAATCTTTTAATTTTTGATATAACCGAAAGACTTGGCGAGGTTTAACGTTCCAATCATTTAAACCATGCACCATGATCACATCAGCTTTGATTTGCGCAGTATTGTTCAAATAATTACGTGCATCCCAATATGCATTATAATTACCGGTTGCACGATCCATCTTGGTTGCCGCCGTTTGTTGTATTGATTGCCACTGTTGCTTTGTTTGATGCCAATCACCAGCATCTTGCATCCGTGAATAAACTAATTCTGCTAAAACATCCATATCTTCCCCTGGAAAGCCACCAGGTGCAATCACTAAGCCATTGTCACGATAATATTGATACCAATCCGAGATGGCGGCTTCTGATATCACCGTTTCTAAACCGGTGACACCTGTTGTTGCAACAGCTGTCGCTAAAGTACCAAGATATGATTTACCCGTCATCGCTACTTTACCACTGGACCAATTTGCTTTAATCGCTAACCCACTGGTTCGATCAGTAAATGCTTGCCGATTACCAGCCAACCACTCAACCACCGCTTTCATACTAGCTACTTGTGCTGGTGATCCTGTATCTTGCATCCCATCTGAGTCTCGTGTACCAATACCTGATGAATAAGCAACTGCAAACCCACGTGACAAAAAGTAATTGTTCAAATCAACATGCGCAGTTGGATAGAACGTTTGGGTTGCATACTTTGCCTCGCCAGTGATTGTTTGCCCACGCAATACTTTATTTGGTTTGGGGTGGTAGGCAATATCTGCATACGTCGCTTGATTTGGTATCTTGTGTGTTAATGGCACATTGACATCATGTAATTTTTTGTCACTAACAATATCATTTGTTCCTTGATAATATGGTGACACCGTAAACAGGGTCGGTACTTTTTGTTGCGTTGTTGGTCGGATAATATCAACGCGGACGAGATCCTTGCGACCGTCCTCATCTGTGTCCAAATCCGTTTCGACATACACCACTTCTTTTTTTAATTGTTTTGTATCAAACGTGACCATAGCTTTGCCATTAAAGAACAAAGATTGATTAGTCGGTTTAAAATACCCTTGACTCGCTAATTCATCAATAAATTGTAACCCATTTCTAGTATGTGTCATTAATAACATATACCAAGCGGTTAAAACATCTTCGGTTGACCAAACACCAGGTTTATCATATAACGGTAAGCCAATGTGGTTAACGGCTTTTTGGGGCTCAGATAATGAATAATCGACATCTTCTAAAAATTGTAACAACTGTAAAGCAACATTATTAAATTCCTTCACTGTTAACTCATGACTAGTCTCAAAAAAATTAGCTAATGTTTGCTTTTCAGTTACCATATAAAAATGAAATTTTTCGTTGACCGCCGTAGTTGTCGCGGCTTGGTTCAACAATGCTTGCCATAAAGCCACACTGCCTTGTGCCATGGCTGCTTGAATCTTTTCGTTATAAAAACCAATTTGCGTTAGTTCTTTTATTTTTTGTGAAAAAGGTGTTTGAACAACACCGAACTGGTTAATTTTCATTCGCTTATCTCCATTTCAATGTTTATATTATAGCAAACATTAAAACATAATGAGAATGCGATGCTTTTTCATTGATATAAAGAAAACAGGTTCAAAAAAAGCTGAACCTGTTAAATCATATTATTTAATGTCAACATTCGCGCCACTACCGTTAATTGATAAGGCATTATTTTGGTCACCGGTTGTGTAATCAGTCTCACCAAAATCTTTATTATTAACGCTAATACTACTATCTTGGTTAGTGACCTTAACACCAGGTACTTGTAACTGACGCAACTGTACATCAGCATCTTCACCAGTTAGTTGACTGCTGTTATGTAGTGTTAATTGTCTTGCTTTAAAAGAGCCTTCATTTGCCATCACGTGCATCGTATCTGATGTGACATTTTGCCAATTGTAGCTACCACCTTCACCTTTTGTCTCAATATTTTTAGCGGTTAAGCCACGTAATCTGATGCCACCATAATTGTTAGTCATCATGACATGATCAGCAGATAATTGCTTAATATGAATCCCACCGCCATTAGTTTTCAAATTAAGGTTTTTTAACTTCACTTGATATGGCACTGTCACAACAATACGTTGACTCGCATTATTATAACTAATGACTTGTTGCATCGATCGTAACGATATGTTTAATTTCTTTTGTTCGGTCTTAAGTCGTAACTGATTGTCTATTGTCTGTCCTGAAATTTGCCATTTTTTACCACGAACGACCTTCACAACCCCATTTTCACCAGCATTGATCGTTAACTTGCTATAATCTTGATCTGCTAAATCTTTCTTAATTTGGTGAGTTTCAATAATTTTTGGCCCATGGTGCCAAGTAATTGACGTTTTGGCACCTGTTGATAATCCCGTAAAGACCATCACCCCACCAACGATCATCACACCTGCACCCGTTATCAATGTTGCTTTTAATCCCATTTTAGCGTGCCTCCTTTGTGGTATTTCTTGTTAGGAAACGGTGCCCAATCCACTTCACAAATGCAACTAGCATTTCAAATAGCCAACGTGTTAAACGCCAGACAATCGGCGCAAAAAAGATAACTGCCCCAGTTAGTAGCAAGCCACCCCCCATAAAGAGGACCCCCGTTGCGACTGATTGTCCTAACAAAATAACACCATTAACAAAGAAAAATAAGCCACCTGCTAGCACGCCAATAATGGCTGCATAAATGCCAAAAATGATACCAAAAAAGACAATTAGGGCACTAATTAAGAGCAAAATCAAACCAATGGCAACTGGAATTAGAATGGGTGATGCAAATAAACCTAACACAATTAACCAGATCATATTGACTCGGTTCTTTGTCCGTTCAGTAACTGGTATTGTGTCATCAGTTGTTTCATCGTTTTCAATAAAATAATCAATTTTTAGTGAACGCGCAAATTGTTTGGGAGTCCCATACTTTGCCTCAATTTCCTGCATTGAATAATTGGCATCCAACATTTGCTCCTCATAAAACTGTAATAATTCTTCACGTTCATCCACGGGGATATCTTTTAAATAACCTCTCACGGCTGTTAAATAATCTTTAATCATGACGCTCCTCCAATAATGAATTCACTGCTAGTCGGAATTCTGCCCATGCCTGACTGATTTCTTTTAGATGCGCTTTGCCCAAATCAGTTATATGATAATAACGTCGATTCCGCCCTTCAAATGGTTTATCATACGTCTCTAAGTAACCATCCCGTTTTAAACGTCTCAAAACTGGATACATGGTTGATTCGCTGACCCCTAGTAATTCCTGCATTGCCTTGGTAATGATATAACCATATGTATCTTCCTTCGTCAATACGGCTAACACAGAGCCATCGAGTACCACGGTTGGTACTTGAATATTCATGGCTATTCTCCTTCACTTGTTCGTGTTATACTTCATATATCGTTATACTATACAACGTATAATGATATGTCAAGGACACTGCATCATTTCTGTATAAAAAGCTGCCACGGCTAATTGCCGTGGCAGCTTTTTAACCAACATACCTAGAATATTGGCTATTATGAAATTAACGTCGTGTATTTGCCATACCAATCAATAATTTACGCATAAATTGATCGCCAGCCACTAAATATTTTGGGTGCGATTTTCTGCGTAACATCGCTCCCACTTCTCCTTTACTGACTTTAAAGTCAGCAGCTTGCCAAAAAGCTAGTAAATCATCCGTTGTGTATGACATTGCAATTTTCAATTTCTTAATCACAACATTATTAATGTCATTATCACGTTGCATACTATAATCTGGTGCTGCTATCGAGCCATCAGAATTTTTTTTATGACCACGTTGTGAAATAATTAAACCATTCATAAATTTTTCTAGATCATGCCTTGATAGTTGTGCATCACGTGGGCTGTTTTGCTCTGACTTGACCATCATTTCTTGAAAAGCCTGTTTACTTAAAGTTAAACCACCTAATTGGAAGATAGTCGTCATGTCTTTACTGTTAATATTTAAAATATATTGTAATCGACGAATAATATCATTATTGTGCATCACTAATGCCAAACTTCTTTCATTTTTGCAAGGGTTGGAATTGATGGCTGAGCGCCAGCTCCTTGAACGGTTAATGCTGACGCTGCACTAGCAAAACGAACACTGTCAACAATATTTGTCATGTCAGGTAATAATCGCGTCGCTAATGCGCCAATAAATGTATCTCCAGCAGCAGTTGTATCGACTGCTTTGACTTTAAAAGCAGGCTCAAATCCACTACGTCCATCACCCATTTGATAATAAGCCCCACGTTCTCCCAGCGTAATGATCACGTTTTTTGCACCCAATGCTTGTAATTTATTTGATGCACTGACCATCGATAAATCATCAGTTACTGGGATACCAGTAATAATTTCTGCTTCTGTTTCATTTGGTGTAATTAAGTCAGTTAAAGACAATAATTCTTCTGGTATATCATGCCGTCCAGGTGCTGGATTTAAAATAGTCATCACATTCGCTACCTTTGCTATTTTAAAAGCTTCTAACGTGGCAATAATTGGCGTTTCAAATTGCGCAATGAGCACCTCTGATGATTGAATGACCGTTTTTGCTTCATCAACATTCGTTTCATTTAGCCGTTGATTCGCACCACCCAAAATTAAAATTGTATTGTGTGAATCACTTTCTAACAAGATATAAGCCGCACCTGTCCCAACGTCTGGTAATTGTGCAATGTGCATTGTATCAACACCATCTGTCGTCAATGCATTTAATAATAATTGACCATTTTGGTCCTGACCTACGGCACCAATAAAATGTACTTGACTACCTAATCGCTGAGCTGCAACTGCTTGATTCGCACCCTTTCCACCTGGAGCAGTGGACGCATCAGACATTGCCATCGTTTCACCTTGCATTGGTAAATGGTCAATATGTAAAATCGTATCAGAATTTAATGATCCTAATACCGTCACTTTTCTTGCCATTAGCTGTTTCCTTTCTAGTCAATATCTATTCATAAAAAAATTGTTTATTTCCATCATTCTGACAATGCCGAAAATAAACAATTTTTATCCAACAAGTTTTTATTACTTTAAAATGTCATCAATTTTTGCTAATTCTTCATCAGAAATAGCCATATTATCTGCTACTTTGACATTGTCAAGTAGATGTTCAACTGAAGATGCACCTATCACAATTGAAGGCACCCGCTTATCGCGTAACAACCAAGCCATTGCTAATTGTGCCAATGTTTGACCACGATCAGCAGCAATCTTGTTCAATGCGTTTAACTTAGCAACTGCTCCTTCTGGATCTTTCTGAATAAAAGCGTTTGTTCGGTGCAACGGCATGTCTGCTGGGATACCATCTAAATAACGGTCAGTCAACAATCCTTCGGCTAATGGACCGTATGCAATCAAACCAGCATGATGTTGGTCTAATGTTGCTAACATATTTGTCTCTTCAGCTTCACGGTTGAACATATTATATGACATTTGATTACCAATAAATGGCGTATGTAATTCATCAAAAATCTTACTGATCTCAGCGACTTGTTCTGTCGTATAATTTGATACACCAACATATAATGCTTTACCTTGGCGCACCATTAGGTCTAATGCTTCAGCTGTTTCACGTAAATTCGTATTTGGATCCCAACGATGAGCATAAAAAATGTCAACATAATCCAAATGCATTCGTTGTAATGACAGCTCCAAAGCGGCCATTAACGTTTTCTTACCTGAAAATTGGCCCAGTGGTCCTGGCCACATATGATAACCAGCCTTCGTTGTAATAATCAACTCATTACGATAAGGTCGTAAATCCTTTTGATAAACTGCCCCAAATGTTTCTTCAGCTGTACCATCTGCTGGACCATAATTAGAAGCATTATCAAATGAAAAAATACCATTATCAAAAGCTTTTAACATCACTTCTCTTGAATTTGCTAATGGTTTTTGGTCACCCAAATTACGCCATAAACCAAAAGATAATGCTGGTAAAATTAACCCTGAATCTGAAACACGTCGATATGGCATGATATCATACCGATTATCAGCTGCTGCATAGACCATCACAATACTCCTCTCAATCTCTTTGCTTTTATTTTAAATTCACAAACTAATTTCTGGCTTATTATTTGAACGTAATAAGACATCTAATTGTTTGTCATCGTGAATGCGTTGAATTGCTTCTGCAAATAATGGTGCAACAGATAACGTCGTAAACTTTGAACTTTGCTTTTCTTCAGGTATCTGTAAAGTATCCGTAAAAATGCAACGCTCAATATGGCTATCCGCTGCTAATTTTTCAGCTGCTTGTCCTGAAAGAACGGCATGTGTTGCTGCAACATAAACTTCAGTCGCACCATTTGCCAATAGCGCTTTTGCAGTCATTTGCACTCGATAACCTGTATCAACAATATCATCAACAATGATGGCACGACGTCCTTTCACATCACCAACAATAGCATCTTCTGATTCTGGCGTTGTCATTGCAACATTATCATTGACGATACCCCAAGGTGCACCAAGTAAATCTGCAAATTTTCGAGCACGACCTGCACCAGTATGATCTGGTGACACAACAACAATATCATCCAACAATTTACGACTATAGAAATAGTCTGTTAATAGTGGTGCTGCTTGCAAATGATCCACTGGAATATCAAAGAACCCCTGCAATTGATCGGCATGTAAGTCCATTGATACAACACGATCAACACCATTCATTTCTATTAATGAAGAAACCATCTTGGCGGTGATTGGTTCGCGAGCTTTTGCCTTGCGATCTTGACGAGCATAACCCATGTACGGAATAACTAATGTTATTTGCTCGGCTGATGCACGTCGCAATGCATCAACAATAATCATCATTTCCATAAAAGCGTCATTAACTTCTTCAGCAATTGGCGCAATCACATAAACATCATCCCCACGAATACTCTCTAAAATACGTTCGTATATTTCACCATCAGCAAAACGTTTAATATCCAATTGCGTTAAAGGTATATGCAACTCTTCAGCCACTGCTTTTGCCAAATCATGATTAGCAGTTAATCCTAACAGCTTTATTTGAGATTCCACGAATGAGTTCCTCCATTTCTAATCGCCACTCGTTATCACTTCTATTTTAACAAAAGTTATGTCATTACGGTATAGCTGATCTGTTCCTATTATGAAATCATTTTCATGATTTGCTAGTATGATGAGTAGAAATTTGCAAATCTGCCTGACTAACACTATACTTAAAGGAGAATCAAACAAGCTGGGGTGCCATAGAGCTGGCTGAGAAAATACCCATAGAACCTGAGCAAAGTAATTTTGCTAGGGAGCTTGGTTTGTTTACCATGACAGTAAACAAGCCCCAGTACCAGTGAGTGAGTCACACACATGGTATTGGGGCTTTTTTGTTACCAAAGCTTCGGCGATTCGATAACATTATATTTTTAAGGAGGTTTGCAATTATTATGCAAACAGTTAATGAATCAAAGGTTAAGTGGTCATTACGTGACGTCATTTTCTTAGCCATTATCGCTATTTTCTTTGGTGTTATTTTTGAAGTTTGGAGTGCAGCCTATTATGCCTTAGCTGCAACCCCATTAAAACCTTATGCAAATGACTTAACATTAGGTGTTTGGTTGATGGCTGGTCCATTAGCAGGTGCTATTTTGCAAAAAGTTGGTAGCTCAATATTAGGTGAATTATTAGCTGCTGCAGTAGAGATGCTATTATTCTCAAGTTGGGGAGCAGGTACGTTAATCTCGGGTTTTGTGCAAGGCTTCGGTACTGAAATTGGTTTCGCCGCTACTGGTTACAAAAATTGGGGAAAATTAGGCTTAAGTTTATCCGTTTTAACAACCACAATAGTCACCTTTATTTGGGACATGTTTAACAGTGGGTATGCAGACTATAAACCAAGTATGATGATTACTTTATTTGTCATTCGCCTCATTTCTGCTGGTTTCTTTGGTGGCGTCTTGGTCTATTACATCAAAAAATTAGTTGCCAAGTCTGGTATTATAAAACATTAAGCTATGACAAAATTAGAAGTTGATAACTTAAGTTTTGCTTACCAAACTGGTCAACCCAATGTTTTGAATAATATTAGTTGGATACCTGAAGAAGCATCCTTTAACTTATTGATTGGTCCTTCAGGATCAGGCAAATCAACCTTGTTAAAGTCAATGGCTGGTCTCTATCCAAAATTTGGAGGTGTGATAACTGGTGGCCAAGTATTACTGAACAATGAACCAATTCAACCAATTGTACCGTTTGAACGTGCAAAACGTATTGCAATGCTTTTTCAAAATCCAGACCGTCAATTTGCTATGCGAACCGCCCGCTTACAGTTAGTGTTCGCCCTAGAAAATTTGCAATTACCAAGTGAAGTCATTACGCAACGTGTTCATTTTGCAATCACTGCACTTCATTTAGAACAAATTGCTGATCAAAATCTACTGACTCTATCAGGTGGTGAAAAACAACGTGTTGCGCTTGCAATTATTTTAGCAATGGATAGCGACATTATCTTACTCGATGAACCATTTGCAAGCGTTGATCCAAATGCTCGCTTAGATTTACTAACTGATTTAAAGAAAATGCAGTTAGAACATCACAAAACGATTATTATTTCTGACCATGACTTATCAGGCTATCAATCACTAGTCGATCATTTATATGCCATTGATACTGAAACGGGATCGCTACATCAACAATCATTGAATCAGTTGGCTGATCTACCAGTTCAAAAGCCCTTTTATGGGATACCAAATTCAGATGGCCAACTAAGCTGGCAAGCACTAACATTAACTGTTGGCACAGAACGAATCTTACTTAAAAATAGTCAGTTCGTACTCCCCACTGGGCAAATTGGTTTACTATCGGGGGCCAACGGTATCGGTAAATCAACCCTTTTCAAAGCACTTAGTCATCAAATCAAATATCAAGGTCAAGTCGCTTGGAATCAAATAGATACGGCCAAAGTTCATTTGAAAAATTGGGCTAAGAAAGTTGCTTTAATTTTTCAGTCAGCTACTGACCAATTTGTGACAATGACTGTTGCCGAAGAAATCCAACTATCTCAACAGCATAGCTTAACTTCAGATTATTGGACAAATGATCGCATTGCACAAACATTAGTTGATTTACATTTAGATCATTTAACAGATCATGTCGTGTACCAACTATCTGGCGGCCAGCAGAAGAAACTCCAAGTGCTTAGTATGCTTATCATGGGCCAACCTGTCTTATTATTGGACGAACCCTTAGCCGGTTTGGACATTGAATCAGTACACACGGTCATGACTTGCATCAGTGGCTGTGTCCAACAGACGCAACAAAGTGTTTTGATGATTTCTCACCAACGTGCTGGCTTAGATGAATTTATTGATTATGAACTAATCTTCCAGAACCAAACACTACAACTTGTTGGGGAGGCACCAAATGTATAAATTAAATCCAACAATTTTATTAGTTATCATGTTGGGGATTGGTTTAGAAACCTCATTCGTCCGTTCAGTAACCTTGAACGCTTTCGTTGCTATGATTAGTCTCATATACTTATTATCCCAGCGACCTAATTTAAAAATTGTCCTAATGATGCTCATCATTTCAATTCCTGTTGCTTTTGGAACTTGGTGGTCATTTATTGCCTTTGGTACCGGAGACACACATCATTTAGCTATCGTTTATGCAACACGTTTGTATGCATACTTACTACTAGGTGCCGCGCTAACACTAACTGTGCACGTTAAAGACTTGCTATTTAGTTTGAATCAACATTTGAAGCTATCCAACACTTTCACCTATGGTTTGTTAGCCGCTTTTAATTTAGTACCACGTGTTCGTCGACAAGTACAAATTATTCGTTATGCTGGTGCTCTACGTGGTGTAACCTATCATCTATGGCAACCACAGCTTTATTTTAAAGCCATTTTAAGTGCTTTACATTGGTCAGATGATCTTGCCATTGCAATGACATCACATGGTTTTTCAGAAGGCTTCCCAAGAACGCAAACCGTCAAAGAACATTTGCCAAAATGGGAATGGGGGTTAGCCTTTCTATTAATTTTGGCTTATCTACTAGTTGCTATTTTTATTAAGCCTTGGTAATTTATAGACAACAAAAAATGACAGCTATCATTTTCTGATAGTTGTCATTTTTTGTTGTAATCATTTATTGTCATTGTCAATCTCAGAGTTACATATCATCACAGCTATAAGATTCTGGTTAAGCCTTTTATTAAGATACTTTTTAAAATTATCGTTCCAAACGATTTGATTGATTTAACAAAATAGTATTATCTTTGATTTTTTTAGGACGAAGACACCACAAAACATAGATTGCCGGAATCAATGCATAGAGTATTAACATAGAACTCCAAGAACCAGCTTGTGATAAATCAGCTGACGGTGTCCACAATGAAAAATTATTAAGAAAATGAATCAGTATACTGTACAAGATACTCCCTGTTCGCATATACAACACCATTGAAACCATACCCAAGAAGAATGTATAGACTACTTGCTGATTCGTTGCATCCAAGCTGGGTGCGTTGGGTAACATCAAATTGAAATAATGTGTTAATGAAAAACTCAATGATGTTATTAATGCAATTAACATTGGTTGCCATTTATTAGCAGGCAATGCCTCACTAAAACCACTCAGGCCAACCCCTCTGTCTCTAATTTCTTCAAATATAGCTGCTCCTAATGCACTAAGAATCGAAACAATCATGATATATATCGAATGATTGATTATATCAGGAAGAGTGGCCATCGCATCGACACCATATATAAACAGTGGCACAATAAAAATTGACCAATGACGTTTGATATAAACAAGTTTCGACTTAAAGCGAATTGTTTGATGAAATAATTTTTTTGATAACTTCAATAAAATGAATGTAATCGTGATAACAATCCCAAAGTAAATAAATTCATAGTAGGCTTTACCTTCTAATCCTTGAAACGAATACAATAAAATTAATGTAATCACTTTATAGAGTGCATAAGCTCCCCACATCGTGCCTAGTGTCATACCAAATTTTTTTAAATTCATACAAGATAACCTCAAATTATACGTATATTTTGCTTAATCATCGTCATTGATAGCCATGATTTAACGAAATCAGCATTTGTTTCTCAGTTTGACTACTTAATAGGTAATAAACTGGATGCCAACTTACCAGAAGAAAACTAATCAACGGACTACCTAATGGGTTTTCATTATTTAAATACCATTAATTTATAACATGCTTCAGTAGTGAAAGCAAGTGGGTGCTTTTACTTGGCATGCAAATAATCTCTTCTATTTTTAAGAAACCACTTAAAAAATTGGCTGAGACATCAGTCGTTATAACTAGCTAAAAAGGACGTCAATCTATTAATTTGAAATTGGTAGATTAACGCCATGCCCTTAAACGTGTTCTAAAAGACTGAAGCCTTTTGCCTCACTTACATTTATTGTGTATTTATTAGTTTTCAAAATCTGCTATCAACACTTGATTACCTGATTTTGCTTGATCAGCTCTTGCTTGACCAAAGGCAGCTTGTGACAAATGTAATTTTGTTGTTTCAATCCCAAAATAGTCTTGAATTAAATCCTGTACAAATAACAATAATGCCTGTGAATCAATTTCATTTCGGTGTAGCAAAACGGGCCCACGGTTCTCAAAAACACCTGCATTTCGTAAATTATCTACTTTTTGTTCTAGTGCTGGTAACCCTGCAACCAAATGGTAGACAACATGATTCTCGTGCACCCATTTTGTTAAATGGACAACATGTCTTAAATCAGTTAACCCAATCGGTAAAATCATATCAGCAGCAATCGCTGTTAACTGCATGGGTTCTTGCGTTTGTTTTTGCATAGCTGCCGTTAACGTTATCGTAGACAAAGTAAAATGACCATTATAATCAAACATTGCTTGACCCAATAGCATTTCAACTCGTGTTACATAACCAATACGATCAAAATTTTCATTTTTTTGCATTTCATTCGCCAAATGTTGTCGAAAGATATCTGGTGCTCGCCAATCTAAACGTAATTTCACGCGATCAGTCAAAATATCATCCCCAACCGCATGAAAAGTAATTAACGTGTACGCCATGGTCCCAGGAATTTTATCAAGAACTGCTTGTCTATCATCTGCAAAAAAACGACTATTATACATATTATTCTCCCCATTTATGTAACAATGCGGTCAATGTAATTTGACCAGGTGCTGATGATTTGGAACCACTAACAAACGTTAATTGTGAACCAAACTGATAGCCAATGATGCGTGAAGGTATGCCATATTGCCCCATGGCCATCGTAATCAGTGGTAACTCACTATGTGTCGCAATTACCTTAGTTGTTGCTAACAATGATTGAGTATCCAGAGACGTCTGCGCCATCACTGCATATTTCACAACATCAATTGGTAAACGTACCATGGCTGCTAACTGCTCTGCCAAATCAACTGGCGTCATCATAAAATGATGTTTTGATCCAATAACAGTGATTTGTCTGGGTATCATTTCTAGCAAAGCTTGCTGATCTGTCAATAATGCCACTTCAATATCAACCGCCGCAACACCTGCTTGGATTGCTGTTTGGTATACATCCGTATACTTAACTTGATTATACGGTATTTGACCACCTTCAGCTAATGTTCGCCAAGTAAAAATTAATGGTTTGCCCACAATTTGGCAAATTGTTCGAATGTTGTCTACCGTTAGAACCGATAAATCAAGTAAATAGTCAATACGCCATTCTACAACATCTATCGGTAAATGACTCATTTTTTGTGCCGCTATCACAACAGTAGACCAAGTTTCTGCAATAATTGACATGGCAATCAAAGGGCGTTCTTTAGTGGCAGAAATATTACCGATTTTTAATCGTTTCATTTTGAACCACTTTCAAATATGTCGAAATTTCAACCGCCACCTCTACAGCATTCTTATTATCCGTATTAATTGTTTTGGTTGCCAGCGTGGCATATCTTGTCAAACGCTGTTGCCAAAGATCTGCTAATGCTGACAATGATTTATTACGCACAATGGGGCGTGTCTTATCTTGAATTAATCGTTCGACAGTTTGACCAAACGAGCCTGATAAATAAATGATTGGTAAATCAAGACGACTTAACAAGGTCAAATTTTTTGTTAATTCAACGACCCCACCCCCAGTCGCAATCACACCACTTTTAGAAATTGTTGCTTTTAAAATTTGATGCTCTATTTTTCGAAAGGCTCTTTCACCGGCAGTTGCAAATATTTCGCCAGGTGTCTGACCAGTTTGAGCCGTAATCAATTGATCCGTATCAAAAAATGGTTGTGCCAATTGATTTGCCAATAATTGACCAACTGTTGTTTTACCTGCTCCCATGAAACCAATTAAAATAACTGTCATCTTTATTGCAATACCTCTTGTAAATCTTCAAAGAAATGAGGATATGAAATATTCACAACCTCAGCATTTGCCAATGAAACTTCGCCCTTTGTTAGCAACGCTGCAATGGTTAACATCATCCCGACACGATGATCACCACAAGAATCAACCACGGTTGCCTCATCAACCCGTAAAAGTGTTTGACCATGAACATAAAATCCATCTTCACGTGGTTCAATATGCGCACCCAATTTGTTTAATTGTGTCGTTACTGTTGCAATGCGATCACTCTCTTTTACATGTAATTCACTTGCTCCTGTGATAATTGTATCACCTTGAGCCTGTGTCGCTGCCAGCACAAGTAGTGGCATTTCATCAATCAATGATGGTACATCAACAGCGGTTATTTGCGTCCCATGTAAAGACTGTGACTGAACTTCAATATCGGCCATCGGTTCACCAACAGTTGTTTGGTTCGTGATATTAAATGATGCCCCCATCCTGTTCAACATGTTGATAATGCCGATACGCGTTGGATTCACGCCAACTTGTTTTAAAACGATATCACTATTAGGCACTAACAAACCAGCCACCAACCAAAAAGCTGCTGAGGAGATATCACCTGGTACGCGAATCGTTGCCGCTGTTAGTTGTGTTTGAGGTGCCACAATAATTCGGTTACCGTCATGTATTAAATGCACCCCAAAAGCCGCTAACATACGTTCAGTATGATCACGCGTGATGATTGGTTCAATAATGGTTGTTTGTGTATCCGCCTGTAAAGCTGCTAAAATAATCGCACTTTTTACTTGGGCTGAAGCAACAGGTAACTCATAAGTTATCCCATTTAAATAATGCGTTGCTAATTTTGTTACTGGTAAATGATCATTTTGACTAACATAACTAACACCCATTGCACGTAATGGATTGAGTACCCGCGCAAAAGGACGTTTTGATAAACTATCATCACCACGAAACGTAATGGCAAATGGTTGTTTCGCTAATAGTCCCATCAATAATCGTGCTGTTGTCCCTGAATTTCCCATATTTAACTTTTGCTGTGGCTCAGTTAAATCATTGAGTGACTTGCCATGAATAATGAGATCCGCACCTGCCACATCAAAGGTAATACCTAAACTCCTCATTGCCGTTATTGTTCTTTTAACATCTGCTGAGTGTAATAAATGCTGTACACGTGTATCACCGTTAGCGATGCTGCCTAACATAACAGCACGGTGTGAAATACTTTTGTCCCCAGGCATCGTTAAAGTCCCCTGCAGTTGCTTTCCCGCTGTTTGTAACTTAAGATTGCCCATTATTTAACCTACATCTTTTCTAATCAAAACCGTCTTACCTCTTCACGATATGCAGCTACTTGCTCTTGTAATCGTGACAAATTATCTGTATCAAATTTATCTAATACTGCCTTGGCTAACTCGATAGCCACCATAGCTTCTGCAATCACAGCCGCAGCTGTCACAGCCGTTGTATCAGAGCGTTCTGTTGAAGCACGATGATTTTCATGTGTATCGATATCAACACTTTGCATTGGTTGATATAATGTTGGAATTGGTTTGACAACACCACGAACAACAATCATTTCGCCTGTTGTCATCCCACCTTCAAAGCCGCCAAGATGGTTTGCACCACGATAGAAGCCACGAGTTGCTGACCAATAAATTTCATCCATCATTTCACTACCAAATTTGGTAACATTCGCAAAACCGCCACCAAATTCAACACCCTTAAAAGCATTAATACCAACGATTGCACGGGCAATTTTCGCATCTAATTTTTCATCAGCTGTGACATAAGAACCTAAGCCCGCTGGTACGCCGGTTACCATCACTTGAACGATACCGCCTACCGTATCACGCTGTTGTTTTGCTTGATCAATCACTGCACGCATCGCTTCATCAGCATCAGCTGTTAAAGTTCGTGTTGGAAAACTTTCTGTCACCGCTCGTAAATCAGCTAACGTTTGAAAATCAGTCAAGTGATTGAGATCTGCACTTGCTGGTCCAATATTGGTCACAAAACCATGAACATCAATATCTAACGCTGCCAATAATTTTTTAGCAACTGCGCCAACTGCAACCCGCATCACTGTTTCACGTGCTGATGACCGTTCCAAAACGTTCCGTAAATCAGCTTGATGACGATATTTGATGCCACCCACTAAATCAGCATGCCCTGGTCGTGGACGCATCACTTTGCGCAAACTATTTTCAACTGTCGCAGGCGCATTAGGATCCATAATCTTTGCCCAATGATTGTGATCGTCATTATGAACATTTAAGGCAATTGGTGAACCAAGGGTCACTTGATGACGAATACCAGCCATAATCGTGACTGTGTCTGTTTCGATCACCTGACGCTGACCACGACCATAACCATGTTGGCGTCGAGCAAGTTGTTCATTAATATCAGCAGCTGTTATTTGTAATCCTGCTGGAATACCTTCAATAATTGCAACCTCTTCCGGTCCATGACTTTCTCCTGCTGTCATATAACGCATACCTTAGCCTACTCCTTTAATAAATTCTGTCATCTCAGCAATGCTTTTTTTCACAATTGTTGGCTGACCCGGTGCAACGACAGCAACTAATTGTAAAACACCTGCCAAATTCTTTTTATCATGTATTAATTGTTCCAACATCTCAGGACGTTTAATTAGTTCTGATGTCGTTGGCAAGCCAACAACTTCTAATCGTTTTTGTAGCGCTTGATAAAAAGTTGGTTCACTGATACCACTAGCAACAAACCGTTTCGTAATCGCAATCATCCCAATCGCAACTGCTTCGCCATGTCTCAACTGACCAGCAGCTAATAATTCAATTGCGTGGCCAATCGTATGCCCAAAATTTAAGTATTTACGAATACCTGCTTCATGTTCATCTTGCATCACAATTTTTGATTTATATTGCACCGATTGTTCAATAAGGGGGTGTGCTAACCTCAAAATATCATCCACTTGTTTTACTTGATCAGTCAATTGCCAAAAAGTCCCACCAGCTAGCGCACTGGTTTTGACCACTTCTGCGTAACCTTCTACCAAATCACGTTCAGCTAAAGTTTCTAAATACGTTGTGTCGATCAACACCATATCCGGTTGATAGAATGTTCCCATAACATTCTTTGTTTTACCTAAATTAATAGCCGTTTTGCCACCAACACTGGCATCAACTTGTGCCGTTAAAGAGGTTGGTATTTGGATAAATGCAATGCCTCGCATATAAGTGGCAGCTGTTAAACCAGCTAAATCACCAATCATGCCGCCACCTAACGCAATGATACCGTCAGCTCGTGTAAAATTTTTTTCAATTAGTAAGCTAATCGCTCTTTCCAAATAATTTAAGGATTTAGTTGTTTCACCTACAGGTAGCACGAGTGATGTCACTTGATAGCCAGCAGTTGTTAATTGTGCAACTGTTTCCGTTAAATATAAATCACCAATTTGTTGATCAGTCATCACCAAAATTTTCCGCGGTGACCATACTTTATTTACCGCATGACCAATCATTTGTCGTAAATTTTCCGCGATTTGAATATCATATGTTTTACCAGGAATTGATACTGTTATCATGATGATGACCTCACCAAATGATGAATAGCCGTTGCCTTATCAAATAAAGTGACCATTTGTGCTGGTGTTAATGCCTGTTTACCATCAACCAACGCTTTTGCTGGCTGATCATGAATTTCAATCATTAAACCTTGCGCACCAGCAGCCACCGCTGCTAAGCCAATTGGTAATACATATTCAGAAACACCCGCAGCATGTGATGAATCGGCCAAAACTGGCAAATGCGTAAATTTTTGCAAAACAGGAATAACGCTAACATCCATCGTATTTCGTAAATATTTTTGATCGAAACTGCGAATACCTCGCTCCATTAGAATAATTTGACGATTACCCGCAGCAGCAATATACTCCGCCGCACTTAGAAATTCATCAACGGTTGCACTCATACCACGTTTTAACAGCACTGGTTTATCTTGTTGTCCCAATGCTTTTAATAAAGCAAAATTTTGCATATTACGCGTCCCAACTTGAAAGATGTCTGTATATTGACCAACAAGATCAATGTCATTGGGACTCATAATTTCAGTCATCATGTCCATCCCTAATGCATCCGCAGCATCACGATGCCATTGCAATCCTTGTTCACCTAATCCTTGAAAACTATAAGGGCTTGTTCTGGGTTTAAATGAACCACCACGTAAAATCGTTGCACCGGCTGCTTTGGCGGCTTGTCCCATTTTTAATACATGTTCAGCCGACTCAATAGCATCTGGACCAGCAATGAGATTAAATTGTGCCCCACCAATTCGTGAGTGTGCCGTTTCAATCACCGTATCGGCCGGATGAAATAAACGACTCACCTGTAGTGCTGCTGGATGATTCTCAATAACCTTTGTTACTTGTTGACGTTCAATGAATGGCACTTCATCAAGTGTTGCTAAATTAGCAAACCCAACACGATTCTCAAAAGCATAGACATGTGGTATATGTTTTGTTTTTGCTTGTAATAGTACCGCCTTTGCTGCAGATACATCTTTCATGATAACAATCATTCTCAATCTCTTCCTTCTCCTAAAATTGCTGCCAACATCGCTTGTTGATCTGGATAGATCCCTGTCCATTTCTCAAAACTGCGTGCACCTTGACCTACTAGCATCGCTAACCCATCATTAGCCTGACGATATACCTGTTTTGCTGCTGCAACAAACGGCGTATCAATTGGTTTATATATAATATCAACGACCTGCGCTTGTTTTGGTGTCAACGCAAATTGTTCTGGTGACAATAATGACTCATTATTTTGCATACCCACATTTGTTGCATTAATAATTAAATCAGCCTGCGGCAAAAACGAATTAACGAAACGAATATCATGTAATGGTTCTTCAACAAAGCTTGCTAAATGCCGCTTTTTTTCTGCAAATGTATTCGACTGGCGATTAAATACATGTAAAGTACTTGTTTTAGGCGCACTAGCCATAATAGCCTGAGCAGCACCCCCTGTACCCAAAATAACGACCTGTTTTGGATTATTTTTTATCGTTGACCAAAATCCTTCACCGTCAGTGACATCACCAATAAGCGTGTTATTTTTCACTGTAATTGTATTTACTACGCCAAGTCGTTTTGATAACTCTGATAGCTCATCCATATAAGGCATGATGGCTTGTTTAAATGGCATAGTAACATTGAGACCTTTGATGCCTTGTTCTATTAACTCGTCAAATCGACTCGCTAATTGTTCAGGTGCAATTGTAAATAATTGGTAATCCGCATCTATCCCGGCTAATCGAAATGCTTCATTTTGCATGATTGGCGATTTAGAATGTTGTACTGGATAACCAATCAATCCATAATGATCTGTCATTAATTTTCCCCGGTATTCTTTTATTTTTAACAACGGTACTCATCCATAACAATGACAATTAACTGACACGCATCTTTTCTAATGATAGAAGGCCAACAATCTACCCGTTCTTAATGGTGGATCGTTGACCTTAAGCCTATACAAAAGATTTAAACCTCTTTTATGCCACTCATTTGTCAATTAATGACGAAATACTTTTCTTTTACTTAGTGTACTAAAATCAGAAGAGCTTTCCAATACCATAGTGAATGGTGATTGTCACTAAACCAATAATAATATTTCTAATAATTGCTCGCTTTGGAAAACCATTTCCTAATTTTGCACTGAGAAATCCCGTTAGAGCAACTGCAACCACTGTCGCACCAATCGTTGCCAAAAATTGCCAATGAATTGGCGTTAAATACATGGCGATTAATGGGAAAAAACCACCTAGTGAAGCACAAAATAATGACGAAAATGCTGCTGACCAAGGACTGACATAATGTCCTAATGACACATCATATTTTACTTTTAAAATAGTTGATAATGGCGCTTTCGCCATCAATTCATTGGCAATTTTATTAGCAGTCAATTCACTTAACCCTTGTGAGTGATAGAACTGATAGATGTCTTGTTGCACATCGTTTGGATTGATCTTGATACGGTTCTTTTCGGTCGTTACTACCACTTTTTCTGCATCCGCCTGTGAACTAACAGATGCATATTCGCCAGATGCCATCGATAGCGCACATGCTAACAAATCAGCTAACCCAGCTAACAAAATTGTAAATTGGTTCGTTGTTGCAGCACCAACAGAAAATAGCACTCCAACAACTGTTAGAATGCCATCATTAGAACCCAATACGCCTGCACGGATGGTGTTCAATTTTTCAGACATTGTTATTTGTTGTTTTGCCATGTTATTATGCTCCTATTAATGATCCAATGAGGTATGTGACAATCATCGTAAAAACACCTGCTACCACATTACGAAGTGTTGCTTTGTGTTCATTGGCCCCTGACAAATGAGCTGCCGTGAAACCAGTCATGGCCAAAGCAATTAGCACAGCAATCGCAGTTGCTGGAATCCGCAAATGAATTGGTAATAACGTAATGGCTAACATTGGTAACAAGGAACCCAATGGAAATGAAATCATTGACGCCACTGCTGCCGCTAAGGCAGAAATTTCATGATGTTGCGTAAATCCATATCGTTCACGGATTGTTGTGCCCAGTGGATCTTGTGACATCAGTTCTGACGTCGCTGTTTGTGCTAAGTCAACTGATATCCCTTGTGCAATATATTGTTGTTTGACGAAATCAAATTCTTGTTCATAATGGGTTGCTAATGCTTCTTTCTGTTGTGCTGTCGCTTTCATTTGCGCATCGTTTTCTGAATGGACAGAAACATATTCTCCCATCGCCATTGAGACCGTTCCGGCTAATGCCCCAGCAAATCCTGCAATAAAGATGGCAAACGAATTTGTTGTTGCCCCGGCAACGCCAATAACAATTCCTGATACAGATAAAATACCATCATTAGCACCCATGACAGCAGCTCGAATAACATTATTTCTTTGTGCTAAATCTTGACTCGTTGTCATATAATCCTCCTTCAATTCTCTAACGTCCATTATACGCTTTAAGAAAACAAAAAGTTCTTCGTTTAAATTAAAAATTTTCATTCAATAAATAAAATGCTTAAAAAGATGATACAAAAAAGACAAGGGTAATCAGCCTCACACCTTGTCTAAACAATCGTTGTCAGTCATGACAACATAAAATTTATGATACTGTGATAAAATTGGCAAAATATCTTTTGTCATATGCCTGTACTAAGCAATTTGTTTTTTAAAATATGTGAGTATCGGTAAGCCAATGAGTGGTACTAAAATTGCGCCTGCAATAATTTCAAAAATACCATTAAATCCAGCAATTGATACAATCAACCATTGCGCAAGATTCGTATGTGGAATGCCTGTAAATGACGTATTCATCACACTAAAACTAATCCAAGTAATCGTTAATACAAGTGCTGTGTTAATGACTGCCGATAGACCACCTAATACAGCAAGCCATGGTCCTTGCTTTTTTATTTCTTTTGATTGGACGTATTTTTGATAAAGGTACCCAATCAGAAAACCAACCATTATTCTAGGAATCAATGCTGTTATCGGATTACGAAAAATTAGTGCACCAATGCTTGGGACACTTGACCAAGCATGCCAAAGTGAATAAGCACCCCAAACAAACCCTAATAATGCACCAGTTTTTGGTCCAAGAACCATAGCCCCTATCGCAACGGTATAAGTAATAATCGTTACGGCAGCACCAATTGCAAAAGCTCCTAGTGGTAAAGTTCCCAGCCAAGGAACGATTGATTGTAGTAAAATAATCGCTATAAATAGCGCTGTCAAAACTAAATGTCGACTTTTGTTCACACGCGTTTGCATCGCGTCCCTCCCAAATTTACGTTATTTCTTGTCAATCATAAAACATTTTTTGGTTCACTACCAGCAAATATTTATCATTATTAGACACTGCCATTAGCGTCGTCTATTATGATAGCATAAAATCCATTAAAAAAGGGGTTGCCACGGTCATTGACCGCTCCCCCTTGAAACAAATTCATATTATGCTTTTGTTTTTGTTTGTTCACGTTTTTTAGCAAAATACGATTGCATTCGTTGCACAGCTTCTTGCAAGTCCTCATCTGAAGCAGCATAAGAAATACGAACATATTCTGGCGTATATTCAGAAAAAGCAGATCCTGGAATAACAGCAACATGACCATTCTCAGCCAAATCTAAAGCAAATGCATCACCATCATGTCCCATATCTTCAGGAATCTTCGCAAATATATAGAATGCTCCTTCTGCTTTAACAACATCAAAGCCTAATTCTTCTAACTTTGGTACTAGCCAATCCCGACGTTTTTTATAGATATCACGCATATCATTGGCAACATCCGCAGCTGTTGTTAATGCAACAGTCGCACCGTCTTGAATGAACTTTGGTAATGAGAATGTTAAAGCTTCGTGCACTTTTTGCGCTTCATTAATAAAAGCATGACTTGCGATAATAAAGCCAATACGGTAGCCAGTCATTGCATGTGACTTTGATAGACCAGTCATTAAGATAGCCTGTTCAGGTAGTAAGCTAACTAATGACACATGTTCTTGATCATAAGTTAACTGGGCATAAATTTCATCGGAAATAACCCACAAATGATATTGTTTGAAGACATCTGCTAATGCCTCCAGTTCCTCACGTGTATAAGTTACCCCTGTTGGATTTGATGGATAATTAAACAAGATTGCTTTAACAGGCACTGTGGCTTGTTCAACTGCTTCTGCAACTAATGCTGGCGTTAACTTGAAATTTGTTGGACGCGTATTAATTTTAATCATACGTCCGTGTGCCAAGTCTAGCGAAGCAGCATAAGGTGCATAGGCTGGTTCAGGAATAATCAAGCCTTCATTGGTATTTAGCAATGTCATTAGAATCACATTAATGGCTTCTGAGACACCAACTGTGACAATCACATTATCTTCATCATCAAATGGCAAATCATAGCGTGAACCATAATAATTAGCAACAGCCTGGCGTAAACTACGCTCACCTTGCGCATCCGTATAATGCGAATTATTGTTTTCAATTGAAGTAATGACAGCGTTTTTAATCGCTTGATCAACATTGAAACCTGGTTCACCAAATGTTAACCGCAATAAATCAGGAATATCGCGAACTTTTTTTTGAAATCCAATCAAACCATCGGGTGCGAGACTCGTAACTGTCGGATTCAGTGGCTGTACAAATGATTTTTCTGTCATTTTAATTTACTCACTTTTCTTTTTATTTTCTAATTGCTTACCATTATAATATAAATTCCGATTTTCAGGATATTTTTTAAGCCTGTAAAAGAATAATTCTATTTTAACCTCTTTGTGCTATTTTTAACAACCATAAAACAATTATATTTTGGCTGATTCATGATAAAATAGCCTTAAGATAGACACATCAATTAACATAACCTTTTATGGTTGAAAAGGAGGCATAAGATGTTAGATTTTACTGACACGCCAATTGAAACACCAGTTGATGACTGGGACTGGTTTCCCATTCGAGAAGTCCCTATTCGTGAGAATGATGAGCCTTTGATTTCATTAAATTATTTGCCAGAAAAAATGGTCATTAGCCCACAATATTTTATTCAAAATTTACCAGGAACTTATCCTGAACTTTATTCACGGATTGGCGTGCAAGATAAATTGATTGAAGCTGCTCGTAAATTACCATATGGTTATAAATTTGTCATTTTTGATACATGGCGTAGTATTCCCACACAACAAGCACTTTTTGATCAAATGAAACGCTTTGTCAAACGCGACCATCCCAATTATTCTGAAACAGAGGTCCAAACTGCTGCTTTGAGAATTGTTGCTCTCCCATCAACTGATCCAACAAAACCTTCTCCTCATAATACTGGCGGTTCTGTAGATCTATCAATCGTTGATGAAAATGGACACCTCTTAGAAATGGGCAGTCCCTTTGATGATATCAGTGCTCGTGCCAAAACAACTTATTATGAGACAGTTGAAACGTCTGAAAACTATGATACTGCTCGCCATAATCGCCGGCTACTTTACCATATTATGACCCAAGCTGGTTTTACAAACTATAGTGAAGAATGGTGGCATTTTGATTATGGTAATCAAAATTGGGCGAAATTAACTGATCACGGCTATGCCCTTTATGGCGCCACAAAACCTGTATTTCCATGGGTTGAATCTTATTAAAACGGCTATAAAAAAGTACGTTGACAATATCAATTTTTATTTGATATCGTCAGCGTACTTTTTATTAGACTTGACTATGGATCAAATCTCTTTTTACTAACTCTTCCGCAATTTGCACTGTATTCCAAGCAGCTCCTTTTAACAAGTTATCAGAAACAACCCATAGGTTAAAACTACCTGGATTTTCAGCATCTGCACGGACACGCCCAACAAATGTTTCACGTTTATCAACTGCATTAATTGGTTGTGGATAAACCTGTTCGGCTGGATCATCTTCCAAGACAACGCCTGGTGCACTCGCTAAAATTTTTTGGACATCTTCGCGTGTTGCTGTGTCATCTTTAACTGACACATAAACTGACTCACCATGACCAATCGGTACAGGTACGCGCACGGCTGTTGCTGTCACTTTTACCTCATTTGACTTTGGATCACCAAATAAAATTTTTTTGGTTTCCTGCATCATTTTTTGTTCTTCAAATGTGTAACCATCATCTTGGAACAAATCAATTTGTGGTAAGAGGTTAAAGGCCAGCGGATAATGTTTTTTATCGCCCTTAGTTGGCAAAATAGCCGCTGTCTCTGGCTCACCTGCTAAATGCTGTTGTGCTTGATGTAATAATTCATCCCAAGCTCGTTGTCCCGCACCCGATGCCGCTTGATACGTTGATACGATGACTTGCTTTAACCCATATGCCTGACGTAATGGTTCCAATGCGACAACCATTTGAATTGTTGAACAATTAGGGTTAGCAATAATGCCATGGTGCTGCGCTAATGCATCTGGATTAACTTCAGGTACGACGAGAGGAACTTTGGGATCCATACGCCAACGCGATGAATTATCAACAGCAACAGCGCCTCGTTTTACTGCTTCAGGTAACAAACTACCTGCAAGCGTCCCACCAGCAGATGCTAATACCAAATCAACACCATCAAATGATGCTGGTGTTGCTTCTTCAACAACAATTGACTCACCCTTGAATTGTCGTGTCTGACCAGCTGAACGAGCAGATGCTAATAATTTCAATGATTTTACCGGAATCGTCGACTGTGCTAACTGTGCTAAAATACGTGTGCCAACAGCACCCGTTGCACCTAAAATTGCCACATGATATCCTTCATTTGCCATGATTCTTCCCCCTATATGATCCATTGATCAATTAACTATTTCATACTAAAATTAGCTATCTTAACCGAAGAGAACCCGAAACCCAACCATTGATCTGGATAGATTTCAGGCTCTAAAATGTGTGTTAAAAATCTGCGACTAACCAACGCATATCTTGCTAACTAATTTATTTTTTTAAATCAACATAGTGCTTCAAACGGGTCATTGCTGATGTTAAATCTTCAGTTGAAGCGGCATATGATAACCGAATATAACCTTCGCCACCTGCACCAAAAATTGAACCAGGCGCAACACCTAATTTCACAGTGTTTGCCAAATCGTACACAAATTCTGTGTCATCTGTATTCAAAAATTCTGGAATTTTCGCAAAAATATAGAAAGCGCCACCAGGTCGAGCTGCTGTGAAACCGGCAGCATTCAAACCATCAAGCACGAGGTTACGTCGCTCTTCATAAACCCGACGCATCGAAACGGGATCTTCACGCCCATGACGTAGTGCTTCCGTTGCCCCTGCCATCATTGGTCCAGGTGCTGTTGCAACCATAGACTGATGTGCCTTACCAACTTGTTTCATTAAAGCAGCTGGGCCAACCACATAACCAATGCGATAACCAGTCATCGCATGCGATTTTGATAAACCACTAATCAATATTGTTTGAGATGGTAACAAATGAGCCATTGAAATATGCTTGGCATCATAGACTAATTCTGCATATATTTCATCAGAAATAACCAATAATTGATGTGCTTTTAGTATCTGCACCAGTTCATGTAATTGCTCTGCTGTATAAGTCACACCGGTCGGATTAGATGGATAATTCAACAAAATTCCTTTTGCATTGGGATGTTGTGCTAGTGTTGCTGTTAACTTTTCGGGTGTCACAATAAAATCTGGTGCGGTATTTAGCCCAACAACCTCAAGATGTAGTGTTTGTGCCACTGAGGCATACAACGGAAATGTTGGTGTTGGAATAATAATTTCATCACCAGGATTAAACAATGCTTGGAAAGTTGCGTTAATCGCCTCTGCTGCACCAATTGTCACACTGATTTCAGTCGCTGGATCATATTTCGGTGTATCAAAACGCTCTGATAGATAATCAGAAATTGCTTCACGTAATGCCAAGACGCCTTGTGATGGTGAATAATGTGAATCGTCTGCTAGGACATCCTTAACAATCGCTTGTTTGACATGCTCAGGTGCTGAAAAATCAGGCTCTCCTAATGTTAATTTTAAAATACCGTCGATCTTTGAAAACTTATCATCAACCACACGGATTGGTGATGGTACCATAGCTGCTAAAGTCTTATTACATTGACCAATTAATGCTTCACTTACTTCAACCATCCTACTTCTCCTTGGCATTTCGCCTATTTTAAATTTCTATAATACGTTATCTAAACCAATTTGCAATCCTTGTATCGTGTTGATTTGACGAATTGCCAATGCAACACCACCCATAAAGGACTCCCGAGTAAATGACGTCTGTTTCAACCGTAATGTTTCACCTGGTGCGCCAAAGACCACTTCTTCTTCAGCAACATAACCAGGTAAACGCATGGCATGCACTGATACGTCATTAATCCGATCACCACGCGCAGCATCAGTATCATTTGTTGTCACTGGTGCTTGTTGCCGTGCTTTGGCAATTGCTTCTGCTGTTGCACGAGCTGTACCTGATGGTGCATCAATTTTCTTTGGATTATGAATCTCTAAAATTTCAGCATCCGGTAAATATTTGGCAGCTTGGGCAGCAAATTGCATCAATAATACCCCGGATAGTGAAAAATTAGGGACAATCAACGCCGCTTGCTGCTGTTGTTCACTTAGTGTCGTTAGTATGGCAATTTGTTCACTTTGTAAACCACTGGTACCAACGACTAATTGGTAACCATGTGTTAATGCATATTGACTATTCGCAAAAGCGGCTTCAGGTTGCGTGACGTCTAGCCAAACATCTGCTGACACATCAATATCATCTAATGATGTAAATACTGGTAAATCACTTTGATGAGCTGACCTTGACAGGATACCCACTAATTCAAAATCGGCTTCTTTTTTGATTAATGCTTGAATTGCCAACCCCATTTTTCCAAAACCACCAGCTAAAAATATGGTCGTCATACATCTACCCTTTCTGTTCTAACTTTGCCAATACATCTGCTGTTTCCACTTCATCTAACGGTAGAATTGGCAAACGTGTCACGTTCTTAACTTCACCTTGATGGGCAAGAACCGCCTTTACAGGACCGGGTGATGGATAAGAAAATAGTGCTAACATACGTGGCGTCAACCAACGTTGCTTTTCACCAGCCGTTTGAATATCCCCTGCTTCTAATGCAGCAAACAAATCAGTCATTTCCTTACTATACAGATGGGCCGCTACTGAAATGGTACCAGCTGCTCCAACTGCTTTAGCAGCTAATGTTTGCGAATCTTCACCTGTATATACCTTGAACCCAGCTGGTGCATGAGCCACTAAATAAGCTAAATCATCAATGGTTGTCACCTGCTTAACAGCATTAATATTTGGATGCTGTGCTAATTGCAAGACACTCTCATTCGTTAAACCAACAACCGTTCGGCCAGGAATATTATAAATCATCATAGGGACAGCTGAAGCATCAGCAATCGCTTTAAAATGAGCAATCATCCCCTTCTGATTAGGCTTGCTATAATATGGCGTCACTGCCAAAATCGCATCAACACCAGAAATTTGACTAACTTCTTTTGCTAGTGCCACTGAATGTGCCGTGTTATTATCACCAACATTAGCAATGACCGGACCACGATCACCTACCTTAGCTGCAAAATAAGCATACAAGGCTATCTTTTCATCATGACTTAGCGTTGGTGATTCACCAGTCGTTCCACCAACCACAAATCCTTGGGAACCTTCTGCAATCAAACGTTCCGTTAATGAATCTAATGCTTGATAGTCAATCGTATTATCATCCGTAAATGGCGTAATAATCGCCGTTATCAAAGAAATATCTTCATACATTTTATTCACACTTTCTATTGTGTCATACGCCAAGTTAAAAACTTAACGATTGCCTGTACGCCTACCCCAATTGCTTTCTCATCGGGATTTAAGTGAGTATCATGTAAGCTGTGCGTCGGGTCACCCACACCTAACCAAAACATGGTACCAGGAATTTTATTAATTAAATAACCAAAATCCTCACCGGTCATTGCTGGTTCAATAATGGTAAAGTCGATATCATCCGATTGTGACATAAAATCAATAAAGTTTGCCGTCAATTGCTCATTGTTATTAACTGGCCAATAACCACCTTGAATTAATTGTAAATCAACATGCACGCTATACATCGTTTCTAATCCTTGAACAATCTCACGAACGCGTTGTTGCATCAATTCGAGATCAGCTTGTTCAAATGCCCGAATGGTACCAGCTAAATGAGCTTCATTTGGAATGACATTGCCAATTGTTCCTGCTTGAATCATCCCAATTGTAATCACACCACCGTGCACTGGATCAACATTTCTGGAAACAATTGTTTGCAACTGCATAATTAAAGCGGCAGCTGCCACAATGACATCTTGCACCTTTTGGGGAAATGCGGCATGGCCACCTTGACCCTGAATTGTCATATGAATCTCAGTTGTCCCAGCAAACAATGTCCCTTGACGAGTCGCAATTTGACCCGCTGGCATTGCGGGCTGATCATGCAATGCGTAAAATTCATCTGGTCGCCATTCGTCAACAAATGTTCCTAATTCATACAGTTGTTTGCCACCCGCTTGTTCTTCTTCCGCTGGTTGAAACAAAAACACCATATTATCAACAGGTTGATGTTCAGCAAAGTAGGCTAATACCCCTAATGCAACGGTCATATGAATATCATGACCACAAGCATGCATCACGCCCTTATTCTCAGATGCGAATGATAAACCTGTTGCTTCTGTCATAGGTAACGCATCAATATCCGCACGGTAACCTATGGTGCGTTGTGGTTGGGTACCGGCAACATGCACCAATAAAGCTGTTGGTACAGCTGGAACTTCACGCATTGTTAACCAAGACGATTGCCATGATGCCACGATATCTTTCAAATAAGCTTGTGTCTGAAATTCATGCATCGACAACTCAGGATGGGCATGCAAATGACGGCGAATATCAATTAGATTTAAATTAGCTAACGTCATTTAAAATCCTTTCTTATAAGGAACGAAGCGCATCGACTAAAGCTGTTTTAGCTTGTGTTTTCGCATCAATCGTCTTAATCACTTTGGCAGGTACCCCCGCAACAACTGTATTGGCGGGAACATCTTTTGTCACAATTGCACCTGCTGCAATCACTGCATGATCACCGACTTGAACCCCCTCAATAACGACCGCATTAGCCCCAATTAATACATCATCACCAATAGTTACCGGTGTTGCAGATGCTGGTTCAACAACACCAGCTAATACGGCGCCCGCACCAACGTGGCTATGTTGACCAACAATGGCGCGACCACCCAAAACAGCCCCCATATCAATCATTGTTCCTGCACCAATTTCAGCACCAATATTAATCACGGCTCCCATCATAATAACTGCATTATCCCCAATGCTAACCTGATCACGAATAATTGCCCCTGGTTCAATACGAGCAGACACATTTTCATAATCAAGTAATGGTACGCCACTATTACGAGCTAATAATTCAACATGATAGTCAGTAATCTTATCACCGGCTGTTGCAATGACCGGTTGAATGTCTTGATAGTCACCAATCACTGTTCCTGTTTTCGTTTCAATAAATGTTTGAACCGTTTCTGGCCAAGCAATTGCTGATAAATCACCAGCCAATGTCACACGTGCAGGTGTCTTCTTTGGTGCAGTTGCAATATAATTAATAATTTCTTGTGCATCTAAGTTGTTCATTGTTATTCTCCTACTATTATATAATGCTTATCTAAATGTAGCATGTCTTCATACGTTTCACGGGCAACGACTAATTGTGATTGGCCATTCTCAACAAAGACAACGGCAGGTCTTGGGTTACGATTATAATTTGAAGCCATAGAATAACCATAGGCACCCGTAGCCAATACTGCCAAAACATCCCCAGGTTTTGTCTGTGGTAAAGCCTGTTGCCAAACTAATACGTCACCTGACTCACAATACTTACCAGCAACACGAACAACTTGTTCAGTCGGTGCTTGTGGTTGTCTTGCTAAAACCGCTTCATACTTTGCTTCATATAGTGCTGGTCGAATATTATCACCCATACCACCATCAACAGATAGATATGTGCGAATGCCTGGAACATCTTTTTTTGCACCAATTGTATACAGATTATACCCGGCTGGTCCAACAATCGCACGTCCGGGTTCAATCCAAATTGCTGGCATTGTCATACCATATGCCATCGTCTTTTCACTAATTGTATCAATAATGGCATCGACAAATTCAGTTGCTGGCAAAGGTTTATCTTCTTCAGTATAGCGAATACCAAAGCCCCCACCAGTATTGATCACTTGTGGTTCAAAGCCCCATTCATGGACTAAATCAACTAATTTGGCTGCAGCCATTTGGAAACCAGTGACATCAAAAATCTGTGAGCCAATATGAGCTGATACACCCAAAACATTGAGATATGGATCAGCTAAAGCCTGCTGCAATGCTTGTTGCGCTTGACCACTAGCAACATCAAAACCAAACTTACTGTCTGTTTGACCTGTTGAAATATAGTCATGTGTATGAGCTTCAACACCTGGCGTAATTCTCAATAACACATTTTGTTGTTGCTTTCTTTCCTTCAATAACTCGTGTAAAATACTTAATTCATAAAAATTATCAAGAATAATGGTCCCCAAACCATTGTCAATAGCCATCGTTAATTCTTCAATTGATTTATTATTACCATTAAAAGAAACATTAGCCATTGGATAATTTGCTGCTAAAGCTGTTTGAATCTCACCACCAGAAACAACATCCAAATGGATGCCTTCTTGAGCGGCAACTTCATACATCGCAATCGTTGCAAATGCCTTTGATGCATAAGAGACGACATAATCTAATTTTCGTTTAATGAAAACGGTTTTAAATGCTCGCATTTGTTGCCGAATATGATTCACATCATACACATAAAGTGGTGTTTGATATTGTTTGGCTAAATCAGTTGCAGAAACACCACCAATTGTTAATTCGCCAGCTTCGTTTACTTCATATGGTACTGTCATATTTTCCCCTTAATCTACAAGCACACGCATTAGTCTCTCTTGCAAACCAGTCGTGACGACCCATGGTGCTAAGCCAACATGCTGTGCAAAGTCCTCTATCGTATTTTCATATTGCCCTTGTTTACCAATGATGGTGACTACCGTGCCAACGGGTAATTCTTCTGGTAAAGAAATCATCATTTGATCCATTGCAAGGCTGCCAATAATTGGCGCTTTCTTCCCGTTCACTAAAACTTCAAAACCTTCTAAGGAACGTGGTAATCCATCGGCATAACCAATGGGTAACGTGCCGACCCACTCATCTGCATGCGTATAATATTTGTGTCCGTAACTAATACCAACATTTGCTGGCATTTGTTTGACAAAAATTAATGTCGTTTCCAATGTTAGAACAGGTTGTAAATAATTATCTGGTCTAACTTCCCCTCGTGATGGTTCGATACCATAAACCACCGTTCCTGCCCGAATATAGTCAGTTGGTAATTCATCTGCATGATACATGGCAGCCCCTGAATTTGCTAAGTGAACCATCGGAGGCATTGGTAAATCATCAGTTAAAGTATGCCAATGGCGTAACTGCGTTTTAAAATAATCAGTTGCAAGTGAATCAGCTTCTGAAAAATGAGTCATGATACTTTGATAAACAAAATAATCTGATCGTTCAGTTAAAAAGTCAATCGCTGTTGCTAATGCTTGTCGACTTCGAAATCCGATTCGACCCATGCCAGTATCAACGCCTAAATTAACCTTCAATGATGCCTGTTGTTTGTCTAAATTCTGTTGCGCAGCTTGTAACCAACTGATATCACTGACCGTTGCAATTAGGTCATTATCAGCCATTAACTTGGCATATTGTGGTAGCGTAATGCCTAAAATAAGGATTGGCACAGTAATACCAGCTTGACGTAGTGCTAAGGCTTCATCTAGGACAGCCACTGCTAAGCCATCAACACCCGCTTTCAGTGCTGCTTGCGCCATCGTTTGCAATCCAAATCCATATGCGTTAGCTTTCACAGCTAAAAACATAAACTTCGCCCCACTTGCCTCTCGTGTGATGGCAACATTATGCGTCACTGCTGCTTGTGATATTTTGATTCTTGTTGGTCTTGTTACTGCTACTACCATGTTTAGCCCCTTTATAATGCCATCTTTTTTACAAAAAAAATCCGACTAACAGCACTATTGCACTGTCAATCGGATTGGTTTCTATTCCTAAAGACTGTGACAATAGCTCCCCGCTGAAATTTAGCGACAGTCTAATAGTTATTTACCATTAGCCCAACAATAACAGATGCACAAACTGTTTCATTTCGGCAACCGCCCCTTTAACTTAATTTCTTTGTCTGTGCAGACTCCATTAAGCGACTCTTGTTGGTTGCGACCTCTATTAATCATTAACGTAACATTAGAATATATTAATTTAATGTTCATGTCAATACTTGACATTAATCTTTTTTTCACTTTTAATTAGTGCCAATTAGAAATTTATTTGGAGGCAAAAAATGAAAGTTGTAAAATTTGGTGGATCTTCCTTAGCAACGGGTGCTCAGGTGCAAAAAGTTTTAAATATTATTCAAGCTGACGCTGAACGTCAAGTTATTGTCGTATCAGCACCAGGTAAACGTTTTGATGGTGATATTAAAGTGACTGATTTACTTAAAACATATGCTGATCAAACCATTGCTGGTACCGATACATCAGAAATTTTAACAACTATTCTGGCGCGCTACCAAGAAATTGTCCAATACTTTTCGTTAGAAGAAACTAAGATTATCCCTCATATCAAACAACAACTTATTCATTTAAATCGCGTTCACTATCCATCATTTGATCACTTATATGCCGCTTTTATGGGGCATGGTGAATTATTGAACGCGCAATTGATTGCTTTTATTTTTCAAGAAAAAGGCTTAGCTGCTGATTTTGTTTCTCCTGCTGCATTAGGTCTAACAGTAACTGGTTCACCACGATCAGCACGCTTAAATGAGGCTAGTTATGAAGCTATTAAAAATTATGATTTTGATGATTCACGTTTAATGATTGTTCCTGGATTTATTGCCTATACCAATGATGGTTATGCCGCAACTTTTAGTCGAGGTGGTTCCGATATTACTGGTGCGATCTTAGCACGTGGCTTTCAGGCTGATTTGTACGAAAATTTTACTGATGTATCAGCTATCTATGCTGTTAATCCTAAGGTTGTACCAAATCCTCAATCGATTAAAAAAATGACTTATCGTGAAATGCGTGAACTATCATATGCTGGCTTTGCTGTTTTCCATGATGAGGCCATCATTCCGGTCATTGAAGCAAATATACCAATTAATGTTAAAAATACAAACGACCCACAAGCACCAGGAACCATGATTGTCCCAAATCACGCCATTGATCCAAAGAATCCAGTGACAGGAATTGCAAACGATAATCGTTTTGCGGCACTTTATTTACACCGTTATTTGTTAAATCGTGAAGTCGGTTTCACTTTGAAAATATTACAAATTTTGGCCACTTATCACGTTAGTTATGAACATATGCCATCTGGAATTGATGATATGACTATTATCTTTGATAAATCACAACTTACGCCTGATATTAAAGCCCATATTAGCCATGATTTATACGCAACGATTGCCCCAGATGAACTCGAATGGTTAGATGACTACGCCATTATTATGATTGTTGGTGAAGGCATGCCAAAACATATTGGTACTTTTAGTAAAATTACCACAGCATTAGCTCAAGCAGGTATCAACCTACCGATGATCAACCAAGGTGCTTCACAAATTTCAACGATGATTGGCGTTCCTGTCGATCAGATGGATGATGCTGTCCGTGTCATTTATCAGGCTGTTTTCTAAATTTAAAAGGGGCTAAGACATAAGTCGTTATGATCAGCTGAAAAAGGCGCTAATCTATCAATTTTGATTGGTAGATTAGCGCCTTTAAACGTGTTCCAAAAGACTGAAGCCTTACTGTAACAACAATTAGGCGCTTCCGGTTCTTCGTTATACTGCAAACCAAAATCACCTAATCATTGTTACAATCGGCTTCAAAACGTCTTTTGTCACACTCTCTTTTATTTATTATCTATATCAGGCTGTTAAAATTGATTTTTCGCAAAATTACGTAGATCAGATTCCAAACCAGCATACCGATTAGCTGGCATGACATCTAACGATTGATGGATTTGACCACCAGCATTCGCATAATTAGCCGATTCAGTATTCGCAATCATCTGTAGTTCTGCCAACGAGTAAGTTGCTGGATCCTCAGAAAAGACTAAAACACCCTGTTCATTAGTGATTTGATGTTTCTCTAACACTGGCCACATTGAAACAATTTGCCCGTTATGATCGAAAATTAATTCCAAATGGTATCCTGGCAAAGCTACTTTAATATTGTCTTTTTTTGCAACGCCACGATTATGAAATTGTGCATCGGGATATGAGACTGGTGTTCCTGTTAATTCTAATATTCTATCAGAGACATCATTTTGATGCCACTGATGACAAACAATGAAATCAACAATCGGTTTGCTCAAATAATAACGAAATTGATTATCTATAATCGTACTTAACTGACGACTAGTTTCATACTTTGAACGAATACCATTCCAAGCATGATGCTTCAAACGCATCATATACGCCACTTGTTTGACAAATTCAAAATAACTTTGTGTCTCTTGCAAACTTTCTATATGATAATAATATAAATCAGCATCTTCGATTGTTTCCCTTAACTGCCAATTGCCTAATCGCGTCATTTTGACAAAATTCGATGAACTAACTGTCATCCCCAAAATTTTATATAGCATATCTAAACGATCAGCCGCTGGCAAACCGCCACGATGAAAACCAGCTGCAAACATCTCAGTAAACAGCGCCGAACCAATTCGATGCGCTTCTGCCCAATTTTCAGACAATATACGGTTCATCGTCTTATCTGTTAACGCTTCGTTATTCACCGTATGATCAACATACACGGCAATGGCCTTTGGAACCCAGCCATCATTCATGAGATGTGTTACTTGTGTGGCTAAGGCAGTCGACATATTTTTTTGGCGTTTATCCACACCCTTAGGCGATTTTATTAATTCTCGTGTTCGTTTGAACAGTCCTGTCATTATAAAATGACCTCCTTGCTACGATTAGCTTACCACATCTTATTGTAAAGATGCAGTTGATTCACGGATAACCAACGCCGTATCAAATGCCGCTACTTGCCGTTCAGCATCTGGATGATTAATACGAGCTATCACTGTTTTTAACGCCGCTTCAGCAACTAACCAGACTGGTTGTGCAACAGTCGTTAATGCTGGCCGAAAAAATTCTGCATAGTCAGTATCATCATACCCGACAACCGACATATCTTCAGGAACCCGAATACCATGCGCATTTAATCCGGCAATTAAACCAATTGCTAGTTCATCATTTAATGCAAACGCTGCTGTGGCTTGCGTAATCGATACGGCCATCGCCGCTGCCCGACCAGCATGTTTTGTTAAATTACGAGTCGCAACTTCGCTAACTTTCGCCCCTGCTGCTAACATTGTTTCTTTAAACGATGCGGTTCGATATTGTAAATTGTCGGTATAAACTTGATTACCCAACAAAACGACATGACGATGCCCCAGTGCTAACAAATGTTCAGCAACGAGCCGACCACCTTTTTTATCTGACGCATAAACGGCATCCGCTTCTGCCAATTCATCATGATTTTCTAACACAACTAGTGCAATCCCACGTTTTTTTAAACGATGTGCCACGGTTACTGGTTTCGTCAATTGGCTTGCCATAATAATACCATGTACCCCTGCATTCACTAATGTTTCAACTGTTTGATCTGTTTTTGCTGGTACAGCAGTCATAATTGATAACGACACATTGTCAGGTAAATTTTCTTGCATCCGTTGAATTAAATCACCAAAAAATGGTGCTCTTAAACTAGGAACAACAACGCCAATTAGTATCGTTGATCCTTGTTTTAAACTCCGTGCACTCGCATTGGGTACATATCCGATTTCATCACGCGCTGCAAATACTTTGGCCTTGGTTTTATCAGAAAACCGCGTACCCTTACCATTTAAGACTTGTGAGACAGTCGCAATTGATACGCCTGCCAAACTAGCCACATCTCTGATTGAAACTTTACCCATGCCCTACCTCTTATCTCAATGATCAATTAATAGATTCGTTGATTTGCCAGTTTGTTATGCAATTAACTTTTTGATCATAAATTATCTTTACTAAAACATTTTACCAACTTTTAAAATGCCTTTCAAAAGTTTTATTTCTAAACTAGCTGTTTACTTTTAATAAGAATGTAGTAAAATATACTCCTGTAAAACGAACAGGGTAGATTCAGGTGCGTTAAGTGCTGTGGAAACGGAATGTGGGCCATGGACGAAGGATTACCGCGATGCTTGAATCACATTCACTGTAACAAGTGAAACCCTCCAATTAATAAGGAGGTGTTTTCAAATGAAAACATTAGAATATGTCTTACCACATTTACGTACACGACAACTTGCTATGCTGGGCATTTTAATGGCATTACAAATAGTCATTAGTCGTTTCTCATTCGGCACTGCTACCATCAAAGTTGGCTTTACGTTCTTGATTGTCGGAGTGATTGCTAAGTGGTATGGTCCCTTTTGGGGAATGCTCGTTGCAATTTTTACTGATGTCATTAGTAGCTTAATGAATGGTTATGGTTATTTCTGGGGCTTTACTATTTCTGCAGTAATTGCAGCCGCTATTTACGGCTTTTCTTTCTATGGCCGCCAAACGCTTTCTTGGTTACGGATTATTTTAACGGTTACAATCGTTTTGTTAATTGTTAATGTCATCTTAAACACGCTATGGGTTGTCATGATTGGTAACATTCACAATTCACAAACGATTACTTCTCTAATTTGGGTACGTGTCATCAAACAACTTGTTTTTTTGCCGATTCAAAGTATTTTATTATATCTATTGCTGAATAACACAACCATTGATCAACTACATCAAAAAATTTAATTAAAAATTATTTTATAATGCAAAAAAAAGGTCGATCAGCTTCCACCATCTAGGGAGCTGATCGACCTTAATTTGCATCCAAATGACTAATTATAGAAATTAGAACTATTTTTAACCTATTATTAGTAACTCCGATGCACAGTTAGGCCAACTTCTCGACAAGCAACTTCAAAAGAACTCGCAAATTTATTACGAACATCTGGCGTTGAAAAACATAATTTTGTTTCAGTGTTAATATCACCACAACCAATTCGATAAACACAACTATCATAAACCTGACCAACATAAACTTCTGGCCGACAAGTCAGTGTTTCTTCTAGTGCTGTTGCTAATTGTTGTACAGTCTGCTCTGAAATATCACGTGAGCTTTGTAATAGGTGACGAATTAAGGTACATCCCCCTAACTTGTTCTCTTGGCATACTTTCATTTCCTGCATTTTAAGCCTCCAAAACTTGTTTCTGACTGTTGTCAGTTGCTAATTAAATTTTACATAATTATCATAACCTAAAATCATTTTTTTATCAAACGTATAATTAGTTTCATTTTTATGAAATACATTATCTACCATTTCATGGTATAATTAATCATATTAACTATTTCACAACAAACGAGGAAATTTTACATTATGACCGAATCTATTTCTAAAACCCAATATCTACAAACAATCTTAGAATTAAGCGGTGGCGATGAGTCAACAAAAATTTCTAACAACCAAATTGCTGAACATTTAAACGTCACTCCTTCATCGGTTTCTAATATGCTGGCAAAACTACAAGAAGCTGGCGAAGTTGATGTTGTGCCTTATTATGGTGTCACACTCACAAAACCTGGTCGTGAAACAGCCCTCCGTTTAATCCGTGCCCACCGTTTAATTGAAACATTTGGTGCAACAAAATTAGGCTTATCAATTTCAGAAGCCCACTCAAACGCTGATCACCTTGATCACGATGCTAATGATCAATTTATTAACGCCCTAGATAAGTACTTAGGTTTCCCAAAATTAAGTCCCCAAGGTCTCAGCATTCCTGATATCGACCATCATTATTCACCAAAATCATTACGTTCATTACGTGAAGCAAAAGATAATGAAACTGTCACTATCAACAGCTTTACTGAAGACTTAGAACTATTACAATATACTGAAACACTACACCTAGGATTAAATACAACTTGGACAATTAAAGAGCGTTTGCCATTTGATGGTCCCCTTGTTTTAGTTTCGGGTGATCAAACAATTCAAGTAACACAACATGCCGCTGACTTTATTTATATCAACGACTAGTCATTCCAAAAAAGCACATCAGTTACCAAAATTGGTTCCTGATGCGCTTTTTTATATTATATTGGTAATGATCGTTGTCTTATTTTTCTCCAAAATTGTTGATAAAATACAAAAGCGTTTGCAGCTCATTTGTTAAGTCAACGTTTTGTACACGGACAGACTTTGGCACATCCAAGCGTAATGGTGTAAAGTTTAAAATACCACGAATGCCTGCGGATGCTAGGCGCTTGGCAACATCTTGTGCTACATTGGCCGGTACTGTCACAATTGCGACATCAATTCGTTGATCAATGATTTGCTTTTCTAAATCATCCAAACTATAGACAGGAATACCCGACTGGATCGTATTAACAATTTCTGGATTAACATCAAAAGCTGCTGCAATTCGTGCATTAGAACTTTGATGAAAATTGAAGTTCAATAAGGCCTGTCCTAGATTTCCGACTCCTACCAATGCGACTGAAGCTAATGTATCTTGATTAAGAATTTCACCAAAAAAATTCATTAATGCCTCAACATCGTAGCCATAACCACGCTTACCAAGTGCGCCGAAGTAAGAAAAATCACGTCGAATCGTTGCGGCATCAAATTTCACAGCTTCGGATAATTCGTTTGATGAAACGCGGACAGTCCCAGAGTCTAACAGCAATTTCAAATAACGATAGTAAATTGGCAATCGCTTTGCCGTTGCTCTAGGAATATCATGTTCAACCATTAGTTCGACCTCTTTTTTTAAAATTAACTATTTTCACAAACATTTCCAAAGATTGTGAAACTCATATTAGTTATTATCATAACATATTTAATCATTTATGTGAACTAACTAACAATCGAACATTCACAAAATAACTATTTTTTGTAAGCGTTTTCTAGATACTATCATTAACAAACACAGTATCTTTCAGCACGTCTCGCTCAAAAAGGACTATTGATCTAGCTAATCTGACTAACTAGATCAATAGTCCCTAAACCTATTTTAAAATTTCATAATGCCCATGATTAATGCTTTGGCTTACCTTTGTTTTTACGATGCTTTCTTTGCGCTCGTTTTTCTTTTGCAAACCGTTCTTCACGCGATACAATGACTTTTTCCCCTGCATGTTTACCCTGTCTTTTGGTTGTTATCCCAGTTGCCTGTTTAATAGGCCGATCATGATGAGTTATTGCCGTAGTTGCTGACCTCACGGCTTGCTTGCGAGACATCTGGCTACCAGAAACCGTTTGAATATCAACTGCTACCATCTTTTTTAAATCACGCAGGTCATGATCGTTACCAAAAGAAATCACTAATCCTGACTTCCCCATACGACCAGTTCGCCCTGCACGGTGCGTATAAGTTTCACCATCACGTGGTAAATCAAAATTGATTACTGCTGTTAAATCAGGAATATCCAATCCTCTCGCACCAACATCTGTCGTCAACAGAAATTTGGCAACACCTTTTTTAAAATGCATTAATGATTTCGCACGCGTCGTACTTGAGTCACCTCTCACCAAAGTTGCCATGGCAACATGTTCATGTGCTAAAAAGCTAGCCGTAATTTTAAGTTGCTTTGTCGTATTAAAAAATACTATCGCTTGAAAGTTCTTTTGGGCAGCTAACTGACGTAAACGTTTTTGACGTTGATCATGTGCGGTTGGCCAAAATTCATGTTTAATCGTTGTTGGCATCATAACATGACGCTGATCAATTCGTATAAACTCTCTATCAAATAAACCGTTAGCAATGGTTGTATCAACTTCAGTAGCGCCAAATAGTGCCACTTGGATGTCTTTATCATTGATAATGTCCCAAATATGATCAATTTGATTTGCTGTATCATCACGCAATAATTCATCAGCTTCATCTAAAATTAATGTTCGTAATCGTTTTAGTTTCAGCTTGCCACTATTCATCAACTCATTCACACGACCAGGTGTACCAACCAAAATTTCAGGGTGCTTTTTTAACCGGTCAACTTGATGCTTGATGTTTGCCCCACCTGTCAACGACAATACTTTTAGTGATAACACATTAGCCCACTCACGAGCAACACGTGTTGTCTGCATTGCTAATTCTTGTGATGGCGCTAAAATTAATAACTGTTCACCATCATCTGGTACTAATTTTGGTAACAATGGCCAAATGAAAGCTAATGTTTTCCCGGTTCCTGTTGGTGCAAGCGCATCAATTGACTCACCTGCTGCCAATGGTTCTGCGACTGCTTCTTGAATGGGCGTTAGTGACTGAAACCCGATCGTTGTTAATCGCTCTTCAAAACGAGAGTCCATGTTTTCTCCTTCGTCTGTCACTTATTTTTCATCTGCTGGGAAGACAATTCCCGCATCTTGACGCAAATCAAATAGTACTTGATTGACTGTTTGACTCAGTGTCAATAATGCTTGATACTCTGTTTCAGTTTCTGTAGGATGTTTTAACATGTCAGCAAATTTGACAGCTTCAGCAACCATTGGATTTTCTAAAGGTGTTTTACTTAGTTTTTGTTGACCACCCTCAGCATCGTGATAAGTAACATCCACTACTTCAGCAATATTACCAATAACCAACGTGTCACGCCGACCTAGAATTTCAGATTGCAAATAGCTATTTGAACCCTTACCAAATTCAATCGTGACATCAAAATCTGCATAACGTAGAATAGCAATTCCACGCCCATCTGCCCCATTCCGAAGTGTTGTTGCAAAGTAATGACTTTTTTGCGGCTTACCAAATAATTTAATTGCTGCATAAATTGGATAAACGCCTAAATCAGTTAGTGCCCCAGCACTGAATTGACGGCTCAATACATTGGGTTCATGGCCTGCTAAATAATCATCGAAACGTGATGAATATTTTTCATAAACAAATGTTGCACCTGCAATTTTAGACATTTTAGCCACTTGCGCTTCAACGATTTTAAAATTGGGTTGTTGAATATGCCGTGCTGCTTCGAACAGGCGGACATTCGTATGTTCTTGAAGTAATGTCATGATAATTGTGTATTCAGTTGGATTTGAAAAAGCAGATTTCTCAACGATAACGTTTAAGTCATGCGTGATTGCCCCTTTTACTTGCTCAAAATGAACACTATTTGGTGAAGCAATATAAACAACATCAATACCACTGGTATAGAAATTTTCTAAATCAGTATAAATATTTGTGACATCAAAATTATTACCAAATGAGCGACCTGATTCTTCATGACGTGAATAAACGGCTGTTAATTCATATTCACCTGATTCATGAGCTGCTTGCACGAATTGCTTGGTAATCCAATTAGTACCAATAATGCCCAGTTTGTATGCCATAATTAGTCTCCCTTATTATTTTTCATAATCAATTATTTTTAATTATACCATTGAAAGCGAACCGACTGGTACATAAGTCGTTGAGTGAATCTAAAAGAGCTGTCAACCCAACCATTTCACATGGCAGATTGACAGCTAAATGACTTTGAAAAGTAAGCGTAATTATTTTACGGTAGCCCCAAGACTATTCTTGAAATGATCTAAAGCCCATTCTTGACCGTGTTCCGTAAATGTTGCGACCCCATTTTTTAGAATCGTTAATTGATAATTCAGATTGTATGCATAAATTGCCGTATGCAACACACAAATATCAGTGCAGACGCCAACTAATGTTAATTCATTTATCTGACGTTCTCTCAAAAAGTTATCTAAATTAGTATTTTGAAAGGCCGAGTACCGATTTTTGTTAAATTTATAGACTTTTTCATCTGTTTGATGTGCTTCATACCAAGGTTGCAATTGACCATACAAGTCTTGGCCCCATGTTCCCACAATATTATGAGGTGGAAACAATTGATGTTCTGGATGATAATTATCATCCTCAAAATGCGCATCTGTT
This sequence comes from Weissella sp. ESL1156, assembly GCF_058505625.1. Classification (NCBI taxonomy): domain Bacteria; kingdom Bacillati; phylum Bacillota; class Bacilli; order Lactobacillales; family Lactobacillaceae; genus Weissella; species Weissella sp. ESL1156. Next base: position 69,355 of record NZ_CP196372.1, on the reverse strand, counting down.
GGCAAAATGACATAATCACCATTGTTATAAAATGCTTGAGCTTGGTCAACAATGTATTGTTCTAATACCTGACCAGCTTCACCACAAGTTAAGGCACCCTTTGTATCTACAAAATCATTGGTATAATCTATAATTACTAGCGCTTTTGCCATGTCTTGTCACCCTCCTGTTACCCGATTATACCATTAAAAAAGCCATCAATCTAACTATTTTCATAGCAAATTGACAGCTTTTAAAGGCTTATCTTTAATCAACACGTTCAAGGACAGTAATCGACTCAATATGTGTTGTTTGTGGGAATTGATCAACGGGTTGAACATCACCCTTAATATCGTAACCTTGCGCCTTGAATTGGACAATATCACGAACCAAAGTTGCTGGGTTGCAGCTAATATAGACAATCTTCTTTGGCTTCATTTTGACTGCTGCATCAATTAACTCAGGTGTCAATCCCTTACGTGGTGGATCAACAAAGATAACATCCGGTTTCAAGCCCTCTTGTTGCCAAGCGACCATCTTTTCTTCAGCTTTGCCTAACTCAAATGTCACATTGTGTACATGGTTGAGATCTGCATTTCGCTTGGCATCATCCACAGCGCTAGGCACAACTTCCACCCCAATGACTGACTTTACTTTATCCGCAATCGTTAATGAAATCGTACCAATACCTGAATAAGCATCAATCACTGTATCTTCACTTGTCAATTCTGCTTTGTCTGCTGCTAACTGATACAAAACTTCAGTTGTTTGTGGGTTAACTTGATAGAAAGAATTTGGACCAATCGCAAATGTCTTATCAAACAAAGTATCTTTAATGACCTTATTACCCCATAATACGTGATTCACATCACCCAAGATAACATTAGTCTTATCTTGGTTAACATTTTGAATAATTGAAGTGACTTCAGGTAAAGCTTCTTTGATTTGTGGCACGATAATATTGGCGCCAGGAATACGTTTTGAGCGTGTCACAAGCACAACCATCATTTCGTGTGAATAATAACCCCGACGAACCATAATATTACGAATAACCCCCTTATGATGGATTTCATCATAAGCTGGCACATGGAACTGACGTAAAATATCACGAATAATCACGATTGCTTTGTCAATTTCTGGATCTTGAATATAAAAGTTTTCAATTGGCATCAATCGATGCGACCCCCGTCGGAAAAAACCAGTTGTTAGTTGACCTTTGATCATCCGTGCAGGAATTTGCGCTTTATTCCGGTAACCTGTTGGATTTGACATACCAATTGTGGGTGCCACGTTCACAGATACATGTTGCTTATTAAATAATTCAGCAATCTGGCCTTGCTTGAATTTTAATTGGGCATCATATTTTAAATGTGCTAAGGGTGCAATACCAGTTGTTAATGCCGTACTATTAACTTCATGATTACGATTGGGTGATGCTTTAAGTGTTTTAATAACTCGACCAAACGCATACGTACTAGCAACTTTTGTGATACCAACCCGAATTTTTTCGCCTGGCACAGCATTTGTAACAAAGACAGGAAAGTCATCAACTTTAACAACACCATTTCCTTGGTACGTTAAATCAATCACTTCAGCATCAAATTCTTGATTTTTAACCACAGGGGCTTTCTTCTTCATTATTCTCTCCTTCTTTTGGCCTTTGCGACGACCAACAATCCTTTCATTGTATCACATGCCCTATCAAACAGAAAGATAAAGTTACTAGAATAAAGATACTAAAAAGGACGTCAATCTATCAATTTTACATTGATAGATTGACGTACCCTTAAACGTGTTCCAAAATGATGAAACCTTGCTATAACAACAATTAGCTTCAGAACATCTTTTGTTTCACTCACCTTTATATATAAAGCAAAAGATTGCTTCTCATTGACCCATATATTTAGTTATCACTACATTTTTTCCAAAGCTGCAATCCGTTCTGACATTGGCGGATGCGTTGAAAAAAGATTTGTTAATTTCTTTGTTTGTAATGGGTTAGCAATGTATAATGCAGCACTTTCAGCTGAAACATTTTCATCTGACATTGGTTCACTTTGTGAGATCTTAGTTAAAGCACTAATTAACCCTTGGGGATTTCGCGTTAATTCAACAGCCCCAGCATCAGCTAAAAATTCACGGTTACGTGAAATTGCTAATTGTACCAATGTTGCCGCAATCGGTGCTAAAAATAGCACCAATACAGATGCGATTAACGCAACAATATTTCCTTCTTTATCATTATCGCGATTACGATTACCACCAAAATACCAAAAATGAGTACCAAAATTAGCTAACATCGCAATCGCTGAAGTTAACGCAACTGCAATTGTTTGAATACGAATATCATAATTACGCACGTGCGTCATTTCATGTGCCATAACGCCCTCTAATTCTTCACGTGTTAGCACAGATAAAATACCCGATGTTGCGGCAACTGCTGCATGTTGTGGATCGTTGCCGGTTGCAAAAGCATTAGGGCTTGGATCATCAATAATAAACACACGTGGCATTGGCACATTGGCCACTAAAGCCATGTCTTCCACAATATGCCATAAATCAGGTGCTTGGTCAGCATTGGTAATTTCATGGGCATGATTTAGATGCATAACAACATCTGTCGATTGACTAAACATATAACCAGCATAGACCATGCCCGTCACGATTGCAATAATCACACCTGGTAACCATTCACCTAGTAAGTAATATCCTAATGCTGCTCCTACAATGCCCATGAACAAAAAGAAACCAATGAATAACCCAACTGTTTTGCGCTTATTCTTTGCAATTTGCTCAAATAACATGATTGATTACCTCGTTATTAAAGACCGCGATCATCAAATGATACCTTGACAACTTCACGTTCTTCTTCTGGTGTTTCTAGGAATTCACTAGGCTTAAAGCTATGTAGCTTTGCCACAAGATTTGTTGGGAAAGACTGCAACTTTGTGTTGTAATTTGCCGTCGTTGTATTAAACAACTGGCGTGAATAAGCAATCTTATTCTCTGTATTTGTCAGTTCTTCCATTAACTTATTATATTGACTTGATGACTTCAAATCAGGATAAGCTTCAGCGACAGCAAAAATCGACTTCAATGTACTAGACAATTGATTTGACAATGCCATTGTCTTCTGATGATCATCCGTAGGTACTTGTGTTAAGGCGTTACGCAGGCTAACAACTTTTTCTAAAGTTCCTTGTTCAAATTTTGCTGACCCTTTGACAGTTTCCACCAAGTTAGGAATCAAATCATTACGCCGCTTTAACTGGACATCAATTTGACTCCATGATTCTTGCGTGCGCATCCGAGCTTGTACAAGACCATTATAAATACCTACCCATAATAGAATTAGTACAATAATAACACCAACAATAATCCATCCAATCATCACTTTCTCCAATCCTTATGACTTCTTCCATTCATAAGTTATATTTATAGTCCCGACTATACATACATTGTAACATGTATGAAAACTTCACAGTGATTTAAAATATTTATGAATATAAAAAAACTTTGGTAATTACCAAAGTTTTTTTATATTAGTCAACGTAATCAGCAATCGATTGTTGAATTGCTGCTAATTTCTCGTTAGCTTCGCCTTGAGTTGTCCCCTTTGTACCAACATATAACTTAATTTTTGGTTCAGTTCCCGATGGTCGCACAGCTACCCATGAGCCATCAGCTAACCAATATTTCAGAACATTTGCTTTTGGTAATGTCAAAGCTGTTTCAATACCCGTTTTCACGTCTGTCTCAGTTTGCAACGTAAAATCATCAACCTTGATAACATCAATATTACCAAATGTCGTTGGTTGTTCAGCCCGGAATTTTGCCATTAATGTTGCAATCTTCTCCGCACCATCAACTCCCTTAAACGTTAAGGATTGTGTGTTTTCAACAAAGTAACCATATTCATGAAACAACTCTTGTAACCCATCATATAGTGTTTTACCTAGTGACTTATAATAAGCTGCCACTTCAGCTAATAATACTGTTGCTTGGATAGAATCTTTGTCACGTGCAAACGGCTTGACTAAGTAACCATAAGATTCTTCAAAACCAAATAAGAATGTATGTTCATGTGTTTCTTCATAATTTTGAATTTGTTCAGCGATATATTTAAAGCCAGTTAAAACATCAATGGTTTCAATTGCAAAACTTTTCGCGATATCAGCGGCAAATTCAGATGACACAATTGATTTGACTAACACGCCATTAGTAGGCAACGTACCAGCCGCTTGCTTAGCTGTTAACAGATAGTGGAGCATAATCGCACCAATTTGGTTACCGGTCAATAATTGATACTCACCTGATGGTAAACGAACAGCCGTTCCCATACGATCTGCATCTGGGTCAACACCAATAACAACATCAGCACCTTGTTCTTTGGCTAAAGCAATTCCCATGGCTAAGGCAGCTGGATCTTCAGGATTCGGCAACTTTACAGTTGGAAAATCACCATCAGGTTGTTCTTGTTCAGGAACAATCGTCACATTTTTAAATCCAGCATTTGCTAATGCTTGACCAGCAATTAATGCACCTGTTCCGTGAAGTGGTGAATAAACCAACTTCATATCCCGTCCTTCTTGATCGACCAAAGCTTGATCAACTGTTACCGTCTTGACCTCAGCTAGATAAGCATCATCAATAGCCTTACCAATCGTCACTAATAGACCATTTGATACCAGTTCTTCTTGTGATTTAATAGGCACAGCAAACATATCCGCTTCACGAATTGAGGCTGTAATAATATCTGATTCCTTAGGTGGCATTTGACCACCATCTTCACCATATATTTTATAACCATTATATTCTTTAGGATTATGTGAAGCCGTAATCATAATACCTGCATATGCATGAAGGTGACGCACTGTAAATGATAATTCTGGTGTTGGTCGTAATGACTCAAACACATACGCTTTAATACCATGTGCCCCCAAGACCCTTGCTGATTCGAAGGCAAATTCTTGAGAAAAATGACGCGAATCATAAGAAATTGCAACCCCACGTTGCTTTATTTCTTGTGATAAAGAATCCATCAATCGTGCAAGACCTTCAGTTGCCTGACGTACCGTATAAATGTTCATACGATTAATTCCTGCACCTAATAAACCACGCATACCTGCTGTTCCAAATGATAATGGTTGATAAAAAGCATCTTCTGCTTGTTTATCATCTTTAGCCAAAGCTGTCATGTCAGCTTGTAAGTAGTCTGGTAAATCAGTATGATTTGCCCATACTTGATAATTTTCTTGCCAAGTCATTTTTATATTCTCCTTTATGACAATCGTGTTCCCCAATACAACTACGTTAATTGTACCATAGGATTATGCAGCAGTTTCGTTTGCTATGATTGATTTATGTGCGAAATCAAAGTTGGTTGATGACCACCAATAATCACTTGATCAACCATATTTAAGAATAAGCCATGTTCAACAACGCCAACCGTTTGTTCTAAAAAGTAAGCTAAGCTTTGGGGGTGCTCAATTCGTTGAAGCGTCAAATCAATGATGTAATTACCAGTATCTGTTGTCAGTCGTTGACCGGTAGTAGTTCGCCGAAAAGCTGGCTGTAAATCAGCTGCCTGAAATTTTCTTAGTAACTGATGACTACCATATGGTACAACTTCAACTGGTAAAGGAAACTGACCAATAACATCATGATACTTTGATTCATCAATGATCCAAATATTTTTTTGCGAATTTAACGCGACAATTTTCTCAAATAATAATGCTGCACCGCCACCTTTAATGCCATTTAACTGTTGGTCCACTTCATCAGCACCATCAATCGTTAAGTCAATGTGTGGTACCTCATTCACTGAAGATAATTTAATTCCCCAAGCCTTTGCTAAAGATGACGTCTTATTTGAAGTTGTCACACCAACAATATTTAAGCCTTCACGATTAATTCGTTTTGCTAAAGCTTCAATAAAAAAACGGACCGTTGATCCCGTGCCTAAACCGACAATCATCCCGTCCTTGATTAAAGTTGCTGCAAACGCCCCTGCCTGCTTTTTTTGTAATGTTTGTTCGTTTAACATGGTCCATTATCTCCTCATCATCCCCGAAACTATTTTTATTTTAACGGTTAATTTTAAAAAAAGATATAAAAACGTCACAACTAAAAAACACGAAAGTCCAAAAATTATTGGTAACTTTCGTGTTTTTTAAATATGATTAAAATTTACGGAAACGAGCACGTCGTTGTGCCAACAATTTATCTGCCGGTAATGCCGATAATTTATGAATTTCATCGGTTAATTTGGCACGAATCAGTGAAAAGACGCGTGCATGTGACCGACTCTCCGGTATAATGTACTCAATCACATGATTCTCTAGCAAATCATTGGGCGTTAGTCCCATAACAGCAGCAGCTTCATCATGACGCTTTGCATCTTTCCATAATATCGATGCAAATCCCTCTGGCGAAAGCACTGAATATGTCGCATTTTGAAACATCCAAACCTGATCAGTCGTAGCAAGTGCAAGTGCTCCACCAGAACCACCTTCACCATACACAATGGCAATCATTGGCACGGGTAATTTTAAACTTTCTAAAATACTTTGGGCAATTGCATCTCCTTGACCTTGATCTTCAGCTGTTTTGCCGGGAAAAGCACCTGGCGTATTAATAAAGGTAATGATTGGGCGGCCAAACTTTGCGGCTTGTTTCATTAAACGAGTCGCTTTACGATAACCATATGGCTCTGGTGACCCATTGCGCTTAGCCAACTTATCTTTAATATCTGAGCCCTTATCAATAACAATGATTGTTACTGGTTGACCATTTAAATTTGCTAACCCACCAATAACACTTTCATCATCACCAGCATAGCGATCACCATGCAATTCAAAGAAATCTGTAAAAATACCAGCAATCATTTCACGAGCCATGAACCGATCTTCACGTGAACGTTTCACAATTTGGACAGGTGTCAATTCACGTTTAAACAAACTTACCATGATTAATGACCTCCCTGTGGTTGATGAAATTTAACTAATTGTGCTAGTACATGCGGTAATTCCTGACGTTGCACGACTGCATCAATAAACCCATTCTTCAAAACAGTTTCAGCACGTTGAAAATCTTTTGGTACCTTTTCGTGAATTGTTTGCTCAATCACACGCTTACCCGCAAAACCAACGAGTGCATGTGGTTCTGCCAATGTCACATCTCCCTGCATTGCAAATGAGGCAGTCACACCACCCGTTGTTGGATCTGTCAGAACGACAAAATAAGGTAATTTTGCTTCCTGATGGGCTGCAACTGCCGCTGATACTTTTGCCATTTGCATCAAAGAATGAATCCCTTCTTGCATACGCGCACCACCTGAAGCAGTAAATAAGACAACTGGTAGTTTTTGGTCTGTTGCTTTTTCAAACAAACGCGTAATCTTCTCACCAGTGACTGAGCCTAATGACCCCATCATAAAGTAAGAGTCCATAATACCAAGCGCTACTGTTTCGTCTTCTAAAATAGCGCGACCTGTTAAAACTGATTCTTTTAAATTTGTTTGTGATTTCGCCCGTGCTAATTTCTCAGCATATCCAGGAAAATCAGGATTTTCTAACGTCAAATCAGCATCCCATTCCTCAAAATTATCAGTCATTAAATGCACACGTTCGTATGCCTGTAAACGAAACCCATAGCCACAATTTGGACAAACACGTTGATCACCTAATTGCTTTGAATATAATTGTGCACCACAAAATGGACAAGCTAAAAACAACCCATCAGGTATTTGCGCATCAACATGCGCATCTTTTTTAATTTTTGGCAATTTGACATTTGGTTTATTAAATAAATCCATCATTTGTCTCCTATTCACCGGTTGTTAGGCTTTTTTGCCACTTTGGTAGAAATTCTTGCTCAAGATATTGTGTATTGAATAATCCTTCGGCAACCTTTTCGTCACTTAACAAGGCTTCTTGGAAATCAGCATTGGTATTCACACCGTCAATCACCATTTCATCCAAAATACGTTTCATTTTAACCACTGCTTCTGCACGATCGTTACCATGTACAAGTAGCTTACCAATCATTGAATCATAAAATGGTTGAATGATATCACCTGAATAAATTGCCGAATCAATGCGGATCCCAGGCCCACCAGTTGGCAAGAAAACAAACTTGATTTTACCTGCGCTTGGTGCAAAATTACGTTCAGGTTGTTCAGCATTTAAGCGAACTTCAATGGCATGACCATTCACTTTGACCTCTTGCTGCGTCATCGTGAGTGTTTCACCTGCAGCAACTTGAAGTTGCATTTTAATTAAATCAACCCCCGTCACTAATTCAGTAACCGGATGTTCAACTTGAATACGTGTGTTCATTTCCATGAAATAGAAATTACCATCATGATCTTCTAGGAACTCTAGTGTCCCAGTATTTTCATAATCCAGTGCATTCACTGCACGTGTTGCAATGGCACCTAATTCATCACGCATAGCTTGCGTAATACCAACAGCTGGACTTTCTTCCATAACTTTTTGATTATTACGTTGCAATGAACAATTACGTTCAGGAAAATACAATACGTGACCTTGTTGATCACGTATAACTTGCATTTCAATGTGTCGCACATTTGTCATGACCTTTTCAACATACATATGACCATCGCCAAATGCCGCTTTCGCTTCATGTTGTGCATCATCAAATTTATCCGCAAGTTCATCTTCTGCGTACACAAAACGCATCCCTTTACCACCACCACCAGCAGCGGCTTTTAATAGTAAAGGATACCCAATACGTTCTGCAATTTTTTTTGCTTCACTGGCATTGTGAATAAATCCTTCAGATCCTGGAATAACGGGCACACCAGCGGCACGCATTGATTCACGAGCATTCGCTTTATTACCCATTAACTCCAAAACTTTCGGACTTGGTCCAATCCATTTTAATCCTACCGCGCCAACCATTTCTGCAAAGGCTTCATTTTCAGATAAGAAACCATAACCTGGATGAATCGCTTCGGCACCAGTTAAAACAGCAGCGCTCAAAATATTCTTCATATTGAGATAGCTGTCTTTTGATTTTGGTCCTCCAACGGCAATTGCTTCATCAGCCAGTCGTACATGAAGACTATCCGCATCCGCTGAAGAATAAATAGCGACAGATTTAATGCCCATTTCCTTCAGTGTACGAATGATACGAACCGCAATTTCTCCTCGATTCGCCACTAAAACTTTTTTGAACATACTTAATCTCCAACAATAAATGTTAAGTCAGCTGTGGTGACACGCTTGCCATTCACATATGCTGTTCCCTTACCTTCACCAATTGGTCCACGTAAACGTGTTAGCTTAACTTCCAAACGAACTTGGTCACCTGGTCGTACCATCTTACGGAAACGTGCCTTCTTAATGCCACCAAAATAAGCAGTCTTACCCTTAAATTCAGGCATTGAAAGCAACGCAACAGCACCAGTTTGTGCTAATGCTTCAACGGTTAGATTACCAGGAAAGGTTGGATTACCGGGAAAATGTCCTTGAAAGATTTCTTCGTTAATTGTCACATTTTTAATTGCAACAGCACTTTCACCAGGTACTAATTCTTCAACCGTATCTAACATCAACATTGGATAACGGTGAGGCAAAATTTCTTGAATTTGTTGGGTATTTAATACTGACATTTCAAGTCCTCCCTAAGCATCTGGTTGGACACGGAACAATGCATGACCATAGTCAACAACATCTTCCTCTTCAACCAAGATTTCCTTAATCGTTCCTGCTACTTCACTCTTTACAGGTGTCATTAATTTCATTGCTTCAATAATCGCAACTTGTTCACCAACACTCACATGATCACCAACCTCTTTAAAAGGTGCTGCATCAGGCTTTGGTTTCAAGTAAACTGTTCCAACTAAAGGTGCTTCAACTAAGACACTGTTATCAGTTCCCAGATTAGCCGTACCTTCAGCCGTTTTCTTTTCAGGTATCGTTACTGGTTCTGCCACAACTGGTTGTGCAGCTGTAACAATTGGTTGTGACACTTCATTTTTACTCAAATGTAAACTAAAATTCTCAGATTGCAACGAAAATTCACGCAATGAACTTTTTTCCAGATCCTGCATCAAAGTTCGAATTTCATCTAATTGCAAAGCCATTAATTCTCACTCCACTTCTTAAATATAACAACTGCATTATGACCACCGAAACCATAGTTAGCTGATAACACATAGTTTGGTGCAACATGCTTGTTTTCATCATTGACTAGTGTGACACCAGCAGTCTCAGGATCTTGTTCCGTTAGACCAACGTTAACTGGTAATTGTTCACGAACAATCGCACCAATGGCAGCAATTGCCTCAATTGCTCCAGCAGCTCCTAATAAGTGTCCCGTCATACCCTTAGTTGATGATACCAAGACACCATTCTTACCAAAGACCAATTCCATTGCCTTTGATTCAGCGGCATCATTAGCACCAGTTGCAGTTCCATGAGCATTAACATAATCAATGTCACCAGCTTCAATACCAGCATCGGCCAAGGCTAACTTTACTGAACCAGCAGGTCCTGAACCATCAGGTGTTGGACTAGTGAGGTGGTATGCATCGGAATTTGAACCATAACCAACAATTTCTGCAATAATATTAGCGCCACGTGCTTGTGCATGTTCTAGAGATTCTAGTATCAAAACACCTGACCCTTCACCCATGACAAAGCCATGACGGTTAACATCAAATGGCGTTGATGCTTTCAAAGGATCCGTTTCCTTTGACAAAGCAGTCAAAGCCGCGAAACCAGAAATTCCCATTTCATTAACAGAAGCTTCTGCACCACCAGTAATCATGACATCCATCTTACCAGATTGGATACGCCAGAAAGCTTCACCAATCGCATTGGTTGCACTAGCACAAGCAGTAGATACTGTGTAATTAACACCCTTTGCACCATAACGCATTGAAACATTACCTGAAACCATGTTTGGAATCGCATTGGGTACAAACATTGGACTGACACGTTGTGGACCCTTGTCGTGCATTTTGATAACTTGTTGTTCAATCGTTGTTAAACCACCGATTCCAGTTCCCATAATGACACCAAAGCGATCAGGATTATCAACCCCATCAGCTAAACCAGCTTGTTCCAAAGCTTCACCTGCAGCATGGACAGCATACTGTGAAAACAAATCCATTTTACGTGATTCACGCTTACCAACACGGGCAGCTGGATCAAAGTCCTTTACCTCACCAGCAACCGTTACACCTGTCTCAGTTGCGTCAAATTTTGTAATTGGTGCAATACCAACTTCACTGTTAAAAATACCGTTCCAAAAATCTTCAGTACTATTTCCAACAGGGGTTACTGCCCCTAAACCTGTAATAACAACTCGTGTCATCTTGTTCTCCTTTATGTTTTAGCAAATTCATACGTACGAAAAAAGTAAGTAAAAATAAATAAGTGCAAAACCGCACGTACAGTTTGCTTAAATATATAAACCACCATCGACCGTAACTGTCTGGCCGGTAATGTAATCGTTTTGAGCCAAGAAAACAGCTGTATTTGCAATTTCAGTTGCTTCACCAAAACGTTTTAATGGTACTGCTTCCAGTACTTGATTTTTCACTTTATCTGATAAGGCATTAGTCATGTCTGAGACAATCATACCCGGTGCAATCGCATTCACACGAATACCACGCATGGCACCTTCTTTTGCTAATGTCTTTGTTAAGCCGATAATCCCAGCTTTTGATGCAGCATAGTTAGCCTGACCAACGTTCCCCATTAGTCCGACAACCGAAGCAATGTTAATAATCTGTCCAGTTCGGGCACGCAACATCTTCTTAAAAACAGGTTGCGTTACATTGAATGTCCCATTTAAGTTAGTATTAACAACCTGTGCAAAATCAGCTGCTTTCATCCCCATTGCCAGTTTATCATTCACAATGCCAGCATTATTAACTAAGATATCAATACCTTTAATTTCAGCAAATAAACCATCTAATGCTTTTTGAACACTATCATCATCGGCAATATCTGCTGTAATCGCCATTGTATCATCACTAAATTCAGCTAATATTTCGGCCTTTGGTGCCGAGCGACCATGCAAAATAACACGTGCACCGGCATCATCAAAAGCGTGCGCGATTGCTAAACCAATGCCACGAGTTGATCCTGTGATTAATACTGTTTTCCCTTCGAGATTCATTACTTCGTCTCCTATTCTGCTGCTAGCATTTCACGAACTTCTTGATAAGTTTTAAAATTAGTAACCTTGTAACGCTTAATATCTTTACCAACAATTTTGCGGGCAAACTTATATAAGGTATCACTTGGTCCAAATTCAATTAATGTATCAACACCATCATCCACCATTGCTTGTAATGCCTGTGCAAAATAAGTTGGTGAAACAATCTGCTGTAACAAAGTCGCTTTCACATCATCAAACTTTTTGCCAGTCGTATTTGAATAAACATCAAACGCCATTGGCGCAAAGTTTTCTTCTGCCAAACGCACTGTCAACTGATCAGCAGCTGATTGCATCAGTGGTGTATGGAAAGGTCCTGAAACTGGTAGTTCAATTAAACGCGCAATTCCTGCCTCTTTCAATGCTACGATTGCTTCATCAACATCAGCACCAACGCCACCAATCACCAGTTGATTAAATGTATTGTAATTTGCTGGATAGACACGCTTTCCAGCAGCTTGCAACTTTTTAACCGTTGCCACAACCAAATCTTGGTCATCAGTCATTACTGCAACCATCTTACCTGGATTATTGTCACCAGCTTGTTGCATATAGGCACCACGGTCTTTGATAATCCGCATAGCTTGATCAAAGTTTAATACGTTTGCTGCAACTAGCGCACTATATTCACCAAGGCTCAAGCCAAGTGTGGCTTGTGGTGTTGGCATAACATCTGCTAGTGAGCGATAAATACCTGTACTCATTGCCAAAATTGCAGGCTGAGTATACTTTGTCTGTGTCACATTTGCTTCATCATTAACAATGGTCGACATGATGTCATAACCTAGTACATGACTAGCTTCGTCAATGGTCTCTTTATAAGCGGGCACTTGCTCATACAAATCAGCACCCATGCCAACTTTTTGAGCCCCTTGACCGCTCATTAAAATGCCAAGTTTCATATGTCCTCCAAAATTGTTAGTTTAAAAGTTCTTCTGCTTGTGACCAAGTATCTTCTAGTATTTGTGCGACTGGCTTTAACTCAGTAATTAATCCTGAAATTTGACCTGCCATAAAGGCACCTGTCGTCTTGTCACCATCAATGACAGCACGACGAAGTGACCCATTTTCTAAATCTTCAATGGCATCAGCATCTGGCTTTGGTTTTTGAATTTCAATACGTTCTTGCTTAACAAAATTCTTTGACATCTTGGTCTTCAGTACGCGGGCACGATTACCCATAATTTCACCAGTCACTAACGTATCAATGTCTTTTGCTTTTAAAACAGCATTTTTAAAATTTTCATGAACTTCTGATTCCTCAGAGGCAAGGAAACGTGTTCCCATTTGTACACCTGAAGCACCAAGCATAAACGCAGCAGCAACACCACGTCCATCACCAATACCACCGGCTGCAATGACTGGAATATTGACAGCGTCAACAACTTGCGGTACAAGAGTCATGGTCGTTAAACTACCGATGTGACCACCAGATTCCATTCCTTCAGCAACAACAGCATCGACCCCCTTCTTTTCCATCATTTTAGCAAGGCCAACTGATGGAATAACAGGAATGACGAAAATATCATGCTCATGTAATTCATCAATGAATGGTGATGGGTCTCCTGCTCCAGTAGCAACAACCTTAACACCTTCTTCAATAATGACATCAAATACTTCACGAATATGACGTGACAACAACATAACATTCACACCAAATGGCTTGTCTGTTACTTCGCGTGCCCGATGAATCTCTTCACGGACTTTGTCAGCCTTCCAATATCCAGTTCCGATAATGCCTAATCCACCAGCTTCTGAAACGGATCCAGCCAAGTGACCCGTACCAGCCCAAGCCATACCACCTTGGATAATAGGATATTTCATGCCCAACTTTTCAAACAGTGGATTATTTAGCTTAAAGCTCATAATATCGTCCCTTCTAACTACGTCGACTACTTAGGCGTTTACTTGTTCTGCAACCTTGTTTACCAAATCTTGTACAGTTTGAATTTCTTCTGCAACAGCCAACTTAATATCAAATTCGTCTTCAACACGATTCAAAACTTCAAATAAATCTAATGAATCAGCATCAATGTCTTCACTCAAGTTTGTTGTTAACTTAATTTCATCATCTTCCAAATCGAATTGGTCTACCAAGATTTCGCTTACTTTGTTAAAAATTTCTGTTTCAGTCATGTTATTTTCCTCTTTTTCTTTGATTAATAATTAATTGTTATTTATTTTATAGTTGGATAATGAGTGCACCTGCTGTTAAGCCACCCCCAAAACCAGCCATTGCAATCTTTTGACCTGAATGAATATGACCTGCTGTTCGTAATTCATCTAGTAAAATACCAATACTTGCAGCACTTGTATTACCATAATTTGCAACATTGATTGGGAATTTCTCAAGCGGTTGTCCAAATCTTTTTGCAATACTTGCAATAATACGAGCATTTGCTTGATGCAATAGATACACATCAATATCATCAGCTGTTAACTTTGCTTTTTCTAGCGCTTCGGATAGAACCACAGGTACCTGACGAGTTGCAAAATTGTAAACTTCACGTCCATTCATATGGAAGTAAGGATCCATTGCAACTAAATCACCAGCAAAATAATTACCGTTACGTTGACGACCAGCTGTTAAGAATTCTGACTGATCACCATATGTCTTTAATGATTCAGCCATTAACCCAACCGGTGTATTTATTTTTCGTAATAATACACCCGATGCACCGTCACCAAAAAGCACAGCCGTTGATCGGTCTTCCCAATCTAGTAATTTACTAAGCACTTCAGCACCAATCACTAAACCACACTGATACTTAGTCGCTAATAATTTACTAGCCATGCTCATTGTGTAAACAAATCCTGAGCATGCGGCTGACACATCAAAGGCAAATGCGTGACTTGCTTTGATTCGCCCTTGAACAAGTTGTGCCACACTTGGCGTTAAATAGTCTGGTGACATCGTACCAACAATAATAAAATCTAATTGATCCGCTGTCATTTCTGCCTGCTCAAGTAATTTTTGTGCAACTATTGTTGCAAGATCACTTGTGTTTTCGTTTGAAACAATGTGCCGTTGATGAATACCTGTACGTGGATAAATCCACTCATCAGATGTATCCATAAAAGTTGCTAATTCATCATTTGTTACTACTCGTTCAGGTACCACGTGGGCAGACTCAACAATTGTAAATTGTTCCATATCGTCCTCAATTAAAACTGTATTAGCTCACGAAGATATTCTTGCAAATCACGGACGGCTTTTTTAACCACGGGTGCTTCGCCTTCTTCTAATGAATCAAACAATGAATGCGTCATGCCACGATGAAATGCATCATGGACACGGAAAACTGTGCGACCTTTATGTGTTAAACCAATATGGACAACACGCCGATCTTTCGTATCCCGATTTCGAACTGCGTAACCTTTTTTCTCAAGCTTATCAATGACACTAGTCATGGCACTTGGTGTCAGATGCATCGTTTGTGATAACTGAGATGCGGTTCGTGTTTCATACATCGATATTGCTGCGATGGTATGAACGTCCTTAATGGAAATATCTTTAAATCGTGATTTCCGCAATGAAGCTTCTTCAATCCACATAACATTATTGAAGACATCTACTAATGATTCATTCATTTGTTCAAAAGAATCCTCTTCATGTGCGGTCATACTTATTTCTCCGTGTCACTAATTGACTTTTCTTCAGGTGAAACGACAAACATTAGTTCAGCACTTGTCGCTAATTTACCATCAACGACTGCTTTAACACTAACTGTACCCATGTTTTCACGTAAGTTACCAAACGCAACATGTAACTTTACTGTATCACCTGGTTTAACCATTCTCTTAAACTTTGCATTATCAATACCCGTCATATAAGCTGTTTTACCAACAAATTGAGGTGATGATAAAATCAAAATTGAAGCTGCTTGTGCTAATGATTCAATAATTAACACACCTGGCATCACTGGATTACCTGGGAAATGTCCTTGGAAAAATTGCTCGTTAATTGTCACATTTTTTGTTGCAATCAATGATTCTCCAGGTGTCATCTCATCAACATAATCCATATATAAAATGGGATAACGATTTGGAATTAAATCCATAATTTCTGTCGTAGATAGAACTGCCACAGTTGTGCTCCTTCCAAAATTTATTTCGAACATCGAAATATTCGATATTCAAATATTATTGCTTTTTTGAATAATTGTCAACTTATTACACACATTTGCGCCATTTATCTAACTTTTTATAAAGATTATGGCAATTGCTGAGAATAAAAAAAAACCAGTACCTATCGACTTCTTTCGTCAAGTACCAGCCATTTTACAAAAATTACTTTCATATTGTTTCGTTGTCAAAGAAATGCTTCATGACATCTACAATGACATTACTTTTTAAACTTCGCTTTAACATCATCAACGACATCTTCAGCTTTTTCCTTCAAATCTTCTGCTGCATCCTCAATCTTGTCTTTGGCTTCACCAAAAGCACCACGCGCTTTACCAGCTAATCCTTGTGCTTTGCCCTTTGCTTCTAACTGCTCATCATCAGTTGCAGCACCAGTAACTTCTTTCGCTTTACCAGAAACTTCATCTACCTTACCTTTTACACTATCTTCAATTGCCATAAGTAAAATCCCCCCGTATTTGAAATTACCTATATCATAACTGATATTTAATAAAGATGCAATCAATACGCCCTATTTCAAAGTTATTAAAAATAACATCAAAATGAAGTTAAATATAACGCTAAACAGCACGACAAAATAATGAATAAATATTAAAGCAAACCAAGACGTTTATAAATATCATCCACATGTTTTAAATGCCAATGATAATCAAACGCATCATCAATATCAGCCGGTGTCAGATATTTTTTAATCGTGTCATTGGCTTCTACCAAATCACGGAATTGTACTTGCTCATCCCACGATTTTGCTGTCAATGGCTGTACCGTATCATATGCTGTTTCTCGTGATAGGCCAGCATCAACCAATTTTAACAATAGACGTTGTGAATAGATCAAACCATAAGTTCGTTTCATATTTTGTTTCATTGTTTCTGGAAATACTTGTAAATTACGTAAAATATTGGTCATACGATGCAACATATAATCCAAAACAGTCGTTCCATCTACCAAAATAATTCTTTCAGCACTTGAATGTGAAATATCACGTTCATGCCATAAAGTCACATTCTCTAGTGCCGTTACAGAATAGCCTCGTAACACCCGTGACAAACCAACAATATTTTCTGAACCAATTGGATTACGTTTATGAGGCATTGCTGATGATCCTTTTTGACCACCTCGGAAACCCTCTTCAACTTCATGAATTTCTGAACGTTGTAAGCTCCGAATTTCAGTTGCTAATTCTTCTAAATTTGAACCAATGATTGCAATAGTCGTCATATAATCCGCATGTAAATCACGTGGCAAAACCTGTGAACCAATTGGCTGTGGCGTTAGACCTAATTCATTCATGGCCACTTCTTCAACTTCTGGTGGAATATTGGCGAATGTCCCCACAGCACCTGATAATTTACCAGTTTCAATAGCTGCTGCAACGGTCTCAAAACGTTTGATATTACGAACAACTGCTTGATAAAAGCGTGCCATTTTTAAACCAAAAGTCGTTGGTTCAGCATGTACCCCGTGTGTCCGTCCCATCATAACCGTATCTTTATACTTTAATGCCAGTTCTGCTAATATCTTGCGTAAATCTTGTAAATCTTGTTTGATGACTTGATTAGCTTGTCGTAAACGTAAAGCCTGCCCTGTATCAACAACATCAGTAGAAGTTAACCCATAATGGATCCATTTACGTTCTTCACCTAATGATTCTGAAACATTTCTCGTAAACGCCACAACATCATGTCGCGTTGATTTCTCTATTTCTGCGATACGGTCAACATCAAAAGTGGCATGCTGACGAATCGCTGATAAATCAGCTGCTGGGACATGCCCGACAGCAACCCATCCTGCTGTTGCTGCAATTTCAACATCTAACCATGATTGGTATTGATTTTCAAGCGACCAAATACGTCCCATTTCCGGACGTGTATAACGATCAATCATCTTTTTTTATCCTCTTATTTCTTTCGGAAAAAGCCGAACAAACTACTACATCTATCAACTATTGTACCTTAAATCCGAATTACTTTCAGCAATTTTTGAAAAGAAAAAGGGTTGGACAATCTTTGTCTAACCCTTAAATGTGTGTCAAAAGACCATCATCAACGTCAATCGCTGGCTATCAGATATCTTTTGCTCTACTCTTATATATCATTTTCTACTATATACTATGATCTATTCGCCGCTTTCAGAACTTGATGATTCTGATGATGATGAACTTGAACTCTCAGATGATGAACTTGAACTAGCACTCGAACTTTTTGCAGATGAACTTGAACTAGTCTTTGCACTTTTAGCGGACGAACTATTTTTAGCTGCTTTAGCTGTTGCAGCGGCTTGTGTATAGGTCGACAAAACATTTTGCAAAGTTGAATCTTTAATATTCACATTTGCTTTACCTAATTCTTCACCAACAATTTGTTGTACCTTGGTTGTATCAGACATCGTCTCATTAACTAGAATTGTCTTCATCTTTGACTTTAAAGCACTAAATGACTTTTTCGGTTCTTTTGAGTTCATCTTAATAATGAAGTATCCATTAGAAGCTGTTGACTTAACCGGCGTTTTTGTATACTCACCTTTCTTAAGCTTAAAGGCAGCTGTTTTAAAATCATCCTCAAGATTAGTGTCTGTTGAATCGAATGCTGTCATCTTACCACCATTCTTTTTGGTGTTTGTATCAGTAGACTTTTCTTTTGCTAATTTTGCAAAATCACCACCCTTATCAAGTTCATCAATAACTTTCTTGGCATCATCTTCTGATGACGTTAAGATGACTGAGACATTGACTTTAGGTTGGTATGCATTGTATTCCTTACGTAATTGCTTCGTAGAATAATTTTCATTTGCTATTACTGCTTGCTTTTCTAACGCTTGGATACGTAATGAATCACGGAAGCTATCTTCGTCCATCCCGTTTTGTGATAGAACTTGTGAAAATTGTGAGCCATATTGTGACTTTGCCTGCTTGAATTGTGACTCAATTGACTTCTTTGAAACTTTATCACCATATTTCTTATTCAAAACTTTCTGAATAATCATATTTGCCAATTGCTGTTGTCCTTCAGGAGAACTTTTTAATTTTTTGTAATATTCAGCTTGTGAAACATTACCTGCATCGGTCGTCGCGATTGACTTTGGGCCAATACCCCAAGCAGCCAATCCAATCGCCACTGCAATGACGACTAGTACGCCTAACACTTTTTTCCACATTGGTAGTGCCTTCTTTCTTGAAATTTTTAATTCAACTTGTCTAGTTTATCATATAAACACAATTGATACTTAAATTATATGGTAAGTCGCCCCAATTGCATAACGCCCATTATCCAATACCTCATCAATTTCCATATGTTCAATAAAATCAGCATCCCAGTACACTAATTCTGCTTTGGGCACTCGCCACTTTAAGGTGCGCAACTGTGCTAAAAACTGCTGCTCAGCATATGTTTGCCGATTTAACATATATCGTACGACTAATCGTAACCAATCAATCCCTGTCACCTTATCTAAAAACGCAATCATTGTAAACGGCATTGGTCGAACAATCATCGCTGGATTTTCATCACGACTCGGTAACTGATTAATAATCATTTGGTACAATCCTGGTGTTTCAGAATTCATCTGTGGTCGTGGCAATCTTTCCCAAAGTTCTTCAGACATCATCGTTTGATCCAAAATGATGCCCTCATTACTTTGATAACTCATGCCAATTAAATAAATCGTTTGCCCATCATAAAAGTAATTCAAAATCGTATGTGGTAAGTCATCAGTTTTACTACTTGGTAAGTATTTTTCTTTGGCAATTACTTGTACATTGATCCCATTGCGACGCAAACTATTGATTAGTTTAATACGATTACCAGGCACAAATACTTGTGTCGGCTGTTCAATTTCAATGACATTCATCACGTCAGAAATTTCCAAAGGTTCATAATACTTTTTATGTCCTAATTGCGCCATAAACATCAAGTCAGTTGGGCTATTATTCATTAAAACAGTCTGAATACCTTGACTTTGCAATTCTTGCACAACCATGGCCATCACATATGATGCGGCAGCCCCATCACCCAAACGGAACCCGCCTGATCCAATCACCAATGCCGACTGCTTGCCAAGGCGAGTACTTTCATTTTCAGATTCAAATGTTGAATAATATTGATTCGCAGCTTCTTCAAATTCACCGGCAGACGGTTCAAATGCCTTGTATGTCGGCAAAATCCCGTTATCCCAACGATAACGACGAACTTCTTCATATTGTGCATCCCATAAACGGGCAATCAAGCCATCTGATAAACCATAATACTTTGCCAATCTTAAAACATCAGTTTGCCAAGCGTTCTTTTTTACGGTGGCTTCTAACTTATTAATTTGTGCAAGTTTATAAAAATAAAAAGCATTGATTTTGGTCAACTCTGCTAATTCATCTACTGTATAACCACGCCTGAGTGCTTCCAAAAGTACAAAAATACGATTATCTCGCGGATGAATCAATTGTTCAATGATTTCATTTTCTGTCAAAGCATTCATAACAGTTGGTGAAAAATTACGATTATTAAAATGTGCGGCACGAATCGCTTTTTCAAGTGCTTCCTCGACACTTCGCCCAACACCAATGGTTGCCCCCACAGACTTTTGAACAGTATTTAGCCGATGTTCTGTTTTAACCCCATTTGATTCAAAATCACCAAACGAAAAGATTGGAAAACGAATCACAATATGATCCATTGTTGGTTCCAATAAGGCCGTATGATTAGCACCAATGACTGGTGTTTGTACATCTTCTAGATTTTCGCCCAACATTAATCTGATAACAACGGGTACCAAAGGGTAACCTGTTGCGGCTACTAACAACGCAGCTGTACGATCAAAATAAGGGGTTACACGTGTAATCACATAGTCATTATTCTTTGGATCCACTGCAAATCTAACTTCTAGTAAACCGACCACATCGAAACCACGAATAACTTTAAAGGCCGCTGACCGTAATTTTTGATATACCGGATCAGGAAGTGTCTGAATTGGTGTAATCGCAATTGAATCTGCAGAATGAATGCCCACAGGATCCATATCCTCAACACCACCTATTAAGATCGTCGTGTCTCGTTTATCTCTAATCACCAACATTGAAATTTCTTGATAACCACGAATACTTTTATCAATATTAACTTGATGTGTAATTGAACGATTCAATGCTGTTTCAGCGGCATTTTCCAAGTCGTTCGTATCTTCCACTTGTAAACGCAACGTTTGACCCATGGGTGCCACTGGACGAATAACTACCGGTAATCCAAATTCGCGTACCGCATCAAACACTTCATGCACATTACCTGCTAAACGTGATTGTACTGTTGGAATATTCAGTTGCGTTAGTCGTTCGTGCAAATTTTTTGTATTTTGCGTTGCCTGCATCACTGGTAATGACAATCCCAGTACCGTTGGCGCACCATTACCCATTAATTTGAGGATATCAGCACCTAATCGCGTTGCTGTCGAACCACCAACGGATGCAACCATGGCCGTAATATGTTCATCATTAATAATTTGAATCAGATTATCGACCGTCAGTGCCTTTTCAATTACTTGAACATCGTGACGAGCACTTGTAAAAGCATACGGATTATCATCAACAATAACAACTTCATGACCATACTTTTTTAGCACATCAACAACTTGGTATGCCGCAACATCACCTTCTGTTTCTCGACCAAAATCATTGGCTGAACCACCAATAATTAAGACTCGTTCTGCCATAACGTACCTCCTCCTCGGCGTGCCATCACCATTTCCATAAATTCAGTAAACGCTTGCGTTTCTTCTAGTGGACCTGGTGCCGCGTCTGGAAAAAATTGCACACTAAATGCTGGATAGTCACGATGACGTAATCCTTGAATTTGATTATCTGTAATATCAACATGAGTCACAAACAACGGTGTCTCTTTGATTGATTCATAATCAACATAGTAAGCCTGTCCCTGCGTCGCAAAAATAATATCCTTGGTAATTTGCTCGCGAATAGGATGGTTCATCCCATGATGTGCTGAGGCCAATTCTGTCACCTTAGCACCATTTGCCATAGCAAACAATTCATGTCCCAGTCCAATTCCAAATAACGGAACACTTTTTTCAAATTGTCTAATAATTTCAAGTGCCGTATCCGGTACTTGATTCGGATCACCTGGGCCTGATGAAATGACGATCCCATCTGGATCCAAATTTGTCACTTCGTCAATAGTTGCTGAATAAGGCAATACTGTCACATTTGCATCAAAATCACTCAACATCCGCAAAATGCCACTTTTCAATCCAAAATCCAATACGACCACATTGGCGCCACGACCTGGATTAGCATATGCTTTAGGTGTTGAAATTTGGGCAATTTGTTGATTGGTCAATACCATTGCTCTGAGTTGATCAAATGCATGATCATCAGGTTGATCAACAATCGATGCTTTTTGAATCCCTGTTTCACGTAAATGTCGTGTTAATGCACGTGTATCAATTTGTGAAATACCAGGGACGTTATGCCGTTTTAAATAATCATTTAAACTAAGCGCTTGTAAGCGATTCGTCGAAATCTCTGCAATTTCACGAACAACCACGCCCTTCACAACTGGCACGATTGCTTCATCTGCATAATGATTAATGCCTGCAGCACCAATTGTTGGCGTCGTGAACATAATAATTTGATTATAATAAATAGGATTTGTGATAATTTCTTGGTACCCAGTCATGGCAGTATTAAATACTAATTCACCAAATGTGGTTGCAGGCGCCCCAAAAGCTTCACCTGCATACACTGTACCGTCTTGTAAAATTAAATAGCGTGTTGTCATGACGTTGAATTCGTTTAACAGAATCGTTAAACGATCCCTCCTTCCCGTCTAACGGTAGAAAAACTAACGAATTTCAATGCCATCCATACCGTCAAATTCTTTCATTTTTACATGAATTTTTTCAGAAGTTGCTGTTGGAATATTCTTACCCACAAAGTCTGCGCGAATTGGTAATTCACGATGACCACGATCCACTAAAACAGCCAAGTTAACGGCTGCTGGGCGTCCATTGTCCATAATGGCATCTAATGCCGCACGAATCGTGCGACCTGTGAATAAAACATCATCAACTAAAATGATCCGTTTATTATCGATATCAACATTAAATGATGATTTTTCCCCAGTAATTTGCGTATCATCGTCACGATAATGGGTAATATCCAGTGGTATCACTGGAATAGTTGCGCCTTCTAATTGTTGTAGTCGCTCAGCAATACGTTGCCCAATGAACACGCCACGCGTTTTAATGCCAACAATGACAAGATTTGTTACGCCTTTATTTTTTTCAATGATTTCATAGGTAATTCTTGTTAGTGCACGTTGCATCGCCATACTATCAACAATTTCTTTAGACATAATTTTTCCCTTTTCTCTCGTTAATCTACAATAATTGACAATAAAAGAGACATCATCCTCCTCAAAAAAGGAAAGATAACGTCTCTGTTGGTTTATTTTCTCACGTTACCTCCTAGTAACTTCACAGAATTACTTTAAGAAAGCTATTATTATTTATATTCTTCTACCTAAAACTATTTTAGCATGTTCTAGCTACTTTGCGTACTTTCAATTACTCTCAGTTGCATATGGTTGCAATGTTGCTAAAGTTTTGACAAAGTAATCAGGTAGTGGCGCTTCAAACCGCATTTCTGCCTGAGTAGTTGGTTGTGTCAAACCCAATGTTGCTGCATGTAAGAACTGACCATGACCAGGTAATGTTTTTTTCGGACCATACAATGGATCACCAGCAACTGGATGGCCAATATAGGCCATATGAACACGAATTTGATGCGTACGTCCGGTCTCTAATGTGACGCGTAATAAAGTATAACCCACATATCGTTTAACGACTTCAAAATGAGTTATCGCCTCACGCCCACCAGCAACTACCGCTTGTTTCTTACGATCTGTTTTCGAGCGTCCTAGGGGTGCAGTGATGGTACCTTTCTTTTCGGTAAATTCACCATGAACCAAAGCATAATATTGTCTCAGGTTTTTCTTGGCTTTTAAATCAGCAGATAGCGCTTCATGGGCTTTATCATTTTTTGCGACCATTAATAATCCTGATGTGTCTTTATCAATACGATGAACTATTCCTGGTCGAATCACCCCATTAATCGTTGATAATTTTGTATGATACATTAAAGCGTTCACTAACGTACCAGTCGGATGCCCCACAGCAGGATGGACCACCATTCCTTGTGGTTTATTCACAACCAATAAATCATCATCTTCATAAATAATATCTAACGAGATGTTTTCTGGTTTGACATCCAAAACAACCGGTTCAGGGACTGTAAATTTCACAACATCTCCTGTTTGCACTTTATATTTAGCTTTTTTGGTATGCCCATTTACTGTGACAATGCCATCATCAATCCACTTTGAAATTTGTGTACGTGTATAATCGGTCAATGACTCTGCGATGACTTTATCCAAACGGCCTGCCTGGTCTACAATAGTTAGTGATTCCTCAGTCATTTGTTTTTCCTTTAATTTCTTCTTTTAAGTAGTTTAATAAGCGTCGATTTATCCAATAATGATAACTTTCACCATCATAACTAAATAACACTGTTCGTTTTGTAAATTGAACGTGTGACATTTTAACAAAATGAATTTTATCTGTATGCACACCAAACATTGGCATGATCCACAACGCATCACTTGTTACGGCCGCGTGCCGTCTGAAATAAGTCAGTAATGCGACTATGATGAATATGACCCCTGCACCGTATGTCCAGACATTTAAATGGGTTACTTCTAATTGCATTATTAGACCAAACATCGCAATCATTAAAATCCAAAGCCAATTGACCCAGCCCAATAAACCAGCCGGTTGGTAATATCCCTTCATTCCTCTATCCTTTCTGATTTGCCAATTTTGTTAACCTTATCAGCAAAACATCTGAGAATCTATTTATCCTTTTAGTATAATGAAATTGGAGGTACTTGTCATGTTAATCAAAATTTATACAGACGCCACTAGCAAAGGCAATCCTGGTGATAGTGGTGCCGGTTTAGTCATTTTATATGATGGTAAACAAGTACAAAAATATCATTACCTTGGTAATATGTCGAATCATACTGCCGAATTTGCTGCTGCTATTTGGGGATTTCAGGTATTAGCTGATATTGCACAGCCAACTGATACAATCATGTACTATGCCGATTCTAAAATTGTCATTGATAGTATTCACAAACGCTATGCCAAACATTTCAGCACACAGCTAACGCAATTATTAAATTATCAAGATCAATACCAACTACTTATCGCAACATGGATTCCAGAAAAGCAAAATCACGGTGCACATCAATTAGCTTGGCAAGCTATTCATCAGAATTAACTTGACCAATACCTGTCCACGCACTAATCAATGAACAAATTGGTGACAATAAAGCAAAAAAGGTAAACGGCGCAAATGAAATCACAGAAACACCTAACGTTTGTGCTGCAAAACTACCCGCAACACCCCAAGGTACCAAATAATTAATCACTGTCCCCGAGTCTTCTAATGTTCTGCCTAATGTTAATGGATTAACTTTTAAACGTTGAAAACTTTCTCGCCATAATTGACCCGGTAAAATCGTTGCTAAATATTGTTCTCCAATTAAAAAGTTCGCTATTATCCCCGTCATTAATGTTCCTGTCACTAGGCCAGCATGTGTTTTAATTCTGCTTACTAATGGTACCATAACAGCTTTTAATACGCCCTGTGATGTTAGTAATCCACCAAGTGCCAAGGCTAACATTATTATAATAACCGTTGGCATCATAGACAACATCCCCCCACGATTCAATAAAGATGCAAGTAAGTCATTTTTAATCGTTGTTTTTGAACCATTCATAATCACGTCAGCTATTTGTGCTGGTGAATGATTTATCATAAATATGCTACCGGTTATAGCAATATTAATCAATAATGTTGGTATTGCAGGTATGTGACGCCAAGCCATGATAAACAACAAACCAATTGGTAAAATTGCCCACCATGTTGGTGATAATAATTTTGCTAAGTTCTGTAATTGATCCACTTGTAAAGTTGTTGTTTGTTGCTGATTTAATATCGTAAAAATCAATAATGAACCTAACAGTGACGGTATCGTTGTCCACATCAAGTTTTTAATATGTGCAAATAAATCAGTACCTGCAATCGATGAGGCTAAATTCGTTGAATCTGATAGTGGTGAGCTTTTATCACCAAAAATGGCGCCAGATAAGATAGCACCAGCAACGATTCCTGGTTCAAAGCCAATGGCTGTTCCTACACCCATTAATGCAACACCAACTGTTGCTAACGTGGTAAATGCTGAACCAATCATCGTTCCCATCAACGCCATAATTAATAGCGCACTAGGCAAAAACCAATTAACATTTGCTAATTTTAAACCAAGCCATAATAATGATGGTATTGTATTGGTACCCATCCACAAGCCAATCAACATCCCGATTAATAGAAACAAAAACAATGGTGCTAAGGCTTTTTCGATACCACTTAATAACTGTGATTGTATTGTTTGCCAGTCCGTTTTCCTTATTCTGGCGTATACCACCATAACCAGAATGCTCATCACCAGCGGAACGTTTGGTGATAAACCAAACCCTAAAATACTAACACTAAAAATAATCATTAGTATCATTAATATCACGATACTCTGTTTGAAAGTCATTGGTTTAATCATGTCTAATTTCTCCTTTATATTATTAAAAATAGCTGTTTTCAATTTTTATAAAGGCGATAACGATTCAGACCTCCCATATGACCTGTATGTTTTAATACCCCAAGACGTCTCCTTCCAATATTAAAAAAGTCCCAGTGATAAATCAGTTGACTTATCACTGGGACGAAAATTTTCCGCGGTACCACCCAAAAATTAGTTAGTACCTTATCGGCTAACTCACTTTAATTTATTCATTTATTTTTTTATAGTTCAGTCACCCCACCTGCGCTACTCACAGCAACCGTAGCTTCTCTGTCATACAATGGCGCGTCCTACCAATAGTCGATATTCTACGCATACTTCATGATGCTGTCAATAAGCAATCATACTTTACTAAAAAATAAGTTCATTTTTACGACTATAACGAAAGAAGCGCTATGAAAAACTGATAATTCAATCGTTAGAATTCAAACAATTAAACAGTACAAAAAAAGCTGTTGCATAGTAACAAATGCCCATGCGACAGCTTTTGTAAAAACTTGTGATTAAGCAAGTCCATATTTCTTATTGAACTTATCAACAGCACCATCTGCAGTCGTAAACTTTTGCTTACCAGTGTAGAATGGGTGTGAATCTGAAGTAATTTCAACACGAATCATTGGGTAAGTAGCACCTTCAAATTCGATAGTCTCATCAGAAGTACGAGTAGAACCTGACAAGAACTTGTAACCAGTAGTTGAATCAACGAAAACCACTTGGTGGTAATCTGGATGAATATCAGCCTTCATTATTTTCTCCTTATCGCCCTGATTTTATAAAAACCAGAGTCAGTTTATTTAACTGTAATATATTAACATAAATCGTAGCAAAATGATAGGCTTTACCAAAAATACTAACGAATTATTCTTCATCTGCTTTTAAGACAGCCATAAATGCTTCTTGTGGCACTTCAACAGTTCCCACCGCCTTCATGCGTTTCTTACCACGCTTTTGCTTATCCAACAATTTTGCGCGACGGTCCGGATCACCTGTATGGATACGTGATGTAACATCTTTACGGTAAGCTTTGATGGTTGAACGTGCAACAATCTTCGATCCCACTGCCGCTTGCACAGGAATTTCAAAATTACGACGTGGAATAATTTCTTTTAGCTTCTTTGTAATCACACGTGACCGTTCTTGTGCAAAGTCCTTGTGCACAATGAAACTTAAAGCATCAACCTTATCACCATTCAACAAGATATCAATCTTAACCAAATCAGATTGCCGATAACCAGAAACTTCATAATCTAAGGAAGCATAGCCTCGCGTACTTGACTTCAATTTATCAAAGAAATCAAAAATGATTTCAGATAGGGGCATATAATATTTTACGTTAACACGATTTGCGTCTAGATAATCCATGGTATCAAATTCACCACGTTTTGACTGCGCTAATTCCATGACTGCACCAACATAATCATTGGGTACCATAATTTGCGCATGAACAAATGGTTCTTCAATCGTTTTAATTTCTGAAACATCTGGCAACTCTGACGGATTCGCAACCTCTACCATTTCACCATCAGTTGTATAGGCATGATACGTTACTGATGGCGCAGTCGTGATCAAATCTAAATCAAATTCACGTTCTAAACGTTCTTGGATAACGTCCATATGTAACAACCCTAAAAAGCCAGTACGAAAACCAAAACCTAATGCTTGTGATGTTTCAGGTTCAAACTCTAAGGAAGCATCATTTAATTGTAACTTTTCCAATGCGTCCCGCAAATCATTATATTTTGCATTATCAGTCGGATATAATCCTGAATAAACCATTGGTGTCATTGGCTGATAGCCAGGCAATGGTTCGGTAGCTGGTTGCTTGACATGAGTAATTGTATCCCCTGGCCGAGCATCACGAATATTCTTGATTGACGCTGCCACATAACCAATATCGCCAGCCATTAAGAAATCACGTTTAATAGGCGATGGTGAATTAACACCAACCTCCGTCACCTCATATTGAGCACCTGAATTCATAAATTTGATCTTATCACCAGGACGCAAAATACCTGTTTTCACACGTACTGTCAGAATAACACCTTTATATGAATCATAGGCTGAATCAAAAATGAGTGCTTGCAAAGGTGCTTTCAGATCGCCTTCTGGTGCTGGAATATTGGTCACAATTTTTTCTAATAGTTCTGGAATCCCAATCCCTTTTTTTGCCGAGGCCAAGACAGCATCTGAAGCATCGATACCAATGACATCTTCAATTTCTGTCCGTACCGCCTCAGGATCAGCAGCTGGTAAATCAATTTTATTGATAACTGGTAGAATCTCTAAATCATTTTCAATGGCTAAATAAACGTTGGCCAAAGTTTGAGCTTCAACACCTTGGGCAGCATCAACAACCAAAATGGCACCATCAGCAGCAGCCAAAGATCGTGAAACTTCATAAGAAAAATCCACATGCCCAGGTGTATCAACTAAATGGAATATGTAAGTCTCACCATCATTTGCTTGATAGTGCACCTCTACTGCATTCATTTTAATCGTAATACCACGTTCACGTTCAAGATCCATTGTATCTAACAACTGGTCTTGCATTTCTCGTTCCGTTACTGTATGTGTTGCTTCTAAAATACGATCTGAGATTGTTGATTTACCATGATCAATATGGGCAACAATACTAAAATTTCGGATATGACTTTGGCGCGCCTGCATTTCTTCTATATTCATCTTTGCGCTCCTATTCTTGTAATTTTCTGTCTCTATTATTATACAAGTATTCTGATTATCTTGATAGTGTCCTAATTATCATTCTGATGCTTTCGTTTATCTATTAAGGCTTTTGCTTTTTTATCTACCGTTTTGTTAAATTGTTTTTGCCGATACTGTGTATATCCAAATGCGATGACTAAAATAAGCACAATGATAATTGCTAACATCATTTAAGTCCCTTTCATTATAAATAATTAATATTTTTTATTTTAAATTAGACTTCAATTGTATTTTACGCTATTTTCAATTACACTCAAATTAAACATTACCATTTAAACAAGGGGGCATTGATATGACCAATTTACCAGAAATTCAACCTGAAGCAAGTCGTGAAGAAGTGAAACAGAGACGCTCTGACAATCCGCAACATCCTCAAAAACCAGTGATTTCATATTTTGTACGTAAATTACTAGCAACAGCTGGTGTTATTTCAATTATTTTAGGTATTTTTGCTTTTGTTTTCAATCCAGAATGGCTGTTAGCTGTGTCGATTCTTTTTGGACTCTTCTCTATCTTTATTGCATTGATCGATATAATGTTATTTGGTCACAGTACTTATTTACGTGGTTCACATTTAATGAGTGCTTTACTAAGTACTGTGATGGGTCTGGTTTTGCTATTTAGACAAGACGTTGCAAAAGATTTTATTGGCTTAGTCTTTGGTTTCTGGATCTTATTTAATGCTACTAGTAATTTAGCCCAAACTTGGGTACCTGAACTACTGATCGGTTGGCAACGCCTTGTTGGATTGATCATCGGCGCAATCGGCCTTTGTCTTGGCCTATTCTTAGTCTTATTTACAGGCTATTCAACGCATGATATGCAAGTTATTCTTGGTGTTTATACTGATTTATTAGGTATTTTCTTCTTACTTGTTAGTTTCTTTAGCCGTAAAAATAACTTGAACCAGCCAGCTTAAATTGCGTGAATAAAAATATTAATAGCTATTAAAAAATTGAGACATCAATCGTCATGACTAGCTGAAAAGGCGTCAATCTATCAACCTCACAATTTGAAGTTGATAGATTGACGCCTTTAAACGTGTTTCAAAAAACAAAAGCCTATTATCACTTTTTTTACAAAATTGGTGTTAATAATCTTGAGAAAAATTGCTTAAAACGTCGCCAAGCAGATTGTTGTGCAAAATATTTTGGTGTTAGCAACGTTGATACTGCCAAATCTTTTTCAAAGATCGCATTCATTTCTTGCGCTAAATGCCTACTATAAAGGAAAGCGTTCACTTCAAAATTCAAAGAAAATGAGCGAATATCCATATTGGCACTACCAACTGAAACGATTTTATCATCAATAACAATCGTCTTCGCATGTAAGAAGCCATTATCATAAGCATACACTTCCACGCCTTCATTAACTAAGACACTTGCATAGTATTCCGTTGCCCGATAAACAAACATATGATCTGGCTTTGATGGAATCATCACGCGAACACGTACACCTGATCGAGCAGCCACTTCAATGGCATCCATAATTGCCTGATTAGGAATGAAATAAGGTGATTGAATCGTAATACTTTCATGGGCCATTGAAATCATACGTAAATATCCTTGATAAATTTGTTTCGTATCAGCATCCGGGCCTGAAGAAACGATCTGCATTGCAACATCCCCACTAACATTATTTGATGGGAAATAATCATCACTAAATTTTAGTTTTTCATGTCTGGTTGTTGCATTCCAATCTGTAAAGAAGCGACTTTGCATTGCCAAAACGCCATCGCCAACCACCCGAAGATGCGTATCGCGCCAGTAACCAAACTTTGCCAATCGACCTAAATACTGATCACCAACATTAAAACCACCAATGTAACCAATATTGCCATCAATAATCACTAACTTACGGTGATCATGATTATTAACGTGTAATGATATCAAATGCCACCTAGGCATTAAAAACGCTTCCACTTGACCACCAGCAGCCCGGAGTCGTTTGTATAACCTGGTGTTATTGCCACCCGATCCCCAAGCATCAAAGATAACCCGAATACGAACACCTTCTTTTGCCTTCTCTGTCAATAAATCTATTAACTCATTACCAATTTTGTCGTTATAAATCGTGTAATATTCAATATTCACATGATGTTTGGCTGCTTTAATATCTGCAAATAATTGCTTAAATTTTTCATGACCATCTGTAAAAATACTAACCTCGTTTTGATTAGTAAAGATTGCTTGCTCATTTTGTAAAAATAATCGTATAAATGCCTGTTCTTCAACATAATGATTTGTGTCGACAACTGATAGCACCTCTTTTTGTTGATTAGCTGCTATTTGATCAACCCCAAGCACTTGTTGTGTTTGCATATTAAAAATATGATGGCCAGATAATTTACGACCAAACAAAAAATATATTAAAAATCCTACTATTGGAAACAATAGTAAAACTAGCATCCACGCCCAAATAGACGTTATATCACGATAACGATCTCTAAACACCGTTAATATTGCCGCTAGTGTATTAATAACAAACAATCCGGTTACTAATATCACCACCCAATGTTCAAACATACCAACACTCCTTTTGAATAGTAATACTATTCTAACAGTTTTATGTAACACAAATATGTTAAATTAATAATTAATTTGCCAACTACTTTAATAAGTGATGTTTTACTAAATATTGATGAGCAACTGTTGCTGCTTGCTTATGTTCAACCGTTACTTGATAATTCATTTCAATCATATCTTGATTACTAATTTTATTTCGTAGACGATTTAAACTTGTTTTAATTTGCGGATATTTCGTTAATATTGCTGTTCTAATCAAAGGTGCTCCTTGGAATGGTGGAAAATACTTTTTATCATCTTTTAACGTTACAAAATGATAGGCTTTAAGTTGTGGATCCGTCGTATAAGCATCTGTCACGTCTATCTGCTTATTCGCTAGTGCTTTGTAGCGCAAACTTGATGACATACTAGTAACTTGTTTAAAGTTTAACTGATAAGTTTGTTTCAACCCTGGAAATGAATCTTTTAATTGATAAAAATCATGATCAAATCCCGCTGTTAATTGCGGTGCACGCTTTGCCAAATCACTCGTTGTTTTGAGATGATAACGTTTTGCGTCTGATCGTCGCACAGCCAGTGCATACGTATTTTGATATTTCATTGGTGCAAGATATGTTAAATTATCTTGTTGCTTAATTGCTCGTTTTGCATCTTTAAATGCTTGCTTTGGTTGATGGCTCACGTGTTGTCCTTTAACTAATGTTTGTAATACTGTCCCTGTAAATTCGGGATAAATATCAATATCACCTGATTTAAGCGCTTTATAAATAAATGTTGTCCCGCCAAAATTTGGTTTCAAGTTAACGGTTAATCTTGGATTATCGTTTTCAATCAACTCTTTATACATATTAATTAAAATTTCTGGTTCACCACCTAGTTTACCAGCGATTGTGATCGTACCCTTGGGTTGCATCAACGCTTGTCCACCTAAATAGCCACCACCTAAGACGATTAATAAAGTTGTAATAATACCGATTTTCTTTAATGATAATTTCCCAATTAATTTAATGCCCCACGAAAAGGCCAATGCTAGTACTGCTGATAAAATGGCACCTAATAAAAGCTGTGCATTGTCATTCGTTTGAATGCCAATCATAATAAATGTTCCTAAGCCACCACCACCAATTAGTGCTGCTAATGTTGCTGTACCAATGATCATCACCATTGCAATGCGTAATCCAGATAAAATCATCGGCATTGCCAATGGTAATTGTATTTTAAATAATTTAAACCAACGAGAAAAGCCAAATGCTTCAGTTGCTTCAATTAAGTTCGGATCAATTTCGGTTAAGCCCGCGTACGTATTTTGAAATATTGGCATAATTGCATAAAGTACTAATGCAATAATCGCTGGCACAGTACCGATACCCACAAATGGAATTAAAGCACCTAAAACAGACAAACTAGGAATCGTTTGTACAACACCCGCAACTTGTAATACAAATTCCCCCGCGCGTCGATGATTAATTAATGAAACAGCTAACGGTACAGCAATAATCGTAGCAATTAGAATGGCAATTAATGACAGTAAGATGTGTTCTCGTAAGGCAACGATAATATCATTTGATTGTGTCATTATTAAATTAACGAGTTCATTTAACATATCGTCCCTCCTCAATGTTCACTAATATATTTCATCAAATCATCACTAGTTATCATAAACGACTGATCAATAATTACCCGTTGATGGACTCGTAAACAGGTTGCTAATTCTTGAATCGTTTGCGTGCCACGTAATTGGGATGTGACATCAGTCGATTGTACTGCATGCAACTCATGAAAAATACCTGCTTTTTTTAAATCATTAATCAAAACGACTGGCTGATGATCAAATAAAGCAGCAACTGTTTGATTTGCTGGTTTATGAATCACTTCATTTGGTGTCCCAACCTGTTCCAAATGACCATCAACTAATACACCAATCTTTGTCCCTAAGCGTAAAGCCTCTTGCATATCATGGGTAACAAAAACAATCGTTGGTTTAAACTCTTGGTACAATGACAAAATTAAATCTTGCAATTGTTTACGAGATAATGGATCAAGTGCGCTAAAAGGTTCATCCATTAAAATTATTTCAGGTTTTTCGATCAATGCACGTACAATGCTCACACGTTGCTGTTCCCCACCAGACAATTCACTTGGCATTCGTGAACCATATTGTTCATGTGGTAATCCCACTTTATCTAGTAATTGGTTGACCATTATTTGCCGTTGCTCACGCTTTATTCCCTTAGATTCCAATAAGATACCTGCATTTTGACTAATGGTCAGATTAGGAAATAGTGCAATATTTTGTAAAACATAGCCAATATTTTGCCGTAATTCTTTTATATCCATCTGATTAACATTTTTATCATCTATATAGATATCACCACTAGTTTGTTCAATTAAACGATTAATCATTTTCAAAATCGTTGTTTTACCACTACCACTTGGACCAACCAAAACAAAAAAATCTTCAGATAAAATGGTTAAATCAAGGTGATTAACGACTTCTTTTTCTTGATAGGTTTTGATAACATCTTTGAATACAATCATTAATATCCTCCTTTGCGTTGCTTCACGAATTAATTTAATCATCAATAAATTTTTATAATAGCAAATACTTTAAGTATATAAAAAAGACTGGGTACTAATTCATAATTGACTCAGTCTTTTGAAAATTATAATGTTTCAAGTGCTCGTTTAAGATGCTGCACTTTTTCTGCTATATTTGTTGCCTGCATAATCTCACTAACAACTGCAACGCCAATAATATTAGTGTCCTTAAAAGTTGCAATTTTATCCTCTTTAATCCCACCAATAGCAAATACAGGAATTTTAACTGCTGCTGTAATTGCCTTGAGAGTTGGTATTGATGTTTGTTTTGTGACAACTTTGGTTTGTGTTGGAAAAATTGCACCAGTGCCGAGATAATCTGCCCCATTTTCAGCGGCTTCAACTGCACGTGTGACTGTTTTTGCAGATACACCAAGCATACGTTCAGGACCAATCAATTGACGTGCAACGTCAACAGGTAATTCATCATCACCAATATGAACTCCGCTTGCATCAACCGCTAAGCAAATATCAATACGATCATCAATAATTAATGGTAGATGATACTTATCAGTTATTTGTTTTACCTGCAATGCTAATTCATAATAAGCTCTTGTTGATAACTCTTTTTCACGTAACTGAACCAAGGTGACCCCATTAGCACAAGCTATTTCAAGTTTACTCAAAAATTCTGCCTTAGATTCTCCATATCGAGCTGTCACTAGATATAATTCTTTTGCCATTTTTTACCCCTCTTATCTTGTTGATCCAATGCGGATCATCACTACCCAGTACTGATAATTCATTCAAGAATAATTGTCGAAATTCTGCAATTCCTGAAGTTCTTGCTTTTCGTTTTGCCTGTTCACCTGAAATATTTAAATAACTAATGGCACAGATCGTCGCCATCTCTGTTGGCATGTCTGTCCCCAAGAAAGCTGCAATCAACCCACCTAATGTATCACCAGATCCTGTAAAACGATCTAATTCATCCACACCATTTGAAAGTACCCAAACGTTATTTTTTGAAACAACGATGTCCTTTACGCCAGTGGCAACATAGGTTAATTGTGACGAGCGAGCTTGTAGTGCTGCAATCAAATGACTTATTTCTTCATCTGTCTGGTCAAGTATGCTGCCATCCACACCACGGCTATTTGTTGCTAAGCCACAAAGTGCGCGCATTTCAGAAATATTACCACGGACAACAGTTGGCTGCATTAGCATTAACTTTTGTGCAATTTGCATAGCTGATGTCGCACTTGCAATTCCCACAACATCTAATACAAATGGTTTTTGTTGCATAGCCAATTGTCCAGCAGCTAACAAGCTTTTTTCTTTATTAGGCGATAAACTACCAAGATTTAGTAATACAGCATCTGTTTGACTCGCTAAATCATCAAAAGCACGCACATCTTCTGTCATAATTGGTTTTGCACCAACATAGAGTAATGCATTTGCAACAGTTTCAACAGATATGGCATTCGTAATACAATGAACGAGCGGTGATTTTTGAAGGGGTATTGTGATTCCTGTCAATTTCATGCCCCCTTTTTACCATTAAACAGGCGCATCATATCTTTAAAAAGTGTGATTTTCTTGGCCTGTTGCCAAATTAACCATGCGGCAATAGCACCCATAAAAGTTGCCCCCAAAAATCTTGGTGTATACAACAACCAATATAAATCTGTTTTTGTTCCAGTGAATAATACCATTACTGGATATGACATTAATGATCCGATAATTCCTGTTCCAATTATTTCACCGATAATTGAACCGTAAATATTATGAGTTAACCTTGCCCCAACACCTGCTAATAAAGCACCAAATACTGCACCAGTCAATGCTAATGGCGGAATTCCCATCATCATCATTCGAATAATACCACAACACGTTGCCATAATTGTTGCATATAATGGTCCCATTAACACGCCAGCCAAAATATTGATCACACTCGACATTGGTGCCATCCCCTCAATCCGTAAAATTGGTGATAAAACGACATCTAAGGCAATCATCATCGCTAAATAGGTGATTTTCCTAACATTTGTATTCATTGATATTCTCCCTCAATTTAAAATTTGTTTGGCGAT
Source organism: Weissella sp. ESL1156 (assembly GCF_058505625.1). NCBI lineage: Bacteria > Bacillati > Bacillota > Bacilli > Lactobacillales > Lactobacillaceae > Weissella > Weissella sp. ESL1156. The sequence goes on along the minus strand of NZ_CP196372.1, from coordinate 32,461 downwards.
GTTGACTAAAAAACGTTCAATAAAAAAGCCTCCTTGCAATAAAAAATCACAAAGAGACCATGAAAATGCCTTATATGCACAATTCCTTCGCTTAAATAACTAAAACAGGTACGGAGGGTTTAGAGATAATCTCTTTCTCAGCTAATACAGCTCCCCTTTGTGATATCTATTTAATTTTATATTATTATAGTAACACATTAACAATTAAAAATACGTTTAAAGAATATCGTGATTAGTTGCTTGTGTGATATATTTCCAAAATAATTCATTCGCCTTTGATTCATGCATTTGTTTACATCTCATAAAGCCAAAATTACTTGTTGTATTTGTTCCTATTTTACGCTTAATTAATGGACCATCATTTGTCATATCAACTCTTTTTTCCATCATTAGGGCAATTCCCATCCCATTTGAAACCATGTTTAAGATAATATCGATTCTTTCACCTTGATATGATACCGCAGATGCCAATTGTTTTTTATCACCCATGACTCCTAATTTATTGAAAATTAATGTCTCTTCTCCTTCAAGCAGCAATAATTCTTCTGACATTAAATCGTTTAATGAAATAATTTGATGATTTGCTAATGGATGATTTACCGGAAGAATACAAACTAAATTATCCTGATCCGTTAATAACGTTTCAATGGTTTGATTATTTGTAGACGTATAATGACCAAATACAATATCAGCCTGATTATTATTTAAAGAATCTAACAATAAATTATCTTTTATTTCTGAAAAATGTAACGTAATCTCTGGATACCGTTGATGAAACGCACTCATCAATGAAAAGCCACGATAATTTGAAAAAGTTGGCATGGTATGAATCGTTAAAACATTATCTGACTCTGTATTATGTTGTTCTAACGTTTGTTGTAATGCCGAAAATTCATGTAAAATTTTTTTAGCATACATCTCTGTAATACGACCAGACTCTGTCAAATAAATATGCCGATGTTCACGTTTAAAAAGTCGTGTCTTTAATTCTTTTTCTAAAGATAAAATTTGCTTTGAAATATTCCCCTGTGTTGTATATAATCGGTCTGCTGTTTCAGAATAATTTCCCGTTTCCGCCAAATCAAGAAAAACAGCAAATTTATGAATATCCATAATATATCCCCTTATTCATTACTGTTTGGAATAGTTTACCACAAACCAATCAATGTTGACATACTAAAAAGGAAGTCAGATAACAAAATCCGACTTCCTTTTTAATTAATCAAATTTATTTTTCAGAAATTGCTGCAATTCCTGGCAACGTCTTTCCTTCAAGATATTCTAGAGAAGCACCACCACCAGTTGAAATGTGGCTTAATTGATCGGCAACACCCAATTGTTGTACGGCGGCAGTTGAATCACCACCACCAACGATCGTCGTTGCACCATTAGCAGTAACCTTAACAAGTTCTTCACCAATTGCTAGAGTTCCCTTTGCAAAGTTTGCCATCTCAAACACACCCATAGGTCCGTTCCAAACAACCGTCTTTGCATCTGAAAGAACTGATTTGAATAATTCTACAGACTTAGGACCGATATCAAGTCCCATGTAACCATCTTTAATGTCACCCTCTGCAACGTAAGTCTCAGCATCATTTGCAAATTTATCTGCAGCTATTGCATCAACAGGTAGAATTAACTTATCACCAGCATCGGCAATCAATTGCTTAGCAAGTTCAACCTTGTCCTCTTCAAACAGAGAATCACCAATCTTTTCACCCTTAGCGGCAGCAAATGTGTATGCCATACCACCACCGACAATCACTTTATCTGCCTTTTGTAATAAGTTTTGAATAATTGTAATTTTGTCAGAAACCTTTGCCCCACCAATAATGGCTACGAATGGACGCTTAGGATTTTCAACAGCACCACCTAAGAACTTAATCTCTTTTTCCATTAAGTAACCAGCCGCGGTTTGTGAAATATTTGCTGCAATTCCAGCATTAGAAGCATGTGAACGATGAGCTGTTCCAAATGCATCATTGACGAATACATCACCTAATGATGCCCAGTAAGCACCAAGTGCAGGATCATTCTTAGATTCACGCTTCACAACTTCACCATCAACAACATCAGCATAACGCGTGTTTTCGAAAATCAACACTTGTCCATCTTCTAACTTGTTGATTGCATCTTCCAACTCAGGACCCTCAATAGCAGGTACAAACGTTACGGGTTGACCAAGTAAATCAGCCAAACGTTGTGCCACAGGCTTCATTGAAAGTCCTGGCTTATCATCCTCGCTCTTAATGCGTCCCAAGTGTGAGAATAGAATTGCTCGTCCACCTTGTGACAAAACATACTTAATTGTTGGTAATGCTGCAACAATACGGTTATCGTTTGCAACTTCTTGACGCCCATCAACTTCTTTAAGCGGTACATTGAAGTCAACACGCATCAATACTTTCTTACCCTTTAATTCTAGGTCTTCAACTGTTAACTTTGCCATGGAAATTTTCTCCCTTTTTTACTTCAAATACTACGAATCTTATATAAAAAACGGGTGGTTCAGACTATTACTAAACCACCCGTTTTCAATAATAGTTAAGTAACTATTAAAGTGTTGCCAAGTGCAACAAAGTACGGATCATGTTTGAAGTGAAACCATACTCGTTATCATACCAAGCAGCAGTTTGTACTAATTGCTTATCACCAACTGTGATAACCTTAGTCAAAGTTGGATCAAACACAGCACCGTGTGTATCTCCAATGATATCTGAAGATACAATTTCATCATCATTGTATCCAAATGAATCATTCTCATACTTCTTTACTGCATCGTTAACTTCTTCAGCAGAAACCTTCTTTGACAAAACTGCTGTCAATTCAGTCACTGAACCATCAACAACACCGACACGTTGTGCGTGACCATCCAACTTACCAGCAACTGATGGGACAACTAGACCAATAGCCTTAGCAGCACCAGTTGAGTGAGGAATTGTGTTGACAGAAGCTGCACGGTTTGAGCGCATCTTCTTACCCTTAGGTCCATCCAATAGCATTTGTGTACCAGTGAATGCGTGAACAGTCGTCATTAAACCAATTTCTACACCAAATTCCTTGTCCAAAGCATTTGCTAATGGTGCAAGTGATTGTGTTGTACATGAACCGGCAGATACAATGTTGTCATCTGCAGTCAATGTATCTTGGTTAACACCATAAACAACCGTTGGAACTTTACCAGCAGGTGCTGAAATCAAGACCTTCTTCGCACCAGCATCCAAGTGAGCTTGTGACTTTTCTGCTGAAGTATAGAATCCAGTTGACTCCAATACAATTTCAACACCGTCATTTGCAACCCACTTCAAGTTAGCTGCATCACGCTCAGCGTATACACGGATCTTCTTACCATCAACGATGATTCCCTCTTCGTCAGCTGAAACTTCAGCATTCAAAGTACCATGAGTTGAATCATACTTCAACAAGTATGCCAACATAGCAGGGTTAGTTAAATCGTTAATTGCAACAACTTCAATGTCGTCCGCTGTATCTTTCAATTCAAGAATACGACGAAATGCCAAACGACCAATACGGCCAAAACCGTTGATACCAATCTTAACAGTCATATTATTAAGATTCCTCCCAGAAAAAATTCTTTTGTAACGTTTCTACATGATTTATTATACGACTTTGTTTACAATTTCGCAAACAACCCGGTTAACACCTATTTTAAGTTTAATTTGATAATTTTAAAATTAAACTCGGATGGAAAAAATAGTTGTTAATGTGTCATTCACTTATCTATCTACAACAACTATTATACGATAAATAGGAAACAATTGCTTTTTATTTGCTTACATCACTTTTCTTGTTAAAAATTTTTCAATAAAACTTCTTCTATTTTGTTAGTAGTAACTGGTGTACCACCACATTCATATCCGAGACCGTTCATTATTTACTTACATTGTGAATTATTGAACTTTATTTACCTAATAAAATTTTATGTGCTTCTTTGCCATCTACACCACCTAATCGAATCAGACCATATTGTAACAACAACTTTAATCCTCGTATAATCCGATGAAAATTGCCGGCTAGTAAATATTCAATCATTGTTATAACTGCCATTGCAGCAATCCACAGGCTAGTAAAAGTCCCCAAAATTATTAAGAACGTCATCATATCATTACTCATAAGTTGCCTCCTGACAATTAATTTAAACCTAATCACAATTGTTAATTTTAGTCCTAAGCGACATAACTTAGGACTAAAATTAGTATATATTAAGTTTAAATAAATTTCAAGAGGATATTAAGTTTAATTTAACAGACCAGTTCTTTGATATAAGGCAACTGTTTCTTGGGCAAAATCTAATGGATATCCGAACTTTTCACATAGCATCCATGGTTCAAAAGGTTGATCTTCGTATTCTTTCGCTACCCTAATCATATCTTCTTCGGGCGTCATATATTTAATCACTGATTCTCGTGCAACAACTTCATCATTATGTGCCAAAGTGGCATCATAATCCATATGATTGCCGATGTCCGAAATAGCATGATGATATTCTTCGACTAATGTTCGAGCTTTGTCAAATAATGACAAATATTTATCAATAAATATATAAGCTTTTTGACCTTTTAGATACGCAACACCGTCTAAGCCAGAATTTTCTTTTAAGGGCATTGTATCTAAGATAACGGGTGTCATACCTAAATCGATCAAATCATTTTCCACTCTAATTAAGAGACCATCATAATTATCTGTTCCCATTCCGATCCTCGTAATCAGCAATTAGCCCCTCAATATATGATTTTGCTCGATCAATAACACGTGATCGTTCTTCATCCGGTAATCCAGAAATATCTAAGCCCCAATGTGCCGCCATTAAGACCGGCTCATCAGTGGCAACGGTCTTTGACATTTGATTTGGTTCTTCAACAAGATCAGACTTTGAGACACCAAAAAATTCTGCCATTGCTTCTATTTTATCAATTCTTGGGTATGTTTTCCCATTTGACCAATCCGAAATTGTCGCCGTGGAAACACCAATGACTTCTGCCAAATGCGCCGCTGTCATTTCATTCTGCTTAATGTAACGCTTAATATTGCGTCCCATTGTCGCTTTTCCTTCTGATGATGCCATATTATCCACCTTTTCTATTTTAAACGGTTTTTGATTTATAACTGTTATTTTAAAGCTAAACTTAACAAATTGCAAGGTTTAACCTAACAAGCATCATGATATATGCTTATGAATCTCTTGCAAATACATATTTAATAGGCTATAATTACTCGTGTTGTGGACCCGTAGTGTAATGGATATCACGTTGGATTCCGGTTCCGGAGATGAGGGTTCGATTCCCCCCGGGTTCATTTATAAGACGCTACAAATATTGATATAACAACGTTTTGGTTGAAGTTAGTGGCAAATTAGTGGCAAAACCATTTTTGATTTGTTTGTTTGCAATTTCAGTCTGTTGAATGATTATTAATTTAGTCGCTCAACAAGCTTTTTATTTATCAATACAATTTGATTGATTTTCTATCTGCTGTTATTCTGCTGTTATATAGGTAGAAAACACAAAAAAGCCCACCAGTCGCAATGACTAGTGGGCTTAATTAATTATTTAGCTAATAATGCATCGGCGCTGTACCAGATGTTACCATAACGTCCTTCAACAATGCCTGCACCATTTGAATTGTTGTCGTATTGATCAACAGTCCCGTAGTTGTAACCAGTCATAAATCTAACCGTGTCACCAACTTGCGTAGCACGGTAGTTACCACGAGTTAAATTATCCAACATGGCAAGCGGAATACCGTTCGCAGTCCATGAAGCGTCTTTACCACCTGCAAGATCGTAATCGATAGCTTGCCACATGCCGTTCACATAAGCAATCTTATCAACTTTGAATGACTTATATGCTGTAAAACGATTGCCAGCATTCTTAAACTGATTGATTGCTGATGTATCGTGATTTACAACGGGAGCAGCTGGTGTCACATTAGGCACAACAGCTGTCTTGTTTGTCCCAGCGGTGAAGAAGTCGTCATACAAGATTGAAGCATCAAAACGTCCCAATGAGCTGGCAAATGTTTGGCTTGAAGTCCATTGCCATGAATGCTCTGTACTATATTGATGCATTGCACTAGTTGGCACATATGGATATGCTGCTATCCACGCTTTTTCACCGTCAGGGCTGACTGAAATTGCTGAACCACCCGTGTAAGTCGTTGAACGATAGCCACCATAACGGGCAACTTCATTCTCAAATGCTGTTGCAACGGGTTGCATTGCACGACCCATAGCGATTTGATCTTGATTCTCAATATCGACCGCTAAAACAGCACCAACTGGCAAGCCGTCAGCTTTCGCCATATTAACAGCATAATCAGCCTCTTGAATTGCGCCAGCGACTGTGGTGGCATGCAAATAGTGATAGCCATTAATGTATACGCCAGCCTGTTCAGCAGCTGCAATGTTACCCTTTGCTGTGTAATCATGATAACCAACGCCCTCACTGATTTTAGTTGTGACAGCTTTCATACCATAATTATTACGCATATAGGTAAATTCAGGTGCGGTCATTTGCCCATTGTGGTTGGAAACATCCACCATATCGACACGCGGTGTATCAGCATGAACGGTTGTTTCAACAACACCACCTAAAGCTAATACAGCACCAACTGCTAAAATGGTGGTTTTAATTTTGTTCATTTGAACCTCCTGTCGTATCTGCTACTTCAGTGACTTTAACAGGTTCAGGTTCGTCTGTTTTTGGTTGATCCACAGTCGGTGTTTCAACAACGCCACCGCCCGATACCACACCTAACATTCCTAAGATAGTTAGAACTGTATTAACAATCGCGGCGATTGCATTCCAGTCACCTGTAAATTTGATGCCAAAAGCAGCAAACAGCTGTTGTACTAGCACGATTAACAAAGAAAGCAGACCCGCAATTACCTTTCCTGAGTAACTGCCGTCTGCATTCTTAATCGAATTATTCAATTTTTTTAGCATTTAAACCTCCCAATGATCATGCTTCCATGTTTCAAGTTTCGTTAAGCGTATTTCGTGATTGTTCGTAATGTTATTCGCATGCTTCAACTCATCTCTTAAGTTGGATATATCACTGCGTAACCCGTTAATAGAATTAACAATTGTATTTTTCAACACCCCCCACAACCCGCCTAACAAGATAGAGCCTACGGTAAACCAACCGAGTAAATCGTGTGGCCAAAATCCATGCATTGCCTCACCTCCCTTCTTAGTTTACTGGATAACAAACCTCAAACGAAGCATTTGTTCCAGCATCCGTCCCTGATATCGTAGAGGATGCTCGTGATACATCTCCAGATTCTGTAATCAAGAAATTACCTGATTTATTAGCACTAAACCACGCTTGCCATATCACCTCTGTTGGTCTATAACCTTCTGGCATAGTGAAAAATATCGACCCAACATTTGCGATTACGTCTCTACAATGTACATAAACAATGCCATTTTTGAGTCGATATTTTGCGGTGGTTGCAGTGGCATTATTAGCCAGTATCATGTTTTGCCAACCAGAGTCAGTCAATTGCGTTCCACCAGCAGTTATTAAACCTGTAAACTTTTTGTTACCAGCAACCGTTTGGTCACCAGTCATATTGACCGTTTTCGAGTAATCAACAACACCATCAGCTCCCTTTGGCCCAGTTGCTCCAGTATCACCTTTGGTTCCCTTTAGTCCTCGAGAGTTAGGACCGTAAGGCTTAGCATAGTTCGTGAAGGTCAACATTGGCTGGCATAGATAACCTTTAATACCCTCTCGAGCCTCAAATGAAATTATTAGTGTTTTAGCAGTATCCGGGATAGATATATTCTCATAACGTTGTACTTGCCCGTTATCTCCTAGGTGTAACCATGTAGTTGAGATGTTATCAGATCCAGAACTTAGAACAATAACCGTACCACTCGCATCATAAAATCTAAAAGATAAGTTAGCATAATTTTGAAAATTGGTACCATCAACATATGCTCGCCAGGCTAGAGAAAACTTTCGGTTAGTACCTTTTGGTGCTAGATTGATAGTTTGTCTTAGGGTAGTCCATGTCGTTTTACCTGAAGTAGTTGTGTCAAAACCAACAGCTACTGAACCAACTGTGACGTCAGGTACGAGACTACTAGTAGGGTTGTGTTTACCATCAGTGCTAAATAAATCCCAACCAGTTAAGTCGGGTGTAAACTCAGTATTTAATAACTGGTTAGCGAAGAAGGAGCCTGTAGCTCCAGTATCTCCCTTGTCACCTTTGGCAATGGTGCTGGTGTAATTGGCAACTTTTTCATCAACTGCCTTTTTGACGTCTGCCAAGACATTGTCAAAGGTTATTTGCGGGACTAACGCACCTTCTGTGGCATGTAAATTATTGTTAATGGTGAATGTGGCATATCCTTCAGTTGGAAACACTGAGACATCACCAGCTTCATCAGTAACTTTAATTTCAAGGAAATACGTATCAGGGGTCAACTTTTGCAATTGGCTGTTTTTAAAGTCCAAGTCAATTTCAGTCCCATTGCTTACCAAATCAATGTCAAATAAAAAACCACTGGCGTTCGCGACAGTAGCTGTAATCTGCTTATTGGTTAAGTCTTGCGCAACACCGTAATCCCATGCCTGTAATTTCATGATGCTATTGGTGTCAGCAACTTTATTTTGGTTATCATTTAATTGTTTTAATATTTTTAACATGTAACCTCCCTTTTAAATGTAATAAACGACTTCACCAGATACCCAATAAAATGAATCGGTGTTATAAGCCCCTCCTTTAAGCTGATTGATAATCTTTACCCGTTAATTCTTTGTAATCATCAGTAGTTAACCATTGTGCCTGTATAAATAAGGCTAAATCAGTCTCGTTAAAATACCCCATTTTAAAATAATCAATAACCATCTCACGCATTGGTTGTTCCTCCTTGTCCTTGTATCTTAAGTGTGGCAACTGATTTCATTAAACTTGCAATAGTTGCTGTATTTGTTACTTTATCCTTAGCTATTGCTGACGTCAGGTTGGCAATGTCTTGTTGCAAAGTTTCCGTTGAGGGTGTTTGATCAGCGGTTTCAGCCTCAGCTTGTAAGTCAGCTAATTGCTTAGCTAAATCTGCACCCTCCCATTTATTCAATGCTGGGTTCCAGACTGGATTAATTAAATTATCAATCCCAACAGCCGTTGTATTAGCTGGCTGTTCAATAGACAATCGCATACCATTGTATTTAAGTGTCACGGGGTCATAACCTGACCACCAAGTTGCTTCTTGTGTCATTCGCTAAACTTCCTTCCTATTTTGGCATGTCATCCGCTGTTTGATACGTGCCATAAATTGAAATAACACTGCTATCTGTGCTGTTCTTGTTATACGTTGAGCGGCTCATGATTGAACCATCCGCATATATCCAAACATTACCTGCCTTACGTCCTGTCTGCCAATCAGCTTGTTCTAAGCTAAGAGCGGCGAAATCAATAGGACGATAACCAGCTGGAATACTACCAGCCGGTATCAAACCAGCGAACTCATTAAACAGAATGGTACTACCAGCATTGTTAAACTTCGCTGTCACTGTATTGCCGTATCTAATCAAATATAAGGTACCATCTAATAGTTTTACAGACGTTGTATGGGCTTGTGAGCGGTTATTTATTATGGTTCGATTATCTAATGAATATGCCACCATTGTTTCTTCTGCCATATCAGCATGTTTTGCATCAGACGCCTTAGCATGTAAATCACCCTCAACCGTGACATCTTCCTTGAAAGTGTTGTTTTCATTAAAGACATTGGCTGAATTTTGCATAGCTACTTGTTTACTATTAATTAATTTAGTTGCTTCATCAATTGACTGTTGTAACGTTGTAATAGCTATTCTTTGTGGATCAATTCTCCCATTTAACTCAGCAATTAATTTATCAGCATCAGCAATAGCATCTTTAACCGACTGAATAAAGTCTTGAGAGGCATTGGCTGAAATAACCGTCCCTTTGCTATAAACGGTAAACGTTAAAGGAATAGATGATACAACCAAATCATTTTTATCCGTCACTACTAAATATGCAGCTTCTACTTCACCCGCTGCTTGATACACTTCTTTTGGTAAATAGATTGAAAAACGTCCGCCTACAGACGAAATCATCTCATAAACACCATTGACAACTTTAATTTTCCCTGCAGCGTCCTTAACTTCTAGCGAAACTTCTTGACCATCTAAATTATGGGGAAAATTACCATCGCTTAATTCAAAATACACCACTCGTCCATTGTCTCCCTGATACCCGTTCATTCCTTCTACAAGGGTGGCATCAGTAATGTTTAATAACGTGTTTATTTTAACGAAGCGACCGTCAACCACGCTTTCTTTTATTTGAGTCATATATACCTCCTATTTCCTAGCTGCTTCTTCATCAGGATCGATTGGAACTCCGACTTTTTGAAGTGCTCGTTCAATATAATTTATTCGTTCATTTGTCGTTACAAATTGATAGCCATTGATGTTAATCCGATTAACATCAGGGTCTGTCGCTAATAACTCCAATGACAATGCTATTGCTTCACGAACATCAGCGCCGTACATTTTTTGGCGAATAAACGTCGCCAATCTAATAACGTCGGGCGAAAGTTTACTACGATCAATGGTTATGTCGCCGGGTGTTATTGGGCTAGGGTCACGATATGAATTTCCCATTTATTTTCCCTCCAAATTTTTAATTCTTATTTCCAAATCTCGATTAATTTTTTCCTGACCTTCCTGATAATTTGCAAAACTTTGAGATGTAACAATATCCATGTTATCTATTTCTTTAGATAACTCTGTTAACTTTTCATCAATCCCGTTTAAGTCAGCATCAGCAACATCTTTTTTTATTTCCTCAACCGTGCTTTTAAGTTGATCTTGTTGTACATTTAAATCAAATATTGCGATATCATAATTAGCTGATTTTGCATTAATCTTTTTAGCTTGTTCTAAAGCTTTCTGATTTTCTAACTGATATTGACTGAGCGACATTTGTTTCTCTGAAATGGTTAAGTCTGACTGGTACCAATCAGCAAAATCAATTGTTTTCGCAGTAATACGAAGCAATTGCTGAGTCGATATCTGTTCGGCAACAAATAAATAACTATCAGATACTTTGAAGTTGCTAAATTGTGGCAACTCAACAACATTAACTGTCATGCTCTCCTTCGCACTAGATTGCTTATTTATCCATTCCTTAGCCTTAGATAACAAAATAGCCGGCTCATGGACGTCATCCCATTGAACCGACTTTCTAATGATTCCAAACTCTTGCTGTAATTCAGGTATATCAAGATAATCTCTGTTATCGTTGACTGACTTAATATCAATACGTGGCTGACTAACATTCGTATCCGGGCTGGTTTCCAAGTTCTCATTTTGAATAGTTGCACCAAGAGGAACTAGCTGCGTAATAACTTCGGTTGGATCGATTTCCATGCTTGCCGATCGCAAATTTTTGGTAATTTTAATCGGAGTATCATTCACATGGTCTGTACCCACATCTTGCAAATAATCAATATAATTAATGCCGTCTCTATACTCAACAACAATATAACCACCTAAGCGACTAATTAACTTATCTTTAATCGTATTCCAAGTAGTAGCCCCGTCCTCAATGTAACGATAAACATTATCAGTTGAATTAGTTACCGTAACATTTCTTACCGTAAATTTTTTGTAACTCTGTACTTGTGAATTGTGCGTATCAATTAATCTTCTAAAGAATTGAGCAGGTGTTGTATTTTGTACCTTAGCCCAGCGTTGCGACGTGTCCTGCAAATAATTTTGAATGCTTTCAAAAGTAAACTCCTGAACAAATTGCCCATCATCATTCATTTTCCGAGATACATCTAAGGCTCGTCCACGAAATAACAAATCTTTATTTTGATAAACTTCAATATGTGTTTGTAACGACTTTACATTCCCAAATAGCCAATTTTCTTGATTAACCGTTAACTGCAAGTTATCAATTTCTGATTCTTTAAGGTTCAACTTACCCTCAGATAATTGTTTGCCAATCCTAGGATTAAAAACAACATGTCCTACTTTATCCGTTGGAAGATTATATGCAATTATTTCGTACATTAATACATCTCCTCCCGATAAAAGTTAAACTCAACAGTCCCGTTACCATTTAACGTGAACGTATTAATGCCACGAGAAAGGACTACTTGAACGTTCGTTTCTGAATTAAGATTGACGCTACTGTTATTTGTATACAAAACAACATTGTCACTGCTAATAACGGTACATTCAACTGATTTTGAACCAATATTAAACAACTTAACTTGCTGAGATCCATTAACGATATATTTTTTATTTTGGAAAACCCAATGTGGAAAATATACCTCATCCCAAATATCACTACCTTCAACATGATTAGTTATCGCAAAAGGGTAGCAATCAAATGTGATTGTCGCTGACAAAAAACGCAACTTGCTATCGTCTTCTACTACAATAGATTTAACTTTTCCCATCCAGTGAAAGCCAGTATCGTGCGTATCATATAACGGCTGAATACCTAATGGCATTAGCTGTCGTTTGATATCATTCTCAGTATCCTTTCGCATCGTGTAATTTTGATTGAACAACATTACTTTATAGGTGATTTCTCGGTTTTCAAAATAACGCTCCCCGCTTAGAGAACTGAAATCGTATACACCATCCATGTAAGGAACAGACTCAATAATTTCTTTTTCATCTGGAGTAGGAGCTTCACGACTAATTAAAAACATATCGTGTTGGATAGTATCATAATCCCCAAATCGAAATCCCTCAGTAATTTGTTGCTCTATTTCTTCATCAGTCCGTTTTGATAAGTCGTGAAAGTCATAATTTATCAACTAAGTCGCCCCCTTAATCGTGTATTATTCCCTAATGCATTGTCCATGCGATTAGCCGTACCACCAACCAGTGTGTCACCGTCCAAATACATATTGCTATCCTTGTTAGCAATCGTGCGTAACAAAGCGTTATTTTGCATTTGTAAGCTACTATCTTGCATTGTTAGTGAGCCGTTGTATGAGCCGTTTATATTACCATTCAGTGCTTGAATGTTGCTATTTAGTGCGTTAGAAGCCATGTCACCCATTCCACCAGCAGCATACACCACTTGCTTTTGCATTGATTCAATACCATTAACGAACCCTTCGCCAAAATAGCCACCAAATCCATAAGTTACACGAGATGGTGAATGAATTTTCAAGGCTTTTTTTATAGCTCCTGCCGCCTGAGAGGCAATTGAGGCAGCAGCACTCATTGCTTCGCCAGCCATACTTTTGATTCCATTTACCAGTCCTTGACTAATGAAAGAACCAGCTGCCTGAAACAGTCCTTGTGTTCCCTTAGCTCCATCAGCGCCTGCTTTACCAGAATCTTCGCCAGCTTTGCGAACTTTACTAAACCCGTCTGAAATACCTTTAACAAACATACTTAATAATTTTGTACCAGAACCAAGCACTTGCCCTAAGGCATTACCGACGCCATAAACAAATTGTTCGACAACCTGAACAGCTGTACTTGCTAGTCTAGGAATAGCATTAACAATTCCCATGATGAAATTAGCAAGTAAGTTCAACCCGGCAGTAATAATTGTGCCTAGGTTACTTGCAATACCGTTGATAAATGCTACTACTACATCAACCGCAGCAGTAACAACACGTCCAATATTACTTGCAACACCTTCTAAAATGCTAACAATGAAGTTAGTACCCGCGGTAATAAACTGTGGTAATGCAGCTGTTAAGGCTCCCAATATCGAGACGACCATGTTTGTAAATGCTGCAATTAATAACGGTGCGTTAGTTGCAACTGCATTCATGATAGCAACTAGCATATTAACGATAGCTGCCACGATTTGTGGCACATAAACAGTTAATGAATTGATGAACCCAATCAATAGCAGTGCAAATTGTGCAACTAGCAACGGAACATAAGTTGTTAATTGTGCTAAAAGTTCCAAAAACATGTTTAAGAACGCCGCTGATATGACGGGTATTGCCGTAATAACACTTGTTAAGAAACTGACTAGCATTGCAGCAAAACCAGCGCCTAATGTTGTGAGTAATGGAATGATCATGTTGATATTAGCACCTAGTAAGATAAATGCTTGTACTAATATCATTACGCCTTGACTAGCTAAATTAATACCTGCACCAGCTAATGCAATCGCACCACCAATCATTAGGGCAGCCGCGCCAGCACTAAGCATAGTGACTGATAAACTTAACATAGCAGGTATCGCAGCAGTCAATGGACCTTTTAAAATGGAAAATGTTGCTGCCAAAATAACAATTGCGCCAGTCATTGCGCCTAATGCAATCAGTCCTTGCGTACCAGTTTTTGCTAATGCCGCAATTCCGAATGCTAACACACCAACACCAGCAGCTGCTGCACCAATTCCAACACCAATTCCGGCGGCTTTAACGCCCATACCAGCTAATTGCCCACCAGTTAGAATTGAAGTCTTACCAACATCGCCAGCCGCCTTTTTAAAGCTAGTAAACGCCTTAATTGGTGCTGCAAATGCACTAACTAATTTTCCAATTCCTAAAGTTAAACCACCTAATACAATCAAAACTGCTGCAATAATTGGTGACCATGCAATCAAACCTTTAACGAATGACGCCATTGGTGACTTTGAAGTCTGTAGCCAAGTTGCGAAGTCACCGACTGCATTAGCAACCGCTTTGATTTGTGGAGCGATTGAACCAATAGATGTTTTAATCAATGCATCAAATGCATCTAACATCTGATCAATTGCTTGACCAACGTTCTTAGTCATGTTCTGTGAGTTTTCAGTTAGGTATTTATTGGCTTTCTTAGATGAACCTGCTGCCTTGTCAATTGCTGAACTAAAACTATCCCAACCTTTACCAGACTTTTTAGCTTTACTACCGACACTATCCAGCAACGGCGCAATTGCCTTAGCACCAGCTGCACCAAACAATGTATTTAATGCGGCAGTCTTTTGTGCACCACTCATGCCTTCAGTGGCTTTAGCGGTATCTTGAATAATCTTCTTCAAAGGCTTCATATTGCCTTGCTGATCTGTATATGACAAGCCTAGTTTTTGCATTTCAGCAGTCGCTGCCTTTGATGGCTTAACCATTTGCGAGAACGCATGATTCAAGTCTTGTGAAGCTTGTGCTGCTGGAATACCTGCATTAGTCATGATTCCAGCAGCAATACCAACATCTTTCAGGCTGAAGCCTAAGTTCTTAGCAGTCGTACCAACATTGGCGAATACCTGTCCCATGTCACCAATAGTAGCGTTAGACCTATTAGCAACAACAGCTAGTGTCGCTGAATCTTTAGCAGCATTCTTAGCACCACCACCCCAAATGTTCATAGCTTGCTGAACGGTAGTAGCAGTCGCTGTAATGTCTTCACCAGAAACAGCGGCAGCCTTAGCAATTGCTGGAAATTCTTTCTTTAATTCACCAACAGAAGCACCGTTACGAGCCATTTCAACCATGGCTTTCGCTGCGTCATCAGCTGATATAGGCAACGTTTTACCAAGTGATAGAGCAACCTTTTCAAGCCCTTTCATGTCACCACTCAAAGACCTATTACTTGAGCCACCGATAACAGCAGCTTGGTTAATACTGTCTTGAAAATCACCGTATGATTTAATTGCTTTGCCAGCAAATAAACCAATTGCAGCACCAACAACAGTTGTCGCTTTACCAACAGCTGCTAAAGACTTACCAGAACGTTCCTGTAATGATTGTGTCGAGTCTGCTGCCTCTTTAAATGCACTGCTAAACCCCTTGTCAACGGCTGAAAGGACGGCTTGTACTGAATAACTCTCCATTTAGTTTCCTCCTTTCTTTCGTTGTTTCATTTCTTGCAATTTAGCAAAGCGTTCTTGAATAATTTCTTGCTCTTGCTTTTCCTGAATATGCTTTGAAACATAATCAGGTTCGAAAGCTGCACGAATATCATCTTCTTGTGTATCTGTGTCAAAGAACTCTTTAAAATTCTTATAGCGTGGCTTAGGGTGCTTTTCACTGCCCTTAGTTGCTTGAACCGTTTGATTAAACCAAGCCTGCAAAGCAAGCTTTTCTTGCTCGTGAACTTGTTCAATGGCGTATGCCTCCATAGCAAGCTGATATTCAGGTAACGTCATTTCTTCGATTTGTTGCATTTGTGCAATGGAAAAACCTAAACGAGTGAGACAATTTAAAACAATTTCGTGATACGTTTGTTCACTAGTCTTGTCGTCTTCTTCGTTTAGGCTTTCGCGTTTTTTAGTGCCACCTTAATCGCATTAGCTTGTGACATTTCTTTAATAACATCATCAAATAACTTTTCTAAATCGCCCTCATAATTATCAATGAAATCATCTACCGCATCTTGTGATGGGCGAAACGAACGCATTGTTGCTGTGGCTGAATAGATGACATCAGCTAATACAGCAGGGTCAGCAGTTCGTAATGACGGAATTGACTTAGTCAGTCCCATACCAAATGAAGCACCGTTTAAATCTAGTCCTCCTACTTTATCGAGCTCACGAACAAACTTCACACCAAACTTCAATTCGACTTCTTTACCATTAATCTTGATTTGCATTATTTATATCCTTTCATCAAGCCGCGCCCCATGGGTATTGTGCATTTATCCGCGACAATATGTTATTTATTGAATAACTGCCCGACCAGCTTAGTCTTGTCCGACTATATTAGCCGTCGGGTCTAAGCTTTTGGGTCTTCGGCAACACCATTATCTTTGGTCTTGTCCCAAGCAGTACCCCCGCCAGTCTTATCATCATCTGTTACAGCAGCCAAGCCACGGAATACATAATTAACATCACTTTGTTGTGTTGATGTTAGCTTAGTCCAGCCGTGTTTAGGCGTGCCGTCAACTGAAAATGAGACGTCACGCGTTGAATTATCGTCCGCGTCATTGTCATTTGAATCTTCTGACACATGACCTTGCATGTACCAGGCTTCATATTCACTATTTGAATTAGTCCGATCCATACGCACGATTTCCATATCCATTAATTCATCATCAAAAATCGCTTGCAATAACTCATCAGAAACTGCTGCGGTGTTGTTGATGAAATTAACTTCTAAATCAGTTTCAATTGATGATGAGCTATTAACCGCCCCGTCTTTTGTTGCTGTTGAATCTGAATCACGACTAGGGTCAAATGTTAGCCCTGTTTGATAAGGTACAATCTGCATTTCCTTAGTTGCTGCGTCAGCATGACGGCGAGCAAATAGGACTGATTTAACACCTTGTAATGTTTGAACCATTAATCTTTCTCCTTATTAAATTACTGATAGTTCTAGTTGGACATTGCCACGTTGAAACACCGTATTTGGTACAGATGTATCAATTGACATGTCTAAATTTTGTTGATTGGGTTGCCCATAGAACTTATAAACGTCCGTTTGAACAACACCAATTGCGGAATTTAAAAGACCGTCAGCAATCTCGCCAACGGTCTTTCTCTGTTTTTTGCTGCCCCACACATCAAGCGTTAAAAAGATACGGTCATTGCGTGAGTATTTTGTATTTGCAACTGCTGTTTGTGTTGAACCAATAACTACAATCGGATATTCAACGGGCTCATTTTCTAGTGGCAAATAATCGTACACTGGTAAGCCCTTATCTTGTATCAATTTGTAGTAGTAATCAAACAAACACTTTTGTGGGCTTATCATTTCATTAATTTCTCCAAATCTGACTTGAACTTTGATTTTTGACTATTGAAAGTTGGCTTTAACAGTGGTTCGGCAGCCATAAAACGAGTTCCTAATTCCGTATATTCGTTATATTCCATGCCTAGACCAGTTACACCGCTCATTCCATTGTCTTCAAATGAAATACCAATACTTTGCTTAGTAGCACCAGTTGAATATCCTTTAACATATACACTTGATGCTTTAGACATTGCCGACTGTTGTATTTCAGTAGTGTTAGTTTTAACAACTTTAATAACATCTTCTTTGGTCACACGGTCTAACAGCCCCTTTTGCAATGCTTTCAATCCGTTTAAGTGATAATTAACCCTAGCCATTCTGTTCACCTACAATCAATGTATGCTCTTTTAGTGGGTTACGTTCGGTTGTTTGAACATACTTAGTCGTATCGTCATCAATCAGACAATAAGCCCACGACACGCCCACAGGACACGCTAAACGTATGACCTTTTGTTGTGTATTCAAATCGCCAAATAAAGCTTGTGAGCGATCAGTACCCATGTCAGTAACGTTAGCAATTGCTTCACTAACTAACTTTTCACCGCCAACATAATCGCCAATAGCGGGGTCATAGTGTTCTTCGCTTTCAGAATAGAACTTGATGTTGCTATCAAATCTCATAGCACCACCTCACAAGAACAAAAAGCGTCCAGACGTATTGTCTTTAACGCCGTTATCGTCTTTCCATGCGTCAATATCCGTCATAAACTCGTCAAAATCATTCGTACTAAACGTGATTGATTCGCCCTCTTGCGTGTAAGAGCTCATACCCTCATTGGCAAGGCGATTGTAGCGCTTTACAGCCACTTCAAACGCAATGTAGTCTAATTGTTCAGGCACATTATCAGAAGCTTTCAGACCTAATTTAAAGCCTAGCGCTTGCGTGGTATTCTTGATAATTAGATTAAGAATACCATCACGTTTATTGTCTTTGATTTGCAGCATGGTCTTCAAATCATCTAGTTTCATGTCTGACTCCTTTTGATATTATTCAACTAATTCACTTCCTACATCAGACGTGACGACTAGGCTTGCTTTTTTTTCGTTGCTGCTTTAAAGATTGCTTTCTTATTGTCATCGCTGATCCATTGTCCCGCCTTACCAGCACCTTGCAATTCGATACCGTCAAAGTCAGTTGATTCGATCGTACGAGCTGTTGCGATACCAGTAAATGAACGTCCAATGTTATCAGGCGTAAAGATAACTGCTTGTTCAGCCATGTATTGTGATGGCACCTTAGTTAAGGTAACACCACGGAAATGCGCAATGCCATTAGCGTCAATGTCAACTGCTGAACCCTTGCCAGTAGTTGTTAATGGTGCGTCGATGATTGCGTTGTAAACTGCTGCCGTCACGTATGCGCGGATAGGTACGACAACTTCTAAATCAGTGTACTTTTCAACGGCAGCTTCAAACAACGCATTGACATCACTTGCGTCCAGCCCAATATCAGTAGCAGCACCAGCCAAATATGCGCCTTGCTTGTTATTAAACAAACGTGTCTTAGCTTGTGCTTGCAAGTTCAAGCGGTCAGCAACGGCTGTATTAACATCATTGTTGACAGTGAAACGGTCAATTCCTTCGTGGAATGCCCACTTAAAATCATATAGCACATCTGAATCGCCATAAATGACTTCTTGCATTTTACCAAAGCGTGATGAACTAGCTGTTCCAGTACCAAACGCAGTGTTTCCGTCAGTTGAATACTCACCAACTACCACAGGTACATCATTTGTCTTCAATGAAAATGCTGTGGCGTTGTTTTGAATGCCGTCTAATGCTTGTAAAGCCCCAAATGTAGGAGCAAATGCGCCTTGTACTCCATAAACAGTTGCGATCAATTGCGCAAATTGCTTTTGATATGTGCGAATAGATAAATTGTTGTTATTGTTAGCCATGTTTTAGCTCTCCTTATTTATATGAATTGAGAATCTTAGTGAACGGGTCATCACTTGCGTTCAAGTTAGAGCTGCCATTATTAGGCGCATCTTGTCGCATACGTTCGTTCACACCCTCGTTAATACCTTGTTCGATTGACTTTTGAATTGTTTCAACAACACTCGAAATCTTATCAGCGTCACCCAAATCAACTAATGAACTAGCTAAATCTTTCGGCAAGCCTTTTTCTGCTAGAATGTCACCGACATTGGCAGTTAGCTCACGCTTGTTTAACTCATCTTCACGAGCTTTTAAATCATCTAAGCGTTGTTGTGCCTCTGCGTCCGCCTTTTCTTGTGCCGACATCTTAGCAAGCTTTTGCCCCTCTGATTTACCGTCTTCTAACGCTTTATTTTTAGCCTCTTCAAGTTGTTGATTGAACTTTTCTTGTTGCTTTTGGAAACGGCGGTCGTATTCAGAATTAATCTTTGCATCTAATTCTTCTTGTGTAAGAGTGATTTGTTCAGGGTCTGTTTTAGTTTCTACTGTTTGTTGTCCTTCTTCAGCCATATTTACCTCCACACCATAGAAATAAAGCAACTAAAAAGTGCCCTGTCAGATTTCCCCAACAAGACACATCACTATTTCCCATGATATTTAATTTTATTTAAATAGTTTAATGACGTGTTCAGGTCAAAATAAAAGCACCAACAAATTATTGTCAGCGCTTTTCTTTCTTAGATTCTTCATCTTCTTTGCTCTCCTCAATTGGCTTACCATTGCGTGTGATAATCAATTCAGGATGTGGGCTTCTTTCAATATAATTTGGTATTCGCTTATGTGATTTTGCCATGAATTACAAATATTCTCCTTTCGCCCCATTCATCATATTCCCATTCAGCACTTTCAACTTCATAACTCGTGTTACGCGGCAATAAGTATTCATATTCAGGATGACCAAAGTCAACTTTTGTCCCTTTGGCATCTTGGAATAATTGTATTGAAGCGCCTTTTGTTCCAGCTGGTGCATCTAAGATAATATGAACATTGCTTTCACCATTGAAATCATATTCATAATAATAGCCCATTTTGTCAAAGCGGTCATCTTTGGTGTTTGTTGCGGTTGATGTATACCCTTTATCAGTAATAACATCACCTTTTTTAACATCAAATATCTTGTCACCGTCTTTAACATATTCAAGCTTGCGGTGTAATTGCGTATTAACGTTTAAATGACCTGATGTAGTAGCCTCATCTAATGCTTGAATATTTTCTTTACCCCAATAATCGTATACCTCTTCTAAGCTACCTTTACGCAAATCTTCATTAATATCGTATGCAGTTCCATGATAGTAACTCGTCATCATCTCTTTTGACAAATCACTCAAGCCAGCAAACCATTCTTTAAAATTGTAATTTTCTTTAGTTTGCTTTTCGTCCATTTGCAAGACAGTTTTAGCAGGCTTTTTAATTTCTGCTTCTGCCTCCATTTCTGGTTCATGAATTTCATCTTCTTGTTCAGCTTTATCTGTCTTCTTATCTTCATCAGGGTTGTAATATCCTGCTAGGCTGCATCTGCAATTTGGATGTCGTGGATAAATTGGCACTTTATCAAGCTTGTAAATTCCCTCGCCGTCTTTACCGCCATGAGCTATGTCTTCGCAAAAGTCGCAAGCACTGGCTTCTGCTATCCATTTCGTGTATTCAATTCCTACTTGACGATAACTATCTAATTGAGCAGCGCCAATCATACGAGTTGATTCAGTACGTGCAATACGTTCGGTCACGTATTTAGCTTTATCGGCAAATTGTCCATTAACTAAGCTGCGCAAGCGTTGCGCAATTGCCTTAGGGTTTTGCCCCTGTATTTGGTTATTCGTTAGCAACACATCTAACTGCGCTTTTAATTCATCTGTATTTTTCCATACACGATCACTAAATGTTGCACCGTTAGTTTGTGCCATTGCCTGCTTCATGACCTTGTCAGCGCTAGTGTGGCGTATCGTTTCACCCAATATACCAGCCTGACGTTTTTGCTCATTAACGTATTTCTTAGTGAGCTCTTTTTGCATATCACCAACGGTATTGACACCAGCTTTAGTTAATGACAGCGATGTTTCAGATTTCAAATACTCTAAACGATTAATGCGCATGGTCGCGTTGTAAATTGTCATGCGATCATTAACCGCTTGCGTGAAATCAGAGCGTTTTGCATTACGTCCTAAACTAGCACGTATGTTATCAGCTTCTTTAACTAATTGTTTCGCCTCACGTTCATAAGCTTTAATATCTACATCTTCTACGACATTCTTATTAAAACCTAGCTTTTCAAGCCGTGCATATTCATGGTCGATTTTCTGTTGAATGTCATCAATAGCGCGTTCATAATGCTCATTTAATGCGCTCATATCGGTTGCTTGCGCCATATATGCCTGTTCAGCTTTAGTACGCTCTTCCCAATATGCTTTATCCTGTTCTTTCTTCGCCATTTGCACTCAACTCCGTATCTGTTTGCACGTTATTTACTGCTCTAGCTTGCTGTACTTGTTCGGCGTATTCGCTTGCTAATTGGTCAGTAATCTCGCTAGGGTCTTGCACGTTAGGTAAGAATTGATACATGTATTCTTGCGGTATTCTAGCGCCAGCATTAACAAGTTGTGCAATCACTGCAACGTCATCAATTGGCATATTGTCCGTAAACGTGAATTGAATGGCGTTAACATCTGTTTTCATGCCACTTGACGAAAGTGTTTCTAATTGCTTAATGATTTGATAGCGCTTATACAACCCAACTTCAAATGCTTTGCGTTTCGTACTAGCTAATTCAATCGTGCCTAACACTTTATACTTCATAGCAACACCACTAGCATTACCTGCAAAATTCTCATCAGTTAAATCGGGTGTATGTGAGAACTTATGAATATCATGTGCCAATCGTTCCTTGTACTTTTCAGTACCAGTCACATCATATTCTTTATGAATATATTCGGCGTCAACATCTGTTTGTTGTCCGTTCATTGAAACGCCTGATTTGAGTAACAGCATGTTAGCCGACTTCATTGAATTGAGCATGTCTAGCTTATCTTGTGCTAACTTTTTAGCTGACGTATCGTCATTGGGGTCAATGCCTGACATCGTGTTAGGATTTTGCAACAGTGTATCAATATCGCCCTTGATAACTAACATGGCGTCATTTAAATCAGTCATGTAATTAGCTGTGTCTGATTCAGCAGCATCATATAAATCAATCAATGGAATAACATTCTCAAAGTCGCCAATTCTAAACTGATTGTTCTTGTATTCAATAACTGGAAATGCATAAATAGGCAATTGCTGTTCAACTATCAAAGCACTATCCAAATAAGTCGGCTTGTACAACGTATATTGGTTGTCCGTCCACGTTTCAACACGATATTCAAATACTGATTGATTGTTGTTGCCCACTAACTCAATGAGATGATAACGTACTGCCATAATAGGTTGCGGGTCAACTTCTAGTGAATAGATAACAAACGTTTCTAACGGGCTAAAAACCACACTGTGTTCAATATCATCTTCACCCCGATAAATATATTCAAATGCTCGTCCAAACCGTGTGACGTCTAAGAATAGCGAACTGTTGACACTATCAAAGTCGTTACGATTCTCAATATCATCAAGGCGTTCGTCATCATCATGTTTAACTGTGATTGCATTACCAACACTGAATGACGTTTGGAAATCAGCAATGTATTTACCAAATGAATGTACCGCACGATAATCTGCTTTACCTGCCTCAACTCTGCGATTCTCTGGATCTAAAATATTTGTATTAAAGCCTTGGTAATAATCATCTAACATCTGCAATCGTGGTTGCTGATAGTCATGATGATGTTTAATAAACTGCATAATTCTTTCAGGCGTTAATTTAGCAATGTCTTCTTGATAAACTAAATTAGCTTGCCCATGTTGTTTAATATCGTAAATGATGTTCACCTCCTTATAGTCCTAAGTTCTTAACCGCTTGTACGCGTTCTTGATAACTCATGTAATGATTGTTAGTAACGAACATGTACGATTCCATGGCATATCTTAAAGAATCAATTGCGTGGTTGTTTTCATCTTTTGGTTTGTTTAGCCAATTGCCTAGCTTATCTTTGTCATACACATACGTATTCATCTCGGATAACAGCCCTTGTACTCTCGGATGAATAACAAAGTGATAGCTTTGCATGAATTGTATACCTTGAATCACGCTATCTTTTCCTTTACCAGCTGGTTTAATGTTAGGAATGCTGTATGTGTTAGACAATTCAGCAATTAAACGTTGTTCTGCACTATCTGCGATAATTGGTAGCCCATACGCTTTATGTTGCGCTAATGATTGTGCAATCGCTTGTGTGAGCATTCCTTGTTGATAGAACTCATCATACACATACACGACACGGTTACTTTGGTCGATTGCCATAAATTCGCCTGCCGTTGGATCATGCTTAAAACCAAAATCAAGCCCAACAACCTTAGGTAATGTTGCAATCTCTTCCATGCTGAAATCTCGTTGTTCAAACAAGCCGTCAAATACAAGTCCTTCCGATATACCCCATTCGCCAAATACAGCCACCTTAGCACGATTAGGATTACGGATAACCATTTCTTCCATGCTGTCTATGAAGTCTTGATTCAAATGGTGATTGTTCTTGTATGTCGTCGTGAATGCAAGTGTGTTCTTACGCCTTGTATCTTCGTCAAAGAACTCACGCTTAAGCCAATGTCTATCACTCCACGGGTTAAATGTAATGACATGCTGATAAAAGCCACCAGTAGGCAATTCTCCACGCATAGATTCAATGACGGTTTGAAATGATTCATCACTTTTCAATTCATAAGCTTCTTCCCACCAACTGCGGCATATCTTACCCGATGTAGTTGTGATTGATGTGATTTTCAACGGGTCGTCCATTGAACGAAAGAATACCTTTTGCTGCGTTGGCTTGTACGTGATTTCAAGTGGACTAACAGTGAACTTAAACAAATCGTCTAGCCCCATGTAATGAACCGCCCATTTAATAATGGCGAAAGTACTATCTTTTTGAGTATTCTGGAACTGCCTGACGACTAACCAATTTACATACGGATAACGCAATATATCAATCACAACTTTAAATGCTGTTGCCACTGATTTACCACTAGCACGAGCACCCTTTAAAGCGATATACGGCTGTTTAGATGTGTAGAGTTTGTAGTAAGCTTGATCAACCAATTTAGGGACATCAATAACTAAATTATTCGTCATTATTTTCCTCCTCCGGCATGACTATACTTACTTCAATATTTCCACCTTGCTCATCTGATAGTTCACGTTTAGCATGTGCTTCTGCAATATCAGCTTCGGCATTAGCTTTTCGTACCTGGGCATTTTGCATTTCATCAGGTATTAACTTATTCAGCTCTTCAAGCAACTTCTTTTGTGCAGCCTGTTTATCGTACAAATCGAGGACAACACCATCACGTCCAATCGATACCTTTTTAATAAGGCTTGTATCAACCTTTGATTTATCTTTGAGTTGCACCCATGAACGATGAGATATTAGTGGCTTACCATCTTTATCAACTGCATCTTTGCCGTATTCATCTTTTATTTGGACATTATTATTACCAAAGTCCAAATAATTGCCAATATCTGAAAATGATTGCTTCATTAAGTCAGCTAACACATCTTCTTTATTAGCGCCTAGGTCATGTAAGCGTGCTTGCCTCATCTCTTGAATGAGCGATTTAACTCTAGCATTTGCAAGCATCCTAGGTCCGTTAGCCTTAGCCGTTTCATAGTCCACATCATACACATTGATGTATGCCTGCGTTGCGTTGAAAAGTCTTACATACTCGATAACAAAGGCTTTTTGCTTATCAGTCAGTTCACTATCGGATAGTTCATCAATGACCTGTTTCACTTCGCTTTTAGGTGCACCCTTTTTACTTTTTGTGTGCACACTTTTTTGAGGTGGTGCGCTCTTATTTCGCACCCATTTGTAACGCCTTTTCCAACTTTTAACCGTATTAATTGTTACATCATATTTATTGGCAATGTCTTTGTACTTCATACCAGCATTGTAATCTTGTTCTGCGTTTTCCAACTTCTCGGTCATTACATATCACCCACCTCGCTTTTTCTTTTGCTTTTTGTCAGCTTTCTTATTCTGGTTATCAATCGTACCGATAATCTTATTCTCTAATCGGCGATACCATTCATTTGCCATTGTGCTTACGTTCCTTGAAATGACTATCAATCTTTCCAATAGCCACCACACCTATCACTGCATTCAAAATATATGCAATACGTTCATCTAGTCCAAGATATACACAAAGTGTAATTAAACCACTAATAGACAACATAATGCTTATGATTACACCACAGTAAATTAGTTTTTTCATATCAATACCTCTTTCAGTGCAAAATAAAAAGGCTACCAGATTAGATAACCTTGCGTGCTATGTATGCGCCAGTTGCACCTGACGACTTGAAGAGCTGAACCTAAGCACTCTCTATTTCTGCTTTTTGTTGCAATCAGGTCTGTTATGTATGTGGAACAGATATAAGGGATTCTGAAACAACCGAAGTCTCAAACAATAAGAGGAAATACATATAACTATTTCATCTGTTCCACATTACCTATTATGCCAGCTTTTCAGCAACTTTTTTGTCAATAATCTGACTTAAAAATGACATAGGTTTTAATGTACTCAATAAGTGACCCAAAATACCGTCTTTAAAGTCATCACGCCATCTAATGACTGTCCTAACATCAACATGTTCATCAAGTGCAATATCTACCCAATTTTTATGCATACCGTATCTAGCTTTGAGCACTCTTTGCTGATAATCAACCGCTGTCGGATAAAACAGATCAATGATATTCTTTTGCATTATCCAGTTTTGCAACTGTTCATCTTGTTGTTCACGAATCATAGCTAACTCAACTGGATTATTGTAATCATTTTGTTTGCGCCCACCGCCCACATTTTCATCAGGCACACGATCACTATTGAATTTAATTTCTAACTTGCGTAACTTGATATTTACTTCTAACCGCCCTGTAAAATAATCACTCAACACCTTATCCAACTTATCAGCCATAGCGCACCTCCCTAGCGTTTATATATTCCATAATTATAACATGTATCATATATATTCTAAAATGGAATATTTAAGATAAACAAAAAAGGCTACATATCAAATGATACTCAGCCATTTTGAAAATACTATACTACTTACCCTTATATATCTGATGCTTTTCATCAATTGCGATAATGTAAAAAAGTGTATCGGTTCGTTTGGTTAATACTCTCGCTTGTTTACTTATTCTAAATATCCAATAGTCATCACCCACCAAATTAGATCTATGACTATTTACAAATTCATTCCGTAAACTGAACTTTTTATGGAAATCCTCCATATGCAAACACTCTAAGCCCGAGTCTCTACGTCTGCCTAATAATTCAACTAAACTCATTTGAGACATTTCAACAATTTTTTCTACTAATTTTCGATAATTTTCTTCATATTCAAAAGAAGCTGTGTCAAATCTTTTAATCATAAACGAAAAATTGAACATTGGCCTATCTGGACTAACTCCATTTGACAATTTAATCTTTCCATTTGCTTTCTGAGGAGCATCAGCAACGCCCTTTTTTAAAGAAATACTCTTATTTTTACTATGTGCCATTATGCTAACACTTCATCCTCAAAATATTTTTTTATTTTATCCGTAGAAATAACATCATTTGGTTGTGTTGTGATCCAAGGATCTTCATTATGTGTCATAGTTACTAACTGACTTGCTGACTTATCACCATAATATTCTTTTACTGTTTGTAACACAACTTCAGCATGATTATTATTACTTACTTCTCTATGATTATTAATAACATTTTCTGACATTCCATTGTCTTCAAAATTAACGATTGCTCTTTTACCTCTGTACATATCATGGATACTTTTAACCACTGGTCCATATCGCCAAGCCAAAATATCTTCATCAAATAATCTTTCATTAAATGCTGCTAGCATTATTCCTTGTGCATAATATAAAAGTTTCATAACCTTCATTTGTGTCAATGGCTCAACTTCCTCATTTAAACGCATGTCAGCGTAATTTTCAGCTCTAAACCAATTAACTATTTCATTTGCACTAAACATAATAATTCTCCCTATATTATAAATGTACCCTCAAGATACTTTACAACACTTCACAACATTTTGACAATAAATTAACTTCTCTTAATTTAATTAAACCTTTCAAATTATCTTCCATAGATAAATTTTTAATAAACGATCGTGCGTAACTACGATATTTTAAGCGTACCTTTTTTGTCACCGCTTAATTATTTGTCATTCATAATACTGAATTTCTAATTGCTAGAATTTTCTTTTGCATAATTGATGTCAAACAAACTTCTATGTTGCTTTAATCCATTCTCGTCTTGTTCTAAAACCTGTACTAATCGCGATATAGTCACATGATATTGTCGTCGAGCTGCTATATCTGAATCTAATTCATCTTTATCGCTAACAGTTGTATTTTGCTTCTTACGTAAATCATTGACTGCATCTTCAGACAATTTAACCACCATTTTCAGGTCATGATGATAGACTTTATAATTAATCGAGTCAGTTTTTAACAAGGTTACTGGGTCAATCTCTTCAATTGTTTCTAAATTCTTCTTTAAATCCTCTAATTGCGTGTTCAGTTCACCATACGTCATGTTTGTATTGGTAACTTTAACCTTTGTGTCTAGGTCTTCCAAATCATATTTTGCCCGTTTAGCAGAATTAATTAATATTTGACATGTATTGCTGTTATTTTTCCCGCTTTCATTGAATTCAAAAGACATTGTATCACCCACAAAAATTAACAACACAATTAACAATATTAGTGGTATCAAAAATTTCAACTTTTTAACCATCTTTAAAATTCCTCAATTTAAATTATACATATATTATATCAATTTTTATTATACATATATTATATCAATTTTTGACGATGGTTACGTTCCTCCACCCAGTAATAATATCCTGCTAATTCCTTGCTAATAACACGTCTAATTAGCCATTTGCTGTCGGTTCTGAACGCCTCTCTAAGACTGTTAGTATGTGTCCAGTACAATTTACCTTGTATCGTGTAATTCTCTTTAAACCATCCGTCATGGTCTTTGAAGTAGTAATAAACTCTCATATCAACAAATACCCCGCTGCGACTAACGCCATAAGTATTAAGAACCCAACCACGATTACCCAATCACCCATGCTGCTCACCTTCTAGCAATTCAATCGCATGATTCAAATACCACTGTGCTTTCTTTAAATCTTCGACCTGATTGCCCTTAAATGGTGCTCGCGTCATATATTTGATTGTATTACCAATTGAGAAACTAACATCAGATTCATATGCACTAGCCACTTCATCAATTAGATCAATTACTTCAAATGAAAATGAATTGTAATGATTGGGATGATTTACCATTTCTGTCATTTAAATAACCTCCGCAGCTTTTGAAATTATTAATAACAATGTGATAATGCAAAGCACTATAAGAAGCCAAGTATCTAATTGCATACCAGTCTTTTTATATTCCTGAACATATTTTGGTTCGTTAATTGGTTCAGGTTTTGGTTTGTGTTTCAATTCGCCTTCGATAACTTCTATGTTTTGCCCTCTAAATGCTCTCCCGTTTTCCTCATCAACACACCATCCCGAGTAAAGAACATCTTCCCAATATTCTGCATTTTCCATTACAAAAATGCTATTTACATAACTATCTTCACCAATGTAAGACGCTCCGTATATTCTTACCTTTGCCATATTATTTCTTACCTCGCCAAATGCTCCAGAATCGCCCATAGACAGCTGTTGCGAGATAGAAAGCCATAGTTAGTAACATTGGTAAGGAACTAGCTGAATATCCTGTAACGAGCGCTGACAGCCATAGAGCGATGTTAACGAAATCTGACAACAACCACAATGTGTAACTGTCGCCATATCCCTTAAATACATATAGGCTAGCAGTTGCACCAATAATTAACACAATACTATCCCACAACGGGTTGCTATCGCCTAATGCAGCATAAGCTTGCATCATTGGATACCATGCAATCAACATGAAGCCTAGCGTTAATAGCCAGCCTTTGCGATTTAGAAATTTTACACCGTTTTCAACTTTATGTCCCCACGTTTTCCACGTAAAGATTAACGGCAAGTCAATCAATGCAACGAAAACTAATTGATCTAGAACACTTGCATAGTGTCCTGCCGTCCAATTGATGTAGATATACCCAATTGCACTGATTAAACCCAGTAGACCGTTAATTGGCTTTCCTATCATCATGTACACAGTACAAGCTGAACCAACCAACGTGGCTACCAGTGTTATCGTTGATAGTCCTGTAATTGGTGCTGATAAATAGAATGCTAACTGTACACCAATGATAAATGCTAGCATCACTCCACCAGCGGTATTAATACTTTTTAGCTCCGTTCCTAGCCACTTTAAATAACTCATATTTTACTCCCTCTTATACTTCACGTATGACCAATAAATCAAAATAGACTGCTCCATCTTCTGAATACATATCTTCTTTGTTGATAAAAATATTAGCTGGTGTGTGCATTAACAAATAATCTTCAATGCGCTCTTTTAAATTTGGGCTTTCAATATCTGCTAATAGATGATGTTGATACCTAGCAAATCCCTCCCAATTGTATGGAATTGACATTTGATAAGGCACATTAAATTCTTTAACATCATTGATAATCATATCCAGTAACAGCACATCTAACTTTTGTTCTAATTTGGTATCAAACAGCTTGTTGTTGCTCTTAACGACATTATTTACTTGCAATTTATTCAACATTAATTCACCACCTTAATTGTTTCAGGGTGTAACCATGCTTGCATGATCGTTTCAATTTCTTTATCCGTCGCTTCACCTGGACCATGACCGAATACATTTCCCGATACCTCATCAAGAATCGTCCATTCCTGACCGAAGTTAGAAGCTAAATCACGAGTATTTAATGCTCGTTTTGCTTCATCAAATATCATTACCATTCCTCCCGATCACTCAAAGTTTGAACCCCCATGATTTGATACGCCTTACCATGATAGACACTAAGTAACTCGTCTGAATTGTTTCCTGTTGTCACAACTTCAGCATTGTGGTTCACATCTAATTTCATAATGTTGAATACAATATATTTTGGTATCATAATATTTTCACCTCTTTATTCCTTTACCAATGGACTAATACTCATAACCACATAACCATCTTTTTGCTCGTAATCAGAAATGTAATCAATTTTTCTTAGTAATGTTTCAGCGGCGTGAATATCGACTTCTTGGTTTCCTATTCGGCTATTTCCCATCAAGTAACTCCCAGCCTCATAACGTGATAACGCTAATAAATCGCCTGTTCGAAAATCACGATCATTCTTCCTAATTTCAAATTTCTTCATACCATATTTAACATCATTAAAATATTCGTCGGCTAGTTTTAATTCATGTACTTTCATTCTTCCACCTCAATGGTTTTAATTACATAGACACGATCTGGCCATTCATTATAAATAGTGATGTCATTATTGTTACCAAATAACTTATCTGTAAGAGCACTCTCGCCCTCACTTTTCATGACACCATAAAGCATTTGATTTGCTTTATTAATATCCTTGAAAGCACCCTGTATTTCCATATTTGGTTCGTCGTCTAGGTTGTAAACGACAAAGGCTAAATAAATTACTTCATTTTTCATTCTTCTACCTCCACCTCAATCACTTCTTGATGAGAATTAGCCCAACTCTCGGCTTCTTCTTTGGTATCAAAGAGGGTAGCAGCGGCTTGCTCATAAGTCGTTTTAGCTTCCGTCATACCCCAGTGCCTTTGTATATACACGTAGCGGTAATCACCAATCTCATCAGTCTCTTTATTGCGTACTATCCAATCTCCTTTTTTTACCTCAAATAAATCCTCACCATTTACCCAACGAATGATTGCGATTAGACGGTTGTTACTTTCTTCTGTAGGCCATTCTCGTGCCGTCAACCACTCCTGTACATCTTCTGGTAGTCTTAGCAAGGAAACTAGGTTAATAGCCTGGGTACCTACGTGGTTATAATGGGCCTCTCGCCACTTTCCTAGGCTATCCATAAACTCTTGCGTTACTTGGTACTTCTTACTCATAGGTATTTGTCTCCTTAGTCTATATCTATTTTGATGGCTTCTTGGTGGCTATTGCACCACTCCTCCGCTTCTGCCTTAGTATCAAAGTGGGTAGCAACGGCTTGCTCATAGACCATTTTAGCTTCCTGCAAACCAGATACACTGCGTAGGAAAACGTAGCGGTATTCCCCCTGGTTACCAACATCTTTACTTCGTACTATCCACTTCTTGTGCTCCAGTTCAAAGACATCTTTACCGTTAACCCAACTAATGATTGCGATTAGGCGGTTATTGCATTCAAAATTGTTTATTTCTGGATGGTTCCACCAACGTTTAATATCATTTGGTAGCATTGATATATCACACGAGCCAACAAAATACGTCTCAGCATTTCCTCTTTTTTTCCACTCCTCCAACTCTTCCATAAACTCCTGCGAAACCACATATTTCTCGTCCATTAGCTCTTCCTTTCGTCCGTCAAATACAATTTCTTCTGCACCTAATTGTTCAACCTGGCCCCAATAAACATTGGTTCCTCTGCTAGTCAAAAAGTAAGGAAAGTAAAATTCATGCGCATAATGGCTTGGTATCAAGTCTGTTGGTTTTTTAATTTTATCTACGAACCCTAACCATTCAAGACCTTCTTGTTCGAACCTCTCCAACACTTCACGCTCTTGTTGCTCATT